>NZ_CP179930.1:0-1200000 GCF_047495495.1 Zymobacter sp. IVIA_12111.31 C1
GTGTCGACAGGTCTTTGGCAAAAATGTCTCGCATACCTTCAGGATGAATTGAGCTCTCAGCAGTTCAACACCTGGATCCGCCCGTTGCAGGTGGAAAGCGATACGGACAGCAATACGCTTGTCCTCTTGGCCCCCAACCGTTTCGTACGGGATTGGGTCAGTGACAAGTACCTCAAGCGCATCAATGAACTGCTGCGCGAACAGACCTCTGGCAAGCCGCCAAAAGTCTCGCTGGGTATCGGTAGCCGCCGAGCGGCTGCCGCACCGGCAGCGGCTCCCAAGGAGCGCCCGCGCGGGGCCGCCACACCGAGCGCGCGCCCTGCTGCGCCGCGGGTTGAGTTCGGTCAGAACAGCGAAGACACCGCTGCTGCGGACATCGACGAGGCACCGGCTGTCGTGCGTGGCAACGCTGCGCGCCACGTGCAGGTCGAGGGGGGGCTCAAGCACCAGAGCGGTCTGAACCCCAACTTCACCTTCGACACCTTCGTCGAAGGTAAGTCGAACCAGCTGGCCCGCGCCGCTTCCCGTCAGGTCGCCGAGAACCCTGGCGGTGCCTACAACCCACTGTTCCTGTACGGCGGCGTCGGTCTGGGTAAGACCCACCTGATGCATGCTGTCGGCAATCAGTTGGCGGGGCTGCGCGAGAATGCTCGCGTGGTCTATCTGCATTCCGAGCGTTTCGTGGCGGATATGGTGAAGGCGCTGCAACTCAACGCCATCAACGATTTCAAACGTTTCTACCGCAGCGTGGATGCTCTGCTGATCGACGATATCCAGTTCTTCGCTGGCAAGGAACGTTCGCAGGAAGAGTTCTTCCACACCTTCAATGCGTTGCTTGAAGGTGGCCAGCAGATGATTCTGACCTCGGACCGCTATCCCAAAGAGATCGCGGGCGTCGAAGAGCGTCTGAAGTCGCGCTTTGGTTGGGGGCTGACCGTCGCCATTGAGCCGCCCGAACTGGAAACGCGCGTTGCCATTCTGATGAAGAAAGCGGAACAGGCAGAAGTCGATCTGCCTCATAGCGCCGCGTTCTTCATCGCCCAGAAGATTCGCTCCAACGTGCGCGAGCTGGAAGGTGCCCTGAAGAAAGTCATTGCCGACTCTCACTTCATGGGCCGTCCCATCACGCAGGAATTCATTCGCGAATCGCTGAAGGATCTGCTGGCGCTTCAGGACAAGCAGGTCGGCGTCGACAATATTCAACGTACGGTGGCGGAGTACTACAAGATCAAGGTGGCCGATCTGCACTCCAAACGCCGTTCGCGCTCGGTAGCACGCCCGCGCCAGGTTGCGATGGCGCTCGCCAAGGAGCTGACCAACCATAGTCTGCCCGAGATCGGTGATGCCTTCGGCGGACGCGATCACACCACCGTGCTGCACGCCTGCCGCAAGGTCGCCGAGCTGCGCGAGGAAAACGCGGATATCCGCGAGGACTACAAGAACCTGATGCGCCTGCTGACCAGCTAAGGCGCACGGGACAGACCTTCGGCAGTGGGAACGTGACCGTTCCCGCAAGGCCGATGGCATAGGTCACAATGGCAATAGGCGCAGGTCGTCAAACGCGCTACAGTCATGCCATGATATCGTTATGGAATCACACCGCAGGTGTGTCTTCCGACAGAAGTTTCAGCCCAGATACGAAGAGCGGAATGCCATGAAATTCTCCATCACACGCGAAGCCCTGCTGCGCCCCCTTTCTCTCGTGGCAGGCGTCGTGGAACGCCGCCAGACGCTGCCGGTTCTCTCAAACGTGCTGCTGGACGCCAGTGACAACGGGTTGAGCCTGACCGGTACCGACCTTGAGGTCGAACTGATCGGTCATGCCGACATGGATACGCTGGACGCCGCAGGCGCCACTACGGTTCCTGCCCGCAAGCTGATGGATATCTGCAAGTCGCTTCCCGACAGCACGATGATCAACATCGCGCTGGAAGAAGGTCGTGCCGTGCTGCGCGCTGGTCGCTCTCGCTTCACGCTGTCGACGCTGAGTGCTGCCGAATTCCCGAACATTGAGGAAGGCAAGCAGGACAGCGAACTGACGCTGCCGCGCGGTACGCTGAAGCGCCTGATTGATGCCACATCGTTCGCCATGGCACAGCAGGACGTCCGCTACTACCTGAACGGTATGCTGTTCGAGCTGAAACCGGATGAAGTCCGCGTCGTTGCAACCGACGGTCACCGTCTGGCAACCGCTGCCGCTACCGGGCAGTATGATCTGGCCGCTCCGCAGCGTCTGATCCTGCCACGCAAGGGTGTACTCGAACTGGCACGCCTGCTCGACGACAGCGATGAGCCGATCACGCTGGTCATCGGCCCGAACCACCTGCGCGCACGCACAGGCGGGTTTGTGTTCACCTCCAAGCTGATCGACGGCAAGTTCCCTGACTACGAACGCGTCATCCCGCGTGGCGGCGACAAGCACGTACTGGCCGAACGTGGCGAGCTGCGTCAGGTACTGTCCCGTACCGCGATCCTCTCCAACGAAAAGTACCGTGGTGTTCGCCTGTTCATCGAAAGCGGCAACCTGCGCGTTCAGGCCAACAACCCTGAACAGGAAGAAGCGGAAGAGAACATCAACGTCGATTACCAAGGCAACAGCCTTGAGATCGGCTTCAACGTCGGCTATCTGGTCGATGTGCTGAATGTGCTGGACTCCGACCGCGTACACATCACGCTGTCCGATCCGAACAGCAGTGCACTGCTGGAACGTGCGCTGGATGACGACGTCAAGATGGCCGTCGCGGCTCAGTACGTCGTAATGCCGATGCGCCTGTAATCGCAGCGCTCGCGTTTTTATCATGCGCCCTTCATACGGTACGCAGTGATGACGAGGATGCCCATGTCGCCCCCGCGAGATGGGCATCCTTGCGTCTGTGCCTCAGCGCTTTGCCGTTCAGAGGCACCGCATCGACGGCCTTTCCGTACCTTTCCCTTTTTGGTGAATCGCCATGCCGCTTGAGCGCCTCGACCTGATGGGACTGCGCAATCTCGCCGACCTGTCAGTGCGCCCCAGTCCCGCCATCAATTTAATTTCCGGCCACAATGGCGCAGGCAAAACAAGCGTACTGGAAGGGCTCCATGTACTGGGGCTAGCCCGCTCGTTCCGCACGCGCCAGCTGAAAAACGCTATTCACTTCGAACGAGAGAAGCTGGTGCTGTTCGGGCAGCTCGCCGGCGACCCGCCCGTTCCCATCGGACTGGCCCGCCAGCGCGATGCGGAAAGCCCGGAAATACGGCTGGCGGGCAGCTCGCTGACACGGCTGTCGGAACTGGCGCACTGGCTGCCAATGCAGCTGATCAACGCCGATACGTTCCGTCTGCTGGAAGGCGCTCCGAAGGCACGTCGCGAATACCTCGATTGGGGGGTATTCCATACCCAGCCCGCCTTCATGGCCTGCTGGCAGCAGGTGCGCACCGCCCTGAAGCAGCGGAACGCGCTGCTAAGGCCGAGACATGATAGAATTGATCCATTGATGCTGCGTACGTGGAACCATGAGCTGGCGCAGGCTGCCGAACGTTTGGATGCCATGCGCCAGGCCTATGTCGAGGCCCTGTCGCCACTGTTCGATCGCATTTTGGGCGACCTTACCTCGCTGCCAACGCTGAGCCTGAGCTATCAGCGCGGCTGGGATCGACAACGGTCACTGCACGACGTGCTCGACGAGCATTTCGAGACCGACCGCCAGATGGGCTTTACCCAAGCGGGTCCGCAGCGCGCTGATCTGAAACTGCGCATCCATCGCCGTGCGGCACAGGAAGTGCTGTCTCGCGGGCAGCAAAAGATGGTGGTCAGTGCCCTTAAGCTGGCTCAAGGTCAGCTGCTTGAGCAGCACACAGATCGCCACTGCATCTATCTGATCGACGATCTGGCCGCAGAGCTGGATCTGGAACATCGCCAGCGTTTTTGTGCCCAACTGGAGGCACAGCAGAGCCAAGCTTTCATGACAGTGATCGACGAAAGCACATTGGGTTACGACTGGCGCAGCGATACGTCCGTCAGCCACTTCAGGCTGAAAGACGGACAGCTCGAAACATGAACACACGGACGGTGTGCCCGCGCGCATCGTCTACCCTGCAAGAGGGCTCGCATGGTGCGCCATGCGGGTCTTCCATGAACCTCCAAGGGAGCGTGCAATGAGTGACAACGCTTACGATTCATCGAGTATCAAGGTACTCAAAGGGCTAGACGCCGTCAGAAAACGCCCGGGCATGTACATCGGTGATACCGATGACGGTAGCGGTCTTCACCATATGGTCTTCGAGATCGTAGACAACTCGATCGACGAAGCGCTGGCTGGCTACTGCTCCGAAATCCGCGTCGTCATCCATGCCGATGAATCCATCACCGTCTCCGATAACGGTCGCGGCATTCCGACAGGCATCCACAAGGAAGAAGGGGTCTCGGCGGCCGAGGTCATCATGACTGTCCTGCACGCAGGCGGTAAGTTCGATGACAACTCCTATAAAGTCTCCGGTGGTCTGCACGGTGTCGGTGTTTCCGTCGTCAACGCGCTGTCAGCCGAGCTGACGCTGACCATCTGGCGCAGCGGTAAGGTTCACGAACAGACCTACGTTCACGGTGTACCGCAAAGCCCGCTGGCCGTCATCGGTGAAACCGAACGCACCGGTACACAGGTGCATTTCCGCCCCTCTGCGGAAACGTTCGCTAACATCAAGTTCGTCTATGACATTCTGGCCAAGCGCCTGCGCGAGCTGTCGTTCCTCAACTCGGGCGTCGCGATTCGCCTGATCGACGAACGCGACAACCGCGAAGAGCTGTTCCACTACGAAGGCGGCCTGCGCGCGTTCGTCGAGCACCTCAACCAGAACCGCACACCGCTGTGCCCGGTTTTTCACTTCAACATTGAGCGTGAAGACGGCATCGGCGTCGAAGTGGCGATGCAGTGGAACGATAGCTTCAACGAAAACCTGCACTGCTACACCAACAACATTCCGCAGCGCGATGGTGGTACGCACCTAGCCGGTTTCCGTGCAGCCCTGACACGTACGCTGAACAGCTACATCGAATCCGAAGAGCTGCAGAAAAAGTCCAAGGTCAGCACCACCGGTGACGATGCCCGTGAAGGCCTGACCGCGATCATCTCGGTCAAGGTGCCCGATCCGAAATTCTCGTCCCAGACCAAGGACAAACTGGTGTCTTCCGAAGTGAAGACGGCGGTCGAGCAGGAAATGAACCGTCAGTTCTCCGAGTACCTGCTGGAACACCCCACCGAAGCGAAAACGATCGTCAACAAGATGATTGATGCTGCGCGTGCACGCGATGCCGCTCGCAAGGCGCGTGAGATGACACGCCGCAAGGGCGCGCTCGACATCGCAGGGCTGCCCGGCAAGCTGGCGGACTGTCAGGAAAAAGATCCGGCGAAATCCGAACTGTATCTGGTGGAGGGTGACTCTGCAGGCGGTAGCGCCAAGCAGGGCCGCGACCGCCGCACGCAGGCGATCCTGCCGCTGAAAGGTAAGATCCTCAACGTTGAGAAAGCCCGCTTCGACAAGATGCTGTCCTCTGCCGAGGTCGGCACCCTGATTACGGCGCTGGGCTGTGGTATCGGCCGCGAAGAGTTCAATCCGGACAAACTGCGCTACCACTCGATCATCATCATGACCGATGCCGACGTCGACGGCTCACACATCCGTACACTGCTGCTGACGTTCTTCTTCCGCCAGATGCCGGAGCTGATCGAACGCGGCCACATCTTCATCGCACAGCCGCCGCTGTACAAGATCAAGCGCGGCAAGCAGGAGATGTACCTGAAGGATGAAGCGGCCCTCGAACAGTACCTGACCACCACGGCACTGGACGGCGCAGCACTGTTTGTCAACGAAACGGCTCCGGGCATCAGCGGCGATCGCCTTGAAGCGCTGATCCATCGCTATCGTGACGTCATGCACCGCCTCGACCGGCTGGCCCGCGTCTACCCGCTCGATATCCTGCGCGAGATGGTCTACGTTCCGGCGCTGACGACCGAGCAGCTGCGCGATCAAGCCGCCGTAGAAGCATGGCTGTCACCGCTGAAGGAACGTCTCGACGCATTGTCTGTCCATGAAGGCGTGGCTCAGTACGAAGTGGGCACCTATCATGACGCTGAACGCAGCATGTTCTTCCCGTCTGTGACGGTGAATGCTCATGGCGTGAAGCATGACCATACGCTGGGAGCAGGATTCTTCGCTTCCGCCGACTACACCGCCATGATGGCGCTGGGCCGCGAGCTGGAAGGTCTGCTGGAAGAAGGCGCGTTTGTTGCACGCGGTGAACGCCGTAAACCGGTCGAAAACTTCGATCAGGTACTGCAGTGGCTGATGGGCGAAGCTCAGCGTGGTTTCAGCATCCAGCGCTATAAAGGGCTGGGTGAAATGAACCCCGAGCAGCTGTGGGAAACCACGATGGACCCAGAAGTGCGCCGTATGCTGCGCGTATCCATCGAAGATGCCGTTGGAGCGGACTTGATGTTCAACACTCTGATGGGTGATGAAGTCGAGCCTCGCCGCGAATTCATCGAAAACAATGCGCTGGTGGCCAATCTGGACGTATAGCGTCGCTAGGACGTCCATTCCGACCATTATCGTACGCTCAGACAAGCCGCCTCATTCACTGGGGCTGCTTGTCTGTTTTATGGAGTCAGGATGACGTCACTACGCATACAGCCTGATAAGCGCCACCCCGTGACCCGGCAGCGCGTCTGCCCGATGTGCGATACCGTCAGTACGCTGCCGGAACTGGCACGCGGTGAACGTGCACACTGCCGCTATTGCGGTCACGTGCTGTTTAAGCGCCGCCATGTGCCGATTGGTACACCGGCGGCACTGGCGATCACGGCGCTGATCCTGCTGGCGTTCTCGCTCAGCTACGACTACATCTCTTTCTCTTCCTCAGGCATATCGCACTCGATCACGCTGCCTCAGGCGGCCACGACTCCCATGGTGCTGAACTATCCCGTTCTGACGCTACTGTTCGTGATCTTCGTGCTGCTACTGCCTGCGCTGTACCTCATTGGCACCCTCTACCTCTATCTGATTCTGGCTCTGCGTCGGCAGTCAGGCCGCGCTCGCTATGTGGCACGTCTGATGCACTATTCCCTGACGTGGGTCATGCCGGATATCTTCGTGGTCGGGGTACTGGTTAGCCTGATCAAGATCATGTCGATGGCATCGATCAGCGTCGGGATATCATTCTGGACCTTCTGCGGGTTCAGCCTGCTAACGTTGCTGACGGTCGCCCACACCAGCTGGAACGAGATATGGGAGGCGCTCGGAGGTCCATGCCGCGCCCCTGAGATGGACACATCCAAGCGTGGCCTGCAGCAGGGCATGACCTGTTGTCATGTCTGCCAGCAGCCCGGACAGGTCGATGAACACGGCCACGGCCGCTGCACACGCTGCAACGAAGTGCTCCATGCCCGTACGCGCAACTCCATCCAGCACACGCTGGCGCTGCTGCTGGTAGCGGCCATGCTCTATATTCCTTCCATGCTGTGGCCGGTCATGACCATCAACCAGCTGGGAGATCATGCCCACCAGACCATCATTGGCGGGGTGCTGCTGCTGATCGGCTACAGTGACTATCCCGTCGCCTTGGTGATCTTCTTCGCCAGCGTGATGGTGCCCGTGGCCAAGCTGATGGCACTGTTGTGGCTGTGCCTGAAGACGCGTCAACCATTGCCGTTTCGCTATCGCAACCGCATGCGCCTCTATCATGTCACGCACTTTATCGGCCGCTGGTCGATGATCGACGTTTTCGTCGTGACAGTGCTAGGCTCAATGGTGCAGCTGGGAGCACTGATGGCGATCATTCCCGAACACGGTATCGTGGCCTTCGCTAGCGTTGTCGTCATCACCATGGTCGCCGCGGAACGCTTCGATCCTCGCCTCATGTGGGACGCCGCCGAAGACGCTTTTCTCCGCCAGAACACCTCCCTGCAAGAGGTCATGACGACCTCGCACACTTCATCAGGACAGGACGATATTGCCGATGCAGCCTTCGACAGCACCCAAGAGCAGGGCTAAACGTCTCAGCGATGCCATTTCGCCGATCTGGTTCGTGCCGCTGCTGGCACTGCTGATCGGGTTATGGATGGTCATCCACGCCATCACCCAGACCGGGCCGATCATCACCCTGTCGATCCAGAGTGCCGAGGGCATTCAGGCCGGCACGGAGATCCGCGCACGCAGCGTCAAGGTGGGCGAAGTTAATCGCGTTGAACTGTCCGACGACGCGCACAGCGTGTTCATCAAGGCGCGCCTCAACCCGGAATACGAACACTTGCTCGGTCAGAACGCCCGCTTCTGGGTCGTGAAGCCTCGCATCGGCCCTGAAGGCATCAGCGGTCTTAGTACCGTGCTGTCCGGTACCTATATCGAGCTCCTGCCCGATATGACCGAAGACGAGCCGATCAAGACGTTCGACGTGCTCGATCAGCCCCCCATCGCACTGGCCGACGCCAACGGCCTGCGTATCGGGCTGGACAGCGATAGCACCAGTTCGCTCAGCGTCGGTGACCCCGTCATCTTCAAGGGGTATACGGTCGGCCGCGTGGAATCATCAACGTTCGACCCCAAAGAACGCAAAATCCACTACGATATCTACATCTTCCACGAATATCGTGACCTGATCACTCAGAACACCCATTTCTGGCTGACGTCGGGAGTTAACTTCACGCTAACGTCGGAAGGGTTCAAGGCGGGCATCGGGTCACTGGAAACGCTGGTCAGCGGCGGCGTCACCTTCGAAGTGACGGACGGCGTCGATCCCGGCCCCACCGTTGCTGAGAACACCCGCTTCCGTCTCTACAATGATGAAGACGACGCCAAACAGGGCAGCTACAACCAGTACATTGAGTACGTGGTGATGGTCGACGACTCGGTCCGCGGACTGATCGAAGGCGCGCCGGTCGAGTACCGTGGCCTGCGCATCGGGACAGTGACTGCACTGCCGTGGCACATCAAAAGCCTCAGCGACAATAACCAGCAGGGCTTCCGCATTCCGGTGCTGATCCGCATTGAGCCTCAGCGCCTCCAGCCGGTGGTCACCGACGAGGATCTGCGCAATACGCGTCAGCGTCTCGACGCCATGATCAAACACGGCCTGCGGGCCTCACTGGTAACAGGCAACATGCTGACTGGGGCGCTGTTCGTCGATCTGAGCGTGGTCGACAAGCCCTCGCCCTACCAGCCGCAGCTGTACGATGGCAAGCCGGTATTCCCGAGCCAGCCGGGCGGCTTCAGCCAGATTACGGGCAAGGTCTCGACGCTGCTGGATAACCTGAACTCGCTGCAGCTGGGATCTGTCGTGGGTAATCTCAACACGACGCTGAAGAACACCAGCGATATGACGGAACAGCTGACCCGTACGGTCAAAGGGCTCAACGACGTCATGGCATCGCCCACGTTCCAGCAGCTGCCAGCAGACATCCAGCAGTCGATCCGTTCACTGCGCAACACAATGGATGGGTTCTCGCAGCAATCGCCGACCTATCGCGAGCTACAGGGCACGATTACGCAGCTGAACCAGCTGCTGCGCAATGCCCAGCCCGCGGTTCGTAAGATCAGCGACAAGCCCAATGCTCTGATCTTCGACGGCGGCAATGCCAAAGATCCTCAACCGAAGGCGCACCCATGAGGCAATCGGCCATGTTTCCACGACTGACGTTTTTATCGCGGGCGGCACGCAGGTCATGGCCTGCGCTGCTGCTGAGCATGCTACTGGCGGGCTGTGGTAGCTCGCCCGTTGCCACTCACCAGTACACGCTGCCCCAGCACCCGCTGGTCGCACCGCAAGCGGCCTCTGCTGCCCTCAAGCAAGGGGCCTTGATCATGCCCGTCCAGCTGGCGGGGCAGTTACAGGTCAACGGGATCGTCTTCCAGACCTCACCTATCGAGGTCAACGAAGCCCGCAACAACCTCTGGGCTGACACCCTATCGAGCCAACTTGACCGTTCGCTGTATCAGGCCCTGTCGAACCGCACCCGTACCGTCAGCCTGATGACGGGCGATTCTGCCGACGTGCCTAGCTACTACGTCACCGTTCAGATCAACCAGTTTCAGGGACGCTATGACGGCAAGGCCGTCGTAAGTGGCCTGTACCGTATTCTGGATGCCGAACGGCACATCATCCGCCAGCACGCGTTCTCGTATGAAGAACCGCTCGCACAGGACGGCTATGCCGCCCTTGTCGACGCACTGGACAGCAACGTCCAGCAGCTGGCAGATAATATCGCGCAGCAGCTTGACGCTCTGCCCCGTCAGTAACGCTACCGCTATCCTGCAACAAGAAAGGCTCACCCCCAGAAGGGGGTGAGCCTTTTGTCATTTAGCCATTTGCTGTCATGTACGGCTCGTCGCTGCCTTATTTGGCAACCGACGCGTCACCATAGCCTTCTTCTACGGCTTGAACGCCATAGCTGTCAGCCGAACCATAGCCGTAACCATCATCGTCGTCATCCAGCGGCGTCGCTTCGATCAGCGCCTTGATTTCGTCAGTACGGTCCATGTTTTCGTCCAGCATCTCCTGGATCAGCGCCAACGCACGGCTGCCCGCATGGAAAGCCCACAGCGTCAGGCTGTAGAAGGACATTGTTACCTGCGAGCAGAGGTCTTCGATACGGTCGAGTTCAGGCGTTCGTTCAGTGATGCGGTACGTCAGTTCACCGGAATGAACCAGGCTCACCCAAGCGTCACGACGAGAAGTATCGAGGCCCTTGACATCGAAGCCAGCATAGACGGTGGTGTAGTTCAGCAGATTGCGGACGGATTCAACAGACATGATGTTTCCCCTATTGTTATTATTATCAATACATTGCAGCAATATACTGCACGGCTATAGTGCCAATTTTATAAAATAATAACTACCCCCGGCGGTTGTCGAGAAAGCATTTAATGATGCTCGAGCAAGAAGGTGTTATTCGATAAGATGGCTTTTCCCCGTCATTATTCCAAAAGCAAGCACAACGCCCCTTAACCCCGCATTCTACGCACACTCCAGACGACTTTAAGAACAAACTAACTAGCGTATAACGCTATATATAATGCCACTTTTATCTATCATAAAAAGCCATTTTATTAATTATTAACGCGCCTACTAGCACTGTCATAAATAGAATAACACTTTATTTTTATATTATAGAAAAAGAACTAATGGCATCAATTTTCGTACGCTCTGCGCATGACGCGACCAAGCGTCATGCTGGCGCCAGTCCCTGAATGACGAGTGAAATGGAACAGACTAGAGACCATGCAAGAATAAATTTAACTATTAAATCAGGGTATTAATAGCACAGAACATCAGAAGCACGACCCAATATCGCCATGCTTCTAGCGAGAGAACCCTGCCATCGGTCAGCAAAGGTAGATCATTGATAAGTGGCGTTTTTATAGCGTTGCAGGGCGGCTCATGGGTAGATAGCGTATACCGTGTTCACAGCAAAGGGCTTCGTCACGGCCAACGAAGCCAAAGGCCCGGTAAGCGGGAATAGCGTAGACGCTGGCATTGACGGTAAACGGCTTTTCCAGCGATGCTCTGGCCTTCATTAGAGGAAGCACATGGGCCCAGAGCTGGCGGGCATACCCCTTGCCATGGTGATCCCGGGCAACGAACAGGTGGCGAACGTGACGCGCGTCATGAAGGCCGATCACCCCGATGATTTCACCGTGCTCGGCTTGCATAACGTAATAATCGTGATGATTATCCAACAGATAGGTGAGAATCGCGTCGGTGGAAAGATAACGTTCAAAAAAGGAAACCTGCACCTGTTCGGGGCTTCCTGCCAGAAACAGTTCCAGCATGTCGTGAATCATGATGCTGACATCAGAGGCATGTTCAGAACAGGCTGGAACGATCTGCGTACACATAGCGCTTCCTTCTCGATAGTCTCGGGAAGCGTTCATCCTAAGTGCATATCAAAGATAACGTCCATAAGCACTTAGACAATTAAAAGAGCACCATGACCTATTAGCAGGTCAATGGTGCGCAAACTGACGTATCCCCGGCCTCATTGTTCTTGTTATATGGCCGCCGAGAAAGCGCATTATTGTTATAGTTATCCGCTGCTTCCTCGCGATCTACCTTATGCTTTCGTCTGGATCGAGGCTATAACGAGCACTTGTCGCTCACCAGCTTACGACACCCTAAGAACGCAACGTCTCGATAATTTGCTACCGTCTTCCCTTGCGGGGGAATTCGCTACAGCACAGGGCCGATATTAGTCGGGTCCGTGTACAGCTGGATCAGTTTGGCCACGTGCTGCTGCTGCGAAAAATGAGCTTCTACCCGCTCGCGCCCTCTGCGACCAAGCGTTTCCTGCAGCGATTCATCTTTCAACAAGCGAGCCAGCTGGGCCGCCCATGATGCGGGATCGTCGTAAGTGGCCAGCAGACCACTGTCTTCCGCCAGTAGTTCGGGAATGGCACCACTGTTGGAGCCGACGACAGGCCGTCCCGCAGCCATCGACTCGATAACGGTCAGGCCAAACGCTTCGTTGCGCGAAGGGATGCAGAGCACGTCGAAGGCGGGCAACAGGCGGCGAATATCGGAGCGATGCCCGGTAAATGTAATGCGCGACGCCAGGCCAAGACGTTCGATCAGTGCTTCGATGCGCTCGACGTAGTCTTCATCGCCCCCTTGAGACCACACCGTACCGCCCAAGATCACGCCGTGCCACGGCAGACCGTCAGGAAGCTGTGCCAGCGCTTCAACCCAGACATCATGGCCTTTGCCTTCTGCCACACGTGCGGGCAGGCAGATCGTGGCACGGTCGGTCGGCAAATCAAGCTCTTTCAGCAGTGCATGACGCGCTTCGATCGACGCCAACGGTGGGAACTGGTCAATCTCGATGCCATGATGCAGGCGAGTGATACGGTCGGCAGGCAACGGCAGCGCCTTAACGTTGCGCTCGCGAGTTTCATCGCTAATCGACAGTACACGATCCACCTTGCCATATGCCCAGCGGTGGAACATATCCTTCTTCTCACGCTTGCTGCCCACATGATCGGTATAGATCAGCTTGGTGCGCGGCAGAAAGCATTTGATGAGAGCAGCCAGCCTCAGATCACTCGATTTGTGGCAGTGGATGACATCAATGCCTTCGAGACGCATCCAGCGCACGATGGAACGGACGCTCATCAGCGCACGTGCCTGGCTCTTTCTGGCACGATACCGAATGCCCGCGGCATGCATGTATTCGGCAACACGCGTTCCTTCTAGCGCGACGCCGTAGACGGTCCAGCCCTGCTGCTGCAACCCGGTGATGATACGGGCCAGATACACTTCAAGCCCGCCTGCGCCCTTGGAAAGGCACAGCTGCAATACTTTTCCGGACATACACTGTCCTGCCCTTGTTACGTCGAACGTGATGACAGAGGCGCTCAGCGCGCACTGCGTGTGAATCTGCGCACTTTCTGCGAAGCGATCAGCGCGGGCGTCTCGTCGCGGAAAGGCACAAAGTGCGGTGCTGCCAGATGTGCTTCGAAAGCCTGCTGGTCGTCATAGACTTCGTGCAGCGTCACCTGTAGCGGGTCGTCTTCATTGATGAGGACATCGAACTGTTGGCAGCCCGGCTCGTTGGCCACTGAATCGCGGGCATCCTGACGCGCAATGTCCAGAAACCGGTGTACGCCTTCCAGCGTCAGAGTGAACTCGGCCATGATGACCAGCGCCTCTGCTGTGTGAGCCATGATATCGCTCCTTACGATGAAAGAGTGGTCATTCTTCGACCAGCCAACCACTGCGATGCGAGGCCTGCTCGCCATAGCATGCGGCAATGATGCCAAAAGCGTCGTTCAGGATCGAATCCAGCTGCCACGGCGGATTCATGATCACCAGCCCAGAGCCGTACATACCCCGGCCGGCAGACGGATCGCGGAAGATAAGTTCGCTGCGCCAAACCTTGCGCACATCGTAGTCCACGATCCCTTCCAGCAACGCCTGATGGCGATTTTCCGGCAATAGCGGATACCAGATCGCCACAATCGCATGGCGCACCTTGTGGGCCGTTGCCGCCAGCACATCGGCCATCTGCGCGTATTCACTTTTGATCTCGTATGACGGATCAATCAGCACACACAGACGAGGTGTCGGAAACGGCAGCTGATCGAGCAGCGTTTCAGGGCCATCACCGTACGTCACCCGCACATTGTGGGGCAACGCCTCGCGGGCTTCTTCGAGGTGCTTCACTTCACCGGGGTGCAGCTCGAAAAGTGCCAGCGTGTCTTGGTTGCGCAGTGTATGACCAAACCACCACGGCGAACCGGGATAGCAGGACAGCGTGCCCTCTGGGTTAAGCGAGGCCAGATCGTCGAGCCATTCTTTCAGCACGGGGCTGCGATCAGACAGCTTCTGGCGCTGTTCCCACAGTGGCATTACGCCAGTGATGTACTCGCCACCGCGCTGGGTTTCCTGTGCATCGAGGGGATAGATGCCGCGCCCCGCATGGGTGTCCACGCAGGTAATGGCCGAAGCCTTGCCGTGCAGGCGGGCCAGCAGGGCGTTGAGGGTAACATGCTTGTGTACATCGGCAACGTTGCCTGCATGGTAAGCGTGCTGGTAGGCAAGCACGGCAATCTCCTTGGTTCTCGAACGGACAGCCTTGAATGTAAACAGGCCCGGGAAACCCGGGCCTGTCCATCACGTCAGCATATACTGCGTGGTAAAACGTAGCGATTACTTCTGACCAGGAATGATCTGGCCCGGAATCGGCTGGTTGTCATAGTGCGGCGGTACCAGCGTCAGCGTTACGCGACGGTTCTGGGCACGCCCTTTGGCCGTTTTGTTGGATGCGACGAAGTCAGATGCACCGTGTCCTTTGGTGGACAGACGGCGAATGTCGACGCCCCCCTGTACCAGCGCATTGGCCACCGACTGCGCACGCAGTTCGGACAAGCGCAGGTTGTAGGCCGCACGACCGTTGGAGTCGGTGTAGCCGTCAACGACGGTCGCCGTATCCGGGAATTCCTTCAGAATGGTCGCAACGTCAGACAGCACCGGACGAATGGTGCTGGACAGCGTGGCCTTGTCATTCGCAAAGGTGATGGAACCCGGCATGCTCATCTGCAGCGTATCGGCCGTGCGGATCACGCTGATACCGTTGATATTCTGAGTTTTCTGGCGCAGGCGCTGTTCCTGAGCGTCCAGCTGCTGCGATGCAGAAGGGCGAGCCATCGGCGCGCTCTGCTGCTCGGCTACGGAAGAGGAAGAGGCACATCCCGCCAGGCCCAGCACGCCAACCAAAGGCAGTGCCCACAGTGTCTTACGATTCATCGGTCATTCTCCTTCATCACCGACATCGGCAGCCCGTACGAGTGCCGTCAGTCCTTGTCATCGAGGTCACATAACGCAAGAAGGTCATTCAGGAACAATAGTCCTTGTTCACTGGCCTTCAACCGCGTCGAATGTTCATCCAGCAACCCACGGGCGCATGCCTCACGGGTCTGTGCGTCCAGCTCGGCCATGGCAAGGCCGGTCCGCGATGCCCACCATTCACGGTCAACACCGTCGACAAGACGCAATGCGTTCATCAGAAACTCTAGCCCACGCTCATCGCGAGCCACTTCACGCTGTCCTGCGAGATAGCCGCGGGGGTCGTGACGGCGGCGCAGATAGGCCTCCGGCTGACGCGTTTTCCAGCGGCGCATCAGCGTCAGTTCACCCGTCGACGAGCGGGTAGACAGCTTACCATGAGCCCCCGCGCCGATGCCTAGATAATCGCCGAACTGCCAGTAGTTCAGATTGTGGCGCGAACGGTAATCACGTGCCGTGTCGCGACACGAATAGGCTGATATTTCATAGCGTTCGAAGCCGTGTTCTGACAGATAACGATGCCCTTCGTCCTGAATATCGCACAGGATTTCTTCTTCGGGCAGCGCAGGCGGTTTCGAAAAAAACTCGGTATTTGGCTCGAGGGTCAGCTGATACCACGACAGATGCGAGGGCTGGATTGAGAGCGCCCGTTCGATATCTCCCAGCGCCGCCTCGACCGTCTGCCCCGGCAAGCCGTGCATCAGGTCAAGGTTGATATTGTCGAACCCCGCCGCGCGAGCACGATCGGCCGCCGTATAGGCATCGTCACCACTGTGGATACGCCCCAAGGCCTGCAGCGCATGGTCATCGAAACTCTGGATACCCAAGGACAGCCGGTTAACGCCCGCCGCTCTGAACCCGGCAAAGCGCGCCTGTTCAAACGTGCCCGGGTTGGCTTCCATAGTGATTTCGATGTCGGCAGCCATACCGATGCGTGCGTCGATGCCTTGCAACAGTCGCTCATAGAACGCGGGCGACATCAGACTGGGCGTTCCGCCGCCGATGAAGATGCTGTGCAGCGGGCGCGGAGTGATCAGTGCGCATTCTTGCGCCAGATCGTCCAACAGCGCCGCCAGATAGTCCTCTTCGGGCAACACTGCATTACGTCCAATGCCGTGCGAGTTGAAATCGCAGTAGGGGCACTTGCGCACGCACCACGGCACATGCACATACAGCGACAGCGGCGGCAAGCCTGTCTCAACAGTCATCAAGCGTTATCAGCCTTCAATGCGTCGATGAACTCGGCGACGGCGCGTCCGCGGTGGCTGAGACGGTTCTTCTCGGCACGGCTCATTTCGGCAGCGCTCATACCCGCTTCACTCACCCAGAATAGCGGGTCATAACCAAAGCCACCTTCACCACGCGGCAGGGAGAGAATGTCGCCTTTCCAGCCGCACTGAATGATCAACGGCGCGGGATCATCGGCGTGGCGCAGATAGACCAGCGCGCACCAGTAATGCGCCTGGCGCTGACCTTCCGGCACATCACGCAGTGCATCGAGCAGCTTGCGGTTGTTGGCGGCATCATCAGCGTGCTCGCCAGAGTAACGTGCGGAATAGATACCCGGTGCGCCATTCAGCGCATCGACAACCAGCCCTGAATCATCAGCCAATGCGGGCAGGCCGGTATGACGGGATGCCGCGCGCGCCTTGAGCAGTGCGTTTTCGACGAAGGTCAGCCCGGTTTCTTCAACCTCGGGGACATCGTGATCGGCCTGACTGCTCAGCGTGATACCCAGCGGAGCCAGCAGTTCTTGGAATTCGCGCAGCTTGCCAGCGTTGCCACTGGCCAGCACTACGGCTTGTGAAGTCGTCGCCATATCGTTCTCGTGCAGCGTATCGGTCATATCATGGCCACGGCGTCACCACCGTGGCCTGATCGTTTTTTTGAAGGGAATTGACGTAGGACGCTCAGCCTCAGCTGAACGGAGGGATGGGAATCGTCGTACCGGGAATGCGTACGTTCTCTCGAATCAGCGCAACCAGCGTGTCGTTGGCGTCAGGCTGGGTCGTGTCCAGATGCACCAGATGAAACAGCTCTTCATCATCGAACGGCTCGAAGCGCGCCTGCTGCTCGCTGAGGATGCGCAGACCGTCTTCGACCGGCAGCCCCACCTTGCGCTGGCGTTCGGCCACACGGGCTTCCAGCGTCGCTTGGTCGGCCTCAAAGCTGACGATCATGACCGCCAGACCGCGTGCCTCGGCCTCGTTGCGCAGCAGTGATCGCTGTGCACGTGTCAGGCAGCTGCCGTCAATGTATACCGGATAGCCGGCTTCCAGCAGCAGCCCTGTGATATGAGCCATGCGGCGATAGGTCTGCTCAGTAGTGGCTTCATCAAAGTCATCGGGCGTATTGGCCACCGACTTTCCGAGAATGCGCGCACGCTCGACGTTGGCACGAATACGGATACCCCCCAGCTCTTTCATCGCCGAGTAGGTGAAATCCCCCTTGCCGCTGCCGTGCACGCCCGTACCGATCAGCAGATACGGCACGCGGAACTCGGCCACCCAGCCCGCCTCACGCAGATACGCCAGGCGCGATTCAGGATCATTGACCACTTCCAACGCGCGATACAGGCACACATACGCGATGAAGTAGATCAGCACGCGCAGCGTGGCGTAGTCGCCGGTTTCTTCGAGGTAGCGATCGGCAATAACGTTGGCCGTACGCAGTTGATCGTGACTGAGGCTTTCAGCCGCCATCACCGCTAGATCACCGCACACATCGCCTTCGGCAATGCCCAGAGCGGGAACGGTAAAACCGTCATCGCGACGTTTCTGGAAGGTGGGCGCTAGGCGCGCATAGGCTTCTCGGCCCCAAGGGCGCAGCTGCGCCAGAATTTCCCGTTCTTCAGGATTCAGGTCGACGCCGTCAAAGCGGGAAATGCAGTCATCGAAAGCATCGTTGGGCGTCTGATAGCGCGCATCGGGCCACGAAGGGGCTTTGCGTCGAGCCATCAGGTTGTCTGCGATGCTATACAGCACCGAGGTCAACGCATCACCCGACAGGCTGTCTACATCACCAAGGGTGGTATCGTCGAGATACCCGTAATGGGCAAGGCGCTTGAGCAGCGATGGCAGTGTCCGGATCACGCGGTGCTCTCCTGATGGTCATGAAAAATCGTCGCGCTCATGCCTGATCGACAGGAACATGAGCCGTGTAGCGAACGCCGGCCGTACCGACTACGCGATGCCGATAGTGTAAACAGGCACGGCATCGCGCGCCATGCCTAGGCAGCGCCGACCATGCGGGCAAAGGCTTCTTCTGCTGCCTGCAGGGTGTGTGCGATATCGTCGTCGCTGTGTGCGGCCGACATGAACCCCGCTTCGTAAGGGGATGGCGCCAGATAGACCCCATGTTCCAGCATCAATGTGAAGAAACGGCGAAACGCTTCGGCATCGCAGGCCGTCGCCTGTTCAAAGCCGTCCACGACAGGCTGATCGGTAAAGAATACGCCGAACATACCGCCCGCGCGATGCGTCAGCAAGGGAATGCCCGCCGCCCGAGCGCGGGATTCAAGCCCATCGCACAGCTGATTTACCTTATCGGCCAGTCGCTCGTGGAAATGCGGTGCGCGAATCTTATTGAGCAGTGTCAGTCCCGCCGACATGGCCAGCGGATTGCCTGCCAGCGTCCCTGCCTGATAGACAGGTCCCAGCGGCGACAGTTTCGCCATGATCTCGCGCTTGCCACCAAAAGCACCGACCGGCATACCGCCGCCCACGATCTTGCCTAGGCAGGTCAGGTCAGGCGTGATGCCGTAGTACGCTTGGGCACCGCCCAGCGCCACACGGAAGCCAGTCATGACCTCATCGAAGATCAGCACGCTGCCGCACGCATCAGTTACGTCACGCAGCGCTTCCAGAAAACCAGCCACCGGCGGAATGCAGTTCATGTTGCCCGCAACGGGTTCAACGATCACCGCTGCAATGTCATCACCGCTTTCAGCGAACAGCGTCCGCACCGCATCAATGTCATTGTAGGGCAAGGTAATGGTCAGCTCGGCCAGCGCATCAGGTACCCCCGGCGAGCTGGGTTCGCCATGCGTCAGCGCCCCTGAACCGGCTTTCACCAGCAGAGAGTCGACGTGGCCGTGGTAACAGCCTTCAAACTTGACGATCCGATCGCGCCCCGTGTGTCCGCGCGCCAGACGGATGGCGGACATGGTCGCTTCGGTACCGGAGTTGACCATACGCACCATATCCATCGACGGCACCAGCGTACAGATCAAATCAGCCATCTCTGTTTCGATCGCTGTCGGCGTACCGAAAGACAGCCCTTTTTCGACGCGCTCATGGACGGCCTTCAGAACATCGGGATCAGCATGCCCTGTAATCATCGGCCCCCACGACCCGACATAGTCGATATAGCGCTGACCTTCGACATCAAAGAGGTAAGGCCCCTGCGCGCGTTCAATGAACACGGGCGCCATACCCAGCCCTTTGAAAGCGCGTACGGGAGAGTTCACGCCGCCAGGGATGTGCCGTTGCGCACGTTCGAACAGCTGTGAAGAGGTCGTCATAGGGCTTGCCTCCAAGAAAGATGACACGGCCAGCCCATCAAGCGCTGGCAACGAGAAAGAACGATAAGCGACGCCGGCCGCTTAATAGGGCCGCAGTACGCTCAAAAGAATAATGGCCACGACTAACACGGCCGGTACGATCGCTAGGGCACGGTAGTACAGCGGACTATGGCCTTGATTGGCCGCCAGGCGCTTGATCTGCGCCAGACAGAAATGTTGATGTCCGATAAGGATGATGACCAGAGCCGCCTTGATATAGAGCCAGCCACGGGTCAGTACCCCCGTGTTGAGCACGATCAACAGGATACCGAAAACGACGACCGCCAGCATGGCGGGGCTCATGATGCCACGGAACAGTCGTTTTTCCATGATAGAGAAGCGCGCACATCCAAGCGCATCGTTTTCCTTTGCCGCCTGCGCATGGTGCACCAGCAGCCCCGCCATACCGAATAGCGCCGCACTCCAGAATACAAAGGCTATGATATGGCCACCCAATACCCACTGACTCCACGTCTGCATCGTCGTCACTCCCTGAATGTAAAGAGAAGGCATTCCTTGCCCAACGCTTTCAGCATATGACCGAAGCCCCACCGCCGCTCAAAAACGTTACACGGTCGGCGGCCATGATGGTCATTGTCATATTCAATCAGGAAACTGAAGACCTAGTAACCTGCAGTGATACACTGTCCACCAATGATAATGATTCTTCGCCCCCACGCTCGCGCCAGCCGCGCCGTGACGGGCGCTCAAGCATAGGAGGCTGCCATGAGTGGTGCCGAACATCCCGCAGCACCGCTGGTGCTGACCGAGAGCGCGATTACCCGCGTCCGTGAGCTGATGGACATGGAACAGGCCGACGATCTCAAGCTGCGCGTCTACGTGACGGGCGGTGGCTGCTCAGGTTTCCAGTACGGGTTCGACCTGACGCGTGACCTTGAAGAAGACGACACGCTGATCGATAACGGCGGCGTTGCTGTCGTCATTGATCCGCTGAGCTATCAGTATCTAATAGGATCAACCGTCGACTTTGAAACGGGCCTAATGGGAGCTCGCTTCATGGTGCACAACCCGAATGCGACCTCGACCTGTGGATGCGGTTCATCCTTCACCATCTGATTCTTTTGCCCCTAAGCCTCCACCGATGCCCTTGCTTGCCTTGTTGGAAGCAAGGGCATTTTCATCACTGCCTTCACCTTTCATGAACACACGTTGCGATACACTTCTTCTGCGCTACAAAAGAAGAGAGGAACCCTCCTCGCACCCTTCCTATTTCACAGGGATATTTCAATGAGCCATTCACGAAGCAACCTACTGACAGGTGCCGTGCTGGGCGGCCTGATCGCCGTAGGCTTGGTCTGGGGCGGCAGCTACCTGCGCACGGTCGGCAAGATCTGGCAGGAGTCCAACCGCATCGCCTCCGTCAAAGGGGTCGCCGAACGCGAACTGAAAGCCGACATGGCACTCTGGCCCGTCTATTTCCGTGTAGAAGCCAAGGATCTGGCCTCGCTGCAGGTCGAACTGCAGAAAAGCGAAAATCTGACCCGAGCCTTCCTCCGCCAGCAAGGGTTCGAAGACAGCGAGCTTAGCCTCTCACCGATGAAAGTCAGCGATCGCAACGAATACGGTTCTTCCGACAAACCGATCGTCAACCGCTACACCGGCTCTGCTGCTGTCGTCGTGCGCACATCCAAGGTAGAAACCGTTCGCACGGCTTCGCGTCATACAGGCGATCTGGTCAGCCAAGGAGTGTTGCTGTCATCCGGACTGTACGATGGCAATGACTATGCCCCCCAGTACCAGTTTACCAAGCTCAACGACATCAAACCCGACATGATCCGCGAAGCGACGGCTAACGCCCGCAAAGCGGCAGAGCAGTTCGCGTCGGATTCGGAAAGCCACTTGGGAGCGATTAAGAACGCTTCACAGGGGTACTTCACAGTAGAAGATCTGGACAGCTACACGCCTGATATCAAGAAAGTCCGCATCGTGACGAACATCGATTACACCCTCAAGGACTGAGCATCCTCAGCGCTGTTCAAGCACCATGCAGAAAAGCCTGCCACACGGCAGGCTTTTTCACGTCAAGCAAGTGACGCTTGCCATGGCCCTTCGATCGTATGCAGTACCTCCCGCCTTCACGTAAAGACCCTCTAGACAGCGCTGGAAATAAGGAAATTGGGCTGTGGATAAAAATCACTGTTATCCACTCCCGTCTTCTCGCTATCCCTAGTGGCATGCCTCCTCAGGCTACCTTGACGTATACGTTAATAACCTCGGGCACAACTTACGTACAGATCCGTTAGCAACCCGTGGATTGCTGACCATGTGGATAATCACGAAAGTTGTTCACAGGCCATGAAAACCATCTCCCCAGCTCATACCGAATTTCCCCAGAAGGATACTAAGGCCATAACAAACTGTATCTAATGAACAAAAATGTGTTATCCACAAAAATACGCCTGACTAATAGTCATTACTTCAATAGAACTTCTCTTTAAATACTTTTCTTTAGATATGTACTGAATCACTGTTATGGCTTGGCCCATGTGGAAAACCCTGACGGTTACCCACAGCCACGTTATAATGCGGCCCGCAACGCAGCCTCCCCGACGGATTGCCCCCATCGCATTCGCATGGAAACGATTTTTCCCTGACGTTGCCGTTACCCCAAAAGCTCCATTCATCGAGGTTACACACGTGGACTATCCAGACCGCTTCGACGTCATCGTCATCGGCGGTGGTCATGCCGGAACAGAAGCCGCATTGGCCGCTGCGCGCACTGGTGCGAAAACGCTTCTGCTGACTCACAACATCGAAACGCTGGGACAGATGTCCTGTAACCCGGCCATCGGTGGCATCGGCAAGAGCCATCTGGTCAAGGAAATCGACGCCCTCGGGGGAGCCATGGCGCTGGCCACCGATAAAGGCGGTATTCAGTTCCGTACCCTGAATGCCCGAAAAGGGCAGGCGGTGCGCGCTACGCGCGCACAGGCGGACCGCGTCCTTTACAAGGCCGCCATCCGCCATACCCTCGAGCATCAACCCAACCTCTCGCTTTTTCAGCAGGCAGCCAGCGATCTGATCGTTGAAGGCGATGACGTAAAAGGTGTGGTGACGCAAGCAGGCATCCGGTTCCACAGCACCTCAGTAGTGCTGTGTACGGGAACGTTTCTGGGCGGGATGATTCACATTGGTCTGGAACACTATCGAGGGGGACGTGCTGGCGATCCTAGTGCAATTGCTCTAGCGGAACGTCTGCGTGAACTGCCGTTCAACGTGGCGCGCCTGAAAACCGGAACGCCGCCGCGTCTGGACGCACGTTCGATTGACTTCTCCAAGTTGGCGGTTCAGCCAGGTGACACGCCGGTGCCGGTGATGTCCTTCTTGGGCAATCGTGAAATGCACCCGCGGCAGGTCAACTGCTATATCGCGCATACCAACGAACGCACCCACGACATCATCCGCAATAACCTCGACCGTTCGCCGATGTACTCCGGTGTCATCGAAGGTGTTGGTCCGCGTTACTGCCCGTCGATCGAAGACAAAATCCACCGCTTTGCCGACAAGAACAGCCATCAGGTCTTCATCGAACCCGAAGGACTGGATACGCCCGAGCTGTATCCCAACGGCATTTCAACGTCGCTGCCGTTCGATGTGCAGCTGGATCTGGTGCGCTCGATGGAAGGGCTGGAGAACGCCCATATCCTGCGTCCGGGCTACGCCATCGAATACGATTTCTTCGATCCGCGTGACCTGCATCACACGCTGGAAACCCGCTTCATGAATAACCTGTTCTTTGCAGGCCAGATCAACGGCACGACAGGGTATGAAGAAGCGGCTGCGCAGGGACTGTTGGCCGGTTTGAATGCTGCACGCCGTGCTAAAGGGCTGGACGGTTGGTATCCGCGCCGCGACGAGGCCTACATCGGAGTCATGGTTGATGACCTGATCCGCATGGGAACACGCGAGCCGTATCGTATGTTCACCTCCCGTGCGGAATACCGCCTGTTGTTGCGTGAAGACAATGCAGACCTGCGTCTGACCGAAAAAGGGCGTGAACTGGGGCTGGTCGATGATGAACGCTATGCAGCGTTCTCCGCGAAGGTCGATGCGATCGATGCTGAAACAACCCGTTTGAAATCGACATGGGTACTGCCGGGTAGCGAACTGGCAGCGCATTTCGGTGACAAACTGGAAGGAATGAGTCGCGAGCAGAACATGCTTGATCTGCTACGCCGTCCTGAAATTGATTACCGCGATCTACCGCAGGGCGATGACGCGGTGGCTGAAGACGTTATCGAACAGGTGCAGATTCAGGCCAAGTATGAAGGCTACATCGCGCGTCAGCAGAATGAGATCGAACGCCTGCGTCGTCATGAAGATACCAAGTTGCCTGCTGACCTTGATTACGAACGCATCGACGGGCTGTCGAAGGAAATCAGTCAGAAACTGATGGAAGCGCGGCCGGAAACGCTGGCCGAGGCGGGACGCATCTCGGGTGTCACCCCGGCGGCCGTATCGCTGCTGTTGGTCTACCTCAAGAAACGTGAATACCGCCAGACGCAGGAGAACGCATGATTGCTCAGCTTGAAACCCGTCTCGACGAAGGGCTGAATGCGCTGTCACTTACACTGGACGCCACGGCACGTGAGCGTCTGGTGCAGTATGTTGTGCTGTTGCACAAATGGAATCGCGCTTATAACCTCACGGCAGTGCGTGATCCGAACGCCATGATGACGCGCCACGTCATCGACAGTCTGACCATTCTGCCGTGGGTCAAAGGCCCTCGGATTCTGGATGTAGGCTCCGGTCCCGGACTGCCTGGCATGATTTTAGCCATCGTGCGCCCAGAACTGCAGGTCAGCTTGTTGGACAGCAACGGCAAGAAAGTGCGCTTCCAGAAGCAGGTTGTGATGGAGCTGGGCCTGTCCAATGTCACTCCGTTGCCCGAGCGTATCGAAGCGTTGTCTGAAGATCAGCAGTTCGACCAGATCACGAGCCGCGCGTTTTCATCGCTGAATGATTTCGTCTCGCTGAGCCGTCATGTATTGGCCGACGGCGGGGAATGGCTGGCCATGCGTGGACGCGTCGATACGGATGACGTGCTTCCTGACGATATCGAACAGATTGGTAGCCACGATCTTTCCGTCCCCGGCGATCCCGGTGAGCGTCATCTGGTGCGAGCGGCCCTTCGGCGTTGAAATAGACGTCCAAGGGATTACAAGAAACAACGTCGTCAAGGAAATACGTCGTGACCCAGATCATAGCGGTAACCAATCAGAAAGGTGGGGTAGGGAAGACCACCACAGCCGTCAATCTGGCCGCTTCGCTGGCGGGCCTGAAGAAAAGCGTTCTGCTGATCGACCTTGATCCGCAGGGCCATGCCACCATGGGTAGCGGTGTCGATAAATACGATCTTGAGCACGGCAGTGTGCTGGATGTATTGATGGGCGATACGTCGGCCTACAATGCCATCTTAGGCACCGATTTTGGCTATGACCTGCTGCCAGGCAACGGTGACCTGACCGCTGCCGAAGTTGATCTATTGCAGAACGAACATCACGAACGCAGCCTGTCCGAAGCCATTGCCGCTGTGGCCGCCGATTACGACGTCATCCTGATCGATTGCCCACCCTCCCTGAACATGCTGACCGTCAATGCGCTGACAGCGTCCACCGGGGTGCTGATTCCGCTTCAATGCGAGTTCTATGCACTGGAAGGCCTGTCAGCACTGCTGGATACCGTCGAGCAGATCCGTGCGTCCGTGAATCCTGATCTGGCGATCAGCGGTATCGTCCGCACTATGTACGACAACCGCATCATGCTGACGCGCGACGTCAGCAAGCAGCTATCCGATCACTTCGGCGACGCTCTGCTCAAAGCGGCTATCCCGCGCAACATCCGCGTGGCGGAAGCGCCGAGCCACGGCATGCCCGTGACGCGCTATGCCAAGCTGTCGCGTGGCGCCCATGCGTACCGCGTGCTGGCCAAGGAGCTGATCAAGCGTCTGGGCTTGTGATGACTGAGCGGCACACCGCCGGACTTATCGTATCTATCGCAGAGAGGCACTCATGACACGCAAACGTGCTCTGGGCAGAGGGCTGGATGCCCTGATTGGTGCAGGGGCCCGTTCCCGTGGCCGACACACGCCCTTGGCAGCAGGCAATGCTGTTGACGATTCTTCTATCAGCGCCCACGACGCCACATCTTCCGCGGTAACTGCCCCGGCAGAGCAGTTGGTGCGCTTGCCTATCATGCAGCTCCAGCGCGGCGAGTATCAGCCGCGCCGCGAATTTCCGCCGGAAGCGCTTGATGAACTGGCGGCCTCCATTCGTGCTCGCGGCATTATGCAGCCTCTGGTCGTTCGCCCCTTGGTGAGCGGCAAGCCCCATGCTCCCCGCTATGAAATCATTGCCGGTGAACGCCGCTGGCGCGCCGCACAGCTGGCCGAGCTGGACACCGTGCCTGCCATCGTGCGCGAGCTGGACGATGAAACAGCACTGGCGCTGGCCCTGATCGAAAACATTCAGCGTGAAGACCTCAGCCCTATCGACGAAGCGGTCGCGCTGCGTCGGCTGATGGATGAGTTTGGCCTGACCCAGCAGCAGACCGCTGATGCCGTGGGCAAATCACGCGCCCAGATCGCCAACCTTGTACGTCTGCTGTCGCTGGAAAGTGACGTACGCGAGCGGCTAGAGAAACACGAGATTGATGTGGGTCACGCCCGAGCTTTACTGGCGCTTAAGGGCACTCGGCAGCGCAAAGCGGCAAAAGAAGTGGCGACCAAATCACTGACGGTGCGACAAACTGAAGCTTTAGTTCGCCGCATTGCCGCCGAAAAGAAAGAAACAGCAAATACCGCAGTGCAGCCCTCCGCTGATGTGGCGGGGCTTGAGCAGCGGTTAGGTGAACTGCTAGGTGCTGCCGTCAAGATTGATCACAAGGCGAGTGGAAAGGGAAATGTCACCATTCGCTATACCAGTCTTGATGAGTTGGATGGAATATTGGCGCATATTCGCTAAGGCAACTGCCGCCCGCGACTTACGGATGCGACGGATTGTCTCGCAAAAGGGTTTGCAGGCTATCCATTCCTGCAAAAACGCGCAAAAAGCGTAATATGGGACCGCAGTTTGCCGGACGTTGCGGGGTTCCATATAATCCCGATGGTTTTAATGTGGCTTGGTCAGCGGTGGTAACTGTATGGCTAGCAAGGACTTGCTGATTCAAGGCTTTTCAATGGTTGTTATCGAACCGGCCAAGACTGACACATGAAGCAAGTACCACGAGTTCACCTCGCCCAGCGCCGCCCTTATCAGGACATGCCTGCAAGGCTGCTGATCAGACAGTGTCTGACGGCGGTATTGCTGGCTGCCTTGGCATGGGTGCTGGTCGGGAGCGGGGCCGTGTTGAGCGCGCTGTTGGGTAGCGTGGTCTGCATGGTGCCTGCACTGTACTTCGCTTGTCGCTTTCTGCGACCACGTGGCTCACGACAGGCGAAACAACATGTGAGTAACCTGTATCGCGCTCAGGTTGGCAAATTTACGCTCTCAATGGCGTTGTTCGTCATCGTTTTCGTGAAGCTGCCCCCGGCGCATCCGGTACTGTTTTTCTCTGCATACGCAGTGACCTGCCTTGTACCGCAGCTCTGCTGCTGGCGTACGAAGGCGCGCGTCACTCCCTGACGAACTTGAGGCGTACCCATGGCCGAACAAGAAACAGCGATGACCTCTTCGGAGTACATCAACCACCACCTCCAAAGCTGGGTCTTTGGCCTAGACAAGAGCACGGGTCAATTGATGACCGCCCATGACGCTGCACAGGCGAAGGCAATGGGTTTCTGGTCCATCAACCTTGATACCATGGGTTGGGCACTCGTCCTCGGGATCTTGATGATGTGGTTCCTGCGCCGAGTGGCGGTCAAGGCAACCTCCGATCAGCCTGGCAAGGTACAGAACTTCGTCGAGATGCTGGTAGGTTTCGTGGGCAACCTCGTTCGCAATTCCTTCCATGGTAAAAGCCCGGTCATCGCGCCGCTGGCATTGGTCGTATTCGTCTGGGTGCTCATGATGAACATCATGGATATCCTGCCTGTCGACCTCATTCCGCTGATCGCTAGCATGCTGGGCGCCCCGCATATGCGTACCCTGGCCACAGCGGACGTCAACATCACCTTCGGTCTGTCGATCGGGGTCTTCCTGCTGATTCTCTTCTACAGCTTCAAGATCAAAGGTGTGGGTGGTTTCGTTAAAGAGCTGACGTCTCAGCCGATGAACCACTGGGCAATGATCCCCTTCAACTTGGTGCTTGAGCTGGTCGGTCTGTTCGTCAAACCGCTGTCTCTGGCACTGCGACTGTTCGGTAACATGTTCGCTGCCGAGGTCATCTTTATCCTGATCGCACTGCTGCCTTGGTGGGTACAGTGGGTGCTGAGTGCACCATGGGCCATCTTCCACGTGCTTGTCATTCCGCTTCAGGCCTTCATCTTCATGATGTTGACTGTGGTGTACCTCAGCCAGGCACATGAGAAGCACTGAGAAATAGAGCATTATTCCCTTGCAGAACGTGCAGTGGATCAGCAGAGAAATCTGAGAAACTGCATCTTAAACAACCGTCGAAATCTGGCTTAATCTGGAGTTACTCGCCATGCAAGAACTTGTCTATGTTGCTGCAGCTATCATGATCGGTCTGGCCGCTGTTGGTACGGGTATCGGCTTTGGCCTGCTGGGTGGCCGTCTGCTCGAGTCCATCGCTCGCCAACCTGAGCTGGACAGCCAGCTGATGGGTCGTACCTTCCTCATGACCGGTCTGCTTGACGCCGTTCCGATGATCGGTGTTGGTATCGCCCTGTACCTGATCTTCGTTGTTGCTGGTCACTAAGCGTCCTGAACGAAGAACTGGCTTTTCACTCTCGGTTTGCCACGAATCGTTAAAGGTACTGACCTGTGAACATCAACCTGACATTAATCGGACAATTGATCTCGTTTGCGATCTTTGTCTGGTTCTGCATGAAGTTCGTGTGGCCGCCTCTTCAGAAGGCGATGCATGAACGCGAACAGAAAATAGCGGAAGGTTTAAGTGCTTCCGACCGCGCGGATAAAGAGCTGGCGGCAGCCAAACAGGAAGCCGAGCGCATTCTGCGTGGCGCGCGTGATGAAACCTCGAAGATCATCGAGCAGGCACGTATTCGTTCCAATCACCTGATCGAAGAGGCACAGGAAAAGGCGCGCGCCGAGGGTGACCGGATCATCGAAGACGCGCGTAACGCGGTTGCGCAGGAAACTGAAAAGGCTCGTCGCGATCTGCGGAGTCAAGTCGCCGCTCTGGCCGTTGAAGGGGCAGAGCGCATTCTGGAGGCGTCCGTTGACGAGCAGAAACACAGTGATCTGCTCGACAAGCTCGCTGCCGAGCTCTGACAGGAGGTCACGTCACCATGGCACAGTCGAATACGCCCACGGTTGCGAGACCTTATGCGCGAGCTGCCTTTGAGTTGGCTCTAGCGCATGACGCCTTGCCCGCGTGGTCCAGAATGCTCGAACTGCTCGCCGCTGTGGTTTCTGATGAGCGCGTCGTTGAATTGCTCAATGACCCGCGCGTCGATTACGCCCAGAAGGCTGAGCGGATCATCGCGATCTGCCAGAGCGAGCTCGATGAGCTCGGTGGCAATTTCGTCAAGGTCTTGGCTGAAGAAGGGCGTCTTGAAGCCCTGCCGGAAATCGCTGCGCAGTTTGATGCTGCCCGCGCTGACCATGAAAGACAGGCTCGCGTAGAGCTGATCAGCGCCTTTCCGCTTACTGAAGCTCAGCAGAACAAGCTCGCAGAAGCGTTGGCTAAGCGCCTCAATCGCGAAATCTCTATCACCACTTCAGTGGATCGGTCGCTGATCGGTGGCGTCATCGTTCACGCAGGAGACACCGTCATCGACGGCTCCGTTCGTGGTCGACTGGCGCAACTCCGCAGCGCACTGACAGCCTGAAGTCGAGGGACATGGCATGCAGCAACTGAATCCTTCCGAAATCAGCGACATCATCAAGAGCCGTATCGAGCACCTTGATGTTCGCGCAGAAGCACGTAATGAAGGCACGATCGTCAGTGTTGCTGACGGTATCGTGACCATCCACGGCCTTAACGATGCCATGTACGGGGAAATGATTGAATTCCCTGGCGGCATCTACGGTATGGCCTTGAACCTTGAACGCGACAGCGTTGGTGTCGTGGTCCTGGGTGACTATGAGAACCTGCAAGAAGGCATGATCGGTAAATGTACCGGCCGCATTCTTCAGGTGCCGGTAGGTCGTGGACTGATCGGCCGCGTTGTCGATGCGCTGGGTAACCCCATCGACGGTAAAGGCGATCTCAGTACCACCGAGACCGACGCTGTCGAAAAGATCGCTCCGGGTGTTATCTCCCGCCAGAGCGTCGATCAGCCGATCCAGACGGGTCTGAAAGCGATCGACTCCATGGTGCCGGTAGGTCGTGGTCAGCGCGAGCTGATCATCGGTGACCGTCAGATCGGTAAATCCGCGATCGCCATTGACGCCATCATCAACCAGAAAGGCAAGGGTGTTACCTGTATCTACGTCGCTATCGGCCAGAAACAGTCCACCGTTGCTAACATCGTGCGCAAGCTTGAAGAACACGGTGCGATGGAACACACCATCGTCGTCGTGGCTGGGGCTTCCGATCCGGCAGCGATGCAGTACATCGCACCGTATGCGGGCTGCACTATGGGTGAATACTTCCGCGACCGCGGCGAAGATGCGCTGATCGTCTATGACGATCTGACCAAGCAGGCCTGGGCATATCGCCAGATTTCCCTGCTGCTGAAACGTCCGCCGGGCCGTGAAGCTTACCCGGGTGATGTGTTCTACCTCCACTCCCGTCTGCTGGAACGTGCTGCACGCGTTAATGCTGAGTACGTTGAAGAGTTCACCAAAGGCGAAGTGAAAGGTAAAACGGGTTCCCTGACGGCGCTGCCGATCATCGAAACCCAGGGTGGTGACGTATCGGCCTTCGTACCGACCAACGTTATCTCCATCACCGACGGTCAGATCTTCCTGGAAACCAGCCTGTTCAACGCAGGTGTTCGTCCGGCCATCAACGCTGGTCTGTCGGTTTCCCGTGTAGGTGGTGCAGCGCAGACCAAGATCATCAAGAAACTGGGTGGTGGTATCCGTCTGGCTCTGGCGCAGTATCGCGAGCTGGCGGCGTTCTCTCAGTTCGCATCCGACCTTGACGAATCTACGCGTAAACAGCTCGAACACGGTGAACGTGTTACCGAACTGATGAAGCAGAAACAGTACTCACCGCTGGCCGTTTCCGAAATGGCGGTCGTGCTGTACTGCGCGAACGAAGGCTACCTCTCTGATATTGCCGTCAGCGACGTACTGAACTTCGAACGTGATCTGATCGACTTCATGCACGCTGAATTCCAGCCTCTGCTCGATACGATTGATGCTTCCGGCGACTACAACGACGACATTCAGCAGAGCCTGAAAGGCGCCGTTGAACGTTTCAAGTCAACCCGTAACTGAGTGCGCGCGGAACGTCATTTACCGCACGATTGAAGCCATGATCCGGCATGCGGTTCGCCGGATCACTGGCTGACGGGTTTGAACAGGAGGTCGCCATGGCAGCCATTAAAGATATCAAGTCGCAGATCGGCAGTATCAAGAACACGCAGAAGATCACCAGCGCCATGCAGATGGTGGCCGCATCTAAAATGCGTCGTTCTCAGGAGCGCATGGAGGCGGGCAAGCCTTATGCGCGCAAGATTCGTGAAGTATGCCACCACACGGCCAATGCCAACCTGGATTACCGTCACCCGTATCTGGTGCCGCGTGAACAGGTCAACCGTGTAGGCTATATCGTCATTTCCAGCGACCGTGGGCTGTGCGGTGGTCTGAACATCAACGTGTTCAAGACGGCACTCAAGGACGCACAGACGTGGCGTGATCAAGGTGTTGGCGTTGCATTCTGCACCATTGGTCGTCAGGCGGCCTCGTTCTTCCGGCAGTACGGCGGTGAAGTGATGGCGTCCGAAGACGGTCTGGGCGATGCCCCCGTCGCCAGCGATCTGATCGGCAGCATCAAGGTTATGCTCGACGCCTACGATGAAGGTCAGCTGGATCGCCTGGTGCTGGTGTCCAACGAATTCGTGAACACCATGACGCAGCAGCCGACGGCACGCACTCTGCTTCCGATCGATGCCAGTGATGTCCAGCCGGACGAAAAGGATGAAGACATCCTGCCCAAGGGCCACTGGATCTATCTGTACGAGCCAGATGCACGCACGCTTCTGGATACCCTGCTGGTTCGCTACGTCGAGTCCCAGGTGTATCAGGCCGTGGTCGAAAACATTGCCTGTGAGCAAGCTGCTCGCATGATCGCAATGAAGAACGCCACCGATAACGGAAGTGAACTGATTAACGACCTGCAGCTGCTCTACAACAAAGAGCGCCAAGCCGCGATCACGCAGGAAATCAACGAGATCGTGGGTGGTGCGGCCGCTGTCTGACCCTGACGGTCATGTGATAGCCCCCGCAATGGCGCCATTGTAGGCGCAGGCTTTGTGCCGATGCGGCACAACAGGTTTCAGCAGGATTTAGAGGACACCAACCAGATGAGCGGACGTATCGTACAAATCATCGGCGCGGTCATCGATGTGGAGTTTCCGCGCAATGACGTGCCCAAGGTCTATGACGCCCTGAACGTCGATGGCACGGAAACCGTACTGGAAGTTCAGCAGCAGTTGGGTGATGGCGTCGTACGTTCCATCGCCATGGGTTCTACCGAAGGTCTGAAACGCGGTCTGACTGTTCAGAACACGGGCGCAGCGATTCAGGTTCCGGTCGGTACAGCCACGCTGGGCCGTATCATGAACGTTCTTGGTCAGCCGATCGACGAGAAAGGCCCGATCAGTGACGAGAAGATGTCCATTCACCGTCACGCCCCGAGCTACGACGAGCAGTCAGCCAACAACGACCTGCTGGAAACGGGTATCAAAGTCATCGACTTGATCTGCCCGTTTGCCAAAGGGGGTAAGGTTGGTCTGTTCGGTGGTGCCGGTGTGGGTAAGACCGTCAACATGATGGAGCTTATCCGTAACATCGCGGCTGAGCACTCCGGTTATTCCGTATTCACCGGTGTGGGTGAGCGTACTCGTGAGGGTAACGACTTCTACCACGAAATGACCGAATCCAACGTTCTGGACAAGGTTGCACTGGTATACGGTCAGATGAACGAACCGTCCGGTAACCGCCTGCGCGTAGCGCTGACGGGTCTGACTATCGCGGAAAAATTCCGTGACGAAGGCCGCGACGTACTGCTGTTCATCGATAACATCTACCGTTTCACACTGGCAGGTACCGAGGTATCGGCACTGCTGGGTCGTATGCCGTCTGCTGCGGGCTATCAGCCGACGCTGGCAGAAGAAATGGGTATGCTGCAGGAACGTATCACCTCTACGAAAGTGGGCTCCATCACTTCCGTACAGGCCGTATACGTCCCCGCGGATGACCTTACCGACCCCTCCCCAGCGACGACGTTTGCTCACCTTGATGCAACCATCGTATTGTCTCGTCAGATTGCTGAGCTGGGTATCTATCCGGCCGTTGATCCGCTTGACTCTACCTCTCGTCAGCTTGACCCGCTGGTTGTCGGTGAAGAGCACTACAATACCGCTCGCGAAGTCCAGAACGTTCTGCAGCGCTATAAAGAACTGAAAGACATCATCGCGATCCTCGGTATGGACGAGCTGTCCGACGAAGACAAAAACATTGTGGCACGCGCACGTAAGATCCAGCGCTTCCTGTCCCAGCCGTTCTTCGTTGCAGAGGTCTTCACGGGCTCTCCGGGTAAATACGTATCGCTGAAAGACACCATCTCTGGCTTCAAAGCCATCCTGAATGGTGACTACGACGATCTGCCCGAACAGGCGTTCTACATGGTCGGTGGTATCGAGGAAGTGGTCGAGAAGGCCAAATCCCTCTAATTGCCTAGCGAGACATTCAGCGGCTCTGATGAGCCGCTGTGCTGACCAGGAGAATGCATGATGGCAAGAAGCGTCCAATGCGATATCGTCAGCGCTGAGAAGTCGATCTTTTCAGGTCTGGTCGAGCAGGTTGTGGCCTGCGGGGTTGAAGGTGAAATGGGTATTCGCCCAGGACACGCTCCTCTGCTGACCCAGCTGGCTCCAGGCCCTGTCGAGATTCGCCTCGAAGGCGGCAAGGAAGAGGTGCTGTATGTGTCCGGCGGCTTCCTTGAAGTGCAGCCACACATGATCTCGATTCTGGCCGATACGGCAGCACGTGCGAAAGACCTCGACGAAGCCGAGGCCAAACGTGCGCGCGAACGAGCCGAACAGCGCAAGAAAGACAAGGTCGACGAGATCAACTTCTCGAAAGCGCTTTCTGATATTGCCAAGGCCAATGCGCGCCTGCGTACGTTGCAAACGTACAAGCAAAAGCAGAAACGTTGATTGCACGCCGCTTGCGGCTCAATCTTATAGAAACGCCTCTTTTCCTTATCAAGGGAAAGAGGCGTTTTTCATGGGAAAAAGCGAAGCGTCATTAATGGCATGAAAGACGGCCGCCTTGTACTCCCATTACTGCCGTGATCAGTCCGCCAGTTCGTGATCGAGTACCAGTACGGACGTCTGTACGTCGGATTTCAGCGCCGGCAGCAGGTATTTCTCGCAGATTTCAGCGTGATATGGGTGAGGTACATAGGTGTCCAGACCAGCTTTATCATCGAACACGACGCGCAGCACGTGCATGAAATCGTGGTGGAGGGGTTCATCGGTGATGTTGTCGTGCCAGCTGATGTCACGAATGGTCGGGATGCGTTCCTTCATCCCGAGAAAGGCTTGACCCAGTTCGTCGATCTGCTGCTGTGTCAGCGCCGGATTCAGCTGAAAGATAGCGTTGTGAATAATCATCGGGTGACTCCTTATTTCTTATATATAATCGGTAACAAATATTATGGGATTAATTCCCCACCGCTGATTACAGCGCGTATGGCTTCGATAGTGTAGAGGCAATACGAGTGTTTAAACACCGATTTATGGACGTCCAAATCAGCCTGATGGACTCGGTTATATATCACCGGACGGCTGCCATTCTTCACGCTCAATGATGTACAGCACATGATCGGCAAGCGGATGATTCCGATCAAGCAAAGGGTGCTTGAAGTCCTGATTCAGCTTGCGCATGCCGATGCGTTTCATCAGCGCGATGGACGGTGCATTGGTGCGCGTCGTGAAGGCAAGCACCGCAGGCGCATCTAGCTCGCGGAAGGCAAAGGATAGCGCGGCCTTTGCGGCTTCAGACGCGTAGCCTTGGTGCCAGAATCGCTGATCTAGCCGCCATGCTATTTCAATGAAAGGGCTAAGCGGGATATCTCCGGTCTGATGGCGAAGGCCGGTAAAGCCGATGAATTCACCGGTTTCCCTTAGTGCGACCGCCCATAGCCCCCACCCTTGCTTGGCAATGTCGCATTGCAGGGATATGGCTAACCGTGTGCTCTGTTCTTGCGTCAGTGTGGCTGGAAAATAACGCATCACGTCAGGATTTGCTGACATGGTGTTGAACGCGGCTATATCGGGTGTCGTCCATTGACGCAACGTTAGGCGCTTCGTTTCCAGTGTCATTGGTTCTTGTCTGTTTAACATGAGCTAGCGTTTCCTTTGGTCGCGAGGGTCGACGATCATTTCTGCTAAATAATGTTCAAAATCAGCCATGTCGCTATAAATCTTATGATAATAATGGCCGCCATTATCAATGGCGATTCTAGCATTGCCGTATATAAGGTAGGTCTTCTTATAAATGGGAATGGAATGATCTTCCACTGATTCGATGAAGCGGCGATAGCGTTCCAATACTCGAGCAATTATGGCTCTTGCGTTGTCGCTTTCTGCGCTGACCTGCTTCTTTTCGAGACCGATTATGATCTCAGCGGCGCGTTGCCTGATGTCGTCATGCATCATGCGGCCCCCCATGATGAATCTGCGGCGGTGACATGCATATTGCCACGGTGCCGTGCAGATTATTCTCTCTTGCAATGAGTGCCTACGGTAGCTTAGAGAGCGCCACGGCTGATGAAATGGCGTTAGCGCTGGGATGAGGTGCACGAAAATGGTGCTCCCTGTATATCGGTGTGATGTTTATTGTCGTTGTGTTGTGTTGCTATCTTTCGGAATGAAACCTAGGGGCCGATGCTGCTACCATGTTCCCCATCTGTGCGGAAAGGTCGGCGGTGCGTCGATCCCGCTTCGTGAACCCGTCATGCCGTCGCCCTGCAGGGTGACCGATTCATCCAGAGGAATTCCCATGTCGCTCGACGTTGTCATCCTTGCTGCCGGTCAGGGTAGCCGTATGCGTTCGAAACTGCCGAAGGTACTGCACCAGATCGGTGGCAAGCCGATGGTGGCACATGTCATCGACGCTGCTGATACGCTGCCGGACAGTCGCATTCACGTCGTCGTCGGTCATGGGTCCGAACAGGTTGAGCAGGCATTGGCAGGACGCGGCGTCAGTTTCGCCCGCCAAACCGAGCAGAAAGGTACTGGGCATGCGGTGGCTCAGACGTTGGAACAGATCGGCGACGGTGCCGTACTGATTCTATACGGCGATGTTCCACTGATCGCACCGCATACGCTGGCCGCCATGGTCGAGAACGTCTCGCCTGCCACGCTGTCGCTGCTGACGGTGATGCTCGACAATCCGTACGGTTACGGGCGCATCGTGCGTGACGCTGAGCAGCGCGTCACCGGTATCGTCGAAGAGAAAGATGCGACCGACGAACAACGCAGCATCACCGAATGTAATACGGGCATTCTCGCCACTACCGGTGCGCAGCTCAAACGCTGGCTGCCCGCGCTGTCCTCAGACAATGCGCAGGGCGAATACTACCTGACGGACATCATTGCGATGGCTGCCTCCGAAGGTGTCACTATCGACACCTATCAGCCAGCCGCCGCTTTCGAAGTACAAGGCGTCAACGATCGCGTGCAGTTGGCCGCGCTGGAGCGCTGCCATCAGGCCGTCAAAGTCGACGCCATCATGCGTGCTGGGGCTACCGTTGCCGACCCCGCGCGTGTCGATATCCGTGGGGAGCTGACGGTTGGTCAGGATGTGCTGATCGACATTAACTGTGTATTCGAAGGGCAGGTGACGCTGGGCGACGGTGTTGCGATCGGTCCGGGCTGCATTATCCGCAATGCCACGATCGGTGCGAATACGCAGGTGGATGCCTACAGCGTGATCGACGATGCACAGGTCGACGGTGCCAATGCGATCGGGCCGTTCGCGCGCCTGCGCCCGGGGGCTGAGCTGCGCGAAGGCGCCAAAGTCGGCAATTTCGTCGAAATCAAGAAAGCCGTGCTGGGCAAAGGGGCCAAGGTCAACCACCTCAGCTATATCGGCGATGCGGACGTCGGCGAACGCGTTAACGTGGGGGCGGGGTCGATCACCTGTAACTACGATGGCGTCAACAAATCGCGCACCGTGTTGGGAGATGATGTATTCATCGGCTCCAATACGGCACTGGTCGCGCCCGTCAAGGTCGGTGATCGCTCAACGACGGCGGCAGGCTCGGTCATTACCAGCGATGTGGCCGACGATACCCTGGCCATCGGGCGCGCTCGTCAGGTCGTGAAAGCTGGCTGGAAGCGACCGACCAAACGCCAGTAATTCCCTCTCTTCAGTGCTTTTCGTTGGGCATTCATGTCGTTGGATGTAACGTGAATGCCCGATGCTGCCGTTATCGGTATACACGGCTTTACATTTCGATTCGAAAGATACTAACTTTTGAAGTGAAATTAGGGGAAGGCGCTGTTATTCTTCGTTGCCACGTCGAAAGCACACTCAAAGGACGGTCATGACCAGACGTTCCACCCCCGCACGCCGTACGGAAATCATGGCGCTGCTGGAAGAGCGCGGCGAGATCAGCGTCGAGGCGCTGGCCCGCTACTTTTCGACCTCCGAGGTCACGATCCGCAAGGACTTGGCGCTGCTCGAGCACCAGGGGCTGCTGATTCGCCGCTATGGTGGAGCTGCCCTTATTCCGCGCACCGATCAGCCTGCCGTGGTGTCTTTGGCCAAGCTGGCCATTGCCAAGGCCGCGCGCCAGCGCATACGCGATCATGCTCGCATCATCATCGACAGCGGCAGCACCACGTCAGCACTGATTCCAGAACTGCGCGATGTGCTAGGACTTGTCGTGATGACCAACTCGCTGGCAGTGGCTAACGCCATTCGCGAGCTGGACAGCCGCCCTGCGCTGCTGATGACGGGGGGCACATGGGATGAGCGTTCATGCGCTTTCCAAGGGCAGGTGGCGGAGCAGGTACTGCGTGCTTACGACTTCGACCAGCTGTTCATTGGGGCCGACGGTATCGACCCCGAGCGAGGTACGACCACCTTCAATGAGCTGCTGCATCTGTCACGCGTGATGGGCGATGTGGCCCGTGAAGTTGTGGTGATGATCGAGTCCGACAAGATGGGGCGCCGTATCCCTAACCTTGAGCTGGCATGGTCAGCCATTGATGTATTGATTACCGATGATCAGATCAGCGATGAGCTGTTCGACACGATTACTGCGCAAGGGGTTAATGTCGTGCGTGCCCAAGTGGCGGACACCCCTCGCTAAAAAATTCGTAAGCAGCAAGCCTACGGCTTGCTGCTTCAACCCCTTCGTTCAGGAGATAGGCCATGTGTGGAATCGTTGGTGCGATCGCAGGGCGTCAGGTACAGGACATTCTGCTGGAAGGCCTGCGTCGCCTCGAATACCGCGGCTATGACAGTGCCGGTATGGCAGTGCTGTCGGATGACGGTCAGCTGGAACGCCGCCGTGCAGCAGGCAAGGTTGCAGCACTGGAAAATGCATTGAAAGAAGCATCCCTTCCGGGCTGCCTTGGCATTGCACATACTCGCTGGGCTACGCATGGTCGTCCGCTGGAGCGCAACGCACACCCGCATATGTCCGGCAACAAACTGGCCGTAGTGCACAATGGCATCATCGAGAACTACGAAAGCCTCAAACAAGAACTCGAAGGTGAAGGGTATGCCTTTACCTCTGATACCGATACCGAGGTTATCGCCCATCTGGTTGCACGTGAATATGACCGTTGCGGTGATCTGCTGGCGGCCGTGGAAGGCGTTATCTCACGCCTGGACGGTGCTTACGCACTGGGTGTCGTTCATGCAGATGAACCGCAGACGCTGATCGGTGCTCGCAAGGGTAGCCCATTGGTTGTCGGTGTGGGCATCGAAGAGATGTTCATTGGTTCCGATCCGTTGGCGCTGCTGCAGGTAACTGATCGCTTCATTTATCTGGAAGAAGGCGACATCGTGCGTCTGACGCGCAAAGGCGCTGAAATCCGCAACGCTGGCAAAGCGGTCGAACGCGAAATCACTACGTTTGAACATGGTGATGGCGCCGTCAGCCGCGGTGGCTATCGTCACTTCATGCTGAAAGAGATCTACGAGCAGGCTGAAGTTGTCAGTGCGACGCTGGAAGGCCGCCTGACCGAGAACCATGTGCTGACGCGCTCCTTCGGTGCCGCTGCTGATACGCTGTTCGATCAGGTCGATGCAATCCAGATCGTTGCCTGTGGTACCAGCTACCATGCGGGTATGGTGGCACGTTACTGGATCGAAAAGCTGGCAGGTATTCCGACACAGGTCGAAGTGGCTTCTGAATACCGCTATCGTGACGTCGTTGTGCCGCGTAACACGCTGTTCGTGACGCTGTCGCAGTCAGGTGAAACCGCGGATACACTGGCGGCGCTGCGTTTTGCTCAATCTCAGAACAAGTATCTGGGCACGCTGGCGATCTGCAACGTACCGGGTAGCTCTCTGGTGCGTGAGTCCGAGCTGAGCCTGATGACACAGGCTGGCCCCGAGATCGGTGTCGCTTCCACTAAGGCGTTCACGACCCAGCTGGTTGCCCTGCTGCTGCTGGCACTGGCACTGCGTCATCAGCGTCAGGGGAACGACGATGTGCAGGCCAACGCGGTTAAGGCGCTGCGTCACCTGCCTGATGTGCTGAAGGAAACGCTGGCGCTGGATGGCGCGATCGAAACCCTGTCCGCCGCGTTTGCCGAGAAGCATCACGCCCTGTTCCTTGGCCGCGGCCCGCAGTTCCCGATCGCCCTAGAAGGGGCATTGAAGCTCAAGGAAATCTCCTACATTCATGCAGAAGCCTACCCCGCAGGCGAGCTGAAACATGGTCCGTTAGCGCTGGTCGATAGCGAGATGCCGGTTATCGCCGTGGCACCGAACGACGAGCTGTTGGAAAAACTGAAGTCCAACCTGCAGGAAGTCCGTGCCCGTGGTGGCGAACTGTTCGTGTTTGCCGACAGCCGTGCCAATATCAGCGAAGGTGAAGGCGTGCATGTAATGACGCTGCCGCAGGTAGATGAACTGGTCGCCCCGATTATCTACACCGTACCGCTGCAGCTGCTGTCGTATCACGTGGCCGTGCTGAAAGGCACCGATGTGGACCAGCCGCGTAACCTCGCGAAAAGCGTGACGGTGGAATAGTCGCTATCTTAGTTGTAGCGAGAGATCCGGCGATTGGATGTGGTCCGAGAGCAGAGTGATGCGTGAAAATTTCAATGACTATCTTGCGTTTGTCATGGTGGCTCAGCAGAAAAGCTTCACTCGGGCCGCAACCAAGCTAGGCATATCGCAGTCGACCCTCTCTCATATCATTCGACGTCTCGAGGAGCGCATGGGCATGCCGTTGCTCATGCGCACCACTCGGCGAGTCTCTACGACTGAAAAAGGGGAAATGCTGCTGCAGATACTGCAGCCTAGAATCGATTCGATAGAGTCCGATATTTCCTCGTTGCTTCGCTTCCGCAATACCCTAGCCGGTACCGTACGGTTGACGGCTTCCGATCACATGATCCATGTGTGTCTCTGGCCCAAGCTTGCGGCGGCCTTGCGTGATTACCCTGATATCAAAGTTGAATTCTCACAGCAGAATGGATTCGTCGACATCATCGAAGGGCAGTTCGATGCCGGTATACGTGTTGGTGACGATGTGATGAAGGATATGGTGGCAGTTCGTATCGGGCCAGATCTTAGGTTTGTTGTCGTTGGCGCTCCTCACTACCTTGAGCGAGCTGGAGTGCCTCTACACCCCACGGATTTGCACGCTCATAACTGCATCAATATTCGGCTGTCACCGAACGGTTCGTTGTATGCGTGGGAGTTCGAAAGAGAAGGCCATGAGCTGAAAGTGAAGGTTGATGGGCAGCTCATCTTTTCCAGTGTCTATCCGATGCTGGCCGCTGTCAGTGATGGTTACGGCTTAGCATACATGCCTGAATCGTTGGTAGCTGAGGGCATCAAAAAAGGGATATACAGAGAAGTACTGAAAGACTGGAGTCCTTGTTTTACGGGTTATCATATTTATTACCCAAGTCGCCGTCAGATATCTCCTGCTTTATCCAAGGTCATAGAAATACTACGCCAGCCTATATAAAGGCCAGCGTAGTCTATCAATCTATAATGCCTTATTAGCTCTTTGCTATGATTCCTGCATCTATCAGTGACATTACCGACTCGTGTATAGCGTCAAGACTGGTATAGTAAGGTTGATAGCCAAGTCGAAGTTGGCTTTTTTCTATAGAATGAACAGAACTTCGAACTATATGTCCCTTTGAATTTTCAGCGTACTCTTTATCCAGTCCTTCAAGCCATTCATTAAAAGGATGGAAGGATATATTAGGTGTTCTATCGAACCAGCGATATACCTGCTCCGCATAACCGCGCAGCGTTATTGCCTGGCTAGATACTACATTGAATATTTCCCCGATAGAGGCCTGTCTGTTTTCAATGGCCAGAATGATCCATCGGGCAACGTCTGCAGCGTGGACATGATGAAGGGTTTCATGGCCAAGGTTGGGAAGTGCGATTTCTTCACCCTTGATGATGCGTGAAAATACGTTGGGGTCAGAGTTTCCTTGGGGTGTTGTAGGCACCCAGCCCTTTCCAACGATATGCCCGGGGCGGAAACACGTTGCAGGAAATCCTTCACGGCGAGCCTGCCGCATCAACCAAGCTTCGCTTTCAGCTTTCCCTCTGCCATAGTCGTCAATGGGGCTGACGGGGTCGGATTCGATTGATGGAATGGATGTGTAACGGCCATATACCCAGATGGAGCTACAGAATAGATAATGTTCAACCCTGCCATATAATGCTTTCACAATCTGCTGAGTGCTGGCCAGATCGAAAGAAATCATGTCTACGACAATATCAGCTTCAAGGTTGGCGATAAGGTGTCCGAAATTACCGTCTTTTTCTTCTTTTCGGCGATCTATTCTCACATTTTTTATATGTGACCATGCATGGTGTTGGTGGTAAGGATTTAATGCGCCACGACTGACATTAATGACATCATGACCGAGTTCTACCAGCATAGGCATTAGATATGATCCGACATGACCGCTTCCGCCTATAACGACAATACGAGACATTATCTTATCCTTATTAACGTGGCTGTTTTGATTCACTTTTAAGTATAGCTAGAGCTGACTATTATTACTTTAGCTGTATTTCGCATGTGCCTATGGTTAAATTAGCATAATCATTAAATACTGATGTGGATTTACGGGTAATATGTGGCCTTGTGCGAGGTCATAGCCTTCATCACTGCTAGAAATATGGTTGGTTTGGCCGTGCTCATGAAAGTCACTAAAAAATAGTCGCGAAAAGGCCCTGAAGCATCCGCTTCAGGGCCTTTTCATCAGGTGGCATTGCGAACACTTCTTTCACGGCATGCCATGCAGCATCGTCTTCGATGCTGTCATCAACGCACGGGTGATGCGTGCCAGTATGCTTGAGCGCACGGCCGCATGCTGCCAGTACAGTGGTACATCAAGCCATACCTCGGGTTTGATGAGCTGCACATTGCCTTGTTTCAGCGCGGGGTTCACGAGGCTGTCCGGTGCCATGCACCATCCCATCCCACGTGCAGTAGCGTCCATGAATCCTATCGAGGTTGGTAAATAATGCGTGGGGGGTGTCAGCTCGCTGCCGGTAACGGTATGGATGAAACGTGTCTGTAGCTCATCCTTGCGATTGAAGGCCAGCATGGGGGCGGTTGCCAGCGAGGCAGCATCGACGCCGTGTGAGAAGTAGCGCGCAGCAAAGCGAGGAGACGCGACAGCCATATACCGCATAGTACCCAGCGCATGCACGTTGCAGCCTTGTATAGCCGAAGATTCCGCTGTGATAGCACCGATGGCCTTGCCGTCACGCAGTAGCGCCAGTGAATAATCCTGGTCATCCACGATGATTTCGAAAAGGAAGCCACACTGTTCATGCAGCTCAGCAAGAGCCGCCATCACCCACGTGGCCAACGAATCGTCGTTCACCGCCAGGGTAATTCGCTGCAGAGGCAGGCCTGTCGTGCTGGCATCCATGAAGTCTTTCAGCGCTTCAGTTTCCAGCGCCAGCATGGGCTTTACGCGGTGCAGCAGTTTCTTTCCCGCAGGTGTTGGGCGGCACGGGGTCTGCCTGATGATGAGAACCTGCCCGAGTCGGTCTTCCAGCGCCTTGATGCGTTGCGATATGGCCGAGGGAGTGACGGACAGCCGACGTGCAGCCGCTTCGAAGCTGGCCTCTTCCAGAACGGCAGCAAAAGCGGTGAGTTGCGGGTGTAGCAGTCCCAATGTCGTCTGTGCTCCAGATTAGATTTTCTAATGAAGACCAAGAAAGGATAGTTTTACTGATTGCGCCGGTTTGTCCACCCTCAGGGTTCTTTTCCTATACAGGTGTGACCATCATGCTTTTCTCTGCAGTACTGGCCGGTTTTATCAGCGGCGCGGGGCTAATCATAGCGATCGGTGCACAAAACGCTTTCATTCTGAGGCAGGGGTTACTGCGTCGTCATGTGGGGCTGGTGGTCAGCGTAGCCGCAGGTAGCGATATTCTGTTAATCATGTGCGGCATCGTAGGGATTGGGGTGCTGGTGAATGAGTGGTCGCTACTGATGCAGGTGCTGCGCTTCGGTGGGGCGGCCTTCTTGGGACTGTACGGTTTGAAGGCGGCCTGGCGTGCTTTCAGAAGCAGTGATGTTCTGGTGTCCGAGCGCAACGCTAGCAATGGCAGTTGGCGCAGGGTGCTGCTGACCTGTCTTGCGTTCACGTTCATTAACCCACATGTGTATCTCGACACCGTGGTGCTCTTGGGCAGTCTCTCTACGCACTATGCAGGGGACGCGCATTGGATGTTCGGACTCGGGGCTTGTTTTGCCAGTGTGGTTTGGTTTTCGGTATTGGGTTACGGCGCTCGTTTCTTGCAGCCGCTCTTTGCCAGCGTGCGTGCTTGGCGCGTGTTGGATGGCATGATCGCCGTCTTCATGCTGAGCATGAGTGCGGTGCTACTGATAAATCCGCTGTGCTGACATAGCGCCACTCATTCTCAATGTGTTGAGTGTTTGCGGGGTGAAGAAACGCTGATATCGAGGAGGATTGTTTAAGTACTCATTGAGTTTTACTGAAAATAGTCCCTCTGTAAAAATCGGCGCGTAAAAAGGCCGCTGGATTACATCCAGCGGCCTTTTTGGTCGTTCTTCCCCAGCCTAGTGGCTAGATCGCTTGCTTCAATCGCATTACACACAGCGCACTTAACATCACCACTACCGCCATAATTACCATCATACCTGCCATGCCGAAGGCAGTGATGACCATTCCTCCTAGTAGAGCACCCGCACCGATCGCGGCATTGAAGATCGCGACATGAAGAGCCGATGCAGGCATGGCAGCATTTCCTGCTAAACGCAGCACCCACGTTTGAAGGCCCACGAAAACGATGGCAATGCCCATTCCCCAACCTATTAGCATAAGAGAGACCGGTAAAATCAGGCCGCGAATAGGCAATACACCGAGAGCGATAAGGCACAGCGCGATAACGGCAAGCGCCAAGGTAACCAAACTCTTAAGATAGCGATCCATCAACCGGCCAGATACGACATTACCTACGATACCTGCCAGACCGAAGATCAGCAGTAGCCCGCTAACAGCAGTAGTCGGCATGCTCAGCAGATGGGAAAGCGCGGGTTCTATATAGGTGAACGCTGCAAAATGAGCGGTGATTGCCCCTGCGGTCACCGCATAAAGAGCCACTAGCGTGCGGTGGCGCAATACCTGAAGCAAAGCCTGCATACCCAGCGATGGGGTAGGGGGGATACGTGGCACGGTAAGCGCGATGATGATTGCTGTCAGCAGTGAGAGTGCTGCGATGGCCGTGAAGGCTGTACGCCAGCCGTTTAGCTGGGTCAGCAGGCTTGCCAGTGGTACTCCAATGACGCTGGCTGCCGATACGCCGCCAAAGATGATGGACGATGCTAGGCCCAGTCGACGCGCAGGCACCAGCTGAGCAGCCGTTGCGCCGATGATGGTCCAGAACACCCCATGCGCCAAAGCGCCCACCATACGCGCCATCAACAGTGTGATGAACTGGCTGCCTTGCGCGGCCGTCAGGCTGGACAGTGCCAGTATGACCATCAGCACCACCAGCAGTGGCTTGCGAGGCAGGCGGCCCAGACAGGTGGCCGATAGCAGGGCAATGATGGCGGCCACCCAGGCGTAGGCCGTGACGATCAATCCGGCTCGGGCTTCTGTCTGCCCGAAGTCGGCCGCCAGTGGTGACAATAATCCGATGGGGGCCAGTTCGGTCGTTACGATGGCGAATGCGCTGATGCCAAGGGCAATGACGGCCAGCCTGCGTGACCATGAAACAGCGGTGCTGTTGGTCAGGTGAGCGTGTCTGTTCACATGCGTACTCTTTTTATGAACGTGTGTTCGAATGGCGAAGTGGGTGAAGGCGCACGCTGTCCTCAGCATGAAAGCTGATGGCGCACGGCAATCAGTGAAAACGGAGGGTGAACAGAGCATCTGCGGTATACAGGTGCTCTGCACGAAGAAGCGCAGCGATTCAATAGCGATAGGGGATGTCGCTATGTGCTGGGCCCTTGCGGTGTCTAGGTGGCAATACGGTCAGGCATTGACGCCTTTCATTCCTTCTGGGGTGTAGCGTTCACCTGCGACAGGCAGGTCAGCAATGGCCTGGCTAAGCGCCGTGCATTCCTGTGCTGTCAGAGTGACCCGTGTTGCGCCTACGTTATCTTCTAGGTGAGCGATGCGGGTCGTGCCGGGAATGGGCACGATATCGTTGCCCTGTGCCAGCAGCCACGCCAGTGCGATCTGCGCGTTGGAACAGCTTTTCTGCTGAGCCAGCGCGGCAATCACATCGACCAGCTTGAGGTTGGTGGTCAGATTGTCATCCTGAAAGCGTGGCAGCATGGCGCGGAAGTCACCGTCAGCGAACGTGCTGTTCTGCTGGTAGCGCCCGGTAAGGAAGCCGCGACCCAGTGGAGAATAAGGCACCACACCGATGCCCAGTTCACGACAGGTAGGCAGTACATCGGCTTCTATCTCACGGCTCCACAGCGAGTACTCGGTCTGTACGGCCGTGACGGGGTGAACAGCGTGGGCGCGACGCAGAGTGGCAGCGCTGACTTCGCACAAACCGATACGGGCAATCTTGCCTTCCTTGACCAGCTGCGCCAGTCCTTCCATGGTGTCCTCTATGCACTGGTCCGCGGCGATGCGGTGCACGTAGTACAGGTCGATCTGCTCGATGCCGAGTCTCTTCAGCGACGCTTCGCAGCTGGCTCTGGCATAGGCCGGTGCATTGTCGATAGTGCGGTTATACTCACCGGCCTTGCGTACGATTCCGAACTTGGTCGCAATCTTGAATTGCGAGGGGTGACGGGATTGCAGATAGCGACCGATCAGCGTTTCGTTATGATGCGGGCCGTAGACATCCGCGGTATCGAAGAAGTCGATGCCCAGTTCAATGGCGCGGTCCAGTACCTGCATGGCGTGTGTATCATCGCGTGGCCCGTAAAACTCGCTCATACCCATGCATCCCAGCCCTAGCGCGGATACATTGAGATCGGAACCCAGTTGTCGTTGCTGCATTGTTCGTTATCCTCCATGCCAAGCATGAGCCGGAGTATAGGCGCCGCGTCTTGGGCGGCGATATCGACGTAAATGGAACTCGGCTTTCCAGTATTGGAATACAGACGGAGATACTCGTGATTTGGGATGATGCCCGCATATTTCTGGCCATCGCGCGCAGCGGCACGCTGAGCGGCGCGGCTCACACGCTGGACATGGGCGTGGCGACCGTTTCACGTCGTCTGGAGCGTCTTGAGGCGGGGCTGGGGATGCCTCTGTTCAGCCGCCATCAGCAGGGCTATCGGTTGACCTCGGGGGGCGATGCACTGCTGGCGCAGGCTGAAGCGCTGGAAAATGCCGCCCGAGCATTCGAAGAATCCGCGTTGGAACAGCATGCCGTGGCGGGCTGTGTCAGGCTGGCCACGACGGACAACATCGCAAACGAATTTATTGCCCCCTCGCTGCCGACGTTGTTTGCAAAGCATCCCGCTCTTCATATCGAGCTGGTCAGCAGTGTGGATACGCTGAATATCCATCGGCGTGATGCGGATATTGCCGTTCGAATGGTGAAGCCTGAGGCGGGCAATATCACGATGCGGCGTCTGGGGGCCGTGGGCTTCGGTCTGTACGGTGCGCCAGATTACGTCGCTGCTCATGCCCACGACGTCTGGGAGACCGGCGATTTCATCGGCTGGACGGCGGACTATGCCCACCTGCCCGCTGCGCAGTGGATAGCGGCTGTGCGGCAAGGTCGCCCCTGTCGCCTGCAAACCACGACACTGATGGCTCAGGTCGTTGCTGCGCGTGCGGGTGCAGGGCTAGCCGTGCTGCCCCATTTTCTCGCGCGTTCGGCGGCCCTTGCATGCGTATCCTCTGCGCTGGATCTGGATCAGTCGCTTTGGCTGGCCATGCAAACCGAGCTGGCGCATACACGCCGAGTGCGGGCTGTGGCCGATCATCTTATCGCGCTGTTCGAAAACTGTGCTGATGTTCTCAGCGGCAGCGCTGATCTTGCATCGTAATGCCCGGTACCCAATGAAAAGCGATTGACCATTGCCGGCGCTACTGTGCAGCGGCGCTGCTTTCCCGTCGGTCGTTGTGCCATTTTGTGACGCCTTCCCATTTTGCAGTGGTCATTGTTGAATGATATGAAAGCCCTACTGTAAAAGGCAGTGGTTATTCTCTTCTTATATGAATAAGACTGCTGATACATGAATGTAATAATTGTTATTGCTAGTTTATTGTTTTTGTAATTTGTATAGATTAATCATGTGGTCTGTATACTTGTCATTAAACCTGTATCTTCCATTACATTTTACGAACATAAAATAGCGAACAAAATACTGATATGCCGTATATCTCTATGCTATTGCTGCGTTTTTGTGAAATAGTGACGGGGTAATAAATTCGATATTTACACTGAAAAATAACCATCAAGCCTGTTTTAACACGGGGTAATTTGTGTATATTATTGCTGTCAATATAATAAAAATATGCTGTTGTCAGATTGTATATAACAACCAAATAAGCCACATGAATTGTTTGTAGTGTGTTTGAATATATACGCCCTAAAACAATTACAATAAGGGATTTTAAATGGATAATAATGTTGAAACTCTCCTTTCCGCACAACTGCGAACGGACACGCTAGAACAGATTGGCAAGGCTGACCCCCTTCAGCTAATGAGTATGGCGGCATCTCTCAATCGTCAGAATACAGAAGCACTCGAAGACGTCATTGCGTCTGGGTGGATCCGGCTGTTCTTTACCGAATGGCAGGTGCAGCTGAAGCAGTTTGCTCACCGCTTCGTTCCTTACGATGGTTTTGATCGCCAAATACGCATCATGCACTGGTGCGAAGCGTCCGGCCTGCACTCCCAGTTGGAAACGTTCCAGATTGGTCGTGTGCTGTCGGATGAAGGCTATTTTCTAAACGAAGAAGACGGCACGCTGAATATCCGCTGTGCGTTTCCGAAATCATACTACTGCCCTTACTACCAGCTTCCCATGATCGGCATCCGAGGGTTCTTGACGGATTTTCACGGTGATTTTTCCACGGGTGCAGAAGCAGCACGTGATGTGCGTGATCCGGCCACTAGCACGACTTCTGCCGACGCGGTGAACCTTGCTCGTAAGGAAGCGGCGCTGTTGCAGCAGGCGTTTGCTGCCAGCTGTCTGCCTCAGTCATTCACGGTAGATGATCTGAAAGAACGGCTGACCACTATTGAGGATATTGCCTCCCAGTATCAGTCACTAATGGCTGATGCCTCCACCGTATTGCCCACGGGGATGTGGCGTATTGACCTCAATATCTGGTTCGGCGATGACACCCAGTCCTTCCATTTCTTTACCTTCCCCGCAGATGACATTACTCGCCTAGTGTCGATTCAAAACCACTTGGCGCGTGTGTCTTCGTTTGATGGTGTCTCTGGCGTCTTCAATGCCGGCGATGTTGAACGTTATGCCGTGATCGACACGCTGACAGGTAAGACGATCGACTCTGACATGGTCTGTATTGATCAAGACGAACGCTACAACTATTAAGGGGGACTACCACAATGACAGACACCATCATAATGAATAATCACGCCGCCAGCAGCCAGGGCTACAACTACGAACTGCAGGCCTTTCATGCCAGCCTGACGCCCTACGTCATCCGCTGTGCCGATCGCTGCTCCGAGGTCGTGGTGCCAAAAATCATACCGGTGGGCTATCCGCTGCGTTATACACAGATTCAGGAAGCGGTGAATGCCCTGCGCCAGCAGTCTCAGCCGTTCAACGGTGATCGCCAGCGCACCGCGCGTACGGTCAGTATCATGCTGACGGGCAATCTCTATCACTCGCCAATGTGCCAACAGCGTCTCATGATCGATATGCGAGAGGACGTTAATGACGTCGTCTATCTCGATGCCGACTTCCTGCACGTTGTGGCGTTGAGCGGCCATCACTACCAGTTCGATATTGATGAAGTCGCGGCATGGCGTGTGGATGACAGCTGGTCGTATATCGCCGATGGTGCAGAAGAGCGAACTCTTGGCCATATCCTTAATGACATCGATATGGAGCTGCAGATGCCTCAAGGCCTCAAGGACTGCCTGAGTCGTCGTACGTTCTATATGGTTAGCACCGAGGAGCACGGCCACGGTGGCGAGGATTGTGCGCTAACCGACCTGTTCGATGAATACCGCAGCCTGTTGAGCGAGGAAACGCCGGTGGGCGAGGTGAACGGCCTTCGCGTGCAGGTGATGCCGGCCTCGAAGAATGTCATGGGATGGGGCGGGCCTTGTGCCTTCCTGGATCCAGACACTGCACTGGATGACAGCATCACGTTTGAAGGTGATTACCTGCATGTCACCAAGATTGACGGACTGCCCTTTGTCGTTCGCTGCGACGCCATTACGGGCTATCAGGTACAGCATGTCCGCAATGCGCTTAGCGAAGAGGAAGAGCGAGGCTGCGGCGATACGGAAGTCACTGTCATCAGCAATACGGTGCTGTAACGGCGACACGCTAGAACGCAGTGCGTGACTGCGATGGATGGGAAAGGGCCTTGCGGGGCCCTTTTTCTATGGCTGTCGGTTAGCGCCCCAGCCTTGGTGGTCGCGGCGTATTAGTGCTGATACCACCGACGCTGATCAAGGCTGCGGATGTTCATCCAAGTACTTGATGATCTCGGCGGACTGGTACAGCCAAGTGACCTTGTTGCCATTGTTTTCGCGAATGCGCAGGCACGGTACCTGGCGCTTGCCGCCACCGATGATCAGCTCATTGGAGATGGCTTCGGACGAATTGATTTCTTTCATCGGCAGTTCGCGATGATGATCGTTGAGATAACTCATCACGTTCCAGCAGTAGGGGCAGTCATCGCGGTAGTAGAGCACCAGCGGTGCATCCTTGGCGATGGGGGCTGTCTGCACCTTGGCGTCGTGCGTGGCCGAAGTCGTTGCCAAGGCCGGCGTTGCCAGCCATGCCATGCCGAGCATCATGCCTGCGCCGATGAGGCGAAAGAGATTGCGCATGTCACATAGTCCTTGTGTCAGTGTCGATAGCCGATGAGCGGTAGCCGGTTGTTCTGTCAGCCACGGATCGCTTCATCCTTGCGTGCTTCTTCCTGGACGGCCGCAAACCCTTCTTTCGAAATATACCCTTGCGACAGGGCATGGCGGGCCATGCTGACCGTATCTTCTGCCAGTACCAACGTCGAGCCTGTTTCGTGAACTTCTCGCGCTAGTTCGCTGATCGACTTGTCACGTTCGGGATTTTCGTCGATCGAGCGGATGTAGATGGTTTTGATACGAGATGGGAACTCGCGCACCATCTGCGTATAGACCTCAGGGTCCTTCTGGCCGCTATCGCCGATTAGGATGAAGCTTTGTTCTTTGTAGAGCTGCATCATCTGGCGGATCACCATCTGCTTGTGGTGAACGGCACGACGCGGCAGCGGGCTCTTCCACGACAGTCCCCACTCGCGCAGGAACAGCACCGGGCCTTCCGGAATGCGGTGCATACGGAAGAACTCGACCAGCATTTCATAGATGGTCCACGGTGCGCGCGAGACGTACAGCAGCGGGCGCTTGCGGTCTTCACCGCCGTCGAACAGGGCCTGATAGAACGCGGCCACACCGGGGAATACTGCACGACGATCGGCCTTCTCAAAGAAGAGACGGATCATCATCTTGGCTTTGTTGGCCACACCGGTGTACATGACGGTATCGTCGATGTCGCTGACCACGACGTAGTCGGTTTCGAGCGGGGGAATGTAGATCGCCGCGCGAGCCTTAACCGTTTCGTTTCGAAACAGCACTTTGAGTTCGGCCTTGTGCCACACCTTGTTGGGGGGTAGCGGCTCGTTGATCATCATGTGCGCACGGAAATATCCGTCCGCATCGGTGTCTACAACGGTATGGGAGTCGCCGAACCTGACGGCAACGTTGACGCCGGGCATGCCTCGACGCGTGATGCGGCGAAGGACGTCCAGAATGTCACGCCAGAAGCTCTGCTTCATGCTGCGGCCGACGCGGCTCTGACGAAAAACACGTCCCATCAGATAGATTTCACTGTGCGAGCCATACCCTCGATAGGTATGGATGGCAATGCCGGCCTTGCCGCCATCGTCCTCTTCACGGACGGGGCTGGCAAAGACCTGCAACCATCGTCGCAGCGCCTGCGAAAATCTTTTTCTGGGGTGGGGCATAAAGACCTCACGATTGATGAACTGAATGCACGCCTACCGGTACGCGCACCCCTTGGGCTATCCGCGTGGTGAAGCGACAGCCTTATAAAGCACTGCGGCCTGCAAGAGGCGCAGCCAAACATTCCTGCCATAGGAAAAGGGTAGTCGTGTCCCCGCACTTTCTGTGTGAAAGTCTACCCTGCCACAGACGCCGGTTCGCTGTGGCACGAGGGAGGTTGTCGCAGTGGGCAATACATAATGCGCCTACACAAAAACACTACGACGGCTGTGGTTCGCGCTGAACATGCGCAGTGAATACCACACCCGCACTGCCCATTCATGTATGAGCAGTGCGAGCAAGCATGCCACTTTATGCCGAGTTTTACACTTTAGAATACGATGATCTGCATCCTCTTACAGTGGCATGGCGGGCATATTCAGTCTGAAGCAGGTTTCCCATATCGAGGCATTTCAGCGTGAAAACCGTGATATGGCAAGCGGCTACAAACGGCTCATGCCGAGCGCGGCGACAGCTTGAGCAGCGACATCGTGTTGTCGACAACTTCTGCGGCGGTGTGGTCAATGTCCACCTTGAAGCCGGGTTCGTCGTCGCTCAGCGACTCAAGGATTGCCAGCTGAGAATCTAGCAGCTTAGCGGGCATATAGTGGTCCTTGCGATTCAACAAACGTGCCATAAGCACTTCGCGGGTGCCGGTCAGTTCGATGAAATACACGTCGGAGTCGGCGTCGCGCAAAATGTCGCGATAGGCTTTCTTGAGCGCCGAGCAGGTCATTACCACGTTGTGTCCTGCCGCTGCTTCCTTGCTGATCCAGTCGCGCAGGCTGCGCAGCCAAGGCCAGCGGTCGTCATCGGTAAGCGGGGTGCCGGAGGCCATCTTGGCGACGTTGGCCGCGGAGTGGAAATCGTCTGCTTCGGCAAAGGGCCAGCCGACCCGCTGTGCGAACAGCTTAGCGATGGTCGTCTTGCCTGAACCGCATACGCCCATGAACACGACCGTTGTCGTACGAGTACTCATGTGTCTACTCCCATTGCCATGGATAGAGGGACGCGGCTTCTGTTAGTTAGTTGGCCGCACTGCAATGGCTGGGCATCCTGCCCGGTCATCCTTGAGGGTGACCATACCATCATGTCGCCCTGTTCCTGTACCCTTTCAGACGGCCTTGTCTTATGTTGCAGAGCCCTGCCACTCATGGGTGACAGCGAGTATGCTGAGTCGTATACCGTCAGGAGTGTGTTCGGGACGTGCGTAATACCGTACCCGAGCGCTTTCCTTTTATATCTTCATTCTTTGCGGAGCCTGTCATGCCGGCAACCACGCCCTCGTCTTCCTCTTCGACCCTGATCCGTGAACGCATCTCTCGATTGCGCACTGCGATGCAGCAGCACGGTCTGGCGGCCTGGATCGTACCGATGTCAGACCCTCATATGTCCGAATACCTGCCTGACCATTGGGCAGCGCTCTCGTGGTTGTCCGGGTTCACTGGGTCTGCAGGTTTGTTAGTAATCACTAACAATGAGGCGGTGCTGTGGGTAGACAGCCGCTACTGGCTGCAGGCTGGCAACCAGCTCAGGGGCACTGGCATTGAGTGGGCCAAGTGGTATCCGCGCCGTACGGACGTACTGGAGTGGGTGGCCGAGCACCTGGAAGAGGGCGAACGTGCTGGTGTCGATGGCACCGTGATCTCCATGCAGCAGGTTGCTGACTGGCGCCAGCATCTCGCTGCCGCCGGATGCGTGCTGGAAACCGGTATCGACGTGATGGACGAGGTCTGGATTGACCGCCCTGCGCTGCCTCAAGCTGAGGTCTATGCGCATGATGCGCACTATGTACCGACCTCATGCGCCGATAAGCTGGCGCGTCTGCGTCAGGTGCTCGTAGAAGAAGACGTTGACGGCCACTTTTTGTCATCGCTTGATGACATTGCATGGCTGTTCAACCTGCGCGGTCAGGATGTCGATTACAATCCGGTTTTTCTGGCACATGCGTGGGTTGATGCCCAACGTGCCGTGCTGTTCGTGGATGATAGCCGTCTGAACGAGGATGCTCGTGCCGTACTGGAACGTGCTGGCGTCGAGACGGCGCCGTACCACAGCGTTGGCGAATGGCTGGCGGCGAATGTTTCCGGCAGCGTACTGCTGGAGTGCAGCAAGGTCAGCGCCTACATCGACGCGCAATTGCTGGAAGGTGTCGAACTGTTCGACTCGCCCAACCCGACCACGCTGTTCAAGGCCTGCAAAGAACCGCAGGCGCTGGCGCATGTGCGCAATGCCATGGTTCAGGACGGTATCGCACTGGTTGAGTTCCTGCAGGCCTTCGAAGAAGCGCGTCTGCGCGGTGAGCAGTGGACCGAGCTGGATATCGACACTCATCTGACAGCGGCCCGCGCTCGCCGGCCCGGGTTCGTCAGCCTCAGCTTCCCCACCATCGCGGGTTATAACGAAAATGGTGCCCTGCCGCACTATCAAGCCACGGCAAAGAACTTTGCCACCATCGAAGGCAATGGACTGTTGCTGATCGATTCTGGTGCTCAATATCTGGGCGGCACCACTGACATCACGCGTGTGCTGGCGATCGGTACCCCTTCCGATGCGCAGTGCGCGGATTACACCACTGTGCTCAAAGGCACCATTGCGCTGTCGCGCGCTCACTTCCCTGACGGTATTCCTGCGCCGATGTTGGATGCCATTGCCCGCGCACCGCTGTGGCAGCAGAACCTCGATTTCGGGCATGGCACGGGCCACGGGGTGGGCTACTTCCTCAACGTGCATGAAGGTCCGCAGAGCATTTCCTTCTATGGCCGTCCCAACGAGGTCAACGGCATGCGTGAAGGCATGATCACCTCTATCGAGCCGGGGCTGTACCGTGAAGGCGAATGGGGAATCCGCATCGAGAACCTCGTGGCCAACGTTCGCCATGTCGACAATGCTTTTGGCAGCTTCATGCGTTTTGAAACCCTGACGCTGTGCCCCATCGATATGAAGCCCATCGACGTGACACTGCTCACGCATGAAGAGATCGCCTGGCTGGATAGCTACCACGAGCAGGTGCGCGAGCGGCTGCTGCCCCATCTGTCTGGCACCACGCGCGAGTGGCTGGAGCGCAATACACTACCGTTAGTGACGTTCAAGAGTGTTTGACGGCATCTAGTTTATAGCGATAGTTGGTAATTACTTACATAGCAAGGAGACGCCATGTTCACCGGGATTGTTCAGGCTGTGGCAACGATTGATCGCCTGCGGGATCACGACGGTATCCGCACCTTTGAAATCGAGTTTCCGCAGGGGTTCTGCGAAGGGCTTGCGATTGGTGCCAGCGTTGCCGTGGATGGGGTGTGCCTGACCGTGACCACGCTGCTGTCCGAGACGCGCGCTAGCTTCGATGTGATGCTGCAAAGCTTGCGGGTGACGACCCTCAGCCAGTTCGAGGAAGGCGCACGCGTCAACGTCGAGCGTGCCGCCAAGGACGGTGCCGAAATCGGTGGGCATCCGTTGTCGGGGCATATCGATTTTGCCGCCTCTGTGCTGAGTGTCACTGAGATTGAAGACAACTATCGCCTGCGTATCGCGATGGAAGGCGACTGGAAGCGCTACATCTTTCCCAAAGGCTATATCGCCATCAATGGTGCTAGCCTGACCATCGCTGAGGTCGATCGGCAGGAAGGGTGGTTCGACGTGTGGCTGATTCCCGAAACACGCCGCATGACCACGTTTGAAGACAAGCAGCAGGGTGATCTGCTCAACATCGAGATCGAACGTGGTACGCAGGTGGTCGTCGATACCGTGCGCACGACGCTTGAAGAAAATCTGGGCAAGCTTTACCCGCTGCTTGAAGCGTTGCTAGCACAGCAAGGGCAGAGTCTCGAACAGCTTACGGTTGGAGATATACCCAAGCTGACCAGCGGCATGAACAAGAAGTAAGTGGTTACTTACTTTGTGTGATTTGCTATGCCCGATATCCTCTGCCTGAGCTGAAGATGGGCACACGGCCTGCGAAGCGCTGCACAGCAGCGATTGCAGCCTTGCACTAACTAAGAGAAGGCCGCCGTGTGTGGCCTTTTTCTTTGATGGTCAGGAATATATGTGTCGTTCAACATGTATCGAAAGGAGCTGTGCGATGAGAGTGATTCGTGCCATGCAGCCTGAACGTGACATGGACGCTGTTGTTGCGCTGTGGTGTCAGGCATCAATCATCAGTCATGGTGTCATTCCCGCGCAGTACTGGCGTGAGGCCTGTTCGCTGATGCGAAAGGTGTACCTGCTTTAGGCAGAGACGGCGGTCATGGTCGAGCAGGATGACGTCGTTGGTTTCGTCAGCTGCGTCGAGCACCAGCTCGCGGCGTTGCTCGTTGCCCCTGATCATCAAGGGAAAGGGGTAGGGTCTGTGTTGTTGGCTCACGCGCTGCGCGGCCGAGAAGTAGCTACGCTGAATGTATATGCCGCCAACCTATGTGCTCGGCGCTTCTATGAGCAGCGTGGATTCCGTGCAACGGGGGACGGCGTGGATGACGCTACCGGCGCTCTGGAATGCTTCATGGAGTACCGCGCCGCGGTCTGATAGCGAGTGTTTTCTTCGTCCTTTCCTCTCGGGTGTAGTGCGGCAATGCGCGCGAATAGTGGTAATGCCATTGTCGGCGGCAAGCCGACGCGGGTAACATGCACCCCTTTTGAAACAGAGTGCGCTGGGCGAAGGGCACTCTTCTCCTCGCATGTCTCTCTGTGACAAGAGGGAGTGCTTCCCTCTTGATAGGGTAATTTCTCATGACGACTGATGTTTCGCTTCAATGTGCGCGCGCTGCCGTAGGCTTTGCCGCGCTGACCATGGGGCAAGTGGCCACCGAACTGGAACGTATCGGCCAGCTGCCCGATGACGCGGCTTGGCAACAGGCGACGCAGGCGATCAGCCAGTGGCTGCGTGAGCAGTACAGCGATGAACTGATCGAGCAGGCCAAAGCATCTCTTGGCGATGCAGCGGCAGAGTCCGACAGCGATGACGAACAGGCGGCGCAGGCTGCACAAGCAGCAAGTGCCACGACGCTGTCTCTTCTGCTGACCCACTGCGTCAGCGCTGACGTTGCCGAACAGCTCGGCGATAGCGTGACGGCGGCCATGACGGCTTCCTGGCAGGACGCCTATGGCGATAGTGCGGAAGGCGAAGACGCCTGATTTCGCTGCTCGCAAGCAAAGGCCTTGGGAACTGTCCCGAGGTCTTTGCCTTTCTCTGACTCATTACCAAAGATATTCACTATGTCTCATGCGCTTTCCCCCTCATCACCCTCGCTTCTCTCACGATTGAGCCGGCAGTTTATTCCGCAGGTCATCGTGGGCATTCTGCTCGGGGCCCTGCTGGGGTACTTCGATCCGAGAGTGCCCGCTGGCTATGCCTATCAGGGGGCAGGGGAAGGCATTATTAATGGGATTCTGGATATCTTTCGCAGCAGCACGGCCGCTCACATGGGGTATTTGGGCGGCATGTACATCAAAGCGCTGCAGGCCATCGCACCGCTCATGGTGCTGGTGCTGGTGATGTCATCAATGATGCATCCGCGCCAGAAGCAGGGCGGGCGAGGCATCCGCACCATCGTGATCCTATATCTGTGCAGTACGGTACTGGGCGGAGTGTTAGCGGTACTGGCCAGCCATTTCTTTCCCAGTGAGCTGAAGCTGCAGCAGATGGGCGATGCGGCCGTCAGCCTGCAAGGGCCGGGCTCGCTGAGCGATGTGCTGGACGGTCTGGTCAGCAAGATTCTTGAGAACCCCGCCAAGGCTTTGGTTGAAGGCAATTTCATTGGCGTACTGGTATGGGGGTTAGGGCTTGGCTTGGCCTTGCGCAGTGCCAGCGAGACGACCCAGAAGGTCGTTCAGGACCTGTCGAATGCCTGCACACGCCTCATCCGTCTTGTCATCCGCTGCTCTCCTATCGGCGTGTTTGGGCTGGTCGCAAACAACATCAGCACCGTCGGCATCAGCGCCTTCGCCCAGTATCTGCACGTGCTGGCCGTGCTGATCGGTTGCATGGTCTTTATCGCGCTAGTCATCAATCCGATCATCGTGCTGTTTATCATTCGCCGCAATCCCTGGCCGCTGGTGTTCATGTGCCTCAAGGAGTCGGGCATTACCGCCTTCTTCACGCGCAGCTCGGCTGCCAACATTCCCGTTAATCTGGCCGTGTGCGAGCGCCTCAAGCTCGACAAGAACATCTATCAGATGTCGATTCCGATCGGTGCCAACATCAGCATGTCCGGTGCTGTCACCACCATCACCGTGCTGACGCTGGCAGCGGTGCATACGCTGCATATCGACGTCAGCATGGGCAGTGCGCTGGTGCTGTGCATTATCGCAACCATCGCTGCGCTGGGTGCTTCTGGCATTGCAGGCGGTTCGGTCATCTTGATCCCGATGGCGTGCAGCCTGTTCGGGATCGACCCTCAGATCGCCGGGCTGGTCGTGGCGTTTGGGATGACGATCGGTGTCGTGCAGGATTCGACCGAAACCGCTCTCAACAGCTCGACCGATCTGCTCTTTACGGTAGCCGTCTGTCAGGCCGAGGAGCGCAAGGCATTGCAAGCCCAGAATCAGTACGCTGGAAATACGCGCGAAACGGTCTCAGTGTCGCACCCTGCTGAGTGACCATTAGCAGCGCAGTTACGGTAGTTCGCCCTTATTTTCCTGAAATTGAGGGCGCATATACCATTTCATTACCGCCCTGTAAGAAAACTGTCATATTCGCCGACTAGGCTAGGCACTTTCTTCAATACCACTACTGGATGACAGCTTATGTCTGTGACTTCGCATTCTTCCGAGGTCTCCAAAAACCCGTCAGCGGGTGCGCGTACCAGCAGGCACTTGAGTGTTCTGTTCTTTCTCGCACTGCTGGCCGGGGTGATATATGTCGGCATTAGCATCTACAGTGATGTGTCCGGTCATGCCATGTCCCCGTTGCATTGGACGGTCGTGGCAACACTGGCAGCGGCACTGTTGATCGCACTGGGTTTCGAGTTCGTCAATGGCTTCCATGACACCGCCAATGCGGTTGCGACGGTCATCTACACTCATTCCCTTTCTCCGACCGTAGCTGTCATTCTGTCGGGACTGTGTAACTTCCTAGGGGTGTTGCTATCGTCTGGGGCCGTGGCCTTTGGCGTGGTAGCACTGCTGCCCATTGATTTGGTGCTGCACGGTCACCCGTCCACCGGTTTTGCCATGGTCTTCGCACTGCTGCTGTCTGCCATCGCGTGGAACCTGCTGACGTGGTGGAAAGGCATTCCGGCATCTTCTTCCCACACGCTGATCGGTTCCATGATCGGGGTGGGGATCGCCAATGCCATGATCAATCATGGCTCGCTCAACGGTGTGAACTGGGGGCAAGCGATCAAGATCGGTTATTCCCTGCTGTTCTCTCCGTTTATCGGTTTCGTCTTTGCAGGCCTGATGCTGCTGGCACTGCGTTTGATGGTCCGCAACAAGGCGCTGTACGAAGCTCCGCGTGATGGCATGCCGCCTCCCATGTGGATTCGCAGCTTGCTGATCGCCAGTTCCAGCGGTGTCGCGTTTGCACACGGCTCCAACGATGGCCAGAAAGGCATGGGTCTGATCATGATGATTCTGGTCAGCCTGATTCCGGCAACCTACGCGCTGGATCGCTATTCCACGCAGCACGACCTGCCGGCATTCGCATCTTCGGCCTATGAAGTCAGCCATATCATCAATGGCGATACACTGCCGGATCTGTCTCAGCCTGCTGACCAGATTCTGCGCGAATACCTGCGCAATCATCACGAAACGCCCGATGTCGCTCCGGCACTGGGTGTGCTGACCGGCCGCATCCATGCACAGATAGCGGCGCTGGAAAGCCTCGAGAGCCTGAGCGACGATCAGGTCAACGACATCCGTGATGACATGTATATCACCAGTGAAGCCATTCGCATGATGAGCGGCAGCGATACCTTCAAGGCTCAGTTCGAAGGCCACTCTGGTGAAGCATTGAACGGCCTGAAAGCGCACATCGACAGCACGATCAAATTCATCCCGCTGTGGGTGAAAGTAGTGACTGCACTGGCGCTGGGGCTGGGTACTGTCGTCGGGTGGAAGCGTGTTGTGCATACCGTGGGTGAAAAGATCGGTAAGTCCCGCATGACTTACGCTCAAGGTCTGTCAGCACAGACCGTTGCAATGGCGACCATCGGCGCGGCCGACATACTGGGCCTGCCCGTATCCACGACACACGTGTTGTCTTCTGGCGTTGCCGGTACCATGGCCGCTAACCGTTCTGGCCTGCAGTGGGGCACACTGCGCAATCTGGCGCTAACATGGGTACTGACCCTGCCGGCGACTATTCTGCTGGCGGGCGGCATGTTCTGGCTGTTCTTGCAGCTCTGATCGACGTTTTCTGCAATAGAAAAAGCCGGCCTCTAGAGGCCGGCTTTTTTGTGCCTTCACTGCATGGCAACTGCCCGATGAGCCACAGCACTAGTCGGTGTGGCGGCGTCTGTGCCGCTCAGATTGATACCGTTAGAGGGTGTTTCTATCCTCGGTATCCGAAGGTTGGCTAGCAACGCCGCGCGGTATCGGCCAGAAATCTTCACTCAATATTGCAGGTTGTTCGGTATCGTTGGGGCCGGATTCAGTTTCCGGCACGCAGAGCGGCAGCGCCGCCTTTACGCGGGCCAGAGCTTCTGCGCCGCGTGCACCGTCCGTCACGTTGGCCCACCAGTCGCGGTGCACCCACTGTACGCGGACCGGAACCGTGGGTAGCCCTATACGCTGGGCCATTGCCAAACGATGCAGCCCTTTGTTGATCTTGATAAGACGCCCTTCTCGGCTGACGGCGACGCCCAGTTCATCCTTGCCTTTGTCGGCATCGAAACCGTGGGTGGCCATGTTGTCCAGAAAGCGTAGGTAGACCTGAAGGTAGCGCTTGATTAGCTCTGGACTGTCGAGTCGAATGCCCAGCTGGCGGAAGCGGGCGGGCTTGCCTCGGCGCAGATCATCCAGATAGCGCTGATAGCGCTCGGTCTTTTCAAGGTGCTGGCGGTGTTCATCTATATCGCTGATAAAACGATAACGATCGCCGATGCGCAGGTCCTCACGCTTGAGGTCCCAGTCGCCGTCCCAGATGAAAGAATTGAACGCGCACTCGCTACGTGGCGGCCAACCGATGATGCGAATGAGCTGGCGGGGATCGACATGCAGTATCAGTGCATCGCCTAGCGTTTCGATCATGGCCTTGCGGGGCAGCCCCCACCGTTCGATGCGCTGGCTACCGGGCAGCCGATGCTGCCAATACCGCAGCAACATGCGCTCGAAAGGCATGGTCAGGTATTTCTGAGAGCCGTTACGGGCATGGTAGGACAGGCGCGCGATGCGTACCTGGCCTGTCATGGCGGTAGACGTTAGCGGTTGAAACGCCTGGTCGGCCTCGGGGCCTAGCGGCCCTTTGCCTGTTGAAGCATCCTGCATGTACACGAAGACCTTGTCTTGAGAAGCTGCTGCGTCGGGAAGAGGCGCAGCAGTGAAACGATAAGCTTACCGATAAGACCCCATGATAGTGAGAATAGAACATGCACTTTCATCTGAAGTCGTGTTCATAGTGGTGGCTGGTCGCAGGATTGTCCATAAAGCGCCTTGCCCATGACGAAAAAGGCCCTCGCTTCAGACGAGGGCCTCGATATCACTATTCAAATGTCAAAAACGGCGATGGCCTTATACATCGCTTTCATCGACAGGCTCATCGGTATCCTGAGCTTCCTGCGTTGCCGTCTTCAGCACGAACCCATAGTCCAGTCCTGTGATTTCGGTCTGCGTACCCTGCAGGCTGAGGTGGATACGTGGCCCAACGGTTTTCGTGTAGAGCATCCGGTCTTCCGCTGCCGAATAGGAGTAGTTGGCGTAGCTCAGCACGGACAGGTCCGGCAGTACGTTCCATGAGTAGACGTACTGATAGTTGCTTGCCTGTGCGGTGTACATGGCTCCTTCTGACTTCTGCTGCACGACCACACCGCTACCGTTGAGCGGGGCATAAGGGCCGAACATGGACGATGCCTTGAAGCCCAGCATCATGTCGCGGTTGATGAAGGTGTCATCCAGAATGGTCATCTTGTTACCGTGGGTGACGCAGAACAGATAGTAGCTGCTGTCACGGTAGATCAGGGTGACACGTTCGATTTCATCCGTGATCAGGTTCGAGGTCAGGATCGGCGGTAACAGGCTGAGCTTGGTGTACTGATCATCAGTGAATTCCGCTACGCCGACGCAGCCGTTGGCCTTCAGATCATCCACGGTAGGACGATAGTTCGCCTCGAAGTCGTCGCTGCCGATGTAATCGCGGCGTACGGTACCTTCCGCATCGTTACGGGGACCCGTATTGGCTTCGAACAGCAGGTAGTTTTTCTGCGTTGCCGGGTCCTTGAAGAAGAAGGGGTCGCGGAAGCAGAGATTATTGACCTGATCATTGCCGTAGCTGCGGTTGTGGAGGGTCGGCATGCGTAGTTCTGCATCGTCGGCCTGATCCACGTTCTGGTAGAAGACACCGTCCGGTTCAAGCAGAAGGTCGTGGTATTCCGGGGCCGAGAAAGTCAGTACCCCATCCTTGACCGACGGACGCTGGATGGCCGTGGCCAAGCGCTGGAACGTCTGCCAGATGCCATCACGAGTGTGGCCCATTGCTGTGGTGTAGAACGTCTGCACTCGGCCATCATTGCGAAGCAGTGTAGAGCCGCTCCATTCCTGAATGTCGCTGAAGAGGCGACGTGGGAACAGCAGGCCGCCCGGAATGAAGGAGTGGCCGTCTTTGGAGTAGAAATAGTTGATGCGTGCGATTTTGCGATTGTCGGCCTGTTTCAGCCCCAGTGCGCACAGCACACGAAACCCTTCTATGGAAGCCAGATCACCGTTTTCGTCCAGAGCGAACCATGAATCCCAGATATCGAACCCTTCCATGAACGCTTGGATTTTGGTGTTATCGAATTCCGGAAAGGTATTCGCTTCGGTGGGTTTGAAGCTGAGAGCCTGTTCGCGGGTCCAGTGAGAAATAGTGGCCGCGCTATTGGTAGCGCTGGTCGTTTTCGTAATAGCAGCCATGTGAAGATCCTCTTATTTTTCTTGTTATCAATTGGTTTATATGGCGGCAGCACACTCAACCGTGCTGCCGCCCTGTCTGCGTGACAGGGAGAAATCTAGACATAACTCACCAAAATGCGTACATAATTAATGTTATCAAGTGTCACCAATAGGCTTCTCTTTATAAATATGGTCGTTTGGTGACGAAGTTTATTTTAAGGGAAGCAGGCCTGTACGTTCTGATAGTGCTATTCATAACGCTTTATACTATCAGGTGGTTATATTTATTTTAGATCGAGCCTGAAACAATATATTGGGCAGCTTATTAAAACAATAAGAAGTGTAAAAGATAATTTATGCTACATAGACGCGAGCATGGAGTGTTGTAGCGTTGAACGCAACATGCCATTGCCGACATTCACGACCGAGGACCGTGCCCGAAAGGGGTGCAAGGTGGACGCGTGTCGTCCCCCTTATGTCGAGCGAAGGTGAGACGGCTGCGCTGTTTATCAGTCCGCCCGTGATCACCATAAAAAAGCCCCTTGCCGAAGCAAGGGGCTTGGGAACTTCATCGCTGCTTGCGCACGATCAGCGTTTCAGAACGCGACCGATGACCCAGCCTGCCAGAGCCGCAATACCCAGCGCTTGGAGCGGTTTGTCTTGGGCGAAGTCGCGCACTCGGTCTACGGCTTCACCGTACTGAGACTGGATGCGACCAGCCCCTTGGCGAAGCTGCCCTTTGAGGCGACATTCATTGTTGTCGAACGCGTCACCTGCTGCTTTCTGTACGCGTCCAGCGGCTTCCTGAGCTTTACCTTTCAGTTCTTCCATGCTCATGACACTCTCCTTGTTGCTGTGAAGGGGCTACCTTCTCAAGCGATGTGAATCACCCTTCATACTGGTACAGCATTGGCATAATGTCATGCTGCCAATCGTGGAAGTTTTCAGTGCGCTTCTTGGGCGTGACGCTGCTTGCGGCACTCCAAGCAGTAGTCGATCTGCATGTGGTGTTCACTGCGGGCATGCATGGTCCAGATGGCGCAGTTCACCAACGCAGGTACCAATACCCACACGAAACCGATGAAGGGAGAATGCAGGTGCCAGTGCAGGGTTTTCATCTGCAGCAGGTAGATGCTCAGCGGGTACAGCACGGACAGCAGCAGGAAGTTCTGAGTGACCTTCTGCGCCCACGGCTGGTGAAACAGTACGCCCAACCCGCAGATTACGGAGGCCACGATATACATCAGTGACAGGATCTGGACACTGACCATTAGCGGGGAGCCGTTGAGTTCATTGCGGCTGATCCACTCCAGATAGGTGCGGAAATAGGTCATGGCCAGCAGGCAGGTCACCGGCACCACCATCAGCAGATAGATCTGAAACAGCGTATGTCGAATGGCGTGATGAGTGCGTTCACGATCACGGCGATCGAGCACGTGAGAGGTAGAGTGCATGGCATGCCTCCTTGCTACCAGCAGTTCGAGTCAAGAGCACCGGGTGCCACACAATGGCATGAACGGTTACCCAAATGAAAAGCGTAGAAAAGGTGCTGACATTTGTGCACTGACTTTAAAGACAGGCTGCCAACAATAGGCCATACGTCAGCAATATGCCCTCCGAAATGTATCTTCATGTAAAAGAAAGGAATAGCTGTGGCCCGCGATGTGTCCTCACTGCTTACAATTGACGGAGTTGCTTTGAAAACAGCTAAATAAATGCAGCTTTCAGGGTAAAGAAGGGCTGACTAATGGTCGTAATACAAATGCGAACAGTGTTCTTGAAAGGCCGTTCAACAGGGTTTTTTCCTGCATATTTGCAATTTGATCTTTCAGACCCTTTCGTAAACTTGTAAGAACTCAGCAGGCGATCGCCTGTCTTCCCCAGTAGCGATAAGAAGAACGAGAAGAACGAACTCGGCGCTGTATTTCCCATGCGTTGGCGCGTCGCTCATTCTGATAAGAGGGTATACATGTCATCTTCCATTTCTAGCCTGGCGCCGCTGCTGACGCCGGATCACCAAGCGCTGTCCAGTTCACTTGAAGATGCGCTCGAATCGCTTGCCATGATCGTGCAGCTGAACGAGCACGGTCGTAACAAAGGCGCGTTGCCCGCACAGGATGCCGAAATCATCCGTTCCGCCATCACGATGGTCGAGCTGGTCTACGGTCGCCACGTAGACGCGGTATGAGTCGACAGGCCGCGCTCACGGTCGGTGCGGCGATAGTGCGCGATTCGTGCTAGTGTGTCGCGTTATACGGCCGTGCCGTGCGCATGGCCATCGATCCTTCGACTACTGTCTGCAATGGGGTAGATTCCATGCACGATGCACAGGCTCTGTTTTCCCGCTTTCGCGATATCCTGACGACCTATAACACCGCGCTGGCGACTAGCATCGACGACGAAGGGCGCGTGCCCGAGTTCGTCGCCCACGGTGAGAACACCAAAGCACCCCGTCAGCTGTGCCAGACGCGCGGCATCATCTATAACGCGCATATGGCGCGTGAGTTCGGTGACCGAGCGGCAGCAGCCCGTGCGGTAGATATCTATCAGTCCACACGCCAGCACTACCTTACCCCCTGCACGCTGAACGGCCAGCCGGCCTATGCGCCAGTGCCGACCAACGACGGTGCGGCCATGTACGAACTGGCGTTTCTGCTCAATGCCCAAGTGCAGCTGCACTACCTAGATGGTCTACTGGACGACCCCAGCGTGTTGGATAAGGCCGCACTGGATGCGGACATGACCGTTACCGAAGATGCCATTCTGGCCATCCCGACGGCTTCCATCTTCCAACCGCGTGAAGGCGGCGACTTCTCTGAACTGAATGCTGGCATGCACCTGTTCGAAGCCATTGCCTTGCGCTTGCAGCTTTCTGATCACGCCGAGCTTCGTCACAAGGCCAACGCCCTGCTTGAGCACGTTGATAACCATTTCTGGGATGACGTGCGTGGCATGCTGGCCGAACGTATCGACGGACAGAACACTATCCTCGAGTACGACCTCGGCCATAACTACGAGTGGTCGTCGCTGCTGAGCCTGAACAGCAATCTGGGGCTGAACTATCGCCGCCTTGACCCAATGCGTCTGGCGGCAGCGGCAGAAGAGATCGCTTGGCGTGAATTTGAGCCGGAGATGGTGGCGTTCCCGCTGGATGCCGAAACGCGCCCGCTGGATCGTACCGCGCGCATCTGGGTCAGTCTCGAACGCATTCGTGCGCTGGCGCTGGCCGGTGACGAGCGTGTGCTGTCGGTCATGGCGCGTGTGCTGGAGCACTTCTTCCCAGAAAATCTGCCTGAAGAATATTCAGGCACCCGTGGCCCGATCAAATCCACTACGGGATATCACGTCATCGAAAGCTATGTAGGTACGGTTCACGCACTGAAGGCCTGAGTGTTGAGATAACGTCGCTCTTCATGACGCAAGAACGCCGCCAAGCACAGTCGCTGTGCTTGGCGGCGTTTTTTATGTCCGAACAAAAGACCGCGTTCATGGTGCTTTGTCTTGTGACTCCTACAAAGGAAGGAGCCAGCGCAGAATACCGGCAGAGACTACCCCCGCCAGTACGGTTACCAGCAATGGGAAGCGGCTGGCTGCTGCGATTGTAATCGCCAGCGCGAGCATATCTGCCAGACGCCCTGTCGCAAAATGTGGGGCAATGACGGCGATAAGTACGCACCCCGGCGCGGCTTCCATTACCTGCCGGGTACGTTGCCCCATTTCGATATTGCGGAAGACAAGGTAACCCGCAATGCGCGTCAGGTAGGTCATCAGGGCCATGACTACGATGGTAAGGCAGGTCATCAGCATGAAGCGTTCTCCTTCGCCATTAGCCACGCCGTCAGTAGGCCCGCGCATGCACCACTGGCAACGTACCAGCTACCGGGAATGAAGAGATAGGTCAGTATGGCGACGCCCAGGCTGACGCCCCACGGTATCACAGCCCGCATGCCTTTCCACATGCCGCGTATCAGTACTAGGAACACGGCCGGAAAGGCCATGTCAAAGCCGAGCGCGTGCACGTCGTCCATGATCGGACCCAGTAACCCTCCGATGGTCGTGAAGATGACCCATGACAGGTACAGGCCGGCGGATACCCCCGCGTAGTAGGGTACGGATAGTGCCTGTCGTCCCTGAGTGGCCGTGCGCTTGCGGGCATCGGTCAATGCCATGGCCCAGCTTTCATCACACATGAAAAAGAGCACGGCCAGTGCCTTTCGCTTTGATAGGTGACGAATGAAAGGCGCCAGTGCAGCGCCCATCAGTACATGGCGACTGTTGATCAGGAGCGTGATAGCAGCGATCAGCAACAGATGAGGAGGAGAGGTCCACAGGGCAATGGCGGCGAACTCGGAGCCGCCGGCGAAGTTGAGCCCCGTCATCAGTGAAACCTCTGCGGGATGCAAGCCTTTCTGGACCGCCTGTGCGCCAAGCACTAGGGCGAAGGGGATGAAGCCGATCTGCATCGCAACCGAGTTCTTCAAGCCTCGCATGACCTCGCGGCCACGAGGGGTGTCAGATGCCGTGCCCATAGCGGTATTACCTAATGCCGTTAAAAAGGAAGAACCCACAAGTATAAGCGGCACAGGCATGCGGACCTACCACAATCGCGCATGGTATGGCATCTGCGTCATGGGAAATGGGCTGGATATGGGCAAAAAAAAACCCGCCTAGGGGGATGGCGGGTATCAAGCAGGGATGTCTTTGAGAAGAACAGAGAATACAACGCATGCTCTGTTTAGAAGACCAGTAATCACCGGAAGAGTTCCCTGCTGCCAATCTGCATGGAGCGATGGAAGGTGTGACGATCGTATCGTTCAGAAAAGCCGCCTGTGCAGGGCGGCAAGGAACCCGATCAATCACAGAATGCTATTGGCCAGCAAGGATCATGATGACTAATGACACTACGTGGTGAATAATAACCTGATCTAAAGTACAGGTCAACCTGTACTTTGCCCGAAAAAGTACAGGTCATGAAAGATTTTAAGTTTGGGTAAAGCATTTAGTGTAAGCAGAATAGCGCTTTGAAAGGACCGTCTCTACCGTTAATTTTTGCGGTTTCTTTATCTTAATAGTAAACAAAATCGCTAAAATTTCGTGAAAACCTCGCTAAATCTAGATATTAAAGAATGGGTCGCTTGGCGCTGAGCACAAAGATGGAAGGGAATAAAGAAGGCCTATAAGTGATATGACAATGAACGTCAGGAACGGTAGTCGTATCGAATTTTTAAAAATGAAAGGGTTGGTTGCTGCATTTTAAGACCGCTCGTACGACGATTCGTGCTTATGTCGTGCACGTTCTAGTGATCCATGGAATGCTTGGATGGCGGCGACCTTCGCATGGCGCATGATTGATCGGTGATTTGCTAATATTTCTTCGCCGCCGTGACGGAACGTGGTCAAGGTGTCAGGAGTGAACTTATCCACACCCTCTTTTCTGAGTTTTCTGAGCGGTATAAGAAAGCCGCTGCTTCACGAAGCAGCGGCTTTTTATGCAAAGCGAACGGGCGTGGCCTATTTTTCGGCAGCGTTGACCGCTTTATCCTTCCATTCGGAAGCTTTCTGGCTGGCGCTGTCGTAAGCGTCAGAGGCGTGCTCCTTGACGCTGCTTGCCGCTTTGCTAGTGCCTTCCTTAGTTTTGTCCCACAGATGACCGCTTTCGGTTTTCAGCTCAGACGCTTTTTCCTGAACACTTTCAGATACGTCGTGTGCCTTTTCCTTGAGGGTGTCCGTAGTGCTGCGGCTCTGTTCGGCCGTGGTGTCTTTGCCATTGCTGACAGCATCTGCCGCCCGGTCTCTCAGCTCAGCGGCTTTGTCCTTCGCATCACTGGCTTTTTCTGCACCCTGCTGTTTCAGGTCTGCCGCTTTCTCGTTCAGGCGGTCAGCCTCTTCACGCGCGCTTTTTCGTGCAGCTTCTGCTTTTTCGCGGGCAGCGTCACTGGTGTCTCCGGAGGTCTGTTTCTGATATGTCTCTTCTGCCTGCTGCTTCATTTCAGCCGCTTTGTCCTGCAGCTTCTGAGCGGCTTCGGCGGACTCGTCTTTGAGCTGGTCCGCTTTCTGGCTGGCCTCGTCAATGGCTTTGCTAGCGCCCGAACGCACGTTGGCCGCGGTGACGGATGCCGTCGCTGCGGCTCTGTCGCTGGCAGGCTGTGCATCCCACGCTTTCTGCGAGGATGCCTTGACCTCTTCATAGCTCTGATGTGTGCTGTTCATGCTGCGCTGAATGCGCTCATGCAGAGAGGGCAATGGGGTGGCGGTGTCATCGAGTGCCAGTGCGGATAGGGAAGCTCCTCCCAGAAGTCCGAATACGGTCAGCGCGATACCGGCGTTATGGATCTTCTTCATTGTCTGCGATCTCCTTCCTTGAGATAGGCCCTGCACGAGGGTGTAACAGCGGGCAATACGGTCAATGTGGGTATAGGTTTAGCTCATCAGGTCAAAACCACGCAACATTGCACTCCAATATTCGGGCTGAACAGATATACAGGGCTGCGTTATGATGAAGCCTCCAGCCTTCCCTATTTCCGGAGCCTACGCCTTCCGTCATGGACACAACCTCACGCGTTCGCCACCTTCCCTATCAATACCCCGAGCATCTGCGCACCGACGTTCAGCAGGCCCCGATGGCACCCGGGGTATACCTGTTTCTGGGGGAGGACGAGCGGGTGCCGTTGTATATTGGTAAAAGCGTCAATCTGCGTTCCCGGCTGAATGCTCATCTGCGCAACAAGAGTGAGGCGCGTCTGCTGCATCAGACGCGGCGCATTGCGTTTCACTGCACGGCTGGGGAGATCAGTGCGTTGCTGCTGGAGGCGAGGCTGATCAAGCAGCGCCAGCCGCTGTTCAATCGACGCCTGCGGCGCCAAGGCACGTTGAGTTCCATCGTGGTGGATGACGCTGGGAAAGTGCAGATCGAACCGTCACAGCGCATCGACTATGGGCGTGATCCGCGAGTATATGGGCTGTTCAAAAACCAGAAGAAGGCGCGAGACGTGCTATTGGCACTCGCAGACGAACACCAGCTGTGCCTCGGCGTCATGGGACTGGACTCGCTAGTGCGTCAGCGAGGCTGTTTCCGGGCGAGCATCGGTAAGTGCCGCGGTGCGTGTCAAGGGAAGGAAAGCCTTGTCGAACACCGAGAGCGGTTACTGCTGGCACTGACGGATTACCACGTGGTGATGTGGCCCTATGACGGCCCGGTGGCGCTGTGCGAGCAGCATGGCGATATGACGACGTACCACGTGTTAAATCACTGGCGCTATCTAGGAAGCTTTGACTCGCTGGCACGTGCGCAGCAAGGACACTGGCAGGTCGACGATCACTTTGATGCGGATATCTATAAGATCACGGTCAAGCCGCTGCTGGCGAACGGTGCCGATATCGTGGCGCTTTTACCACGTGGGGATAAGCATGAGTAGAGCGTGTGCCGGAACCGTATCACGGCGGCAGAGGGCTATGACATGTTTCACGTGAAACATTATCAGGGTGGAATATTGCCACGTGAAAAGGGCATCCTTGCCCAAACTGCCACGTGGAACATCCTAGTACCACGTCAATGCGCTTAATAGCGAGGCGGCCTGACCAGTTCGGGCCAGATGATTTCCCAGTCGTCCGGGCGAAGCATCTGGCGTGTGATCTCCTTGCCCGAAAGTTGCTCTAGGCTTGTTGCCACTCGCGCTGAAGGCCGCTTGTGGCCGTAAGCGACGAGGCGAAGATAGTTTCGGCTGACTCCTGTCTGCTCGATGTCGTTGTCACTTGCCGTGCGCAGCCACTCCAGCAGTTCATCAATTCTGTTCATGACCATAACCATCCTACGAATAAAGCCAACGCATCCTCATATGATGCAGTCGACCAATGTTCTCTTATATTAGGAAACGCTACGTCTCGGTGTAAACGCGAGTGCGTAGTGATGGTGTGGTGAATTGGTAACGGTGTGCATCATGCCGATTGATCAATAACATAAATATACCAATCGCTGTGCATTGGCTGCGGAAGGGCCGTCATGGTGAATGGGATATGGAACCTGTGGCGAGCTGTCCATTTCTGTAATCCGCATAATGCTGCTAGTCTGGATCTTTCCTTCTAAATTCTTCCATCAACCCAAGCGAGGGTATTGACCATGGCGTTCAACCTGAGTCAGCGTCATCTTTTGAGTCTTATGCGGCACACTCCCGAAGAAATCCGCTATCTGATAGATCTTTCTGCAGAGCTCAAGCGTGCACGACGAGCAGGTACTGAACAGCCACGGCTACAGGGCAAGCAAATTGCGCTGATCTTTGAAAAGACCTCGACGCGCACGCGCTGTGCCTTCGAAGTGGCTGCCAAAGATCAGGGCGCTCACGTGACCTATATCGACTCGTCCTCTTCGCAGATGGGCCACAAGGAGTCGATCAGCGATACCGCACGTGTGCTGGGCCGCATGTTCGATGCCATTGAGTTCCGCGGTGCCGATCAAATTACGGTCGAAATGCTGGCGGAATACGCGGGCGTGCCGGTATTCAACGGCCTGACAGCTGAATTCCACCCAACACAGATGCTGGCCGATGTGCTGACCATGATTGAGCACAGCGATAAACCGCTGCATCAGATCAGCTACGTTTATCTGGGCGATGCGCGCTACAACATGGGGCGCTCACTGCTGATGATCGGTGCCAAGCTGGGTATGGATGTACGCATTGCTGCGCCGAAGGCGCTGTGGCCGGATGACGGTTTCGTTGAAGAGTGTCAGGCGTTTGCACGTGACAGCGGTGCGCGAATCACTCTGACCGAAGATGCTCAGGCGGCTGTCAAAGGCGTCGATTTCGTACATACCGACATTTGGGTGTCGATGGGTGAACCGGCAGAAGTATGGGATGAACGTATCGCTCTACTGCGCCCGTATCGCGTTGATGCCGCGCTGATGGCGGCAGCTGATAACCCGCGCGTGAAGTTCATGCACTGCCTGCCGGCGTATCACAACCAAGAAACGGCCGTTGGGCGTCAGGTAGCTGCGCGTTACCCAGAATTTGGGGATGGCGTTGAAGTGACAGAAGACGTGTTCGAGTCACCGGCCAGCATCGTCTTCGATCAGGCTGAAAACCGCCTACATACCATCAAGGCTGTCATGGTGGCGTCGTTGGCCTGAGGCCGCTGATTCATACGTATCAGCGATAGCATCCCCGTCATGGTGCCCTGCAATGGGTGCCGTGGTGGGGGTGTTTCGTTTCACGTGAAACAAACGCAAAAAGCGGCGTTATTTTTCATTATTCAATGTGTTATTGAATATTGGTGATCGCGTCTTTCCTAGAAAGACACCTGCTCATGCTAATAAATACCACGTGGAATGCAGGTGGTCACGGCCAGTTAACCTGTTAAAAATGCTTTACTTCGCTAGGAACAATACCACGTTGCTTCTGACACCCCTGATCTCCTAAATATAAAAAGGCATTTTGCAGGCCATGAATAGCCGTCTTGGTGCTTGCTTCGTCATAGAACCTTGAGTTCCATAGACGCAATGATGCCGATCCCATTTCTGGGAGATCGGTTACTTAGAGGGCAACATACTGCGTTGCAAACGCTTTTAAAACCTTTGTTAATATTTATATGGCTGTTATGACAGATAAAATCCCATTCTTTGGGGGTGTCATCAGAATGAGTAAGTGGCGTGCTGGGCGGATATTTTCTAAGGCAGCTTATGCGTTGGGTCATGTTCTACGTGGAAATGAACGAGCCAATAAGAAAATAAATAATGCGTTCATCAAGAGAAAAAGCCCTCGCGTAATAACAGTACGCAAGGGCTTGATTCAGGATGCCGCATGGACAGACTGCTTGGGAATACGCGCTTCCCTCAGTGCCTGTCCGATGGCCTTGCGGCCATGACCGTTGCAGCCGAGTGCTCGCTGGGCCGCATGCATGTCTCGAGGGCTAGGCGGTCAAAGCTGTTTGGCAGAGAAGGTATCGCAACGTGCCATATCACCACTGTCGAAGCCGACCTTGAACCAGCGTACACGCTGTTCGGCCGTGCCGTGCGTGAAGCTGTCGGGTACGACGCGGCCCTGTCCTTGACGCTGAAGGTTGTCGTCGCCGATGGCGTCGGCTGCCTTCAAGGCATCTTCGATCTCGCCCGGTTCGAGCCAGTTGTAGCGGCTTTCGGCCTGATGACCCCATACGCCGGCATAGCAGTCAGCTTGCAGTTCCTGGCGCACGGAAAGCCCGTTGGCCCCCTCGCGCGCAGCGCCTTGACGTTCGGCCTGCGTAACTTGGCGGTCGATACCGGTCAGGTGCTGTACGTGGTGCCCCACCTCATGTGCGATGACATAGGCTTGAGCGAAGTCGGTGCCCACCTTAAAGCGTGACTTCATTTCTGCGAAGAAGGAGGTATCAAGATACAGCTTTTGATCGGCAGGGCAGTAGAATGGGCCGACTGCGGCGGAAGCATAGCCACAGCCAGAAGAGACGCTGCCACTGAACAAGACCAGTTTCGGGGGCTGGTACGTCTTGCCCTGCTGCTTGAAGATTTCTGTCCAGGTGTCTTCGGTATCGCCCAGCACCGTACTGATGAACTCGTCGCGGCTGTGATCGACTTGGCTCGGTGTGGTCGACGACGTATTCGATTGTGTCGCTACGTTGCCACCGTTGCCGCCGATCTGTCCCAGAACTTGGCTGAGAATCTGCATCGGGTCCTGTTTGGTGATCAGGCCGAAGGCCACCACCAGTACGATCCCCGCGATACTGATCTTGCCACCGCTTAAGCGCATGCCGCCGCCGCTTGAGCCGTTGCTGCGTTCATCTTCGATATTGCTGCTGCGTCTGCCGCGTTGCCACTTCATATGTCGATCGTCCCTGTTCGTTCTACGCCATGAAACCCAAAGGCTCACCGTTCCGGTGAGCGGCCCTGCCATAAAGCGTATCACCTGAATCAAGAAAGCGAAGCATTCTGGCCGTATGCACGGTCAGAGAGAAGAGCAAAAAGACTATCCACGCGCCGAGTAGAGCTGTCCTGATCCCATGTGGCGAGGCAGCAGTACCCACATTTCACCGCGCTGCTTCATGCGCCCAGCGGTTTCTCCCGCGGCATCGCCTAGGCCCCAGAAGTAGTCAGCACGAACAGTGCCTTTGATGGCACTGCCGGTATCTTGAGCGATAACCAGTTTTTGGATCGGTTCATTGGACAGCGGACGCGTGGTCGACAGAAACACCGGGGCGCCCAGTGGTACATGCGAGGGGTCAACGGCGATGCTGTGTTCCGGCGTTAGAGGAACGCCCAGCGCGCCAGTGGGTCCGGTCGATTCATCGACAGCAGGCATCTCGCGGAAGAAGACGACGCGCGGGTTGGCATTGAGCATGTCATCGACTTGCTGAGGGTGGGCATGTGCCCATTGCTTGATGCCTTTGATCGTGGCTTGGTCGGCGGTGATCTGATGACGATCGAGCAGCCAGCGTGCGAAGGAACGGAAGGGAAGGTTGTTGGTGCCCGCAAAGCCCACGCGAATCATGCGGCCATCTTCCAGCCTGACACGTCCAGAGCCCTGCACCTGCAGATAGGCCACATCAACAGGATCGTCCACCCATACTAGTTCTCGCCCTTTGAGGAATGGCTGCTTCATCAGGTGTGCACGTGGTTTGTTGACCTGAGTGCTGGCGATGCCATGTGGATAGCGATAGACCGGCGTCTGATAAGGGCCGTGGCGTGTCAGAGAACCGCGCAGCACGGGCTCGTAATATCCCGTGATCAGCCCGGTTGTAGATCCATCGTCGTTGGTCAGGTGCCATGGCCGGAACCGTTCTTCGAAGAAGCGCTGTAGTTCGCTGGCATTGGCTGCGTTCATGCGTTGAGCGTCCATGCACACCTGCTGCCAGTCACGCTGCTTGCCCAGTGCTTTGCAGCTTTGCAGGAACGGTTGCCATGCTGACTGTGCTTGATGCTCCGACCAGCCGGGGAGCTGCTGCCAGTCTTCCGTGCGCCAGCGCGTCAGTGCCGAGCCACTACCGGCATCGGTGCGCAGACCCGGCACGTAAGCCGTGTTCTGGGGTGTGGATGGGCGAGGTGCTGTCGAGCTGCAGGCCGTTACCAGTAGGCCTGCGAACAGCAGATGACCAAAAGACATCAGAGAGCGCAGATAGCGAAGCGAACGCACGACAGACCTCGTTTCAATACGTAAATGATTGCGATGGGATGGCGGGGCATCTCTCGCAATGATGAAAGGCGGACGTTGCGTAGTGTAGAGACTCGACGGCCCTCTGTTCCAGCATTTGCAATGCGGTTTTTACAGAGGGTAAGTTTCGCTACGCTTTTCTATGACCCATGGGTATGACAAGGATTCCGTCGGTAATGCACAAGAACACGCCGCAGCTTCATCTCGGTCTGGCCATGTGGGCCAATCCTGATTGGAAAGGAAGCCTCTATACGCCGCACACGGCGATGACGGAAAGTCTGCCCGACTACGCTGCGGCTTTCGATGCTGTGGAAGGCAATACGACGTTCTACAGCGGTATTCCCAAGGAAGAGACCGTGCGGGTCTGGGCTGCTCAGACGCCCGAGTCGTTTCGCTTTTGTTTCAAGCTGCCCGCTTTCATCACACATGAAAAGCGTCTGCGTGACTGCGAGGCCGATATTGAGCGCTTTCTTGAACGGTTGAGTCTGTTGGGGCCTCGCCTCGGGCCAGTCATGGTTCAGTTGCCGCGCGACCTGGGTCAGGAAGCCATGATTGATCTTGAGCGCCTGCTGGTGCAGTGGCCTGCCCATATTCCCTGTGCCGTTGAACCACGGTCGTTTGATTTCTTTGCCAAAGGCGACGCGGAGCGAGCGTTCAATCGTCTGTTGATAACTCACAACGCTGACCGTGTCATGCTGGATGTTAGGCCGGTAATGACGAATCCGGGGGCTCCCGGTTCGGCCCTGTGGAAGGCACAGCAGGAGAAACCCAAACGCCCGCTGCATGTGATCGCTACGGGGTCGCGGCCTATCGTGCGCTTTATCGGCCATTTTGAGGATCAGATCAATGATCAGTTGTTTGCGCCGTGGGTCGATCGGCTTGCCCTGTGGATAAGTCAGGGGAAAACCCCTTTCCTGTTTGTGCATACTCCTGACAATCGGCAGGCACCAACGCTGGCACGGCGCTATGCCGAGCAGGTTTCGGCAGCACTACAGCATAATGGTCAAGTAAGGGTGCCGGACGCGTTTGCAGGGGAGCAGCAAAGCACGCTGTTCTGACCCATAAAGGGAAGCCGTTTGGGCTTGCGACTAGACCCGGTTATCCACATGGGGTTTCAGCGCTGCACGCCTGATTCCTCTGAAGAGGAATCAGGCGCTACCGGGCGGTGATCGGGGCTTCATGGTATGCTGTGGTTATTTACAGCGCGCCTTGAAAGGGCGCTGAACATCATCTTCCTACTTCTCTATTCAAGACCTCTGGCAGCAGTGATGAAGGTGCCGTCCGGAGGCCATCAGCGGAACACCAGACATGAATTCCCATCATCTGCTTGATTCGCTCAACGACGAACAGCGCCAGGCCGTCAGCGCGCAGCAGGGCAACCTGCTGGTACTGGCAGGGGCTGGCTCCGGCAAGACGCGCGTGCTGGTGCACCGTATCGCCTGGATGCTGGAAGTCGAGCGCTTGTCTCCCTACAGCATTTTGGCGGTAACCTTCACCAACAAGGCCGCACGTGAAATGCGTACGCGTCTGGAAGCGTTGCTGAGCGTATCGCCGCGGGGCATGTGGGTCGGTACGTTTCACTCTATTGCACACCGTCTACTGCGTACGCACTGGCACGATGCGAAGCTGCAGGAACACTTCCAGATCATCGACAGCGACGATCAGCTGCGGCTGATCAAGCGTCTGTTGAAAGACCACAACATCGACGATGAGACCTATCCGCCTAGGCAGGTGATGCAGTTCATCTCTGGGTGCAAAGAAGAAGGGCTGCGACCGGGACAGGTCGATGCACATGGCGATCAGTACCTGCTGCGGATGGTCGAGCTGTACGAACTGTATCAGCTGACCTGTGAACGCTCAGGACTGGTCGATTTTGGCGAGCTGCTGCTGCGCTCGCTGGAGCTGCTGCGTGACAATCCTCCGCTGCTTGAGCACTACCGTGAGCGGTTTGGCCATATCCTCGTGGACGAGTTCCAGGATACCAACCGTCTGCAGTATGCGTGGCTGAAGCTGCTCGCGGGTCCCAATGGCCATGTGACAGCCGTGGGCGACGATGACCAATCCATCTATGGCTGGCGCGGTGCGCGCGTCGAGAACATCGTACGCTTTAGCGAGGAGCTGCCGAACACGCAGGTCGTACGCCTGGAACGCAATTACCGTTCGACCAATGTGATTCTGGATGCGGCCAACGCCTTGATCCGCAACAACACTGGCCGCATGGGTAAGGAGCTGTGGACCGATATCAGCAGCGGTGAAAAGATCTCTGTCTATGCTGGGTTCAACGACCTTGATGAAGCACGCTATATCGTCGATACGTTGCAGAAGCTCATCAAAGAGCATGACTACAAGCGCAGCGATATCGCCATTCTCTACCGCTCCAATGCACAGTCACGCGTCATCGAAGAAACGCTGATTCGCTCCAAGGTGCCTTACCGCATCTATGGTGGCCACCGTTTCTATGAACGTCTCGAGATCAAGAACGCGTTGGCCTATCTGCGCTTAATGGTGTCGCGTGAGGATGACGCCTCGCTTGAGCGCGTTATCAACGTGCCCGCGCGTGGCATCGGTACCAAGACCGTTGAGCTGTTGCGCGCGCATGCGCGTGACGAAGGAATCTCTCTGTGGCAGGCGTTGCACGACCTTGTGGCCCACAAGCAGGTCAGCGGGCGCGCCGCTAGCGCGTTGCAGACCTTCGCCAATCTGGTTGATCGTCTCGACAACGAAACTTCGGGACTGATGCTGCACGAAATCATCGATCACGTGATTACCATGACGGGATTGATCGAGCACCATCGCGCAGAGAAAGGTGAGAAAGGGCAGGCGCGCGTAGAGAACCTAGAAGAGCTGGTCAGTGCGGCACGCGCATACGTGCAGGGTGACATGCGCGGCACCGACCCCTTCGAACCGGCCGGTGAAGCGGTTGGCGACGCTACGTTGGAAAACTTCCTGTCCGAAGCAGCACTGGATGCTGGAGATCATGAAGCCGACGAATTCGAAGATGCGGTACAAATGATGACGCTGCACTCGGCGAAAGGGCTCGAGTTTCCGGTCGTCTTCATTGCCGGTATTGAGGAAGGGCTATTTCCACACAATCGGTCGATAGAAGATCCCGCCGGGTTGGAGGAAGAACGACGCCTCTGCTACGTGGGTCTGACGCGCGCCATGCAGCGTCTGTACCTGACCTATGCCGAGATGCGCCGTCTGCACGGTAAGGAAACCTATCAGCGAGCATCGCGCTTTATTCGCGAACTGCCCGAAGACCTGATTGAAGAGGTGCGCTTGCGTGGGCAGGTTGCCCGTCCTATGCCGCCTTCACGCAGCAGCTTTTCATCGAAGAATGCATCGCGCGGTGGGCTGTACGATTCCAAGCGCTCGCTTGAGCAGCAGCAGGCTGAGCACGATGGCATGAGCTTGTCGCTGGGGCAGCGTGTTTCTCACCCGGTCTTTGGGGACGGTACTGTGATTGGTGCCGAAGGCCAGGGCAGTCGTGCGCGCGTCCAGATCAATTTTGACGATGAAGGCAACAAGTGGCTGGTGCTGGGCTTTGCCAAGTTGCAGCCGCTCTAAGCGTTCGCGTCTTCCGCGCTGAGCGCGGTACATCGCGTCACCCCTACGATGCCGTCGCATTCTGCTCACGCAGGGTGCGCCGGCATTGTTATCCTCGGGTATGAATATCAATCAATAAGGGCCATGTCATGAATGCAATCGATGCCTTGCAGCAGGGTGCCCGAATGGTGCTATCCCCCGGATTGCGTCGTTACGTCGTCGTTCCGGTGGCTATCAGCGCGGTGCTGTACGTTGTGCTACTGGGCTTTCTCTACGCTTACTTACCTGGTTGGAGCGATGCACTGACTCGCCATTTCCCTTCGTGGCTGCATTGGTTGTCGTGGCTGATATGGCTTCTGGTCACCGCTACGTCGTTAGTTATTACTTACTTCACCTTCACGCTTGTCGTTGCCTTTCTGGCGTCACCCTTCTATGGCCTGCTGGCGGAACAGGTTGAACGGCAGCTAGGGGGGAGTGGCAGTCAGGACGAGCGGCGCTGGGGGCAGCTGATCACTGATAGCCTCGGGCGTGAATGGCAGAAACTGTCGTTCATTCTGCCGCGGATGGCGCTGCTGTTCGCTATCGGCTTTGTTCCTGGGACACAGCCGTTTATGCCGGTGGCCTGGCTGCTTCTTTCGGCTTGGTGCCTGTCCATTCAGTATCTGGACTATGTGATGGATAACCACCAGGTGAGCTTTGCCGATATGCGTGGCTTGCTATGGAAGCATAAGGGACAGACGCTGCTCTTTGGCCTTATCCTGACGCCGCTGATCGTCGTTCCGATACTCAACCTGATCATCATGCCCGCGGCCGTAGCCGCAGGTGTCATCCTTTGGCAGCACCATTATCGAACGGCATCTTGATGGTCGAGTGCCTTTAGATAAGCAGTCTTCAAAGTTTGTAAGTGCTTGCAAACCTTGAATGCCGTCAATTGATGCCATGTTTGCCTTCTAAGCCAGTTTTCAGCAGGACAGGAAGGAGAGTAAATCAGAAAGTGCTACGCTTCAGAGAGTGGTGCGGTTCAGTCTGAGCGCAGTCCACCGTGTCATATTTCATCGGCTCTGATGGCCAGCGGCTATGGCCATTGGGGCATGTTCCCCTTTACCGTCATTCTTGTACCCGAGACCTCATTCATGGCCCGTGAATCGCGTTCGCTTCGCCGTCTGGCGCTGCCATCAGTATTACTGGGAATGGTCATGACGGCAGTGGTGGGGTGTGCTGGCGAGCCTGCCAAACCCACCACGCGTTCTCCCTCGCTCAAAGTGGTCGATCATCAGCCGATCAGCCCTCCCGTGTTGCAGGATGCCCTGCCTCCTCGCTATTACAGCCCTGCAGAAGCACAGAAGCTGGAACGACGCAGTGGCTATCGCGTTGATCACAGCCTGCGCTCCACTGCCGCCAACGCGCGCGTACGAACGTTGGTTATCCACTACACGGGGGGAGATGATCCCGCTGCCATCCGTGAGTTGACCGGTGAACACGTTGGCGTGCACTACCTGATTCCCGAGCAGACCGGCATCTACAATAGCCAGCCTGTCATCATGCAGCTGGCCGACGAGGACCTGCGGGCATGGCATGCGGGTGTCAGTTCGTGGAAAGGACGCGACAACCTTAACGACACCTCCATCGGTATCGAGATCGTCAATCCCGGTTTCACACGGACCGACACAGGGATGGTGTGGCACCCGTTTTCGTCCTCTCAGATCAATCAGGTTGTGGTGCTCGCGAAGGATATCGTCAATCGCTATGGCATCACGCCGACCGATGTCGTAGGGCACTCGGATATCTCGCCGGGCCGAAAGCTGGATCCGGGTCCCTTCTTTCCGTGGAAAGAGCTGGCCGATGCAGGGGTGGGGGCGTGGCCTGATAGCGCTACGATTGCGGCCTATCGGCAGCGCTTCGATAGTCTGGGCCTGCCGGCGATTGGTGATCTGCAGAACGCGTTCTCACGCTATGGCTACAGTTTGGTCTCCAGCGGGGTAATGGACGAGAAGACACGGCAGGTCGTGGCGGCGTTCCAAATGCACTTCCGGCCTGCCGATTACAGCGGCGTTGCCGATGCGGAAACAACGGCCATTCTGTTTGCGCTGCTCGACAAGTATCAAGGGCCTGCCGTTGCCCAACAGTTGCTGGGCAGCCGCTTCGCACCTAAGCCTGTTCCTGTGCGCCCTGTCAAACGTAAGTAAGTAATTGCTATCGCTGAATGTCTCTTTAATAAAGGGAATAAAAAAGCGCATCATGATGATGCGCTTTTTTGTGAGAGCAAAGGATACGGTTACAGGCCGTTAGGAATCAGGCGATCCTCAGGGAAATGCAGGCTGAAGCGGGCGCCCTCTCCGGGAGCACTTTTGATGGTCAGATAGCCTTTGTGGCGCAGCATGACGTGCTTGACGATCGCAAGCCCAAGCCCCGTTCCCCCCGTTGCGCTGGAGCGTCCCTTATCGACACGATAGAAACGTTCGGTCAGGCGTGGAAGGTGGCGCTGGTCGATGCCATCGCCATCATCCGCTACTTCGAGAATACCGCCTTGAACGTTGCCATGAACGTCACGTTCCAATGTCCACGTCAGTTCGATGGTGCGCTGTTGTCCGGAATAGCGTACGGCATTCGATACAAGGTTGGTGATGGCGCTACGAATTTCGAGGGGGTCGCCGTAGAGGCTATAGCCCGGTTCGACCTGCATGGTGAGCGTATGGCCGTAGGACTCCGACAGCGCGATGCCGTCACGGCGTACGTTATCGATCAGGGCCGCAATGTCCATGATGGCGTGAGGCGTGGTGCGGGTATCGTTTTCTAGGCGCGACAGCATCAGCAGGTCATCGGTCAGGTGCTGCATGCGCTCGGCCTGCTGCTGCATCTGACCGATGCCGCGAGCCAATCGCGGCGGCAATATATCGTTGGCGGCCTGTTCGAACGTTTCCAGATAGCCACGCAGCACGGTCAGTGGTGTACGCAGCTCATGGGAGACGTTAGCGACGAAATCGCGGCGCATCTGTTCCAGACGATGCAGGCGCGTGACGTCACTGACGATCAGTAGTCGCTCGTCGTTACCGAACGGGGTGATGCGGTACTGCAGCATGTAGGACGTATCGACGGGAGACGGGCGGACAAGCGGTTCATCGTAGTGCTGATCTTCGTAGTAGCGTACGAACTGCTCGTCGTGCAGTACGTCCGTGATGACCTGTCCTCGGTGTTCTTGCGTGTTCAGGCCAAGAATGCGCTGTGCGGCATGGTTCCAGCTGTCGAGTTGCCCGTGGCTGTCGATGGCGACAATCGCATCGGTCATGGCCTCGGCGGTCTGCCCCATACGCAGGACAGCATCGTTCAGTCGCTTCTGGCGGCGATGCTGTGCCTGACGGTAACGGTGCAGGCGCGACAGCATGGCCCCCCAGCCGCCGTTAGCCCACGGTACGGGCTGCTCCGGCGTACGAAACCAGCGGTAGACCTGCCAGAGTTGACGCAGCTGTCGCAGCAGTGCCGCCATGAGGCCAATACACAACCCCCACAGCCATTGATGCTGTGAGAATCCCAGTATTCCCGTTGGCACGAGCACCAGCGGTAGCATAACCATCAGTTCACGCAGCCAGAACATGCGGCGTTATCCCTGTCAGACGAAGCAGTCAGCAAAAGCGGTGCCCTGAGTGGGCATCGAATGAAATGAATGTAGCGGTTTGCGCTCGCGTTCAGCGCTGGGCCGAGAAGCGGTAGCCTGAACCACGGACCGTTTGGATCAGGCCGTCGTAGCCTTCTCCCATCGCTTTGCGTAGGCGTCGGATATGAACGTCGATCGTGCGTTCTTCTACAAACACGCTCGCTCCCCACACGCGATCCAGCAGCTGTGCGCGACTGTAAACGCGTTCCTGATGGGTCATGAAGAACGACAGCAAGCGGTATTCGGTAGGGCCCAGCTCAAGTGGGCGCCCGTCGATAGTGACGCGCTGACTGGTGGGGTCGAGTACCAAGCCGTTCACTTCGACGGTGCCTTGGCCACTCGGCGCGGCGCGGCGCATGACCGCGCGCATGCGGGCGATCAACTCGCGTGGTGAGAACGGCTTGGTGACATAGTCATCGGCACCGGCTTCAAGCCCCTGCACCTTGTTGTCTTCCTCACCCTTTGCCGTCAGTAGGATGATGGGGATTTCATGGGTCGTCTCGTCGCGCTTCAGGCGGCGCGCCAGCTTGATTCCGCTGATATCGGGCATCATCCAGTCCAGCAGAATCAGATCGGGACGATGATCAAGCACCATCTCATGGCCTTGCTGCGCATTCTCTGCTTCCAGCACCTCGAACCCCGCCATTTCAAGGGCGGTTGCCAGCATGTCGCGGATGGCCGCTTCGTCATCGATGATCAGGATGGTCTGCGCCATAGTGGCTCCTCATGAAACCAGTGGTGGGCTGATGAATCAGGGCCAGAGCGACAGCGCGATACCGCCGAACAGACACACTCCCGTCCAGTGGTTGTTGAGAAACGCCTTGAAACAAGCGTCGCGATCGCGGAAGCGCGTCAACCACTGCTGATACAGGAAGGTAGCGGCAACACCCATTACCCCTAGCCAATAGAATCCCCCCAGTGCCATGCTGAGTCCCAGACCGGATAGCAGCACCAGCATCAACAGTTGCAGCAGCATGATGATGGCGAGGTCGGCGTTGCCGAACAGAATGGCAGTGGACTTAACGCCAAGCTGCTGATCGTCGTCGCGATCGACCATGGCGTACTGGGTGTCATAGATCACCGACCATACCACATTGGCTAGAAACAGCCACCAAGCGTCCAGCGGCACGGTGCCCTGTACGGCCCCGAATGCCATCGGGATGTTCCAGCCGAATGCAGCCCCCAGTACGACCTGAGGAAGGTGGGTGTAGCGTTTCATGAACGGATAGATGGCGGCTAGGGCGGCACCACCGAACGACAGCAGCACCGTGAATGCATTGGTGAAACAGACAAGAATAAAGGAAGCGCCCAGCAGGACACCGAACACTGCCAGTGCTTCCTTGGGGGCGATTGCCCCGACGGCTAGGGGGCGTGAACGGGTGCGTTCGACATGGCCGTCGATGTTCCGGTCGGCATAGTCGTTGATCACGCAGCCCGCTGCGCGCATCAAATAGACCCCCAGCAGGAAGATCACCAGCACGCGTCGAGAGGGAATGCCCTGGCGGGCCAGCCACAGCGCTGAGAGTGTCGGCCACATTAGTAGCCAGGTACCAATGGGACGGTCTAGGCGCATCAGTCGGATGAAATCGCTGGCGCGGTAGCGAAGGAAGTGGTGTATGGCGTGCAACATGGATGGATCCCAGAGCAGAAAACAGTAAAGAGGCCTTATCCTTGCATGGAGAGTACCCGAATGATGTCTATCATTGCCATGACACATGTGAGTGTGTGACACGACGTGACAAATATATGTATAGCGGACCGGCGCGACTGGCACCGCCTCATATGATGTTGCTACGATGACGCTGGCATTGCCATGACAGAGTCGCATGGCGACAACCGGCTCATCATGTGTAGTTGAAGGCATGATGACATGCACTATCGCGGCATTATAGGCAGGGCATTTCCCCGTGGAGGTGTCATGTCAGTGTGTCCAGGCATGACGGGGAACACTAGCGCACTCGTTGCGCGTTTCCGTCCAGGGATGGGCACGTGTGCCATACTTTTTTCTGTTTTTCAGGAGTTCAACATGCGTAAACCGGAACTTGCAGCAGCCATCGCCGAACGTGCAGATCTGTCCAAGGACAAGGCAAGCCAGGTGCTGAATACCATTCTTGATGAAATCAGCGGTAGCCTGTCTAAAGGTGGTGACGTTACTTTGATCGGTTTCGGTACCTTCACCGTGCGCGAACGCGCTGCACGCACAGGTAAAAACCCGCAGACGGGTGAACCGCTGACCATTCCGGCCAGCAAGAACGTTGCTTTCAAACCGGGTAAGAATTTGAAAGACGCTGTCGCGAAGAAATAACGATACCTTCTTCCTTACAGCAGCATATAAACACCGTGGGCCCTGAAAGGGACCCACGGTGTTTTGCTATGTGCCGCGTCTGTCTATGACGAGGAGGTATCGGACGAGCGAGCTGGTTGTGACGAGGTGGCCTTGTGTGGCGGTACCGGGGCCAAGAAACCGACGAGCACGCACAGCAAACCATACGCCACGAATGACAGGATCCCTGTCAGGCTTCCCAGATAGAGACGGTCGATAACCAGCAGCTTGGCCAGTACCACGGCCATGATGATGGCGTGCACGCGCCAGCGCATGTGGTGACGCTGACGTGATGCCGTAACCCAACCGATAACGCCGATCGCGCTCCATAGCAGCGTAATGGATAGCTGTGTGACACCGGACGTAAGCAGGTCATCTGGCTGCCATGCAATTCCGCACCAGTGGTGCAAGGTGTGCAGTAGCGTTTCATTCAGCAGCCATGCCACGCCAATGTGCACACACCATCTGATTCGCGGATCGGGGGTAAGCGTGGATTGCTTCCAGAGCAAGGCCAATGCGGCCACCTGCCCTAGCTCGGCGGGGTTCAGCAGTGGTAGCCAAGGTAATACAGCGTCGCATGATGACGCCGAGGCCAGCAGAGCTAGCCCCGCAAGGGCCAGCGTTACGATGATGTGCAGTGACGGGGGCGGCTCTACAGTCTGCTCATCCTGTCGATGGCGCGTCAGTGCTAGCCATTGAGGACGCTGCTGGCGTATGGCTCCAAGCACCAGCCACGGCAGCATGGCGAGCCCCAGCGAACTTCCTGATACCGTGTCCAGATGATCGCCGATCAATGACAGCGAAAGGCGAGCCGCCATCAACAGCCAGAAGTACGTTCTATAGCCTGCTGCATACGGTGCGCCGCCTTGGCCTAGCCAGCGTAGAGCGATGGTCCCTGCGATCATCAGTACCAGGCTGCCTGACCATGTTTCTATGGTGGCGGGTGTCATCAGCAGAGGAAGCGTCAGTAGGCCACAAAACACTAGGCAGACAGCGGGTGCTGGCAACAGTGCGGGCAGGCGTATCTGGCGGTATGCCCATGCAAGGCCACCGGCCGTTATGGCAAGGAGGATGACGAACGCATCGCTCCACATGTCAAAGGGAAGCCAGCGTTGAACGGTAATCAAATGGGTGACTACCCAGAGGAAGAGCGCATACCCGTACAGGTACTGTGTCATGAGGGGTTTGCCTGCACGGTAGTGCAACCAGATGCACACTGCTGCCGCCGCGACGAGCGCGATGGCGTTCAGGTATTCCGTGCTGCCGGCATCCCATGTATCGACGATATAAAAGGTCAAACCCAACGCAGAGTAAAGCTGCAACCCATAGCCGGATAGACGAGGCAGCAGGCGCTGTTCACGCAGACCTAGCCATACCAGCCCCACGCCTTCTATGACGAAGATGTAACGTGTCATTTCTGGCCCGAACGCAAGCGGGATGGCCACCGTCGCAAGCGTTGCCGCCAGAACGACATAAACATCGCTTAGCAGGCAGCGACCCCATTTGCGATAGCACAGCGTGGCCAGTACGGCATAGATCGCCCCCATCAGTGCGGCGCTGAGTGCAACGACGTAATAAGGTAGGGCGAGATCACTGTTCAGCACGATGCTGGATTGCAGCACCAGCGTGATGAGTGGGGTGCCGAAGACGAGGCTGGCATCAATGCTGTTCTTTAACCTTATCGGTGCTCGATAGGCATAGAGCAGCGGAAGCAACAGATAGAGGGTGAAGAACAGCCACAGGAACGGCTCTGTTATCGACCAGTGCTCGGGAGCGTAGTCCAGTACGCCTTTTGTGACGCCGATACCATAGGTAAAAATGAAGCCGAGAATATTGAGTTCGCGCCATGGCCGAATCCAGGCGATACCGAGGATGGTGACGTCCAGTAGAGCGTAATAGCTGAACAGCCCAGTGGCGCTGCCGTCACCGCTAGACATAAGAAGAGGCGCGGCAAAGCAGCCCGCGATGGCCAGCTGGGTCAGCACGCGCGCACGTTGTACGACGGCCAGTGCCGTCATTGCAGCCATCAGCAGAATGCCGCCAGACAGAGCAAGGGAAGACGGCACGAGTGCATACAGCCGGTAGGCTGCAAACAGCGTGAACATCAGGATGGCGATCATGCCGCCCTGCAATGCCAGTGCAAAGTTGTGACGCTTGTGCCGTTGTTGCCACCCAAATGCCAGCCCGCTAGCGGCTAGCAGGCCGATACCTGCCAGACGAATGGGGAGCGGTACCCACAGCCACCCTTGAGCACTCAACTGATTAAGCAGTGCAGCGATACCGGCAAATAGCACTAGCATGCCGATCTTAACCGGCACATTGCCGCCGGTTAGCCAGCGACGCCCTTTTTGCCACGCCATAGTGGCCCATTGTTTTATTTTGGTCTGATGGCGCTGCCAGAGCTGTTCGAGCAGCGACGGTTTGGCAAGGGGCTCGGGTTCACGTCTGACCGGCGGTGAAGGGGAGCGCGCCACGGAGGGGGCGGGGCGAGACAGCGGCTTTGTTTCTGGCTGAGGTTGGGCTGCTCGCTGTGGCTGAGGTGGCGGCGGTGTTTCCCTCATAGGTGGTGGCGCCTGCTGGATCGGTGGGGGCGATTCTTCCGCGGGACGGGGGCGTGATGGTGACGAAGTCTGGGCATTGTTTGCCCAGCGTTGGCACTGCTCGCGCAGGTGCTGAATTTCCTTTCGCAGCGCGAATGTATCCTGCTGAAGTGCTGAAAGCTTGGTGCCCAATGCGATAGCGACGATCAGTATCAGAATACCGAGCAGCACCATTTCTAGTGTGATGTCCAACATGGTTTTCCCTGCAGACGTTAATGTTCTGATTATGTTTGATGGGGTGAGGTGAAATAGAGCGCCTAGTTATCCAACAAGGCGTGAATATATCTTGCTGTGTAACGCCTTCGCGGCGGCTCGTTACGTATCATCCTTTAAATCTTTCGTAATCACATCTTCTGTTGGCAATAAGGGAGTGATGCTCCCGTCTTTCACTGCAACAATGATGTCTGAAGTAGGCCCATCTCATCTTTGCGAAAGGTCTTTTGATATGGCACCCGCCAAGGCTTGATTGTCGCATCAGTGGCAGGCGTCTGTTTTACATGGGAAAGAAGCAACTATGCGTGGGGTATCACTTGAGAGGTAATAGGGGGTAGCCAATCAATAGAGATGAAGGATAGATCGTCCGGCGATACAGACACTTGAGGCAAGCAGCGTGACACAAGCCATACGCAACATAATGGTCTTCCATCTGGCTGTGCCGCTTGAAAGGTTATCTTCGTTGTGTTGTCGCAGGGGGGCCAAAGTGTGGACACCGATAATGGCAATATGAATAAGCGCAATACTCAAGATAAAGCGCCAAGAGACCTGCTGCGTTGAAATGAACAGTGACAGCAGGCCCAACGAGCAAAGCCCTGCTGGGGCAAGAAAGGTCGAACGCAACACCCTAGTGATGACGTGCGGATGAGTGTCATTCTGTTGTTGCCCTTGTTGCCCTTGTTGCCCTTGTTGCCCTTGTTGCCCTTGTCGCCCTTGTCGCGCTAAGCGCTGGCGCAACACGGCTCCGCAGGCCAGATGAGCCAGATAGAGTGCCATTGCCAACTGGAGCAGTACGATGGCCAGCAGCGAGTGTATAGCGACCCATTTCACCAGCCATAGACAGGCAAGTGTGGTCGCCATTGCCCCTATCAGCTGACCGGTCTTTTGCATGGCTCGGCAGGCGCTTGTGCTTTGTATACGGCTCGCATTCAGCCGTCGGTCTGATACAACACAGATCGAAAGCGACAGAACGGCGGTAATCACCCATTGGATCAGCAGCATGATCGACACCTTTTACCGATACGGCATTTATTCTCTGACATGTCGTGCGGAAGGGGGTGTGGATAACACGATGGACTGTGTTATCCACACCCTCTGTCATTGTTCCGATGCGTATGCCGCCAGAAGAGCAGGCATCAGTACCTGCTGCAAAGGGGCCAAAGGCAGACGGTCAGTATTCCCCAGCGGCACGCGTTCCAGCTGCTCTATTTCAGCCTGCGGAAATACTGTCTGATTAATTCGTCCCCAGAACACATCGGCGACCACCGTCATATCGGCTTCGTTGGCTGCTGGCGCACTGAACTGACCCAGTGGTTTCAGCATCTGTGGATCACACTGCCAGTCCAGCTCTTCTTTCAGCTCGCGTGCGAGTGCCGTGAGATTGTCTTCGCCGATTTCGGGCTTGCCTCCCGGCATCATGAAAAGCTGTGTATTGCGTTTGCGCACTAAAAGAAGCTGGTTCTGGTCATCCAGTAGGCAAGCGGCAACGACGCGTATGATGGAAGGGGCCATAGAGTGTCCTTTTATTCTTTCGATAGTGCCGAGAGCGTAATGAACCGCATCGTTATCTCATACGGATGACTCATCTTGGATGTTATAAGGATGAATTCATGGTCGTGCCATAGGGAGAGATAATGTTTTCGATAGCTCCCTGGCCCTGATATTTCTGGCGAAGATGTTCATATTGCCGTTTTGCGAGCTTGCACGTGCGATTGGCTTCGTTGATGTTCTTCTGGAGCGCTTCGGGAGGGAGTGTATTGTCCACCTCACCGGCCATATGTTCGCAGTCTTCCATGTTAGTTAGAAAGATGCGTATATCCCGTGGAAGCGTTATGGCGGAATCAGCGGCTACAGCGGAGGATGCCAGACTAGCGGCAAACAGTGCACAAATGATCTGACGTGTCTTCACCATTTTCCCCTATGAGATGACAAACGGCCCATGATAGCAGAGTCATGGAAGTGAACCAGTAATCTCTTTGGTGACGTTAACGTAATATGAATGAAAAGTAACCTCTTTATCCCTTGGACGGAAGGTCACGTGTTCATGCTTGCCACACTTCCCTTTCCAAAGGGATCTTCTAGCCTGCCGAAAGGAGGTAATGGGTACTTTTCCTCAGGTAATTATTACGTTTACGTTAAAATAATATAATATATGATATTGATTATAAACGATATATTTGTACTGATATTGACTTATCCTCAAGGATAAATTCAATGAAACGTCAATTTTTGGCCTCCATTACCAACTTTACCTCAAGAGCAAAAAAGGGGGCGTGGCGGCAGCACGGGCTTTTTCACCGCCCATTATAACGTTGACGTAATGGTTGTCGTGTGGTGCTGTAATGCCGGTAGTCAGGGGGTCTGCACCAGCAGGGTTTCATAGGCACAGTAGGCCTGAATCACTTCGATATTCGAAAAGGTCTGGCAGGAGGTAATGGTCGTTTCCTGTCTTAGCTGACCATCATGCCGAAAGGATGGGGTACGCAATGGAGTGTGGGTTAAAAAAGCATCTGTCGTTATATTTTTCGAAGGGATAGAAAGTATCATCAATTGGATGACATGGCTTTGAATAGCTGTTTATTTATTCTTATTTGTCTTTATTGTTTTATTTAATGTGTTATTTGAGTTTCTTAATGGTCGTTATTTCAATACGTTACGATTTATCTTGGCGTGGGGGTTTATATAACAACGCACGCTCCTCTTAAATATTGGCAATGTCCTCTTGCTTGTCCAACACTAATGGCGTTCCCAAGTGGTAACAAGCGGTCAAGCAAAGGACGATAATCAATGAACGTAGCAACTCGAGTTATGCAGATCGACCTGGACGTCATGTGTTATGGCGATGGTGAAGGGTATGATTACAATGATTTGAAAGACTATATACGGGCTCGTCTGGAAGGTTCTGGGGCCAACGTTGTTTATGTGCAGGTCTTCAGCGAAAACTTCGACAATATCGCTAATGACCGTGATCGAATGGCGGATTATTTGCTGTTTGATCCGGGCCACTCGCTTGGCGCCAATGTCATGAATGCGAACATCTTCAAGGCCGGTGTTCAAATCATTCGTGAACTGCTGCCTGATAGTCGCATTCTTGTTTGGACGCCCAGCATCTATAACGCCTTCCTGATGACGGACAATACGGTTGTGAAGGCAACGGAAGAAGCCGAAAGCGAAAACTGCGTGTGGTATCGCCGAGCCTCTCCGTTCAGCGAGCTGACCCATACGCGTCTGGCGACGTTCTTTGAGGCGCTGGGGCAGGCCAGCGAAGCACTGGACGGCGTGATGTTCCAAGACGATCTGCTGCTTTCGAACTGGGAAGATGTGTCTGACAAGGGTGTTGAGCTGCTTGTTGCCCGCTACGGCCTCACTGACACCAGCGATGATGCCCTGAACGACTTCCTCAACGACGATGAAAATACGCAGAACCAGGACTGGCGTCGCTATAAAACACAGGCGCTGGATCAGCTCAGCCGTGAAATGTTTGATGCCTTCCGTCGCGGCTATCAGCAGGCCTTCCCTGAACGCTTTGCGCAGCGCGAGCAGTCCGACAGCACGCGCCTGCTCTTCGCTCGTGACTACTACGATGCCGCTGTGCTGTATCGCGATGCCGTCACGGGGGAATGGTACGCACAGAACCTGGATACGGCGCTCGACCTCTACGATCAGGTTGTGGTGATGTCCTACTTCAATATGAGTGCTGGCGGCGATCCGGCCTCTGACGATGCGATGTCATGGCTGCGCAATCTGGCCCAGACAGCGATCGCTATCGCGGACAGCAATGGTCGTCAGCGCTCGTACAAGCTGGTATTCAAGCTGCAGAGCGTGTGCTGGAGTTACTACTCCAGCGGTGAGGACTACACCATCCCCGCTGCTGTTCTGAGTCAGCAGGTGCAGGCGCTGGTGGATGCCGGGGCGAAAGGGGTCGGATTCTACCCAGCGCTGCAAGGTAGCGCTCATTTCGATATGTCTGCACTTTGAGCCGCTGATATCTCTGACCGGATGACAGTGTCCTGATGGATAGGCCCGTTCTTGTCGGCAGCGATGAGAACGGGCTTTCTGCATAGTGTCGCTGTGCGAAGCGGTCTATTGCCTTCAGGACATGTCGATACGGTGTGAAGAAGAAGGGCAGGCATTGCTAACAGGAAAGGCGTGACATGGTCGTGATGAAAAAATGCCTCTATCCGGCCTTGTCGGCGACGGATAGAGGCAGTGTGCTTACTGAGGCATCGGTATGGTGGGTTACAGCTGCGTTAATGCTTTGCCGATATCGGCTAGGCTTCTGACGACCGTTACGCCGGCCGCTTCCAGTGCTTGAGTCTTGTCGGCAGCCGTTCCTTTGCCTGATGCAATGATGGCGCCAGCATGGCCCATGCGCTTGCCTGCAGGTGCCGTCACGCCAGCGATATAGGCCACCACCGGTTTGGTGACGTTGGCTTGGATATATTCCGCCGCTTTTTCTTCGGCGTTGCCGCCAATCTCACCAATCATCACGATCGCTTTGGTTTTCGGATCCTGTTCGAACAACGCCAGCACGTCAATGAAGCTCGTGCCCGGAATCGGGTCGCCGCCGATGCCCACGCAGGTGGACTGCCCCATGCCGATATCCGTCGTCTGCTTGACGGCTTCATAGGTCAGCGTGCCTGAGCGGGAGACGATGCCTACGCTGCCCGGCAGGTGGATATGTCCCGGCATGATGCCGATTTTGCACTCTCCGGGTGTGATAACACCGGGGCAATTGGGACCAATCATGCGAACGCCAGCCTCGTTGAGGCGCGCCTTGATGGCCAGCATGTCGAGTGTCGGGATGCCTTCAGTAATCGTGACGATCAGCTCAATACCTGCATCAATGGCTTCAAGGATGGAGTCCTTGCAGAACGGAGCGGGCACGTAGATGACCGATGCCGTTGCGCCGGTAGCGTCTACCGCTTCCCGTACCGTATTGAAGACAGGTAGGCCTAGGTGAGAGGTGCCGCCCTTGCCGGGGGTTACGCCACCGACCAGCTGAGTGCCGTATTCCAGTGCCTGTTCGGAATGGAAGGTGCCTTGGCTGCCCGTGAACCCCTGACAGATCACTTTGGTGTGCTTGTCGATCAGAATGGACATTATTTCCCCTCCGCGGCCGCGACGGCACGCTGTGCTGCATCCGTTAGATCGGTTGCTGCAATGATATCCAGCCCGCTGTCGGCCAGACGCTGAGCGCCAAGTGCGGCGTTGTTCCCTTCTAGCCGAACGATGACAGGAACATCGACGCCGACCTCGGTAATGGCACCGATGATGCCTTCCGCGATCAAATCGCAGCGTACGATTCCGCCGAAGATGTTCACCAGTACGGTCTTGACCTTGCTGTCCGACAAGATCAGCTTGAACGCTTCCGTGACACGCTCCTTAGTGGCACCGCCCCCGACGTCGAGGAAGTTAGCTGGCGCACCGCCGTGGAGCTTGATGATGTCCATCGTGCCCATCGCCAGCCCGGCACCGTTCACCATGCAGCCGATGCTGCCATCTAGGGCCACATAGTTGAGCTGCCATTCGGCTGCTCGTGCTTCGCGCTCATCTTCCTGAGACGGATCGCGTAGCGCGGCAAGGTCCGGGTGACGGAACAGCGCATTGCTATCGATATCCAGCTTGGCATCCAAGCATTTGAGATCACCGCCTTCCGTGATAACCAGCGGGTTGATCTCGACCATCGACAGGTCGCAGGTGGTGAACAGTGTTGTCAGCTTCATGAAGATATCGGTGAACTGACGAACCTGCTTGCCTTGCAGCCCGAGAGCAAAGGCAAGCGAGCGGCCTTGCCACGGTTGAGCGCCCAGAAGCGGATGCAGGGCGATGGTGTGAATGCGCTCAGGTGTCTGCGCAGCCACCTGCTCAATGTCCATCCCACCCTCTTGAGAAGCCATGACCACGATGCGCTGCGATTCACGGTCGATCACGATGCCCAGATATAGCTCACTAGCAATCGCCGTGGCTTCTTCTACGAGCACTTGGTGAATAGGCTGGCCCTGTGCGTCGGTCTGATGGGTGACCAGCTGCTGGCTTAGCCAGTGTTCCGCAAAGGCACGCGCCTCTTCGTCACTGTGAATAAGCTTCACGCCGCCGGCCTTGCCGCGGCCACCCGCATGCACCTGACATTTGATGACCCATGGCGCGGGTCCCAGCAGGGCCGTAGCCGACTCAGCTTCACTGGCGGAAGTACAGACATGTCCTTCGGGCACAGGCAAACCGTGCTGACGGAACAGCTGCTTTGCCTGATATTCGTGTACGTTCATGGTGTTGGAGTTCCTGCTGGCGATAAGTGAAAGGCGTCAATCCTTGCGTTTCAGAAAAGACTCACCGGCCATGGGGTACGGGCAAACGGTGATGAAGAGCCTAGAACAAGGCCGTTGTGTTTCCCGATCATGCCATATTGCAGGAGAGTTCGCAGGCCACTAGGGCACCGGATTCGATCATTGCCTGCGAAATGCAGATTCAGCAACGCAAAGGGGAGATCGAAATTGCATACTCCGCTTTAATGTCACGCCTGTGGCATGTCTTGGGGAAAAGGCGGTGATACGTGTCGATGATCGGCCCTCGTCAGGGAAGGTGTGTTCGATACGGTAGTGCTGCTTTAGGGCGGATTAAGAGTGCCTTTATATTGTTATAGAGAAAGGGGGAGAGGGGCGGTCTCTGGTCGAGTTATGTGAAAGAAGAAGGCCTGAAACGAGAGAAATAACCCAATCGGTAAAAACAAAAGCAGAATTAAACTAATCAGCCTATTTGTTAATAAACAATAGCAATAATGGTCGCTACACGGCTCCTGTGGTTAGAGCCAGAAATAAGCAGGGTAGGGCTGAATTAGGTATTGATGGCCGAGGCTTATGCCTCATCCTGCGGGCGTTGGCGGGAATTTCTTTTTCGATACAGTTCGTATTATAAGTGGTGGGGCGGGCATGCGGGGCGGCATTTGGTCTCTCTGCCACTTTGGGTGAAGCATTGCTATACCTAATAGAATACGCAGTTTCGGGGCGTTGTTATCCATCAATGTGGCAGGATCGTGTAGTCTTAAGATGACGTTTATATAATGTTTCATCTTGGGCTACTTGCCTATTCTGTCCTCTTCTATATGCCGGAGACCTGCATGCAGAACCGCCTTGCTCGCATTATGCTGGATCATGAAACCTCTATACCGTTATACCAGCAGTTGGAGCAGGCCTTTCGACAGCAGATCCTTGCCGGGCTATGGAACACGGGTGATGTGCTGCCTTCAGAGCGTGTGCTGGCCGAAGCGCTGAACGTGTCTCGCGTTACGGTGCGCAAGGCGCTGGACAGTCTGCATGCCAAAGGGATGGTCGAACGCCGTCACGGCGCGGGCAACTACATCTCTCCTCAGGCAGACCTTATTCGTGATCAGCATACGCTGACGCGTTTGGAGGGGCTGACCGAGATGCTGAAAGCACGCGGCTATCATCCATCCTCTGAATGGCTGGTGCGCGATGTCCGGGTGCCGCCTACCGATTGCCTCGTACGGCTGGGGCTTCAGCCGGAAACCCCGGTGGCCTTCCTGAAGCGCAAGCGCATGGCTGATCAGCAGGTCGTGGCCGTCAACGATCACTATATCGCTGCCGACCTGCTGCCGTGCCCCGACGCGTTGCAGGAATCACTGTACGGCTACCTTGACCAGCAGGGCACACCTATTACGCGCGCACTGCAGCAGGTCAGTGCCATCAATGCTTCTCCTCCCTTGTCTGCTCTGCTTGAGGTGCCTGAAGGTACGGCATTGTTGAAATCTATCCGTACGGGCTATCTGTTGACCGGTCGCCCCGTTGAACTGACGGAAACGTGGTGCCGTACGGACTGCTATGACTTCATGATCGAAATCACGCGCTGATACCTCGTGTACGTAGCGAGTGAGGTGCGTCGTCATCGTGCCGTGCCGCACAACGTCCGAGCTTTGCGCACGGTCACTTTCACTTGCAGGATGAACAGTCATGACACGATGACTCAAGTGAAAGGAACGCTATATGCCGCATGCTGCTGCGCTTATCGTCCGACGGCTCCGCATTGCAATAGTGGCGCTGTTGGGACTCAGCATTACCCACTGTTCACCCTTGCCTGCTCCCGTGCCTCGCCTTGATCTGAGCGATGAAGAGCACATGCTGATCTCGATACAGCATATGGAGGAAGCGCTGCCCGACGACCAGCGAGAAGCGTTCGAGCGAGCCCTACAGCGGTTGGTAACATCGCTGACCCTGCAAGACATTAATCGCTGGGCTGCCGCGCCCAGCTCGGCACCCATATTATCGCTGACCTACCTCAATGGCTTGAGTGCAGAAGAGGTGATGGCAAAGGCAAAGCAGCTTGCGCCTTAACGTGGTGCGTATTTCTCCTCTTTATTCATATCCTTCTCAAGCCCCGTTCATCGCGGTCTGTTGTTCTGGCAGACCCTGAATATCTCTTCCTCGTCAAGGTGTTAACACTGCTTCATTCCACGTGAAAAGGGTGTTTTTGAGTGCTTATTACCGCTTTGACATGCTTTCCTTTTCTTTACGAAAGCACATCTTGTGCACAGTCTTCTAAAAAACGGTCGATATATGTCAGATAACGTCATGTTTTGTCTACATTAAGGGGGCAACCTTGCCGTATCATCGTGACTCGCTTAGAAAAATGACCTTTAAGACGGTGTCTTCTCGCATGCTGCGCTTTCTATTAACCAGTACACTCGCCACGCTTATCTGCACGCTTGTTGGGTGCCAGCGAGAACCTGCCATTGACCTGAGTAGCTCTGAGAGCTATCTCCTGTCCTTGCAGCGCATCAAGGCTTCTTTGTCTCCAGAACAGAGCATGAAGCTGGATGCGGCCATCGAATCTATTACGCAATACGAAATCCAGAATGCGCTCCAGCACTGTGCACAGCCACGCCAGTGCACCAAGGATGTCATCAACTCTCGCCTGCATCAGGCCCTTCATGGGCGCACGGCGCATGACATCCTCAATACCGAACATGAATACGCATTGAATCAAATGCATGCCTGATACGGGCGTTCTTGCCGCAAAGGGATGTGTGGCAAAACCTCGTTCCGTTGTACCGTGATCCTCTGCACCAAGACTGTGCCGCTATCCTTTCCGTTATTTCCTTCCGTTCGGTAATACCGCCTTCGTTTGCCTTCTTGGCCGCCCCCGTCTTGCCCGCCCGCACCTCATGCTCTACCCGCTGTTCTCTATTCTGCTCTGACCGCCCACCTCGGCCTGTGAAAAAGGCTGGCATGTTTCATGCAATGCCATAAAGGAACAATCGAAACGGTCAAGCCTTCACCAGGCCCAGTGATAAACAACCATAGGCTGCCTGGTACTCATGAGCATGGAGAGTGATACCGATGACCTCCTTTACTGCAACGAGCACTCGACGTCGCGTTCGGCACGCGGCTTCTTCCTCTTCGCCTCGCGAGGATACGCGCCTTGGTAACGGTTTGAGCAGCCGCCAAATCACTATGATTTCCATCGGTGGTGTCATAGGTGCGGGCCTGTTTGTCGGGTCTTCCAATGCCATCATGACCGCTGGCCCAGCGGTGCTGCTGGCCTATCTCGTGGCCGCTGGCATCATCATTCTGGTGATGAAGATGCTGGGTGAAATGGCCACGGCATTTCCTACGACTGGCTCCTTTTCTTCCTATGCGGACTGCACGCTTGGGCGCTGGGCGGGTTTCACTATCGGCTGGTTGTACTGGTGGTTCTATGTACTGCTGGTGCCAATCGAGTCCATCGTAGCGGGCAATATTCTGGCCAGTTGGTTCGGTGGCCCATCAGCACTGTATTCGGTCGGTATGATCGCTATCCTGACGCTGTGCAACAGTCTGCATGTCAAGATGTTCGGTGAAGCGGAGTACTGGCTGTCGCTGTTCAAGGTCATTGCCATTTGTCTGTTCATCATTCTTGGTGCACTGGCTATTCTGGGCTGGCTGCCGTTTTCACCGGCTCAGGGGCTGCACAATCTGACCGAGCACGGTGGTTTCTTCCCGCAGGGCGGTGTTTCTGTCGTTACGGCGCTGCTGGTGGCCATGTTCAGTTTCCAGGGAACCGAAATCGTGACGATTGCCGCCGCGGAATCGGATAATCCGCGTGGCAACGTGCGCAAGGCTATCCGCTCGGTTGTATGGCGTCTGGGCTTGTTCTATATCGGTTCCATCTTTGTTGTAGTCTGCATCGTGCCGTGGAATACGCCTGAACTGGCGCAGGGTTCCTATCAGGCCGCGCTCAAGGCGATGAATATCCCTTATGCGGCGGGCATCATGAGCGTTGTCGTCCTTGTGTCTGTAGTGAGCTGCCTCAACTCGGCGATCTATACCGGTTCGCGCATGTCCTTCTCGCTGGCTTCTCGCGGCGATGCACCCAAGCGTTGGGCCATGACGCACGGTGAAGGCGTTCCGCGCTGGGCTATCTTTTCGACATCGGGCGTGTCGTTGGTCATCACGCTGCTGAATTTCGTGGTGCCAGAAGGAGCCTTCAACATTTTGCTGTCGACCAGCGGGGCGATCGCTCTGTTGATGTACTTGGTCATTGCGATCACTCAGCTGAAGATGCGCGTCATGAATGATCGTCATGGCATTACACCGCCGGTGCGTATGTGGGCATTTCCCTATCTGACATGGCTGGCTATTCTGACCATCGCGGCGATTCTGGGCTTGATGTCGTTCCTGCCCGGTCATCGACTGGAGGTCATTGCTACGTTGGTTGTTACCTGTGTGACGGCGTGCGTAGGGTACTGGTTGCAGAAGCGTCAGCCGGAAGTGTCGGCGCAGCGCCATGTCTTTTTGGGTGCGGACGAGGCCGTACTTGCTGAATAACGGCGTCTTTCCATGCATCACCAAATGCAAAAGGGGAATGTTTCACATGAAACATTCCCCTTTTCGTTGTGGGTATGATCCGGTATCAGCGTACCGCTCTTGTTGTAGTGGCGGGGGCTAAGCGTAGCGGATCACGACTATCAGTGTGGGTAGAAGGCGTCATGGGCCTTATCCATGGTGCCCATGACGCGTGACGATCAGCTTTCCTTTGCCAGACGGAAGCGTTCGACGAGGCTGGCCATGTCCGCAGCTTGTCCTTCGAGCGAGGTCATGGAAGAAGATGCTTGTTCTACCAGCGTGGCGTTCTGCTGAGTAACACCGTCCATTTCCGTGACGACCTGGCTGACCTGACGGATGCCCATGGCCTGCTCTTTGGAGGCCGCCGCGATATCCGCAATCAGCTGGTTGACTTGAGTGATGCTTTTCACCGCCTCTTCGATCGTGTTGCCTGCGGTGTGTGCAACCTGCCCCCCAGACTTGATCTGGGTCGTTACGCCGTCGATCAAGGTGCGGATGGAGCGGGCCGAGTCGGCAGAGCGGGTTGCCAGCATACGAACTTCGCCAGCCACGACGGCAAAGCCTCGTCCGTGTTCCCCAGCTCTTGCCGCTTCAATCGACGCGTTGAGGGCCAGAAGATTGGTCTGGAACGAAATGCTGTCGATCATGCCAACGATGGACGCGATTTCTTCGGCGCGCGTCGCGATATCGTTCATGTTGTCGACGACCTGACGCATCTCCTGTCCGCCGTTGCGGGCGATATCCGCCGCATCCGCCGACAGTGATGAAACCTGTGCCGTATTGGTCGTGTTGTGTTCTACCGTCGATGACAGTTCATCGACGCTGGCCGCGGCTTCTTCCAGCGATGCTGCCTGCTGTTCGGTACGGCTGGCCAGGTCCTGGTTGCGTGTGACCAGATCACGGACGTGATCGTGCAGCTTGATGCTGTTGTTGCGTACTTGGCCGACGATCATGCCTAGATCGGACTGCATATCGCGCAGCGTCGAAAACAGGCGACCGATTTCATTGCGTCCGCGGTCATGGATCGGCTCGCTCAGATTGCCCTGCGCAATCTGGCGGAAGCGGTCCTGAATTTCATCCAACGGCTTGATGATCATGCGGCGAACGCCGATGAAGATGATGCCGCATACCAGCGCACTGAACAGCCCACTGAACGCCATGATGTAGTAGCTCAAGCGCACCTGTTGACGGCTTTTCTGCGAGACATCGGCCTGATGCTTTTCACGTACGGTCTGAATCGCTTCGACGGATTTGACCAGCTGCGGATCAATGCTTTTTGCGCCCAGTGTCAACTGATCGGCTTTGGTGATTTCATTGTTATGAAGAGCCGCAAGGGTCGGCAGGATGGATTGGTCGATCAGCTTCTGACGGGCTGTTACCAGCGACTCCAGCATTTCGGGAGAGTCGTCTTCCTGCTGACGGAAGTGATCAAGCTGCTGATCGGACAACTGCAGCAATTCTTTGATGCGCGCTTCCTGCTGGCGGAATTCTTCCGTGTCCTTCATGACCGCGGCAGAAACAGCACGGTGCAGTGCGATGCGTGATAGGTGCAAATACCCCATGCTGCTTTCTAGGGTACGTGTAAGTTTCAGCTCTTTTTCCGCGGCCTGGCTTAATTCTTCTGATTCATGAAGTACCACGGAGTTGGTGCCAATAATGAGCGCAAACAGAAGCAAGATGCCCCCCAGCGCTACCGTTAGCAATGTCGATAGCTTCCTGTCCTGCATTTTCATGGTCGGTCTACCTTTGTTAGGCGTGGGCCATTTGTTCTCCAAGTCAACTGCTGTTATCGGCTAGAACATCGTCGTGCTTGACGGGATCAGCATGTAAAAAGCAAGGAAACGGCAATAAGTAGCGCCTTCCTGTGCCTTAGGCTCACAACTGGAATCGCTGGCGAAGTGTTACCTAAAAGAAATAACCTGCCTGCGCCTTCTGCAAAGGGGGGCTTGATGTGTTCATTTACTTGTCTTGGGAATAGATAAAATGAAAGGCATGAAAACAGGTATGGCGGCGCTGGGAATGGCCCTTATGTGTGCTTCCATTCATTACGCTTCTGCAGGTCAGGTTCAGACGGCATCCGCTGCCAAAATCACACTCAACGGTGGCAAGTCCTATCTCTACAATAACCAATGGGGACGCGGTGAAGTGCCGAATGGCACGCAGGAAATCTACTACAACAGTGATAGCGACAACGGCTGGCGCTGGAAATGGCCCAGCTCCACAGCGTCCGTCAAAGGATATCCTTCTGCGGTTACCGGCTGGCACTGGACGGCTGGCTATACGCCCAACAGCGGTCTCCCCGTCAAGCTGTCTGCACACAAACGCGTCGATACGAACGTAAGCTATGCGTTCAAGAACGCGACGGGTGTCTACAATGCGTCCTATGACCTGTGGTTCCATACGACCAATGCGGCAACGTGGGCCAATGCGCCGACCGATGAAGTGATGGTCTGGCTGAATCGCAGTGGTGGCGCCATGCCAACGGGTAGCTACAAGGAAACCGTTACGCTGGCAGGCACGCAGTGGGATCTGTACGTCGGTCATGTCTCTTCGTGGAACGTCTATTCGTTCGTACGCAAGGTGCCGACCACTTCAGCTTCGCTGAACATGACGAATTTCACTGACTATTTGGTCAACAAACAGTACCTGAGCAAAGACAAGTACCTGAGCAGCGTCGAGTTCGGCACCGAAATCTACAATGGCTCCGGCGCATTCCGTCTGCTCAAACGTGATGTGAATGTCCGATAGCATGTAGTGTGTTGTGCACGACGATTCGCTTTATCAGGATCTACCTCTGTGTCGAACAGACGGGCCGTTCACTCCCAGTCTGTTACCCTCGAAAAAAAACGCCGCCCATGGATGGGGCGGCGTTTCCTGTCATATGACGACGTAACAATCGTGCTCGTTACAGCAGCGAGATATCCGCTACGGCCAAGAACAGCGCATGAAGGCGCGCCAGCAGTGCCAGGCGGTTGTTACGGATCTTCTCGTCTTCTGCCATGACCATGACGTCTTCGAAGAAGGCATCGACCGGCTCGCGCAGAGTTGCCAGACGATCCAGCGCTTCGTTGTAGCGTGCTTCTGCAAACATCGGTGCTGTTTCTGCTTCCAGCACGGTCAGGGCATCCAGCAGCGCCTGTTCGGCCTTGTGCTCGAACAATGTCGGATCGACGTTGGTCGTCGGTACGCCACCTTCCAGTTTGGCCAGAATGTTGCCGACACGCTTATTGGCAGCGGCCAGTGCGCGGGCTTCTTCGCGTTCGTTGAAAGCTTTAACAGCCTGCAAGCGACGAGCGAAGTCGAGCGGGCGGGTGACGTTGCGCGCACGTACGGATTGATAGACTTCAGCTGAAATGCCTTCATCTGCCGCCCAGCCACGCAGACGTTCGAGCATGTAGTCGAGCACGTCGTTGACCAGTACGGCGTTGTTGTCGCCGTCAAGAGAGGTGTGCTGATCGACGGCGATCTGCAGCAGTTCGCGCAGGTCGAGATCGTATTCACCCTTGATGATGATGTTAAGTACACCAATGGTAGCGCGACGCAGGGCGAATGGGTCTTTGGCCCCAGTCGGACGCTGGCCGATGCCGAAGATGCCCGTCAGGGTGTCCAGACGGTCAGCCAGAGCCAATGCCACACCGGTTTTCGAGGATGGGATGTTGTCCTGTGCGAAGCGCGGCAGGTACTGCTGCTGAATGGCTTCGGCGACGTCGGACGGCTCACCGTCTTCACGCGCGTAATAGGTCCCCATAATCCCCTGCAGTTCAGGGAATTCGAGCACCATTTCAGTGTTCAGGTCGCATTTGGCAAGCTGAGCGGCACGGCGTGCATGTGCCGGTTCGCCACCGATGCGATTGGCGATTTCGGCAGCGACGACTTCGATACGGCGGCTCTTATCGGCCAGCGTACCCAGGCGGCGCTGGAAGACCACGTCTTCAAGCCCTGCGCGGCGGCTATCCAGCGTAGAGCGGCGGTCGGTCTCAAAGAAGAACGCCGCATCGGCCAGACGCGGACGAATGACGCGCTCGTTACCGGCAACGACCTGTGCTGGGTCGCGGCTTTTGAGGTTGGCGATAGTGATGAACTTCGGCAGCAGCTGACCGTTGGCATCCAGCAGGTGGAAGTACTTTTGGTTGGCTTTCATCGAGGAGATCAAGCACTCCTGCGGCACTTCAAGGAAGCGCTCGTCGAAGCTACCGGTCAGCGCGACAGGCCATTCGACCAGACCGGTGACTTCCTGCAGCAGGTCGTCGTCGATGACTGCGTGTCCGCCCGTCTGTTGGGCTTCGGTTTCGACCTGCTGACGGATGATGGCGCTGCGGCGAGCGGCATCGGCGATGACATAGCCTTTCTGTTCGAGCACGGTTTCGTACTCGTCAGCGTTGGCTAGTTCGATCGGCGCTTCGCAGTGAATGCGATGACCCAGTGTCGTGCGGCCTGAGGTCAGTTCCAGCGCGGTAGCCGGAACGACTTCCGTTCCGTACAGCGCAACCAGCCAGTGCACCGGACGAGAGAAGGCCGTGCGGGAAGCTCCCCAGCGCATGTATTTCGGTACCGGCAGGCCTGCAATGGCCTGTTCGATCATTTGCGGCAGCAAGTTCGTGGTCGCTTCCCCTTTGCGCTGGCTGCGATAGCCGATGCGTGGGCCTTTGTCCGTTTCGATGGTCATTAGCTCATCGACGGTGACACCCAGAGAGGAGGCGAAGCCTTCGGCTGCCTTGGTCGGTTTGCCATCGCGGAATGCTGCGGCAACGGCCGGTCCGAGACGTTCCACGTCGCGGTCAGGCTGCTGGGAGGCCAACTTTTCGATCTTGACGGCTAGGCGACGCGGAGTCGCGAAGGCATGCACGTTGCCATGAGCGATGTCAGCGGCGGCCAGGTTGGCCGTCAGGCTGTCGGCAAAGGCGCGGGACAGAGGTTCGAGCGCGAACGGTGGCAGTTCTTCGCAGCCGAGCTCGACCAGAAATGTGGATTCGGATGACATGTTCAAGCCTTCTGTTCTTCTGATGCCGCGCCTGCGGCGGATTCTTCGGCGGAGGACAGCAGCTGCGCGCGCAGCTCTGGATCGGCCAGCGGGAAGCCAGCGGCCTCACGGGATTCGTAATAGAGCTGAGCGACGTCGCGCGCCATGGTGCGTACACGCAGAATGTAGCGCTGGCGTTCGGTAACGGAAACGGCGTGACGAGCGTCGAGCAGGTTGAAGGTATGCGATGCCTTCAGAACCTTTTCATAGGCGGGCAGCGGCAAACGCGCTTCGAGCAGTGCGTTGCAGGCTTTTTCTGCGTTATCGAAGTCATTGAAGAGGACATCGACGTCGGCGTGTTCAAAGTTGTAGGCCGACTGCTCTTTCTCGTTCTGCAGGTAGACGTCGCCATAGGTGACGCGTGTACCGTCCGGCGCGATCGACCAGGCGAGGTCGTAGACGCTGTCGACGCCTTGCAGGTACATGGCCAGACGTTCGAGACCGTAGGTCAATTCACCGGTGACGGGGAAGCATTCGATCCCGCCAACTTGCTGGAAATAAGTGAACTGGGTCACTTCCATGCCGTTCAGCCACACTTCCCAGCCCAAGCCCCATGCGCCCAGCGTCGGTGATTCCCAGTTGTCTTCGACAAAACGGATGTCGTGGATGGCCGGGTCGAGGCCGAGGTGTTTCAGCGAGCCCAGATACAGGTCCTGAATGTTCTCGGGAGACGGCTTCATTACGACCTGGAACTGGTAGTAGTGCTGCAGGCGGTTGGGGTTTTCACCGTAGCGACCATCGGTAGGACGGCGCGAGGGCTGAACATAAGCCGCGCTCCACCGTTCCGGCCCGATCGCACGAAGGAAGGTCGCCGGGTGGAACGTACCAGCGCCGACCTCCATGTCCAGCGGCTGCATGATTACGCAGCCCTGCTCGGCCCAATACCGCTGCAGGGCAAGGATCAGGCCCTGAAAGGTTGTCACGTCTGGCGTCGGCTGTGTCATGTGCGTATGTCCGGCTTGTGAAACTTGGAAAAAGGAGGTTGTCATGATTTAACAGACCCACAAGTATACAATTGTCCCCAATGGGGTTATAGGGCCGATTGTCGCCCAATGATGCCCCAAACCCGCAGAATGAGGCAGGGAACGCGCGCCTCATGAGTCAAACCTTCACGAAAGAACAGGTTATGCTAAGCGATATCTGCTGGGTGCCATCGTTTTCAATGTCGCGAGAGTGAGTGGCCGATAACCTTCACTATCGCATTTCATTTCGCTTTCAGGTGTGGGTATTTGTTCAGACCCATCACGGAGAATGTCTCATGATCGTAGTTACTGGTGGTGCTGGCTTCATCGGCTCCAATATCGTCAAGGCCCTCAATGAGCGTGGCATTACCGATATCATCGTGGTCGACGATCTCAAGGATGGTACTAAATTCGTCAATTTGGTCGACTGCAATATCGCCGACTACCTCGATCTCGACGACTTCCGCGCCCGCGTAGCGCGCGACGAACTGCCGACGCTCGACGCTATCTTCCACGAAGGTGCGTGCTCTGCCACGACCGAGTGGGATGGCAAGTACATGATGGACAACAACTACGCGTATACCAAAGAACTGTTCCATTACTGCCAGAAGCATCGCATTCCTTTCTACTATGCGTCCTCGGCCGCGACCTACGGTAACACGGCGACGTTCCGTGAGACGCCAGAGTTCGAAGGTCCGCTGAACGTCTATGGCTACTCCAAACTGCTGTTCGATCAGTATCTGCGCCGCCATATGGATACGCTGACGGCACCGGTCGTGGGCTTCCGCTATTTCAACGTCTATGGTCCGCGTGAGCAGCACAAAGGCAGCATGGCCAGCGTGGCGTTCCATCACTACCAGCAGGTACTGCGCGGTGAATCACCTAAGCTGTTCGGGCCGTACGATGGCTACGAAGCGGGCATGCAGAGCCGCGATTTCATCTACGTCGGTGACGTGGTTGCGGCCAACCTGTGGTGTCTCGACCATCCGGAAGTGTCCGGCATCTTCAACCTGGGCACGGGCCGTGCAGAGCCGTTCCGCGCCATCGCCGATACGGTCATCACGTTCTTCGGCAAGGGCGATATTGAATTCATCGACTTCCCCGAGCATCTGAAAGGACGCTACCAGAGCTACACCTGTGCCGACATGAGCAAGCTGCGTGGCATGGGCTTCAACCATGAGTTCAAGACAGTCGAGCAGGGTGTTACGGCGTATCTCGAATGGCTGACTTCACGTGACTGACATGAGCGGTAGTGAACGTATGGGTAAGCGCATTCTCATCGTCGGGCCTTCGTGGGTCGGCGATATGGTGATGGCGCAGAGCCTGCTGAAGACGTTGAAGGCCCAAGATCCCCAGTGTGTCATCGACGTGCTGGGACCCGCATGGTCGGCACCGATCATTGAGCGGATGCCCGAAGCACGCCGGGCGCTGACACTGCGCGTCGGCCACGGTGATCTGGCGCTGAGGGAGCGCTGGCGTTTCGGGCGCAGTCTGAAGGGCGAGTATGATCAGGCCATCGTGCTGCCGCGCTCGCTGAAGTCGGCGCTAGTGCCGTGGTTTGCGGGGGTGCCTGTGCGGGGCGGCTTTACGGGCGAGCAGCGCTACGGAATTCTCAACCAGCGTCGCGACCTCGATAAAGCGGTACTTGATCAGACAGTGAAGCGTTTTGTATCGCTGGGCCTGCCGAAGGACGAGGCCTATCCGCCCCGCGATATTCCCTTTCCTGCGCTGCGCGTCGATGCCGACAACCAAACTCGCCTGCGTGAGGCATTGGATTTTGCCGCGGTCGATCTACTGGATCGCCCTTTGGTTGCATTGATGCCCGGTGCAGAATACGGCCCGGCCAAGCAATGGCCGCTGGCGCACTTTCATGCCACGGCGCAGGCTCTGGTGGAGCGGGGTTATGGTGTGCTGGTGCTGGGTGGTCCCAAGGATGTCAAAGCGGGACAGCAGGTCGCCGGTGAGCTGCCTCATACGCTGAATTTGTGCGGTAAGACGGCACTTGTTGATGCCGTGGATTTGCTTGGCATGTGCGAGCAGGTCGTCAGCAATGATTCTGGGCTCATGCACGTGGCGGCCGCTGTTGGCGTTCATGTGCAGGGGATCTATGGGTCTTCTTCGCCGCGTTACACGCCGCCGCTGACGCACAATGCCGATATTCACTGGCTGGCGCTGGACTGTTCACCCTGCTTCAAGCGCGTGTGTCCTTTGGGGCATACCGACTGCCTTCATCAGCTGTCGGTCACGCGGGTCGTGAAGGCCATCGACACCTACCGGACCGAGCAGTCCACCATTCTCGCGCGGGAGACCCCATGACCTTAACCGTAGCGCTGATCGTCAAGAACGAAGCCGAGCACCTTGAGCGCTGTCTGAGCACGCTCACGTGGGCCGATGAAATTGTCGTAGTCGATAGCGGCAGCACCGACGCTACCTGCGAAATCGCTCGTCGCTATACCGACAAGGTGTTCGTCTATAACGATTGGCAAGGGTTTGGTGTCCAGCGCCAGCGGGCTGAGCGGCACGCGACGGGGGACTGGCTGCTGATGGTTGATGCCGATGAGCGCGTAACGCCTGCGCTGCGTGCCAACATCGAAGATGCACTGCATGGTGAAGCGGCGATCTACCGACTGCCGCGTCTGACGTGGTGCTTTGGGGCATGGATTCGGCACAGTGGTTGGTATCCTGATCGTGTCGCGCGCCTCTATCCACGCGAACAGGCCGGCTACGATGCGTCATTGGTGCATGAAAAGCTGGAGAACGTGCATCGGTTGCCCGTGCATGATCTGGACGGAGACCTGCTCCACTACAGCTATCGTGATCTTCGCCACTATCTAGAGAAGTCGGCGCACTACGCACAGGCGTGGGCTGAACAGCGCGCCGCACGCGGCAAGACCGGCAGCCTGCTGGGCGGTGTTGGGCATGCACTGGGCTGCTTCATGCGCATGTACGTGCTGAAAGCGGGTTTCCTGGATGGCAAAGCGGGGTTCCTGCTGGCGGTGCTGTCTGCTCATTCGACGTTCGCCAAATACGCTGATCTGTGGATTCGCACCAAGGCTCCGCAGTCGCCAGATCGTTGAGACGCAGGTAATGGAAGCGTGCCCTACGGTCTACCAGGGGAGTGCTTCATTTCCTCAACATACGACACGCTGATGCGTGTAGCCGATCCAGTTTCAGAGCGATGCTTTCCACCATCGAAAAAGGCCGCCCCTTTAAGGGCGGCCTTTTTTGTCTGTAGCGCATGCGCTGGGCGCTAGCGTTTAGAACGTTTCCCAGTCATCGTCCGATGAGCTGGTCAACACGGGCTCATCCTTTGCCGGTGTCTTGTGCTCGGCGGAAGGTGCGCTGTGTTTGACGCTGGGTTCGGTCTTGGCATGTGCCTTGGGGCTGGACGTTGCCGTGCTGATCTTGCGCGTCGCCATGGCCGGTTTGCCGTGACGATCTTCTTCGATGTCACCTACTTCGAAGACGCGTACCAGTTCGACCATATCAGCGGCCTGCTGGTGCAGATTAGCGGCAGCGGATGCGCTTTCTTCTACCAGCGCGGCGTTCTGCTGTGTCATCTGGTCCATCTGGACGACCGCAGTACCGACCTGAGATACCCCTTCGCTCTGCTCGTGAGATGCAGAACTGATTTCACTCATGATATCTGTCAGGCGCGTGATGACGTCGGTCACGTTGTGCATGGCCTTACCGGCATCACCGACCAGTGACGTACCTTCACGAATGCCCGTGACGCTTTCGTTGATCAACCCGCTGATCTGGCGAGACGCATCGGCACTGCGCTGTGCCAAGTTGCGCACTTCAGAAGCGACCACGGCAAATCCGCGGCCCTGTTCGCCCGCACGAGCCGCTTCAATGGATGCGTTGAGCGCCAGCAGGTTGGTCTGGAAGGCGATGCTGTCGATCAGTGAGATGATATCGACGATCTTCTGAGCGCCGTCGTTGAGGTCATTCATGCGATGGACCACGCGTTCGACGACTTCACCGCCGTCGCGAGCCACCTGAGCCGCTTCCTGCGCCAGATTGTCAGCGTTCTGAGCATTGCTGGCGTTCTGCTTGACGGTAGATCCCAGCTCTTCCATCGCCGAAGCGGTTTCTTCCAGTGCGGATGCCTGCTGTTCGGTACGAGAAGAGAGGTCTTGGTTGCCCTGCGCGATCTGGGCACTGGCCGACGCCACGTGATCTGCGTTACGGCGTACGGCTGCAACGGTGACGGACAGCCCTTTCTGCATGTCATCCATGGCACGCAGCAGGTCGCCCACTTCGTTAGTCAGATCGGTACCTTCGATCTTGTGGCTGAGATCGCCACGTGCGATGCGCTGGGATGCAGCAATAAGCTGATCAAAAATCAGACGGAAGTAACGGCTCAAAAGGAAGCCCGCTGCGACAGCGAACAGCAGTGCGATGATGCTGCCAAGGATCATTACTGTGGTCGCCGTAGACAGCGTGCCGCGAACGTTGACCGACACCTCGGAAGAACGTGCTTTTTCGGCCGCATACAGATCGTCGAAGATCTTGTTCATCTGACGGAACTGGTCGCGCTGCTCACCAATGGCCTTGGCCGATGCTTCCTTGTACTGCTGATGATCCAGCATGGTGATGATGGCTTGGTGGTTGACCAGAATACGGTTCCAGCTGTCCTCAAGCGTCTGCAAGCGCTGGCGCTGCATGTCGCTCAGCGGCAGCGCGCGGTAGCGGCTCAGTGCCTCGGTAACGTTGGCCGGGTTTTCAGCGAAGCTCTTGAGAAGCGGGTCGCGCATGCGGGCGTCATTCCAGTACTGGAGTGCTTCTATCTCGCCGATGCGCATACTCTGCACGGCATTGTTCAGCCGGTTGACGAAGCGTGTACCTGGTACGCGAACATCGAGTATCTCGTTCATTCCCGATCGAACGGTGCTCATGCCGCTTAGCACGGTCACCATAAGAATTAATAATATACCGAGTAGGACAGCAAACGTTGCACCTAAACGCATCGATAATCGAAGGTTCGCCAGTTTCATAAGAGCGGTTTCCTCAACGGCGGTCATGAGTCCGCATGAGCCAGATAGAAGCTCGTCATTCCCACGGCCATAGGCAGGTTATTGATATTGGGTCCCTGCCCGCAGCTATCGGCAGAAGCAAAGGGTTGCTTTAGTGGCAGGCGCGGAGGCTGGCGTGTTTTCCGAATAGTAATCGCCCACCTATCCCTGCGGAAAATAAGGAAAAGTGGTGTAATGCTATAGCCTTACCCTCCTGTAAAACGTGACTTCTCTTTTACAAATGAAAAGTTTGTCCGGATGTGAAAAACTGTGGGCATTCTCGAAGATTCGATTCGAATGGTGGCGGTGGGCATGAGACCGGTGTTCGTTGCGGCCATTCGCCATGACAGGAAAAGAAGAAGATGTCGATGCCAACCCCCCTGTTGATCAAGGGTGGCATGATCGTCAATGCCGATCGCTCATGGCGCGCTGATGTACTGTGCGTGAACGGCAAGATTGTTGCTGTCGGTGAAGATCTCGACGATCAGGCACCACCTGGTACTCAATTGCTGGATGCTACGGGTCAATACGTCATGCCGGGCGGCATTGATCCCCATACCTATTTAGCCACGTCTCTACGGGAGCCTGCGGCGGCAGACGATTTTTTCGATGGCACGGCGGCAGCGCTCGCCGGTGGTACGACCACGGTACTGGATACGATTCATCCGCTGCCGGGGCAAACGCTGATGGAGGCCTATGACGAACACCGTCGGCAGGCCAAGCGCGCCGTGTGCAGCTACGGCTTCCATGCCACCATCACGCATTGGGATAAACAGATGCAGCGCGATGTCGCCGCGCTGACAAAGGAAGGCATCAACAGCTTCAGTCATTACATGGGGTACGACGAGCTGTTGATGTGTGACGATGCTGTGCTGATGCAGAGCTTCGCTTGTCTGCTGGAGCTGGGCGTTATGCCCATCGTGCACGCCGAAAACGGTGTGTTGGCGCGGCAACTGCAACGTACGCTGTTCAGCAAGGGGCTGCGGTCACCGTCGTGCTATCCATTGGCGCATCCCGCGGCCATTGAAGGGGAAGCCACTCAGCGAGCGATCACCATTGCAGAGCTGGCGGGGGTACCTCTGTATCTGGCTAACGTTTCCTGTCAGGCCTCCATTGAGGCGATCGGGCGTGCGCATGAGCGTGGGCTGCGCGTGTACGGTGAAGCCCCCGTGGCTAACCTGATGCTGTCGTCGAAAGTGTATGAGAATACGGATCAGATCAAGGCCGCTCTGCATATCAAGGCGCCTCCTTTCCGTGATCTTGATGACCAGCGCGCTCTGTGGAAGGCATCCGGCCAAGGGTGGCTGCATACGCTGGGATCTCATCATCAGCCTTTTCATCGTGAGGACAAGACGCGCCATCTCGATGCCTTCGATCACGTGCCTGTGGGCTGCGGCGCGCTCGAAGAGCGCATGGCGTTGTGCTGGCATGCCGGCATCAATAGCGGTCGTCTGACGCCGAGCCAGTTCGTGGCGTTGACCTCGACGCGAACCGCTAGGCTGTTCCACCTCTATCCCCATAAGGGCGTGATCTGTCAGGGAGCGGATGCGGATATCGTTCTGTGGGATCCCGAAGCGCATCATTCGTGGTCGGCAGTGACCCACCATTCGCGCAGCGATAACAGTCTTTATGAAGGGCTGACCACTAAGGGCATGGCATCGGTCACCGTCTGCGGTGGCCATGTTGTCTGGCAGGGTGGTCAGTTGCGGGTGACGCGTGGAATGGGGGCATGGTTGCCGAGAGCGCCCTTTGCCCCCCAGTGTGCGGTTGCGCGCGCATTCCACCGTCGCCATACCCAGCTTTGATACTCCCCTCATGCAGAAGCCCCCTTGCTGCCGAACAGCAAGGGGGAAGGCCACATGAAGTTGGTATCTCTGTGAGATGACCGGATCGACACTCCTGACGTTGGGATCCGCTTTATCCCTCCGTCACCGAGACATTACGCGTCCTGCACGCGGAAGACCTGTACGGTTTCCTGCAGTTTGCGTGCCTGCTCGTACAGGCTTGCTGCTGCTGCTGCACTTTCTTCTACCAGCGCCGCGTTCTGCTGTGTTGTCTGGTCCATCTGGGTGACTGCCGTACCAACCTGCGTTACCCCTTGGTTCTGCTCGTAACTGGCAGAGCTGATCTCGCCCATGATGTCTTTCAGGTTGTTTACCGTACTGACGACTTCCTCGATGGTGGTACCGGCTTCGTTGGCCAGTTCCGTACCCGAACGAATGCTGTTGACGCTTTCGGTGATCAGACCGCCGATCTCGCGAGAGGCTTCAGCGCTGCGCTGTGCCAGATTGCGCACTTCGGAGGCGACGACGGCGAAGCCGCGACCCTGTTCACCGGCACGTGCCGCTTCGACGGATGCGTTGAGGGCCAGCAGGTTGGTCTGGAAGGCAATGCTGTCCAGCAGCGAGATCACTTCGACCACGCGGTTAGCGCCTTCGTTGATGTCGTGCATGCGCGTTACGACGCGTTTGACGATGTCACCGCCGTCATTAGCGACCTTGGAAGCATCCTGTGCCAGACGGTCGGCATTCATGGCGTTATCAGTGTTCTGCTTGATGGTCGCGCTCAGCTCGTCCATCGCAGAGGCCGTTTCTTCCAGTGCTGCCGCTTGCTGTTCCGTACGAGAAGACAGATCGGCGTTGCCGCGCGAGATCTGCTCGCTGCCGGCTGCTACACCATCAGCGTTCTGACGGACGGCCGCAACCGTGAAGGACAGTGACGAACGCATTTCATCCATCGCGTTCAGCAGCTGACCCACTTCGTTGGTAAGTTCACGCCCTTCTACTTGATTGACCAGATCGCCGGAGGCAATACGACGTGCTACTGCGATGGCTTGACGGAAGGCATCCAGCAGATAGCGGATCAGGAACCAGCTTGCGATAGCGGCAAAGATGACCGCCAGTAGGCAGCCCGCCCACAGCAGGTGGAAGGACAGCGAGAAGTCCTTGCGTGTAGCGATGGTGGCTTCTTTGGACCAAGTCAGTTCGCGCTGGGTCAGCTCCGTCAGCACGTCTTCGATGGTCTGGCGCAGTTCACTACCTTTGCTCAGCAGCAGACGATCCACTTCATCACTTTTGCCTTCATGCGTCATGGTGATGATCTGAGCATGGAAGGCGCTGATGTTGTCCCAAGACTTATCGAGGCGCTCGCCCAGATACTTGCTGTCATCATCCAGCATGTCTTTGTACTGATCGATCGCCACGTTGAATTTATCAATCGTGGTCTGCATGCTTTTTTCCAGTGCCTGCTTCTCCGCAAGCGGCATGGAATAGGTGTATTTGAGCTCGTTGAGGCGGAGGCTCAGGGCATAACTACGCAGATCGCCGAGCAGCTGAGTGCTGGGCAGGCGTCTTTCTGCAATGTTGGTGGTCTGGCTTTCAACGCTACTCATGCGAACGAACGTTAGACCGGCAAGTCCAATCATCAGCGCAAGCAGAATTGCAAACGTCGATATCAAGCGAGTGGATATTTTCATATTGCTGGCATTCATGGGGCGTCGTTCCCTAATAGACAGGAGCAGAGCGCAGTGGGGGTAAACCTGCGCTCTTTATTGCAGGGGATTTTGGGGATGATGACCCTTCTGGTCATGATGATTTATCGACGCTTGTTAACGTTTCCTTTACATTTATACACAAAAAAAATAATTATTTTTTAAATGTTATTGAGAACTTTCGGTTATATGGGTATTTATACATGAGTTATATTAATTAATTAAAGAAATAGCTCGTCATAGATGAGATATATTCAATAATTAAAAAGTGACGATAACGTCGCTTTTATAATGTCCCTAAATTCCCAATGTCTTGGTTAGAATGGCGCTATGCTTGACGGCCTTATGCAAAAAAATCCCTGCGCCCGTAGGGACGCAGGGATCATCACGCGTTGTTGCTACCGTGCCGTTGTCAGCACATGCAGGACGCAGGCTATGCTGCTGATTCGTCTATGACGAACACCTGCATCTGTGCGACCAGCTCCGCCGCCTGCTGTTGTAGGCTGGCGGCGGCCGAAGCACTTTCTTCCACCAAAGCGGCGTTCTGTTGTGTCATCTGATCCATCTGGATGACGGCCGTGCCGACCTGAGATACCCCTTCACTCTGCTCATGAGACGCTGAACTGATCTCGCTCATGATGTCCGTCAGGCGTTTGATGACGTTCATGACATTGCGCATGGCACTGCCCGCATCCCCTGCCAGTGAGGTGCCTTCACGAATGCCCGTCACGTTCGCGTTGATTAGATCACCGATCTGACGCGAGGCATCGGCACTGCGCTGAGCCAGATTGCGCACTTCCGAGGCCACCACGGCAAAGCCGCGGCCCTGTTCGCCTGCACGCGCGGCTTCAATGGAGGCGTTGAGCGCTAGCAGGTTGGTCTGAAATGCGATGCTGTCGATCAGCGAAATAATGTCAACGATCTTCTGAGCGCCATCGTTGAGGTCGTTCATGCGATGGACGACGCGTTCGACGACATTGTCTCCCTCTTTGGCGACCTTGGCCGCTTCCTGCGCCAGACTGTCGGCATGCTGAGCATTACCCGCATTTTGCTTGACGGTCGCTCCCAGCTCTTCCATAGCTGACGCGGTCTCTTCCAGTGCGGATGCCTGTTCTTCGGTACGCGTGGACAGGTCTTGGTTGCCCTGAGCGATCTGGGTACTGGCCGATGCGACGTGGTCAGCATTGCTGCGGACTGCGGCAACGGTAGAGGACAGGTTGACTTGCATCTCACGCATGGCTTGCAGTACGGCACCGATTTCATCCTGGCGATCATGATCAATCGTGTTGGACAGGTGCCCTTCACCGATGGCATGTGCCACTTCACCGGCCATGCGCAGCGGACGGATCAGGATGCGTGTCAGCATGACCGCCACCAGCGCGATGATCAGAATGGACAGCAACGTACAGACAACGATCACGACATACGCCGTCTGAGTGTTGCCGTTGGCATCCTCGGTGATCTGCTGGGCAGCCTTGTCATGAATCTGCAGTACCGCATCCAGCGCAGGGTTGTAGCGAGTGTCGTAGGTGACGGCATCGCCGCTGGCGATCTTGAGGAATGCCGCTGTGTCTTTACGTTTCAGCGCATCGAACTGCTGCTCGAACCCTTTCAGCGCATAGTCGTTGAAATGCTCGGCCAATGCATCTGCCAGCAGCTGTTCATTTCTGTCATGAGGCAGCCCTTGATAGTGCTCCATGGCCTTGCGAGCACGGTCGTAGTAACCCCAGCTGTCGGCCATTGCCTTGTCGAACTGCGTGGTGTCGCTGTCGTTGACGTGCGGCAGTGCTGCTAGTAGAGACGTACGTGCAGTGCGCATGAAGTTGGTCGTGTCCGCGATGCCGAGAATGACGGCGTTCTCGTTATAGAGATAGCGGATAGAGGTGTTGGACGAGCTCATGAACAGTGCACTGATGCCATTGGAGAAGAGTGACATCAGTAGAAAGATCAGTGAGCACGCCGCGAGGATGGTGATGATGCGGACTTTTTTAAACATGTCGTGTAACCCCCCCAATATTCCCTGCCATGCACTGCCGAAGGTTGGCGAAGGAAAGCACATGGTCACGGAATAATGTCAATTTGAGTGCCAGTAGGATGATCTGCATCCCGCACACATAAGGTGGCCGGTTGCACTGGTGCAACCGGCCTATCCGAGCCACTTTTTATGATGTGGTAAGGCAATGTCTGCGAGATGTTACGAGGAACAATGCGGTTCTTGTGCCGCACTTATTCACCGCAGACGATGGCTAAAAGCCTTGTTAGAAGGTTTCCCAGTCATCGTTGCTGTCGTGAGACGCTTTGACCGGCTTTGCTTTGGCCGTCGAATGACTCTTGGGCGCAGTCGATGCCGCTGAAGGCGTTTTGCGAGTGACGGGCTGACGGTTGACGGTGCTGAAGTCGTGAGAGGTATTGATCTTGAAGACCTTCACGGTGTTCTGCAGTTCGCGGGCCTGTTCGTACAGGCTTGCGGCGGCGGCGGCACTTTCTTCTACCAGCGCGGCGTTCTGCTGAGTGGTCTGGTCCATCTGTGTGACGGCCGTGCTGACCTGGGAAACCCCTTGGTTCTGCTCGTAGCTGGCAGCACTGATCTCGCTCATGATGTCTTTCAGGCGACCGACGGATTTCACCACTTCATCAATGGTGGTACCGGCTTCGTTGGCCAACTCAGTACCAGAACGGATACTGTTGACGCTTTCTGTGATCAGGGCACCGATCTCGCGAGAGGCTTCGGCACTGCGCTGGGCCAGATTGCGCACTTCAGAAGCGACGACGGCAAAGCCACGGCCCTGCTCGCCAGCACGTGCTGCTTCAACGGACGCGTTGAGGGCCAACAGGTTGGTCTGGAAGGCGATGCTGTCCAGCAGCGAGATGACATCGACGATGCGGGTCGCACCTTCGTTGATATCCTGCATGCGTGTGACGACGCGCTTGACGATATCCCCACCGTCGTTCGCAACCTGAGAGGCATCCTGTGCTAGGCGATCGGCGTTCATCGCATTGTCGGTGTTCTGCTTGATGGTCGCGCTCAGCTCTTCCATCGCTGATGCGGTTTCTTCCAGTGCGGAGGCCTGTTCTTCGGTACGAGAAGACAGGTCGGTGTTGCCGCGTGCGATCTGCTCACTGGCAGAGGCTACGCTGTCCGCATTTTCGCGTACGGAAGATACCGTGCTGGCCAGAGAGGTCCGCATGTCATCCATGGCTTTCAGCAGATCGCCCACTTCGTTGCGGGTATCACGGCCAGCAACCGGTTCCACCAGGTTGCCTGCAGCAATGCGCTGTGCCACGACAACGGTTTCACGGAAGGCGCTGAGCAGATAGCGCATCAGCAACCAAGCCGTTGCGATCGCAAACAGTACCGCGATGGCGCAGCCGATGATGAGGAATGTCTGCATGGTCGAGAAGCTCTGGCGCACTTCCTGTGACGCATCAGCAGACTGTTTCACTTCATTGGCGTACACCTTCACCATCTGATTTTCGAGAACGGTGCGCGTTGCAATGCCATCAGTCGACAGTAGGTCATCAACCTTTTTCTCCTGTTGCTGCTGAACGAGCGGCATCAGGCGGTTGTGGAAGCTGATCATATCAGCCCACTGTTGGCTCAGCTGATCAGCAAAACGCTTCTCTTCCGGGCTTTCGGCGCGCTCGGTGTAGCTGCGCAAAGCGCCTTCGAACTTGGCGATGTTGAATTTCATATGCTCTTCGGTAGCGCGGACCTGTGCAGCGTCCTTCAAGTCGACGACGTAGGCATATTTCATTTCATCCGTGCGCAGCGTCAGCGAGCTAGAACTCATGTCGGCGATGGACTGCAGCGTCGGAATGTTGTTATCGGTGACGCCCTGAGAGCGTACCTGGACGGCGGAAATGGAGACGTAGATGAACAGAGAGAGTCCCAGCATCAGCGACAGCAGTATGGCGAATGTCGCGATCAGCCGGGTCGATACTTTCAAGTGGCTGAAGTTCATGTGGCGATTTCCTTGGATGTCAGTAGGTGCTCTCAGTTATTTTTCGGCAAGCTGAAGCGGCAGCATGACGCCGAAACTGTTTCTGAGAGCGCTTTCTTATCGTGGTATTGCAGGAGAGTCGGGCTAACGTTATCGACTTGTCCGAGGTGATCTTTATGGAATGGTTTTCATATCCGACCATTCCTTTCGGAATATAACGAATGCAATAAAAGTAATGTGGGCGATTACTTTCAAAGAGGGCGGCGTTATATGCGCTATTAAATTAAAAGTAATGCGCGCGGATACACGGATTTAACCCAACCACTCGGGCGTGATCGAACAACCAGAAAAGATAAAAAAGTAAGGGAGAGGGTGTTTCTTTCTGAAAGGGTAATGCTGAGAGGGAGAATGGTCCTACCCTGCTCCTGCAGGACCGAGGTCAGGGCTGTCACTGTGACGTTGGCAGGCCCTTGCGATAATCATGGCTGTAGGTCTGCCATTTATCGCTGCGGATCATCTTCACCAGATTGTGAACGGCCTGTGAGCGCTCGTTGGCGCGATGGGCCAGCGCAATTTGCACCTTGAGCTGACCGCCCTTGATCCGGTGGTAGGTGACCCCTTCGGCGTGAACGCTGCGGATGGAGGCTGGCACGACCGACACACCGAAGCCTGCTGCCACCATATTGACTGTCGAGGGTACCTGTGGGGATTCTTGGCCCAGTGACGGGCTGAACCCGGCCTTGCGGCAGGCGGCAATGATACTGTCGTACAGGCCCGGCCCTAGGCTGCGTGGAAACATGATCAACGTCTCTCGCTCAAGGGCTTCCAGTGCGATCTCCTCTTCACCTGCCAGTGGGTGATGGGCCGGCAGCACAATCAGCATCTCTTCTTCGGCCAGAACGTCCATGCAGTAGTTGTCACCGCATTCGTTGAACGGCAGGCGTACGACGGCGGCGTCGATGTTGCCGCTGTCCATCCCCTCGACCAGCGATGGCGTGCTGCCTTCGATGGGTGAAATGGTGACGCGTGGATACTGATCGCGGTAGTAGCGGATCAAGGTTGCGACCAATGGATGAAAGACAGCCGAGCTTGCAAAACCGATACTGATGCGACCACTTTCGCCGCGCGCCACACTCATGGCGCGTGCACGGGCGCGCTCGACCTGCGACATGATGCCGCGAGCGTCCTCCAGAAACAGTGCTCCTGCCTCCGTCAGTTCGACGCCTCGCGTCAGTCGGCGGAACAGCGGAGTCCCCAATTCCTGCTCCAATTTCTTGATCTGCTGGCTCAAAGGCGGCTGAGCAATGCCTAAACGCTCGGCAGCCCGAGTAAAGTGTCGCTCTTCAGCGACTGCGACAAAGTAGCGCAGATGTCTCAGTTCCATATCTTAAATGTCTCAAATGCACCACTTCGATATATTTGATATCGGCTGTATGACATGGCAGGATTTCCACCACTCATCCAGATCACCCTCTCTGCCGATACCTCCCGCACCACCATGCCGGCGACGGTAGTCGGTGGAGTCTTGTCTTCCAACCCTACCCACGGGAGTCACCCACATGGCTCAGCATTCGTCTACCTGCTCTTGCGCAGAAGATGTTGCACGCAGCTTTGCTCGACATGCCGAACACAATGAAGACATGGTGCTCTATCAGACTTCTCTCATGAGCGGCCTGATCGACGGTGTCTACGAAGGCGACGTCACCATCAAGGAATTGCTGGAACACGGCGATTTCGGTCTGGGTACCTTTAACCAGCTCGATGGTGAGCTGATTGCTTTCGATAGCAACGTGCACCACCTGAAAGAAGATGGCAGTGCTCACGTTGCTCGCCCAGAGCAGAAGACGCCGTTTGCCTGCATGACGTTCTTCAAGCCGACTATCGAGCGCGATCTTGACGAGCCGATGACCAACAAAGACGTCGAAGCGTTGGTTAACGAGCTGGTTGGTTCTGACAACCTGTTCTGTGCCGTCCGCATCGACGGTGATTTCGAATACGTGCGTACACGTACCGTGCCACGTCAGGAACCGCCGTACAAACCGATGCTTCAGGCGATAGCACAGCAGCCGATGTTCGAATTCGATGACCGTTCCGGCATTATGGTCGGTTTCCGCAGTCCCGAGTATGTACAGGGGATGAACGTTGCGGGTTATCACATCCACTTCATCACGGATGACCGTGATGGCGGTGGCCATGTCGTCGAATATCGACTGAAACGCGGACGCCTTCAGATGGGTATCATCTCGAAGATGTTCGTCGACCTTCCGCGTACACAAGCCTTCAAAAAGGCTCACCTGACGCCGGAAGACCTGGATAAAGCCATCAAGGAAGCCGAAGGTTGATCCTTCGCGGGTCCTTGATCAGTTAGACCTCTCCCCGAGTGATGCGACGGTTCCCCTGCTGGCGCATCACCACGATTCGCATATGCGAGGAAACGATGAGCGAACATAAACAGCAGCAGTGGACATGCGGTGCCGATCTGGTTGTCCGCAACCTCGAAGCACATGGTACCACCCATGTCTTCGGTATCCCGGGCGCCAAGGTAGACCGCGTATTCAACTCTCTGGAAGATTCTTCCATCGAAACCGTCGTCGTTCGTCATGAAGCCAGCGCTGGTTTCATGGCCGGCGCTATCGGCCGCATGACGGGTAAAGCAGGTGTTGCACTTGCCACTTCCGGTCCGGGTATCTCCAACGTCGTAACCGCTGCCGCTACCGCGACTTCCGAAGGTGACCCGATGGTCGCTATCGGCGGTGCCGTTAAACGTGATGACCTGCTGAAGCAGGTTCACCAGACGATGGACACGACGAACCTGTTCCGTCCGATCACCAAATCCAGCGTTGAAGTAACGGCTCCGGATACCATCTCCGAAGTTATGTCCAACGCCTTCCGCGTTGCGGAAACTGGCCGTCCGGGTGCCACGTTCGTCAGCCTGCCGATGGACATCGTCAACATGCCGGCTACCGGTGACGTCCTGACCAGCACGCGCACACCGAAACAGGGTGCCGCTGACGAAGATGCCATCAAAGAAGCGGCTGCGGAAATCCGCAACGCCAAACGTCCTGTTATCCTGCTGGGCATGATGGCAAGCCGTCCGGAAAACGTCGACGCGATCCGTGCACTGGTCAAAGACTGCAACATCCCGGTTGTCAGCACCTTCCAGGCAGCAGGCGCACTGAACGCTGACCAGCAGCACCTGTTCGCAGGCCGCATTGGTCTGTTCAGCAACCAGCCGGCTGATGAACTGATCCAGAAAGCGGATGCCGTTATCACTATCGGCTACAACCCGGTTGAATACGATCCGCCCCTGTGGAACAAAGTCCTGCGTCCGATCATCCACATCGACGTTGTCATTCCGGACATGGAACGCAACTATCGTCCGACCGTTGAACTGATCGGTGACATCAACGCGACCGTCAAACGCCTGAAATCCGAGCTGCAGCCGATCGACCTGTCGACCGAACTGAGCCAGATTCTGGATCGCGTTCAGAACAACCGCAAGTTCATCGCTGAAAAAGCTCCGACGCTGGGCGGCGCTCCGGTTCATCCGTTCCGCATCGTCAAAGCGCTGGAAAAACTGGCCGGTTCCGATGTCAACGTCTGCGTCGACATGGGTAGCTTCCACATCTGGCTGGTACGTTACTTCAACTGCTTCCGCGCTCGTCAGCTGATGATCACCAACGGTCAGCAGACCATGGGTGTTTCTCTGCCTTGGGGTATCGCGGCATGTCTGGCAAACCCGGGTCAGAAAGTACTGTCTGTCTCTGGTGACGGTAGCTTCATGCAGTGCAGCATGGAACTTGAAACCGCTGTACGCCTGAACTGCAACCTGACGCACGTACTCTGGGTTGACCAGAACTACAACATGGTAGCGTTCCAGGAATACAAAAAATACCAGCGCGTTGCGGGTACCAAGTTCGGCCCGATCGACTTCAAGGCTTACGCAGACGCTTGTGGCGCGAAAGGCTTTGCTGTCAACTCTGCCGAAGAGCTGGAAACTACGCTGAAAGCGGCAATGGACTACGAAGGCACCTCTCTGGTGGCCATCCCGGTCGATTACAGCCACAACAGCAAACTGATGGAAGCCGTCGGCGTAGAAGGCCTGATCTAAGGTCTAGCGCTAGCGTGCGATCCTCAAGGGTGCCGATGTGTTCGGCACCCTGTGGCATCTCCCTGCGGATGGTGCCACTATCTAATGACCATTCTTCGGAATGGTCATGTTTCATCCGAGAGGCACTGACACTCAACGTTGCAACCAACCGACTGTCATCCTGCACCTTCCGCTGCATCGCTTCAGCTCATGCAGCCTGACAGCCATTCCAATAACCCTCATCATTATCGAGGCGATCACCATGCCCTTACTTGCTGGCATGAGTATATTGCTGTTATGCCAACTCCTTGGCGAGACCCTGGAATCTCTCTTTCACCTGCCTATCCCTGGCTCGGTTATCGGCATGGTTATCCTGCTGATCGGCCTGATGGTATATGGGCGAGTGCCGGAAGGACTCAGGATCACCAGCAATGGACTCATGCGCTACCTTGCACTGCTCTTCATCCCTGCCGGGGTTGGCGTCATGGAACGCTGGCCGCTGATCCGCAGCAACCTGTTATCTATTACCGTCACGCTCATCGTTTCTGCTATAGCACTTCAGGCCTCAATCGCGCTGTTCATGCGCTTCATGCTCAAGCGCCAAGGGCTGCTGGAAGATCATGACATAGATCCGACTCTGGCAGGCGCTGAAGCCGTAGAGCAGGATAAGGAAGATCGCTCATGAATGACCTGATGACCAAGATCTGGGTGTTTTCTGAAAGTGCTCCGAAGTTCTCCATCCTCTTTACCATCATTGTGTTCGCACTGAGCTTCGAGCTGTCCCGCCGCGTACGCTTCATGCGTTTCGTTCATCCCGCCATACTGACCATCGCGGCCATCATCGTGTTGCTCAAGGTGACGGGAACGCCCTATCAGAGCTATTTCGAAGGTGCCCAGTTCATCCACCTGTTGCTGGGGCCTGCCACTGTCGTACTGGCCGTGCCGTTGTTTGACAACCTTGATCGTATCCGAGCGATGCTGGTGCCACTGTTGAGCAGCTGCGTCTTCGGCGTGGTTATGGCTATCGTCTTTACGATGGTGATTGCACGCGTTACCGGTTCGCCAAGTGAAGTGAGCATCTCGTTGGCGCCCAAATCCGTTACGACGCCGATTGCCATGCAGATCGCTGACAAGCTTCACGGCCTGCCTTCTCTGACGGCTGCGATGGTGTTGGTGACCGGTGTCGTTGGCTGCCTGACCGCTCCGCTGGTCTTCAAGGTGTTGGGTATCCACGACCATACGGTCAAAGGCTTTACGCTGGGAATGACGGCGCACGGGTTCGGTACAGCACACAGCTTTGCCACCATTAGTGCGCTGGCCGGTGCTTTCTCCGGTCTGGCCATGGGCGTTGCCGGTTTGGCAACGGCGGCTATCGCTCCGCTCATCGTGCCTCTGCTGGCCTGAACGCTTTGGCAGCCGTGCGGCTGGCGATGGCGACGTTGCATGCGTAGAATGTCTTGGCACGCTAACGTCAACGTCAGAGGCCCGCATGGCTGTCACTTTCCGCATTTCTGAGTTGGCCGCCGATCTGGCGGTAACAACTCGCACCATTCGCTTCTATGAAGAACAAGGTCTGATCTCGCCTTCGCGTCGTGGTCACGAGCGCATCTATACCCCTCAAGAACGCCATCTGCTGCGCATTGCGCTGACCGGCAAGCAGTTAGGGCTGACCTTGGCTGACTGTCGTGAATTGCTGGCCCTTTTTCAGGCAGATGACCCTGCTACCCCTGATACCGAGTTGAACGAGCAGCTGGAGCGTGTGGCTCATTACCAGCAGTTCCTGAGCGAGCAGAAACGCGCCATCTCGACGCTGACCTCGACGCTCAATGATATCAAGGCACGTTGCCAGCAACAGATGACCGGCGCATTGCCTTCCTTTACCGGACATCCTGATGATACCGAGATGGCATCAGTGGCGGCTGAGGTTGACTCAGAAGAGGCCTCCCAAGCACCCGAGGTCGTGCCGTTATCGACCGCTCGCGTAGCACCATCATCCAAGCCCACGGTACGCAGGACGGCGTCGACTACTCCTGTGGTGACAGCGCCGTCACCGGCTCGCAGTGACGTGTCAGCCACGCTCGTGAGCGCGGTGCCCGAGTCTTCAACGAATCGCAAGGTGGTGTCTGTGGCTTCTGTGTCACCAGCGGCGGATCGCGGGGTAGCATCGACTGCGGGCACCGTTCATGATCTTCCTACCGCCACTTCGGAAGTACGTCCTGAACAGCGTCCGATTGAGCCGTACAGTGACAAAGTGGCCGTTTCTTCACCGCTGAAGGTGGCGGACAAACCTGCTAAGGCGGCACCGCGATCTACGACAGAAAGTGGGGATTTTGATCTGTTTTCATCTCTTGATGAGGAACAGGATGAGGCGCAGTCTGTGGCTGAGTCACATTCCGTTGATAATAATGAAGATGATGCGAGCCGCATTCATGTCGAAGATGATGGACAGATGAGCTTCCTGTTATAGCCGGAATCGTTGAAAGCGAACGTTTGGAAATACCGATACAAATGCGTTGAACGGCAGTGAATATGCCGTATCTGGCGGCTCCCCCGCGACATCTTGAACCTTGACTGGCGTTATAGAAGGCATATGCTATTCGGGCTTTCGTGTAGCGCCAGTCCTGCGCCATTTCTCCTCATCCCCGCTACTTCATGCTACGGGCGTCCCGGCACAGGACATTCTGTCTCTGGAGTTCTCCGGAGCCGCTATCCCCAAGTAGAGACGTTTGCATCTTCGCTATCTGCGTGGATGCCACACGTCCCGTTGTTATGAGTCAGGCAGCTCGTTTCACGGATTTCCTATGCGGCTTTAAGCTGTCGGCCTGTTTCACCGCTAGGTGAAACCGCCACCGATCAAGACGTCATTACACCCTATTGTGTTGCAGGTCTTTCCTGTTCAGCACATTTGGTCGTGTCGCCTCCCAAGTCCAACGTATAGGACGTCACCTGAACCGAGAAGTGCCTTCAACCGTTCTATTGAGGGAAACTTCTGATGTTGATGCTCTCCAAAAAGGAATGGTTCGGCAATCCAAAGAACGACATACTGGCCGGCATTGTCGTTTCCTTGGCGCTGATCCCCGAGGCAATCGCATTCTCGATCATTGCGGGCGTAGACCCCAAGGTCGGTCTGTATGCTTCCTTCTGCATTGCTGTAGTCTGCGCCTTCACTGGCGGTCGCCCTGCCATGATCTCTGCTGCAACCGGTGCCACTGCGCTGCTGATGGTCACTTTGGTCAGGGATCACGGGGTTGATTATCTGTTCCCGATGACCATGCTGGTTGGGATTATCCAGCTGATCTTTGGTCTGTTGCGCCTTGGCACCCTGATGCGCTTCGTTGCACGTCCTATCTTGCACGGCTTCGTCAATGCGCTGGGTATTCTGCTGTTCCTGTCCCAGGTGCACGAGCTCATTCGAGAACGTGGCACATTGTTGGCCAGAGCGGCTGAAAGCGGTCACATGGCACCGGCGATCTGGATTTCTCCGCTGTTCGTCATCGTGGGTCTGATCATCATCTATGGCCTGCCCCGCATTCCGAAAGTGGGCCGTATCATCCCGTCTCCGCTGGTGTGCATCATTGTGCTGACGGCCGTATGTGCCTACCTGCAGCCGGGCATCCTCACTGTCGCCGACAAAGGCAAGCTCCCCGATTCGCTGCCGCACTTCCTGTGGTTCAACGTTCCGCTGAACTTCGAAACGCTCATGATCATCCTGAAACCGGCAATCCTCGTTTCCATCGTAGGTCTGCTGGAATCCATGATGACCGCGACCGTGGTCGATGAGTATACCCACACGCCCAGCGACAAGAATCGTGAATGCCGCGGTCTGGGTCTTGCTAACATCGTTTCCAGCTTGTTCGGTGGTATGGCTGGCTGCGCGATGATTGGTCAGACGTCCGTGAACTTGGCTTCTGGTGGTCGTACACGTCTGTCCACTTTGATCGGCGGTGTGGGTGTGCTGATTCTTTCCGTCTTCCTGAAAGGTGTGGTCGGTCAGATTCCGCTGGCAGCGCTGGCGGCCGTCATGACCATGGTGGCCATTGGTACTTTCCGCTGGCGTTCGTTCAAAGAGCTGTTCACGCTGCCGAAAACGACCAACATCACCATGGTCGCTACGGTCGTCGTCGTCGTCTCCACCAACAACCTGGTGTATGGCGTTGTGACCGGCATTCTGCTGAACGTGTTCTTCTTCACCTATCGCTTCAGCCGTCTGCTGAGCGTTGATGTGCAGGATGTCGAAGAAGGCGTGCGCAAGTTCAACGTCAAAGGCCAGCTGTTCTTCGGTTCCGCACTCAAGTTCAATGCCGCATTCGATAGCCTGACAGATGTACGTCTTGCCATCATCGACATGAGTCAGGTGCGTCTGTGGGATCACTGTGCCGTCGTCACGCTTGACCGTATTCGTGCCGAGCTTCAGCGCACGGGGACTACTGTCGAACTGCGTGGCCTGTCACCGGAAAACGAAGTCATGATCAGTAAGTACTCCGAACTGCGTCAGCAGGAGGAAGGTCCTGACGGCGAAGAAGGTGAAAAACTGACCACAGCCTGAGCAGTATTGTTGCGCTGAAACGGCGCGCAATATGCACTACGATGCGGCGGGGCCTTCATAAGGCCCCGCCGTTCTTTTACCCCGTCTTTTCTATTGGCGCTCGTTGGCGTTGATATCTCTTGTCTTCTAGTCGTCTGCTTTCTTTTGGCGCGCTCCGTGCATGACGTGAGCGGCTTCTGCTGTGCCGAAGCCCTGTCCCACTGATTTGGAGAGAGCTGCCGATGAGCCGCCCCCTGCTTGCGCTGACCCTGACGCTGATCCTGCCCGCCATCACAACGACAGTTCATGCTGAAATCGACATGACATCGTATGCTGGCAAATACTGTGACACCCCTTCCCGCTGTGTTGATCCCATTGCGATAAACGGTATGGTCACCTCCTCTAACTACATGGCGACCCAAGCGGGTGTCGACGTCCTTCGCAAGGGCGGCAACGCTGTTGATGCTGCGATTGCCGTTGCATCGACTATGGCGGTGGTTTATCCGCAGATGAACACTATCGGTGGGGACAACTTCTGGCTGATCTACAACGCCAAGACGGGAGAAGTGAAGGCGCTCAATGCGAGCGGGCGCGCTGGGGAAAAAGCCACAATCGACCACTATCGTGCGCTGGGATACGACAAGATACCGTCTCGCGGCTATCTGGCCGCCAATACGGTCCCGGGTGCCGTTTCCGGATGGGATGCGGCTTATCAGTACGCGGCTACCAGTATGGGGCATTCGCTGCCTTGGAAGACGCTGCTTCAGACGGCCATCGGCTATGCTCAGAACGGCATGCCAGTAACGCCCAGCCTCAATTACTGGGCAACCGTCAATGTCGATCCCAAGGACACGACCTTCCGTGACCTGCAGCGCTTCCCTGAGTTCAAGCGGATATTCCTTACGCAGAACGACACGGCTTATCCGGTGGGTGCGCTGCTGAAACAGCCTGATCTTGCACGTACGCTCACCATCATTGCCGACAAAGGCGCCAGCGCTTTCTACACGGGAGAGATCGCGCAGCGCATTGTGGCTGATCTGCAGGCGCACGATGGCATGCTGACATTGAAAGACTTTGCCGATCATCGCGCTGACTGGGTTGAGCCACTGCACGTCAACTACCGTGGCTATACCGCATGGAACCTGCCGCCGAATACGCAAGGCATGGCCTCGCTGGAGATTCTCAACGTCCTCAATAATTTTGATGTGAAGGCGCAGGGTGAAGGCTCGGCCAACTATTACCACTTAATGGTGGAAGCTACCAAGCAGGCCTTCGCCGACCGGGATAAGTATTTGACGGACCCGGATTTCAGCCCTATTCCGCTCAAACAACTGCTGTCGCCCGAGCATGGTAAGGCGCAGGCGGCACGTATCGACATGCAGCATGCTCAGGTCAATATCAAACCGCTTGATCCTAAAGGCGATACGGTATGGTTCGGGGTCGTCGATAAAGACGGCAACGCTGTCTCGCTGATTCAGAGCATCTATCACGACTTCGGTTCAGGTATCGTACCGGAAGGCACCGGGGTACTGCTGCAGAACCGCGGCAGCTTCTTCTCGCTTGATCCGAAAGACGTCAACCACCTTGAACCGCATAAGCGTACGTTCCATACCCTCAACCCTGCCCTGCTGACCCGCGATGGCAAGCCGTATCTGGTGTACGGCACGATGGGGGGCGAAGGTCAGCCGCAGACACAGGCGGCTATCGTGACGCGTATCGTCGACTTTGGCATGTCACCGCAGGATGCGATTAATGCGCCACGCTGGTTGCATGGCCGTACATGGGGGGCTTCGTCCAACGATCTTAAGATCGAAGGGCGTGTCGATCCTAGCGTTATCAAGACCCTGAAAGAGCGCGGTCATCCCATCAAAGTCGTCGATGGCTATACCGATACCATGGGGCATGCCGGTGCGATCCTGATCGATCAGAAGACGGGCATGAAATACGGTGCGACCGACCCGCGTGGTGATGGACAGGCGGCTGGTTATTGAGCGAGGGAAGACGAACACACTACGAATGTTTCATGTGAAACATTCGTGGTAGAAGCAGAAACAGTTGCTGAAGCGGAGCCTTATGGCTCCGCTTTTTTTGCGCGGTACTTCATTTGCATCAAGCAGATAGCGGTGCTGACTCACCGTTGGGAAAGACGGCTTCAGCGAGGGAGAGCCTTGTAAAGCGCCATCATCAGCTCGTCCTTTCCTACGTTGGCTGGTGCATGGACATAGCTGATCCCCGCTTTGATCAACAACCCTTTTATGTACCCCTCCAGTGGCGAGGTGCTCAATACAACCAGTGGTAGGAACTGTGCATCAACGATCACCAGCTCGGCGAGCTGAGTGTGCATCGGAAGCGTGTGGCTTTCCCCGCCAGGCTCAATCAACGAAGCAAAGGGCACACCGGCCAGAATCATGGCCTGAGAATGCCCTGCTAAGGACAACCCCTTGCGAGCTTCAACGACCTGCCAGAATAACGCCTGAAGGTGGTGAGGAAGCACCGGTTTGGGCTGTAACGTCGAGGCCTCGTCGTTCAGATGTTTCACGGGAAACATCGGCGGTGTGGGATGGGGAGCGCCTCGAGTCTTTCTCAGCTGCAATCTTGATAGACCGAACACGCATAGGGAAAGAAAACCAACCCATAGCGCGATGGCGAAAGCTGTCATTGTGGGCGGTGCTCACTTGGGTAATGGTGAGGCGATTATATTTTGTATACGATTTTTCATTAGGGCGATAAAAGCCAAGAAAATAGCCGAGTGTCTAGGGTGATATGATGAAGGCTGTTTCTGTATTGGGTATGATAGTATGAATTTGCATAGCATTAAGTTGGAATTAAATAAATGAAAGAATATCTGCTGTTAGATCCTAGTGTGTTTGATCCTCAGCAATTGTCCTCTGCTGAAATACGAGACTTAAATAAAAGCACAGGGGAAATTATCACAATAGATAATATTGTCTTTCCTGAAACTATAGAAAAGCAGTTGCGACTACAAAAGGCTGCTAAACATGGCCCCTTATGGTCCGAAAGTAGAACTTGGTATGATGATTTATTTGATGATCAGCGATATTGTCTTAGCGGATGGATTTCGTCATCTTTAAGTTTATCTGGCCTAGCACTTGCAATGGATAAAAGTTTATACCAGGAAACCCCTAATGGACGGAAGGGGTTTGTAAGGTTTTTTGATCCTTTTGTATTGCAACACTTAATTGTAATTTTAAGTGCTTCTCAGATCGGTGCCCTGCTTTATTATGTCGATAAATGGATGTTTTACGATATTAATGGGGAGGAATATTGCCTTGAGATAAGTGACAAGTCATGCAAAAAATTGTCTTTTACTTTTGATCAATGGGAATCACTAAAGCGTTTAGATATAGTAAAGCATGTCATTAGCATCTGGAAAAAGGTAGCGGACAATCCTTTGCCTTTTGATGCGACGAAAAAAACTGATGATCAAGTTAGGCGGGCATTATCTTATGGCCTTGTTAGCCAGTTAGATATTACTATTTTCTGCTTGATCGGCCTTATATGTGGCAAGGAATTTGATCGGCTGCCTTCGTTTAAAAAAATTCTTTCAAGGTGTGCTGATGGTGCTGGTTTTGCAGAAGCCGTGAATATGCAGAATCAAATTGGTTGGTTTTAAACTGGTTTTTAACTTGGCAGGGTGAAGAATGGTGGAAATAAGCTCATTAGTAACGACGGCAAGTAAGGTATCACAGAATGTATCTACACTCATTCAAATAGCGGCCAAGGAAAGTGTTATAGAGAAACTCGGTATTGGTGGCTGCGATAAGTGCGATAAAAAAGGGATAGTGTTTTTACCTGTTCGTTATGCTGTTGGTGAAATAGATGATTTAGGAGACTATGTTCTTCCCGAAAGCAAAATCAATAAATTCACCGATATAAAATTAAATGAGAGTTTAAGCAAATCTGGTCGAAGAACTGCTCGCCTTGCAAAAAGCTGCTATATCTTGAGGAAGCTTAGAAAAGGTTATCTATATATATACGATGATCATCCTGGGCTACCTGCTTGGATTTGTTATGGCGTCAACGATAATGGCGAGCTGACTGGCTTCCCTGCGGCATCGCCAAAAGCTCTTGATGAATTGAGCCCCATGGATAACTGTATCAAAGGAGATGGGCACCCTGCTCGAGCATCTTTGGTTTCTTTGCGTGACCCCCACGTTAGTCGCACAGTGCATGTTATGTTTTTGGAAGTTGCTTTGGATGAAGAGCGATTGGATTGGATCGCTTCGCAACCTGAGTGGCGAGAAGCTAATATGCAGGCATTTGAAGCATCTTCTCCAAAACACAGCCCATACTATTTTTCACGCCTTGAAATACCCAAATTCGTTCCCGAATATGATGACGGCAAAAATACGTATAACGCTTTGAAGCGCCAGATGTGGCAGGGGCGGTACGCAGATAAAGTTACCAGTGATATTGCTCGTCAACTTCGAATGGATACGTATGAAGTGCTGGGGCAGCATATGGATTCTGTTGAGTGCATGAATGGTGGTTCAGAAGGGTTTATGTTTGCTGTTAAGGACGAAGTCGGAATTATTGAACAGCTTGATGCTCAGCGTGCATACCCTACTGCTGTATTGCGTAAGGACATGCTACCAGGGGATTCGAAAGACCCAAACCAGCCAGCTAATAAGACACTAAATGAAAGAAATTATAAGTGGTACTTGGCTGTTCAGCAGTTTCAAGCAATTATGCAGTCAATGAAAATAAGGGATGAAGAAGTAGATGAAAATTATATTGTGCCAGGCCAAAAGCAGACTTATAAACAAGTTTTGGAAGAGCTGGAAGAAAGAAAAAAAGAAATACCCGATGTAATAAAGCGATATACAAAAATGTATTATAATTATGAAAATCTATCGGAAGAAGATAAGCAAAAGGTGGTTAAAAATAAAGAAGAAGATTATTATAATTACCTGGCACGTAAAAAAAGATCTTATGAGCGTGAATGGGAAATTTGCCGAAGAGTAGATATTTCCAAGCGCGATAGTGCAGTAGAGGAGGTAGGGGATTACTATAATGGGGATGATTGGAATTGTATCGATAGCGTCGTTGGTAAATATGTGGAGAGGATAAAAAGCGATACACCTATATTTGATGATGACTATAGTCTTTGGGTGATATTTCATTTGCATAGAGCGATCAAACGTTATGATGAAACTTCATTTATGCATTGTGGGCATGTCGCATCAATAATAGCAGATATTTTACAGCACGGTGTATTAAGTCCTGCTAGTAGCTGGATGTGGGATATGCTGCAAAATTTTAATGATGAAGGTAAAGTGTTATTGCGTGGCTTTACATTTAATATGCCAACAGTGTTTAGCGATATTGATGAATATTTGACCCCTGCTGAAGGAAAAAGTGAGCTAGAAGAACTTAAATCTATAATAAAAGGAGCTCAAAAGTGCTATGGGAAATTTAAAAAAGCATACGATAAAGCAAAAAGTGACTCTTTAAAGAAAGCAATATGGGATAAAGGAGATCTACAGACACACTACGAGTCTGTGCAGAAAATTGCGCAAGTGCATGCCAATGTGACAACGACAACTTGGATAAACGATATTGCAACTTCGTTGTCGAAAGAAGATGCATTTACCAATAGATATGTGGTTGCCTTGAATGGCGAAAGAAGACTACGTGCTTTAAATGAAGTTGCAAGAAGTGTTTCGCAAGTTTTATCTGAGCAAGGTCCTCCTTTAGTTCACGTAGAAAAATATACTTTCACGTTGGGAGAGTTGAGCAAATTAGCGGATGCTGTGCAAGAAAATCTAGTCGGTGTTCCTGAAAATAAGGCTAGGCCTATTGCTGATCACTTTAGTAACTTAAACAAAGTCGGTGGAAACTTTTCTAATGTTGATGTAAATAGCAATGCTAAAATAGATTTATTTGTCTTTGGGGAGCGAGATACTATACAAAATTTAAATTATTCATATAAAAAAAGGATGTCTTCTGCTGATTTAGTGATGGACTTTCATGATAAACACCAACAAGCTTTTGTTGATTTGTTTAGCAGTAGGAAAAAATGTTTCGATACTCTTTCCGGTAAAGTGGCTGTAGTTATGGCATGTGCAAAAGCGACTAAAGATGTAATAAAGAATAGTCGTGATATGGATTTGTGGTGGAAGTGTATTTCATCATGGTTAAGTGTTTTTCAAATTATTACTGATGTTGCATCCTGGCGTTACACACGCTTAGCTAGAAAGGAGATAATACAAGAAGGTGTGAATATTGGTAAAAAATTGCTGGATAATACAAAAGTTAGGACAGTTTTAGAACGTGATGGGGAGCTCTTGTCGGAACAAGCTGTAAAGCGCGTAGGTCGATATGTGATTAACAGTGAAATGTGTATTTTGGCATCGAAAGGAATGACCCATCTTATTACAATGATGAGCGTATATGATGCATGGAAGGGATTAGTACAGCTTGCTGACATGACTAAGAGAGGTGCTTTGAGGCAAGATAAAATAGCGCTGGCCTCTAAAATAATAATTGATCTTGTGTCATCTATTATAATTGGTTTGTGTGTTACATCTTGTTTCATTGGTGCGTTTTTATCGCTTATAATATTTGGGATTACTTCTTTGTTCATAAAAAATCGCTTGGTGCCAGGATGTATACAAACTTGGCTTAGGCGTAGTAAGTTTGGGAAAGAACAGGATACTGTGCTTGGCAAACCCTTTCGTGATATGAATGAAGAACAAGAATCTTTAAAGTCCCTCCTGAGCGGAGTTGTTGTGACCGCCCAGGTTGATAGTGGAAAAACTGAAAAAAGGGGCGGAGCTGTTTTGTGTAGCTTTAGAGATGCCGCTTTATTGTCGGATTGTAGAGTAGACTCCCAATTTAAAAATATTGAGCTTCGTATAAGTATGCCAAGTAATAGCAATGCTATAGTTACTGTAGATTTTTCAAGCGAAAAATCTACAGTAAAAATCGATGATCCATCTTTGCTTATCTTGATTAAGGGTAACGCTAAAGATAGCAATATTGCGTTAGTGAAAGACCAAAATCCTGAAAACTCTTCCGGACTATATGGTTCAAAAAGTGAAGATGAAGAAAGTAACAAAGAAAAAATGATTAATAAAATAAATGAATCTGGTGAAAGAGTTGTAGGCGATAATTTTGTTTTTGGGAATGGGGATGGCGTAGATTATACAGTAAAGATTAAAAATATTTTGTTAGATAATAACGTTCTCTTTAAAGAAGAAGAGGGGAGAGTTTGCTGTATTATAAAACGACAGGTTGAGGTTAATAAAATTGTGGATGCTGGGAAAGAAGTATTTTCATCAGTTGTATCTATTAGGTCAAAAAGTCAATTTTTTCATGATGTATTTAGGGTGCCTCTTAATATTAGCGAAAGGAGTCTTTAACCATGTTCCTTGTTGTCAGAATATTTTCAATATCCGTATTTTTGGTTTTTTTATTTATCTTTGGAGAAGGATCTGCTTTTGCAAAATATAGCTATAACAGTGATCTGGGAGATATAAAAAAACTTCCTAATTCATTCAATTTTGAAAAATTAAATGAATGTGCTAGTCATAAAAATAGACAGTGTGTAAGAGATTTAGGTATATTTTACGCCTACAAATTTAGGCTGTCAGATGGTACTTTTAGCCAAAATATACCTTTAGCTAAGATATGGCTGAATTATTCTACTGCCTATCCATCGGCTCGTTTTCTATTGGGTATCATATATCTTTTAGATGACAATACGCATAAAACAGGAGAAACGTTTCTTTTATCAGCATGCTATGAAAATGACAGTAAAGCATGTGAGAGTCTATATGCTATATATAATTTCGAAGATGTGAAAGATATTGATTGCAATAATAGGTCCTGCGATAAATTTGTAAGAGTTTTGAAAAAGTTAATAAACATAAATAGTAAACAGTTTTCAGATGATGAATTTGAGAAGCATAATGTTAGCTATTATAATATGGAATTAGCTAAGTTACTCATCAGACGCGGTGACTCACAAGTAATTTATCTTTTAGAGAAAGAGGTTGAAAACGATGCGCCTTTTGCATCGATGCTCTTAGCCCCCCTTTACGAAAAAGGTGAGCTGGTACCTCGCAATTTCGTGCGTGCCTATATGATGTATGACCTAACAGGTACAGGGTACGCTGACGAAAAAGCTAAGCTGGCGGCGCGGATGACGCCGGAGCAGGTCCGTGAGGCTCAGGAGATGTCGTGGCGCTGGCAGGATGAGCACCGCTCTTATCGTGCAGGCTATCGGGGCAGTGATATGGGCGTTCAGTGGAAGCTGGAGCAGCGCTAGGGGGTATGCATTCAATGAAGCCCTCCTGCCATGAGGTCGCTTTGCAGGAGGGCTTTGGCGTTATCAGATCACGCCTTCTAGTGCGGCAATACGCTTGCTGGGTTCGAAAGGAATGACTTCGACCTTGGCCAGTCCTTTGGTCTGGAACGGATCTTGGCTCAAGCGTGCTTCGACGTCTTCGAGGCTATCCCCTTTCACGAGAATGACACCGCCATTGCGCGGTACGCGTCGTCCGGAGGCGATGAATGCCCCCGCTTGATAGCCTTCTTCCAGCCATGCAATGTGGTCGGCCAAGCAGGCATCGATTTCTTCTACAGGACGGATGTACGTCAGTACCGCGATATAAAGCATGGGGTGCTCCTCTTTTGTATACCGACCTTTCATATTGAAGGCAGTGTTCTCGATCATTACACGACGCTGATAAAGCCGCCACTTCTCCCATGTTATATCGCTGCCATAAGTGGATCAGGATGCGTTTGGGATAAAATTGTACATTTGTACAATTTCGCATGATGTGCGAGGCTGGCACTCTGAAGACGTGCAAGGAGGAGCATGCATGACGGGAAAGCATTGGCAGCAAGACCCTCTGCGCAGTGAACGTATTGCCGCTGCTGCGCTGGAGGTGATCGCGGAGTACGGTGTGGCGGGGACGACATATCGCAAGGTGGCCGCTGCAGCAGGTGTGCCGCTGGGAGCCGTGAGTTATTACTTCACCAGTATGGAGGCGCTGCTGACGGCGGCCTTTACACGTCTGGCCGATGAAACATCGCAGGTATTCGCGCAGCGCATTGCGGATGCTCATTCGAAGGAAGAGGCCTGTGAGGCGGTGGTGGACATTATTTTCGGTGATGTGACGTCATCGTCCCGCACGCTGCTGCTGAGCTATGAACTGTACGGTTTCGCCAGCCGTCATCCCGCCATGACGTCGGTGATGAATACCTGGATGAACAAGAGCCGCTGCGCGCTGGCCCGACATTTTTCGGCGACTGCCGCGGTGGCGCTTGACGCATTGATTGAAGGGGTCACCATCCATCGCTCCGTCATTGCGATCGACAGGCACGATGTCGTTCGCATGGTGCAGCAGCTGGCCCAGCTGTAGGTGCATTCCACGCGGGCTACCCTTGGTCGCCCACAGACAAGAGGCATGGTGAATGAAGACCGAACGTGAAAAGGCACTGTGCGGTGAGCTGTACGATGCCGCTAACGACGAGGCACTGCTGGCCGAGCGCATGGAAGTGAAATACCGCTTGCAGGTCTATAACGCTACCGATCCGCGCGATATTCCGCAGCGCACGGCACAGCTGAAAGCGCTGCTGGGCAAGACCGGCGAGCAACTAATGATTGAGCAGCCGTTTGCCTGCGATTTCGGGCGCAATATCGAGGTCGGCGAAAACTTCTACGCCAATGTCAATTTGGTAATTCTGGACTGCAACAAGGTCGTAATCGGCGATAACGTGCTGATTGGCCCCAACGTGGGCATTCATACGGCGGGGCATCCGCTCGACGTCGAACAGCGTGTGCAGGGGCTGGAATATGCACTGCCGATTACCATTGGCGATAATGTCTGGATTGGTGCCGGGGTGAACATCGTGCCGGGTGTGTCTATCGGCAGTAACAGTGTGATCGGTGCGGGAAGCGTAGTGACCAAGAACATTCCGGCCAATGTCGTGGCCGCTGGAATACCCTGCAAGGTGATTCGGTCGATTTGATACCCGCCGCCGCTGTATTAGAAAAGGGGTGCGGGCTGATGTGCCTGCTCCCCTTCTCATTCTTATTCACTTTTCAGATGGTTTGATGGAACCGTGCTTGATTCACCCGATCATTACTGCCAGCCGTAGCGGCGAACATAGATACGCTTCATGGCCTGAGTCAGGGCCATATAGGCGATCAGAATCAGCGGCAGGCAGATGAAATAGGCTGCCGGTAGCGGCTGCAGCTTGAAGTAACTGGCTAAGGGGCCCATGGGCAGCCAGACACCGATGATCATGATTAGCGCCGTCATGACCAGTACTGGCCATGCTGCTCTGCTTTGAACGAACGGCACCTTGGCCGTGCGGATCAGATGGATGACCAGCGTTTGGGTCAGTAGGCCCACCACAAACCAGCCTGACTGGAACAGTGTTTGTTGCGCGGGTGTATTGGCCTTGAACAGATACCACATCATGGCGAACGTCACGATGTCGAACACCGAGCTAAGCGGCCCAAAGAACAGCATGAAGCGCCCGATATCAGCGGGCTGCCAGCGCTGCGGCACTTTCAGTTGTTCCGCGTCGACATGGTCGAACGGAATCGACGTTTGCGAGATATCGTACAGCAGGTTCTGCACCAGTAGATGCATGGGCAGCATTGGCAAGAATGGAATGAAGACCGAAGCCACTAACACTGAGAACACGTTGCCGAAGTTGGAACTGGCCGTCATCTTGATGTACTTCAACATGTTGGCAAAGGTTCTACGCCCTTCTTGAATCCCCTCTTCCAGCACCATCAGGCTTTTTTCGAGCAGGATGATATCAGCCGCTTCCTTGGCGATGTCTACCGCCGTGTCGACCGAGATGCCGATATCGGCACGGCGCAGTGCGGGAGCGTCATTGATGCCGTCTCCCATAAAGCCGACCACATGACCGCTCTCCTTTAAGCTGCCCACGATGCGCTCTTTGTGCGCAGGTGTCAGCTTGGCAAACAGCGTATGGCAAGCGACCACCTTTGCCAGTGTCGTATCGTCCATGCGGTCGATATCGCTGCCCAGTATCACGGCATCAGCGTGATCAAGACCCACGTCACGACAGACCTTGGCCGTCACGCGGTCGTTGTCCCCTGTCAGTACCTTTACCGTTACGCCATGTTCGGCCAGCGTCTTGAGTGCGGGAGCGGTAGAGGTCTTGGGGGGATCAAGGAAGGCAACGTAGCCCATCAGCGTCAGCTCGCTTTCATCTGACTGGCCATAGGTTTCCTTGCTGGGCGGTACTTCTTTTGCGGCTACCGCTACCACGCGCAGCCCTTCACCGTTTAGTGCGTCCGTGACACACCGTATGCGAGCCAACAGCGCGGGCGTCAGCATTTCGGTCGTCTCGCCATGCTGTACATGCGTGCATACCGCCAGAATCTCTTCAACGGCACCCTTGCAGATCAGCTCGTGATGATCTTCACGCTCGCTGACGACCACCGACATGCGTCGCCGCTCGAAATCGAACGGAATCTCATCCACCTTGCGATAGTGGGTGTTCGGAGCCAGTGCCCCATGCACTTCGGTATGTTCGAGCACCGCCTTGTCGAGCAGATTTTTCAGGCCGGTCTGGTAGTAGCTGTTGAGGTAAGCCATTTCGAGCACACGGTCGGAGTCTTCGCCCCACACATCAAGATGACGGGCCAGCACGATATGGTCTTCGGTCAGTGTGCCGGTCTTGTCGGTGCACAGCACGTCCATGGCGCCGAAGCTCTGGATGGCGTCCAGCCGTTTGACAATAACCCTCTGGCGAGACAGGAACACTGCCCCTTTGGCGAGTGTCGAGGTGACGATCATTGGCAGCATTTCTGGTGTCAGCCCGACCGCAATGGAGAGCGCAAACAGTAAAGCCTGGGTCCAATCTCCTTTGGTCAGCCCGTTGATCAGAAAGACTAAAGGCGCCATCACGTACATAAAGCGGATCAGCAGCCAGCTGACTTTGTTCACACCGGCCTGAAATGCCGTTGGTGTTGAATCGGTAGCGGTGACGCGTGACGCCAGCGCTCCGAAGTAGGTATGACTTCCCGTTGCGAGCACGACCACCGTTGCCGTACCGGACACTACGTTGGTGCCCATGAACACGATGTTGTCCAGTTCCAGCGGATTGGTGACCTCGGAGGGAAGCTGATCGACCTGCTTTTCAACCGGCATCGACTCTCCCGTCATGGCGGCCTGCGCCACGAACAGGTCCTTGGCCTGTAGCACACGGCAGTCGGCAGGAACCATATCCCCCGCGGCCAGAACGACTACATCGCCCGGTACCAGCTGATCCATCGGGATGTCGGCTGTGATAAACGACTCTATTACGTTTGCGTTAACGTTTTTCGCTGGGCGCCGTACTGATGCAGTTGCACTGACCATCGCCTTGAGTGCATCGGCGGCTCGGTTGGATTTTCCCTCCTGCCAGAAGCGCAGTAGCGTGGACAGTATGACCATTGCCCCGATCACCAGCGTGGCCTGCATGTCTTCGGTCAGCCACGACACTACAGCAAGCAGTGTCAGCAGCAGATTGAAAGGATTGCGGTAGCACAGCCAGAGATGTTGCCACCAGTGCAACGGTGCTTCTTGCGCTAGCGCATTCAGACCGACCTGCACACGCAGTGTCTCCGCCTGCGTTTCAGTCAGGCCTATAACGCTGCTGTTTAACTGATGCAGAACGGTTTCGGGGAGTGAATAGGCCGCGCGGCGCAGTGTTTCTGCTTGTTGCAGCCCCGCATCCTGTTTGCGTAAAGGTGAGTATTTGTCTGGCAGCAGTAGCCGTTGGAAGTGACGTGTCATATGGCGGCTACGCAGAAAGTCTGCGAGCCTAGCTTTGAGCAGTGAATAACGCATTGTGCATACTCCAATGTGCCTGCCCGAGCACACCAGAGGCGGCAGGTCAGGCAGGCAAGGTTGTAGGTCCGGGTTCGGGGTCAGTCATGTCTATTCCGTGAACGTTTAAGTTAAATATGCTGCCTTGGCAGCGGGAACAATCCAGCGCGTGGTGGCGCGTCGAATGGGGCACAGGAAGTAGAGCTGTCCTGCTGCCCGTGCGTCGAAGTGGTTAGAGGACAAAAAACGCGTAGGGTTCTATGGAAGTGGAGTGATTGGTGTGGTTATTCGTCTTGGATGGTTTATACGAGGCATTGCCGATGTAGCCCACCCATTGCAAAAAGTTTTATGCGGGTTACTAAGAGAGTGTTTCAAAACCCTGGCATCAGCTTCTTAAAACAGGCCATGGCACATCGCAGCAACGTGAAGGTGCAGTAGATATCGAATTGGCGTTCGTATCGAACAGCTAACCGCTTAGCGTTATTCAGCCATGCAAAAATGCGTTCTACCGCCCAACGGTGCCTGCCTGGTGTCGTACTATTGTCCTTGCCTCGCGTGCTATCCGCGGCCTGATGCCTCTAACAACACAGGCTTCTCAAACAACGCTCGTAGTCATAGGCCTTGTCAGCGTGCAGTTTGTTTGAGCGGTGCCGAGAGTAACTACGAGCGCCTTGCAGCTTAGACACCGCTTCCAGTAATACCGTCAGCAGGTGACGCTTGTACCCCGGACGCCCTCTATCGGTGGGACTGGGGCCTTACGGCAGATCTCCCCCCTTTTCGCCTTTACAGATGAGCCATCCACGCAGGCGTGCTCCCAGTCGATGCGATCTGCCAAATGCAAGCGTTGTAACAGCTCATGATGGAGTTGCGGCCAAACGCCAGCCTCATGCCACTCTTTGCCAGACAGCGCTTGTCAGTCAGATACACGAGGTCTTCTTCCGCGAGGGTCTGGCGTAAGAGGTTGGATGGTATACCAGAGTTCGTTAGGAAGGAGTGAAGTCGTCATGCGGTGATGTTTTGGACAACATGGGTTTTGAAACGCTTTCTTAAGTGAATAGTTTTAAGAAAATGAAAAGACGTAATAGTAAATATGTCATTAAAGTACAGCTAGACATACTCAAATGGTCAATTATTCTGGAGTTTAAGTTTCATCAATGGATATCAAATGAGGTTTGTAGTTATGAAGCAAAAGCTTTCCGTATATTTGGTTGAAAATAAAGAAACTCCTTTAGAATATATAATAAATACAGAAAAGGTCCATGAAAGTATTTATATTGAAAGTGATGCAAATATGGAATTGATTTTATATTCTGTAAAAGGTGATCCTCACTTACCGCCATGGGCTGATTTTTTTATACGGAGTGTCGAAAATATTCCTGATAAATTTTTCGGTGATAGTAGTAGTTCAGGTGCAATATTAGTTGTTAGTAGAAATGATAATGTTTTTTTAATTACTTTCGGGACAGGGCATTTGTTGGTTAATAGCAATTCTGTTGTGAAAAATTTTGGTCTAAAAGTCACCTTGAATTCTATAGAAGTGGATAAAATAAAAAGTATAGATAAAGGAAATTACAACGAGTTAAGCTTATTAACAAGAAATCAGTGTAGTAAAGATGCTGATATTAATGTATTAAAGGTTGATGCTGAGCTAGATATAATATCAACAATGACAGGATCTTGCCGAGAAGAAATATTCGGAAGCAAAATAACAGGAAGGGCTGCTCTATACATACATCCTTGTGTGGATATAAACAATCTATCAGAAATACTTGATAAGTCGATTGAGAAATATAAAGAAAAGCTGCCGTACGAATTTGAATGGATAGAAAACATCTATCCCGCTGATAATGAATGTACCGCAATGCTGGATGAACTATTAGAAGAAAATCTGAAAAGCGAAAATCTTGAAGATATTTGGATGGCTGATCCGGAAATCATTGACCACGAGAGTATCGTCGCTTACGGTTTTGAACAAAAAAGAAATAGTCCAGCATATCCATCACTATGCCCTACTCATTTAATAAGTCTTTTGAAGGAGAAGAAGCCGGTAGATTATATTAAGTACCTTAAAGATAAAAGTATTTTTGCTTTAGACGGAAATTATCATGCCCATAAAAAATGGCCTATATATGATTTTATTTATACAGAAATAGAAGATAACGGGCAAACATATATACTTAGAAGCGGTACATGGTATTCTATAAAACAAAGCTTCATGTCTTCTGTAGACAGTGAGTTAGAAGGTTTGATAGATTCTTCTAAAGAATTTGGCTTTCCGCTATATTCATTTGATAAAGAAGAAGACTATATTAAGTATGCTTGCTCAAAAGACAGTACTTTAACATTGATGGATCAGGTTTTTATTTATCATGGTGGGAGCGGAAATAAGATAGAATTTTGTGATGTAATAAAAGACGAGAACAAGTTTATACATATTAAATACTACAGAGGCTCTCAATCTATGAGTCATTTATTTGCGCAAGGAGCTGTATGTGCGGAGCTTTTTTTAGGCGATAAAGAGTTTCGTAGAAAACTTAATGTAAAACTTCCTGAGCATCTTAAGCTTAGTAATACAAATGAAAGGCCACCGGGAAAATATGAGTTAGTATATGCGATTGCAGCCAACAAAAAAATTCCCAGTGAACTTCCTATATTTGCAAAAATAAATTTAAAAAATTTCCGTAAGAGATTATTAACTCTAGGTTATGATGTTAAGCTATGTAAAATTGACATAGATGCAAATATTTATAAGAAGAAATCATATAGAGGCACTAAGGATAAATAAAATCACTCAACATTCTGCACTTGCTCGCGCATCTGTTCTATAAGCACCTTCAGCTCCACGGCGCACTTGGTGGTTTCTGCCACCACGGATTTCGACGACAGCGTATTCGCTTCGCGGTTGAGCTCTTGCATCAAGAAATCTAGTCGACGTCCGACGGGTTTGCTCTGTTTTAACTGGTCGCGCACTTCCACGACGTGGCTGGTCAGGCGATCCAGTTCTTCTTCCACATCCGCTTTCTGCACTAGTAAAGTGATTTCTCCCGCCAGTCGTTGCTCATCGATCTCGACGCGGACTGCTTCGATGCGCTCTTTCAGTAGTGTCTGCTGACGCTCAATGATCGTCGGCATCAGGGTACGGACGTGTGCCACTTGGTCGTCGATGGCGTCTAGGCGCATGGTGAGCATTGTGTCGATGCGTTCACCTTCACGTTCACGCGCACTTATAAGATCGACAAGACCCTTATCGAACAAGGTGAGTGCGGCCGCCGCGATATGGTCTTCGCTCGGTTGGACGTCACGGATGATGCCGGGGTAGTTGAGGATCGCCAGTGCATCGGGGGTTCTTACGCCGTCGACTTCATCCTGAATGGTGGTCAGTGCGGCGTTAAGCTGGCGAAGTCGGTCATGATCAAGGGGGAAGCCCTGCGTGCTGCCTTCAATCCCGAGCGTTATAGTCACGTCTACCTTGCCGCGTGATAACCCCTTGCGCAGCCTGTCTCTTAGGGCGCCTTCGAGTGGCAGCAATGCAGGAGGAAGGCGGAAACCGACTTCCAGGTAGCGATGATTGACGGAGCGAATTTCGAGGGTCAGCTGGCCCCATTCGGTGTGCTGTTGTTGGCGGGTGAAGGCGGTCATGCTGCGGATCATGGGGGAATCTCCGGTAAGGCGTGAATGGCGGTCACGGCGTGCTGTGCCAGAAAGAAGCGTGCTTCTTTATAACGAATGTGGTCAGACAGTGCACCCGAACGCGCGGCGACACGTTAGAATGGTGGGCAGCTAGGTAACGACTGCGGGCCTCTGCAATGGTTATGCCTGTGCTTCGTCGTTATCGTGATGATACAACCTGCAGCGCTCGGCTTGAGCGCTGCTCGACAGGAGTTCTTGAATGCGCCCGAGTGGACGAGCGAACGATGCCCTGCGTGAAGTACGACTGACACGCGACTACACCAAGCACGCTGAAGGCTCGGTGCTGGTCGAGTTCGGGGATACCAAAGTGCTGTGCAATGCGTCCGTCGAGGCGGGCGTGCCGCGCTGGCTGCGCGGTCAGGGCAAGGGCTGGGTGACGGCGGAATACGGTATGCTGCCGCGTGCGACGCATACCCGTGGTGGACGTGAAGCCTCTCGTGGCAAGCAGGGTGGCCGCACGCTGGAGATTCAGCGTCTGATCGGGCGTTCGCTGCGGGCAGCGGTCAATCTGAAGAAGCTGGGCGAGTTCACTATCACGGTGGACTGCGACGTGATCCAGGCGGATGGCGGCACTCGCACGGCTTCTATTACCGGTGCCTGCGTAGCGCTGATCGATGCCATTCATCACATGCAGCGTACGCGTATGATCAAGAGTGACCCGCTTAAGCAGTTGGTCGCGTCGGTGTCCGTTGGCATCTATAAAGGCCAGTCGGTTGTCGACCTTGACTATGCCGAAGACTCCAATGCCGATACCGATCTTAACGTGGTGATGACTGCTGACGGCGGATTGATCGAGGTACAGGGCACCGCCGAAAAAGCCGCATTCTCGCGTGCCGAAATGAACACCATGCTGGATCTGGCCGAACAGGCGGGTGCCCAGCTATTCGCCTGCCAGCGCGAAGCGCTGGGTCTGGTGGAATAAACCGCACCATAATGACGGGCATGATTGGCTTATCGGTCATGCCTCGTTTCCTCTATGCTCTTGTCATACGCTGCTTTTATTGATGAGCGTGGCGGTCTGCGTCATGTCTATCGGGTGTCATGCATCTGCGATGATGTGCTGTTGATACCGCTGCCTTGTTCTTTTTTGATCTGTCGTTCACGACCTTTTCCACGCAAGGATGCGTTATGAAGATCGCCATTCTGTATGCCTCCCGCGAAGGCCAGACGGCCAGTATTGCTGCTCGCATTACCGAGCTGTTCGAAGTAGCCGGACCCTATCAGTGTGACTGCCTTGACCTCGAACATCTGCCCGAAGACTTTTCCCTTGATCACTACCAAGCGGTGGTAATGGGCTGCTCCATTCACTACGGACACTTTGCGCCGGTATTTCGCCACTTCGTTGCCGCGCACACCGAGCGCCTGAATGCGATGCCGACAGCGTTCTTTTCGGTCAGTCTGGTGGCGCGCAAGCCGGGCAAAGATACGCCGGAAACCAATGTGTACACGCGCAAGTTCTTAGAGAAGACGGCGTGGCAGCCGAACTACTGCGCGGCGTTTGCTGGGGCGGTGAAGTACGATCTGTATCGCTGGTGGGATCGGCTGATGGTGCAGCTGATTATGGCGATGGGGAAAGGGGAAACCGGACGGCATGCCCACGTCGAGTATACCGACTGGGACGCTGTCGCCCGGTTCGTACAGCAGGTGCGAACAGATGTTCTGCAAGAAAGGAGCTGAAATCACCCCCTGGCGCATCAGAGGGCGCTGGGGTTCTGCTAAAACCCGCAGCGAAGGATGCGGGTTTTATACAGAGAGCGAGTACTCAACGATGATGGGAGCATATTCCGAGAATGTCGCTTCCGTATCGATCCACGCCTTTTTCACTGCGCGCTGCAGGTTGGGTCCGACGACCTGATAGTCGAGGCGCCAGCCTTCCTGACGGTTGCGCGGTACTTCCTGATCCGGTTTCGGCCAGTAGGTGAACTGGTTTTCGCCGCGTTCGACTTCGCGGAACGTGTCGACGAAGCCCATCGGGCCGAACACCTGATCCATGAACGCACGCTCTTCGGCGCGGAAGCCCGCGGTGAACTGGTTGTCTTGCCAGTTACTGACATCCACCGTGCGGTGCGCGATGTGCCACGTGCCGCAGATGATGTACTCGCGGCGCTTGCGACGCAGCTTGTTCAGGTAGTCGCTGTACTGCTCGATGAAACGCTGCTTCTCTTCCGGTGCTTCCGGCATCAGGAATGAGGCAACGCTGAATCGGTCGTAGTCGGCCTGCAGGAAGCGCCCTTCATGATCACACTGTTCGAACCCCAGTCCATACATGATGGCCTTGGGAATCTGACGACAGTACAGCCCGACGCCGGACATTCCATCCTGTTCGGCATCTAGGAAATAGCCCTCGTAACCTTCTGGGTAGAGGATATTATCGTCCAGCTCAAAACTTTTGGTCTTGAGATTCTGGACACACACGACATCGGCATCCTGTGCGTGCAGCCAGTCGAGAAAACCTCGCTCGACCGCTTCACGAATGCCGTTGACGTTGACGCTGGCAATCTTCATACATGGCCCCTTGTTTTGCGCGCGTGTATGATACCCGAGGTTTATCGTTTTTGGGCAAGGATACGCTGATTTTTTCACGCAACTTTCCCACCTTATCCCGTCATCCTGATCGGAGCGCAGGCATGCACGATTACCAACGCGACTTCATTGCCTCAGCCATTGAAGCCGACGTCCTTTCCTTTGGTTCCTTTACCCTGAAATCCGGGCGAATCAGCCCTTATTTCTTCAATGCCGGACTTTTCCACGATGGCCGTACCCTGGGTATGCTGGGGCACTGTTACGCCGAAGCCCTCGAACGCTCAGGGTTGGAATGTGACGTGCTGTTCGGCCCTGCCTATAAAGGCATCCCGTTGGTCGCTGCTACCAGTGTAGCGCTTTCTGTCGAGCATCAGCGCAACCTCCCCTATGCGTACAATCGCAAGGAGGCCAAGGATCACGGTGAAGGCGGAACGCTGGTGGGGGCACCGCTTAAGGGCGATGTCGTCATCGTCGATGACGTCATCACAGCGGGTACCGCCATCAACGAAGCGCTGGACATCATCCGTGGTCAGGGTGCTCGTCCTGCGGGTATCGTCGTGGCCCTCGATCGCGAAGAACGTGGCAAGAGCGAACGTTCGGCCATCGAGGAAATCAAGGAACGCCATGGCATCCCGGTCATTCCTATCGTCACGTTGAGCAATGTGCTTGACTACTTGATGCAGCACGGTAACAACGCGCTGCAGGCACATGCCGAAGAAATTCGTCTCTATCGAGACCGCTATGGTGTGAAGTCCTGACGCCATCTTGCTGTCATTGCTGAAAGAATCCTTCTTTCTGGCGGAATGAATGCGCAAAAAGATTCTATGCTGGTGCGGTTTAGGGTGAATTTTATTTCTGCCTTGGCCGTTAACAGAGTCAACGCCATTCATTCTGCCATTCACTAGCAAGGGACAACGACAATGCGCCTCCGTATCGCTTGCGGTATTGCCGCCTCTGCCGTGCTGGCGTTCGCCAGCCAGTCTGCTTCTGCGTTCAGCGTCAACGCCAGCGGCACCAAACACGGCTACAACCTCCAGGCTCGTCAGAGCATCCTGCCGATGTTCTCCACGACCTTCGATTTCTTCCAGAGCAGCGATAACGATGCACACGGTGATAAGGACCGCGCGTACACCGCGGGTCTGATGTTCAACCCGTACGTGCCGTTCGTCGATCTGTCTGCGGGTGTCCGCTATCAGTACCAGACCACCGGTTACGGTGATGGCGGCGGCGTCAGCGTGGGGGGTAGCGCTTACGTGCCGACCTTCCTGCCAATGACATCCATCGGAGCCTATGGCTTCTACACGCCGAAACAGTTGGCGCACGGCGATGTACACACCAGCAAGGAATACGGCGCACAGGTGCGCTTCAACCCGATCGCTGACGTGTCTGTCTATGGCGGTTACCGCGTGTTCAGCACCGAGTTCGATAACGAAGGCAGCCATCGCTTGGATCGCGGCCCGTTCATCGGTGCCAGCGTCGGCTTCTGACCTATCGTTGCGCCAAGGCATGATGGGCAGTTCTTCTGTTCGCTTCGTTTCATAAAAAGGCAGCCCTTCGGGGCTGCCTTTTTTATTGAGCTGAGCGTTATTCGACACGTAAACTTCATCATCCGAAACAGTGGTCTACCGTCTGTCACTTCTGTTTTGTCACTAGTGACGCTATTAAGAGGCTGTTTCATAACCTGGGCGATTGCTTTTACCCTTTCCAAAATAGACGGCTTTTACCGCAATTTTGTGATTTGACGTTCCCTTCAATGATATGGGTATGGGGGTTATGAAACACGCGCTAAGGATGAGCTCTGATCATGAATTACGTTATAAAATCAACGATGACGCTAGTATTGGTCAGCGCTTTTTCGCTACTGGGTACGCTTTCCATAGCACCGTCGCAGGCGGCTGCGGTAAGCGATGACGCTGTCCGCCAGCAGATGATTCAGGAGTCGCTTGACGACTACCCCGGCAACTGTCCTTGTCCCTATAACACTATGCGCAATGGGCGTTCTTGCGGTGGGCGCAGCGCCTATTCGCGGCCGGGCGGTTATTCACCGCTGTGCTACAAGGATGATATTTCCGATGAGGAGGTGAGTGACTATCGGCAGTCACACGGTCTGGCGGCGGCCGCCAAACCTCATGCCAAGGGGCGTGCCGCGTCGTCACGATAATGTGCCATCCATCGCTCTTTCGTTCGCGCAGTTGGTACACTGAGCGCAGTTCCTTCCTACGTTCATGACAGGTAGCGTCTCCCCATGCTCGACATAGTGCTGTACGAACCCGAAATTGCGCCGAACACCGGTAACATCATTCGCCTGTGTGCCAACACGGGCTATCGATTGCATCTGATCCGGCCGCTGGGCTTCGAGCTGGACGATCGTCGCTTAAAACGTGCAGGGTTGGACTACCACGAGTGGGCACGGGTGCAGATCCATGACTCGCTGGATGATTTCATTGCGACGGTTCAGCCGACCCGATTGTTTGCACTGTCGACGCGAGGGCGCACCCATCATGATGTGCCGCAGTATCAGGTCGGAGACGCATTGGTGTTCGGTCCTGAAACGCGCGGCTTGCCGCAAACGTTCCTAGACAGCCTGCCGCCGGGGCAGCGCATCTGCTTGCCGATGCAGGCCAGCAGCCGTAGCCTCAACCTGTCGAATGCCTGTGCAATCGTTGTGTACGAAAGCTGGCGTCAACTGGGGTTTAGTGGCGCACTGCATTGAATTGGCGTGGTGTGAAGGGTGTATGATCGGCCGCGGTGCTGCACTGCACGAGAGCGTTCACTCACGTGGCTCTCGCTGAAAGACCAGCGTTGGAAGATACTGAAGAACGAAGGACACCCTTCCATGATGCACCCCGTAAGAACTCTGCTGTCTGCCACGCTGCTGGCCTGTATGACCCTGCCTGCCTATGCCTCTGAAAGTGCCCACTGGGGCTACACCGGTGACGGTTCTCCCGAACACTGGGGCGATGTGGACACCCGCTTTGCCGAATGCAAGATGGGCCACAACCAATCGCCCATCAATATCCGCCGCAGTGAACATACGCGCCATGCACCGCTAGCGCTGAAGCTCGGCAGTGGCGAGCAGAAGATCATCAACAACGGCCATACCGTTGAAGTTGTTCCGGAAGGTGGCAAGCCCACCCAGCTGACGCTGGATAGCGACGTTTACACTCTGCAGCAGTTCCATTTCCATACGCCTAGCGAAAACACCCTCGACGGTAAGCAGTTCCCGCTCGAAGGCCATTTCGTCTTCATGCATGACGCTCAACCGCTGGTGCTGGCCGTCATGTATGAGGATGGCGCTCCCAGCAAGGCGCTGGTGCCGTTCATCAATCAACTGAAGAACGTACCGCATGAAGAAACGGCGCTGGCTCAGCCCGTCGATCTGAAAGCGCTGCTGCCGCAGTCACTGCACTACTATCGTTTCTCTGGCTCGTTGACGACACCGCCGTGCTCGGAAGGCGTCATCTGGCTGGTGCTCGATCATCACGTCAAGCTGAGTTTGGCCCAGCTGGGGGCTTTCGAACAGGCCATCGGTCAGCACAACAACCGTCCTGTTCAGCCGTTGAATGGTCGTGTCATCACGGATTGATGAGGACCCTCTTCCTATAAGGAAGAGAATGTCGCGATAGGCAGGATAAAGAAGCGCAGTCGTCTCCATCGGCTGCGCTTTTTTGCATTGATTTCGTGTGAAAGCCGAGAATAGTTGGGCTTTTGTACCTGATGTGTTGTGATCTGTAATATACGACGTTATCTGCTGTAAACTTTCGTGGGGGGGGAGCATTATCGTTTGCGTTGCCGGCCCATGCCGAATGAGCATGAGGCACGGTTTTCCCGTCATAGAACAATAACAAGGAAGTGACATGACACTTTTGACTACGCAGCGCACTATCCCGTGGTGGCGCGACAACCTTTGCTACGAAATCTTTCCGCGTTCCTTTGCTGACAGCAATGGTGATGGTGTTGGTGACTTCAAAGGCATTACGGCACGTCTTAAATATCTGGCCAAGCTAGGCGTCAACAGCATCTGGCTGACCCCGTTCTATCCGTCTCCTCAGGCCGATGCCGGCTATGACGTTTCCGACTACTGCAATGTTGATCCGATATTCGGAACGCTGGATGATTTCGACATCCTGCTGAAAGAAGCCCATGCCTACGGCATCCGCGTCATCATTGATATCGTCCCCAACCATACGTCTGACCAGCACCCGTGGTTCAAGCGAGCACTGGCTGCCGCACCGGGTAGCGCCGAACGCGAGTGGTACCACTTCCGCGATGGTCTCGGTGAAAACAACGAGCTGCCGCCCAACAACTGGGCCAGCATGTTCGGTGGCAGTGCTTGGAAACGAGTACCGGGCGAGAAACAGTGGTATCTGCATCTGTTTTCTACCCATCAGCCTGACCTTAACTGGGACAACCCTGCGGTACGCGATGCCTTTGACAGCATTCTTAAGTTCTGGCTGGATCGTGGTGTCGATGGTCTGCGTATTGATGCCGCCAACAACCTAGTTAAAGCGGCAGGTCTGCCAGATACTACGCCAGAAAATTCAGTCTTCAATGATAATCAGCACAGTGGCCCGACGATTGACCAAGACGGCGTGCATGACATCTATCGTCGCTGGCGCAAGCTGGTCAATACGTACGATGACCGCCTGATGGTGGCTGAAGCATTTAACGTACGACCGATCTCCCGCCTCGTGAACTATGTGCGTTCTGATGAGCTGCACCAAGCGTTCAACTTCGACTATCAGCTGTCGAAATGGGGGGCTACCAACTACCGTGCCATCATCGACAACTATCTGACCAACATGGGGTCTGTTAATGCACCGTGCAGCTGGGTTACCTCAAGCCATGACCAGGTGCGCATTGCTACCCGACTGGGTCTGACCACTCCGGGTGCTATCCCGATGGGGCTGGACAGCACGACCGAACAGCCAAACGAACAGCTGGGTCTGGACCGTGCTCGAGCGCTCATCATGTTGACGATGATCCTGCCGGGAGCGCTCTATCTGTATCAAGGGGAAGAGCTGGGCCTGCCCAACCATACGACGATGGAAGCGCGTTTCCGTCAGGACCCGCGCTTCTTCGATTCCAACGGTACGATGATCGGCCGTGACGGCGAACGCATCCCTATGCCGTGGAAAGCCAAAGCACCAGCGTTCGGTTTCGGTCCGAGCGACAAAAGTTGGCTGCCTCAGCCGGACAGCTATGCCGGTTATGCCGCTGATGTACAGGAAAAGGACAAACACTCCACTCTGAACCTCTATCGTCGCCTGATCGCGCTGCGCACGCAGAACGCGCTGGGCACCGGTTCGCTGCAGTGGTTCGATTCCCCACGCAACGACGTACTGGTTGCACGTAACGGCAGCATCTGCATCTACATCAACTTCGGCTATGCACCGCTGGATCTGCCGGCAGGCAAGGTCATTGCCCAAAGTCGGCCGGGTATCGACAAAGGGACGCAGCTGCCAGGTAACGCCGCTGTCTGGCTGGCACTGGATGAAACGCCCCACACACAGGCGTGAATGAGTGTGTCACGTGAAACATCGGTGTGCGTGACTGATCACTTATCGTATTCGATAGCACTGCTCGATTGAGGGCAGTGCTATCGGCGTTTCAAGACAAGTGTTTGTCCCGCTTTTTCCAATATGAATCTGACCTCTTTCTCTTCTCTTTCCTTCCTGCGGTGATGCATTCCTGCTTTGATGCGACACCATCTTCATGCCTTTCATGGGGTTGTCGCTGGCCGATGTTCTCGTACCCGTGACGGCTGGGAGGCAGGTGGCCTAACGTAGTATCATGCCCCTCCCAAGTACGAACCTTTCAGGAGGCGGCCTCACCATGCGTGACGAGCTGATGCAGACGCGTCTACAGACACTCAACCCGCGGCAGCGTGAGGCGGTCACCTACATCAATGGGCCGTGTCTGGTGCTGGCGGGTGCCGGTTCAGGCAAGACCAGCGTTATCACGACCAAGATCGCCTATCTGATTCGTGAATGTGGCATGCCAGCGCGGCGCATCGCGGCCGTGACGTTCACTAACAAGGCGGCCCGCGAGATGAAAGAGCGTGTCGGTAAGATGCTGCCCGGTAAGCTCGGTCATGGGCTGACGGTATCTACCTTCCACACGTTGGGGCTCAATATCATCAAAGCCGAACTGAAAGTGCTGGGCTATCGCTCCGGCTTCTCTCTGTTCGACCCTGAAGACGCCAAGGCGCTGCTGCGCGACCTTATGCACAAGGATGCCGCCGTTGATGCTGATCAGATCAATCGTGTGCAGCATCAGATATCACAATGGAAGAACGATCTAGTCACTCCTCAGCAGGCCCTGTCGCACGCTGAAGATCAGGATCAGGACTACGCTGCGCGTCTGTACGAAGCCTACGTTCGCCACCTCAAGGCGTATAACGCTGTCGACTTCGATGACCTGATCTACCTGCCGGCAATTCTGTTTGAGCGTGAACCGGAGGTGCTGGCGCGCTGGCGCAAACGCATTCACTACATGCTGGTCGATGAGTATCAGGACACCAACTCGAGTCAGTATCGACTGGTGCGGTTGCTGATGGCCGAGCGTGAAACCTTCACCGTGGTAGGGGACGATGACCAGTCCATCTATGCGTGGCGCGGTGCTCGCCCTGAGAACCTTGAGCAGCTGCAGGACGATTTCCGCAGCCTGAAGGTCATCAAGCTGGAGCAGAACTACCGTTCCACGGCCGTCATTCTGAAAGCAGCCAACACACTGATTGCCAATAACCCACACGTCTATGAAAAGACACTGTGGTCGGAGATGGGGCGCGGCGATGACATTCGTGTGATCGTCAATCGCAATGAAGAGGTGGAAGCCGAGCGCGTCGCCAGCGAAATACTGACGCGCCGCCTCAAGCTCAGCGCCAAATGGAAGGATTTTGCCGTACTGTACCGCGGCAACTTTCAAGCGCGCTTGCTGGAGATCAAGCTCCAGCACTATCAGATTCCCTACAAGCTGTCCGGCGGCACCTCGTTCTTCTCGCGCAACGAAATCCGCGATGCGATGGCTTATCTGCGGCTGTTGATCAATCCCGCTGATGACAACGCCTTTCTGCGTATCGTTAACGTGCCGCGTCGCGAGATCGGCCCGACCACCATCGAAAAGCTGGCCAACTATGCGACCGAGCGTCAGGTCAGTCTTTACGATGCTTCCTGCGAGCTGGGGCTGCAGGAACTGCTGCCCGAAAAGGCGCTGTTTCGGCTGGCGCGTTTCAACCATCTTATTGCGGACGTGCGCAAGCGCATGGATCAGGGCGATGCCCTTGCCGCCATTCGCAGCCTGTTTCAGGAGATCGACTACGAGGGTTGGCTGTATCAGAACGCCAGTGCGCCCATCGTGGCCGAGAAACGTATGGCGAACGTGTGGACGCTGATCGACCAGCTCGAGCGCTCAATGCAGCGTAACGACGAAGGCGACGATGACGGTAGTGAAGAAACCGATGATGTCGAAGCGGCCATCTCGCGGCTGGTGCTGCGTGACATCATGGAACAGCAACAGGAAGAAGACGATACCGACAAGGTGCAGCTGTTGACGCTGCACGCTTCCAAAGGGTTGGAGTATCCCCATGTTTACATCATGGGACTTGAAGAAGACCTGCTTCCCCACCGCAACGCTATCGAAGCCGGTACCATCGAAGAGGAGCGCCGCTTGGCCTACGTGGGTATCACTCGTGCCCGTCAGACGCTGACCATGACACTGGCCCGTCAGCGTAAGGCATTCGGTGAAATGCTGAACTGTACCCCGAGCCGTTTTCTGGATGAATTGCCGGAAGACGACATCAGCTGGGAAGGCCGCCCCGACAAGGAAGACCCTGAGAAAAAACGGGAACGCGGAATGGACGCCATTGCGGGACTGAAGGCGCTGCTGCAGTAGCCTTGTCTGCCATCGCTATTCAAAAGCCGTGCTCATCCAAGGGCGCGGCTTTTTCGTTATGACGATGGTCTGTTCGGGGATATCTCGGTTCCGAGGCGCTATCCCTGATGGGTGAAGTGCCCTGTCGCCACGATGTTTCACGTGAAACATCGTGGCGATTTCTCATCAAGGAACCGCTCTCGCCAGCGCCTGATTTCAAGGGCAGCGGCAATACATTGCGTTCCTCTCGACTGGACACCAGCGCGCTCTTTGCGTAGGATGATGACGCATTTCTCATAATGCGCCTGTAGCTCAGCTGGATAGAGTACTGCCCTCCGAAGGCAGGGGTCGTGGGTTCGAATCCCGCCAGGCGCGCCATAGCACCTCCTCACCCTTCCCCATATTTCCTCAGAAGCCAGTCATCACGCGGCTTTCAGCAAAATTTTCTATCTATAGCCTCCCAAGGTATCGCTAGCTCACTGCATGAATTTTTGTATGCCTACGTGTATGCTGTGTCGTACTAACTTCATTGGCATACATTTTCTACTTTATGAAAAGATCCGACATCAAAAGCCGCCCGTTGGCTGATAAAGCTGTTGCTGCTTTAGAGCCAGAAGATAAAGGATATCGTGAGCGGGACGGAGGCGGTTTATACCTGTACGTTCGCCCTGATGGTCGCAAAAGCTGGGAATTGCGCTATCGGAAACCGGATGGCAAATATAGTTGGCTAGGACTAGGTAGCTACCCCGATGTTCGACCGAAAGAAGCCCGGCAAAAAGCACTCGAAGCTCGGGATATCATTGCTCAAGGCCTGACACCCCGCCAGCACCAAAAACAGCAGGAGCAAAAAGCACAGGCTGCTCAGGGGGAGACGGTTGAGGCTTTGATGGCTGAGTGGCACGTTATGAAGGCTAAAGCTTTGGCATCAGGTACCCTTCATAAGCTGTGGCTATCAGTCGTGCGCCACGTACTGCCTGTTCTTGGGGATCGTCCTATTTCAGCTGTTCAGCCTGCAGACATGCTGGCTTTCTTCCGCCATTTAGAGCGTCTTGGCATCCACGAAACAAGCGCCAAAATTCGCTCTGCATTAGTCGAAGCATTTGATTTGGCAGCTTTTGCTGGGCGAGTGACTGCCAACCCCGTGCGCGGAGTGGAGCGTTTTATTGAAGCGCCCAAAAGTACCAACTACGCACATGTTTCACAGACAGAACTACCCGACTTACTAAAGGCCATTGACAACTACCCGCGCAGCGCGCATGTGCGTTGCGCTATGTTGTTATTGGCACTTAATGGTTGTCGTCCTTCTGAATTGAGAGAAGCTCGCTGGGAAGAGTTTAATTTTGATGAAGCTCTTTGGCGTATTCCTGCTGAACGTATGAAAATGCGACGCCCTCATACTTTGCCCCTTTCCCCAATGAGTATGGCGCTGCTCTCTGAACAAAAAATGAGAACAGGTAGTTATGGTTATGTTTTCCCCAATAGGGTTAGCCGTCATAAGCCCATGAGCAATATGGCTGTTAACAAAGGGCTGGCTTTCCTTGGCTATGGTGGACGCCAAACAGGCCATGGTTTCCGACATATCCTTTCAACTGCGCTACATGAACGTGGCTATCCAGAAGCTCATATCGAAGCTCAGCTTGCTCATAAGAAAGGTGGTGTGGCGGGGGTATATAACAAAGCCTCCTATCTAGAGCCACGCAGAGCAATGATGGCCGCATGGGCAGACGACGTATCGACAATGATCAAAGGTTAGGATCGCTGCCGCATCGACCAGTCAGGGGCTCGCTACAGGCCCCTTTTCTTGGCAAGGAGCGCGCTTCCTCTTGAGGGTGTCTGGTGGGGACTGGGGCTGTCTTGGGCGGGGAATGGCTGTATATTTACACACCTATTTGTTCATATTTTCGGCTAGTGAATAGCAGCCATCGCTTGATAGGCAGGCTAGCCGTTGGCGTAACACCAGCATAATAGGGATGTGTTGATGAATGATTATGAGTATCTCCCTCTAGAGGAGCAGCTTCCGGACCTTACCCATTGGAAGGCCGTCTCTGAATTTACCCTTGAAGAAGCCGCATTGCTCCTAGCCGGTATTGACCCGGTCGAAGCGACCTTAGAGAGAGTTGAGAAGCAGCGGTTGCCAAGATGGAAATATGCTGTCACTTATCGTAGAGCGATTGTGCGTGCTATCCGGCAAGGGTTATTGCAAACGGTTTTTTGTGCAGGCTATGAAGAGGGTTGGAACGAACCTGTACTGCAAGAAATAAAACCCTCTGATCGGAAAATGAGCATCTCAATTGGCGATACCGTCATTACACGCGCTAGCCTATTCATTTGGATCGATAGAGAAAACATAGAACCAATCTCCTGCATTCTTTACAGAAAGAGAATGCAGCAGCACTCTATTGAAAATCCATCGCCCACCGTAGAACCTCAGGTTGAGCAAGAGGCTCCTCTTTGTTTGCCAAGGCAAGAGCATGTCTCAGAAGGGCTATCGCTTGTGGATGAAATTATCGCCCAGTTCTGGACCACCTGGTCACCTGACGACCCCGCCACTATTCCAAAGAAAGACGAAGTCATTGCGCATTTAAAAGCGTTGGGTGCCACCCAAAATCTGGCAGAAGCGGCGGACAAAATATGTAGACCTAAAAGCACCTACAGAGCCCGCTTAAAAAATCGCAACCTACCCACACGAGAAACCGCGTAGTGGCGGGCCCTACCGCTCGCATAGGTTAGCGAGAACATCACGATACTACCCGTAAGAACACGCTGCTGCGGGGTACACGAGAGGGGTTGATTACCACACGATAGCCTCCCTCAGCATTGCCGTCACTTCATGCCACTCAAGGCACAACAACAGGTGACGGTAATGCGTACGAACGACATTCAATCTAACGATCTTCCCTTCCACAAATACGACCCACACTATGTACTGATCGGTAAGCGCGAGGCCGGTGCCATTCTCGGCATGCCCCCTTCTAGTTTCGATCGTGCTCGCAAAGATGATCCGCGTTTTCCGCTTCCCATCCAGCAGGGCCGCAGTACCAATGCGCCGCTGCGCTTTGTATTGGCAGAGGTCTATGCCTATTCCGCGCAGCTGATTAACGACTTCCGCCACCAAGACACGGAGGTCGCGTAATGAACATGGATAACACCAGCTCAAGCAGTCAACGAGCACGCATCATTGCCTGCCTTAAAGAACGTCCAGCGACCACTATCGACATGATGAAAGAGTTGAATGTCATGCGTCCTGCGGCTCGCGTTCGGGAACTGCGCAATCGTGGGCATGATATTCGTACCCATTTCATGGAAGTAGAAGATGAGTGGGGCCGTACACATAAGCGGGTAGCGCTCTATTACTTGCCTACGCAGGGCGGCCCTATTCAAGGGAGGGGGAACCAATGATGGCGGCCATGTTCTCTATGGTATGGGGTGTGTCGGGGGCCTATGGGCACCCCTTCCCTTGGGTAACACGTCGGTTGACCGCGTTGCGTCGCCAGCGATATGCTAGTCCTGCATCAGCACAATCTGATGTCGACCTTGGCCGGTCGAAAACCGAATGGCGCAATAGCGCCCCTTTCATAGCTGGCGCTTTTTTTATGCCTGCTATGCGTTATGGCGGCTGTGCGTGGGACACCTTCGGGTGTGCCGGAAGTCATTCGGTCCGGTCGGCCAACCCGCGTACAGTCGCCACCCTTTTCTCTCTTGGCCGAGAGTTGTGGCGACTCCATACCGAATGGAGTTCGACTCATGTATCGCACCCAACGTGCCTCTACGCCACGCTATACCTTTCGTCTTGCTCATCCTGCTACTCAACGCACCATCACGCTGATTGCCTCGACTCCGGCACTGGCGATGACGGCCTGCGGCCGCTGGCTTTCCGTACCGGTCGAACAGATCGCGATCACGCGTCGTTCCCCTGTACGGGAGCTGTTCGCATGAGTGGATCATCTTATCTCTCCAGCACCACTGAAACATTAGCGGCCGGTGTGCCGATCAATAAGATCGAGACCCACCTGTACTACATCCGTAAATCGCTGGCACTGATCGAAATGCTGCTGGTCGATACGGAAGACAACAACGAGATCCTGTATCCGCTCACCACCATGGCCGCCGTACTGGGGGGCGTAGATATCCAGCTCGACGTGCTCGAAAAGCTATGCAATCACGCCTATGCCACCTCGGTGCCTAAAGATGAGCAGGGAGGTGATGCATGATCCCTGCACGTCTATTGATCGTCGGTCGGCTGGCCGTTGCCATTCAGGCTGCGACAGGTGCTCGCCCGTTCATTATCCCAGACGGACAGTTGCGCCGTTTTGATCACCCTGACAAGCCGCGCGGCAATCGCCGCTGCTGGCAGGTCTGTCATGAAGAGGTCGGTATCTGGGGCGATTGGGCCAGCGGTGGTTACGAGGTGGTCTTTGTTGATGAGCGCCCTTCTGCGGCACAGCGTGATGAGGCCCGCCAGCGTGCGCAGTTGATCCAGCAGCAACGACAACACTTGCGCGAGCATCACTATGCCGAAGCAGCGCTTAGGGCTCAACAACAGTGGCAGGCCGCCTCAGAAGCTCAGCTTCATCATGCCTACTTGCAACAGAAGGCTATTCCCCCCTTGGGCGTACGTCAGTGTGGCCGCTACCTGTTAGTGCCCATCACGGACGGTGAGAACTGTGCAACGTTCAGCGTATTTATCCTGATGGGCGTAAGCGCTTTATGAAAGGCGCGCGCATCACCGGTAGTTACTGCGCGTTGGGAGAAATTCAGGGGGAAGGCCCGCTACTGATCTGTGAAGGCTATGCCACAGGCGTCACCCTTCATACTGAAACAGGTCATGCGGTAGCGTGTGCTATGAACGCGGGCAATCTGTTGCCGGTCGCTCAGCACTTGCGTTATCGCTTCCCTGAGCGCTCATTGATCGTGGCGGCGGACAATGACCGCTTTACGTCGAACAATCCTGGCATGCAGGCGGCCCGCAAGGCCGCCATTGAGGTCGGTGCCCGGTTGATGTGGCCGGACTTTCCTTGCCCTTATTGCGAGTGCACCGATTACAACGATCTGGTGCAGTGTTCAGCGGCAAAGGGGGGCGAGTGATTATGCCACCACATGCAGTGAAACAGGTTACAGGGGTTACAGAGGGCACAGCCGCGTCATACGGGGCCTGCGAGCGTAACCCCATCCTGCCTACCGGGGTTACACGGGTAACAACCGAGAGTGCGATCAGCCCTTATAAGGCACCGCCATCGGTATTACCCCAGCCAGAAGTGAAAGAGCGCCCGTGCTATGCCACCTATGATGACTACACCGCCTATGGCCGCTCGGGGCTGTATTTTCACGGTCAGAAAGAGAGTCGCCGTGGTGAAATCGAAACTTTTGATTACTGGCTGTGTGGGCCGATTCATGCAGAGGCGCTGACGTATGACGAGCACGGCCATGGCTTTGGTCTGCTGCTACGTTTTCTGGATGCTCGAGGACGCTGGAAACAGTGGGCTATGCCAATGCGGCTGTTGAGCAGTGATGGCCGAGAGCTGCGGGCCGAGCTCTTGGATATGGGGCTGCGTATTGACCCCAAAAGCCATCACCGTCTCGGGCACTGGCTGGCGAGCCGTGAGCCCCGTAAAGAGTTGATTGCCGCCACCCGTACAGGGTGGCATGCACTAGATGATGGACATGCCTTTGTCATGCCTCAGCGTGTCATTGGTTCGGAGCAGATCGTTTTTCAGCATGAGCAGGCTTATCGCTCGACCTATTCGTCACGCGGCAGCGTGGAGGACTGGCGCAAGGCCATTGGCGCACTGTGCCCCGGCAACCCGCTGATGACGTTGATGGTCTCCGCCGCGCTGGCGGGGCCACTGCTCAAGCTGACTCACCAGCAAAGTGCGGGCCTGCACGTGATCGGTGATTCTTCTAGCGGTAAGAGCACCCTGCTCCAGGTCGCAACGAGCGTGTGGGGCCCACCTGAATTCATGCGGACATGGCGAGCCACGGGGAATGGGCTGGAAGGCGTGGCCGCAGAACACAGCGATACTTGTATCGTGCTGGATGAGATATCCGAAGCCGATCCCCGCGAGATTGGGGCAATCGTTTATGCCTTAGGTAATGGGACCGGCAAGAGCCGTGCAGGCCGTGGAGGTCATGCCCGAGCCACGGCGCGCTGGCGCATTGTGATGCTGTCATCCGGAGAACGTAGCGTAGCCGCCCATATGGCAGAAGGAGGCAAGCGGGTCAAAGCAGGACAAGAAGTGCGCCTGCTGGATATGCCCGCTGACCGTCAATACGGTGTTTTCGATGCCCTGCATGATCATGAGAATGGTCGCGCCTTTTCTGATCATCTCAAAAGCGTGTCAGGCCGCTATTACGGTGCCCTTGGCCCCGCCTTTATCGAGCACCTGCAACAGGATAAGCAGGACTTTGCGGCACGCCTAGATATGTTTCGACAACGCTCCGGCTTCAAGGCCTCTCACGGCCTAGAGCACCGTGCGGCAACGTCATTGGCGCTGATGGCACTGGCAGGTGAACTTGCTACCGAATACGGGCTAACCGGTTGGCCCGCAGGCGAAGCACTCTGTGCCAGTGAAACGGCATTCCAACAGTGGTGCGACTACCGCGGCAGCGGCCAGACCGAAACCCGGCAAATACTGGATGCCGTGCGAGACTTTATTGACCGACATGGCGAATCTCGCTTTTCCCCGATTGATGTCCATGAGTCGCAGCCCATGGTGCGCGATCGGGCCGGGTGGTGGCGCAAGGTAGAAGATGGCCGAGTGTATATGTTTACGTCGGGGGGGCTTAAAGAAGCAACACAGGGATATGATTTTAAAAGAGCGTTAACTGCATTGGACACACAAAAATGGCTATATCGTACAGGAGTTGATAAAAAATCAGTCAGTACTAGAACCCCTGATGGTATAAAAAAGCTATACTACATTTGTTATTTAGACCACTAACACTATTTTGGATAGATATGACATGAAAAGACCCAACAAAGATAAGAAGCATGTGAAACGATTTATTGGCCATAATTTTCCTCATCTCAAAGCAGCATATATCCCTCATACTCCTCTGAATGGAAAGCCAGAAAATGAATGCATAGATACTGTGGAGGAATATATAATAAGTAATGGAGGAGCACTTATATTGGGATGGGCAATATGGGAAGAGCCTAACGTTCTTATTGAGGCTGAATTTCATGCCATATGGCAGTCACCAGAAGGAGATTTTTTTGACATATCGCCGAGACCATCTCTTAGCAACCTAAAAAGAATATTATTTCTTCAAGACACATCTATAAATTATAAAGGAAAGCAAATAGATAACATTAGAGAGCCTATATCAAAAGATCCTAGAGTAAAGAAATATATTCAGTTAAGTGAAGAATATTTTTTAGAAACCAACAAAGGAGACTTGGCATTCAAATATGGAGAAATAGAGGCGACTCCTGAAATTTTAAAAATCAAAGATGAAATGAATGAAATAGAAATAAGCATACTTACTACTCCATTAACCAGATAACCTGGCACTTAGGTTCCAAGTAAGTAAAAAGTATAGTATACATATCTGTTCAAGAGGCTATCTAAAGCTCAAATTTTTCAAACACACTACGACCACGCACGCTATCCGAGCACAATCACAATGATCGAATTAATCGGTCCCGAAGTTGAACCAGCAGTATGGCCTCAAACCTAAACCGTGCAAAAATAGCGTGCTCATCACTCAGTTGAATATACCTCGCAGGATCAAACTTCCTAGGAAGTACTGAGTTTCAATCAGTAATATTGTGAGCACGAAATTCTCACCTTTGTACAACCAGAGAATACGCGTTTATTAGCATCATCTGTTTAGGTCCCTATAGTGAAGACTTAGTGCTTAAAATTTAAAGTCACATTTCTTTATTTTACGAACAGAAAATAAGCTGCAGAATAAAAACTTTCTTCATCTATACTTGGCTGTTGCTAATTCTGATGGCAACCCACTCTATCAATGGCATGATGCCAGCTCATTTTTCTCCGCCAACATCACCTCCGTTGGCTGCTCTATCGGATACTTAAACCCAAAACGCTTATGCAGACGCATATTGAGCACCAACGCAATCTCTCATCTAGTGCAGCTTGGCTATGCACCGAGAGGCCTGTTCCCTTCGGTAGACACTGCCATATCAATCCATTGATGTTTTCGGTTTTCGTTAGCACCGCGTTGCTAAGAGCTGTCGAGGATCACAGAAGTAGATACCAACGTCCATATGCAGGGTAAGCTGAGCATGACGGGGTATCTCTTTATTCTGATCACACTTCATCATCTTGCGCCGCGAGAGCGGCATACGATTCAGCGGCCACGATCTTACAGCATGGCTTGATCTGCCTCGCTGCATGCTAGCTCTCCCGCCAAAATATGCTATGCCATGTTATAAGTAACAATAAAAAATCATATTATAATATATTTCCCTTTCGTAAAACCTACAGGCCAATGTCCAGAATAGTATATTTCGCAAACCCTACTCCATTTATCTCCTAAAGAAAAATAATTTTCTGTGATTAGTTGTCTAAACGCAAAGCAAATAGCATTTCTAGCGACACTACTAAAATCATGAGGTGAACATGAAAAAATATTTTTGTCCATCCCTCGCGTAGCATGCATTACATGTTTATTTATTTCTTTTCGAAATTTTGCAACTTCTTCCGTATTGCTTATTTTCCCGTAAAATGGATCAATTTGGGTAGGCGAACTGGGAAGCCATTCGGCTTCATCATAAAGCCCCTCAAACTCATCATATGAAGGTTCAACAAAAACCTTTTTTACATTTTCAATAGCTAATATATCATCTGCAAATAGATCTTTTTTCCCCATAGCAGAGAAAAAATTAGCTGCATCTATTTTGTTTAACTCATTTTCTATATTAATCATATGGCAACCTTAAATCTGTTATTGAACCTGGGGGCAACGCTTTTCGCCCTTGCTGAATTGTTGAACGCAATATCCCGCCCGCAGCATGAGGTCCTGGCACACCAGGGAGGGAGTGATTCGGTAATTTTCCATTGGTTGGCATCAAGTTCCACCACTTGTTTGCACCGCCACTTTCTAGTGGAATTATGTGATGTGGCGTAGCCCCTTGAGGCCAACTCACTCCGGTGTTCGCTTCCCACTGCTTCATCAAGTATTTTTGGTTTTTTACAAACTCTTTTCTTGCAACCTGATTCTGGAAAGCAGAGCGTCTTGAAATCACAGGAAGATTATTTCTCAATAATTTTTCTTGCTTCTCTGTTATTTCCCCACCTGGGGAAGCAACCTTGTTTGCGTCTTTAATAATATCATCAAGTACAGGTTTTTTTCCATTAACTCCATTAGGATTTTGGTATCCATCCACATGCACATTTTCATCGCGTGCAGCACTACTGGCAGAACGGACTGCATCTTCCTCGGCGCGCGAGGCCATTGCCACTTCTGGCGGCACTCCCAACGGGTTGGATGACCAAGCGGCAACGATCTCACTGTCAGATGCCGCTCGAACAGCATACCCGTCTATCCCGCCACCCGCCGTTGCCAGCATTGGCCCTGAGGCAGGCGGATCGATTCTCAGTATTTCGTCTAGCTTCTGCTGCAACCATGTTGCCGCTTCACTCAGCTTAGTTGGCAATTGTGTTTGAAGTTCGTAATATTGACGCTCGAAGGTTTTTAGCTTCGTTGTAATGTCTTCAAAGTAATCCAGGATCATGTACGTGGGATGGTATCGCCACAAGGAGTCTGATGCTTTTCGCGCTAGCGCTAATAGCTGTTCAATTATTTTTTCAACAACATCACAGACGGGCTTGATATAATCTGAAAATCGAACCGTCTTCAAAAACTCGTAAATATTGCCCGCAACATGCGCTTGCAAAAACTTGATTATTTCGGCAAGCAGCTTCTCGCCTTTTTCAGCACCTCGCAACAACAATAAGCAGATGGACCTGACGATTCCGCCCAATATCCCATCCGTTTCGAGTGCCGCACCTCCAGTGACAACAGCACCCACCCCATCAGCAGCTACCCCTAACCCCGCTGCAATGAGAGGGTAGGCAATAGGCACCACTGTACCGAACAGAAGCACCCACTCCATTACTTCTTTCCGCCGCTCTGGATGCGTGCTTAGCCGAGCAATAATCGCAATCATATCTCGGGCGCTGGTAATAATAATCACACCAGGCACGATGCTTATCGTCATATCCGCCAAAATGGCGGATAGCTCCCTGTCTTCGTCGAACTCCCCTAATATCACCTGCTTAAGCCATTCCCATGATTCTTCACCACAGTGAAGTACAAGTTCAATCGAACTTTCGGAGTGGCTATCGGATGACTCTATAACCGTCCATGTAGGCTCTGCTGCCATTAATCATTCTCCCCCACCCAATAATCCTTCAAAATCGCTGCCTATCTTATGTTTTTGCGACCCCCTAATAGCGTTAGGATCTTTGTGATACGTCACCTGAGCTATCGCACCGGGAGCGACATTATCAATGCGGGCAATGCCTTCTGCATTGGTAGCCCCTGTTCGAATACTGCCGTCGTTCAGTACGGCGGTGAACGGTACACCCGCAGCGGGACTTCCATCCGCATAGATACGTCTGAACGCGATGGTGTCTGGCGTAATGTCTCCCCCGGGCAGCTCTTCAAGAGGGAATGACTGACGAGTGGCCGCGCCAAAGAGCTGCTGCACGCCTTTTACATCAATAGAGCCCGGTGTGTGAATCTCAATGTTGCCGCCCTTGATGCGGATATAACCACCACCGCTCGTAAGCAATAGCTCTTTTTCGGCATTGATATGGACCTTGCCCTGCGTTGAGCTGACGTGTACGTCCTTCTGGGCGGTCAGGGTCATCTCATCCGATTGCGCCTGTATCTCGACCTTGCCCTTACCGGCGAACAGTTTGATCCCGGCGTTATAAACGAACACCGACAGCTTTTCGGTGATCGAGGCCAGTAGGCTTTTGCCGGTAGCGATCGTGGTGTCCTGTCCACTGGTCAGGGTGAGGTGCTCGCCCTGTGCCAAGTGCGTCGACTGCGGGGTGGTCAAACTGATGCCCGCGGGTGACGCGGCATGTAACCACGGTTCGCTCATTTTGCGCGATTGCCCCGTGCCACCGCTGGCACTCGCCTGTGCCGCTGCGGAGTCACCCCCGCCATGAGAGGTGCCTGCCAAGGCGGTACTGGCCTGCTCTGCCGCTTTGGTGAGCGGTGCGGGACTGGTCAGTGCATCGGCCTTGTGCTGCGTTGCCAGATCACTCAACTGATCGTTAAGGCGCTGGGCACTGGTCAGCTGCTGGCGGGCGGGATCAACGTCCAGCTGGTCACCACTGGCACTGGGCTGGCCCCAGCTCGACAGATACAGCCCTTGGTTGGCGCGTACGGCACCGTAGGCATCACTGCGCAGCTCAAACCCAAGGCCGCGGAACGCACCGCGGTCGTTACCTTCCTGATGAATCAGGTAGCCCAAGTTCAGCTGTGAATGCTGTTGGTCAGTGCCCAAGCGAATGCGGCTTTGGCCTGTGGCATCGTCGAATACCAGTTCGTTATAACCACCGCCGCGGTAGTTCTGGGTGTGGAAGCCTGATAGCAGGCCATTGCTGTGCCACAGCGGCTGACGTTCACCGTTATACACACGCCCCGTTACAAGGGGGCGGTCAGGGTCACCTTCCAAAAAGCTGACAATGACCTCTTGGCCAACACGCGGCACGAACACCGCCCCCCAGCCGCTGTCAGCGTTATCTTGTGACACGCGCAGCCAGCAGCTCGATTTCTCGCTGTACTGCCCTTTACGATCCCAATGGAACTGGACCTTCACTCGGTTGAGACTATCGGTGTGAATCTGTTCGTTGGCGGGCCCGACCACGATAGCGGTTTGAGGGCCACCCAGCTCAGGCTTGGTATGGGTGATCGGGGCACGGTAAGACACGTTGCGGTACTGCGCTTCCAGCTGAACATGGAAGAACGCCGTTCCAGCGGTGTCTTGATCAGAAGCGCCTTCAATAGTGTGCCCCGTCGCAGCGCGTAGGGCCTCGAGCTGTGGTTCCAGACTGCCCGGCATCTGACGACGCACAGCGGCCATCGGCAGGTTGTTCTCTGCGGCCCAGTTAAGCGCCAGCAGCAGGAAGGTACGCTTCTCAGCGCCGCCGCTGTCGTGGTTAGGATGCTGGCTCAGTACAAAGCTGTGGCCCACGCTCAATTGGCGCGTGCCGCCCGCCCCCGTAAACCGCTCGGCCTGCGACTCATGTCCTTCCATCAGCGTGTCGCCTAACTGATGGCCGCGGTCGTAGCGTGGGAAGCTGTATTCACCGGGGTAATCGTACTGCTCAAGCACCGGCAACCCGTTCTGATCGTCGACGGTATCGAGCTGGACACGCGCCGGCGCACCGGGAGCCTTATAATCAAACGATGCAAGGCTGACGCGGGTTGGCTGTACGCGTCGCAGGTGGCCCCAGTCGGTCAGACTGTCGAACTGCTCGGTCGCGGACTGGCGATGAAAGCGAATAGTCTCGGGGCTAACGTTGGGGCAAGTGTCGTTGTCGTCAGTAAAGACGATGACGTGCTTGTCACCTTCCTGTACCACGTACCACCAGATACCTTCTTCCTCGAGCAAACGGCTGACGAAGTGGTAGCTGCTCTCGCGGTACTGCACGCAGTAGGAGCGTTTGGGGTAGCGGTCTTGGTGACGTAGATCGAAGCGGAAACCGCCTTCACTAAACGAATGGCCTTCCAGCACCTGGGTGACGATCTCGACGACCGTCAAGTCTTGGAAGATACGGCTGTCAGAGACGTGCTCCAGCAGCGTCAGCCACGGTTTGAGTACCAGCTGATAGTCGCTGACACCGCCGTCGCTGCCCAACAGGGCGGCATCGCTGACGATGGCATGCAGATCACGGTAGGTGCCGTCGGCTTGCAGAATCGACAGCGTGACTGGCTGGGCCAACAGCTGGCGCAGGTCGAGATCATGCTGCTGCGAGATGCAGTCGACGGTAAAGGTAAACGGCGCGCTGAGCTGCTCGTGTGCGACGACGCGCTGTACCAGCAACGCACTTGCGCCCAGCGGCGTTGAGAGCGTGAGTAAGCGCCCGGCATCGCTCAAGGTGATGTCAAACAGCTGCTGCAAGGATGATAGAGACGCCATCATTCCCCCTTCAAAAGTGTGTAAAGACCCTATAAGCGACTCAACTTGCCGCGGGCCATCATTAATTTATTGTTAATCGTTCCCGAAAAGTTACCTGAAATCGCGGCGTATTTCACCTCTCAAACGAGACATAACGATGACAGCTGAGAGCCAGCCAAAAGAACTGCATATAGAAGAGATTTATCGCTCATCGGCTCACAAAGCTTTAGCGCGTGCCTGACGGAGGTAGAGCGCTTTAAGTACCAACCAAAATGCTCAGCAAATGCTGTTAAATGTTAAGGTTTGGCCGTGAAATGGCGAGCCCAGAAATCGCTTTTCTTCTAGCCTGATGGCCGGAAAAATAGCAAAGCACATGTCGCTGAAAGCCTTATGCCGTGAGGGGCTTGGCACGATGGAATGCTTACTTTCGACGATGAATCAGAGGCCATATTCAAGTGTGCGCACGTGCGTGCTCACCGATAGTTGCGCACACCTTTCCGGAATCGTTTCTCCTAACATTCAGCGATGTGGAAACGGCTGTTATACCGGTGGAGGTGTACCCTGCGTAACCCCACGGCATCTTATGGGGTTACGCCTACAGCCCCCATGCGACGAGGCTGTGCCCTGTGTAACCCTTGTTACCATTACATACACAGTGGTGAGCGGTACGCACCTGCGAACCTCGCTCACGCCAATATCCATAAGGCTTGCAGCGAAGTTAAAGCAACACTTCTCGTAACAGTAACGGGAGAATGTTGTTTATTGCCCGGTTGCATCGAGAGCAAGGCAATGCGAGATTTTGGGTATCCGTGAGTAGGCGAAGTTTCCACCTTGGTTTCCAGCACAACCCATCGAATAGAAAGGTGTCCCCGCATTGGGGGTGCCTTATGAAAGTGGGGGGTAGCAAAACGCGACACCCTACCTTCCTTATAGGCAATGGTATGGAAATTCCGGTTTTCCCTGAAAACATACCAAGATTAAAAATGTATGCCTTAGAGTATGCCTGAAAATATTAAAAAATAAAAAATCCATAAAAAACAATTAATTATTGATCTTGTAATGATCTCGCCAGGCGCGCCATAGCACTTCCCCACTCCTCCCCGTATCCCCTCAGAAGCCAGTCATCACACGGCTTTCAGCAGGTATAGTCTCCCAAGGCGCCACCTGCTCACTGCATGAATTTTTGTATGTCTGCTGCGCTTACTTCATTAGCATACATTTTTTATTGGGAGTGGTATCAACGTGGGAAACCTGTTGCCGGCTGATTAGCACCTGCGACATCGCTTTCTGAGCGCCCATAATTAATGACGGATTTGTGTCAGGCCTCTCCATTATGCGTGCGGATCTGTAAGGCCACTACAAACGTTAGTTAGATATCTATGGCTTCTTTGTGAATTTCATGGCCCCTTTGAAATAAATTTTTTCCAATCTATTAACGCTTTTTCAAAATCATATAATTTAATATTTATAAAAAAATTATCATCGCATAATGAATATATCTTAGCCATATTTTCTTCAAATTCAGCCCCCCAGTAACTAAGACTCCAGTCAAAGTATTTAATATCTCCTTTTTTAACCAATTCTATTCCACATATTCCATCTTCTAATAAGCCCATATAGACAGGATCATCATACCTTGCTCCTCCGCTATCAGAAAACAAACAACCTATAAAATCCAAACCATCATTACTAAGAGCATCTGAGATAGCATAGGGAACTACATCATAAGAGAATATCACTCTCCAATGAAACGTTACGTTCATAATATATATCTCCGTTTTATATTGGAGGGGGCGCGGTAACGTTTTTTAAGGTAGATTTCATATTGTACTCCGCTAGAAACCACTCCCTTCCTAATAGTGCATATGCTACTCTAAATTTTTTAATAAAAAGCAATCCAATACTTCCTTTGTTTTGTTTTTTAAAAATTCACCGAAGATATTGCAATAAGTTTTTTATTTCTTGTTCTTTTGTAATTTAAACATGCTTCAACTATTGCAGGCTCTCCATCATTACCTTCTACATCATAATCTATACAAAAAGATGAACCATCACCAGAAACACCAACTGCCAACATATTATGGCTTACATATTCTCTGGACTGTAGTTTTTTAATTCACTAAACAATGCTTTTATAAATCGGAATTAACTATATGTTATAAAGTATACTTTTGGAATTAAGTAAGATAGTTGGAATGATATATTTCTGAGTTATATTCAGATAATTTATATATAAAAGTCTATGGATGAAAAAGCCCCCACCGCTTTCAGGCGGTAGGGGCTTGATTATCACGTGCCCACTATTCAGGAATGATGGTGGGACGGCGTAGATTCCGGTACAACGAAGGTATCTTCGAAACTCTCTGGTTGGTCACCGATTTCGGCATCTTTGAAATCAGCTTGGGAGGCTTCCTTCTCGTCGTCTGTCGCTGTTGCTGCCTTGTTCTTTATGAAGTCGAGGCGTGTCTGTGCGGCTTTCAGGAAGTCGGGGATACCCTGTGCCCACTGCTCGATCTTGTCTTGCTGGCTCCAGTCGCTGCCTTCCATGTCGTCTTTCATCTTAGCCAGATTCTGTTTCAGGTTGGCAATGGCTTTTTCGACAACAGGCACATCAACGTCATCCTTGCGCAGGCTGCGTGTGATCAGGTTGATGTCGAGCGCCAGGGTATAGACCCAGTGGACATGACGGCGGGCATGGTCACGGCCGATGGTGTCGAGACGAGCCTTGTACCACTTTTCTTCGACTTCGCCGTAGATCTGGAACAGATCCTGACCCTTGTCAGCGAGTGCATTGAAGTTGTCGACCGCTGCGTCGAACTCTTCCGGCGACATTTTGTGATCGCCGTTGCTGTCGAGGCTGCGTGTGACTTCTTGGAAGTTGCGCAGATAGGTTTCGCTTGCGCTGTGCAGTTCGGGAATATTGCCGCGGTAGTCGGTTGAGCGTCCGCAGTTGCGTGTGTTGAACCGCATCGGCACTGCAACGCTGCCGCCTTTTTCAATCGTCGGTGATGATTTTCTCATGAACTCCAGCAGTTCATGATGAATGACGTTACAGTCGAGCGCGTTGTTGAGTTCATCCAGCTGATAATACTGTTTTTCTTCTGTTTTCAGCGTTTCTTTGTTGCCGATTCGGTTGCAGCCTTTGATCGCGATGATGCCGACGACCACGATGATACTGCCGATGGTCGATGCAACCTTACGTAATGTAGAGTTCATAAGCGTTATATATCTCGCATAGATTCCCTGAGAGTGCCACGCGATGAGAAAGCTCTCGCCGTGCAGTATGAATACTGTCTTCGTGGCAAAGTAGGCGGGGATAGTATCACAGCTTTATAACGTTGTTTAAGGCACCCGCATAAAGTATGAGCATTTGAAGATTACGTTCCCTGTTTTCCTGCTATTTATTACTCTTTTAAGTGTACCGCTGCGCGATTATGCCGCTATTTATCATTTCATAACTATTGAGAGAAGGCTTACCGTTCTCCTCCTCGCTTATTTATAGATTTGTAACCAGTGGCCTCCGTGATGATGAGATAAGATGAATCATTCGTGCGGGCATACACACGTTATCGAGCACCAAGCGGGGGAAAGCATGAGGACATGGGTGCGGTTCGGCAGTGGCCGATGCACGCCATGCCTCTCACGCAGGCAAGCGAATGCGATGGGACGTGGTGATGAGGTGGACGAGGCCTTAGCCCAGCACTTCGTCAACGGGCACCATGGTGCGAATACGGTCGCGTATCAGGGTGCTGGCTCCGCGATTGCGCTCTACAACGCGCAGGCCGGCGTCGCCTAGCCAGTGGCGCGCATTGGCATCGACAAACAGTTCGATAAGTACATGGCCTAAGGTGGTGGCATCATTCACTTCGCGCCGAGCCTGATGTTCTTCCATGACATCGGCGATTTCCTGCAGGTTGTTCAGATGCGGGCCGCTGATGACCGGGACGCCAAGCGCTGCCGGTTCCAGCAGGTTGTGCCCGCCGATCGGCACCAGAGTGCCTCCGACAAATGCCAGGTCGCTAGCGGCATAGAGGGCCATCAGCTCACCCATAGTGTCGCCAAGGTAGACGCGTGTAGCGCCAGTGATCGGTTCGTCATGCGAGCGTCTAGCAACGGCTGATGGGAAGGCTTCAAGGCACTCGCTGGCAACGTCATCAAAGCGCTGTGGGTGGCGCGGCACCAGTATCAGCAATGCATCGGGTTTCACCTTGAGCAGCTGTGTGTGTGCTGTGAGTGCGGCGTGCTCTTCGCCGTCATGCGTCGAGGCGGCAATCCATACCGGACGCTGGCCGATAAGCGTGCGCAGCGCAGCGCCTTTCTGTCGCTGTTCTTCGCTGACCGTAAGGTCAAACTTCAATGCACCGGCAACCGACAGGCGCTTAGGCGGTACACCCAGCGAGCGGAAGCGTTTGGCATCTTCGCCGCTCTTAGCCGCAATCCAATTGATGCGGATCAGCATGTCGCGCGTGAGTTGCTGGAAGCGTCTGTAGCGTGAGTAGGCTTTGTCGGAGAGGCGTGCGTTGATCATGACTACTGGCACGTTGTGCTCCGAGGCGGCATACAGCATGTTGGGCCACAGCTCGGTTTCGGCCAGTACCAGCAGTTCTGGGGTCAGCGAGCGCACGAAGCGTTTCATCGCCCCCGGAAAGTCGATCGGCAGAAAGTGATGAATGACCGTGTCTCCGAACAGGCTTTTGACTCGCTCGGCACCGGTCGCGGTCATGGTGGTGACGATGATCGTGTGCGACGGGTAGTCGGCCAGCAGTTGCCGGATGACGGGGGCGGCAGTGATGACTTCGCCGACAGAGGCGGCGTGCACCCACAGGGTCTTCCGTTCTCGGTAGTCGGGAATATGGCCCAGTCGCTCACCTGCCGGATGATCCGGCAGGCTCTCGCGTTTCAGACGTTTGAAGATCAGCGGTGACAGCGCATAGAGCAGTGCGCTGTATCCACGTCGGCCAAACATTATGGGGTCTGCCCTTGAATGGCTTTGATCAGGGCGCTGGTCGACACGCCTTCCTCGAAGCCTAGTACTTTGACTTCGCCACCGTTGGCCAGCACAGCTTCATGCCCGGCGATCTCTTCAACCTTGTAGTCGCCACCCTTCACCAGTACGTCAGGCAGAATCTTTTCGATCAGGGCTTGAGGAGTGTCTTCGCTGAACGGTACAACCCAGTCGACGGAGGCCAGTGCACCGAGCACGCGCATGCGGCGGTCCAGTGTGTTGACGGGGCGCGTTGGGCCTTTGAGACGCGCGACGGAGGCATCGTCATTGACGGCCACCAGCAGGCGATCACCGAGCTGGCGCGCTTCTTCGAGGTAACCGACATGGCCTGAATGCAGAATGTCGAAGCAGCCATTGGTCATCACTACGCGTTCGCCGCGCGCTTGTGCTGCGCGTACTTGGCGGATGACAGCGTCCAGTGAGCTGTCGCTGGTGGACGATTGGCCCGCATCTTGAATCGCTTCATGCAGTTCAGCGACGGTTAGCGTGGCGGTACCTGCTTTTGCCACCACGACGCCCGCAGCAAGATTAGCCAGCCACATTGCGGTCGGCAGCGGTTGCCCGGCCGCCAGTGCCAGCCCTAGTACCCCGATCACGGTATCCCCTGCCCCGGTGACATCGTAGACGGCTTGGGCATGAGTCGGCAGGTGCAGCGGTGCTTCGTTGGCGCGAATCAGCATCATGCCGCGTTCGCTCAGGGTGATCAGCAGCGCTTCGAGCCCCAGCTCTTTGCGCAGGCGTTCGCCCTTGGTGATCATGTCGTCATCATCGGCACACGGCCCGACGACCGCTTCGAATTCGCTCAGATTCGGGGTGATGATGCTGGCCCCTTTGTAGCGCGAATAGTCGCTGCCTTTGGGGTCGATTAGCACGCGCTTGCCGAGTTTGCGGCCCAGCGCGATCAGCTGTTCGATATTGCTCAGCGAGCCCTTGCCGTAGTCGGACAAAATCATCAGGTCCGATTCTGGCAGGGCCTCGGCAACGCGATCTGCGAGCGGTGCCGCATCTTCGGCGGAAGCCGGTGATTCGAAATCGAGGCGGATGAGCTGTTGGTTGCGGCTCATGACGCGCAGCTTGGTGATGGTCGGTACGGCATCGCTGACGTGGAAATGGGTCGTGATGCCCGCCTGTGTCAGCGCGGCGGCCAGACGGTCGGCGTTGTCGTCGCGTCCGACTAGACCGGACAGGCAGACATGGGCACCCAGCGATGCGATGTTGAGGGCAACGTTAGCGGCCCCACCCGGACGGTCTTCACTCTCGTCGACCCGTACGACCGGTACCGGCGCTTCGGGCGAGATTCGGGAAGTCGGTCCGTACCAGTAACGGTCCAGCATGATGTCGCCGACGATCAGAAGACGCGCCGAGTCGAAAGCAGTGAGGTCCAGCATCGTGATCCATGTCTCCGCTGAAGAAGATAAAAAGGTAGCACCGCATTCAGACAGTGCGTGGAATGTCTTTGCCGAATAATGGGCTGTCGTCGTGATCGCGTATGGCCGTGACCTTCAGAAGCCGATCCAAGTGCGATGTGACATCGTCAATGGTGATCAGTTGCATGGCATCCGGGTGACGTACACGAGCGCCCCAGGTGATGTCATCCAGCGTGCTGTGCATATAGCGTGTGACGGCATCGGGGTAGCGGTTGACGACATAGTCGCGCCACAGATAAGGCGCGGCACGATCGGGATTGGTTGTCGCGAACAGGCCCAACACGGGCGTGCCCAACGCGTTAGCCATGTGCACCGGTCCTGAGTCGGGTGCAATGACGACACGGGCACGGCGAATCAGCGCCAGCAGCCCCTTAAGTGAGGTTTTGCCCGAAGCGTCAATGGGGGCCCCTTCTTCGTCATCTTGGTGGACCGCTCTGAGCTGACGCGCGCGCTCGATAATATCGGCGATCATGGCCTGCTCTTCTTCACGCCGACCACCGGTCAGTACAGTGACTAGCCCTTGGTGCCGATAAGCGTGGTCGATGACCGCAGCATAGCCTTCGGCCGTCCAGTTGCGATAATTGCGTCGCCGAGGTGTGGCACAGGGACTCAGTACCATGTAGCGTGCGCCTCGGGTAATCTCCGCAGCCTCGGCAAAGGCGCTGTCGGGAATGGGAATGTGCCATTCAAGACTGTCGCGTGTCGTAAGCTCATCCTGAACGCCGAGTGCTCGGGCAAAGTCGACAAACGATGCCAGCACGTGCGCTTCAGGATGCGGTGCCAGTTTACAGTTGGTGAACCAGGTCTGATGGTCCTTGGCGCGGGCCGCGTCATACCCCAGACGTACGCGGGCTTTTAGGCCCAGTGACAGAATGCTGGCTCGGATGGATTGCTGTGCGTGAACGAGTACATCGAAGTGTGTCTTCGACAGCTGGCGCCATAGGGCATACATTCCCTTTAGGCCAGTAGATTTGTCGTACACCACAAGCTCGACCCCATCGAGGCCACTGAGTAGACTGTGCTCCGCGCGGCCGACGATCCAAGTAATACGAGCGTCTGGCCACTGATGCTGCATGGCCCTGATGGCAGGCACCAGGTTGCAGACATCTCCCAGCGCGGATAGTCGCAATACACAGATATGCGTCGGCGAAGCAGGCAAAGGTAGCGTCATGCGAATACTCGAATCCCAAAGTGCGAATGCGCACATTCTATATGATGCCACGGCACTTTGCGGCCCTGTCACCCCGGAACTGTTCACCCGGGCGTACTGGCAGGACCGTGAAGCTATCGTAGGCGAAGCCCCCGGACGAGGTGCCAGCGTCTTCTTCGATCCTGGCGATCACGCCAGCGAAACGACGGAAGAAGGTTGGGTACTGCGCCCGTATCGTCGCGGAGGCATGGTGGCTCGGGTTAGCCAGCAGCGCTATGTCTGGTGTGGCAGTGCACGTACGCGTGCCGCGCGCGAGTTCCGCCTCACCGTTGCCCTGCGTGAAAAGGGCCTTTCCGTTCCGCAGCCTATCGGGGCCTGCGTATGGCATACCGGCTTCTTTTATGAAGGCGCCTTGATTACCGTACGTATTCCCGGTGCCCAGACGCTTGCCGACTGCATCGAATCTTCCGAAGATCTGCCCTATACCTCTTTGAGGGCGGTCGGTGCCCTGATCCGCAAGGCGCACGAGCTCGGTCTTGATCATGTTGACCTCAATGCGCGCAATCTGTTGCTGGATCGTGATGGAAAACCGTGGATCATCGATCTGGATCGCTGCCGCATTCGCAACGGGCACCATTGGCAGGCGCGCAATATGGAGCGCCTTGAGCGCTCACTGACCCGCTTCGCGCCTTCCCGTGCGACCGGGCTGATGCACGAGATTCGCCAAGGCTATCTCAAGCCTACCCCATGACGCTGCTTCTTTCGCCGGATTATGCCTTCGACCATGACAACACCTGACCTTCGCGTACTGGTCGTACGCAACGACAAGCTTGGCGATTTCATGCTGAGCTGGCCCGCCCTGAAAACGCTCAAGCAGGCGCAGGCGGACATTCATGTCACCGTGCTGGTGCCGGAATATACGGCATCCATCGCGCACTGCTGCCCTTGGGTCGATGACGTCATCATTGATCCCGGTCATGGCGCATCGCGTGCCGAGCGCCGTCACTTGCTCAACCGCATGCACGACAAGCAGTTTGACGCGATGCTGACACTGTTTTCTACGCCGCGTATCGGCTGGCTGGGCTGGCGTGCGGGCATTCCGATGCGCATGGCACCGGCCACCAAGTGGGCGCAGATCTTCTACAACCACCGTGTTGTGCAGCGCCGTTCCCAGTCTCTGAAACCGGAGTACGAGTACAACGTCGATCTGGCGCTGGCTCTGCTGGAACGGCTCAACGTACAGGGCGACGCTGCGCGTCCGCCGTTCTGGCCGATGACCGAGCGTTCGCATCGTCAGGGCCGTGTTGCTCTGGCCAAGGCGTGCGGTCTGTCGCTGGATCGCCCATGGTGGTGCGTGCACGCTGGCAGCGGCGGTTCGGCGGTTAATCTGACGCCTGAGCGCTATGCCGAACTGATCGAGAAGGTGCATGCCCGTCTCGACCGTCCTGTTCACTGGCTGTTCAGTGCGGGGCCGGGTGAAGAAGCTGTAGCTGCGTCATTGTGCGACCGCTTGACCGCCGAAGGCATAGAGGCTTGTCGCCTGCCGGCCAGCCAACGCCTTTCGGCACTGGCTAAGATGCTGGACGCTACCGATGGACTGATCGCTGGTTCAACGGGGCCGCTGCATATTGCAGGCTGCCTCGACATCGCGACCGTTGGCTTCTATCCCGCCAAGCGTTCGGCGACCTCGCTGCGCTGGCAGACCTGCAATCACGACGATCGGCGTTTGGCCTTTTCTCCGCCGCAGGGGAACGACACTGCCACGGACATGAGCCTAATAGACCTTGATGCGGCAAGTGCTGCGATCGCCGATCTCATTATGCGTCGCGGAGCCTATACCGATGTCCATGATGTGCATGAGGACATCGACGACTAGGGCAGCGACACAGTAACGCCGTCATGGCATCGGCCAAAGCCGGAATATTCGCTCTCAATGGGGTTTATTTTGGCGTATGACCGTTTCTATGCGATATCGTCGAACACATCCATGCGCGGGCGGCCCTTTCTCGTTGCGGTAGCTCGCGCGTCAACCGTGGTATTCATTTCTGATGGGAACGTTCATGCCTCGCCCCCTCGTCATTCTCGACCGTGATGGTGTCATCAATCAGGACAGCCGCCAGTACATCAAACACCGTGATGAATGGATTCCTCTGCCCGGAGCGATCGACGCCGTCGCGCGTTTGGTGAAGGCAGGCTACGACGTTGCGATAGCCACGAACCAGTCCGGTATCGCTCGTGGCCTGACGCCAATGGCCGAGCTGGAGGCGATGCACGAGCGGATGACCTCGCTGGTAGACGCTGCCGGGGGGCGTCTGGCCTATATCGCGTACTGCCCGCATGGCCCCGATGACGGGTGCGATTGTCGCAAGCCGCTACCGGGCATGTTGCATCGGATTGCGCGCGAGCTAGGGCATGAGCGCCTTGACGACGCATGGATGGTCGGTGACTCCCTGCGCGATCTTCAGGCGGGCGAGACGGCAGGCACTCGGTTGGCGCTGGTGCTGACGGGTAACGGGCAGGAGACGCGCCCCAAACTGGATGCTCTTCAGCACAGCGAGGCGGTATGGGTCTGCGATGATCTGGCCGACTTCGTCGATCGGCTGCTGAACGATGCCGCCTGATCCTTTGAATGGCTGATGACGAGAAAGCCCCAAGGCGATGTTATCGTCCTGGGGCTTTCTTTATCGCGGCGTAGTGATTGACGCGATGCGGTTATACTGCGGCTTCTGTGGCGGCTTCCTCCACCTCAAGGGCGGGCATGCGTTCGGGATAGCCTAGCGCAGTGACAATCTGACGGGCCATATCCTCGCGCAGTGCTTCCCGGCGTCTGAAAGCGGCGCGACGCTGACTCTTGACCTGCTGAATGTCACGTTCGGGCTCCGCTGGCGGCAGTTGGAACCAGCCTCCTTTGATTTCTTCCCCACCATTTTCCGCCCAGAAACGGTCGTAGCTGGATTTCAAACGCTTGCGACGTGGATGTGCAGTCTCTGTAATTCCCTTGACGCCGTCGGCTTCGAAGACGAGCGCGCAGGCGTACATGGCCGATACCATTACGTTTTGCGGGCGCAGGCCATGCAGCGCCTTGTTGTAGCGCTTGATGATGTCACCCTGCTCAGGGCGTGGCCCCTGCAGACCACCAATCAGCAGCGTGGCGGGTGGTGCCAGCGAGAAGTTGAGCTGGTAGATCACCCCTTCCTCATCGGTTTCCATGAACAGACCGATTTCACCTTCACGTGGGAACGTTGCGCGACGCATGATGACACGCGCTTCGCCTTCGCCGTCCTTGAAGGGCAGCGTGGCCAGCAGCAGACCCTTGCCGGTGAAGATGGTGTCGAAGCGGTCTTTTGACAGCACATCGCACAGTCGCTGAGCCGTATGGTGCACGATTGACAGCTTCTGGGCCGCCGTCAGGTGGCGATTCAGGTAGGCCTTGAAGTGACGATAGGAGAACTGCTCATCGCCTGCCGCCAGCGTGCCGAACTGAGGATTGTCTGCCAGTGCGCGCAGCCAGTCCTGTTGGGGTTGACCGATTCTAGCGGATAGAAAAGCGCATTTGAGACGATGTTTCCACTGCTTGAAAGAACTCATGGGACTCCACTGAATCAAGTACAAGAAAATATGATCGTTATAGGTGAGTGGCGGCTTCCGCTGTAGGCGGTGCTACACAGGCACACTGAAAAGAACACCAAACGGCTTATCATGATACGGCAATCGTGAAGATAGTGTGCACAGAGATAACGGCATGGAGTGTCACAGGCCTCTGCATGGTCGTATTTCTGTGCGACGTTGAGCGGCTAGCTGACCCTCGCACGTGCGAGGCATATGCTATGCCTGTCTGTTTCTCACTCAAGGAGAACCGAAAATGACGTTTCGTCTGCTGAGCGATACGCTTAAGGATGGACAGCGCCTGACCAAAGCGCAGTGGGCTGCCTATCCCGGTCTTGAAGGCGACAACCTGTCGCCCGAGCTGCATTGGGAAGGTGCTCCCGAAGAGACTCGCAGCTTTGTCGTGACCGTCTACGATCCTGATGCGCCCACCGGCTCGGGTTGGTGGCACTGGGTGGTCGCCAATATTCCGGCCGATGTTACGTCGCTGCCGGAAGGTGCGGGCAGTGGGCGTCATCCGCTGCCTCAGGGTGCCGTGGCGGTCTATAACGACTCCTGCACCACGGACTTTGCCGGGGCCGCACCGCCTCCGGGCCACGGTGATCATCGTTACATCTTTACAGTGCATGCGCTGAAGGTCGCATCGCTCGACCTGCCTGAGAATCCGACGCCTGCTCAGGTCGGTTTCCGTGTACATTTCAATGCGTTGGCAAGCGCTTCGTTCACGACGGTCTTCGGTCGTTGAACACGTTGGGGGCGTGCGTGCGCCCCTGACACATCGCTCGCCTTTGGTGCATCGGTTATGATGGTCGTTCTTTCGTGGCGAAGTCATGTGAGTGTCTTCGTCGCGCTCTTGGCAAGCCGTTGCCGAGAGGTTGCCGCTTTAGGCTTATCTAGAACAATCATTCAAGGCAGACCTCATGACCGAACTTCGTCAGACCGATCAGGTGCTACCTGCTGCCCAACGAGCGCTGAACCGCCAGGATATAACGTGGGCACTCGGCCTCTTTGGTACGGCCATTGGTGCGGGGACGCTTTTCCTGCCCATCGCCGCCGGTATCGGGGGAACATGGACGCTACTGTTCATTGCACTGTTTGCCCTCCCCGTCACCTACTTCTCTCACCGTGCGCTTACCCGTTTTGTTCAGTCCGGCGCAGACAGCGATCGCGACATTACCGATGTCGTTGGCCGGCATTTCGGGCCGCATGCCCGAGCGTTGTTCACGGTGCTCTATTTCTTTGCCATCTTTCCCATCCTGCTGGTCTATAGCGTTGCCATCACCAACACTACACTGGATGTGCTGACCCACCAGTTGGGCATGACGTCTCCTCCCCGAGCGCTGGTGTCCTTCCTGCTGATCGCGATACTGATCGGCATTGCACGCGGTGGAGAGCGTCGCGTCGTCAAGGCGATGAGTTATCTGGTCTATCCCTTCATTGCTGCTCTCGTCATTCTGTCGCTGATCCTGATTCCTCACTGGAGCACGGCGTTCTTTGCGGCATCCGCCAGAACCGAGGCGGCGAGCAGTAGCAGTGCCGTGTGGACGTCCATTTGGATGGCGATTCCCGTGTTGGTCTTTTCGTTCAATCACTCACCGATCATCTCTGCCTTCGCTATGGATCAGCGCCAGCGATACGGTAACAACGCCGATCGCAAGAGCTGCCAAATTCTGGGCGGCGCTCACCTGCTGATGGTCGCGACCGTGCTGCTGTTCGTGTTCAGTTGCGTGCTGTCACTTACCCCGGCTGATCTTGCCGAAGCCAAGGCGGACAACATCACCATCCTGTCTTATCTGGCCCGTCACTTTAATACCCGCATCATTGAGGTGGCCGCTCCCATCATTGCCCTGATCGCCATCGCCAAGTCCTTTCTTGGGCACTATATCGGCGCGCGTGAAGGGGCCGTAGGGCTAATCGAACACGTTTGCCGAGGCAAGTCCTCCTCGCGTCGTCATCGTGTGCTTAACGATGTGGCTGCGGTGTTGATGGGGCTGAGCTGCTGGGGCGTAGCGACCCTGAACCCCGGTATCCTGTCGATGATCGAGAAGCTGGGCGGCCCCATCATTGCTCTGCTGCTGTTCTTGCTGCCGATGGTGGCCATCTACACGCTGCCCGTGCTGAGCCGTTACCGTCGCAACCCCTCCAATCTCTTGGTCATTGTGATCGGGGTGCTGGCAGTATTAGCGGCATTCAGCCAGATCACCGGTATACTGTCGGCACTGTGGTCGTTTCTGACCCATGCGGTATAGTGCTCGTTCTGTGTGTATGGCTCGTTAAGACAAGGCCCGGCGACCACCGGGCCTTGTCGTATTCACTTTCGTTCTTTCTGGAGGTCGCGCATGCGCCTTGACGCCACCATTACCAGCGCTGCTAATCCGCGCATCAAAGCCATGCGCAAGCTGTATACCAAGAAGTACCGTAACGCTGAACAGGCCTTTCTGGTGGAAGGCGTGCGGGCTATTGCCGATGGCTGCCGCGGCGGGCATGCGCTCCGAACACTGGCGTTTGACGCCGATGCACGCGCCACTGATGAAGCACTCAACCAGCTGCTGCTTGATGCCACCGCGCAGGATCATGTCGAACTGATCCCCACCACGGCACAGGTGCTGGGGCAGATGTCTGGGCGTGACAATCCCCACCATGCGATCGCGGTGTTTCACCAGCAATGGCAGCCGCTGGATAGCGTCGTCCCTGCGGTTGACGAGGTGTGGATTGTGCTCGACAGTCCGCGTGACCCTGGCAACTTGGGCACCATTATCCGCACCTGTGATGCGGCGGGTGCTCGCGGCGTCATTCTGTTGAATGACAGTTGCGATCCCTTCTCGCCGGAAGCGCTGCGCGCGACGACCGGTGCGCTGTTCGACGTGGTGCTGGTCAAGAGCACGACCGCACCGTTCATCGAATGGGCGCGTCAGCACCGCGTTAGCATGATCGGCACGACGCTGGAGCGTGCGCAGGACTACCGCGATGCTGATTATGAGACGCATGCCTGTGCGCTTCTGATGGGAACGGAGCAGTCCGGGCTGTCAGCCGCACTGCTGGAAGCCTGTGATCAGCGCGTGAAGATCCCGATGCGGGGCGGGACGGACTCGCTGAATCTGGCCGTGGCCAGTGGCCTCATGCTGTACGAGGCCACCAACCGTAAGGCGTAGCGCTATGCGCTAGCGGGAACGGGCCTGACTGATGTCGATTTCGGTCAGGTCATTGATGAAGAACAGAAAGCACAGCGCGCCCAGTAGGGCGACGGCCCCCAGATAGTACATCCCACCGTTCAGACTCCCCGTCATGTCGCGTACCCTGCCGAACACCAGGGGGGTCAGAATGCCCGCCATGTTCCCACAGATATTGAGAATACCGCCTGCCGTGCCGATCATGCGCTTCGGCAGAATATCGCTCATCGCGGTCCAGCCGAGGTTGGAGCCGGCATTAGCCAGAAAGACCACGGACAGCACACAGATCACCACCAGTGGCCAAGCGCTCAGGAATGGGCTGCAGAAGATCAGCGCGGACACCAGCAGGCCCGATACGATCGGAATCTTGCGCGCCTTGACCAGCGAATGGCCGCTCTTGAGAAGCAGGTCGCTCCATACCCCCCCGAACAGTACCCCGACTGCCGCTAGCAGGAAGGGCACACTTTCCATGACGCCCGCCCATGCGCCTTGCAGTTGCAGGCTGCTGCGCAGAAACGGTACAAACCATGTCAGGAAGAAGTAGAGGATGGAGGTGGCGGCAAAGTGCATGAAGCAGATGCCCCAGAAGCGGCCCTGAGCCAAAATATGGCGCAACTCCGGCCAACCGACCTTGCCGCTATCCGGTTCATCGGCGACAGACGGCGCCTGACGATTGTCCTGCCGAAGCAGCGCCAGTTCCGCCGCGTTGGCACGGCTATGCTCTGGATCACGGTAGCCGAACAGCCACCACAACCCCAGCAGAATGCCCAGCCCACCGGACACATAAAAAACGGAAGGCCAACCGTAGCGCACCCCTACGATGCTCAGTACGGGCACCATCAGGCCTGTAACCAGATACTGTCCTGTTGAATAGGCCCCGATGGCGCGTGCCCGTTCATGATGCGGAAACCACATGGCCGCAATCTTGGCGTTGGCCGGAAAGGAAGGGGCTTGTGCCAGTCCGATTACGATGCGGCACACCATCATCAGTCCCAGAACGGCCGTCGTACCGAAGCCCAGCAGCCCGCCGATGCCCATAGCAAAGGTGGCACCGCTCCACAGCAGGATCAGCAGCGCATAGAAGCCTTCCGTGCCCCAGCGGTCCAATAACCGCCCGCCTGGCACCTGTGCTATCAAATAGGCCACGATAAAGGTCGATTGCAGCCAGCCATATTGAGTGCCGGTCAGCCCGAATTGATGCTCAAGACTGCCCTGCACCACCGACAGGTTGACCCTGTCCATATAGTTGACACCTACGGCCAGAAACAGCAGCACCAGTACGCCCCAGCGTACCCTAGAAGGCCGCAGCCCTTGTGTATGAACGTCGCTCGTCATCGTTTGCGTTGGCCGGATGGCCACCTCCTGTCCAATCCATGGATGATTTCGAAGGAAACATGCCTTGCGCGTCGGGCATTGCCTGCTCGTTATCGTGAAGGCACCGTTACTATTCCTACCCTACTGCTCATTGACCCCCGCTGACCATGCCGATTCTTTCCCTGCTATCTTTTACCGCACCGTCATCGGGTGAGTTACTTTGTGGAAATGATCGCAATTGGCCTCTTTTCCCTTCATAAACGCGAGCTGTTCAGGTAGCATCCCCGCCCTTTCACACGTAACCATGCCACGATGACGATAGGCATCGGGTGGATATACAGTTACCGCACAGAGCTTAATTGCAGATGAGCTCTGTCGATAATGAAAGGATGAACGATGTCCCAGACACTCCACTTCCGTACGGCACACCAAGGGGATATCCCGCGCCTGCTAACGCTGATCAATACGGCCTATCAGGCATTGGTTCATGAACCGTGGGCGGAAGAGATCGGTATGCCGGATGAGCCGCGGGCGACCGTCGAAAGCCTGCGCAGTGATCTGGCACGCACGGATGGTCGCATCGTGGTCGGCGAACAGGACGGGCATCTGGTGGTCTGTGCCTGGCTTGGCGAAGAAGAGGACGGTGCCGGCTATTTCGGCATGTTTGCCGTCGATCCTGACTGTCAGGGCCAAGGGCTGGGCAAGAAGATGCTGGACGAAGCAGTGCGCTGGCATGCGGCCGCAGGACGCCATGCGATCCGGCTGGGCGTTATTCGTCCGCGCCGCGAGCTGATGGCGTGGTATAACCGGCAGGGGTTCGAGTACACCGGCGATAGCAGCTCATTCGATCCGGGAGCTGGGCATGCGCCCGTTCCGCTCGACGTGATGGAAATGCCGCTGGCGAAGTCTCGACACCAGGCCTGCTACCGCTAGTTGAGGCGGCGTACCATTGATGGCGCTGGCATTGAGCACGCATCGCGGGTATAAAAAATTCAGGCATAAAAAAAGGACCCGCTCGAAAGCGGGTCCCTTTATCAACAGCCGGCGTTCACCGGACTAATCAATAATGATTAGTCAGCGAGGCGGATGTTGGAAGCCTGGAGGCCTTTTTTACCCTGAGTGACGTCGAAAGTAACTTTCTGACCGTCTTGCAGGGATTTGAAGCCTTCAGCCTGAATTTCGGAGAAGTGTGCGAACAGGTCGTCGCCACCGTCTGCCGGAGAAATGAAACCAAAACCTTTTTGGTCGTTAAACCATTTAACTGTGCCAGTTGCCATTGTCGAAATCCTCGATTGACTGGGAATAGACGGGACCTATAGATGCGAATCATATATAGGACATGTCGTGGGTAAAACAAGAGAAATATCTACCAGGCTACCGAAGGACTCGATTACAACTGACGATATGACTTGCTAACCTACAAGGCCTATCCTGCGCGTTCACAACAACAGCGTCAAGCAAATTATCAGCCTGCCTGTTCAAAAGCGCAGGGAATCCGTCAACGAGACGAAATGTCACTACAGTTTTTGGCATGGTCTACCGCTGGTTAGGCCTACCCTGCCACAATGATGTCGACTCTTCACCACTCTCCTGCCATGGATGGAGGACTCCTTCCGATATGACACATCCCCCTGCCCTACATCACCGACGCCTGCTCTGGGGCGGTCTACTGGTGCTGATCGCCGTGCTGCTGCTGTTTGGGCAGTTCGACCATGATTTATGGTCGCCCGACGAACCGCGTGAGGCCGGTATCGCATGGGAAATGCTGCGCTCGCATGACTTCATTGTGCCCACGCTGAGCGGTGAGTATTTCATTGAGAAGCCGCCGCTGTTCTATTGGAGCGTGTTGCTGGTCAATGCCGTGACGGGATACTTCATTGATCCTGTCGATGTGCTGCGTCTGACTTGTTCGCTCTATGCCGCGGGAACACTGGCGTGTCTGTGGCTCGCTACGCGCCGGATGTTCGGTGATCGGGCGGCATGCTGGAGCGTGATGTCGCTGGCGACCATGAGTGGTTTTTTGGAACACTTCCATGTGATCCGTACGGATGTGGCGCTGGCCTTCTTCTGTGCCATGAGCCTGTGGACGCTGATCGCGTTCTACCTAGACAATCGCCGCGTGTTCGCGCTGTGGACCGGCATCGCCATTTCGGGGGCTTTTCTGGCCAAAGGGCCGGTGGCTCCGCTGGTTATGATCCCTTTCTGGGGTGCTCTCTTCCTGCATCAGTTGTGGGCACGCGGCAAGACGCACTGGCGGCAGATCGTGCTCGACAACCTTCTGTTGGTCGTCGTGATGGTGGTGCTGTGCGGTGGCTGGTGCTGGGCACTGGTCAGCCATAAGGACGGCGAATGGCTGTGGAACGAGTGGTTCTGGCGCAATCAGGTGGGCCGATTGAACGGTACGGCAGGACTGGGTCATGACGAAGCGACGACCAAGTTCGACTATATCCCCTCCATGCTGTCGCTGACGCTGGCGTGGGTGCCGCTGATCGTGGCGTGGCTGGTCACGACTCTGCGTGCAGGTCGCCGTATGGGGTTGCGCCATCTACTACTGCTGATCGGCGGTATCATGAGTTTCCTGATCCTGTCGATGGCGCAGACCAAGCGTTCGCTCTATCTGCTGCCGATCCTGCCGTTCTTCGCCATGATGGCGGGCCAATATCTTGCGCATCATGCTCAGGCGCGCTGGGTGCGCGGCTATGCCCTGTTCACCCTGTGGGCAGCGCTGGCATTCCAGTTGGTCGTGTTGCTGTTGCCGCTGTATGCGCATCTGCTGCCCACTCGCCATGCCACGCCTGAAATGATCGAATTGATTGCGCGCAATCACATGGGGCAGATCGCTGCCGTAGTGCTCAGCATCGCGCTTGTCGTGTGCATGCGCATGACATCGCTTGGCGCCGTGCGCATCTTCTTGGCGGCATTCAGTGTCTTTATTGCCTGGACGCTGTTCATGAACGGTATTCAGGCGCCGCGCAAGAGCACGCGTGCTGAGAACGAAGCGCTTTATCAGGCGGTGCCCGAGGCCTATCGTGCCCAGACCGTAGGGATGGGGCTGACAGAAGTCGAGCGTGGTGCGCTGGCGTTCTATCATGACTGGCGAGTAGGCGATATTAGTGCCGAAGCGCTTCAGGCCCGGCTTGATGCACGACAGCCGTTCGGCCTGCTCGTGCACGGTGCGAGCGACTACCAGAAGCTGCGCCTGCAGTTGGCGCCATGGGTAGCACAGGAGCAGGTTGGCTACTCGCGCAGCGAGCATGTCGACGATTCCACTCTGACGTGGGTCTGGCTGACTTTCCCTGACACGGCGTCCTCGTCGCAGGGGGCCGCTGTCGCGCCCTGATCCGCACGATCATCGTTATAACGATGAAGAAGGGGTGGCTCGGCTGAGCCACCCCTTCTTTTTCATTCCCGCTGAAGTACCCATGGCAGTGGCACCTCATGCTGCTCGGCGGCAATCGCCGGGCGTCGATCAGTTCTGTGTCGTTGTCGTATCGACCAGTTCAGCATCCGGTGCGTGGCGTTTCACGGATTCGATGCCTTTCTTGCAGGCCGCTTCGCTGCTGTAGGCCTGACTGGTACCGATGACCTCATGGTTGCCCGCTTTCAGCACGAAATACCATTTGCCGGCCTTGTTTTCTTTGCGCGCATAGCGCGTATCTTCGGGGGCATTCTTCTTGACGGATTCGATGCCTTTCTTGCAATTGACCTTCTGCGTATAGGCTTCGCTGGCCAGAATGATTTCACCGTTGTTGGTGACTTTCAGACGAAAACGGAACTGACCTTCACTGCTTTTGTAGATCTCGAACTTGGCTGCCATCTGCATGCGCTCCTTGTCGATGAACGTGAATCTCATACCCCCGAGAGGCCCGAGAGATATGAGCCGCCACCTCCTGTGGCGATCTCACAGACAACTATAGCCCGTGGTACATGGGCTGCATGGCGACTAGGCTCTCGATGCCGACATTCATCCCGCCACCGTATGTTCAAGGAGAACAACAATGAAAATATCCGGTGCAACGGCAGGTGCTGTCATGGTCATGATGATGGCCTGTCTGTACGCGCCGATGGTCAGCGCTGCCATGACGAGCATGGCCGGCGACGAAATTCAGATCGACGGAGGCAAAAGCTACCTCAACAACAACCAATGGGGGGCGGCAGACGTCGATGAAGGCTGGCAGCAGGTGTTCTATCACTCCGAGCATGATATGGGCTGGCGCTGGCACTGGCCGAGCACGACGGAGAGCGTCAAGGCTTATCCCGCACTGGTGACCGGCTGGCATTGGTCGTCCAACTATGACCCGCGTAGCCATCTTCCCGCCGCCCTTTCCTCCCTGCATCATGTCCGCACGCATGCCCGGTTCGCGCTGAACGCTGATGGCCGCTATAACGTTGCCTATGACCTGTGGTGCCATACCTCTCCGCGAGCGCGCTGGTATTCATCGCCCGCAGCAGAGGTGATGGTCTGGCTGCGCAGTATCAACGTTCACCCTGCCGGTGACTATAAGGGCCGAGTGACGATTGATGGACGTCACTGGGGCTTCTATGTAGGCTCACTGCCCACCGGTTGGCCGGTGTACACCTTTGTGCTTGAAGAGGGCACCGATGACCTGTCCATGGATCTCCAGCCACTGCTAGGATATCTCGCCCGTACGGGCTATTGGCGAAGTGATGCGCTGTTCCTGAGTAGTGTCGAGTTCGGCTCTGAAATCTATTCGGGGTCGGGTGAGCTTCACCTGCTGGACTGGCAACTGGAGATTGATTGAATGGCCTGTGCGAGCGGTGTCGGTCTTGCATCGACAGGTGCGGGCACGCAAGGAGTAGTTGACACTGGGATCAGGATCGGTACGCTAGGCACCTGACACCAACCCGGTGTTCCGGAAAGCTGGCAGAGTGGCCGAATGCACTTGTTTCGAAAACAAGCGACCTGAGAGGGTCCGTAGGTTCGAATCCTACGCTTTCCGCCAAATTAAGAAGCCCGTACACGTTCTTCGTGTACGGGCTTTGTCTTATCTACTTTTCCCCTCTTCTCTCTGTTTATTACGCGCTGACTCTTCCCCGCGTTGCGTTCGATATCGCTGATGGGGCACGTCTTATGCGACCTGCACGGTGCTTGCCTGTGTAGATAGACGTTGCCCCCTGCGCCAGAGTGGCGGCAAGGGGCAACGCATCTATCATGCAGCGTCTTTTCCGCGGGCTATCTACGATCAGCGCAGGAAGAGGCCGTAAGCGGGATTATCCGTTTCGCGCCAGTAGCGGTAGCCGATTTCATCAAGGTGCGCATCAAGGCCGTTCTGCTCGTCCTTCGGCATCTGTAGGGCTACCAGCACTCGGCCATAGGCGGCACCGTGGTTGCGGTAGTGGAACAGTGAGATATTCCAGTTCGCCGGCAGCTGGCGCACGAAGTTGTTCAGTGCCCCAGGGCGTTCTGGGAACTCGAAGCGGTACAGCTCTTCGTGCATGTCATCGGGCAGTGCTGGCAGCATGTGCCCACCGACCAGATGGCTGATATGCACTTTGGCCATTTCGTTTTCGCTGAGGTCGACAACGGGATAGCCCGCCTCTTCCAGCGTCGAAATGAGTGCGTGGCGGTCGGCGTCATCATCAGACGGCGTGACGTTGATGCCGACCAGTACCTGCGCATCAGAATGGTGGGCATAGCGGTAGCTGAGCTGTGTGACCATACGGTTGCTCAGCACTTCGCACAGTGCTTTGTAGGAACCTGCGCGTTCCGGCACCTTGACGGCCAGCATCGCTTCGCGGCGCTCACCCAGCGAGGTGCGCTCGGTGATGTGGTTGAGACGGTCGAAGTTGATGTTCGCCCCAGAGTTGATGCAGATCAGATTCTGGCCTTGAACGCCGTTCTGGCGGATGTATTTCTTGAGACCGGCCAGGGCCACGGCACCGGATGTTTCCGGCAGACCGCGAGTATCTTCGAAGATGTCTTTTACGGCTGAGCACATTTCGTCGGCGTTAACGGTGATGACGCCGTCGACGGTGTCCTTCAGGATCTCGAACGGCAGTTCACCGATACGGGAAACGGCGACACCTTCTGCGAACACCCCGACTTGATCCAGTGTCGTCGGTTCACCGGCTTCCAACGCGGCTTTCAGGCACGCCGCATCTTCCGGCTCGACCCCGATGATCTTCACTTCTGGGAACAGGTATTTCACGTAAGCCGAAATGCCAGAGATCAGGCCGCCGCCGCCGACCGGAACGAAAATGGCATCAATGGGACCCTGCTGCTGACGCAGAATCTCCATAGCGATGGTGCCTTGGCCCGCGATCACTTCGGCATCATCGAACGGCGCAACGTAGGTCAGGCCTTCTTGTGTCATCAGTTCGCGCGCGTATTCGAGCGCTTCGTTGAAGTTATCACCGGTCAGCACGACCTCAGCACCGCGTGCGCGTACCGCCGCGACCTTGATATCCGGTGTGATACGCGGCATGACGATGACCGCGCGAATCCCCAGCTGCTTGGCTCCCAGCGCAACCCCCTGTGCGTGGTTGCCCGCCGATGCGGTTACGACCCCTTGACGGCGCTGAGCGTCAGTCAGTGATGCCAGACGGTTATAAGCACCGCGAATCTTGAAAGAAAAAACGGGCTGCAGATCCTCGCGCTTAATGGAAATCTGGTTTCCGAGACGCTGGGACAGCATGGGCATGGGGGACAGCGGCGTCTCAATAGCGACGTCATAGACCTTGGCGGTGAGTATCTTCTTGACGTACGCTTCCAGCAACGGGGTATCTTGCATCGGTGATTGTCCAATATCATGTTCGAATTAGATCGCGGGCACAGATAGGCTGTACCGTCTTCATTGGTACCAGTCTACTGAAGGAACAGCAAGCCCATGCGACATAGAGTGGTAAGCGCTTCGTCAGCGCTGTGCCTATCCGTGGCCTCGTTCCGTCCGCGATTTTCATCCCACGCTGCCATCACTTCTCATGGAGACCTTCATGGCATTCCGCTCCAAGACTGCTGCACAAGACGCTCTCAAGCGCGCCGTTGCCAAAGCTGCGCTGGAAGAGATTCGTCCGCTGCTCACGCCTGAAACCGTTATCGGTGTCGGCACGGGTTCCACGGCCAACATGTTCATTGATGAGCTGGGCACGCTGGCGGGTACGTTCAAAGGTGCCGTTGCCAGTTCCGAAGCCTCGGCCGAGCGCCTGCGCGGACATGGCATCGACGTGTTCGACCTCAACAGCGTGGGAAGCATGCCCGTCTACGTCGACGGCGCTGATGAGATCGACCCCGGTTTCGCCATGATCAAAGGCGGTGGTGCTGCGCTGACGCGTGAGAAGATTGTCGCGGCCTGTGCCGAGCGCTTCGTGTGTATTGCCGATGAGTCAAAGGATGTGGCGGTGCTGGGGCAATTCCCACTGCCCGTTGAGGTCATTCCGATGGCGCGCTCCTATGTGGCGCGCGAGTTGGTGAAGATGGGCGCTGACCCGATCTATCGCCAAGGCGTTATTACCGATAACGGCAACCAGATTCTCGACCTCTATGATTTTCCGATTGAACACCCGATCGAGATGGAAAGCCGCATCAATCAGTTGGTGGGGGTTGTCACCAACGGTTTGTTTGCTGCCCGCGGAGCCGATGTGCTGTTGCTGGGTCGTAAGGACGGCAGCGTAGAGCGTCGCGAAGCCTGATCTATCCCTGACTGGCCGCGAGCTTCAATACCGTCATCTGGTGCGTGATGATTGGTATGAACTCGCGGCCAGTTCGTTATCTTATATGCCCCTCTTTCCTTATCATTTCTCCTATCATTATTTCTCTTTGATGATGTCATGCCCGCCTCTGTACGCCTTTTACCCCAAAGGCCTTGCAGTACGCTGCTTCTGATATATCCGTTACGTTCTCTCTTCTTTTAAATAAATATAAGAACGTTGTAGAACAAGATGGCCCTTACGGTATGTCATCCGTATATTTTTAGGATGCCTTATTTATGGGCTTAATTACCGGCACAACTAATGATGGATCGTTTTTTAACGCGGGGCTTGGTATGTGAAGTGGCCAAGTAGCGTCATGTGTGTTGACGCGATGCAGGCGGTTCAACAATAGCCTGAAGGAGATAGCGTATGACGGATTCACTGACGCAGCGGGTGGCCTCTCTAATCGTTCATGCCCAACCTGATGAGGCAGCCTGTCTGCGGGCTCGACAGGGGCTGGTGGACTACCTCGCCTGCACGTTTCCCGTGCTGACGCGGGCGTTACCGGATCCTGATCTTGACACGGTACGTCAGCAGTTTCCTCCAACGCATGCCGCGTACCGAGCGCTGCTGTTGGGCTATGGAAGTCATGCGCTTGATTACGATGACTTCCATGCCGATCTGCGTGGTCACCCTTCGGCGGTTATTCTTTCGACGCTGTTTGCTCTGTTGGGCACTACCTCCAATGTTGTCACGTCGTCGGCCTTTCTGGCGGCCTATGTCACCGGCGTGGAAATGGCCGCTCGCCTTGGGCTGGCGGCAGGGCGTCAGCATTATGTCATCGGCTTTCATACCACGGCGACGCTGGGGGGTGTGGCCGCGACAGCGGCTGCCGCTCGCCTGTTGGAGTTGTCTGTTGCGCAGACGCAGGTGGCGTTGGGGTTGGCCGCTACACAAGCGGCCGGATTGAGGCGACAGATGGGGTCCTCAACCAAGCCGCTGCATGTGGGATGGGCCGCGCGGGCGGCCACGGATGCCGTTCAGCTGGCCGCGGCAGGGTTCGATGGGCAAAAAGAAGGCGTGATCGAAAGCCTGCTGTTATCGCACGGGGGCAGTGTCGAGTGGCTGGCACAGCTGACGTCGGACTGGGGGTCGCCGTGGCGGATCGTCTCGCCGGGGCTGGAGTTCAAGCGCTACCCCACTTGTAGCGGTACGCACAGTGCGGCCGATGCAGCGCTTCGACTGCGTAAACAGCTGCTGGCCGAAGGGCTGGCACCAACCGATTTCGAAAGCGCCATTGCATCCATATCGGTTCGGTTCCCTGTTGGAGGGGACACCGCCCCTGCCATCACTGGCCCCGTGCACGGTATCGAAGCGCGCTTCAGCCTCGAATATGTCATTGCGGACGCATTGCTTACGGGCGCACTGCCGCTCTCTCATTACACGGCAGCGCCCGTCATCCCTGCTATTGCCTTGCTGGCGAAGCGCGTTGTTCGGCAGCCGGACGCTTCTGTGCCTCCTGACGCTGACAATCCCGACCTGCGCTTTCACCATGTCCAGCTTAGGTTGTATTCCGGCCGCGCCTTTGATGTCTGTGTGAGGCGTGCGGAAAGCCGAACGTGGCAGGCTGATCCCCTGCAGAAGCTTTACGAGGCGCTGAGCCGTCAGAAGGTGCTGGATGTTTCGGCCGCTGTGGCCGATGCGGAATTGACCTCCTCCGAGGCGCTTCAGCGCTGGACTAAGCGGTTGATGGCAGCACTTGAGTGCTAAAGAAAGACGCGGTGAAGAGGCTCTCCACCGCGTTGCACTTAATCCTTTCTATTGATCGCCGTTGGTCAGTCAATGACCGGCGACAGTCGGCGTAGGAAGCGCTGCGTGGCGGGTTGGCGTGGGGCGTCGATGACCTGCTTGGCATTGCCCTGCTCTACTATCTTCCCTTCTTCCATGAAAATGACGCGGTCAGCGACCTGTCGTGCGAACGCCATTTCATGCGTCACAATCACCATGGTGGTGTTCTGTTCGCGCGCCAGCGTCTGAATGACGTGCAGCACTTCGTGAACGCGCTCTGGATCAAGAGCCGAAGTTGGCTCATCAAACAGGATCACGTCGGCATTGACGGCAAGTGCTCGCGCAATGCTTACGCGCTGCTGCTGGCCACCCGACAGCGTAACGGGGTATTGCTGGGCCTGTGACAGCAGACCAACACGCGCCAGAAGCGCTTCCGCGCGAGCGTAGGCTTCAGCTTTGGGCACTTTCTGTACCGTAATCATCGGTTCTGCAACGTTGCCTAGCGCGCTCTTATTGTTGAACAGGTTGTGGTTCTGAAAGACCATCGCCGAGCGTCGGCGCAGAGCGAAGACCTGCGACGATGTACAAGACGCCGTATCGAGTACAGTGTCGCCAATGCGAATGGTCCCTGACGCTGGGCGTTCCAGCAGGTTAAGGCAACGCAGCAGCGTCGACTTGCCGGAGCCAGATGGGCCGATGATCGCCACCGCTTCACGCTGGGCGATGTCTAGGCTGATGCCATCCAGCACCGTGTGCTGTCCGTAGCGCTTTACGATATGACTGATACTGATCATGAGGCTCTCTTCTGCGTCAGCGGTGGTAGGAATGGCTCAGATAGCGTTCCAGCTGCGCCTGCAGCCAGGTGTACAGAACAACGATGAGCCAGTACATCACGCCAACGACCAAGAAGGTTTCGAAGAAACGCAGCGATTCGGCCGCAATGATCTTTCCCTCGGCGAACATTTCGGAAACGCCCAGCGCAAACGCTACAGATGTGTCCTTGATCAGTGATATGAACGTATTGCCGGTAGCCGGCAGCGCATTTCTTAACGCTTGTGACAGCACCACGCGGCGATAGATCTGCAAGCGTGTCATGCCGATCGAAAGCCCCGCTTCGGTCTGTCCGCTATCGACAGAAGCCAGTGCCGCACGGAAGATTTCCACCATATAGGCCGATGTTTTGAGGCTGAAGCCCAGAATGGCTGCGGTTACCGCGTCGATCCCTTGTAGCGCCGGGATCAGCTGGGGCAGCCCGAAATAGATGATGAACAGCTGCACCAGCGAGGGAATGCCCCTGAAGAGCGAGACATACAGCCCGATCAAGGCATTGACGATGCGGAATGAACATTCACGCAGCAGTGCCAGCCCCAGCCCGATCAGCGTGGCCAATGCCATCGAAACGATGGCCAGAAACAGGGTCACTGGGACGTACTTCAGGATCTGTGGGAAGACCGCGATCAGATAAGCCACGTCGATGTTCATTTCACCCTTCCTTTCAGGGCATATGGCCCTTGTTTAATCTGCACGTGTGTTGCATCACTTGGCATACGTGATGTCTTCGCCGTAGTACTTCTCGGAAATCGCTTTCAGACGCCCGTCTGCACGCATGCGTTCCAGTTCGGCACTGAACTGCTCTCTCAACCGATCACCGCGTGCGTTCTTCTGGAAGGGAAAGGCGATGGTTTCAGGCATGAACGGTTCACCCACCAGCTTGAAGGGCAGATGGTTGTGGCGAATTGTGGCCAGGAGGATCGGGCGCGAGTTGATGTACCCCGCGACCTGATTCTTGACGGCATCGGCCATCGCGGCATCACGAGTTTCATAGGTGCGGATGTGCGCGCTGCCGTCAGCGAAGAGTTTCTTGAGTTTGGTCAGCTGCGCAGACCCCAGTACGGCTGCCACATTCTTGCCCTTCAGGTCTTCGATCGTATTGATGTCGACGTTGTCCTTATGGGTCACCAGCTGACTCTCGAAATAGCTATAGGGGGCCGAGAAGTTGTAGCGCTCCTGACGGGCCGGATTGATGGCCACCACGTTGGCGATCGTGTCGAGCTTCTTCGCCTCCAGTTGCCCCATCAGACCGCTAAAATCAGCGGTTACCCACGTCACCTTGTAGTGCAGGCTGTCGGCGATGGTCTGGGCCACATCGACATCGAATCCTGTCAGTTTGCCGTCCTGACGGAAGCTGCTGGGATAGCTCTGTCCCGTGGCACCGATGGTGATGGTGGAAATATTGTCAGCGGATTCGCTCGTACCGTGGCAGCCGCTCAGGAGCGCTGCAGAAACAGTGACTGTCGCCGCCAGCGCGTATAGGGATTTCATAGGGCGTTCCTTTTCTTCCAGAGTGGGTAGCGTTGGGGGTTCAGTATTTTCTGCATGTAGACGGTGAGATGGCCCTTGCCTAGGTTCGCTTCCCCTGTCTCGAAGAAGCCAAGGCGCTGATAGGTCTCTACCAGCCAAGGGTGTTCTCGTGCGGTGCCTAGAGACACCGCGGGCGTGTGTAGCTGCCCGATCAATATCTCCTGCTCCAGCCAGTTCAGCAGACGTGTTCCCAGTCCCTGTCGTGCGTAGGCGGGATGTGTGGCGAACCAGCCGAGGTGTGGCAGCCCATAAGGGCCAGGATTGTTGCCCCATGGATAGCGGATCGACACGGTTGAGGCCGCGCGGCCATCGACCTCAAGCACATAGGCGGCATTGGCTTCCAGATGTTCGCGAACGCTGTGAAGGTCTGCTGAGGCGGCTGCGAAGCGGACGCCCAGTGCCCGCGTAGCGGCATAGCCGGCCGTTATCAGGTCAAGAAATGCGGGGGCATCTTCAAGCCCCAGTGCCCGAAAATGCCATGTGCCAGCCGTGGTAAAGCGCGTCGCATCAGGCATCGCTAGGCTCCTCCTGTATGCCGAGTGTTGCCGCGTGGTTTAGCACCTCATCGACCTTGCGCGGGGCTTCACCGACGTGCTTCAGCGGGTCCAGCCACGACTCCAGCGTGTCCCTGTCGATCACGTCCCGCAGTGCAGGATGGGCCTGCAGTACCTGCTGAAAGGGGCGCTTCTGCTCGAAAGCGGTCATGGCGCAGTCATAGACCACGCGGTGCGCGGTCTGCTTGCCGATGCGATGCCCTATCTCGAACATCACTTTCTCGGACATGATCAGCCCATGCTGATGATCAAGGTTACGGCGCATCTGCTCGGTGTTGACCTGTAGCCCCTGCAAGATGCCGATGGCGTTCTGCAACTGCGCTGACAGATAGATGTTGATCTCGGGGAGCGCAAGCCATTCCGCACGCCAGCTCATGGCATCCCGCTCGTGCTCCACTTTCATGGACTCATGAATGAGCGCCACGCTCTTGAGGAGCGGTGCCGTCAGGCTGGCCAGTCCTTCAAGTGCTGCCGGGTTACGCTTGTGCGGCATCGTGGTCGACCCGATTTTGCCCGTGGAGAACGGCTCCTGTACCTCATCGATCTCGGTGCGCATCAGGTTGTAGAGTTCGTTGCCTATCTTGCCCAGCGTTCCACTGATCAGCGCTGCCACCGAGGCGTATTCCGAAAAGCGATCACGTGCTGACTGCCAGCCGATCAGCGGTGTCCCCAGCCCCAGCCGCGCGAGCACATCGCCTTCCACAGCCGGGCCCTGCGGGCCGAATGCTGCGTAGGTGCCGACGGCGCCGTTGATGTTGCCAACTAGTACGCGGTCCTGAATCTCGCTCAGGCGTGTTAGGTGACGCAAGAACTCATCCAGCCACACTGCCACCTTAAAGCCGAACGTGGTGGGCAGTGCCTGCATGCCGTGAGTTCTGCCTACCATCGGAGTGTACTGATGGCGTCGCGCCAGTGATGCTAATATCCGCGCCACCTGCCGCGTATCGCGGACCACGACCTCAAAGGACTGCTTGAGCTGGAGAACCGTAGCGGTATCGACGATATCCTGCGTTGTCACGCCGTAGTGGATGTACTCGCCTGCTGCACCGCACTGTGCTTGCAACGCGGCGATGGTCGGCATTAGCGAATGCTTCATCTGAGAGGCTTGCTGCTGGATGCTTTCGATATCGAGCGCGCGCGCATTGGCGTGTGCCGTGATTTCCTCTGCTGCAAAGGCGGGAATGATCCCCAGAGCGCCCTCGGCTTCGGCCAGCGCGACCTCCACGGCTACCTGAGATGCCAAGCGATTCTGTTCAGACCAGATATCGCGCATTTCCGGCGTCCCGAAATTATTCCCGATCAACAAATAATCAATAGGATGAGCCGCCATATCGTCGCGTCCGCATAAGTAATAGAGGAATCAATCTAGCATCATGAATTTGTTCTCAACAATAAGTGTCATATATCGAATTAACATAAATTCAGTGCCAATCGAATAATCAAATCAACCGGGTATAATGACCATAATAAAAGTGCTTAGAATAAATGATGCTAATGACATGACACACTTTATGGAACGCGAGTGGAAAGTAACTTTATATTGTCTTTTGTTGATATATCATGAGGTTGTGTGCGGGTGGGATTGAGTCGCTGATGGAGTAAAATCACTTTGGGTAGGAAAAAGGTTTATCTCGTTCGCACAAAACCGGAACGGGAAAGTATCACTCTATAAAATAAAACCTGCTATGGATGGAAGATAACGATGTCTTTATGGAAAGATGAAGAGGGATAGCGCATAACGATAGCGCCGTACGCTATGTGGAAAAAGCAGGCTAATGCACGTCCACAGACTGGAAATGGCGTTGGTTGGCTCGGTTAATCAAGACGTGGTGGTCGTCATGCGTCCAGACACTCTGCTGTCGCAGGGCATCGGCAAGCTGCTTGAAGGCAAGGGGGCATCTGTAAGGAGGGTGGTCAGCCTAAGGCATCAGGAGAAAAGTCACCTTGGCCGCCGTCAGTCAGTATGCTGCCACCAGCCACCAGCCACCAGCCACCAGCCACCAGCCACCAGCCACCAGCCACCAGCCACCAGCCACCAGCCACCAGCCACCAGCCACCGCTGGTGATAAATGGGGGCCGATAGCACTTTCGTGGCGATCACTCGCTGGAACGGCTTCATTCATTAGTTTGATGACCAGTTGCAAAGGCATTTAAACCTTATGGCATATATAGCGTGTTACGACGCCCAAGCATGGCAATGCTCTGCCGACCGCTATTTATCGACGCGGATATATCAGCGGCGTCTATTCTAATGGTCGTTACTATTTGAACGTTATGCACATTAAGTCGTTGACGACGATAATCGATATTGCATGATAAGAATGATGCGCATATCACCCCATCAGCATAAGCAGGGATGTCATCTATCGCTGTATAGCGTGATGAATGGCGCTGTGCGGCGGGTCACCGCGCGGGCATAAAACGAGGGGGCTAAGTACAGAATTGGGGGAATGAAAGGACTCGGAAAGCTGTTCTGAGCGAACAGCTCTCTCAATAGAGTACCCTGATCAATATTCAGGCAAAAAAAGCAATTCGATATTGGAAGACCTGACGGGCTTCTTCACCGGTCTGCAAGAAAAAGCGCTCGCCGTCATAGGTAGCAAGCTGCCACTGATCTTGAGCTGTCAGTTTGACTTCATAGATTCCGGTCATGCGTTACGATCCTTGTGACTCCATGATTCGATCGTAAGCAGCATATACATTAATCGTGGCAACAATGTGACGAGTAATCGACTATTAGTGAGGTTATTTCTTTACGATAGCTCCACGGAGCGTCCCGATAGAAGGGTGAAGACCCCACGCCATCGCGTTCGTGAGGTGCTTCTCTGGACATCCGATAGTTCGATCAACGGCTCGTCATGCTGGCATTCATTCGACCAATGTACTGGCTTCTGACACGGTTTCATTCTGCTCGCGCAGTTCCGGCCAGATCTGCCACCAGTCGTCCGGACGCAGTTCGCGGCGGGTGACGTGACCGTTAGTGGCCTGTTCGATGCCGGTTGCCGCTTTGGCTGACGGCTGCTTGTGACCGTAGCCGATCAGGCGCAGGTAGCTGTAAGTGACGCCTGTGCGTTCGATGGTTTCAGCATCAGCATTGCGCAACCATTCAAGTAATTTAAGATTCTTCATTGTCTTCTCCTTTTGAGAATCATTTGTGTTTCAATCAATCGTATGGTCTGCCACGACAAGAACGCCGCTTCCTTGCCGTGGCAACGATGCCAGGCATGAAATCCACTGCAGAACATGCGGTACATCCAGAGATGTGATGTCCCTGCGAAGGGCACCATCGACCCGGTCACGAACGAAGCGCCAGAAAAGGCGTCATTTGGTTGCCGAGAAAGCGTGGTCACCAGAGTGACAGGCACCGGATTGCCTTCTTCGAAAATGAAGACGCCGTGTTTCGCCCACGACAGGGTCGTACAGCAGTCGCAATGAACAAACTGGCAATTCTGTCAGTTAGGAAACAGAAACTGGGTGACGGCCGATAAATCAGGTGCGATGCGACATCCTCTGACACCTCATCCGACTACCTCTATCACCCCCCAAGTGCCTTCGTTTATTTGTCTGTCCTGTTATAGCGGCTGACAAATGAACAAGAACCTTTTTTTAGACACTTGGATGCCATACTCTCGCCTTCAGTGCCGTTGGGGGATTCCCTTGTTCAACGTTTTACTTCACTTTCGTGCAGGAGTGACTGCATTTGGTGTTGTCGCAACGAGACATACAATATCCCGATGGCATTGTGTGTCAAAGCCACAACCGACGCGCTATTGCGGCTCATTTCACTGACTAAAATGCCTATGGAACACTATGTTACCTGATCTTTTGGTCAGGTTGGCAAATATTGTGAACCCATCATGTTTCTATCGCAATAATGTCTAAAATTTTTTACAAATGCCAGAGCTAAATGATCACCAATGGCGTCCAAATAAAAGTGTTAATCGATATATGAATGATTTTGGAGCGGCTTTTATTTTTATGTCGTGCGGCAGTTCGCGGCATATATAAGCCTTATTTAAGGGGTTTGAGCCAATATGTGCCGCGCATGTGATTCGCTTAATCGAAGCTGTTGTGAGGCCTTATGACGCATTAGGGCAGGATGACGCATCTGGTGAAAAAGCGCCCTTCGCTGTCGATATCGGCCGTTTGAGCCTCTTCAGGTCGCTCCCGCACGCGGCACACCCTTTATCCAGTGACTACACTGCTGTTGCTATGTGACTTTTTAGGCAGCGGTTAGAGCGCTGCTCCACGAATAGGGCGTGAGGAGAACAGGGATGATGTCTTCTTCCAAAAGCGTACGTGCGCTGATGGGCGTAATGATGGGTGCGGGGATGGTTGCGGTGTCTCTGGCGGGGTGTCAGAAGACCGATACGGATGCACTAAACGCGCAGGTCGCTGAGCTGCGCAGCCGGGTGGACATGCAAGCACGCCAGATGGATATGGATCGCCAGGCACTGTTGCAGCACGACATCGTGGTGTCTCGTTTTGAATATACCGAATTCGATCCGGCTCAGGTGCGCTACTTCAGTCTCAACAACGGCGTGGTCAGCCTGATTGGTCAGCTAATACAAGTGAAGCCACTGCCTGATGGCAAGGGCAGTGCATTGACGCTGCGTGTTGCCAACAACGGCAGCGTTGCCGTCTTCAACCCGGGATTCATGGCCCAGTGGGGGCCGACGATGCCGGTAGGCGACAAAATCGCGCCTGAGCAAGTCCAGCAGTGGCGCAAGGCGCTGCATTCATCTGAATTCCGTGGTCAGCTACAGCTGGCTCCCGGCAACTGGACCGAGATCACCTTGTCGCTGGATGGCGTACTGCCCGAGCAGCTGCACTACCTGCGCTTGACCATGCTGATGGATCAAGTGGCCTTTGGGGGTGCGCTGGCCGCTGTACCGGCCGCTCCGCAGGCTCAGATGCCCGCACCCGCACAGGGCAGCGCGCCGGCTCATCGCTAGAAAGCCCGCAGAACCAAAGAAGCCTCTCTCGTGTGGTCCACGAGAGAGGCTTTCTGCATGGGTTCGCAGCGTTGCAGCGGCCCTATGCGGTGACGACGTGCCAGCGTAGCGTTTCACCCGCGCGGAAGGGGTGCAGGTCCTGCCCGTTGTCCGTAATGCGCTCCGGTACGGTGTGATCGTTGCGCTGCAGCGTGATTCGCTCTTCGTTGAGCGGCAGGCCGTAGAAGCGAGGGCCGTTTTCACTGCAGAATGCTTCCAGATGATCAAGCGCACCTTCGTCTTCGAATATCTCGGCGTAGGTGGACAGTGCCGTCGGGGCATTGAATATTCCGGCACAGCCGCAGGCGCTTTCCTTGGCCGTACGCGCATGCGGTGCGGAGTCGGTACCGAGGAAGACGCGTTCGAAACCGCTGGTCGCCAGTGCGCGCAGAGCCTCGGTATGTTCGCGGCGTTTGAGGATCGGTAGGCAGAACAGGTGCGGGCGAATACCGCCCACCAGCATGGCATTGCGGTCGATCAGCAGGTGCTGTGGTGTCAGGGTGGCGGCCGTGTGTGGCCCGGCTTCGCGCACGTAGTCTGCCGCTTCGCGGGTCGTGATGTGTTCCATCACGATGCGCAGGGCGGGATAGGCTTTGCGCAGCGGCTGCAAGACGCGGTCGATGAAGGCGGCCTCGCGGTCGAAGATGTCGATATCGGCATCGGTGACTTCACCGTGGATCAGCAGCGGCATGTCGATCTCCTGCATGGTCTCTAGCAGGTCGGTGATGGCGTGCCAGTGGCTGACACCAAAAGCGGAATTGGTGGTGGCGTGCGCAGGATAGAGCTTGGCAGCGGCAAACAGCCCCGACAGGAATCCTTCGCGCAGCACCCGTGGGTCAAGCCCTTCAGTTAGATAGCACGTCATCAGCGGGACGAAAGTGTCTTTTGGCGGGATGGCCGCCAGAATGCGGTCACGATAGGCGAGCGCCGCTTCCACGGACGTGATGGGCGGTACGAGGTTCGGCATGATGATGGCGCGCCCAAAATGAGCGGAAGACCACGGCACAACGGCCTTCAGCATGTCAGCATCGCGGACGTGCAGGTGCCAGTCGTCCGGTCGACGCAGTGTCATTGTTCGAATCGTCATGGAAGTCTCTCATTGCGGGTCTAAGGGGGTGCGTCTTGGTACAAAATGCCGCACCGCGAAGAGCTCTGGAGAAAAATGCTCAACTTTCAGCGAGATATACCGAAGTCAATAACTGACGTGTTCACAAGATTGAGTTCAGTAACGGCAGACTTATTGAGTAACCCCATTCCAGAGCGTTGTTCAAGGGAACGAGCCTGTTGATACCGAGTGAGTACGCACTCTATATTTACCGGTGGCATGACGACACAACTGTGTCGCGTGTTCGCTGTCAGTCAGTCGCATCACATCATGGAGAGTTGCGGATGAAGCGCCGTCGTAAACCGGATCTGGTCATTAGTCTTGTCTTTGCCTTCGGCATCGGGCTTGCGGCAACAAGCTATGCTCAGGCGCTATTGGGCGGCTGACACTCCCTGATCCAGTGCTGTTCTTCCGATTCGCCATCGGTCTCTGTCGTGCCTGCCTTGTCTTGGGTGGGCACTGTCCTTTCTGGGCCGTCATTGTGGGGACAGGCAGCGCGTTCCCGTCACGATCATGTCCAATGGCACATCCCATGCTTCCGTCGGTAGTGCAGCCACTTCCTGCACATCATGCGCCAGTCCGATCAGTCGTGGCCGTTTGAAGGCCCGTTCACCGTAGCGTGCACGGCTGAAGGTGCGGTCATAGAAACCGCCGCCCATTCCCAATCGCGCCCCTTGCGCATCAAAACCTACCAGTGGCATCAGTACGATGTCGAGTGCCCAGGCGGAACACCTGTGTGCGCGGCAAGCGTGATGAGGCAGCACGGGCTCAAGCAGCCCGAAGCGATTGCGTGTCAGACGTGTATGGGGCGTTAGCTTGATAAACCAGAGCCCCGGGGTTACGGACGGGCGCAGTACCGGCACATAGACGCTGATATTGAAACGCTGTAGCCAATGTACCAGCGGCATGGGGTCTAGCTCACCGTCAGCGGGCAGGTAGAGGGCGACGCGCTGTGCACGACGCAGCGCTCCATGACGAAGCAGTTGAGTGACCATGCCTCGTGCGGCCTGACGTTGCTGTCGAGACGTAAGATGACGACGTCGTTGGCGAAGTTCGCGGCGTAGCGATGCACGGGATTGGGCGCAGGACGGTGTGGGTATCGACGGACAGACGGGGGAAACTACAGAAGAATGTATGCGAGCGATGGGGCGTACAGGGACAAGACGATCATGAATCAGGCGGCCAGCACGCTGGGGACGATAGCGTAGGCGAGGGACAGCGCGAGAAGAGCGCAGGGGCATATAAGAGTTCTCCAGAATGCCGCAGTCGTCAGGGCCCTGAACCTACAGGTTCAGGTGGGTAACCTCAAAGGGTGCGTTAGGCGTTCCGACGCACGGACATGCACACGGCTCCCTCATGTTGGCTTCCCGGGGATAATGCATAGGCTCGAGGGACAAATGACGTCCGGCGAACACCCCAGAGAACACGTTAAGTTTAACAGACATGAGGGGCATTTAACAAAGCGCTTTGATGTCATTCTTTCGGGGACAACTGGCGGTCGACGCGTGCCAGTGCTCCCTCCAGACGCGAAATCATGCCTTCCACCTGATGCTTCTGATCTTTCAGCGTGGAAAGGCAGTCCAGCAGCTCATGCGTGATGTTGAGCGCCGCCATCAGGGCGATCTTTTCATTGTCGTGCGTCTTGATCCGCGACTTGATGCCTTCCAGTGCGTTGTCGAGGTAGCGCGCCGAGCGCAGTAGCGCTTCTTCTTCGCCGGGTCGGCAGCTGATGGTGTAGGTATGCCCCAGCAGGGTGATGTTGGTCGTGGTCGGCGAATCGCTCATTTAAAAGGCTCCTGCAGGAATCGGGCGGCAGCCAAGGGCGCTGAATCACGACAAACACGCTGTTGGCTGCAGACTGGCTGGAAGCATGGCTCCGGCCTTGTACAGTGGGCCTTATCTTATGCCAGTTACCCTTTGGCCTCTAGGGGGCGGGTGCTATCGATCACTTTGGGGTAGGCCTACAGTGGTTATGCCGCTGATGGAAAAAGCGTATTGGTGCCTCCGATTTGAAAGGCATGCAAGATGAGTCTGACCGTGTGCCATCAGAGGATGCCGCTGACCTGTAACGCTAGAGAGCGGCGAGAGCGGACTGAAAACGTGACGGCAAGAGGACTTGCTGAGGCGTGCAGTGATGACGGTGTCCTGTGGGAAAGACGGGGGGCATCGTGCGAAGAATACGCCGCAATTTCCTGCGGGCATGCGGTGCCATGCAATGGAAATCACTATAAGATACTGCCATATTTTATCGTGCTAAATGCGCCATTCCCCTGCCGTTGGAGTCTTCATGGTCACTGAATTCGTTCCCAAAGAAGCCCCTCTCGATTTCTTCGAAATCGCTGATCTTTTCCTGAGCTATGGCACTTTCACTTCACCGGCTTTCTACGATGGGCGTCTGGTGGCGTCACTGGCGCTGTCTGCAAACAGTGACGATGCCGAAGCGGCAGAACAGTGGCTGATGAGCATCTGCGAAGTATTGAGCGTGGAGTCCCCGCGTTCGCGTGAAGATGCCGAGCTGCTGCTGCGCTGGCGCGCTCAGGATCGCGAGGGCCTTGCCAGCGATGATATGAGCTTCGAGCCGCTGCTGCCGGATAGCCTCTTTTCTGTTGCCGAGCGCGTGCGGGCACTGCAGGAATGGACGCAGGGCTTCGTTGAAGCACTCGACGACTACGGCATCGAAAGCGATGAGCTGGTCTCGGCACCGCTCAAGGAAGCGCTGCAGGACATCCGCAAGATCGCGGAATCCGATATTGCCAGCGAGTTCGAAGAGATCGGTTTCGACGATCAGGGTGAGCACGAAGGCGATCTGCTGGCGCTGCACGAGCACGTGCGCGTGGCCTGCATTCTGCTGTGGCTGGAACACCATCCGGGTCGTCCGACCGTCGAAAACCCCGATGACGATGGCACCTCTCCAGCACCGACGCTGCACTGAGCGGCCTTCCTCCGTCGTCTTCTAGTTACAGGGAGTGGTGATGACCGACAAAAGGCCCATTCAGGTGGATATTGCGATCGTGGGGGGCGGGCTGGTGGGGTCGAGTCTGGCCTGCGCCCTCGCCCCGCTGGCCGAGCGTCATGGGTGGCGGGTGGCCATCATTGAGGCCATGCCGCTCTCTACGTCAGGCGAGCGCTCCTATCAGCCGAGCTTCGACGAGCGTTCCAGCGCCATTGCGTTGGGATCTCGGCTTCATTTCGAGCATATCGGCATCTGGGAGGCGATGGCGGAACATGCTAGCCCCATTCGTCATATTCATATCAGTGAACGTGGCCGGCTTGGCTCCACGCACATGCATGCGCAGGACGTGCATGCTGAGGCGCTGGGCTATGTCATCCCAAACGCCTGGATGGGACAGGCGCTGATGGCTCGGCTTGATACGCTGCCGCTGCAGCGCTTTTGCCCTGCACAGGTAATCAGTGCCGAACCATTGCCTGAAGGCTATCGGCTGGCGCTGGACAGCGGGCAGATGATTGATGCGCGCCTGATGGTATTGGCCGATGGTGGTCGCTCCCCGATCAAGTCGCTGCTGGGTATCAGTGATCAGGTGCATGATTATCACGAGCACGCGCTGATCGCGAACGTTGAGATCAGCCGCCCTCATCAGGGCATTGCGTATGAGCGTTTCGATAGTGCGGGACCGATGGCCCTGCTGCCGCTCGAAGGTCAGCGCATGGGATTGGTGTGGACGCGTGCCCCCGATGAACTGGCAGCGCTGCTGGCGATGAGCGATCGAGAGTTTCTGGCGGCATTGCAGGACACTTTCGGTGAACGCGTCGGGCGTTTCCGCAAGGTCGGCTCGCGCCATCACTACCCACTATCGAAGCGGCAGGCTTGCGAACAGATCCGTCCTCACCTCGCCATTCTGGGCAACGCTGCGCATTCTCTGCATCCGGTGGCTGGGCAAGGATTCAATCTAGCGCTGCGTGGTGTGATGGATCTCTGTGCGGCGTTGGAGGATCAGGCTCAGCGTGGCGAACCGCTCGGCAGCATGGCGGCACTCAGCGATTTCGAACATCGCCGCAGCCAGGATCGGCTACAGATCGCAGAAGGCAGTCATCTGCTGGTATCGCTGTTCGGCATCGACAATATGCCACTATCACATCTGCGTAGCTTAGGGCTGGCCACGTTGGACAAGGTCGGGCCGCTGCGTCGTGCCCTGATGCGCCGCGCCATGGGAGTCGTACGATGATGCATGACGTCAAGGAATCACCGCTGACGGCGCCTCGCTATGATGTTGCCATCGTTGGTGGTGGCATGGTTGGCGGCACGCTGGCCGTACTGCTGGGGCGGCAGGGCTTTCGAGTGGCGGTGATTGAAGCGAGTGATATGTCGCCGCGCTGGCAGCCGGAGTGCGTCGACGCACGTGTGAGTGCGCTGACAGAAGCCTCTCGTCAGTTGTTCGAGACGCTGGGACTGTGGCCGCATATGGTCGCGCGTCGCGTGACACCCTATACACAGATGACCGTCTGGGATGGTGCCGGCAGCGGCGAGATCCACTTCGATGCCGAAGATGTTATGGCTCCTGCGCTGGGGCATATCGTCGAAAACAGTGTCATCACGGATGCGCTGTGCGAGGCCCTGCAACAGCAAGACAATATCCGTTGCTGGCCTTCGATGCAGGTAACGCAAGTAAGCGAAGTGCGTCCAGCTGCACCGTACGGTACGGTTCGAACCCTGACGCTGAACGATGGGCGTACCCTAGAGGCTGCCCTCGTAGTGGCTGCTGACGGAGCACGTTCTCCGCTGCGTCGCATGGCGGGTATTGGCACGAAGACGTGGGACACCCATCAGCAGGCCGTCGTGACTGTCGTGACGCATGAACGTGCTCACCAGCAGCAGGCACAGCAGGTGTTCTTGCCGACCGGGCCGTTGGCGTTCCTGCCTTTGGAAGGCGAGCGTGCCGAAGGGCATATGTCTTCCATCGTGTGGTCGGCGGATACCGCTGAGGCTGAGCGCCTGATGGCGTTGGAGGAGGCCGACTTTGCGGTCGCCTTGGCAGATGCGTTCGAACAGCGCCTAGGGAGTATCACTTCCGTGGGCAAGCGGGCCGTCTTCCCGCTGGTACAGCGTCATGCCGCGCAGTACGTACAGCCTTCTCTTGCACTGGTCGGGGACGCGGCGCACGGCATTCATCCCTTGGCGGGACAGGGGGCCAATCTGGGCTTTCTTGATGCTGCCGTGTTGGCGGAAGAACTAGGGCGTGCGCACCGGCAGGGCGCTCCGATCAGCGATCAACGCGTACTGGCGCGCTACGAGCGACGCCGACGCATGGATAATGCCACCATGCTGAAGGCAATGGAGGCGTTCTGCCGAGGGTTCGGAGAGCAAAATATTTGGGTGAAGTGGGCGCGCAACGCGGGGCTGCGTGCGGTGGACCGCTGCGCACCTCTCAAACGCTTCTTCATTCGTCAGGCACTAGGTGATCGGCCAGATTTGCCAGAAACGATGAAAGCCTAGCCACGGGTGTTGCCCGTCAGACGCAAGAACCCCCTGTGGATATTGAATTATCCACAGGGGGTTCTTTGTTATGAGGAAGGGGTCGGTTCGCCCGAACGAACGTGTATGACCTGAGCGGCTGCCATGCGGTCGTGCAGTGCTAGCTTTCTGCGTCCGCAGGCCATCACATAGCCCAAGCCCAGCAGCTGCAGCGATAGCCCCTTCGAAAACTGTCGGCCCAAGGCCCGCATAAAGGTGAGCCGGTGTCCATGAGTGTTCGTGACCTGAAGCTGGCAGATTCTCTTGCCGAGCGTGGCCTGTTTAGGTGATGACTCCAATATGGCGTGGTAAAGCGTCGTGACGATCGTCAGTACCAGTATGAACAGCAGATGGAGCAGGATCAGCTTGAAGTGGCCCCAGATGGCAATTTCTTCGATCATGCTGTACGTGTTGTGGACGGCGCGCAGCATAATGCTGAAAAAGGCCAGTGTGAACAGCGAGTATGTGCCGACTGTAAGCAAGCACTTATCAATGACAAAGGCTCCGGCTCGTCGCCAGAATCCAGCACGCAACATCGGTTATCCCCCCTCCTGAAATGCCAGAACCGTCGCCTAGCTAACGAATGTGCTGGTGCGGTTATCCGCGTCGGCTGCCTGACGATGCTTATCGTTGTTGACGACGAATGAATCGGTCACCAGATCGTGCAGTGCCTGTTTGCGACGTGTGAAGGCAGCCATCAGATACCCGATACAGAAGATAAAGCCGGAAACGTATTTCGCCAGTGTCCGTGCGACAGACTGCAGGAGTGAGACGCGCTCACCGTTGCGGTTGACGACCTTGATGCCGAGCACACGCTTGCCGAGGGTGGCCTGATAGCGAGAGGCTTCCTGCAGGCTGAAGTACAAGGTTTCGACCACCAACATGATCGGCGATAGTGCGCTGACCATTTCCGACGTCAGCGCCGAGAAAGCGCGCTGGGCGTATTCAATATCCGCACTGGCAAGTGCCTGTTGATAGGTGAGGAGGAACGGTTCCAGCCTAGGCATGTAGAAGATGACGATGGGAATGGTGAGGACAGAAATAATGAGCATGTCGATCAGGCGTGCTGCCAGTCGTTTCCAGAAACCTGCCGGTATCATAGGACGTTTCCCCGTAGCAATAGGCGCGGTGCCATCGCCGACGTCATTGCCGATGATGACTATTGGTTTGTTCCGGTGCGTTCGTTACAGACGCAGATGATAACGATTAACCCTAAGGGCAGGAAGGCAGCAGGGAAACATGGCCTGTCCCGCAAAGCAGGGCCACAGGCAGGATGGCATGCACACGTTGCACGCTTGCACCGTGTGCATGAGAGGATCAACTGGTATGCGATGGCGTGTTGAGATGCTTGAAAACGGCCATACCCTTCAGCAGTTGCAGCGCTTCCTGTACCTGATAATCGTGCGCCAGCGTACCCGTCGGAGCCGCATCTTGATCGGCTGTCGCGCCTTGCTGTGCATTGGCGAAGTGCCCTTTCAGATCGGCTTCCTTGCGGATAGGGGCTTTGGTCGCCAGCGGCTGTACGTTGGCAGGCGCAACGGTGATATCGGGCTGGATGCCTTCGGCCTGAATCGAGCGGCCATTGGGCGTGTAGTAAAGCGCGGTGGTCAGCTTGAGCCCGCCACCGTTTTCGAGCGGCAGCACGCTTTGAACGGATCCTTTACCGAAGCTGGTCGTTCCCATAATGACCGCACGATGGTGATCCTGCAGGGCACCGGCCACGATCTCGGCTGCCGATGCGGTGCCTTCATTGATCAGTACCACCATTGGTGTGGACGGCAGCATGGCATCGTGAGCCGTGCTGTAGCGCATGTTGCTTTCCTTGAGGCGGCCCTGGGTGTACACGACCAGTCCATCGTTGACGAATGCGCTACTGACATCGACGGCACCCTGCAACACCCCACCGGGGTTGTTGCGCATATCGAGCACGATGCCCTCCAGTGCGCCCTGTTGCTGTAGATGATCAAGCGCCTGGCGCAGTTCTTGCCCTGTGCGTACTTGGAACTGGCTGATGCGCACATAGCCGATCGTGCCCAGTCGCTGTGCGCTGATGCTGGGTGTCTGGATGCTGGCGCGCTTCATCGTGACCGTTCGCGGTTCGCCGCTGCCCGCGCTCTGGACCGTCACCGTTACCGATGAGCCGATGCTGCCGCGCATCATGGTGACGATGCTTTCAAGCGGGATGCCGTCCAGACTACGGCCGTTGACGTTCAGCAGTACGTCGTGCGGCTTGAGTCCTGCCTGTGCGGCTGGAGTGCCGTCAATCGGTGAAATGATCGTTGGACGACCCTTCTCCACTCCTACTTCCAGTCCGACGCCGCCAAATTCACCTTCAGTGGCTTCGCGCAGCTGGCGCAGCGCTTCGGGATCGAGATAGGACGAATGCGGATCGAGCTGCTGCACCATGCCTTTCATGGCACCTTCCAGCAGTTCCTTGTCGTTCGTTGGGTGAACATAGGCCCGTTTGATACGTTCGAAGACATCCGCCATCGCACTGATCTCCTTCAGTGGCAGGGCGTCGGGGGCTGTCTCCCGAGGGGCCTCTGTCTCGGCTGCCCACGTCGACAGGGGCAGCATCAGCACTATGCTGCCGAGCAGTGCTGAGCGGAGGAGGGAAAGCGCGTGCATGGAATCTCCTTGGATGCAGGCTAGGCATGTAACGAGGGTGGTTATCCTGACCAACCCATGGGGTCGATAGGGCGGCCCTGGCGTCGTACTTCGAAATGCAGCGCCGGACTGCTGCGTCCACCGGTATCGCCGACCGTGCCGATGATGGTGCCTTTGCGGACCCTATCGCCGGTAGAGACGCTGTTGCGCTGGTTGTGTGCATAGACGGTCATGGCTCTGCCGTGATCGACGATGACCAGATAGCCGAAACCGTTGAGCCAGTCTGCGAAGACGACCTGACCCGCCGCCATAGCGTGAATCGGCGTACCCGCAGGGGCTGCGATCAGCATACCATTCCTGTCGATGCCGTCGCCCTGACGGAACGACGCGATAATGCGTCCATCGACCGGCCAGCGCCCATTCCATGCGGTGTCGAGACGTGGTGTCGCAGCCTTGGGTGACATTGCCGCAGGGGGCGTGTCATCGTCGGGTGCTTCCGCGTTCAGCTCTTCATCGGTGAGGCCGTCGGGTTCTTCCGTCGAAGGCGCGGACGGCGTGCCTGACTGCTGTTGCTGGCGTCGTCGTTCGGCGGCGGCTCTGCGTGCTTCTTCGGTGCGGGCACGCTCGGCAGCAACGGCTCGTTCTATCTGTTCGATGACGGCCTCGGCCTGATCGCGTTCCTGCGTCAGCGATTGCAGGCGTACCTGATCGCTCTGGAAGCTGTGCGCCAGTTCATCTAGTGCCTGCTGGCGCGAGGACTGTTGCTGCACGAGTATACGTTCGCGCGCCTTCTGGTTATCGATGAGAGTGGCGAGCCGCTTACGTTCTTTTTCCGCTTCACGGCGGTTGGTCGCAACTTCGCTGTCGAGGCGTTGCAGCGTTGCCAGACGCTCGTTACGGGCTTGATCCAGCGCATTGAAATAGCGCTGGTAGCGTTCGAGGCGTGTGGGGTCATGCTGTTCCAGCAACAGCTTCAGCTGCGGCTCATGACCGAGACGGTAGAGGGCCGCCAGTTGTTCGGCCAGAGCCTGTTGCTGCCGCTCGCGTTCCTTCTGCAGCCCACTGGCCTGTTGGTCGAGCTGATTGAGGCGCTGTGACACTTCACGCTGCTGGCGAGCCAGGTCGTCCAGTTGCGCGTGGGTATCCGCCAGTGCCGACTCGGCATCCCTGATGGCTTTGCGGGCAGCGCTCTGCTGTTGCTGAGTGCTGTCGAGCTGACGGCGAGCCTTGAGGATGTCGGCATTGATTTGACGCAACTTGGCGCGCGACACGCCGGGGGAGGATGGCGTAGCCTGCACAGAGGTGACCGAACTGCCGATGAACATTGCAGCGAGCAGCGCTGTCAGCCAGTATCGCTTTCCTGCGACCGTACGGCGTGAAGGGGAAGAAGGAAATGCATTACCTTGCATATCGGCGGAATATCCTTTGCGCAGTGGCGATTCGCTACGTTATCACATGACGCGGTCAGTCTTGTGTCGAAGGCACCTCACGGTCAGCGTACGGCCCATCATCGGCGGTCACAGCAGCGCATCAATAGGTCGCCGCAAACGAGAGGCGCGCGATCGAGTGGTGTATACTGGCGGCGCTGTATGACGGCCACCCATTCCGTATGCCCTGGCGCATACATCAGCAAGAGTATGTCAGTCTCATGAACTTCGATCACCTTCTCGAATTTGCGCTCTATCAGCACCCGATTCTCGTCGGCCTGTTCATCGTCCTGCTGCTGATCTGGCTGGGATACGAAATCGGCCGCAACAATGCCAACGCAGTGACCATCCATCAGCTGACGTCACTCGTCAATCAGCACGAGGGCGTGGTAGTGGACCTGCGCGACGCCAATGCGTTCCGCAGCGGTCATATCTCCGGTGCCATCAACATTCCGGCGGCTTCCCTTGCCACGCGCACGAGCGAACTTGAGCGCTTCAAGGAACGCCCCATCATCGTGGTCTGCAAGATGGGCCAGCAGTCAGGGGCCGCAGTGGCTACCTTGAAGAAGGCTGGTTTCAAGCATGTGGCACGCCTGCGCGGTGGTGTCGATCAGTGGCAGGCCGAGAACCTTCCGCTGGTTAAGAAATAAACGCGCCTTTCTGTGTGTCAGCATAGCGGAACTCGCTGCAGCGCGCGGGCTGACGACGCTCATCGAACGATAGAATACGAGCGATAGAACGTTGCTGCCCGTGCGTTATCGGCAGGCGATAATCATCATCACCCGCCTGTCGTTTCAGACGTACACGTTTTCACTTTCATCATCAGGGAGAAGATTGATGTCTCAGGACAATATTCAGGACGATCAGGGCCAGCAGTCGGAAGTGCAGTTCGCCCTGCACCGCATTTACCTGAAAGACGCATCGTTCGAATCGCCGCATTCACCGGAAATCTTCCAGCAGTTCCAGCCGCAGGTCGCACTGGATATCGGCACATCTGCACGTAAGGTTGCTGACGATTTCTATGAAGTGGTGATCAGTATCACGGCCGATGCCAAACACACCGAATCCAGTAACACTATGTTCCTGGTGGAAGTGCAGCAGGCTGGCCTGTTCCAGATCACTGGCGTGAACGAAGGTCAGCTTGATCACATGCTCAACACGTACTGCCCGAACATGCTGTTCCCGTACGTGCGCGAATGCATCGATAGCTTCGTAACCCGCGGTGGTTTCCCCGCGCTGATGCTTGCGCCGTTCAACTTCGATGCGCTGTATGCGCAGAAGCTGCAGCAGGCCAGCGAACCGCAGCCGAACATCCAGTAAGACGTCTTATGTCATAGACCGCTTGCTCACACGGCGCGGCATGTCCTTCCCGACATGTCGCGCCGTGTGCATGGCGGGTTACGATTTAACGAACAGCACGAAGGAGAGTCGCATACCGATGCGCATCTACGTCGATACGGACGCTCTGGCAGCAGCTTCCGCAGGAATGATCTTTACCCTCCCTGACGCCCAGGCCCATCACGTTGGGCGCGTCATGCGTCGCCGCGTTGGTGATGCCGTACGCCTGTTTGATGGTCGCGGTCACGAGTTCGAGGGCGTGCTGTCGGTCGTGGACCGCAAGTGTGTGTCGGTAACACTGGGCGAACCTGTGGCGGTGACGCCGGAATCGCCGCTGAGCGTGCATCTGGGGCAGGCCATCTCCAAGGGTGACCGCATGGATATTGCCATCCAGAAATCGGTCGAGCTGGGCGTGACGGAAATCACCCCGCTGTATACCGAGCGCGGTGACGTGCGCCTCAAGGGTGAACGTGAAGAGCGAAAGTGGCAGCATTGGCTGGCGGTCGCGGCCAGTGCCTGCGAGCAGTGCGGGCGTGCCACGCTGCCGATCATCCATGCGCCGATGGCGCTGAGCAGCTGGCTTGAACAGCGTGATGAACCGATGAAGCTGATGCTTCAGCCGGGCCGTTCTGCACTGGAAGACCACGAGCACAACCCTGGGCGAGCAGCCCTGCTGATCGGGCCTGAAGGCGGGTTCACGGCAGATGAGATCGACCAAGCGGCCGCACAGCATTTCGAGATCCTGTCGCTGGGGCCTCGCATCCTGCGCACAGAAACGGCCCCGATCGCAGCCATGACGTTGCTGCAGTACCGTTACGGCGATCTTCGCTGATCTCTCTATCCCTTCTCTTTGCACATCCTGCCACCCCTTCCCTCTTGGTCGAGCATGACCTGTTGCGCCATACTGAGCCGATAGGCCATGCTCGGTATGGTCAACCGCATTCATCAATCCTGTTCGAGGTATGTCATGGCGCACGCGTTGAAGATCGGTATCGTGATGGACCCCATTGCGAACATCACCTATCGCAAGGATTCTTCCCTTTCCCTGCTGTGGGCGGCAAAGCGGCGCGGATGGTCGCTGTACTATCTTGAGCAGGAAGACCTCTATCTCGATCAGGGGCGCGCTTTCGGGCGTGTACGTGATCTGGACGTGTTCGAAGATCCTGAACACTGGTTCGAACTGAGCGAGCCGCGAGCGATGCCGCTGGCAGAGCTGGACGTGATTTTGATGCGTAAGGATCCGCCGGTCGACCGTGCTTTCCTTGATGCCACGCATCTGCTGGGATTCGCCGAACGCGAAGGTGTACTGGTCGTCAACCCGACGACCGTGCTGCGCGAATGCAATGAAAAGCTGTTTGCCCAGCAATTCACGGATTGCATCGTGCCGACCGTCGTTTCAAGCAATAAGGAGATTCTCAAGGCGTTCCATCGCGAACATCGTGACGTGATCTTTAAGCCGCTTGATGGCATGGGCGGCAGTGGCATCTTCCGCATCACTGAAGACGGCCGCAATCTGGGGTCCGTCATCGAGCAGCTGACCGAGCTGGGGCATTACCAGATCATGGCGCAGCGCTTCATTCCTGAAATCACCGAAGGGGATACCCGTATCGTGGTGATCGACGGAGAGGCCGTACCGTTTGGCCTGGCGCGCCTGCCTGCCGAGGGTGAAGTGCGTGGCAACCTGGCCGCGGGCGGCCACGGTGTCGTGCGTGCGCTCAACGACCGCGACCGCGAGCTGGTCGCGCGCGTAGCTCCTGTTCTTAAAGAAAAAGGCATCATCATTGCTGGGTTGGATGTGATCGGCGGCTATATTACCGAAATCAACGTCACCAGCCCGACCTGCTTCCGTGAAATAGATGCGCAGGAAGGCACCGATATTTCCGGACGCGTCATGGACGCTATCGCACGTAGGATGGCGGCACGCGCCTAAGCGTTCCGAGTCCGATGCTCATGATGCGCCAAGCAGGTGGCTTTCCATCGGCCAGCGGTTCTCCTTTGCGGAGGGCCGCCTGTGGTCGGATTTATCGTCTCTGGTGCGTAGCAGGGGTCATCGTGCTGCATGTCGGCATTGTGGCCGGGCTGTGGACGATGCCGCTGCCGACACTGACTGAGCCGTCTTCACCCATCGTGATTCAGCTGGCGACGGTTGCTGCACCACACCCCAATGTTCAATCCCCGCCAGCGGACGTTGTACCGCCGCCCCCTCCGCCGACTAAACCGACACCGCCGCCCAAGGCCGCACCAACGCATCGCAGCGCACCCTCTCGTGCGAGCAGCAACGGTGCGGTTCATCAAGCGCGGCCGTCAGTTGCGTCAACGCCGCCCGCAGGAGGCGATATGCTCGGCAACGCTCTGGCGGACGTGCACCAGCAGGCTTGGCAGAGCACCAGCCAGCGTTACGCGCAAGACAGCGCCAGCAGCGTACAGACGGCCCTGTCCCGCTATCGTCAAGACTGGGTGCGTGCCACGCAGACCTATATCGATCTCCACTTCCCTAGAACGCGTCGCGATGCCCGCCTAGAGTTCAACGTTACCGTCGATCGCCAAGGCAGGCTGCTGGGGTTGGACATGGTACACTCTACGGGAGATGCCGCTCTGGATACGCAGGCCTTCAAGGCCATCCGTGCGGCAGCGCCTTTCAGGCCTTTCGATGCGGGAATGGGGAATCGGCAGACGCTGACGTTCCGGCAAGGATGGGTGTTCAATCAGGGCGCATTACTGGAACCTTGACGAGTGGAGTCTGCATGCAAGGAATGCGCGATCATTTCCTGCTGGCCATGCCGCAGTTGGAAGACGAGAACTTTGCCGGTTCTCTGGTCTATCTGTGCGACCATGACAGCAAGGGGCTGCTTGGGGTGATCGTCAACCGGCCACTCGCACTGACGCTGAGCGATCTGTTTGGTCAGCTGGATCTCGACGATCACGATGCACCGCTGGCCGTTCGCCAGCAGGCGGTGCTGTTCGGTGGCCCTGTACACCACGACCGGGGATTCGTATTGCACCGCGGTCACGCGGCAGAGTGGTCCTCTAGCTTACAGGTGACGGATGAGGTGGCACTGACCACCTCGCTGGATATTCTGCAGGCACTGGCCGAAGGTAATGGGCCGGAGGATTTCCTGGTCTGCTTGGGCTGTGCTGGCTGGGAAGAAGGACAGTGGGTCGATGAGATGAAAGCCAATGCATGGCTGACGCTGCCCGCGGTCTCGTCTGTACTGTTCGATACCGAAGCAGACGAGCGATGCGAAGCAGCGGCTTTGGCGCAGGGTATGGACCTTGCGCGCCTGTCGCAGCAGGTGGGGCACGCCTGATGGCCATCGCTCCAGAAAACGACCCTCGCATCCAGCAGCTGCGCCAGACACCGGCACAGACTGAGATCGGGCAGCGCCAGTTGATGGGCTTCGATTTCGGCAGTCGTCGCATTGGCGTCGCTGTTGCGCATGAGCGCATTGGCGCTGCTCGTCCCCTGCCGCCGCTGACCGCGCGTGATGGCATCCCCGACTGGGACCGTGTCACCGCCTGCGTGCTGGAATGGAAACCCGACATGTTCATCGTCGGTTTGCCGCTCAATGAAGACGGCAGCGAGTCAGAAATGAGTCGCCGTGCTCGCAAGTTCGGCAATCGACTGCATGGGCGCTACGGACGTCCCGTGGAATGGGTTAACGAGTACGGTTCGACCCGCCAAGCCAAGGAAATTGCACGCCAGCGCGGTCGCCGTGCCGGTAGCTATCGAGACAACGGTGTCGACGGCATTGCTGCCGAAGTGATACTCAACAGTTTCATGCAGCCGGACCTAGGCTTCGACTTCTAACTTTTCTCTGCTTCCTTATGAAAAAACGCCGCAGTGCATAGCGCCGCGGCGTTTTTGTATCTTTTGTGCGCTTTATCAGTGCTTTGTCGCCATTACGCTGATGCCACATCCACATCCACATCCACATCCACATCCACATCCACATCCACATCCACATCCACATCCACATCCACATCCACATCCACATCCACATCCACATCCACATCCACATCCACAAAATCCTTCCGATAGAAGTGGTCACTTCGTTTTTTCAACGTTATCAGCTTGTTATATGGCCGTGGCCTATATGCTTTTGTTGCTGTGGGTGCTTGCGCCTAAAAACGCATTTCCGCCTTTGCAATGATTTTTGGAGGCCTCTGGTGTTAGGTGGTGGTGTGTAAACGAGGATTTGCCTGTTTTTGAGTCAACCGGGTGCTGCTAAAAATGGTTATTTTTAGTAGCGTGCTTATTTTAGTGGAGAGGAAAAGATAGGATTATTTTATTATTACGTATTAGTGTAATTCTATGTAAATCATGTTGTTGAGGTTTATTTTTGTCATGATTTTATGATGCGCCGAACGCCGAACGCCGAACGCCGAACGCCGAACGCCGAACGCCGAACGCCGAACGCCGAACGCCGAACGCCGAACGCCGAACGCCGCAGAAGAGCGTCGTGATTGAAAAGAACGTCGGAAGGAAGTGTCAGGACGAAGGCGTGTGAGATAGGACGTACGAGTAAACGTTCATTTTTGCCCCATACAAAAACGCCGAGCCCCAGTGATGGGACCCGGCGTTGAGGAAGGCGTTGCGCTGTTTATTCGGATCAGGAATACAGGACGCGTACGCGCAGCGTGTTGGGCACCTGACGCAGGGCTTCTAGCGCTTTCGGGCCATAGGCCTTGTCAACGTCGATAACGACGTAGCCGACATCGGCATTGGTCTGCAAATACTGCGCGGAAATGTTGATGTCTGCTTCGCTGAGTACGCGGTTGATCTCGGACAGTACGCCCGGCACGTTGGTATGAATGTGCAGCAGGCGGTGGCGATTCGGGTGTGCTGGCAGAGCGACTTCCGGGAAGTTGACGGAGGACAGCGTCGTACCGTTATCAGAATAGGTGACCAGTTTTTCGGCCACTTCCAGGCCGATGTTTTCCTGAGCTTCCATTGTGGAACCACCGATATGCGGTGTCAGGATCACGTTGTCGAAACGGCGCAGGGGGGATTCGAACGCTTCTTTGTTGCTCTTCGGCTCGACCGGGAACACGTCGACGGCTGCGCCCAGCAGGTGACCGCTTTCAAGGGCTTCTTCAAGCGCTTCGATATCAACGACGGTACCGCGAGAAGCATTGATCAGAATGGCATCCTTCTTCATCTTGGCCAGTTCGTCACGGCCGATCATCCACTGTGTCTGCGGTGTTTCCGGAACGTGCAGGCTGACGATGTCGGATTTGGACAGCAGTTCATCGAGGCTTTCGACCTGATGAGCATTACCGAGATCAAGCTTGGTAATGATGTCGTAATAGATGACGTTCATGCCGAGCGCTTCGGCCAGCACGGAAAGCTGGGAACCGATGCTGCCGTAGCCAACGAGGCCAAGGGTTTTGCCGCGCACTTCATGGGATTTTGCCGCGGACTTGTCCCACTCGCCGCGGTGGGCGCGAGCATTCTTCTCGGCGACGCGGCGGGCGAGGCAGATGGCCTCTGCCAATACCAGCTCGGCAACGGAGCGTGTGTTGGAATACGGCGCGTTGAAGACGGGGATCCCGCGTTTCAGTGCGGCCGTGAGATCGACCTGATTGGTACCGATGCAGAAACAGCCGACGGCGTTGAGTTTTTCTGCTGCTTCAAATGCTGCATCATCCAGCTGGGTGCGGGAACGGATACCGACAAAATGAGCGTCACGCAGTTTTTCGTGGAGGGCTTCTCCACTCAAGGATGTCGTCAGGTATTCGATGTTGGTGTAGCCAGCACTCTTGAAGCGTTCCACTGCTGACTGGTGTACCCCTTCCAACAACAGGATCCTGATCTTGTTCTTATCCAGTGACGTCGTCTTGGTCATGTCCCAGCAACCTCTCGCTATTCAGATCAATCGAAATAATGACGAAGAAGGAGGCATGGGCCATGTACGTGCACCAACATGGCGAAGCCCCCCTCTTCTGACAATACGCTTTGGGCGCATGCCGCACAACGCTTGATCTTCAGTTATAAAAGTGCGCTGTGCGCAAGGCCTTGAAGGGCGTGCCATGGGCTATTCTGGCATATGCTTAGTACCCTTCTGGCGTTGTCATCATTCCCAATCAGCGGGGTGAAGCACGAGGCAGGGCTGGATGTCACCATGGCGCACTTCCATGTCGATCACCTCCGGCTCAATGCGAATGCGGGGGGAAACCTCGTCGATATCCAAACGAATGCCTACTTCTACATCGCCGTGTCGCTGTTGTACTTCTTCGAGACGTCGAATTAATGTCGCAATCTTCATCGTGTCCTCTAAGACTTTTCTTCTGAGCGCTTCAAGCAGGGTGGTAGACAACGCTCATACATACTGCTGTGGCGTCGGGCTGGCAAGATATGAATAGCATGCTGCATCGTCCTCTGACGTTTCCTTGCGTTGTCACGGGTAACGTGACGCCCGAGGTTCTGCTCTAGCATGGGGGATGCGCGCGAATGGGGAGCTGACGTGGCCCCTAAAAAGGCGCGGCTTCTTCACTGTGTGGGGCTGGGGGCATGTGTATAATGCGGTGTAACGTCACTATGACTTTCCGCCCTGTCCGCGACCAAGTGCTCATGCGTTGAGCTATGGACGGGGCGCTTTTCCTTTCGTCATCTTTTCTCTAATGGAGACGTCATGGCCGAACAGCAACAGCGCGGCGCGAACGCCGCTCAGGCGCATGGCTCGAGCTCAACGGACGAGCAGCAGGATTTCGCTTCCACTCTGGCCGCGCTTGAACAGATCGTTGAGCAGCTGGAGTCGGGCAACATGCCGCTCGAAGCCTCGCTTACGGCTTTCGAACGTGGCGTTCGTTTGACCCGCGAGGCACAGAAGCGCCTTGAAGAAGCCGAACTCAAGGTACAGACCCTTCAGACGCGTCCCGATGGGTCGCTATCACCATCCAGCGGTCAGGAGGGCATGTAGCGTATGGATATCACCGCTCTCTTGAATACCGGACGTCAACGTGTCGACCTCGCGCTGGCCCGTGTGTTGGATCAGGCCTCCGGCCCGTCTACGTATCTCGCTGATGCCATGCGCTATAGCGTCATGGGTGGCGGCAAACGGCTGCGGCCGGTGCTGGTCTATGCGGCAGGGCAGGCCCTTGGCGTTGATGATGCGCTCCTGGATGCGCCTGCGGCAGCGGTCGAGCTGATCCATGCCTATTCCCTCGTACACGATGATCTGCCGTCCATGGACGATGATGATCTGCGCCGCGGTCGGCCCACTTGCCATAAGGCCTTCGATGAGGCGACAGCGTTGCTGGCCGGCGATGCGTTGCAGACGCTGGCCTTCGAGCACCTAGCGTCTCTGAACCATCCTGCGGCTGCCCAGTTGGTGGCTTGTCTGGCGAAGGCGGCCGGTCGTGCGGGCATGGCCGGTGGGCAGGCGGTCGATCTGGCGTCGGTTGGGCAGAAGATCGGGCTTGAGCGCCTGATCGAAATGCACGCTCACAAGACCGGTGCACTGATCGTGGCATCGTTGGAAATGCCGGGCTTGCTGTGTGAGTCATCACAGGGCAAGCGTGTTCAGGCATTGCGTGCCTATGGTCAGGCCATTGGGTTGGCCTTCCAAATTCAGGATGACGTACTGGATATCGAAGGTGATACGGCAGTGATCGGCAAGACACAGGGTGCCGATCTACGCCTCAATAAACCGACCTATCCTGCGTTGCTCGGGTTGGACGGGGCACGTCAGCGTGCGCGTGAGCTGGTCGATGAGGCTTGCCATGCGCTTACGCCATTGGGTGATGCTGCTGCGCCGCTGAACGCGTTGGCCCGTTTCATGATCGAACGCGATCACTGACCTATCGAGAGCAACGCCATGAAGATTTTTGAAGCGATGCCCACGGAGCGGCCGTTGACGCCGCTGCTGGATCAGGTCAATGCCCCTGCCGTACTGCGCCAGATGGATGACGCTGCTGTGCGGCGTGTGGCCGATGAACTGCGGGCATGGCTGCTGTACTGCGTGGGACAGACCGGGGGGCATTTCGGTGCGGGGCTAGGCGTTATCGAACTGACCGTTGCGCTGCATCGTGCTTTCAATACTCCCTACGACCGTATTGTTTGGGATGTCGGGCATCAGAGCTATCCGCACAAGATCCTGACCGGTCGCCGCGAAGCCATGCTGACCATGCGCCAGCACGGTGGGCTGGCCGCATTTCCCAAGCGCAGCGAGTCTGAATACGATGCCTTCGGCGTCGGGCACTCCAGCACGTCAATTTCCGCCGCGCTGGGCATGGCGCTGGCCGCACGTGCCAAGGGCGAGCAGCGACAGGTCTGTGCCGTTATCGGTGATGGCGCATTGACCGCCGGTATGGCCTTCGAGGCGCTGGCGCATGCCGGGCATGAAGGGGCCAATATGCTGGTGGTGCTGAACGACAACGAGATGTCGATCTCACAGAACATTGGCGGACTGGCCACCTATCTGTCCAAGATTCTTACCAGTTCCCCTTATGCCGCGCTGCGCGATCATGGCCGTAAGGTTTTGTCGAAGTTGCCGGGGGCGCTGGATATTGCCCGCATGACCGAAGGGCACGTCAAAGGGCTACTAAGTCCTTCCACGCTGTTCGAGGAAATGGGCTTCACATATACCGGCCCGATCGACGGACACGATCTGACGGCCCTGCATCAGGTACTGACGCGTCTGCGTAGCAGCAAAGGACCACAGTTCCTGCACGTGGTGACACGTAAGGGGCGTGGCTTCCTGCCCGCAGAGCAGGATCCGGTGGGCTATCATGCCATTACCAAACTGGAGTCGCCCAAGGCGCGCCCGAGCGTTCCACGCCTGAAGTACTGTCAGGTCTTTGGTGAGTGGGTCTGCGACATGGCACAGGCGGATGCCCGCCTGATGGCGATCACACCCGCGATGAAGGAAGGCTCTGACCTCGTGCATTTCGCACAGCAGTATCCCTCACGCTATTTTGATGTCGCTATCGCCGAACAGCATGCGGTCACGCTGGCCGCGGGAATGGCCTGTGAAGGGCTGAAACCTGTCGTGGCCATCTATTCGACGTTCCTGCAGCGCGGCTACGATCAGCTGATTCACGATGTGGCAGTACAGGGACTGGATGTGACGTTCGCAGTAGACCGTGCCGGGCTAGTCGGCGAAGACGGGCCGACGCATCACGGTGCGCTGGATATCTCCTTCCTGAACTGCGTGCCGGGTATTGTGCTGATGGCGCCGAGTGATGAAGCCGAATGTCGCCGGATGTTGACGACAGCCTATCGCTTCGAAGGGCCTGCCGTGGTGCGCTATCCGCGCGGTGTTGGTCCTGGGGCAGCCATATCTCACGATCTGGATGTGCTGCCGATAGGGCGCTCGCGTCTGCTGCGTGAGGGCAAGCGCGTTGCACTGCTGGCATTCGGTAGCATGGTCACGCCCGCGCGTGCCGTTGCGGAAGCATTGGATGCCACCCTGATCGATATGCGTTTCATCAAACCCTTGGATCGAGACGCTGTTCTTGAGGCCGCGGCGCAGCATGAGTTGCTGGTGACGCTGGAAGAGAACGCATTGATCGGGGGTGCGGGAAGTAGCGTTGCTGCCGTACTGGCCGAACAGACGTCATCTGCTGAGCTGTTGATGCTGGGGTTGCCCGACACGTTTGTCGATCAGGGCACGTCTGCGGAGCTGCTGCACGACTGTGGGCTGGATGCTGAAGGCATCGAGGCTGCCATTCGTCAGCGTCTTGGTGTCAGGTAAGCATCGCTACTTACGTGAGAACACACGAAGCAGGTCTGGCCTTTCCGTCCTGCTGTTCATTCTGTCATGTTCATGACTCGGAGACGCCATGAGCTATCTTCACATGCTGTTGGATTTTATCCTGCATATCGACGTCCACCTGACCCAGCTGGTCGCTGACTACGGTGTCTGGACGTACGCTATTCTGTTCGCCATTTTGTTCTGCGAAACGGGGCTGGTGGTTACGCCGTTCCTACCGGGTGATTCGCTGCTGTTCATGGCGGGCACTCTGGCGGCACGTCCCGACAACGGCCTCAACATCCACCTGATGGTGTTGCTGATGCTGGGCGCTGCCGTGCTGGGGGATGCGGTCAACTATGCCATCGGGCATTTCTTCGGTGAAAGGCTGTTCAGCAATCCCAATGCCAAGCTGTTCAAGCGCAAGCATCTGGAACGCACGCAGGCGTTTTATGAACGCCACGGCGGCAAGACCATCATCATTGCTCGTTTCGTGCCCATCGTGCGTACCTTTGCGCCTTTCGTGGCGGGCATGGGGGGCATGCGCTATAGCCGCTTCTTGGCCTATAACGTCATCGGGGCGGTGATGTGGGTGCTTCTACTGACCTATGCGGGCTACTTCTTTGGTGGGACCCCGTGGGTTCAGGGTAATCTCAAGCTGGTAATCGTTGGCATCATCGTGGTGTCGATTCTGCCGGCCGTCATTGAGTTTCTGCGCCATCGCTTCAGCCGCTCGAACGAGACCCACGCCGACTGACCGACGCGCCATTCTTCTATGCGTGCGCTCTACCCGCTGCCGGATAGCCTTTGAAGGGGCTGTCCGGCAGTTTGCTATCGGATGAAAAGCGGTCGCGCGGGGCTGGCGCTGAGGCCATGTCAGATGATCCGGCCAATGACGACTTCACAGCGTCCAATGATCTCGATCTTGTCCAGTTCTTCGGGACGCACCAGTTCGGCGGAGTAGCGGCTGTTGTCGCTCAGTATGCGCAGAGCCCCTCCCGCTGCACGCTGCAAACGCTTGATGCGTAGCTCATCATCCATCCGGAACAGGAAGACACCATCCGGTTTTACCTGGGTGCGGTCGACCAGCACGCGGTCGCCGTCCTTCAGTGTGTCGTTCATCGAATCGCCGCTGACGCGAGCTCCGATCAGGGTATCAGCGCAGAGGCCGCGTTCCTCAAGCAGTGCCCGTTCGAAATACACCGTGGACTCTACCTGTTCATGTTCGAGCAGGCGGCCGTTGCCTGCCGCGGCGTCGATATCGTAAAGATCAATGGCGGCATATTCCCTGTCGGGCGGCAGTTGGGTGCCGTTCAGCGTAATAATGCCAGGCGGTGTGCCGCGCCCTTCCAGTGGCGATACGCCCTTGCCGAGCACCAGCCAGTTCAGGTCAATGCCTTGGGTTTCCGCCAGCAGTACGCACTCCTCGTAAGGCACGCTGCCACGCTGACGCTTGCTGGTGATACTGGTCGTGCCGTATCCGAAATGACGTGCCATTTCGCGATCGCTGCGCAGATTCAGCACCGCCTTGATTCTATCGATGACTTCCCCGGCCCGTTTTTTTGAATCCATTTCAGCACCGTCCTTTTCTATTGAATCCTTTTCGGATGTCCGTGGATACCTTTAACGATGTTTCATCAAAAGGATAAATTTCAAAAAGAGTCTAAACAATACAATATGTCAGCATGAATTGCTCATGAATCCTTGCCGACATGTCAAGACAATAAGTAGAAATAGCCCCATGCAATGCAATAGGGAGAGGCTGAATGCATGGCGTTTACGCATCCTGAGCGTTACCAACAAGGTATAAGATAAAGAAAAAGGGGCGTCGTTCGACGCTCCTTGAATATTGAAAGAAAGGATGGAAGTTGCTAGCAGTCAGGTCACGTAGCGCGTATGGGGGCGCTGTGATGCAAGGCTCAGCGTATCGGCCACACGCTGGATTAGCTCTTCTGCGCTCATGCTGGGGGCTTCTGCCTTGGCCGCTTCCTTTTCTGGCTGCACGGCTTCGATTGATGCGTGGCGCAGCAGCTGGGACAGCACAGTGATGTCGTGGGCAACGCTGTGCATATTGTCTGCCGTATGGGACGACAGGCGGCGCATGGCTTGCGATATCTGGGCGAGCTCGCGTCCCTGCTCGTTGTTGCGCAGGGCGTCCACCGACGAGTTGATGGACAGCACGTTGGCCTGTTGCGCCATATGATGAATGCGGCGTGACAGGGTAGATGCCTGCTGCATCAGGCTCTGCAGTTCGTTCTGCATCTGCTGCGTATCGTCCAGCAGAGGATGACGCTTGTGGTGAAGGTGCTCCTCCGAGCCCGGCGTTTCTGAAATGCAGGCGTGATGCCCCACGACCATGAATGACATGATCTGCCCTTGCTCGTTTTTGACCGGCACATAGGCGGCACAGAGGCTCAGTACGTGACCGTGCGCGTGCAGGTAGCGGAAGCAGCCCGTCATGGAGTCGTTATGGGACAGCGACGTCCAGAAATCATCATGGAGACGACCGGCTTCTGGAATGAACAGCTCCGTATGCGGCGTTCCTATCAGCTGATCTCGCGTATACCCCATCACCTGCATGAACTGCTCGTTGGCGTCGATGATGACCCCTGACGGCGATAGCGTCAGCGTCGCCATGGCGTGCGCGGACACTTCGTTTTCTTCCTGCAGTGGCGGAGCCATAACGGGTGCCAGCTGTTCGGACAGCGGTGTGGCGATCTTGATGATGCGCGTGACCTGCCCGTGAGAATCGAGAATGGGCGTATAGGCCGCCTGCAGCCAGACCATGCGGCCTGACTGTGTCTGACGCTGGAAATGCCCTGAGATGCTCACGCCTTTGCTGAGCTGCTGCCAGAATGCGTAGTAGGCGCGGTGACGCGCATAGCTGTCACTGCACAGTACGGCATGGTGGTGATCGAGCAGCTGCGACGCATCATAGCCCATGAAACGCTGATAATTGGCGTTGACGCTCGTGATGTATCCCTGAGGAGTCATTTCCATCACCATCGTGGCGCGCTGAATCGCCTCCATGGTGCTTTGGGTTCTGCGTATCTGTTTCATCATGCCAAGCATGGTTATCGATCCACTGCCGTATGAAACCGTATGGTGTTGCCTGAAGGCGTGTTCTGCACTTTCAGCGTCAATGCTGTATCCCTGTGCAGTCATGCGCGTCCGTGCCGTCTTGGAATCAAGTGCTGGACGTGCAACGGCAAGCTGACGACCAGTCTACGAGTGTCATCTGCATTCTTTCCCTCGGAATGACGCTGCTTCGCATGTGTGCTGTTCGCTTGAGACGGTTGCAATGCAGGAAAAGGGCATCGCTGAAGTCTCCCTCGTGGCTGGCCGATAAGAATGTCGGACGCGGTTTCGGTTAACGAATGCGTACAGAACAAGAGTGGAATACGTTGGCCGCCCGAGGACGAATGTTTGGTGTTTCACAAGGGTGTTAGACCTAAGCCCGGATGATTTATCGGCAGGTCATCGTATTTCATGCGTTTTATCTAATTTGCTGTTGTCGCAGGCATGAAGACATATACGTATGAACTGCATCTTGCTGTTCTCCGAGATATCGTCTCTGACAAATCCTTGAATGATAACGGGACGCAGTTGTAAGAACTTACTTTGGAGATATCTCCCACCGTACCTGGAGTTATCTTTCGTTCTAAACGTACCGTCTTAGGGATACTAGCATAGCTATATACGTGGATTTACATGTGATATATCAACTTTAAAGAAGTATTCTTATTTTTGCCATATTTATCCAGGGGGCATTTTGTTACGGGATAATTAACGTGTTTTAACGAGTTTTCGTATAAATATAAAGTATTACTTTTGACATTTTTTTGCTTTTTTCAATGCGGCTTGCTAGCACCCCCTTTTCATATATTCCAGAGCTGCTTTTAATTTATTTTTCCTATCCCCCGCCTTGTTTCGATAATTTCAGGAAACGCTGTCACTGGCCGTAAATAAATGGATGGCAAGTCGCTAATTCCCGTGTTTTCAGCGGGTTTTGGCTGCTGCTGGATTTTTAGTCCAGAAGATACTATTGGTAAAAAAAGAGCAGCAAACAAGTATTGAAAAGGCGGGGGCTAGTAGTTGGTGCTAACTAGTAATTACATGATGTTATCGAAAAAAAGGAAATTCAGGTTGAATTCCTTGGAGTATTCGCACCTCAATTGTAACTATGTGAAAATAAGTGTTTCATATGGTTATGAGGGTGGTCGATCTAGACGCCGGCTAACGGCAAGCAGGGTATGGCAAGCGTTAACCACTGGAATCGCTGACAAGGAATCTATCTTTCCTTTTGATTACAGTAAGTTACAGTACATCCGAGGTGAAAACGGGCCATGAAGACATCCAGCATGACTATTGCGGCAGCAGTTTCCACATTAAGCCTTGCAATGCCGATCGCGGCAGCAGCGGAAGGTGTTCTCGGCGGGGGAACGATTACGTTCCAGGGTGCGGTGACCGATACAACGTGCACGATCAACGGTCACAACAGCAGCAGCCTGACAGTATCGTTGCCGCCTATCAGTGTGGAGCAGGCAAATACGATGACGCAGCGCGGGCTAATTCCCGTCAACCGTCAGCCGTTCCAGCTTGATCTTTCCGACTGTGCTCAGGCCGGCAGTGCGCGATCAGGATGGTCGCCGACCATTCGTATGTCCTTCAGTGGCCCGCAGATCTCGTCCGACGGCAAGTATCTGCGCAACGAGATGCCGACACGGGATGGGCGTCCCAGCAACATCGGCATTGCGATCACCGAACAGGGCCACCCTGACGAACTGATCAAGTTGAATACGCCGTATGACACGCGGATCACGGCGTCATCGACGGCCAAGACTCCTCAGCCTCTGCGCTTCTACGCCAATTACTACAAAACGGGTAATGACGAGACGCGCGCAGGGGGTGTCAGGACCTTGGTGACGTATGCACTCAGCTATAACTGATATGAAACATGTCAGAGCCGGTAACGATGCCAAGCGTCGTTGCCGGCGACTGCGCTTAAGCAAGGGATACAGTCATGATCGGCGTTAGAGGGGGATGTTATCAGTCCTATCTGTCGACTTTATTGAAGATAAGCGGTGTATTTTTGCTTCTGATGACGGGTTATGCAGAGGCAAATCTCGTCATCAACACGACGCGCGTCATCTACAACGGTGCCTCGCGCGATGTGACGGTCAATGTCACCAATGAGGGTAACCAGCCCTCATTGATGCAGTCGTGGATCGACAATGGCAATCCTGATTCCATTCCGGATGAAGAAGACGTGCCGTTCTCTCTGATACCGCCTGTTGCTCGCGTCAATGGGGGCATGTCGCAGGCATTGAAGATCGCTTGGAATGGCGATCCGCTGCCGACCGATCGGGAGTCAGTGTTCTATCTCAACGTTATGGATATTCCGCCGGATCCGACCAGTCCGGACAGCAACTATGTGCAGTTCGCCATTCGTACGCGCATTAAGGTGTTCTTTCGCCCGAAAGGGTTGAGCGGACGTGCCGATAGTGCGCCGCGTCAACTGGTATGGCAGCAGGTGGGTCCCGCCATCCGACTCAGCAATCCGACACCCTTCCACGTGTCGGTCAACCAGATCATGGACGCTAAGGGGCTTCGGCCGATTTCGCGAGATATCGGCATGGTGTCGCCTTTCAGCGCCCATGATTTCAAGACAGAGCCGACGGTACGCGCCGTCAAGCGTGACGATCTGCAGGTCGAAACGATCAACGACTATGGCGGCAACACGGTCTCTGTCATACACGCACGCTGAGCGTGCATCGGTGTCTTGTCCGCGCCCGTCCATGGATCGTGTCGACGGGTAGCGGCGGGCAAGACGCCTAGCTTTCAGACATCTTCCGCACGGGTCCTTTGGGGCGCCGTGCTTCTTCGCGTGCCATTTATCTGGGGTGACAGGTGCCATCTGCCCGTGGTGGGTAGCAGATTTTTTGTGCGTTGACTGTGAAGATGATTGTAAACGTGGGGTATACGATTCTGAAGGATATCAACGGCCTGCATCGACGTGGTACTTGTTTGTTCTCCATAGAAATAGTGGGAGTAGCAAACAGGTTCACAGCAGAACGGACACTGCTGCCGATAGGAGAATAGGCGAGTGCGGGCATTTCAGGGTTGTTGCTTGTAGGGAAATAATCAATTTTCTTCCTGAAGAGTATGGCGCTTTCTGATGAATGGCAGAGGCAATGTCTCCTCGTGCTATCTCTTATTGCTGCTCTTCACACCTGAACGGGAAGAACTATGTACACAGGTGTAAGAATGCGAGGTTTTCATGTGTCTAGTGTGTGGCTAGGCATACTGCTGCTGGTGGCCGTGTTGATGTCCGGGCATGCCCAGGCATTAGTGTGTCTGCAACGCGGAGAATTACCGACGGCGGAGAGTACTCACGCTTATGAGGGTGAGTTGCCGCTGCATTACAGAGATAAGGAGCGCGGTAGCGGTCTGATCTGGCACATTCACATGGATGTGCCTATCGAATGTGCGTGGAGTGATGAACGAGGGGGCGAGCTGGCAGCGGAGCAGCAGTCTTCTCAGGCGCTCCATGTCTATCTTGATCCTGCTTGGCAGGATCCGGCGCTGAACGCCATGGATCTGGAGATTTCCGTGGATCATGGGCGCTCGATCTACCCCATGGGCAAACGGCTGCACGTATTGAAAAGCGATCAGCACATGCCTACTTTCTCGCTGCTTCGCATTTGCGATCATCATGATGAGTGGGGCTGTCGGCACTGGCGCAATGCACCGAGCCAAGACTATCGCGCGCCGGTAATGATACTGCTGCCGATTGACCTTTACTTGAAGCATCCGTTGCCTCAAGCGACCTTCTCCAGCCGTCTTCTGCTGCAGGTCGGTAACAACCAACAGCGGCCCGATGTCAGAACGCGCATCAACGTGCCCGTTCACTTGCCCGGCAGCGAACGCTCGCCGTCTTCGGTGCCGGACACGTCCCAGAAGCCGTTTCCTACCCCATTGCGCAAGATGCTGCGCCACTCGCTGACGCTGCTGGATAACGCTATGTAGCTGTAAAAAAAGAAAAGCAGGCGTAATGCCTGCTTTTCGCTGCGGATGCGTTCGCGCCCGAGGGTGCGAGATCCCGTGGGCTTAGCGCCCCGGAGCCTGATCTACAGGGCCGTTGACTGGCGGCTGTTCAGGCTGCTGCTGTGCGCGGTTGCGTTCCGGTGCAGGTGCCTTGTTCTGATGTTGCGGCGCTTCGGCATGCGGTTTCTTGGCCGGTTTGGCTTCGTGATGCGGGCGTGCAGGTGTTTTCTGATGGTTGGCAACGCAAGTGCCACCTTTATGGTGAGGACCAGTGCCGCCTACTGGATGCGTTCCAGGAGGGCATGCTTGAGCACCCAGTGAAAATGCGCCAGCCAGGCAAACGGCAGCAACGAGTATTTTCTTCATCTGTCCATCTCCTCTACATGTGGCACGGCCTTGCTGGCCGAGCCTACATCACGTCAAACGGCTATCGCTGTAATCGCAGTACTTTCGTATTAGAGCATGGCACGTCTCGGAAGTGCCGTGTGGTGTTCGGCTTCCTTTCTGTATGTCTTTTTATTCACGCCAATTCAACTTTAAGTTGATTGTTCGCTTTTCCAATACATTGCCTTCTTTCGAGATAATAACTGCTTAAACAGTAGGTTATGTCCAGTAAAGGCTACATTATAAACAGCGTCTATTTTTATTTTTCCCTTGTTTTTCATCATGTTAATGGTGGCGTGGGTTCTCGTCCAAGAATGCTTATCGGCAGGGCGCAGATAACGATTAATTAAATAATCGTCTACTTTTTTTCAACCTTTTGCTCGTTTCATGCCTTGCTTCTTGAAACGGCAATGATTGTGACTATCTTTTGAATTATTGGGTAAACAAGGCATTGTCTTGCATTTTTTGTAATTTTTTGCCTTTAGCCTCAAGCATTTCCTGCATTGCTTATCAGCATGCTTTTCTGCTGTCACCACTGTGAACTTACTTGTTGGCCTTCGCGTGTCCTTGGGGACACGCGTCTTGCCGTTCCCTTTTCGACCGGGCTGGCCATTGCAGCGAAGCAGAAAAAAAGATCAACGGATTGATCATAGAGGACCAAGGGATGAATAAGGTATATCGGGTAATTTGGAATAGTGCGCTAGGTGCATGGGTGGCAGTGTCAGAGCTAGCATCGCGCCGAGGGGCTGAGTCGGTGTCCTTGGGTCAGGCACGCCGCTTATGGCAGGCGCCTTATTTACTGATCTCGCTGATAGGTGGGGTCATTATGTCGATTGCTCCTTTGGCGTATGCAACGCAGACAACAAAATATGAAGTGCCTTTGTGCACTTCAGGTGCTGATTGTAAAAATATCGTGGTTGCACATGCTGATAGCCCTAGAGCTGCATCGGCAAGCAATAGTAAAGGTTGGTACCTTGTCAATAACAGAAAAGACGGTCAAGGCACTACCACATCTGTTACCAATTTAAACAATTATGCGGTGGCTATCGGTGACAATGCCAAAGCTGGAGATGCAGGTGTCGCCATAGGTTCTAATGCAAACACTACGTCGTCTGTTCTGGGTACTGCAATTGGCGCAGCTTCTGAAGCTCGAGGAGATAGCTCTGTTGCGGTAGGGCCCGCCGCATTAAGCGAGGGGGTTCTCAGCATGGCAATGGGACGCCTAGCATATGCAAATGGCTTGTCCTCAATGGCATTTGGGTCAGTTTCTACTGCATCCGCAGATATGACACTTGCTATGGGCAACTCTTCAGCAGCTACGGGGTTGCGTGCAATCGCTATCGGCAGTCCCAATACAAGTGGTAGTGCCAATCAGGACATGACTCAAAACACGCAGTCTTCGGGCGTAGACGCTATTGCTCTAGGTACGGCTGCGCGTAGCACTGGAGATTCAGCTACTGCTATCGGGCAAACGTCTTCGGCTTCTAAAGTTAATGCTGTTGCGATTGGGACCGGTGCCACGTCTAGTAATAGCAATGCAACCGCCGTGGGTAACAGCGCAAGCGCTTCTGGCAGCAGTGCCGCTGCCTATGGCGATATCGCCACGGCAAGTGGCGCCAACAGTACCGGAATAGGGAAAAGCGCAGCGGCGCAATCTGATAATTCAACAGCCGTGGGTAATAGTGCGAGGGCATCTAATGCCAGCGCTACGGCGATAGGCGATAGTACTTCTGCCAGCGGGACAAATAGTTTCAGTGGCGGTAAGAGTGCTGTGGCTAATGCCGGCAACGCCACGGCCTTGGGCAATGCCGCTCAGGCGACGAATACCAGTGCAACGGCTTTGGGAGACAGCTCCGCAGCCAGTGGCCTGAACAGCATCAGTGTTGGTAAGTCAGCCGCTGCCAGTACGGATAATACGATCGCATTAGGCACCAGCAGCAAGGCTTCTGGCACCTATTCCAGTGCAATCGGGGCCAACAGCAGCGCTGGGGCTACCTATGCCAATGCGCTGGGGGCTTCAAGCAATGCCTCGGGTGCTTACTCTTTTGCTGAAGGCAAGGATAGCAAAGCCAGCGGCTATAGCAGTACGGCCATTGGTAACGTGGCAACCGCTACCGATCAGCAGGCGGTTGCGGTGGGGCTGTCGGCGACGGCATCTGGGCGGCGAAGCATTGCCATCGGTGCGCCGTCAGAACAGAGTCCGGCCAGTACCTCTACCAATGACAGTGACCGTATAACCAAAGATGCGACCTTGGGTACGAAGGCTTCTGCGCCGGATGCCATGGCGATCGGTTCGGGGGCACAGGCGACCGCGCAGTACGCAACGGCGCTGGGTACGAATACCGCCGCTTCCAACAAGAACACCATTGCTCTGGGCAAGAACGCGGCCGCTTCGGGTCTGTCTGCGGTATCCATTGGTTATGATGCCAAGGGTATTGGCAACTACACAGTGACTATCGGCGAAGACAGCTCTGCCAAAGGCGACTTCGGGGCAGCCATCGGTAACTATGCGGCGGCGACAGGCACTCAATCGTTTGCGGGAGGCTACAAGGCGGCGGCGTCTCAGGCCAATGCGGCTGCCGTAGGATCAAATGCTATTGCAAGTGGCGCAAGCAGTACCGCGCTGGGCACTTCTGCCGCGGCTTCCGGTGAGTCCAGCTTGGCTGCCGGTTCTTCGGCCAATGCGTCAGGCGTCAACTCGACAAGTGTAGGGGCAGGCAGTCAGGCCTCTGGGGAAAGCGCAACATCGCTCGGGCGTAACGCGCGCAGCGAAGGTAGCCACGCCCTTGCGGCCGGATATAACGCGGCCGCCAGTGATGTCAGTGCCATTGCCTTGGGTGATAGCTCAGCGGCCAGCAAGCAGAATGCCTTGGCGGTAGGGCAGGGCGCGCAGGCGACCGAAACCGGGGCGATGGCTCTGGGCCAAGGCGCCAATGCGGCTGAAGCGGATACTGTTGCTATCGGCAATACCAGTACCGCGTCGGGTGAAAGCGCTATTGCGCTGGGTAAAGGTACGAAAAGCTCGGTGACCAGCGGTGTGGCATTGGGTGAAGGTGCAAACGCAAACCGCGCTGGCCTAGGCGGCTCCAACGAGGCCTTTTCTGGCACGTCTGTTGCGTCTACGAAAGGTGCTGTATCCGTTGGTTCTACGGATAACGAACGCCAGATTGTTAATGTGGCGGGTGGTACCCAGGATACCGATGCAGTCAACGTTCGCCAGCTGAAATATGTGGGCAACGCTGTAGTGACAAGCCTGGGCGGTGGCGCAGCATTCGATGCGTCTTCCGGTACCTATACGGCGCCGACCTATACCAATAACAACAAGTCCTTCAATAACGTAGCGGATGCCTTGAGTGATGTGAACAGTGGTGCCGTGAAGTATGAACGCGGCAGCGACGGCAGCATCAACAAGGACAAAGCCACACTGGAAGGCGGCAGTAACGGCACCACGTTGGATAACGTCGCCAACGGCACAGTGTCTTCCTCAAGCAAGCAGGCGATCAACGGTAGTCAGCTCTACGGCACTAGCAGCAGCGTGGCGAATGCGTTGGGTGGCGGCTCAACGGTCAACCCTGATGGGACGGTAAGTAATCCTTCCTATACCGTACATAACGCCGATGGCACGACGACCAATGCGGGTAACGTCGGTGATGCGATCACCAATGTGGATAACCGCACCGCAGGCAACACAGACGCGATCAACAATATCAACAGCGGTAAAACCGGGCTGACGCAGCAGGCCGCCGCGGGCGAGAAGATCACTGTCGGTAAAGATACAGACGGCACGGAAGTCTCGTTTGCTGACAAGAACAATGGCACGCGTAAGCTGACTAATGTGACGGCAGGTACGCTCGCTTCGAATAGCACTGACGCCGTGAACGGTGGGCAGCTCTATACCGAGCAGGCACAGCGTCGTACGGCGGATAACGGCCTAGCAACGGCACTGGGTGGCGGTGCGGCAGTGGCCGATGACGGCACGGTGACGGCGCCGACCTACACCAATAACAACAAGTCCTTCAATAATGTGGCCGAGGCGCTAAGCGATGTGAACAGCGGTGCCGTGAAGTATGAGCGCGGCAGCGACGGCAGCATCAACAAGGACAAAGCCACACTGGAAGGCGGCAGTAATGGCACCACGTTGGATAATGTCGCCAACGGCACGGTGTCTTCGTCAAGCAAGCAGGCGATCAATGGCAGTCAGCTCTACGGCACTAGCAGCAGCGTAGCGAATGCGTTGGGTGGTGGCTCAACCGTCAATCCTGACGGGACGGTAAGTAATCCTTCCTACACCGTGCATAACGCCGATGGCTCGACCGCTACCGCCAATAACGTTGGTGATGCGATCACTAATGTGGATAACCGCACCGCAGGCAACACCACTGCGATCAATGATATCAACAGCGGTAAGACCGGGCTGACGCAGCAGGCCGCCGCGGGCGATAAGATCACTGTTGGTAAGGATACAGACGGTACGGAAGTGTCGTTTGCTGATAAGAACAGTGGCACGCGTAAGCTGACTAATGTGACGGCCGGTGCGGTTGCTTCGAATAGCACTGACGCCGTGAACGGTGGGCAGCTCTACACCGAGCAGGCACAGCGTCGTACGGCGGATAACGGCTTGGCAACGGCTTTGGGTGGCGGTGCGGCAGTGGCCGATGACGGCACGGTGACCGTGCCGACCTACACCAATAACAACAAGTCCTTCAATAACGTGGCCGAGGCGTTAAGCGATGTGAACAGCGGTGCCGTGAAGTACGAACGCGGCAGCGACGGCAGCATCAACAAGGACAAAGCCACACTGGAAGGCGGCAGTAACGGCACCACGTTGGATAATGTCGCTAACGGCACAGTGTCTTCCTCAAGCAAGCAGGCGATCAATGGCAGTCAGCTCTACGGCACTAGCAGCAGCGTGGCGAATGCGTTGGGTGGCGGCTCAACGGTCAACCCTGACGGGACGGTAAGTCATCCTTCCTATACCGTACATAACGCCGACGGTACGACGACCAATGCGGGTAACGTCGGTGACGCGATCACCAATGTGGATAACCGCACCGCAGGCAACACCACTGCGATCAATGATATCAACAGTGGTAAAACCGGGCTGACGCAGCAGGCCGCCGCGGGCGAGAAGATCACTGTCGGTAAGGATACGGACGGTACGGAAGTGTCGTTTGCTGATAAGAACAGTGGCACGCGTAAGCTGACTAATGTGACGGCAGGTACGCTCGCTTCGAATAGCACTGACGCCGTGATCGGTGGGCAGCTCTACACCGAGCAGGCGCAGCGTCGTACGGCGGATAACGGCCTAGCAACGGCACTGGGTGGCGGTGCGGCAGTGGCCGATGACGGCACGGTGACCGCGCCGACCTACACCAATAACAACAAGTCCTTCAATAATGTGGCCGAGGCGCTAAGCGATGTGAACAGCGGTGCCGTGAAGTATGAGCGCGGCAGCGACGGCAGCATCAACAAGGACAAGGCCACACTGGAAGGCGGCAGTAATGGCACCACGTTGGATAATGTCGCCAACGGCACGGTGTCTTCGTCAAGCAAGCAGGCGATCAATGGCAGTCAGCTCTACGGCACTAGCAGCAGCGTAGCGAATGCGTTGGGTGGTGGCTCAACCGTCAATCCTGACGGGACGGTAAGTAATCCTTCCTACACCGTGCATAACGCCGATGGCTCGACCGCTACCGCCAATAACGTTGGTGATGCGATCACTAATGTGGATAACCGCACCGCAGGCAATACCACTGCGATCAATGATATCAACAGCGGTAAGACCGGGCTGACGCAGCAGGCGGCTGCGGGCGAGAAGATCACTGTCGGTAAGGATACGGACGGTACGGAAGTGTCGTTTGCTGATAAGAACAGTGGCACGCGTAAGCTCACCAATGTGACGGCAGGTACGCTCGCTTCGAATAGCACTGACGCCGTGAACGGTGGGCAGCTCTACACCGAGCAGGCACAGCGTCGTACGGCGGATAACGGCCTAGCAACGGCACTGGGTGGCGGTGCGGCAGTGGCCGATGACGGCAGCGTAACGGCGCCGACCTACACCAATAACAACAAGTCTTTCAATAATGTGGCCGAGGCGCTAAGCGATGTGAACAGCGGTGCTGTGAAGTATGAGCGCGGCAGCGACGGCAGCATCAACAAGGACAAGGCCACACTGGAAGGCGGCAGTAATGGCACCACGTTGGATAACGTCGCTAACGGCACGGTGTCTTCCTCAAGCAAGCAGGCGATCAACGGCAGCCAGCTTTACGGCACTAGCAGCAGCGTAGCGAATGCGTTGGGTGGTGGCTCAACCGTCAACCCTGATGGGACGGTAAGTAATCCTTCTTACACCGTGCATAACGCCGATGGCTCGACCACTACCGCCAACAATGTCGGTGATGCGATCACCAATGTGGATAACCGCACCGCAGGCAACACCACTGCGATCAATGATATCAACAGCGGTAAAACCGGGCTGACGCAGCAGGCGGCTGCGGGCGAGAAGATCACTGTTGGTAAGGATACGGACGGTACGGAAGTGTCGTTTGCTGATAAGAACAGTGGCACGCGTAAGCTCACCAATGTGACGGCCGGTACGCTCGCTCCGAATAGCACTGACGCCGTGAACGGTGGGCAGCTCTACACCGAGCAGGCGCAGCGTCGTACGGCGGATAACGGCCTAGCAACGGCACTGGGTGGCGGTGCGGCAGTGGCCGATGACGGCACGGTGACCGCGCCGACCTACACCAATAACAACAAGTCCTTCAATAATGTGGCCGAGGCGCTAAGCGATGTGAACAGCGGTGCCGTGAAGTATGAGCGCGGCAGCGACGGCAGCATCAACAAGGACAAGGCCACACTGGAAGGCGGCAGTAATGGCACCACGTTGGATAATGTCGCCAACGGCACGGTGTCTTCGTCAAGCAAGCAGGCGATCAATGGCAGTCAGCTCTACGGCACTAGCAGCAGCGTAGCGAATGCGTTGGGTGGTGGCTCAACCGTCAATCCTGACGGGACGGTAAGTAATCCTTCCTACACCGTGCATAACGCCGATGGCTCGACCGCTACCGCCAATAACGTTGGTGATGCGATCACTAATGTGGATAACCGCACCGCAGGCAACACCACTGCGATCAATGATATCAACAGCGGTAAGACCGGGCTGACGCAGCAGGCCGCCGCGGGCGAGAAAATCACTGTCGGTAAGGATACGGACGGTACGGAAGTGTCGTTCGCTGATAAGAACAATGCTGCTCGCAAACTGACCAACGTAGCAGCAGGCACGATCGCGTCAGAGAGCACGGATGCAATCAACGGCAGCCAGTTGTATGCGAGCAATGAGAGCCTTGCCAATGCCTTGGGTGGTGGTTCGACGCTGAACCCTGATGGCACGGTGACGAAGCCGACATATGCCAACAATGGCACCACCTACAACAACATCGGTGATGCGCTGAAGGATGTGAACGATGGGGCGGTGAAATACAACCGCAACAGCGATGGTACGATCGACAAGAGCAAGGCGTCTCTGGAAGGTGGTGACGCTGGCACGACGCTGGATAACGTCGCGCCCGGTAGTGTCGCGGCCGACAGCAAGCAGGCGGTGAATGGTAGCCAGCTGCACAGCGAGCAGACACAGCGCCAGACGGCCGATACTGGGCTGGCGAATGCGCTGGGTGGTGGTTCCAAAGTGGCTGATGACGGTACGGTGACCAATCCAACCTATACCGTACATAACGCCGATGGCTCGACCACTACCGCTAATAATGTTGGTGATGCGTTGACCAACGTGGATACCCGCACCGCAGGCAACACAGACGCGATTAACAATATCAACAGTGGTAAGACCGGTCTGACACAGCAGGCGGCTGCGGGCGAGAAGATCACTGTCGGTAAGGATACGGACGGTACGGAAGTGTCGTTCGCTGATAAGAACAATGTTGCTCGCAAACTGGCCAACGTAGCAGCAGGCACGATCGCGTCAGAGAGCACGGATGCAATCAACGGCAGCCAGTTGTATGCGAGCAATGAGAGCCTTGCCAATGCCTTGGGGGGTGGTTCGACGCTGAACCCTGATGGCACAGTGACGAAGCCGACATACGCCAACAATGGCACCACCTACAACAACATCGGTGATGCGCTGAAGGATGTGAACGATGGGGCGGTGAAATACAACCGCAACAGCGATGGCACTATTGACAAGAGCAAGGCGTCCCTGGAAGGCGGTGACGCTGGCACAACGCTGGATAACGTCGCGCCCGGTAGTGTCGCGGCTGACAGCAAGCAGGCGGTGAACGGTAGCCAGCTGCACAGCGAGCAGACACAGCGCCAGACAGCCGATACTGGGCTGGCGAATGCGCTGGGTGGTGGTTCCAAAGTGGCTGATGACGGTACGGTGACCAATCCAACCTACACCGTACATAACGCGGATGGGTCGACCACTACCGCCAATAATGTTGGTGATGCGTTGACCAACGTGGATACCCGCACTGCAGGCAACACAGACGCGATTAACAATATCAACAGTGGTAAGACCGGTCTGGTACAGCAGGCATCCGCTGGCAAACCGATCACGGTGGCAAAAGACACGGACGGCACCGAAGTCACCTTTGCTGATAAGGATGGCAAAACACGTACGCTGACCAATGTCTCGGCGGGTAAAGTCTCGTCGAACAGTGTCGATGCCATAAACGGCAGCCAGCTGTACGCAGGCAATCAGAGTATTGCCAATGCGTTGGGTGGTGGCTCAACGGTCAACCCTGATGGGACGGTAAGTAATCCTTCCTACACCGTGCATAACGCCGATGGGTCGACCACTACCGCCAACAATGTCGGCGATGCGATCACCAATGTGGATAGCCGTACCGCAGGCAACACAGACGCGATTAACAATATCAACAGGGGTAAAACCGGGCTGACGCAGCAGGCGGCTGCAGGCGAGAAGATCACTGTTGGTAAAGATACAGACGGTACGGAAGTGTCGTTTGCTGATAAGGACAAGAATGCTCGCAAACTGACCAACGTAGCAGCAGGCACGATCGCGTCAGAGAGTAAGGACGCAATCAACGGCAGCCAGCTGTATGCGAGCAATGAGAGCCTTGCCAATGCCTTGGGTGGTGGTTCGACGCTGAACCCTGATGGCACGGTGACGAAACCGACATATGCCAACAATGGCACTACCTACAACAACATTGGTGATGCGCTGAAGGATGTGAACGATGGGGCGGTGAAATACAACCGCAACAGCGATGGTACGATCGACAAGAGCAAGGCGTCCCTGGAAGGCGGTGATGCAGGCACGACGCTGGATAACGTCGCGCCCGGTAGTGTCGCGGCCGACAGCAAGCAGGCGGTGAACGGTAGCCAGCTGCACAGCGAGCAGACGCAGCGCCAGACGGCCGATACCGGGCTGGCGAATGCGCTGGGTGGTGGCTCCAAAGTGGCTGATGACGGTACGGTGACCAACCCAACCTATACCGTACATAACGCCGATGGCTCGACCTCTACCGCCAATAATGTTGGCGATGCGTTGACCAATGTGGATACCCGCACCGCAGGCAACACGGATGCGATTAACAATATCAACAGTGGTAAGACAGGTCTGGTACAGCAGGAATCCGCCGGCAAATCGATCACGGTGGCAAAAGATACAGACGGCACCGAAGTGACCTTTGCTGATAAAGATGGCAAGACGCGTACGCTGACCAATGTCTCGGCGGGTAAAGTCTCGTCCGATAGCGTCGATGCCATAAACGGCAGCCAGCTGTACGCGGGCAATCAGAGTATCGCCAATGCGCTAGGTGGTGGTTCGACGCTGAACCCTGACGGTACGGTGACGGCACCGTCGTATCAGCTGCACACCTATAACCAGCACTCTGGCGAGCAGCCTGCCGTGACCTACAGCAACGTTGGTGAGGCACTCAGCAATGTTGATGGTCGTACGATCACCAATACGGATCAGATCCGTGAGATTGCGGCTCGTGTTAATCCCGCTGGTGAGTACGGTTATAGCGTGAATGGCCGCAATTTTGACCGTGTTGAAGAGGCGATGCGCGACATCGACGCTGGTGCGGTCAAGTACGACCGCAACACTGACGGTACCATCAATACCAGCAAGGCATCGCTGGAAGGTGGTGACAAAGGCACCGTGCTGGACAACGTCGCCAATGGTGCCGTGACGGCAGACAGCAAGCAGGCCGTGAATGGTAGCCAGCTCTATGCGACCAACCAGGCCATTAGTGATATCACCGGTGGTAAGACCGGGTTGACTCAGCAGGCTGCGGCTGGCGAGAAGATTACGGTGGGCAAGGATACCGACGGTACAGAAGTGTCGTTTGCTGACAAGAACGGCGGCACGCGTACGCTGACGAGCGTTTCGGACGGTAGTGTCAGCGCTACCAGTAAGGAGGCAGTGAACGGTAGCCAGCTGCACAGCGAGCAGACGCAGCGTCAGACAGCGGACACCGGCCTAGCCAATGCGCTTGGAGGCGGGGCCAGTGTGGCGGATAACGGTTCGGTTACGGCGCCTTCCTATACGCTTCACAACGCAGATGGCTCCACGACAACGGCCAATAATGTGGGTGGCGCACTGACCAATCTTGATGACCGTACGGTGAACAACACCAATGCGATCAATCAGATGGCGAGCGGGAAGTCGGGCCTCGTTCAGCAGGAAAGCAACGATGCAACCATTACCGTTGGCAAGGACAGCAACGGTAAGACTGTGACCTTCGCTGACAAGGACGGCAATGCTCGCAAGCTGATGCAGGTAGCCAACGGCGACATCAATAGCACGAGTCAGGATGCCATCAACGGCAGTCAGCTCCATGCCAGCAACATGAGCATTGCCAACAGCCTTGGCGGCGGCTCTACCGTCAACGCAGACGGTACGTTGTCCGTACCGGTATATACCTTGAATGGCAAGCAGTACGTTGGGGTCGATCAGGCGCTGCAGGGACTGGGGCAGAGTACGGCCTCGAATTCCGATAGCGGCAGCTCATCGGCGACCGGTGATCACAGCTCGGCAACAGGCGCGGGGTCCAATGCGTCAGGTACGGGCGCTACGGCCAACGGTGACAAGGCCTCCGCCATAGGCAATGGTAGCACGGCGGGTGGTGCTAATAGCGTTGCTTCCAATACCAACAGTACGGCGCTGGGTAATGGTGCCAAAGCCACGGGTGAAAACGCTTCTGCGACAGGTGCGGGTGCCAGTGCTGGCGGCAAGGAAAGTACCGCAACCGGTGCCAATTCCTCCGCGAAAGGTGACTATGCAACGGCCAGTGGCGTGAATGCTCAGGCGTCCGGAACAGGGTCTACTGCCTCAGGCCATGGCGCCAAGGCGACCTCCGATAACAGCTCTGCTTTCGGTAGGGATGCCGTTGCTTCCGGCACTGGCAGCACCGCTGGCGGCAATGCGGCCAAGGCCTCCGGTGACGGCTCGACAGCTTATGGCCAGAACGCGACCGCAAGCGGCAGTCAGAGTGCGGCCTTCGGTCAGAATGCGACGGCTGATGGTCAGAACTCCGTTGCGTTGGGAGCAGGCTCCTCTACGGATGGCCGAGACAATACCGTGTCGGTCGGCAGCGCAGGCAGCGAGCGCGCCATCAGCAATGTCGCGGACGGCACCCAAGCGCACGATGCCGCTACGGTGGGGCAGATGAGCCGAGGTTTCAGTGCTATGGATCATCGTATCGACAAGGTCGAACGTCATGCCAAGGCGGGTACGGCGTCGGCTATGGCGATGACGGGGCTGCCGCAGGCCGTGTTGCCGGGCCGCAGCATGATGTCGGCGGCAGGGGGTACGTTTGAAGGCCAGTCTGCCGTTGCCGTGGGTCTTTCGACCATGACCGATAATGGTCGCTGGATCATAAAGGGCCAGGTTTCAGGCAATACCCAGGGTGAAGTAGGCGGTGCCGTGGGGGTCGGCTATCAGTGGTAAAGGACTAATAAACATGGAAATTAAGTGCAAGGTTTGCGGATGAGGTAAGCTGTCGTCTGCTATTTTGGAACACATGGGGTGCGACCTTTTTACAGGGGGCACCCCGTTTTTTATCGGGGGGAAGTGCCATATGGTAACACTCGACCCTGCTGTGGGTATTTTGCCTAGAAAAAGCGCGGGGCCCCGACTGGTACTGGTTAAGACGTTCGTTGAATTTTATTCCCGAGTGAACAATGCGGGTTTTTATCGAGCGTCACAGGTGATATTTTACCAATGATAAAAACCGCTGGTCGGTCGATTCTCATGACATTGCACAAGGGATAGTGGCATGCAGGAAAAAGTGGAAGACAAAGTAAATGCGTCGGGCAAGGATGCCTTCTATGAAGAAATCTTTTCGACACTGACCGAAGCTCTGAGTGCACTAGGCCTTGATCAATTCGCCTACTATTCACTGCCTCGGGAAGGGGCTGTCCAACCTGAGATCATTTCGAATTTCCCGCGTGAGTACTACTAGCGCTACTGTGCAGAAAAGCTGTACCGGATCGACTCCGTTATCGAGACGGCGCGGCATCGGGTGACGCCGTTCGCATGGGACACGGCCGTCACGATGGGGGAGGAATGCAGCAACATCTTCGATATTGCCAAGCATTACCGTATTACGGCGGGCTATACCTTCGTGGTGCATGACCACTACGGCAACATGGGGACACTGCACATCTGCAATCACAGCCATGATGCTGAAATGTTCAACCACCTCATCGTCAAGAATCGCGCCAATCTGCAGATGCAGTTGCTCGATACGCATGAACGCTACGTGGCGCATTTTGGGGCAGCAGGCTTCCTCTTTGCCCGCGATCTTCGCAATCCGTTGTCGGAACGTGAAAATGAAGTGCTGCATTGGGCGAGCATCGGCAAGACCTACGAAGAGATTGCCGTCATTCTCAACATCTCCGAGCGTACGGTGAAGTTCCATATGCGCAACGTGGTGTCCAAGCTCAAGGCCGTCAATGCAAAGCATGCGATCAAGAAAGCGTCCGACATGCACCTGCTGGTCGAGACTCCGGCCTAGCAGATGAGCGCAATGAGGCAGTAAAACGAAATTGTGACCTGCCAAAGCCCCTCACGACATTGACGAGTCGCCGAACAGGTACAATGCTGTAGGCAGTTGCTTTGAGGAGATAACGCAATCATGGCGAAACAACGTTTGATGTTCACAGGGGCATTGGTCGCGGCATGCCTTTCTATCGGGGCAATTGCCGGTTGCAATGGCGGTGATTCTGATGCCAGCAAGACGGCCACTCCCGGCCAGCAGGAAGCGAAGGCGGGCGTACAGCAGCGCTTTGCAGGTACGGCGCCGTGCGCTGACTGCGATGGCATTCGCAACGAGCTGACGCTCAACTTCACTCAGGACGGTCAGCCGGATGGCTTCACCCTGACGCAGAACTATCTGGGTGCCAAGGATGATCGCAGCAACCACACGTTCAACGTCAAAGGGCTGTTCGCCGTGCTGACAGGGTCTTCCGAAGATCCTAAAGCCGTGGTGTATCACCTGATGCCGGATGACGATAGCGAACCTGCATCCTACTATCAGCGTACCGATGACAACACGCTGAAGCTGCTGGAAAAACAGGGTAGCGGTGAGTCCATCACGCTGACCTTGTCGAAAAAAGACTACTCGATGACGCGCGTCACTCAGTGATGCGTTCACCTTCGTGTAATCGAAAGGCTGCCCCATAAAGGGCAGCCTTTTCTGTATCCGAGCATTGATTTTGAGGCGTTTAGCGCAGGTGGAGCGCCTTCATTGTATCGACCGCAGTAGAACCACTGCACGTACCTTTCTTTCCTCGCGCCGGGACCTTTCTCTAATTTACTCTTTCCATATCATCGGGTTATGTTGATGGTGCTGTAGGTCGTGGCACATGAAACGGTCAATCTTGCTGAGCGATACGGGCTAACGCGGGAGCAGATGGCCGCGAAAGCCGCGTCTTTTGGCACTTCGTTTGCGTGTCAATAGGCAGAAACAGTTATGATAGAAAGCCATTACCCTTATTTTTTCACCCAGTAACGCTGGCCTTGCTTTGCGCGGGCCGGTGCATGGTTACCAAGGATTTCTCATGACCGACCGACCATCGTCTGCAGTGGATGCCGATCAGGCACCACCGCAGGAATTGAAAAGGACCCTGACCAACCGTCACATTCAGCTCATTTCTATCGGGGGCGCCATCGGGACCGGCCTTTTCATGGGGTCGGGGAAGACCATCTCTCTGGCGGGGCCGTCGATCCTGCTCGTGTACGCCATTATCGGCACCATCCTGTTCTTCGTCATGCGAGCACTGGGCGAGCTGCTGCTGAGCAATCTTGAATACAACTCCTTCAGTGATTTTGCAGCGGATCTGCTGGGGCCGTGGGCGGGGTTCTTCACCGGTTGGACCTACTGGTTCTGCTGGGTGGTGACCGGCATGGCCGATGTGGTGGCCATCACCAACTACATTCATTTCTGGATGCCAGGATTGCCGAGCATCATTCCGGTACTGGGCAGCATCGGGCTGCTGATGGGGCTTAACATCATCGCCGTGAGAATGTTCGGTGAACTGGAGTTCTGGTTCGCACTGATCAAGATCGTCGCCATTGTGGCACTTGTGGTGGTGGGTATCGGGATGCTGGGCTTTGGCTTTACCGCGACCGATGGAACGCCTGCTTCTGTCGCCTATTTGTGGGAGCGCGGCGTTTTTCCGAAGGGGATAAGCGGGTTCCTTGCGGGCTTCCAGATCGCCGTGTTTGCGTTCGTGGGGATCGAGCTGGTGGGAACGGCGGCGGCAGAAGCCAAAGACCCTGAAACGGTGCTGCCCAAGGCCATCAATGCCATTCCGATCCGTATCATTATGTTCTACGTGTGCGCATTGGCCATCATCATGAGCATCACGCCGTGGTGGAACATCAACCCTGAAGTCAGCCCGTTCGTGAACTTGTTCTCCATGCTGGGGCTGCCGGCAGCGGCCAGCATCATCAACTTCGTCGTTTTGACGTCTGCTGCGTCTTCGGCCAATGGCGGTATCTTCTCGACGAGCCGCATGCTGTACGGGCTGGCCGACAAGGGGGATGCCCCGCGTGCCTTCGGTCGTCTATCGCGTGTTGCCATTCCCGCCAATGGGTTGCTGTTCTCCTGTGCCTGCTTGCTGCTGGGCTCGATTGCCTGCCTGCTCAGCTCCAGTGCCATGAAAGCGTTTACGCTGGCCACGACGATTTCGTCGCTGCTGTTCATCTTCATCTGGTCGATCATCCTGTGCTCGTATCTGGCCTACCGCCACAAGCATCCTGACCGTCATGCCCGTTCCATCTACCGCATGCCGATGGGCGTTGTCATGAGCGTGGTCTGTCTGATCGGTTTCGCTGCCATCATCGTGATGCTGTGGCTGCAGCCGGATACGCGCCAGGCGCTGCTGATCACCCCCGGCTGGTTTGTCCTGCTGGGCATTAGCTATCTGATCATCCGCCTGCGTCGCCGCTCCGCAGCCTGAGGCTGCGGCCGTGTGTCAGGCTTCACGCATCGCTCGACAAGCCGATATTCAATGGAGAGACCTCCTGTTCATCGGTCCGAGCGTGCACTAATTCGTTGCATAGGGCGCGAGGCAGTGTCATATATCCTTATCCTGCCGGTACGGCTTTCATGCCGCAGGATAAGGGTGCCAGTGAAGGGAATTCTTTCTTTGGGCGGGCTTGTCTGTGCGAGCCGTTCCACGCGGCACTTCTGTGCTATGGCGCCATCGGAAGACGAAGCCCTCTGTCCGGCATCAGCGGTATTCGTGTGATAACCTGAATGCATGACCGAATCGCCAGCTCGCGGCAATTTCTGTGCAGCCTACAATAGAGTTGACCCCAACCGTCCGGGATACTGATTGTATGAAATCATCTGTCTTACGTTTCTATCTTTCCTTTAGCGGCTTGCTGCTGCTGTTCTATCTGGCCTTTGCCTCGTGTTATGCCCTGTTGCAGGCGTGGGTAAAGCAGGTCGTTGGATTCACTCCGCAGCAGATCGGTACGATCTATACACTGGTTGCTCTCGTCGCGCTTTTTAGTGCGCCGCTGTTCGGGGTACTGCAGGATCACTTGGGTACCTCCAAGAAGCTTCTGATGTGGCTGGGCGCCGGGATGATTCTCTGCTCTCCGGTTATGGGCTACCTGTTTGTATTCCTCGCACGCGACGTGTCGTTTATTGCGTCGGCCATTCTGCTGGCGTTCTATCTCGGGATCGTGATGGTTGGGGGGGTTGGGACGGTAGAGTCCTACTGCGAACGTGCTTCGCGCCATATCGGTTTTGAATACGGCAACGCTCGTCTATGGGGATCGCTGGGCTATGCCTTCTCTGCCAGTACCGTGGGTTTCTTCCTCGATATTAACCCCCAGATCTGCTACTACATCACCTCTGCGGCCGGTGTGCTGTTCGTCCTGATTCTGATCTCTCTCGACACTCGTCAGCTTCAACCGGATCAAGAGCGTCGCTATGCAGAGCGTACCAACTCGCTGGTGCAGAGTTTCGGGCTGTTCAAGCTGTCTCGCTTCTGGCTGCTGACGCTGTTTCTCTTTGCCGCCAGCGGCGGTTTCATGCTGTACGACCAGCAGTTCCCCAACTACTTTGCCAAGCTATTCGTCACGTTCTCGGCCGATCAGCTGACGCATGCGCGTGACCTGCTAGCACACACCGTAAGCGGTACGAGTGAGCAGCTTCAGCAGGCGCAGAGTATGGTGAATCTGGCAGACCTTCAGGAAGGTAGCGGTAAGAAAGTGGCAGGTATTCTGCTGGCCATCCAGCTGTGCTGCGACGCGTCTGTGCTGTTAATCATGCCGTGGATCATCAATCGCATCGGTGCCCGTAACGGTTTGCTGTTGGCCGGCGTCATCATGGCTTTCCGTATCTTCATGTCAGGTCTGGTCACGGTCTTTTTCCCGCACCCGGATCAAACGCATGCACGCATCATCATGGCGGGTGCACTCAAGCTGATGCAGGCCATTGACGTTCCAATGCTGATCGTCTCGACCTTCAAGTACATCGCACCGTCGTTCGATAGCCGTTACACCTCTACGGTCTACTTGGTGAGCTTTCAGTGCTCCCAGCAGATTTGTGCCGTATTGCTGTCCACGCTGATGGGCTTCAGCTATGAAACCATTGGTTTCGAGCCGACCTATATGATCATGGGTGTATTCATTATCGGTATGACGATTCAAGCGCTCTTCACCTTGCCTCGTATCGAATCGCCACAGCAGAAGGTGGCCAAGGCCTGATCCTGTTGATCTGACCTGCCCTTCATAACAAAGCCCCTGCCATACATGTCATGGTAGGGGCTTTTTCTATCTGGAGTGGCTTGGCGCTGTTGGGTGTCAGCGCAGGCGTACCAGCGTGCTGTCTGCCTGTTGTCGGTCAAGATCTGCCGTATTGCAGATCTCGTACCGCTGGGCGGTATCGTTGCGGTAGCAGTGAGTGAAGCCCATGTCGGTCGTCATGATCAGCGCCATCTTGTCAGCACTGACAACGCCTTCCTCGTGGGCATAGCGATGCATTTCCTCAAAGGAAATTACACGAAACGAATCATTGTCATAGTCTTCACGCATGTGCAGGTTGTCCATTCGTTGGCTGATGGATGGAGGCGGAGCGTGTGAAGGCTGCCCTTGCAAATGTACCGCCCGTTGAAAAGAGCTACTGGCGCTCTGGCACGTGTCCAGCGCTACGGCGTTGTGGCCTTCATGATGCGCGCTTCCAATGCCAGCAAGTGACGCTTGATATCCAGTCCCCCATTGTAGCCGACCAGCCCGCCATCGGCAGCGAGTACGCGATGGCACGGTACGATGATTGGCAGGGGATTGTTGCGGCAGGCCAGTCCGACGGCGCGTGCGGCACGGGGCGAGCCTACCTGCTGTGCAATGCCGCCATAGTGACACGTTCTTCCATAGGGAATAGCTAGCATCGCATCCCGAACGGCCTGCTGAAAAGGGGTGCCAAACGGGGCCAGAGGAAGCTCGAAGTGCGTACGCTGCCCCAGCAGCCATTCCTCCATCTGCTTGGCTGTTTCGCATAGTACCGGCGTGTTCGCTGCCGTGCCGAAGGTGTCGTCTGGCACATGGGCCGTCGAGAGGACGATGCGGTACAGCTGATCGTCTTCGGCGATAAGGCGCATGTCGCCCAGTGGCGTCGTGATATCCAAATGCGTGCGCATGGTGAGCTCCTGAGTGACCGTGTCGGCCAATGGGATACCATGAATCATAGTGGGGAAGAAGGCAAAGATCATGCAGCCGACCGACGCACTGGCTGCTGGAATTTCGCAGTGGTGCGTCGGAGGGCCAGAGAGGAACCGCGAACGTGGGCTTACTGTTCGCGGGGGGCGCTGCTGATGAAGTCGATGAAGGCCTGCAAGGGCGGTGATGCCGGTGTTTCGTTTGAATAAAACAGGTGGAAATGATCCGTGTCCTGATGCCATTCGCTCAGGACTTCGATCAACTCGCCGTGTTCAATGAACGGAGCCGCAATCGGGCGGTGGACGTAGGCTAGTCCTGCACCGTCGAGGGCCGCACGCACCATCAGCACGTCGTCGTCCAGCAGCAATGGGCCCTCTACCTGCATGGCGATGGTTTCATCATCCTTAGTGAATTCCCATGCATACACGACGCCACTCGGGAAGCGGCGGCCGATGCAGATATGGCGTGCCAGGTCGCGTGGGTCTTCCGGATAGCCAACCGCAGCCAGATAGTCCGGTGCACCGACCACTACCATGCGTGGCGTAGGCAGCAGCTGGACGGCGGTCATGTTCGATGAGACGCAGTTGCCGAAGCGGATGCCTGCATCGAAGCCTTCCTTGGTGATATCAGTGGTTGCGCAGTCGGTCACGATTTCCAGCTGAATATGCGGATAGCAGCGGTTGAATTCGGCCAGACGTGGGGCAAGAACAACCTGCGCTGCCGCGCGAGGGATGCTCAGGCGAACCAGGCCGGACGGCGTGTCACGGAATTCATTGATATGGTCGAGGGCTTCGTCGATTTCCTGCAGTGCTGGACCAAGGCGGGCCAGCAGCTGCTGACCGGCGGTCGTGGCGCTGACGCTTCGCGTGGTGCGATTGAGGAGACGAACGCCAAGCCGATCTTCCAGATTTTTCAGCGAGTGGCTCAGGGCAGAGGCAGAGACATTGCGTTCCTGAGCCGCCTTACGGAAGCTCTGATGCCGCGCCACGCTGGCAAAGGCATGCAAGTCATTGAGATAGGTACTCTTGATCATGAAAATATACTCTTGGGTCTGTGCACGTTGCCCATTGCCGATGCGCTGACGGCGTGGAGGGCATGCCATGCTGGTCTCGTACACGGAGAGGGAGAGGCGTTCATGACATGAGCGTGCGATGTCTCGAAAGAGAAGGCCCCTTGAATCACTATCGGCGTCAGGGGCGCAGCTGTTCACTACGTCTATCGAAATATCGTGGAATGAAAGCGATACCGCTGTGCTTCCACCACTCGCTACGGGGGTACCCGAACGCGAGATACTGTACCGCCCCTTCTGCATACTGCCTTCCTAGCAGTCGCAAAGGCAGGAGGCAGGCACCTCCTGCGCACTGGCAGACCCCGTCATCCTTGCGTTGGAGCATGGCTGCGGCGCGAACGGATACAGTGGATTTTCTTCCAGACTATATCGGTAGGTATTAAGGAAAAATGAGGGTTTTTTCCGCGCCTGCGCCCGTATGACGGCGACCTGACGGAAGATTCAGGTGAATATTCCTCAACAAATGCCGTTGTCATATAAGGAAGCGTTGGTGGAGAAAGGCTTCCATCTTTTATCCCTGTGCGATGGCTATCGGCCGTCGTCGACCATGAGTGAGCGCCCATGATTTCAAGCTGGACTCTTCGTCATATCGTGCGTGAGGATCTGGACACCATCATTGGCTGGATCCCCAGCGAAGCGGCATTGAAATGCTGGGCGGGGCCCGGCTGGGCATGGCCCATCGACGCCGATGCGCTGTGGACGCAGGTCGACCTTGAGGAGTCGCTGCCTTTGGTCATGGCGACCGACCATGATGTGATGGCGTTCGGTCAGATCCTGCAGCAGGAGCCCGGCATGCTGCATGTCAGCCTGCTGGTCGTTAACCCTGAATTTCGTGGGCGGCGTCTTGGTGAACGTATCTGCCTAGCGCTGTTCAAGCGCGGCATGTCGCACTGGATGGACGCTTCCCATGTCACGCTGGATGTCTGTCGTGATGACAAAGCGGCGCTGGCCATGACGCGTCGGTTAGGCTTCATGGAACAGGAAGACGTGCAGGAAGACACGGCGGGCCGTATTCGCCTGATTCACGAGCTGCCAGAGCTTCTGGGGTAGGCGGCGGTGGGTAGGTAGATTGTGGGGCAGGAAAGAAGTCGCGTTGAGAAGTCGTAGTACGCATCAAGCAGGAATGTGGGTTCCCTAGTAAGTAGTTAGTAGCACGACCATGTAGCAGCAAGACCATGGCAGAACAAAACGGCAGCCGACTCTTAGGAGCGGCTGCCGTTTTCATTTAGGGTAAAGTGCAGGTGGTCAGATATGCGTGATGATCTGTTCGGCTGGCAGGCGGGATTTCGGCAATTTGGCGTTGAAATCGTCTTCGGCATGATAGCCGAGCGGCAGCACGACTAGGCTGCGCAGCCCTTTCTCACGCAGCCCGAGCAGCTCGTCGAGGCGATCAACATCAATACCTTCGATCGGAGTGCTGTCGAGGCCCAGTGAGGCCGCGCCCAGCAGGGTATACCCCAGCGACAGGTAGACCTGGCGCGCCATCCAGTCCTGCATGCGCGGTTTGTTGAGGCCGACGAAGAAGTGGCGGCCCTTGTCCATTGCACTGCGTGCATCTTCGGTCGAGAAGCGGCCGTCTTTGTCTTCCTGATCCAGAATGGCCTGCATGTGCGCTTCGTCCATATCGTCACGCACGCAGAAGACCACGACGTGCGAAGCACTGCGGATCTTTTCGACGTTCATGGCGTAGTTGCCATCGGCCGCCTGTGCGATCAGATCGCGCCCTTGCTCGGTGCCGGCAATGATGTAGTGCCACGGCTGAGAGTTGACCGACGACGGTGCCGTGCGCAGCAACGTTTCAACTTTATCCATCGTTGCCGCATCGATCCTGCGACTGGCATCGTATTTCTTGGCGGTAAAGCGTGCTTCCGATGCAGTGACAACATCCATAGACATAAAGACAGCTCCAAATGATTCGTGCATCACGCCACGGCAGACGGACATCTGCCGTGGGAATAGTTGGTATGCATAATAATTAACACGCTATCGAGTTTATGGAAAGCGTTATTTCCCTAACGTAATGTTTGGGTACTGTGCCTTCCCATGCGATGTCACTCTCACTCTACGCTGACGTGACATTCCACCTTGCGGTATGACGTGCGTTCCCACGGCTGCTGATAGGTGAAGACCAGCGTGTCTAGCCCTTTCTGGCGTGTGGAGAACTGCCATTCATGCACGCCCGGTGCGCCCACCATTGGGGGGTGGCCGTCTTCATTGCGGGGCTCGACGAAATGGCTGCCTTCGAGCTGGAGGATTGATGATTCCTGCAGCAGCGACCACTGATAGCCCGTGGACGGGTTGCTTTCAAAGCGCACGACCAGCGGTTGGCCTTGCTTCAGGCTGACGTTCTGGCAGTTGTCCTGACCCGTCACGACAAGTGGAGTGAGCTGTGCGGGCTGGCTCGCACCGGTATCGGTGCCAGAACTGCTGCATGCAGAAAGCAGTAGTGCACTGCCGACGATACCTGTCGCTGAAAGAAGTGATTTGATCATGATGAATATCCTTGTCGCTTGGGACAGCAGTGCTGCCGGTGATGTGCCCGTTCTGACGCGCGATTGCGCTATCGGTTCCCCCGTGCGGACAAGTGCTGCCGCACTCGACGCGAGGCTGAATGATGCTTGACGCAACGGTCGCCTCGCTGTCATCAGAATAGCAGGCTGCTGCCGTTACCGAAGGGCATTACCTTAGGATTCGTTGTGGCCCGAAGGGCATGTCTGGTTTGTCTTGACGTGGCAATGAGGGTCACCGCCGGATCTACATCGCGCTGTTGGCGTCGATGTTGCTAAGCGGTGCCCGTGGATGCTGATTTATAACCAAAAGTGATAGCGATGGAACCAGACGGTGTTTCAAACTAAAAGTGTCAAGAATTAGGCTGTTCCGTTCTTAAAAGTATGTCGCCCAAAATGGGCCATACTCCTGTTATCAAGGATGCGTCATCAAGAAGGGGCTGGGGTTCGCCATCAGCGCTTTCTTGTCCGTTGCTTTTGGAACGATAGAGGTTGCCATGCTTATCATCTTGTACTGCCTGATTTTCCTACTGCTGATCTATGGGCTCTATCGCTGTCAGCGGTCGGGACTGACGCTGGGACGTCAGGTGCTAATCGCGCTGGTGGTCGGGGTGCTGTATGGCGCTGGGCTACAGGCGCTGCACGGTGCCGATTCCCCCATCATCAAGGACACACTGGCTTGGGTCGGCGTGGTCGGGAGCGGCTACGTCAGCTTGCTGCAAATGATCGTCATGCCTCTGATTATGGTATCGATCCTTGGTGCGATTGCACGTTTGAACGATGCGCGGGCGCTGGGGCGCATCAGCCTGTCGGTGCTCGCTATGCTGATGATTACCGTTGCCATCTCGGCGGCGATTGGTATCGGCATCGCACATTTGTTTGGTCTGACGGCGCAGGGGCTGGCGGATAACGCACAGGCCTTCGCGCGTGGTCAGGCATTGGTTGCCAAAGCGGGGCAGCTCGGTGATCAGAGCGTGCCGCAGATGCTGGTCAGCTTCATTCCGAGCAATCCTTTTGCCGCGCTGACTGGGGCCAGTCCGACGGCCATCATCAGTGTCGTGATCTTCTCGGCTTTCTTGGGCGGTGCCGCGCTGATGCTGCGTCGTGACGAGCCGGAAGCCGGTGAACGATTGATGGCCGGTATTCAGCTGGTACAGGCGTGGATTTTGCGGCTGGTGCGCATTGTCATTCGTCTGACGCCCTACGGCGTGATGGCATTGATGGTGCATATGGTCGCCGTTTCGCACTGGCAGCAAATTCTTGAGCTGGTGCGCTTCTTGGTTGCGTCCTATGTCGGGCTGGCGCTGATTCTGGTTGTACATGCCGTGTTCCTGCTGTTGAGCGGTATTTCACCGAAACGCTTCTTTGGCCGTGCATGGCCGGTACTGAGCTTTGCGTTCACCTCGCGTTCCAGTGCGGCTTCCATCCCGCTCAGCATTGAAACCCAGACCGAGCGCATGGGTATTGCGCCAGCCATTGCTAACTTCGCGGCGACCTTCGGCTCCACGATCGGGCAGAACGGTTGTGCCGGGCTATATCCGGCGATGCTGGCGACGATGATTGCACCGACGGTCGGCATCGACCCGATGACCCCTTCCTTCTTTTTCACGCTGGTCGGCGTTGTGGCTGTTTCGTCGTTCGGGATTGCCGGTGTGGGCGGTGGCGCGACATTCGCAGCCATCGTTGTGCTGTCGACGATGAACTTGCCGCTGGCATTGGCCGGGGTGCTGATCGCTATCGAGCCGTTGATTGATATGGGGCGCACGGCGGTCAACGTGAATGGGGCGATGACCGCAGGGGCTGTTTCCAGTCGCTGGTTGGGTATGACACGCAAGGTCGAAGAGGACTGACGCAGATTGCTGTCTGTTGACCGATCACGCTTATGAAGCAATGCCTACAGGCCGTCCGCAAGGGCGGCCTTTTCGTTGCGGTGATACGGAATTCCTGTACGTGTAGGCAGGCGGGGAAAGGTCTATGCTGGCAAAACAAGGGTGTCGCCGTGGTTGGGGTGGCATCGGCAAGCGGCTTGCAGTCGCTATCGCTTTCATTGGATGAAACGAGGTAGGGCAATGACGACACGCAACAAGGTTAAATCATGGCTGACGGATATGGATGGCGTGCTGATGCACGAGGGCGAAGCCATCCCGGGGGCACCGGAACTGGTCGCGCAGTGGCGGGCTCAAGGTATTCCGTTTCTGGTGCTGACCAACAACTCCATCTATACGCCGCGCGATCTTAGCGCTCGTCTGCGTCGCAGCGGTATCGACGTGCCGGAAGATAATCTGTGGACATCGGCACTGGCAACGGCCGATTTCCTCAAAGATCAGGCACCCGGTGGCACGGCCTATGTTGTCGGCGAGGCAGGGCTGACCACAGCAATGCATGAAGCGGGTTTCATCATGACCGATGTTGATCCCGACTACGTGGTGCTGGGCGATACGCGTACCTACTCGTTTGAAGCGATTTCCAAAGCCATCCAGCTGATCAACCGCGGTGCGCGTTTCATCGTGACCAACCCTGATGTGACCACGCCTAGTCCGGAAGGTGATCTTCCGGCGACCGGGGCCGTTGCAAAGCTGATTACCGCGGCCACCGAACGTGAACCGTACGCTGTTGGTAAGCCGAACCCGATGATGTTCCGCTCGGCGCTTAACAAGCTGGGCGTGCATTCGGAAGGTACCGGCATGATCGGTGACCGCATGGATACCGACGTGGTAGCGGGGATGGAAGCCGGGCTGTACACCGTGCTGGTGCTGACCGGAATCTCATCGCGTGAAAGCATCGACCGCTTTCCCTTCCGTCCTAAGGAAGTGCTGAATTCCGTGGCTGATCTGCTGGATGAAGGCAGCCGCAAAGGCGCGCGCCAGAACAAGGCGGAAAAAACCACCAAGGAAGAATGATCGTTCTGTTTGATCGCACATCGCAAGAGCGGCGGCCCCCGAAAGGAGCCGCCGCTCTTGTATGAGGCTTACGGGCGTGGTGCGAACACCTGAACGGCGTCGGCGCTTCTGTCCCTTCGAGGAGCGGTGGTGGCGGGATCGGCGAATACCTGCCGAGCGGCACTGCTGGTCGATGTCTGCGCGGGAGGTGCGCTTGGGGTCGTTTCCGCAGGGGCTGTCGGGGCTTCGACCGGCACGGGTTCCGGTGCGGGCTGTAGCAGCGAGAGTACCGCCCGCGCGATCAGCTTCTGTCCTGTCACCGTGAAGTGTGTACCGTCATCGCTACGCAGCTTCACCTGACGGCCGTTCAGCATGACCGGTTCGCTGTAGCGGTGGTCCTGATAGCCAAACAGGTCATCGACGGCGATATAGGACTCACCTGCCGCTTCGACTTCACTCTGATAGAGCGTGTCGAGGAAACGTACGCCTTCTGACAGCGCGACGCGCTTCATGGCCGGTGGGCCGATCCAGATCACCGCAATATCGCGCGCCTTGGCCTGTTCAAGAATGCTGCGGATGCGCAGGCGGTATTCCGTTTCCCATGCAGGGCTCTTGAACTTCAGGTACGGGCCGCGCGCGCGGCTCGGCATGTCCCACGGATCGTTCGGGCCGAGGAACACCACCAGCACCTTGATGTCTGTGGCACTGGCCAGTGTTGAGCGCAGCGTGCCCGGCCAGTCGAATGCGCCGGGGTATGCCAAGCCGGTGCTTTGCAGACTGAGGTTGGTGCTTTGAACGTGGTACTGCTTCAGCAGTGTCTTCATGACGTGAGGGGCGACCCCCTGCATCATCGAGTCGCCGATGAACAGGACACGATCCTGCGGTGTTAGCAGGATGGCATGCGTGTGTTCATCGCGCAGGGCCGGTGTGGAGGGCGGTGGCGCTGGCTGGGCCACTGGCTCTGCCGGTGCCGTCACCGGTGTTGTCGGTGTTGTCTGCGGGGCTAGCGTTGACCCTGCATGCGGCACGGACATGTCCAGTGGAGTGCCGTCGCGAGCGGGCTGGCCGCCGATATCGTCCATTGCCAGATCATTTGGTTCGGTAGTCGGCGCGGTGGGCGTGGCGTCAGGCAGGTCGCTGGTGCCGTCGTCGCTGTCGGTTTCGGTGCTGTCCACCAGTGGCGTATCTGCGGCGATATCCTGTGCCGGTGCCAGCCACTGTTCGGCGCGCTGAAGGTGGCTACGAAGCGTATCTTCAAGCTGGGCGCCGATTTGCCAGCCCGCTAGCGATATATCGCTGAAGGGCGACGGTGCATGGCGCGTCTGCTGCCAGTAGCGTTCAATCGCCTGCTGGTTGAGCCAAAGCAGGCCAACGCCGGTGGTAAGGGCGATGCCCAGTATTCCGGCTGCTCGTTTCAACGTGCACGCATAAGCGCGGCGTTGGTTGCGGTCAGAAGTTGGCATAGATGAACCCCGGCGTTCCTGCAGGTGCAAGCATGAAGATAAGCGTGATGGCGACGATCAGGCAGGGCGGATACGCCCAAAGCGGCAGTCGGGACAGGCCATTCCACAGTGCCAGCTTGCCTTTTTCTAGCCAGCGATAGCCCATCACGATCAGCAGTAAGGCCCACATGATCAGTGCGCTGGGGTGAATAAGCATGCTTGGCGTGATGTGACCGATGTTATCCAGCAGGGTGGTAGCATCGTCCATGTTGCTGGCCCGGAAGAACACCCATGTCAGACAGATGAAGGCAAAGGTGAACAGGCGTGCAATGGGGGCCGGGAAGGTCAGCCAGCGCTTGCCGTGTGGCCCCTTGCGGCCCTGCTGGAACAGGTTAACCACTACTAGTCCTGCGCCGTGGAGCGCTCCCCACAGTACGAAATTCAGCCCCGCCCCGTGCCAGATGCCTGACAGCACCATCGCGATGAACACATTGGCGTTCTGGCGCAGCAGACCGCAGCGGCTGCCGCCCAGCGGGATGTAGATGTAATCGCGGATGAACTGCGACAGACTGATGTGCCAGCGTCCCCAGAACTCCTTGAGATCAAGCGCCAAATAAGGGGCATTGAAGTTACGTGGCAGCTGGAAGCCCAGCAGCAACGCGATCCCCGTTACCAGATTGGTGTACCCCGAGAAGTTCATGTAGATCTGCCAAGCGTACGCTAGCACGGCGGTCAGCGAGGCCAGCGGCGACGCATTGGTCGGCGCGCTGAAGACGGGTGCGACCAGATGCTTATCGAGATAGTCACTGATCAGGAACAGCTTGAGCAGTGCTAGCACGATCAGGCCGATGGCGCGCGCAGGCTGCTCGATACGGCGTGGCTGCATCGGCAACAACTGGGGCATGAAATGAGCCGCTCGGTTGATGGGGCCTGCGACGATGCTTGGAAAGAAGCTTAAGTAGAGCAGTAGAGCGAAGAAACTGTCAGGGTTGCCATTGATGTGCTCGCGGGGAAGCGCACCTCGGCCTTTGTCTTCTTCCGTACGCTGAAGCGACACGATATAGCTGATGGAATGGAAGACATAGAACGATAGCCCCAGCGGAGCCAGCATCTCCATGATGGGCAAATGAACGCCCAGTCCCACCGCTACCCGCCAATGATCAAGGGTGTCCTGCATGGCATGGTAGTATTTGAAGATGAAGAAGAAGCCTACCACCATGCCGATCAGCAGCGCATTGGCGATACACCTTCGTCCCCCGTGCCTTATATAGAGGCTCAACAGCCAGATCAGTGCTGTCCAAGCCAACAGCACGAGCAGCGCTTCCGGCGATGCTAGAGCCATGAAGCCAAGGCCTGCTAGAAGCAGCACGATATTCTGAAGCCAAGAGGACGGCTGCAGCAGCCAATAGCCTACGAAGAAGAGCAGAAAGTATCCTGCAAAGTCGAGTGAAAGCAGATTCATTGACGTTTGTAATCTATAGGAAATGAATGACTGAGTGCAGCGGCAACCCACCGATGCGGACGATCATGGGGCATGGCATTTCCGCACTCATCATGTCGAAAAGGTGACGCTGGCTATCCCTGTCTATCCGTATGGTGTGCGCGTCGCCTGATCGTTGTACGTGAATCATACCTGAATGTATGAGCCGCTGGCTTTCCCGACGCGCCCATCTGTTTAAATTCATTAATGGACGATATTTGGCACGCGCACGCCCATAACAAAAAACCGCCGCTCCCGGTGGGGAACGGCGGTCATGGATGACGCTGATTCAGATGATGCGAGGGCTTCAAGGCGTCAGTTTCAGCGCCTGCATGAGGTCCTGATAGAGTCGGTTAGCACTGCTTTCATAGCCGGGGCGCGTCAGGTGAACGAAGTCGGGGCGCGCATCGCCACGGGCCTGCCAAGTTCTGATTGAGCATTCGCCGCCCATCTGACGGCGCCAGTCCCAATACAGAGTATGTTCAGTGCGGGCGACGTCTTGCTGGATACGGATAACGCTGTCGAGCATGGTGGGTTTGCCACAGCTATCGCCGGAGCGATCCTTCATGCTGTCGCTCGGCCCTACCAACAGGATCACCGAGTCGGGCATCTCGCGGCGAATCTGGCGGATGCGTTGCTGAAGCAGCGAGCGATAGTCGTTCAGGTTGAGGGTATCGTTGAAGGCTTCGTTGGTGCCGTACGCCAGAATCACCATGTCGGGCTGGATGGCACGCAGCTGGCTTTGCCAGCCGTCCTGCCAGCGATCCATCAGTGACAGCGACGCCCCGTTGCTGCCCAGCGTAGAGAGAATGACCCCCTGTTCAGGGCCATCAAGGTACCAGCCGCCAATGCGCGTGCCCATCGCACTACTGGCGAGGCTCAGCGAAGCGGGCAGTGCCAGATTGATGGGGTAGCTGAACCCCCACTTGCTCTTGGTCGGCGGCAGCGCGATGACGCGTCGATCCTGGCCGCTGGCCCCGATCAGCGTGTTCTGGCGTTCGCTGTTATACAGCAGGCGAACGCGCGACTTGCCTGCGACGGGAGTGAACGGTTCCAAGGCTACCGTACGGTTGTTGCCCTTCGGCTGCGCTACGCTGCCGCCCAGCGGAAAGTCTGGGCGTTCGTCACGACGGCTGGTCGCGAGCGTCCAATCACGCGATGTGCTGCGTAGGGCAATGTTGCCGTAGCGTTGCCCGGGCAGACCCAGAGGGCTGACAAAGCCGATCCCCCCGTTGCCGAAGCGCTGTTGTAAGCGGCTGCGCAGTTGGCCGGAGAAGAAGTCGGCTGCGGTGTGAGAGTCGCCGAACTGCACGATATGAACCGAACGCTGGCGCGCATTACGCAGCTTCTGGGTCAGGCGGTTGAGGTTGGGTTCACCGTTGGTGGCCAGCAGTGAATCGGCATGCGGCGAGGAAGCGCTTGTACGAGAAGGCGATGCGGGACGTACCTTGGCCTCGGCAGAAACCTGCTGGCAGCCGGCCAGCAGAGCGATGAGCGTCAGCAGCGGAGCCAGCCGTCGTGTAGGGTGGGTCATGTAGCCTATTCCTTGCGAGTCATTTCCTGAGGGCTGTAAGCGCATCTCGACATATGCCATGCATGACGAGGACAGCATTCCTGCACACGAGTATAAGGTAGAACATGCTGTCTTCTGTGATCTCAGCGGGACGCTTGTGTTGTCTTCGTTTTCGAAACGTATCGTAGCGGAGGTGGCGGGCACAGAAAAACCCTGTCTGTTACCTCGTCATCATAATGAATGCACTGTGGTGTGACGATGCCGTCTGGCCGTTGCGGCACTTTTTACACCGCGATTCGTCGGTATTTCGATGAATTTCCCATCAATGGCGGCTTATGGCGTGGCGTGCTGTGGGTGTCTGTGAATTTGAATTTTTCCTTTTCGTGCGGCTCCCCTCTGACAGCCGGTGAGCGTGCCTTGTGAGGCCAGACAGCGATGAACAGCCCGTCATCCGTAGCGATGCACGATCATGATGAATGACGGGATTTTATTTCTTCATTTATATGAAATGCCGTATTATTTGCGTGCCATACACTTATTATAAAAATAGTGCTGCTGATGAATAACGATATTATTAATATGCCATTAGCATTTGATTAATTTCGTGTTAAGACGCCCCGTCTTCTGATAATAAAGATACGCAGTGGGACGCCGATAGGGGTGAAGGCGATGGCTCGCAGCGCTTGTATACATAAAGGGGTAGCCAATAAGGCTTGACATGCAGAATCTGCTATATAAGGGGCCAAAATAAATGGCACAAGTAATAGCAACGAACTCGCTTTCTTCACTCGTTCAGAATAATTTGAACAAATCACAGAAAGCATTGAACCAATCCATCGAACGCCTTTCTTCTGGTCGACGAATCAACAGTGCAAAGGACGATGCCGCCGGGCTGTCTATTGCCAACCGCATGACGTCGCAGGTCAGTGGCCTGAAGCAGGCCAACCGCAACGCCAACGATGGCCTTTCCATGATGCAGACGGCGGAAAGCGCGCTGGGCACGGTAACCGATAACATCCAGCGCATACGCGATCTGGTCGTTCAGGCGAAGAACGGCACCTACAACGATGAAAACCGTCAGAGCATCAATAACGAGATTGATACCCGCATCAGTGAGATCGCCCGCATCAGCGGCGATACGTCCTTCAACCAGAAGACACTGCTCGGCAGCTCCAGCGATACGCAATCGGTCAATATTCAGATCGGAGCGTTCGATGGTCAGACCCTATCGCTGAAGCTGATGGACGTCAGCACGATTAGTAAGGCGCTGAAGGGGGGAGATGGCACTGACTTGACCAGTGCGGGCAACGCACTGATTGATGCCGATGGCAAGCTGAAAGACAACGCCTTGACGCTGATCGACACCCAGCTCAAAGCGGTTGACCGCACGCGCAGCTCGCTCGGGGCACAGCAGAATAGTCTTGAGTCGATCATCAACAGCAACGCGACCTCGGCAACTAACCTGTCGGCGGCCCGCTCGCAGATTGTTGACGCTGACTATGCCGCTGAGGTCTCTGCCATGAGCACCGCGCAGATACAGCTCGAGATGGGACAGAAAGTGCTCGCCCAAGCCAATTCTTCGCAGCAGAACGTGCTCTCGCTGCTCAAATAGCCCTATGGTGCGAAGCGTGGACCCGCTTTCACGCTTCGCCTTTCTTTCATTGCGCGTGTTGCAATGCTTTGTCACTCACCCGATGATCGCCTGCCGACCTGCCGACCTGCCGACCTGCCGACCTGCCGACCTGCCGACCTGCCGACCTGCCGACCTGCCGACCTGCCGACCTGCCGACCTGCCGACCTGCCGACCTGCCGACCTGCCGACCTGCCGACCTGCCGACCTGCCGACCTGCCGACCTGCCGACCTGCCGACCTGCCGACCTGCCGACCTTACCTATCGCATGATGTGCTTTTGCTACAGCCTACAGAGCGAGAACAGTAACCTTCTGTTTTATCGAGCGTCACTTTTTTATCGTGAAGGCATCCCACAGTAAGCGCGCAGGGCATGATAAGAATTGAAGGGCTTTTACCACTTATATTGGCAAATTCCGATACCTCTATATTCATAAAGGTCTGCTGATTGGGGCCGATAATTTGGGAGCAAGGTAGTGAATGCTTACCTTTATATGAAAAAGCACTTAATAAGCTTTGATAACCAAGAACCTTTATTTCTAACAGGACGTCCTTCACATGGCACAGGTAATTGCTACCAACACGCTTTCCCAGCTGACCCAGAACAATCTGGATAAATCCCAGAAAGCACAGAACCAGGCGATCGAACGTCTGTCTTCTGGTCAGCGCATCAACAGCGCCAAAGACGACGCTGCTGGTCTGGCGATCTCTGACCGCATGACCTCTCAGGTTAACGGTCTGAAACAGGCTAACCGTAACGCCAACGATGGTATGTCCATGGCTCAGACTGCTGAAAGCGCTCTGAGTGCAGTTACCGACAACCTTCAGCGTGTACGTGAGCTGGTCGTACAGGCGAAGAACGGTACTTACACTGATGAAGACCGTCAGAGCATCAACAACGAAATCGACGCTCGCCTGCAGGAAGTGGACCGTATCGGTAAAGACACCACGTTCAACGGCAAGCAGCTGCTGGGTAGCAGCGACACCACTTACTCCGGTACTGCTCTGACTTCTGATCAGCTGACCACCAAGCTGCAGATCGGTGCCTTCGACGGTCAGACTATCGACCTGAAAATGACGGACGTTCGCTCTGCAGCGTCTACGCTGAAAGGCGGTAACGATCAGACTGTTGCTGGTAACGCACTGATCTCTTCTGCGGGTGTTGTCAGCGACTCTGCTCTGACCACCATCGATGCACAGATCAAGTCCATCGACAGCACTCGTAGTACGCTGGGTGCGCAGCAGAACCGTCTGGAATCCACAGTAGAAAGCAACGCGGCAACGGCAACTAACCTGTCTGCTGCTAAATCTCAGATCTCTGATGCCGACTACGCATCTGAAGTATCTGCGATGAGCACTGCGCAGATCCTGCAGCAGGCTGGCCAGAACGTTCTGTCCCAGGCCAACTCTGTACCGCAGAACGTACTGTCTCTGCTCAAGTCCTAACGGCAACGTTTCACTGTATTGCTGTCGTTATGCGGGTGGCGGGCAAGTCTCGTCATCCGCAGGAAGTAGTGGAAATACCCGTTTTTATATATGTGATGGTGTTATTTTTATCTTTATATGTAATGTGTTACCGCGCTGCTTGATGTTGATGACGATAGTTGACGGTATTGTGCGCAGCGCTTGGATAATAATGGTATGTATACGGTATGAGTGGCATCTGCACGGACTCGGTACGTTGAGTCTGGGCAGATGCCTTTTTCGTTATGGCGTGATGACTATCTGACAGACCTTCTGACACGGAGCGTTGGTCAGTGCGCGGTTTATCTTGTCGATATAGTGTTGCTGGTTTACCGGAATATTGGTCTTGGCTTCGTCGACGGCGGCTTTCAGCTGTCCGCGGGTGTCGAGAGGCAGTACGCGGGCGATGTTGGGCATTGCCGTCAGCATTGATTTCAGCAGCATCTCTCTATTCGCCGGTTTTACGGACGGGTCCTGAATGGCCGTCAGTGTACCGCTAAGGGACTGAACGATGCTCTTTCTGAAGAGGACAATACCGGTGCGCTGTTCCTCTGACATGTCCTCCGGTGCGGGGCTAGAGTTCTGGAAGTAGCGGACCATGGTGGGCATCACATGGCTCATGCACGACAGAGAGAACGACTGTATTGCCGACACTTCATCCTGATAGATCTGGCCGTTTCTGTTCAATCCCTCCATCACCCTGTCAGAGTTGCTGTCAGACAGATTGACGCCATGGCTCAAGTACGTCAGCAGTAGCTGGTTCGCGTTCGCGCAGGGTCCTTGCATGGCACGCATCGACACTAGATCGTTATTGAAGTCGATGCGGTCGAGCACTCGCTTCTGATCCGTCAGCTGGCGGATCAGTGCCGCCGTGTTTTTGTCGCTGAACCGTGGCAGTGCTTGGCCGGTCTGAGCTTGCTCGGCAAAGGCCTGAATGTTCTTTTCGTAATCGCTGAACGTGTCAGCGTTAGCAGCGCCGACAGCGCCCAGAGTGGCTACAGTCGCGAGTCCAAGGACTGTGCGCTTCATCCAGCGGGAAGGTGAGACGGTCATAGGCGGTATCCTGTATCAGGGAAAGTGGGCAGGGAAGCCTGCCAACGAAGTATCGCGATGCACATCCAGCATTCGCCATGAGCGCCGAATATTTCGCGTGAGGTGAATGGGACTACGGTGCCTATTATCGACCTGCAAAGAAGGCTGTTTTAAGCCTTCTTCTGCCAGATGGCAGTGCCTGAGTGGAGAGTACGGCGTGTCAGAGACAGTGCTTGAGGGCATGCGTGCGGTGTGGTGCACATCATGCTGGGGCGCGCGCATCTTTGCCGCGGGCCATGCCGATATGCGCAATGCCGTCCTCGTCATAGAGGCCAGTGACGGGGACGAAGCCAAAGTGTCCGTAAAACGCCTGCAGGTGCGCCTGTGCGCTGATATGAATGGCCTGTTCGGGCCAGTGACGTTCGCAGCTGAGGATGGCCTGCGTCAGTAGCTGATAGCCGATCTTCTGTCCTCGTGCCTGTGGGGCAACGATGACGCGTCCGATGGCAACGGGCATGTGATCGTCCTGACGTTTGAGTAGGCGTGCATAGGCCACAAGCTGTTGGTCACGCCAGCCTAGCAAATGGCGGTTGTCGCCCAGCAGGTCTTCACCGTCGATATCTTGGTAAGGACAGTCCTGCTCGACAACGAACACCTCGTTGCGCAAGGCCAATAGTGCATAGAGGCTGGATGGCGTCAGTTGGGAGTGATGGAGATCCTGCCATTCGATCACAAGCGTACTCCTGAGCTGCAGAAAAGCGGCCATTGCCGATTGGCCATGCCGTTAATCAAATCCTAACGCCTGCTTTCAAATAAGCAATATGGGGAAATGACGCTTCTTGAGGCGAAGCGTTCAGTAATGAAAAAGGTACGAAAAGAAAAGTACACCGAGCGACGCCCGGTGTGCGGTAAAGGTTACAGATGACGTTCTACGGTGGTGTTGTCGTCGACGCTGTAGTCCGTCGCGCCGTACCAGCGCGAGCGCCACAGGTCCATGAAGCTTGCCGTGACGCTAGGTGCGTCCGTGATGACCACAACGTTTTCGCTGTTTCCGCATTGCCTCAAAAAATGAGATTAAGTGTTATTTAGAGCGTGTTTCATAACTCCAATACCCATGTCATTGAAGGGACGTCAAACCACAATATTGCGCTAGAAACCGTCTAGTTTAGAAAGGGTAGAAGCAATCGCTCAGGTTATGAAACCGCCTCTTATTACCGCCTATTGGGGGGATACCTGTGTGTTGAATATTGCATCTGTACAAAAGAGCCTTGTCAAATGGCCCCCTTCATTGTGATGTAATGCCAGCTATATGATATGTCACAACGTTGGCTATTTTGGTGTTCATAAATACGATATTTATTATATTATCTATTCTAGATCAAGTAGTTACAAAGTTAACAAGAGGTAATTTATATTTCGAAAAGGTACTATTTGTGTCGCATGCCAAGCCGATATGAGCACGCATGCAGTGTATCCCGATATCTATTCGTGATGCATTAAGCCTCAATAACTAACAACTATAAGAAGGATACCTATAATGGCAATTTATCCGACGTCTGGCACTTCTGGAATGGTGGGCTTTGCAGCCGCAGGAAAAACTACCGGCGGTACCGGTGGCACTATTGTAACTGTCAAAACATTGGCTGATTTACAAAAACATATTGGAGGCTCTGATCGCAAAATTGTTGTCGTAGCGGCCAATATTTCGGCCTCCAAAAAGACGATTGTGTCACTGGGAGCGAATAAGACGCTAGTTGGCAGCTTTGCGGCCAATACGTTGACAAACCTCCATCTCAAGGCAACGGCTTCATCATCCAACGTTATCCTGCAAAACCTAACTATCGCACATAGTGCTGGTATTAAGGGAAACGACGACATTCAGATCTACCTCAACTACGGTAATCGCTACTGGGTTGATCATGTGACATTCCCTGGGCATGCATATAGCAGCAAGGATGGCGCTCTTGATAAGCTATTGTACGTGGGAGCAAAAGCTGATTATGTCACCATCAGCAACTGTGTATTTAAAAACCACCTTTACGGTTTGATTCTTGGGCAGCCAGCAGATGATGACACCACAGCGAAAAACTACAAGGGTTATCCACATCTTACTATGGTCGGTAACGTATTTGATAACGTCAACGTACGTGCGCCAGGGTTGATGCGTCATGGCTATTTTCACGTTTACAATAATACGGTCAATAAAGCGAATCTTGCTTTTACTATCGCTAAAGGGGCGAATATCTATTCGGAAGCCAATGCATTTAGTTCCGTCGCAGGGATCTTGGACGATAAGGCGAATGGAAACTTTACTGACGTTGGCAGCGTTCCTACTGTAACAGGTCAGAAATCAGGCAAGGCAACGTGGACACCCTCTAGCAACTATAAATATAATAAAAGAGCGGCAGCGGCGGCCAAGGCGTTAGCTTTGAAATCAGCGGGTGCCCGTAACGGCGCACTGACTTTTATGGCCTAATTTAAACAATAAAAAATGGTGCATTGTTTTATCATTATTTTGTAGTAGAAAAGGCTCACTCTCTAAAAAGAGTGGGCTTTTTTGATACTCATCATTATCATGTCAGGCTTGTCCATATAGCGTGTCAGAGAAAAAGTATTCTGGCCTATTCCTGATATCTAATATATATTTTTTATTGTTGATGAGGCGGCTAGTGGGAAGCTTGATGAAATAGCGGGTTGTTATTTTTTATTTGTCAGTTGTCTTCCGTTGGGTGGAAAGAGCCTGAGAGGATTTTCATAACCTGAGTGATCGCTTTTACCTTTCTAAAGTAGACAAACGGTTTCTACCGCAATTTTGTGGTTTTAATCCTACTCAACGACATGGATATTGGGGTTAAGAAACACGCTTTAATTTATTTTCTACTGGATAAGAGCATTCATGTAAATAATAAGTATCCTACGATTTTTATACATCGCCAATGGCGGCAATATGTGTCTATTTCACGATGCCAAGATGTTTATGTAAGGAATATATGATAGGTGACGCCGAGCATAGGCCCGGCGTCGGTTTTGAGGTAAGCCGTCGGCAGATTACAGATGACGTTCTACGGTGGTGTTGTCGTCGACGCTGTAGTCCGTCGCACCGTACCAGCGGGAGCGCCACAGGTCCATGAAGCTTGCCGTGACGCTAGGTGCGTCCGTGATGACCACAACGTTTTCGCTGTTCATGCTGAACGCGGAGTAGGCGTAGTTGAACGAGCCAGTCTGAACGGTGTTTTTGTCCGCGATGATGACCTTGTCATGCAAGGAGCGGTAGGCATTGGTGACGCGAACGGGGATGCCAGCACGCAGCAGTGCCTTAAGGCATTCCTGACTCTTCTCGCGGCTCTGGTTCACGTTGTAGTCGGCAACGACCAGAATGTTAACGCCTCGCTGCTTGGCTGCGATCAGTGCATTGACGATGTCGGGTGAGGTCATGACGTAGGACAGCATGCGCAGACTGCGCTTGGCGTTGTTGATGACGTCCAGCACCAGTGCACTGGCCGTGCCTTCGGGAGAGAAGCCCACACGGATGGTCGGCATCACCGTGCTTGTCGTTTCGGTTGTGGTAGTCGTTGCGGCCGTCGTTTCTGCATGGGCTGAAACGAGCGGGGCCGTCATCATGCCAGCAAGGGCCAGCGTCAGAAGGCGTTTGGATAAGCTCATGATAGTACTCTTTTTGTTGTTATTATTTTTGAGTGAGGAAGTCATGTTTAGATGGCTTCCGGGACTCAGTGTGCCCCATCGACGGCACGGATTCATGCCGCAAGTCTTGTAAAAGTGGCGCTGACGACCTCAGCTAGAACGGCATGGGCTGTGGTGTTTTGACGCGCCAGATTGCAGCTGGCGGCCGTGGATCGTACTCGTTTTCGCCGCTAATTCAGCATGTTCTGAACGGTACGCTGCGTCTATTTATCCTTTTGTAATTAAAGCGGTTATTGACCTGTTCTTAGGTTCAGTTTTTGGGGATTTTTGCCCTTTTTCATAATCCGGTGGCCGGCTATGTTCAGTAGTCAATAATCGGGTGTTATACATTAGCGGCATTGTCTCTCTTTAAGAAACTGATAACGTCAAAAAGGCGAGCGGCTTGGTAGGGAAGAATGACTGCCGAAGTCGCCCCGAATTTTCTCTTCAAGGAGTGAGACGATGAAGACTCGTTTCAAAGACAAGGTCGCGCTGATCACAGGCGCTGGCGGTGATATTGGTCTGGCAACGGCGCTGCGTCTGGCGGAAGAAGGTGCTTCTATCGCCCTGCTGGATATCGTCGAAGACAAGCTGGCGGCATCCAAGGCCAAGGTTGAAGCCAAAGGTGTGCGCGCCGAGTCCTATATCTGCGACGTTACCGATGCCAACGCCGTCAAGGATGCCGTTGCGCGCGTCATCGCTGATTTCGGTGCCATCGACCTGCTGTTCAACAACGCAGGCTATCAGGGCGCTTTCGCTCCGGTACACAAATACGATGTCGAAGACTTCGCTCGCGTGATGGATATCAACGTGACTGGCGCGTTCAGCGTCCTGAAGGAAGTCTCCGCACACATGGTCGAACGCAAGTCCGGCAGCATCGTTAACATGGCGAGCATGGCGGGTGTCGGTGGTCCTCCCAACATGGCCGCTTACGGTGCGTCCAAGTTCGCGATGGTGGGTCTGACCGAAACCGCGTCCAAAGACCTCGCGCCGTACAACATCCGCGTCAACGCGGTAAGCCCTGGTCTGATGGGCCCCGGCTTCATGTGGGATCGCCAGGTCAGTCTGCAGTCTGAAACCAACACGCAGTATTTCTCTACCGATCCGAAGCAGACTGAGAAGCAGATGATCGGCGGTGTACCGCTGCGTCGTTGCGGTAGCATCGAAGAAATTCCGGGTGCGGTCAGCTTCCTGCTGAGCGACGACGCCACTTACATCACGGGCGTCAACATCCGCATTTCCGGCGGTGAGTGATCGTCAGCGTCGCGTGCGTTAGCGCATGTGATCGCAGGATGTGATAACGAGGGCATGGGGCCTGTTCCCATGCCCTCGTTGCGTTTGTGTTTGCAAGTAGTGAATGCGTATCCGTTAATCTGTTGCTGCCTGCTGCCTGCTGCCTGCTGCCTGCTGCCTGCTGCCTGCTGCCTGCTGCCTGCTGCCTGCTGCCTGCTGCCTGCTGCCTGCTGCCTCAGTCCGGATGCTCGGGCGTCGGCATCATTTGGGTGAAGGCATGCAGTTGGCGTGTCTGGGCATCGTGGCGCCAGACCAGCCAGGTGGTGATCCATCGCCAGGCTTCACTCAGCGGCCACGCGTTAACCTGCGAGCTGCCGGGCATGATTTCCAGCATGCTGCGTGGCATCTGGGCGACACCCGCACCCGCCGCGACGCAGGCCAGAATGCTGGGATAGGATTCCATCTCGTAGATGCGGCCGGGAGCGGCCTCGTCGGCAGCAAACCACGCTTCAAAATGATGCCGGTACGTGCAGTTATTGCGAAAGGCATACAGCGGTAGCCCGTCGACCTGCTGCGCGCGCTGCACGGGGGCAAGGCTGCTTGGAGTGACGATCATCATTTCTTCATCAAAGACGGGTATGCCACCCAGTGCCGGGTGGGACAGTGGGCCATCAACAAAGGCTGCCGAAAGCGAGCCATCCAGCACCCGTTCGATCATCTCGCCCGACGGGCCGGTGGTTAGATCAAGCTGTACGCGCGGATAGCGTTGATTGAATTCGGCCAGAATGGCGGGAATGCGTACGGCCGCGGTGCTCTCCAGAGCCCCTAGTCGCAGGGTGCCGGAGGGTTCTTCACCGGTGATGGCCTGCTTGGCCTCAGCGATCAGGGCCAGTATGCGCCGACTGTAAGATAGAAAATCGTGCCCGGCGGGTGATAAACGCAGCCGCTGGTGCTCGCGAATGAACAGCTGGACACCGAGCGATGCCTCAAGCTGCTGAATACGCGTGGTCAAATTGGATGGGACGCGATGAATGCGCCGCGCAGCGGCGCTGATGCTGCCGGTATCGACGATGGCAACGAACATCTCCAATTGGGTCACGTCCATAGTGTTCTCTTTTCGTGAATGATCCTTTCAGTGTTATTCATTATACAGAAAGAAGTAGGCACGCTACGCTGGCCTTATTCGTTTCGGCAGTGCTGTGAATTGCCCGCTGCCTTGGCCTTTGAAATGCCGCATGGAGTCCCGCAATGACCGTACCCACTGATACCCACGCTGTTTCACGCAATCCCGCTACGGGCGAAGTGCTTGCGCAGTATCCGTACGCCAGCAGTGCCGACACCGATCAGGCACTGGCCCGCAGTCATCATGCGTTTCGTGAGTGGCGAGAACGCTCCATAAATGAGCGCGGTGACGCCCTGCGCGCCCTAGGCAATGCCTTGCGTGCCCGCAAGGAAGAAGTGGCACAGATGATGACGGCCGAGATGGGCAAACCGATTGCTCAGGCGCGCGCCGAGGTCGATAAGTCTGCAAACCTGTGCGATTGGTATGCCGACAATGGCCCGGCGATGCTGGCCACCGAGCAGACGACGGTCGATAACGGTCACGCGGTGCTTGAGTACCGTCCACTCGGCCCCGTGTTTGCAGTCATGCCGTGGAATTTTCCGCTGTGGCAGGTATTCCGTGGGCTGGTGCCGATCCTACTGGCCGGTAACACCTACCTGTTGAAACATGCCCCCAGCGTGATGGGGAGCGCCCATCTGATCGACCGCATCGTGAAGGATGCGGCGTTGCCAGCGGGCGTATTCGAAGTGCTCAATATCACCAACGATGAGTCCAGCCGCGTGATCCGAGATGACCGTGTCGCTGGTGTTACCGTGACAGGCAGTGTGCGTGCGGGGGCTGCTATCGGTGCTCAGGCCGCTGGTGCACTCAAGAAATGCGTGCTTGAACTGGGCGGTTCCGATCCCTTTATCGTACTAGAGGATGCGGACCTTGATGCCGCGGTCAGCGCTGCAGTAGTCGGGCGCTTCCAGAACAGCGGCCAGGTGTGCGCAGCGGCCAAACGTTTCATCATCCATCAGAACATCGCTGAGGCGTTCACCGAGAAGTTCGTCGCAGCAGTGAAGGCGCTAAAAGTGGGGGATCCCCGTGACGAGGCGCACTATGTTGGTCCGATGGCCCGCTTCGACTTGCGCGATGAGTTGGACGCACAGGTGCAGAAAACGGTAAGTGAAGGGGCAACCGTGCTGACCGGCGGGCATAAGGTGGAAGGCAATGGCAATTACTACCAGCCGACGGTGCTGACCAATGTCACGCCAGAAATGACCGGCTTTCGTCAGGAGCTGTTCGGTCCTGTCGCAACGGTGACCGTTGCCCGTGATGATGCTCATGCGCTGGAATTGGCCAACGACAGTGAATTCGGCCTCTCTTCCACACTGTTTGGCAAGGATGAAACGCGTCTGAACTGGATCGCCAACCGGCTGGAATGTGGCGGTGTGTTCATCAACGGCAGTGGTGCCAGCGATGCGCGTGTCGCGTTCGGCGGCGTGAAGAAAAGCGGCTTCGGACGCGAACTGTCGCGCTTCGGTCTGCATGAGTTCTGCAATATTCAGACGGTGTGGAAGGATCGTCGTTGATATAGAGGCGCGTTGTTTTATGCCAGTGACGTATTGATGGCGTTATCATTTTTTACTAATAAGCCATGTTTGAATTTATCGAGCATGGCTTTTTTATTGAAAAGGAGATTTACATGATCGATGATGTTATCAAAATATATAACCTCCTGCCGGGAAAGGGTGCTTTCTTTTTATTATTTATCTCTTTTATATTCATCGTGAAGTATTATGAAAATGTAGGAGGTCTATTATCCATCATCAGGAACAGGGCTATCGACCGGTATGAACGATATGGTGCCTTGTATCTTGCCATGAAGATTGACGATGAGATGGCAATCTCCTTTATTGAACAGCGCAAGTCAGAACTACTGTTAACCCGTCTCACAGGAATATATGACCCGAGATTACAAAAGGTCTATATGCGTATTTACGCGCTTTGCCGAGCGCATGGTGTGGTGGAGAAATATATAAAATTGTCTTCCCGATTTATTACTGAGCGGGCAGGGGCACTTCGTGTGGATTACAATCTCTTCAAAAGAACACGAAGGAAGAACCGATGGGCACAGTTGGGCATTTTAATAGGCATGATGGTGATGGTTCTTCTTTCCTTTTGGACTAGTACATATCAATTGGGGTGGTTACCCTTATTGTTTCTTCTAATTGCCCTTTTGCTAGAAATCATGTTTCTTCTTTCTATCGAAAGACATATTTCTTTAGCTACGCTAGAAAAAGTGGATCGAATCATCATGGAGATCGGTTAGCGTTCTCCTGAATTATTATCGGTAGGCGCTATCTCGCTATTTCATGGCATATACGGAAAAGCAGCGGGGAAGTGCAATCTTTCTGTAGCTCATCAGGATATCCTTTATATTTTCTCTACTTGGTAGTGTGTAGGGCATACCCTGAGCGCTATATGCCATGAGGCGATAGGTGTGGTGTGAGCAGGATGCGCATAAGCGCCTATGCTTCGTGCACGCTACATAGTTTGGGAAGGGAAGTGAGCGATGAAAACAAGATTGATACGGCAGTGTCTAGGTGCAGTAGTTATGACTGTACTGGGGTGTTGCAGTGTGGGTGTGTCCGCTGGGGCAGCATCCTTGCCTGAGGTAGCGCCTAGGCTGTCCTGCGAGCAGCTGGCACAGCAGGACTTTTCCTCAGTATTGGGCGAACAGGTCACGATTAACTCCGCTACGTCGATGGCAACGGACAAGGGCAGTTTCTGCAAGGTCTCCGCTACGATCTCGCCGTCCATCGGTGTTGAGGTGGCATTGCCGGCCGAACACTGGACGCAGCGTTTCTTGCAGGTGGGCTGCGGCGGGCTGTGTGGCAGCATCAATCTGAATCTTTCCAATGCGAGCAGCTGTGTCCCGGCCCTGAACGGTGAGTTTGTCGTGGCGGCGACGGATATGGGGCACAGCGGTAGCATGATGGATGCCTCATGGGCGGAGCAGCCGCAGAAGCGTATCGATTTTGCCTATCGCGCCAATCACCTGACCGCTGTGTTGTCCAAGGCGCTATCGGCAGCCTATTACGGGCAGGCACCGCGCTACGCTTATTTTATGGGCTGCTCGGATGGCGGGCGTGAAGCGCTGATGGAAGCGCAGCGCTATCCTGATGATTTTGATGGCATCAGTGCCGGTGCCCCGGCGGCGTTCTTCCAGTTCCAGAATTCCTTCTATCACGGTTGGAGTGTTGCCGCGAATCAGCGCGCCGATGGCTCGGCTATCTTGCTACAGAAGCATCTGCCTATTCTGCACAAGGCTGTGCTGGAACACTGCCCAACGCTGTCCGGTGTGAACGACGGGCTGTTGCAGAACCCGTATGCCTGCCGTTTCTCGGCGGACTGGGTTAGGCAGTGTGCTAAGGGCGACAGTGAACAGAAGGACTGCTTGAGCGCAGAGCAGATCAATGCTGCTCGTCGCTTCTATGACGGTGCGTCCGATGCCGAAGGGCATCAGTTCGTGCTGGGCGGGTTACCGCTGGGATCAGAGCTGCGTTGGGCCGTGCCGGCAAACGAGAAGGGAAGCTCATCGGCCGAAGCGATGGTGCTGCCCACGTTGCAGTCGGTGCTGTTGCCGGGTGGACATCAAAACATTCAGTCGATGAAGGATTTTCCGCTGACGCAGCAGAATTTCGATCGCGTGGCACAGCTGGCACCGCTCTACAATGCCGCGAATACCAACTTGCGTTCGTTCCAGCAGCAAGGGGGTAAGCTGATCATGTGGCACGGTCTGGCCGATGACTCTGTCAGTCCTGCCTTTTCGTTGGCCTATTACCGTGGCGTGCAGGCACTGATGGGGGCGCAGACGGTTGATGGTTTCCTGCGTCTGTTCTTGCTGCCCAGTGTGGGGCACTGCGGTAACGGTGAGGGCTATGATCAGGTTGATCTGCTGACGCCGCTGATGGCATGGACCGAAGATGGCCAGGCTCCTCAACAGCTGATCACTGGCAAGCGTGAACAGGTCGACGCGGGGGGAATGCCCCTTGCGCCTGACAATGCCCCCAAGGGTGATGACACCGCCGCTGCCGAAGCGCAGTTCCACGGCGTGCAGCGCCCCAGCTCACCGATTGCGACGCCTGACAAGCCGGTCACGGCAACGCGCCCGGTCTTTCCCTATCCGTATATCGCACGCTATATCGGTAAGGGCGATATCAACGATGCCAGCAACTACGCGCCAGTGAAGTCGGCCGCTTTCGAGCGCCTGTTCTTTCGGCAGCCTGCGGCTTCGTTTGTCGGTCCCGACAATCAGCATTTCTATCGCGTCGAAAACGGCGTGCTGGTACAGCAATAGCCAAGCGATATCGCAACGGCTGGCGACAGGCATGGCGTGCCTGTCGCTGGTGATAGGCGAAGGTGCATTGAAAAGGCCGCTTCATCTTTTAGCGATGAGGCGGCCTTTGCCGTTTCAAGGGAATGCTGCACGGCCTCGCCACTCCTTGGGCTGCGGCAGCGCGCTCGCGCGATCAGAACTCTTCGTAACGAGCGGGGTCCTGATCGGCAATGCGCCCGTCCGGGCGGGCCAGCGTAGCGATCTTCGCCATGTCGTCATCGGTCAGGGTGAAGTCGAACAGCGACAGGTTTTCTATCTGGCGAGCGTCCGAAGAGGCTTTGGGAATCGGGATGGCGCCCAGTTGAGTGTGCCAGCGCAGAATGATCTGCGGAATGCTCTTGCCATGCCGGTCGGCAATCACTTTCAGCGTGGGGTCTTGCAGTACGGCGCTGGCGCGCCCCAGAGGGCTCCACGACTCGGTCACGATGCCGTGCGCGGTGTCCCATGCCCGCTGTTCTGCCTGCGGGAAGTACGGGTGCAGCTCGATCTGGTTGATGCTGGGGGTGACGCCGGTCTCGTCGATCAAGCGCTGCAGGTGCTCGGGCAGGAAATTGCAGACCCCGATGGAGCGCACCAGTCCGCGCTTCTGTACCTCGATCATGGCACGCCAGGCCTCGACGTAATGGTTCTGGATCGGGTTGGGCCAGTGGATCAGATACAGGTCGAAGTAGTCCAGCCCCGCGCGATACAGCGATTCTTCGACGGTTGCGATCGCTTCATCGTAGGCATGGTGGCGGCCCGGCAGCTTCGATACCACACGCAACTCTTCACGTGCTACGCCGCACTGTGCAACGGCACGACCTACGGCGCCTTCATTCTCATAGTTGAACGCGGAATCAAGCAGGCGATAGCCATTGTGGATGGCCTTGACCATATCGTCGACGCCCTGGGTGCCGTTCAGCGTGTAGGTACCGAAACCCACGGCGGGCAGCGTGGTGCCGTCGTTGAGGGTAATCTGCGGAATATCGGAACGAGAGCTCATGGATCTTCCTTATGCAGCGATGAATGAAAAGCCGGGTGCGGCGCCAGCCACGTTACGGAAAGTGGTGAACGAACGCGCGCGTCTTCATCACTATAAGACCATCGAATGGTAAATGCGTTAGCTGACGATGTGTGGTGCACACGAGGTGCATGCGGGAGTCTGGTATCCACGAAGGCGACAAGCATTCACTGTGGCGTTATAGCGTGTGCTTGGTCGACGGCGTTGCTCGCTACCGCTGTTCTGTCTGCGCTTCAGCGCTCTCTTATGCTGCACGCCATAATGTTGTCGACGAGGCTGCGTCGGTCGCCAGCACGGGCACCGTTTCTGACCGCTCGGCGCTGGGAAGATTCTCGTTGTGCGGCCTAGTTTTTTCTCTTCGGCGCTGTCCCTGTCTCTTGCGTGACGCAGGCGGGCGCTTTTTTTATGGCATAGCGTGTGTCGCATGGCGCTCTTCCCTTACGCCTGCATTGGGTTGTCATTACTCATGAATAGGTATACCGTTCTACCTACTTTTCTGCCAAGGTATATCTGTTCATGACACAGCGCATCAGTGCTCATCAGCGGTTGTTGGAGGCCGCCTCCGAACTGTTCTATCGCAACGGCATCGCCGCGACGGGCATCGACGCTATCGTCAAGGAAGCGGGGGTTGCCAAGAAAAGTCTCTACAACAACTTCGCTTCCAAGCAGGCACTGGTCGAGGCTTACCTTGCTGAACGTCATAAGGAATGGCTGGCACTCTATGACGCGCGGATGCAGGGCGCACTGACGCCCAAAGATGCTGTTTTGGCGGTGTTTCTTGCCTATGAAGATCATGCGGCGCAGGCATATGGGCACGGTTTCCGTGGCTGTGGCCTGCTGAATGCCGCTGCTGAACTACCCGCCGACAGTGCCGAACGTCGTGTGGTTCGCCAGCACAAGGAGCAGGTCGAGACGTTGCTGCGCCAGCATGTCGAAGCGTATCTGGATGGACGGCACCAGCGGGCGGAAACCGTCGCACATTATCTAGCGTTTCTGCTGGAAGGTGCCATGGCGCGAGCAGGGCTAGAAGGCAACGGCGAGTGTCTGGTGCAGGCGAGGGCAATGGCGGCGCAGATGCTGGAGGCATTATGAGCAAGATGATGCAGGAGGCGTTGCCCGGCGTCCTGGCAGTATTCATCGCGGCCGTACTGTGGGGTACTACCGGAACGGCTGCGACGTTTTCGCAAGGTATCAGTCCTGTTGAAATAGGGGCCGTGTCGATGGGCGGGGCGGGCTGCTTCAAGCACTGCTGGCGCTGCGCAGCATTCGACGCTCATGGAGCATATTGTGTCAGCAGAGAGGCTACTTGCTGCTGGGTGCCATCGCCGTCTCGATCTACCCGCTGGCTTTTTACGCCTCCATGCACCTAGCAGGGGTCACGATTGGCACCGTCGTTTCTATCGGCTCTGCGCCGCTGCTTTCGGCGCTAATTGAATACTGTCTGGAGGGTTTGGGATTAACGCGGCGCTGGTTGGCAGGGGCCACACTGGGCATTGTTGGTATTGCATTATTGTGTGCCACGGAAGCAGGCCACCACGCTGATGCCGGCAGCTCCATGGCTGTCGTGCCCGGTGTATTACTCGGCGGCGTAGCGGGTCTCACTTATGCCCTGTATTCGTGGACGGCGCGACGCTTGATGCAGCGCAATGTACTGCCAAGTGCGGCCATGGGAGCCACCTTTGGGTTGGGTGGACTAGCGCTGATCGTGGTGTGGTGCTTCAGTGGCATGCACATCATAGCGACGTGGCAAAACGCCAGCGTCGGGCTTTACATGATGCTAGTGCCGATGTTTATCGGTTACCTGTGTTATGGCTATGGATTAGCAAGGATACCAGCAAGCTCGGCCACCACCATTACACTGCTTGAGCCCGTCGTAGCGGCGCTGTTGGCAGTTGTGGTGGTGGGAGAGCGCTTGCCTGCACTTGGCTGGCTTGGCGTCGCGCTTATCATTGCGTGCTTGGTATGCATCGTATGGCCTAAAACGCGATAAAAACATTGTATTGCAAAGGGTTATCTTAGAGCGTGCAAGCGAGTGCTCTTAAAGCTCGGTCTGTTTTCTTGAGGCGATTTCGCCGGGATAGGGGGGAGAAGTCATGAAGATAAAATGGGGAGTGGTTTTCGTGCTGGGCATACTGTCCGTGCAGGCTCAGGCACAGTGGAAAACGCGCGTTGAGTCCGAGGCGTTTCCAAAGGCGACATACGCGATCATGACGGGAATGGATGGCAAGGATCGCGGCATAGAAATCGGCTGTGAGTCCGGCACCACGACGCTTTCGCTGCTCAAGCAGCAGAATGGCCAGTCCTACGGGCATGCGGAACAGGACTCGCGTGAGACCTACGCCATGCGGCTTACGATCGGTAAGGAAACGCTGGAACTCGACTTCGCACTGGCCAACCAACGCAACGACGGCTATATCGCCTTCGAAGATCAGGACTACCTCACTACACAGCATGCGCTGTACCTGATTCGCAACGCGAAAGCGCCTATTGAGCTGGCCGTACAGAGCGATCTGGGCCCCGTGCGTGTGACCATACCTGCTGCTGGTGCCAGAAAGGCTGCCGATACGCTGAGCCGCGTGTGCCATGACGATCTGCGATACGGCGCCTGGAAGCCCTGAGGCGTATAAGCCTAGCGGTGCCGCGATGCGGTTCGCCCATCAATACACATAAATGAAAAAAGCCGCCTCCTTTCGGAAGCGGCCTTTTCGGGATTTGGTGGAGGCGGGGGGAGTTGAACCCCCGTCCGCCGGCACTCGTCTATCAGCTCTACATGCTTAGTTCCATCTTTTGGTTTAGCCATCTGAGCGCCGATGGGCAGGCTTTCAGACAGCGGTCCCTCGTAGATTTAACACACGACGCGAGAGCTACGCCGTATGCGGTCCTGTCAATCGTGGCTCTCCCATTGGAAATGAACAGGCACATTCCCGCCGGGCCGAACAGGGTCTAACTGGTTTTACGCAGCCAGAGCACCTTTCTGAGCATAAGTTTCGTCGTTTGCGACTATATCAATTGCAACGTTGGTATTTACGAGACACGTTACCATCTCGGCATGCACCTCAAGATCTGCAACCGGCGTCGAATCCATAACGCCCCCGTAACAGATGAAGTGTTCCAGCCAGTGTGCCGAAGGTATCTTCAGTACACGCTTGCCGGACTCCATACAATAGGGGTTGCGTTGCCGAATTTCAAGCAGATTCAGTTCTGCGACCGCATGATTCGGCCTTTTTGGCGTTCCCAATCGCGATTCTTCTCGTCTGCGCGCTTATCGTGCAGCTTTTTACCGACAACGAGAGCGATCTCGCACTTCACCAAGTGCCCTTTCCAGTACAGGCGCAGAGGAACACAGGTGTGGCCCTTGTCCTGAGTTTTGGAGAAGATGCGGGCGATTTCCTTCTTGTGCATCAGAAGCTTGCGCGTCCGGTCGGGTTCCACGACCGTATGCGTGCTGGCGGTGCTGAGCGGAGTGAAATGCGACCCCAGCAGCCACGCCTGCCCGTTGCGGATGTGGATGTAGGTGTCCGTGAGCTGGCCCTTGCCCGCGCGCAGGCTCTTGACTTCCCAACCGGCCAGTTCGAGTCCTGCCTCGAACGTTTCTTCGATGTGGTATTCGTGGCGTGCCTTGCGGTTCTGTGCGATCAGATTGCCGCCGGGCGCTGCCTTTTTCTTTTTGCCCATAAATGGTTCCTGTCTAAAGAAGTGACCACTCCTGTGATGGGGGTAGGTCATGCTATCATCAAGCGTAATAGATAACGCTGGAAACGGCTTGGCCTCGCTTGAGGCTCATACCGTATAGAACCGAGATGATACGCGGTTTGCGAGTCATCGTCAGGAGAAGAGGCGCATGCCTGTAGTCGACAAAACCGCCTTTGTACGGCATTCCTGCCAGAAGATGTTCGATCTGGTCAATGATTTTGAAAGCTACCCTCAGTTTCTGCCCGGCTGCAAAGCGGCCCGCGTGCTCGAGCAGGGTGACGACTTCATCGTGGGAGAGATCACGCTGGGGAAAGGAGGTATCACTCAGGCCGTCGCGACGCGCAATCAGCTGACAGCACCTGAACGGATAGACCTTTCGCTGGTGAAAGGGCCATTTCGCTCGTTTTCGGGCTACTGGTCGTTCACTCCCGAGGCAGAAGGCTGTCGCGTACACCTGCATATCGAATTCACTTTCGGCAACATGCTGCTGGGCATGGCGTTCGGGCAGTTGTTTAGTCAGGCGGCGGCGCAGCAAGTGGTCAGCTTCACGCAGCGTGCCGACCAGCTGTACGGGGCATGACGATGCGCACTGCTGAGCCCACATCGCCAATGCTGGCGATCGAAGTGGCCTATGCTTCGGAAACGGAACAGGTGTTGCTGCGCTGCGAGGTGCCGGTCGGCACAACCGTGCGCCAGGCTTTCGTGCAGTCGGGCATCGACTGCCATATAGCGGCCCTGACCCTTGATGAGTTGGCTTCCGTGCCCTTAGGCATATTCTCTCGTCCAGTGCGTGATCCGGATGCGCAGCAAGTACAGCACGGCGATCGCATTGAGGGTTATCGTCCCATCAAGTGCGATCCCAAGCAGATGCGACGTATGCGTGCGGCACAGCGGCCCCTGCGGCAGTAGCGCATGGCATGATGCGGTTTTGATTGACGGTGCGGTATAACCGATTATCGTTATAGGAAAAGCCGTATCATCACGGTCAGACAGCGACGAATCAGGTAATCGTGGCGGGAGGCTGGCAGAATGAAGGCTGTCTGCCGAACGTGTCCGTGCAGACAGCCTTTGGCGATCAATCGCTGATCTGGGGAGTGACGCTGGTGCTTTCCGTAGCGGCAGGCCGCTCGTTGACCGTGATGGTGCTGTTGTCGACGCCTTCCTTATCGATAGCGCTGATAAGGCCGTTATGGAACGTGATGCTGACGCGGCGAGAAACAACTTTGCCGTCAGCCTTGTGTACCTGATAGATGTAGTCCCATTCGTTGGCATCGAACGCGTTGTCCAACAAGGGATTGCCCATGACGTAGACGACCTGCTCGCGGGTCATGCCCACTTTGAGCTGGGACACCATGGACTCAGATACCAGGTTGCCCTGCGGGATATCACGCTTGTAGACGCTGAAGAAGCTGCAGCCAGCGAGAAGCCCCAGCAGGCAGCCCATTACTACGATCCTGATCGAGTTTTGCATTTGATTTCGACTTTCCCTATCGTTTGCCTAGCTTGATCATACCCGATACCAAGAGTGACTGCGAAGGTCAACCCATGTCCGACAAGAATCATGAACTGCGCCAGGCTGGCCTGAAGGTAACGCTCCCGCGTCTTAAAATCCTTCAGATTCTCGAAGCTACGCGAGAAGAAGAAGAGCTGCACCTGAGCGCAGAAGACGTTTACAAGGCACTGCTGGATGCCGGTGAAGATGTAGGGCTTGCCACGGTCTACCGTGTGCTGACTCAGTTCGAAGCCGCCGGTTTGGTTGTGCGCCACAATTTCGATGGTGGGCACGCTGTCTTCGAAATGTCGCCCGAAGACCATCACGACCATATGCTGTGTCTTGAAAGCGGCGAGGTCATCGAGTTTTTCGATCCTGAAATCGAGCGCCGTCAACGTGAACTGGCCGAAGAGCGTGGCTACGAACTGGTCGACCATGCGCTGGTGCTGTACGTTCGCCCGAGAGGCTCCAAGGTAACGCGAAAGTCTTCTCTCCGTCGAACACCGACGTCTTCCTGATCCCATCTACGATCTGCACGCACGTGCGGAAGCGTTCTAAACGATTCTCTGCTCAGCCGAGCTGCCCTTGCCGGACGGTCGGTGTCGCTGTACGTATCCATAATGCGTTGATATACATGGCATCCCATGGCTGAGCTAGAATTTTACTAAACAGTAACTTTGTGGTCGAGCCGTATCGACGTTCTTGTTAAGGATAAAGTATGAAAGCCGTGCTGCTGTATGTCGTGACGGCGCTTGCCGAGATCGTGGGATGCTATCTGCCAGCGCTGTGGTTAAAACAGCACGGCTCTCCTTGGTTGCTGGTGCCGGCGGCAGCGAGTCTGTCACTGTTCGCATGGTTGCTGACGTTGCACGATGCAGCCTCCGGGCGCGTCTATGCCGCTTATGGCGGGGTCTATATCGGGGTGGCGCTGTTATGGCTGTGGGGCGTGGACGGCATCCGGCCCAGTGTGTGGGATATCGCAGGGGTTTTAGTGGCGCTGGCGGGAATGGGCATCATTGTCTGTCAGCCGCGCTGATTCTACGGCTAGGGCGACGTTCCTACGGCGGTGCATGCACGGTAGATGATCGGCGCCCTTCCTCAACGTTATGGGCGAGATTAGTAGTGCGATCAGCGCGATCACTAGAAGAAAAGAACGGGCAGCTACACGACGTAGCTGCCCGTTTGCGCATAGAGCGAGGGCTTTTGCGCAAGGGGAACCCTCACCCATAGGGTGTTAGGTGAGGCTGACATCAAGGATGGGGTCGGTGTTACTGGGCCTGCTTCTGCTGGCCGCTGTGGAGCATCTCGCGCGCGTGCGCCAGCGTGTGCTCTGAAAGGTGAATGCCTCCAAGCATGCGTGCCAGCTCTTGAATACGGCCGCTTTCGTCGAGGCGAGCCATGTGCGTACGCGTCGTGTTGCGGTTGCTGTGCTTCTCAATATGCAGGTGCTGATGCGCTTGAGCGGCCACCTGAGGCAGGTGGGTCACGCAGAAGATCTGGCCGTTATGGCTCAGCTGGCGCAGTAGCTGACCGACAATCTCAGCCGTCGCGCCAGAAATACCCACATCTACTTCATCGAATACCAGAGTTGGCATCGTGCTGTGCTGCGCGGCGACTACCTGAATGGCCAAACTGATGCGCGACAGCTCACCGCCCGAGGCGACGCGAGCCAGTGGCCGAGTCGGTTGGCCGGGGTTGGCACTGATCAGGAACTGGACGTGATCCAGTCCGTCGGCCTGTGCGATTTCCAGCGGGGTGACGCTGACCTCGAACGTGGCCTTGTCCATGCCGAGAAACGCCAGTTGTTGCTGCACTTCGCGGCTGAAGGCTGGGGCATGGCGCTGACGCTGGTGGGACAGAGACCGTGCGAGCTGGCGCCACTGATCTTGCATATCCTGCGTGCGCTGCGTCAGTTGTTCGATATCGTCATCGCCGCCTTCCAGTTCGCTGAGTTCGTGTTGCAGGCGACGGTGCAGGGCGGAGACTTCATCCGGCATGACATGGTGCTTGCGGGCGATGCGGTAGACGTCGCTCAGCCGCTCATCGACGATCTGCAGTCGAGAAGGGTCAAGCTCAACATTGCTGGCATGATGATCCAGTTCGCTCTGCGCTTCTTCAAGCTGAATGCGCGCCTCTTCGAGCATGGTCAGAGTGTTGGCCAATGCTGCGGCATCGTGCTCAGGCAGTTCTGCCAGACAGGCCAGCGCCTGATTAAGGCGTGGCAGTGCGCCACTATTGTCGTCCGTGCATAGGCGACTGGCAGCTTCGATCTGAGCCAGTGTTTGCTCGGCGTGCGCAAGGCGGGCCTGTTCGGCTTCCAGTGCGTCCAGTTCGTCGTCCTGCAGCGCTAACGTGTCTAGCTCTTCTACCTGATAACGCAGCAGTTGGCGGCGGGCCTGCAGGGCATCACCGTCGTCTTGTAGCTGGCGCAGCCGTTTCCGCAGCCGCTGCCATTCCTTCCAGGCCTCGCGTACCTGCGTGAGTTGTTCATCGGTACCCGCGAATTCATCTAGCAGCTTGAGGTGGTGTGAGGCGTGTAGAAGCGACTGTTGGGCGTGCTGGGCGTGAATATCGATCAGCATGCCGCCGAGCGCTTTCATGTCAGCCAGCGTACACGGTGTACCGTTAATCCAGGCACGCGTGCGCCCTTGGATAGAAATCACGCGGCGCAGCAGGCACTCGTCGGTGCCCAGCTCTCGGGCATTGAGCCACGCCTTGGCATCGGGCAGCCGTGCAATATCGAAACGTGCGGTAAGCTCCGCGCGCTCCTTGCCGGCGCGAACGCTGCTGGCATCGGCGCGAGCGCCCAGACAGAGAGACAGGGCATCCAGCAGAATGGACTTCCCAGCCCCCGTTTCGCCCGTGATGGCCGTCATGCCCGAGGCAAAATCCAGCTCGAGGTGGTCGACGATGGCGAAGTTATGAATGGTCAGCTGCGTCAGCATAGGGCTCTCCCGACGAGGCAGTGGTGATCGTGACACGCACCCCGCGGTGGCCGACGGCCTATCCGTGCTGGGGCGGGGCATCTGTCTGTGTAGGCAGGTGCCGTGGCATGAACTGTATCGACCACCATTATTGTATCTTTATACAGTATTTTCCAGTGCCTTCTGTTGCTTTTATTGACTTGAGATTGAAGAGCGCTGCCCTCATTTATGGGCCAAGATGGAAGTGTTCATCACTTTCCTTTCATTCGTACCTTTGGGATGGGCATCCACCGCAGCGACCGGCGGGGCTGGATTGTCCTCCTGCAGTCAGGAGTAGGCTCATGTCTCGTGATTCCAATACCGAGAACGAACAGGAACGCAACGAAGTCCCGGCAGAGGACACCGTAGAGCAGGCCCAGCCCGCTGACGCCGCGGATACGGAACAGGCTGATTCACCGGAAGCACGCATTGCGGCACTGGAAGAAGAAGTCAGTAAGGCCAAGGATCAGGCACTGCGCGCTGCGGCCGATGCCCAGAATGCGCGTCGTCGTGCCGAGCAGGATGCCGAAAAAGCACGCAAGTTCGCACTGGAGCGTTTCGTCAAGGAACTGCTGCCGGTCGTCGATAGCCTTGAAAAGGCACTGGAAAGCCTCCAGAACGACGAAGGTGCTAGCGTGCATCGCGAAGGGTTGGAAATGACGCTCAAGATGCAGCACTCCGCGCTTGAGAAGTTCGGCGTCAAGCAGCTTGAACCGCAGGGCGAACCGTTCGACCCGCAGTATCACGAAGCCATGACCATGGTGCCGAATCCGGCTATGGAGCCGAACACCGTCATGGATGTGCTGCAGAAGGGTTACACCCTTAACGATCGCCTGGTACGTCCGGCGATGGTCGTCGTCAGCAAGGGCGTCGACGCCTGAGATGACGGGGAGGGTCGGTGTGATCGGCAGAATCAGAATGGTTGACAGCACTTTTTGACAGGTTGTCCCTTGAAAGCCAACCGACCGCCCTTATATAGAAAGACAACAGAACATGATCGCCGGTACGAAGCCTTCGATCGGCGCGATCCACGGATATCGAATGGCCTACGCTAAGTAGGTTCATTCAAGAGAATCGAGAGGTAATACTCATGGGACGTATCATCGGTATTGACCTGGGGACCACCAACTCCTGTGTCGCGGTACTCGACGGTGACAAACCGCGCGTCATCGAAAACGCAGAAGGCGGTCGTACTACCCCTTCCATCGTTGCATACACTGACGACGGCGAAATCCTGGTCGGTCAGGCCGCCAAACGTCAGGCGGTCACCAACCCGAAAAACACGCTGTATGCGGTAAAACGTCTGATCGGCCGTAAGTTCGGCGATGACGTCGTACAGAAAGACATCAACATGGTCCCGTACGACATCGTCAAAGCAGACAACGGCGACGCCTGGGTAGAAGTCAAAGGCAAGAAAATGGCTCCCCCGCAGGTCAGCGCTGAAGTGCTGAAGAAAATGAAGAAAACGGCCGAAGACTACCTCGGTGAAGAAGTGACCGAAGCGGTCATCACCGTACCGGCCTACTTCAACGATTCTCAGCGCCAAGCAACTAAAGACGCTGGCCGCATCGCGGGTCTGGACGTCAAACGTATCATCAACGAGCCGACCGCTGCCGCTCTGGCCTACGGTATGGACAAGTCCCGCGGTGACAAAACGATCGCGGTATACGACTTGGGTGGTGGTACCTTCGACGTATCTATCATCGAAGTGGCTGACGTTGACGGCGAAACCCAGTTCGAAGTGCTGTCCACCAACGGTGACACCTTCCTCGGTGGTGAAGACTTCGACAACGCAGTCATCAACTATTTGGTTGAACAGTTCAAAGCTGACAGCGGCATCGACCTGTCCGGTGACTCTCTGGCTATGCAGCGTCTGAAAGAAGCCGCTGAAAAAGCCAAGATCGAACTGTCCAGCGCTCAGCAGACCGACGTCAATCTGCCGTACATCACGGCTGATCAGACTGGTCCGAAACACCTGAACGTCAAAGTGACTCGCGCCAAACTGGAAGCACTGGTTGGTGATCTGGTTCAGCGTTCGCTCGATCCGTGCAAAACAGCACTGGCCGATGCCAAACTGTCCGCTTCTGACATCGACGATGTCATTCTGGTCGGTGGTCAGACGCGCATGCCGCTGGTACAGCAGAAAGTCAGCGAATTCTTCGGTAAAGATGCGCGCAAAGACGTCAACCCGGATGAAGCCGTAGCACTGGGTGCTTCTATCCAAGGTGGTGTTCTGGGTGGCGACGTCAAAGACGTCCTGCTGCTCGACGTTACTCCGCTGACGCTGGGTATCGAAACGATGGGTGGTGTCATGACGCCGGTCATCGAGAAGAACACGACGATCCCGACCAAGAAAACGCAGGTCTTCTCTACTGCAGAAGACAACCAGACGGCCGTGACTATTCACGTGCTGCAGGGTGAGCGCAAACAGGCGACCCAGAACAAGTCGCTCGGTCGTTTCGACCTGTCCGACATTCCGCCGGCACCGCGTGGTGTACCGCAGATCGAAGTTGCCTTCGACCTCGACGCCAACGGTATCCTGAGCGTGTCTGCGAAAGACAAAGCGACCGGCAAAGAACAGTCCATCGTCATCAAATCGTCTGGCGGTCTGTCCGACGAAGAGATCGACCAGATGGTACGTGATGCTGAAGCGCACCAGGACGAAGATAAGAAATTCGAAGAAATGGTGCAGCTGCGCAATCAGGCCGACGGCATGATTCACGCAACGCGCAAGACGCTCGAAGAAGCTGGCGACAAAGCAACGGCAGAAGAGAAAGAGAAAATCGAATCTGCTGCCAACGCTTTGGAAGAAGCGCTCAAGGGCGATGACAAGGATGACATTCAGGCCATACTGAATGCTCTGACCGAAGCCTCCGGTTCTCTGGCCCAGAAACTGTACGCCGAACAGGCACAGCAGCAGGGTCAGCAGCAAGGTGCTGGCGAACAGGGTGCTCAGGGCAACAGCCAGGATGAAAACGTCGTTGATGCCGAGTACGAAGAAATCAAAGACGACGACAAGAAATCCTAAGGTCGTTGACGCCTTTGATGGCTGACAGGCGTAAAGGCCGCACGGTAACGTGCGGCTGCGCATGGCGCGGGAGTTCGGCCTAAGGCCGGTAACGGCTCCCGCGCCGTTTCATGTGGAGATCCACCGTTCTGCTTGGTCAGGCGGAACGGGTGCAGTCCGGGTATCATCTGCACTGACTGTACGAAAGAATCCAGAAAGGGCTGGCGGGGTGTGCACCCTGAAGGCATGGCCCGACAGCAACCGGAGGTCGAGAGACTGATGTCCAAACGTGACTATTACGAAGTGCTTGGCGTCGAACGCCAGGCCGATCAGCGTGAGATCAAGAAGGCGTACCGCCGTCTGGCCCAGAAGCTTCACCCTGACCGCAACCCGGGAGACGAGTCTGCCGCGGCGAAGTTCCAAGAGGTCTCCGAGGCATATGAGGTGCTGTCCGACGAAAGCAAGCGTGCGGCTTACGATCAGTTCGGTCACGCTGGCGTAGACGGCCAAAGCGGCGGCTTTGGCGGTGGTGCGGGCGGTTTCGGTGGCGGCTTTGGTGAAGGTGGCTTCGGCGATATCTTCGGCGATGCATTCAGCGAGTTCTTCGGGGGTGGCCGCGGAGGTCGTCGCGACCCCAATGCGCCGCGTCGCGGTGCTGATCTGCGCTACAACCTTGAAATCAGCCTTGAAGAAGCAGTCGGCGGTACCAGCGTCGATATTCGTATACCGCGCATGGCGCAGTGCGATCACTGTCATGGTGACGGTGCCGAGCCCGGCAGTAGCCGCAAGACCTGCCCGACCTGTAACGGGATGGGCAAGGTGCGGATGCAGCAGGGCTTCTTCGCTGTGGAGCAGCCGTGTCCGACCTGTCAGGGTCGCGGTGAAATCATCGAAAAACCCTGCACGAAATGTCACGGTGAAGGGCGTGTTCGTGAAACGCGCACGCTGTCAGTCACCATTCCGGCGGGTGTCGATACCGGCGATCGTATCCGTCTGACGGGCGAAGGTGAAGGCGGTCTGAACGGTGGGCCTGCGGGTAACCTGTTTGTTGAGGTGACGCTGCGCCCGCACCCGATCTTCCGCCGCGATGGTACGAACCTGCACTGCGAAGTGCCGGTCAGCTTTGTTGATGCCACGCTCGGAACCGAGCTGGAAATTCCGACGCTCAACGGTCGCGTTAAACTGAGCGTGCCGCCAGAAACCCAGACGGGCAAAGTGCTGCGTCTACGCGGTAAAGGCGTGCGTTCTGTACACGGCGGTGGCCCGGGCGATCTGCTGTGCCATCTGGTACTCGAAACGCCCGTCAACCTGACGGAAGAGCAGAAGACATTGCTGCGCCAGTTCCAGAGCAGTCTGGAAGGTACCGGCGACCGTCACTCGCCGCGCAAGGAAGGTTGGTTCGACAGCGTGAAGAAATTCTTCGAAGATCTGCGCGGTTGAATGGTTCGCCGTAGACCTCGTCGCTGATGAGGGATGCGGTAACGAAAAGCGCCGTACGAGCACGTGCTCGTGCGGCGCTTTTTTTGTTGGAGCAGCCATGACGCGGGCTGATCAATAGCATGCAAACGTTTGAATAGCCGCCATAAAAGGCCTCTGTTCAATTTATGATCAGTTCGCGTGAGCCTGCGCCAGCTGCTGGATAGCGCCATCCGTCCTCAACTTATCCACACCTCTTTTCGCAGCAGATGGGGATAAGCAGTCAATATGGCGTGTGGATAACTAGCGTTGTGCTTCGGTATCCAGCAGCGCTTGGCGCACCTTGGCGACCGTGCGGGTGTCGTCGGGTGTCGTGCGGCAGCATCCACCGATGATGCGGGCACCCGCATCGTACCAGCGCTGTACCAGTGACGCATGGCTGCCCAGCGACTGTGCCGTTTCGCACGGATACCAGCGTTTATCCGTGGGGTCGTAGTGCTCGCCGGCATTGGGGTAGATCACAATGGGAAGCGTGGTCGCTGCCGCTAAACGTTTCACCATACCTTCTACGTGCTGCATGCCTGTGCAGTTAAGACCGATGGCCTTGATCTGTGGGTGCTGGCTCAACCAGGCCGCGCACTCTTCGATGGGTGTGCCATCGGCGATATGGGCGTCATCCCGAACGCTGAAAGCGATCCATGCGGTCGCCTCAGGGAATTCTTCTTCCAAGAGATGCGTCAGTGCTTGAGCCTCGGCCAGCATCGGGATGGTTTCGCAGGCCAGAATATCCACACCCTCTTCCAGCAGTGCAGCAATGCGTGGGCGATGGAAATCTTTCAGTGTCCGCTCGTCGTGGGTGTAGTTGCCCACGTACTCGGAGCCGTCGGCCAGCCATGCCCCGTATGGACCGACACTGCCCGCTACCAGCATGGGAAGGGTGTGGTCGGGGTATGCGGTGAGGTAGTCTTTACGCGCCTGATTTAGCAGCGTGGCGGATTCGGCCATCAACTGACGGGCGCGCTCGGCGTCGATGCCGGCCTGTGCGTAGCCTGCCAGCGAAGCCTGGTAGCTGGCGGAAATGCCGATATCAGCACCGGCATCAAAATAGTCGCGGTGAACCTGGGCAATCAATGCAGGCTGCTCGGCCAGTACGCGTGCGGACCACAGCGCATCGTTGAGGTCGCAGCCTCGGTTTTCCAGCTCGCTGGCCAAGGCTCCATCCAATACGGCAAACGGGACGCGGGCCAGCAGGTCATCAAGCGGGTGTGTCATGGTCGTGAGCCTTTCGGTTGTTCTTCTCAATAGTGGGGCAGCATCCCCGCATAGCAGCGTGCTGATAAATAAACATCCTAGTGTGCCGCAAACGCTGCCAACAGGAAACCGTCGTATAGAGAGCCGATATGAATAAGAAAATGCCCTTCCGAAGAAGGGCATAGACGGTATCGACCATCACATACTTTTGCGCTTGCGGAAGCATCTGACCGTGTAATAGGAGAGGTAACACAGAGCGGTGAAGGATAGGCCGCAATAGAGCGAAGGGCGCTGCATTGGGTCGAAGGCCATGCCAAGGAAGGCAGCTACGCATGCGAGGAATGAAATGGCCGGTACCCACGGATATCCCGGAGAACGGTATTCGAGACTGTGACTGCTCTTGCCTTCACGTGCCAGAGAGCGACGGAACATGATGTGGCTGACGCTGATACTCATCCATACGGCCACGACTGCAAAGGCGGCTAAAGAGGTCAATGCGATGTAGACGGTGCCTGTCGGATAGTACTTTGTCAGTAGCGCTGGCAGGCCGCCCAGCATGCTGAACATTATGGCCACGAGCGGAATACCTTTGGCCGTCTGCCAGCTGAAAAAGCGCGGCAGCATCCGGTGCTGGCTGACGGTCCACAGCATGCGTGATGAGGCGTATAACCCTGAACTGGCGGCCGACAGCATCGCGGTTAGGATAACGAAGCGCATGATGTGATCGGTATAGGGAATGCCGATATTCTGAAAGACCATCACGAACGGGCTATCGGTCAGCCCTGCCTGCTTGTACGGCAGCAGGGTCGCAATCACGAATATTGCCCCTACAAAGAAGATGATCAGGCGCCACAGGGTCATGCGGATGGCCTTCGGCACTGTCTTGGAGGGATTGGCCGTTTCGCCAGCGGCGATTCCGATCAGTTCAGTACCCGAGAAGGCAAAGGTGACGATCAGTAGTGATGACAGTACGGGCATTAGGCCGTTGGGGAAGATGCCGTCTTCTACTAGCTGATGGAGGCCGGGAGAAACGACGCTCTGGCTGGGGTGAATAAGCCCGGTGATGGCGGCCATACCTACCATTAAGAAGACTACCACGATGATCACTTTCAGCAGCGACAGCCAGAACTCCGACTCGGCGAACAGGCGGGTGGTGAAGATGTTCATCAGAGTGATCGCGACCCCAAACAGTAAGCTCCAGTGCCATACGGGAATGCCGGGGAACCATTGCTGCATCAGCTGACCGGATGTTGTCAGTTCGGCACCTAAGGCCACTGTCCACGTCATCCAGTAGAGCCAGGCCACCGTATAGCCGGTCGCGGGGCCGATGTAGCGCGTTGCGTAGGCGCTGAACGCTCCCGTTTCCGGCATGTGAACGGCCAGTTCGCCGAGGCTCATCATGACCAGGTAGGCGACGAAACCGCCGATGACATAGGCCAGTATGGCCCCGATGGGGCCCGCCTGACCGACGGTGGCGCCACTGCTCATGAATAGCCCCGTGCCGATGACACCGCCCAGTGACAGCATGACGACATGGCGCATCTTCATGCTGCGCTGATAGCCAGCGGTGGATTCATCCGATGGGAGGGGGTCGTGCGGGGGGATGTCGCTCATGCGTCCTCCAAGTAGTGCTAGTGCGCAGTTATCGAAAAATGGCGCATCTGCGTAGTGCCTTGATAGCAAGGCGCTATTAGGTATGCGGTCAAGACGATGCTCGTGACGGGCCAGGGCGCAGGAGAAGAGATTCACATCCCAGCCTAGCCGTGGCAGGGCTGAGCAGAATATCATGCCTTCATGATTGACGTGATCCCTGAGATAAGGAGAACAGATGACGCGTATAGCCATCTTGGGCGCTGCTGGGCGCATGGGGCGGATGCTGGCACAAGCCACGCTGCAGACTGACGGTGCCGAGCTTGGAGCGGCCATCGTCCGTCCGAGCAGTTCACTGATCGGTGCCGACGTAGGCGAGTTGATCGGTGCCGGGAAGTGCGGTGTTGCCGTAACGGACAGCCTCGACAAGGTGATCGATGCGATCGACGTCGTCATCGACTTCACCACGCCCGCACTGACCGAGCAGGCCGTCGCGCTGTGCAAAGCACATGGCAAGGCGATCGTAATCGGTACGACTGGGCTTGATGACGCTCAGGAAAAGACCTTGGGCGAACAGGCCAAAGCGGTGCCGGTTGTTTATGCCGCCAATATGAGCACCGGTGTCAACCTATCGCTCAACCTGCTGGCGACCGCTGCGCGTGCGCTGGCGGATGCCGGCTACGATATCGAAGTCATCGAGGCACACCATCGTCACAAGGTCGATGCCCCCTCCGGTACCGCGCTGATGATGGGGCGTGCCGTGGCGGAGGCCTGTGGACGCGACCTGCGTACGCAGGGTGTCTTTTCGCGTGAAGGACGTTGTGGTCCGCGTACGGACGATGAAATCGGCTTTTCCGTAATTCGTGCCGGTGACATCGTCGGTGAGCACACTGTTATGTTCGCCACTGAAGGCGAGCGTATCGAGATCACCCATAAGGCCTCTAGCCGCATGACGTTCGCGAACGGCGCTGTACGTGCCGCGCTGTGGGTAGCGCAGGCGCAGCCCGGTCTCTATGACATGCAGGATGTGCTTGGACTTAGAGACTGACGGCAGGGTGTATCTCCATTGCGTCATGGCGTCGGTGCCCTTCGTATGCAAAGGCATCGACGCCATGACGTTTTCGTGACCAACCAAGCAAGGATTGATGATGGCGCAGCGCGGCAGACCTCTGTGGACAATGGCACTGAAAAGCCTGCTGGGAGGCTATCGGTATCGCGGCCCTCGTACGGGGCACTTCGACGGTGAGCGGTTTGGCAATCAGCCCGGGCTGCGCCGCATCGGCTTTCGCGATCTATGGCAGCTGCGACGCGAACGTCGGCACATGACCCCGTGGTCATGGGAAGAGATTCCCGCTGCGCCAACTCCCGTGGCACGGGTCGAAGACGACAGCGTTCGCATCACTTTCATCAATCACGCCACGTTCCTGATCCAGTTCGCAGGCATGAACCTGTTGACCGATCCGGTATGGTCGAAGCGTGTCAGCCCACTGCGCTGGGCAGGGCCGCGTCGTTTCCACGCGCCCGGCATTCCGCTAGACAGGCTGCCGCCCATTGATGCGGTGCTGCTCAGCCACAACCACTACGATCACTGTGACTTCCATACGCTGCGCGCGCTGCTGCGACGCAACCCTCGCATGCGCCTTATTGCGCCGCTGGGGCACGATGTTATGGCAGAAGAGTTAGGGTTCCTGCGTCAGGAAAGCCTTGATTGGTGGTCGTCGTGCCGACTGAAAGGGCGTGCCATCACGCTGGTGCCTGCTCGCCATTGGGGGGCACGTACGCTGTGGGACAAATGCCGCACGCTGTGGGGCGGGTTCGTGATCGAAACGCCGCAGGGGCCGCTCTATTTCGCCGGGGATACGGCCTACAGCGATGGCTTTCAGCGCATTCGTACACGTATGGGGCCGATGTCGCTGGCGCTGCTGCCTGTCGGGGCCTATCAGCCGCATTGGTGTATGGAAGATGTGCATCTTGAGCCGCATGAAGCCGTTCGAGCGCATCACGAGTTGGGATGTCAGGCCAGTATGGCCTGCCATTTCGGTTGTTTTTCACTCGCCAACGATGGGCAGCACGAGCCTCAGGGTGTCGTAGAGTCCCTGCGCCATCATGGGCATATCGATGCCCAGACTCTCCATCTGCCGACGCCGGGAGCACCGATGATCTTCCGCGATGGGCAGCTTGAGCCGTTCGTAGATGCCGACAGGGGGTAGTCGGTTCACGGCTGACACCGTATACTCGAAGAGATTACGGGTAGGTGGTCTCTGCATCACCGATGGCTGTACCGGAATCCAGGCGTGTCGCTGAGAGCGTGCTCGCAGTGGCCGAACCTAAAGAGCGGGAGCGTATCCTTCAACGGACGTCCCCGTTTTTTTACAGCCAGCACATTGCCCGTGCCCCCAACACCCGCTGCACGGGCGCTATACAAGAACATCCAAGGTTGTCTTCGGGAGGGCACAGCATTGATTACCCCTGCGATACTGGCATTGGAAGACGGCAGTATATTCCATGGTATTTCCATCGGCGCTGAAGGACATACCCATGGGGAAGTCGTTTTCAACACCGCCATGACAGGCTATCAAGAAATCCTTACCGACCCCTCCTACCTCCAGCAGATCGTCACGCTGACCTATCCTCATATTGGCAATACCGGTATCAACCACGAAGACGTGGAGTCCGACCGTGTGTGTGCCGCAGGATTGGTAATTCGCGACCTGCCGCGTCTGGCCAGCAACTTCCGTAGCCAGATGGCGCTTGATGACTATCTCCGTGAGCAGAATGTGGTCGGTATCGCAGATATCGACACACGACGATTGACGCGACTGCTACGCGAAAAGGGTTCACTGAAAGGCGCGATTCTGGCAGGAAGTGAAGCGCAGGGCGATGACGCCGAAGCGCGAGCCATTGCACTGGCGTCCAGCTTCCCCGGCCTAAAAGGGGCCGATCTTGCTCAGGTGGCAACGACACAAGAACGCTTGGAGTGGCACCAAGGCGAGTGGCAACTGGCCCACGGCTACTCCGACGCCGAAAAGCAAGAACGTCCGTATCACGTCGTCGCCTACGACTTCGGCACCAAATACAACATCTTCCGCATGCTGACCGAACGCGGCTGCCGCCTGACAATTGTCCCGGCGACCACGCCAGCGGATGAGGTGCTGGCACTGGCACCCGATGGTGTCTTCCTGTCCAACGGCCCGGGTGACCCCGAGCCCTGCACCTACGCGATCGACGCGATCCGTACGGTCATGGCGCAGAAGATCCCGACCTTCGGCATCTGTCTTGGTCATCAGCTGCTGGCACTGGCCAGTGGTGCGCGTACGGCTAAGATGAGCCACGGTCACCATGGGGCCAACCACCCGGTGCAGGACCTGGATTCCGGCAAGGTGCTCATCACCAGCCAGAACCACGGGTTCGCCGTAGATGAAGAGAGCCTGCCGGCGCACCTGCGCGCTACGCACCGATCGCTCTTCGACGGCACGCTGCAAGGCATCGAACGCACCGACTGCCCGGCCTTCAGCTTCCAGGGTCACCCTGAAGCCAGTCCGGGGCCGCACGACGTCGCGCCTCTGTTCGACCGCTTCATCGAGCTGATGAAGGCCAACAAGACGGCCTGATGAACAGCCCGGACGGCCTTGTGCCGTCCGGTATGAACCGGATCACATCTTGAATCTTTGCCACTGCCTTGCAGGCGGTGGCCGTTCACTGCGGACTCAGTCATGCCAAAACGTACTGACATCAACAGCGTTCTGATTATCGGCGCCGGCCCCATCGTTATTGGGCAGGCGTGTGAATTCGACTATTCCGGCGCACAGGCGTGCAAGGCGCTGCGCGAAGAAGGCATTCGCGTCATTCTGGTCAACTCTAACCCGGCCACTATCATGACCGACCCGGTCATGGCGGACGCGACCTACATCGAGCCGATCACCTGGCAGGCGGTTGAGCGCATCATCGAAAAAGAACGTCCCGATGCACTCCTGCCGACCATGGGCGGTCAGACAGCGCTTAACTGCGCCCTCGATTTGGAACGCGAAGGCGTACTGGAACGCTACGGCGTTGAGATGATCGGTGCCAACGCCGATACCATCGACAAGGCCGAAGACCGCGACCGTTTCGACAAGGCGATGCGTGCCATTGGCCTTGAATGCCCGAAAGCGCGTATCGCGCACTCTATGGATGAAGCGTGGGAAATCCAGGGCGAACTCGGCTTCCCTTGCATCATTCGCCCGTCCTTCACCATGGGCGGCTCTGGCGGTGGCGTGGCCTACAACCGTGAAGAGTTCGAGACCATCTGCACCAGCGGCTTCGATCTGTCACCGACTCGCGAGCTGCTGATCGACGAATCGCTTTTGGGCTGGAAAGAATACGAGATGGAGGTGGTGCGTGACCGCAAGGACAACGCCATCATCGTCTGCTCGATCGAGAACTTCGATCCGATGGGGGTTCACACCGGTGACTCCATCACGGTCGCGCCTGCACAGACGCTGACCGACAAGGAATACCAGATCATGCGTGACGCCTCTTTGGCGGTGCTACGCGAGATCGGTGTCGAAACCGGGGGTTCCAACGTACAGTTCGGTGTCGATCCTGAGACCGGCCGCATGGTCGTGATCGAGATGAACCCGCGCGTATCGCGTTCTTCTGCGCTGGCGTCCAAGGCAACGGGCTTCCCGATCGCTAAGATCGCCGCCAAGCTCGCGATCGGCTACACGCTGGATGAGCTGGACAACGACATCACCGGTGGTGCAACGCCGGCATCGTTCGAACCGGCCATCGACTACGTCGTCACCAAAATTCCGCGCTTCACGTTTGAGAAGTTCCCGCAGGCCAACGACCGTCTGACCACCCAGATGAAATCCGTGGGTGAGGTCATGGCGATCGGCCGTACCTTCCAAGAATCGCTGCAGAAAGCATTGCGCGGTCTGGAAACCGGCATCGACGGTCTGGACCCGCGCATCGACGAACTGAGCTATGAAAGCGAGCAGCAGCTCCAGCGCGAGCTGCAGAGTGCCGGGCCGGAGCGCATCCTGTATGTTGCCGACGCGTTCCGTCTGGGCTACAGCGTTGATCGCGTGTTTGGCTACACCAACATTGATCCGTGGTTCCTTGTTCAGCTCGAAGAGCTGGTCGCCGCTGAAAAATGGGTGACGGAACATACACTGGCTGACCTGGACTACGCGACGCTACGTCGTCTCAAACGCCAGGGCTTCGGCGATGCTCGTCTGGCCACGCTGCTGAACGTCAGCGAACAGGCCGTGCGCGATCATCGTCATGCACTGAAGCTGCGTCCGGTCTACAAACGCGTCGATACCTGTGCGGCTGAGTTCTCCACGTCCACGGCGTACCTGTACTCTACCTATGAAGAAAAGTGCGAAGCTGAGCCGACCAGCAACCGCAAGATCATGGTGCTGGGTGGTGGTCCTAACCGTATCGGGCAGGGGATCGAGTTTGACTATTGCTGTGTTCATGCGGCGCTGGCGCTGCACGAAGACGGCTATGAAACACTGATGGTCAACTGCAACCCGGAAACGGTGTCTACCGACTACGACACCAGTGATCGCCTCTACTTTGAGCCGGTCACGCTGGAAGACGTACTGGAAATCGTGCACAAGGAACAGCCGGAAGGCGTCATTGTGCAGTTCGGTGGTCAGACGCCGCTGAAACTGGCGCGTGCGCTAGAAGCCGCGGGCGTCAACATCATCGGGACGACGCCGGATGCCATCGACCGTGCCGAAGACCGCGAGCGTTTCCAGCACATGATCGACAAGCTGGGTCTGCGCCAGCCGCCGAACGCGACGGCACGCAGCTTCGATGAAGCCTTCGCGAAAGCTGAGGCCATCGGCTATCCGCTGGTCGTGCGCCCGTCGTACGTGCTGGGTGGTCGCGCGATGGAAATCGTCTATAGTCCGTCCGAGCTTGAGCATTACATGACCACGGCCGTGCGCGTATCCAACGACAGTCCGGTACTGCTGGATCACTTCTTGAGCGCTGCTGTCGAAGTGGATATCGACGCCGTTTCCGATGGTGAACTGGTTGTGATCGGCAGCGTGATGCAGCACGTTGAGCAGGCGGGTGTTCACTCCGGTGACTCTGCCTGCTCGCTGCCGCCGTATTCTCTGCCGAAAGACGTGCAGGACGAAATGCGTCGCCAGGTCAAGGCTATGGCGGTCGAGCTGGGCGTTGTCGGTCTGATGAACGTGCAGATGGCATGGCAGGACGGCCTGATCTACATCATCGAAGTTAACCCGCGCGCATCGCGTACCGTGCCGTTCGTATCCAAGTGCATCGGCCGCTCGCTGGCGCAGGTTGCAGCCCGCTGTATGGCCGGTCAGACGTTGGTTTCGCAAGGGTTCACGGAAGAGGTCATTCCGACGTTCTACAGCGTTAAGGAAGCCGTCTTCCCGTTCAACAAGTTCCCAGGTGTCGACCCGATCCTGTCGCCGGAAATGAAATCGACCGGTGAAGTCATGGGTAGCGGAGCCACCTTCGCGGAAGCCTTCTACAAGGCGCAGATCGGTGCCGGTGCGCCGCTCCCGCAGAAGAACGGCCCTCGCACGGCATTCCTATCAGTACGCGACCCGGACAAGAAAGGCATTATCGAGGTTGCGCATGCTCTGATAGCATTGGGCTTTAAATTGGTTGCCACACGCGGGACGGCGGATGCGCTGTCATCTGCGGGCCTGCCTGTGGTCATTGTCAACAAGGTTTACGAAGGGCGTCCGCATATCGTCGATATGCTGAAGAACGGGGACGTCGATTACATCGTCAATACCACTGAAGGGCGTCAAGCCATCAGTGACTCGTCCGAGATCCGCCGTACGGCGCTGGCCCGCAAAGTGCCTTATGCGACCACGTTGGCCGGCGCTCAGGCGATCTGTATGGCGCTCGAATATGGTGATCGACTGAACGTGCGGCGTCTTCAGGATTTGCATGCAGGAGCAACGGAATGAATAAAGTGCCGATGACGGTTAATGGCGAGACACGCCTGCGCGAAGAGCTGGTTCAGCTCAAGACCGTAGAGCGTCCTCGTGTCATCGCGGATATCGCAGAAGCGCGTGAGCACGGCGATCTTAAAGAAAATGCCGAGTACCACGCTGCGCGAGAACAGCAAGGCTTCATCGAAGGCCGTATCCAAGAAATCGAAGGCAAGCTGTCCAACGCGCAGGTCATCGACGTCACCAAGCTGACGAACACCGGCAAGGTGATCTTCGGTACGACGGTCACACTGCTGAACCTCGATACGGATGCCACTACGCGCTACCGTATCGTGGGCGAAGACGAAGCCGATATCAAAAACGGCATGATCTCGCTGACGTCTCCGATCGCCCGCGCGCTGATCGGCAAGGAAGAAGGCGATATCGTCAACGTCCGTACGCCGGGCGGTGATGTTGAGTTCGAAATCAGCGACGTCGAGTACATCTGATGTCGTGATCCATCCAAGGCTTTGTCCTTGAGTGGATGACAAGAGCCCGCCCGGCCATTGCTGGGCGGGCTTTTTTTATGGACGAAAGTGAAGAGCGCCTCAAGGCATTGAGGGATAGGTACAGGCTGACCGCCTCGCGTTCATAGCGCTGGTAAATTTCGGGCATAATGGTTTATGTGCGAGAGGCTACTGTCGGCGAGCGGACAAGAACAACAGCACGCAGAGGCGTCGTTTTCGCGCATTCTTACGACAATATCACGATAGGAGAGTCGCTCATGGCGCTCATATGGTATCTGCTGGCAGGCGTCTGCTCTGGATTGCTGGCCGGCATGTTCGGTATCGGTGGAGGCATGATCATTGTGCCCGTGCTGGTCTACTGCTTTACCGCCCTGAACGGTATCGAGGCCGGTGTTGCCATGCACGTTGCGTTGGGTACGTCACTGGCCATCATCGTCTTCACCTCGATCAATGCCGTTATTGCCCACCAGCGTAAGGGGGCCGTGGAGTGGGGGGTGCTAAAAGGCATGACAATCGGGATTGCCGTCGGTGCCGTGCTGGGGGCCGCCACGGCCTCGTGGCTGTCAGGTGCCGCACTGCAGGTGATCGTCGGGCTGTTCTCGTTGACGATGGCGGCTCAGCAGGTTCGTGAGGTCATTAAGGGCAAACGCCAGACCGGCAATGAGGCAGCTCAGGCCGACTACCCTTTGCCGTCGCGGATGTGGCAGTACGGTAGTGGGGCGGTTATCGGATGGGCGTCGGCGTTGTTCGGTATTGGTGGCGGCTCGCTGACAGTGCCGCTGCTGACGTCCAAAAAGCTGAGCATGCACCGCGCCGTTGCGACCTCTTCAGCCTGTGGGCTGGCCGTTGCGCTGTTCGGGGCTGCGGGCAATATGGCCTTTGGGTGGGGCAAGGAGGGGCTGCCCGCGTGGAGCATTGGCTATGTGAATTTGCCGGCGCTGTGCGGCGTGGCTGTTGCCAGCATGCTGTCTGCTCACCTAGGGGTGAGGATCGCTCATCGAGCATCGGGCGTACAGCTGAAGCTGGGCTTCGCGCTGTTGATGCTGTGTGTCGGTATCGACTTCCTTTACAGCGCGTGGTGGGGCTAGGCGCTGTCACTGCCGCTACACTATGGTTATGGATGTTCCGGAAACAACAAAGGCGACCCTTGGGTCGCCTTCCGTAGTCTGCATGGCGCATGGTTAGCGCATGCGAAGACTCAGACGCTGTAGCGTGTCACGTTGGACAGCTTGCTGCCGTCGCGGTTGCGGCGATACAGCAGGGCGATCTTGCCGATGGTCTGCACCAGTTCCGCACGCGTCTGCTCAATCAGAGCTTCGATCTGAGCGGCGCGTTCGTCACGTTCGCCAGACATCAGCTTCACTTTGATCAGCTCGTGATCCGCCAGCGCACGCTTGGCCTCTTCGACCGCCCCGGCGCTCAGACCGTTCTCAGAGATCTGTACGATAGGGGAAAGATGATGGCCGATGCTGCGGAACTGCTTCTTTTGTGCCGATGTAAGAGGCATGGTATGTTGGTCACCTAAAAATGTACGATAGTCGACCTCCCAGTCTACCCTATCTGCTGGCATGTTGACCAACCTCTGTCATGTGTCACCTCTGGCACCGGCGCATAGCGGTTGACGGGACAGTACGAATGATCTCTTCTCTCTTCAGGTGGTCCCTTGGCTCGTTCCTCTTCTCGATCAGGCGGTTCCGATAACGGTTCCCAACGCACTTCCCGTAGTCGCAGCAGTGCAGGCTGGCTCAGGGAGCATTTTGACGATGTCTACGTCCAGAAATCATGGGTCGATGGCTATCGCTCGCGCGCCAGCTACAAGCTTTTGGAAATAGACGAAAAGGACGCATTGCTGAAGCCGGGCATGCGCATCGTCGACCTCGGCGCGGCACCGGGTGGGTGGAGTCAGGTCGTGACTCAGAAACTGAACGGCAATGGAACGGTCGTCGCATCGGATATCCTTCCCATGGAGCCGCTCCCAGACGTAAGCTTCATTCAGGGTGACTTCACCGAAGACGCGGTACTTGATGCCATACTGGCAGAGATTGCCGGACGTGAATTCGACGTAGTGCTGTCGGACATGGCACCTAACATGAGTGGGCAGACCTCCATCGATCAGCCGAGCGCCATGGGACTGGTCGAGTTGGCGCTGGATCTGGCCCGTCAGATTCTGAAACCCGGTGGTGACTTTCTGGTCAAGGTGTTTCAGGGCGAAGGGTTTGATGCCTACCTTAAGGACATGCGCGGCTCGTTCGATAAGGTCGTTACGCGCAAGCCCGGTGCTTCGCGTGCGCGCTCGCGAGAAGTCTATCTGCTAGGACGCGGTTTTCGTGGCTGATTGAGCTACCTCGCCGTTAAAGCTGTGCAATACTTGTATTGCGATACCGATGGCCTCATCTCTGGATAAAGCAGCATGTCCTGAATGAGCATGTCTGGAAAGAAGTAGTCGCCCGACGCACTTTGAGGTGTGTTGGCCTCAGAATCATGCAGTGAGGGTAATCCCTTGAACGATACGACCAAGAACCTGAGTCTATGGTTGATCATCGCAGTGGTGCTGCTGCTGGTGTTCAACAATTTCAGCGTTGACTCAGCGCCTCCGGCGGTCAGCTATTCCGACTTCGTCCACAATGTGCAGGACGATAAGGTCAAGAGCGTTACCATCGATGGCTACGTCATCCATGGCAAACAGCAGGATGACACGTCTTTCCAGACTATCCGTCCGAGCGTGGGCGATGATCCTCAGCTGATCAATCAGATGCTGCATCACGACATCAAAATCGACGTCCGTGAGCCGCAACAGCCGAGCATCTGGAAGAGCCTGCTGATCAGTGCCTTCCCGATCCTGCTGACGCTGGGTGTGTTCTTCTTTTTCATGCGCCAGATGCAGGGCGGTGCCGGCGGCAAGGGCGGCCCGATGAGCTTCGGTAAATCCAAGGCGCGTCTGCTGTCGCAGGATCAGATCAACACCACGCTGAAGGATGTGGCGGGCTGCGATGATGCCAAGGCCGAAGTGGCTGAGCTGGTCGACTTCCTGCGTGACCCGGGCAAATACCAGCGTCTGGGCGGCAAGATTCCGCGCGGTATCCTGATGGTCGGCCCTCCAGGGACGGGTAAAACCCTGCTGGCTAAGGCAATCGCTGGTGAAGCGAAAGTGCCGTTCTTCACTATCTCGGGTTCCGATTTCGTCGAAATGTTCGTCGGGGTTGGGGCATCGCGCGTGCGCGACATGTTCGAGCAGGCCAAGAAAAGCGCGCCGTGCATCATTTTCATCGACGAGATTGATGCCGTAGGCCGTGCACGTGGCGGCAGCATGAGCGGTGGCGGTCACGATGAACGTGAGCAGACCCTCAACCAGCTGCTGGTCGAGATGGACGGTTTCGAGAAAAACGATGGCACCATCGTGATTGCGGCAACCAACCGTCCCGATGTGCTGGACAAGGCGCTGCTGCGTCCGGGCCGATTTGACCGTCAGGTCACCGTTGACCTGCCTGATTTCAAAGGACGCGAACAGATCCTCAATGTGCACTTGGCGAAAGTGCCGTGTGCCGATGATATCGACGTCACTAAGCTGGCACGTGGTACACCGGGCTTCTCCGGGGCGCAGCTGGCCAACTTGGTCAACGAAGCTGCGCTGTTCGCTGCCCGCCGCAACCTGCGTCTGGTTGGCATGAAGGAACTCGACGATGCGCGTGACAAGCTCATCATGGGGCTTGAGCGCCGCTCGCTGATGACCGACAAGGAAAAGTTCAGCACCGCCTATCACGAAGCAGGTCATGCAATCGTGTCCCTACACGTGCCGGAATACGACCCGATCTACAAAGTGTCGATCATGCCGCGTAGTGGTGGTTCGCTGGGTGTCACCATGTTCCTGCCGGAAGAAGCGTACAGCGAATCGCGCCGCAAAATGGTCAGTCGTATCTGTGTCGCGATGGGTGGCCGTGCCGCCGAGGAAATTCTGCACGGGCCGGAAGGCGTGACCTCCGGTGCTTACGGTGATATTCAGCAGATCACCCAGGTGGTCTACAACATGCTGTCGCGCTACGGTCTGTCCGACAAGCTGGGCATGCTGCTGTATGATGATCCGCAAAACCAGTACATGGACAGTCAGGGCGCCAAGCGTTTTATGTCCGAAGAAACGCGCCAGCTGCTGGACCGCGAAGCGCGTCGCATCATTGACGAGTGCTATCAGGAAACCACGCGTATCCTGGTCGAGCACAAGGACAAGCTGGACCTGATGGCCAAAGCGCTGGTGGAATACGAAACGCTCGATTCCGATCAGGTCGCTGAAATCATGGAAGGCCGTTTCCCGTCTCCGCCTAAATCCACCGATGGTGGCACGCCGCCGAACGGTGGTCAGGTGATCGACGGTACGGCCACGCCGGTCAACGGCGGTGGTGATGTACAGCCGCCGCCCAGCGAGCCCGGCGACAATGTTCGTGATGAACGCTCCAACGATGATCCGCAGGACCCGCGTTCATGAGGTCACTGTCTGAGTGATCCCATGACGCCATAACGGGCAGGTAGGGGAAACCCTGCCTGCCCGTTGTCATTTGTACGCTGCCGGGTTGCATGTGCGGCCGTAATGCTGCGGCATGATGGTTCGCCTGATCCGGCCATGGCTTGAAGAACAACGAAGGTAATGATCAATGCCTCAGCCTACCTCCTCTTTCCCGATGGCATCGTCCGCACTGGTCTGTGGGCGAAAGACGCTCGACTTGAGTCGGCCTCATGTCATGGGAGTGCTCAACGTCACGCCCGACTCCTTTTCGGATGGGGGGTGCTACAACACCGTTGATGCCGCGCTGAAACGCGCAGAAGCCATGCTGGCGGAAGGCGCCGATATCATCGACGTCGGGGGCGAGTCCACTCGCCCCGGAGCGGCGCCGGTGACGGCTCAGGAAGAGCTGGATCGTGTTGCGCCAGTGGTTGAGCGCTTGGTGGACGAGCTGGACGCGTTGGTATCGCTGGATACTAGCTGTCCAGTGGTGATGACGGAAGGTGCTCGTCTGGGCGCTGGCATTATTAACGATGTACGCTCTCTGACCCGTGAAGGTGCCCTAGACGCAGCGGCCGCCACATCGTTGGCCGTCTGTCTGATGCACATGACCGGCGAGCCGGATACCATGCAGCTGTCGCCTCATTATGACGAGCCTATCGAAGCGGCCGTGGCACGGCAGCTGGCAGAGCGAATGCACGCGTGCGAGATTGCCGGCATTGCAGTTGACCGTTTGATCCTTGATCCGGGTTTTGGCTTCGGCAAGACCTTGGCGCATAATCTTCGCTTGATGCAACAGATGGATACGTTGCAGGTATTCCGTCGCCCGCTGCTGGTGGGGGTGTCGCGTAAGACTATGATCGGGCAAGTGCTCGACCGTCCGCTCGCACCGCTGGGTGAAGGGCGCATCATGGGCGGACTGGCATTGGCCGTCATGGCGCTTGAGCGTGGCGCGACCATCATTCGTACTCACGATGTGGCCATTACGCGTGATGCCATGGATATGTTCCATGCCGTACAGCAGGCATGACGAATTTTTCAGGGTCGCTGGATGGCGGCCAATGATCGTCTTGATCAAACAAAAGACAGTGAGGAGAGAAGCGTGTCAGCCAAGACAACAGCACGCCGTTTCTTTGGAACCGACGGTATCCGCGGCACAGTAGGTGAATATCCCATTACGGCCGATTTCGTGCTCAAGCTGGGATGGGCCGCCGGCCGCGTTCTGCGCCGCAACGGGGCCGCGAAAGTGGTCATCGGTAAGGACACGCGTATCTCCGGCTATATGTTCGAAGCCGCTCTGGAAGCTGGTTTTTCCGCGGCAGGCGTTGATGTCATGCTGCTGGGACCGATGCCTACCCCCGGCATTGCGTACATGACGCAGACTTTCCGTGCGCAGGCCGGTGTCGTCATCAGCGCTTCGCACAACCCGTATCAGGACAATGGCATCAAGTTCTTCTCTGCCGACGGGCGCAAGATTCCCGACGACATCGAGCTTGAAATCGAAGCAGAGCTGGAACGCCCGCTGACGACTGTCGTGTCCAACGAACTCGGTAAGGCTGTGCGCATCAACGACGCTGCTGCGCGCTACATCGAGTTTTGTAAGTCTTCAATGCCTGAACGCACGGGCCTGCAAGGGTTGAAAGTGGTGCTCGACTGCGCCAACGGTGCAACCTACCACATCGCCCCCAGCGTCTTCCGCGAACTCGGTGCCGACGTCACGGTCATCGGTGCTTCTCCGGACGGCCTCAATATCAACCGCAATGTCGGCTCGACGTCCATTCGTGCGCTCAAGGCGAAAGTGATCGAAACCGGAGCCGATATCGGCGTGGCATTCGACGGTGACGGTGACCGTGTCATTATGGTGGATGAACACGGCCGCGAAGTTGACGGTGACGAACTGCTCTATCTTATCGGTAATGATCGCCATAAGCGTGGTGTGCTGCACGGCGGCATCGTCGGTACCGTGATGAGCAACCTCGGCCTTGAAAATGCGCTTAAGCGCAAAGGCATTCCGTTCGAGCGTGCACAGGTCGGCGACCGCTATGTCATCGAGCGCATGCAGGCCAATGGTTGGGAGCTGGGCGGTGAATCATCGGGTCACATCGTCTGCGGACACGTTCAGACCACCGGCGATGGTATTGTTGCCGCGCTTCAGGTGCTGTCGATCATGATGCGCGAAGGCCGTACGCTGAATTCCTTGTTGCAGAACTTCGAAAAAGCGCCGCAATCACTGATCAACGTGCGTCTGGACAGCCGTGCGGATCGCAAGGCGCTGATGGAAGCCGAGGCCGTTCAGCAGGCCGTTACGGCCGTCGAGGCTGAGCTGGGTGAAGAGGGTGGTCGCGTACTGCTGCGTCCCTCCGGCACTGAGCCGTTGATCCGTGTCATGGTCGAAGCGCAGCCCGCATTCGATGCCCATGCACTGGCAACGCGCATCGCGGATGCTATTGAAGCAGCACGCGCCGCGTAATGCGTCGACGATCGGCAGGGAGCGCCGCACGCGCCCTGCCGGTTGTATTGGGCACGGTCGTCCATTACCATTTCGAGCCAACACGTGAGGGCGGGTACTGAAATGCGCAAGCCCATGATCGCGGGTAACTGGAAAATGAACGGTACTCGGCAGCTGGTGGCTGCGTACCGCAAAGCCTTTATGGATACGGATATCACCGACAAGGTCGATGTCCTGCTGATCCCTTCGTTTCCTTATATCGGTGAGATGGTGCGCGCCCTGCTGGGCAGTGGCGTCAAGGTGGGTGCTCAGACGCTCAACCCTCGCGGTGCCGGTGCTCATACTGGGGAAGTCAGTGGCGTGATGTTGCACGAACTGGGCGCAGAATATGTGCTGGTCGGGCATTCCGAGCGTCGCCGGCTGTACAAGGAAAGCGAAGACGAAATATTCGCGCGTGTAAATGCGGCGGTAAGCGAACAGCTTCACCCTATCTTGTGCGTGGGCGAAACGCTCGAACAGCATAAGTCGGGTAATGCACTGGCAACGGTGCTGCATCAGGTCAGCTCCGTGATGGAGCGCCTCGATGCGCGCTACCTTTCGTGGGTGTCGATTGCCTACGAACCGGTCTGGGCTATTGGCACTGGGCTGACGGCAACGCCAGAGCAGGCGCAGGAAATACACGCGGCCATTCGGGAATATCTCCATGAAATTGATCCCGAATTGGCTGAATCGACCCGGTTGCTCTACGGTGGCAGCATGAACGCGCACAATGCGCGTCGTTTGCTGGCCCAGCCGGATATCGACGGCGGTCTTATTGGCGGCTCCTCATTGAGGACCGAAGATTTTCTTTCAATCTGTCATGTTGCAGGTCAAAACTGATGACGTATCTGACTCTTGTGGTTCATATCCTCCTGGCGATCAGCCTGATCGTTCTGGTTCTGCTGCAGCAAGGCAAGGGGGCCGAAGCGGGCGCAGCCTTCGGTGGCGGCGCGTCCCAAACCGTATTCGGTTCCCGCGGTAGCACCGGCTTCCTTGCCAAGCTGACTGGCCTGCTGGTCCTGCTGTTCTTCGTGACGTCACTGGGACTGACGGCATTTGCCCATCATGCTCAGAAAGTCGCGACCGAAGTGCAGACGGCACCGGCTACCACCAGCGTGTCAGAGCCTGCGGCGGCGACCGAAGAAAACAATTCTGCCAAAGCCGTTGACGAAACACCGGCTACCGTGGATAATGCAGCGCCTGTACAGGATAAAGCGCCTGCTGCTGAACAGCAGAGCACGCAACATCCTGCACAGTGATGCAGTGAAACAACCTGTTGATAGATCAACAAGGTTTGTGTAGAGTACACTGCATATCCCCTGATGCCGAAGTGGTGGAATTGGTAGACACGCTATCTTGAGGGGGTAGTGGCCGTAAGGCCGTGCGGGTTCAAGTCCCGCCTTCGGCACCATCTAAGCATCTTTTTTACGATGCGGGTACGGTTGGAAGCAAGAATAAGCAGCATGCATCGTTTTCTGATTGCTTTAGTGAAACGATGTCTCTACAATGTTGCTTGATGATGCGGGGTGGAGCAGTCTGGTAGCTCGTCGGGCTCATAACCCGAAGGTCGTTGGTTCAAATCCAGCCCCCGCTACCACTTATTTTATACGGAAAGCCCCTTCCAGATAGAAGGGGCTTTTTGTTACGAGGTAGCCACGACATGCACCCTGCATGACGAGGATGCACCTCGAAGGCGATGCCAATCGGCCACCTCTCGATGTTCTGTCCGGCCAGGTGCCAGTCAACCTCCGCTAGGTACCCCTGTATGCCGACCTGATATAGCACGGCGCTTTGGCCTTGCATCGGGAGCAGGTGCCCGTTTGGCACCTGCCATCGGAATCCATACAGAGGAGCCTTGCTAGTGGCTACCAAGGAAACAGCAATTCAGACACTCATCGGGCCTACCATTTCGGCCATGGGGTTCGAACTGTGGGGAATCAGTCATATCTCCCAGGGACGCAACTCCAGGCTTGTCATCTATATCGACAGTGACAAAGGCGTCACCGTTGACGACTGTGCTGATATCAGCCGTCAGGTCAGCGCGCTGCTCGATGTCGAAGATCCCATCTCAGGACATTACGATCTAGAAGTGTCTTCTCCTGGAATGGATCGTCCCCTTTATACGCTTTCGCATTACGAACGCTACGCTGGACACCAGATTCAGTTGCGGCTTCGCGTTCCTTTCGAAGGTCGTCGCAAGTTCCAGGGATTGCTGGCTGGCGTTGAGCAAGACGAAGTGCTCCTGCATGTCGATGGTGAGGAATATGCCTTTCCCATCGAAGGCATTGAGCGCGCCAACGTGATGCCAACCTTCGAAAACAAGAGATGAAAGACTAAGCGTCTGCCCTCGATATCGACGAGGAAAGGGTCGCTCACAGGGATGATGACGTGAGCAGCGGACGTGGTAAAAACGATTTTTCTGGCGAGGCAAAGACATGAGCAAAGAGATCTTGCTGGTCGTTGACGCAATTTCGAATGAAAAAGGTGTTCCGCGCGAGGTCATCTTCGAAGCTGTAGAGGCCGCATTGGCAGGCGCTTCGAAGAAGCGTCTCGAAGGACAGGACGTCGATATCCGTGTTCATATCGACCGTGATACCGGGGATTACGAAACTTTCCGTCGCTGGACAGTCGTGCCCGATGAAGACTACACCACGTCCCACCGACAGATTCCGTATTCTGCGGGTCTGGAGCGTGAGCCTGCACTCGATATGGGTGAGTGCGTCGAAGAAAAGATCGAATCGGTCGGCTTCGGACGCATCGCTGCCCAGATGGCGAAGCAGATCATCGTACAGAAGGTTCGTGAAGCTGAACGCGCTGAAATTGTGCGTCAGTATCGCGAACGTGAAGGCGAAATCATCAGCGGTACGGTCAAGAAAATCACGCGTGACGGACTGATCGTCGACCTTGGCGAGAATGCAGAAGCTTTCCTGCCGCGCAACGAAATGATCTCTGGTGAACGCTATCGCATGAACGAGCGCGTACGCGCGCTGCTGTGGAAGGTCGATGCCGAAGCGCGTGGCTCACAGCTGATCCTGTCTCGCTCTCGTCCAGAATTCCTGATCGCGCTGTTCGAAATCGAAGTACCTGAAATCGCCGAACAGCTGATCGAAATCAAGGGCGCTGCGCGCGATCCGGGTTCCCGTGCCAAACTGGCCGTGAAAACCAATGATCGTCGTATCGACCCCGTCGGCGCTTGCGTCGGCATGCGAGGCTCTCGTGTGCAAGCCGTTTCCAACGAGCTGCGCAACGAGCGCGTCGACATCGTATTATGGGACGATAACCCCGCTCAATTGGTTATCAACGCTATGGCACCGGCTGACGTCGCTTCCATCATGATGGATGAAGACGCCCACGCTATGGATGTCGCCGTAGCCCAAGACAATCTGGCCCAGGCTATCGGCCGTGGTGGTCAGAACGTTCGTTTGGCATCCGAGCTGACCGGCTGGTCGCTCAATGTCATGACGGAAGAAGAAGCGCTTGGCAAGCGTGAACAGGAAATCGACAGTCACGTCGATTACTTCGTGGAGCACCTCGGCATCGACGAGGAGCTGGCGCGCGTACTGGTCGAAGAAGGCCTGACCTCGCTCGAAGAAGTGGCCTATGTGCCGCTCGACGAAATGCTCGAAATCGAAGGGCTGGATGAAACGCTCGTCGAAGAGCTGCGGTCACGTGCCAAGGATGAGCTGCTCAATCTTGCCATCGCGACAGAAGAGAATCTGGACGGCGCTCAGCCGGCAGATGATCTGCTCGAGATGGAAGGTATGGATCAAACGCTGGCCCTTACGCTGGCCGCGCGTGGCATCTGTACTATGGAAGATCTGGCCGAGCAGGCCATCGAAGATCTCAAGGATATCGACGGCGTGGATGAAGAACGCGCCGCCGCATTGATCATGACGGCCCGTGCGCCCTGGTTCGCAAGCGAAGATTGATCGCTGTATGGCTGCCGCTGGCACATGAGTGCCCGGCAGCATCATGTCGCAATGGGCAGCAACGGGTTCAGGAGGGTCGAATGGCAGAAATGACGGTTAAGGAATTTGCACAGAAGGTGGGCCGTGAGTCGGCACGCTTGCTGGAGCAGATGAAGGAAGCAGGTCTCGAGCATGCGTCTGAGAATGATGTGGTGTCTGAAGAAGACAAACAGCGTTTGCTGGAGCATCTGACTCGCCAGCACGGCGGTAACGCTGGCCCAGGCCGTAATCGCATTACCCTGACGCGTAAGACGAAAAGTCGTCTGCGCACAGGTGATCGTAACAAGACGATCGAAGTGCAGGTGCGCAAGAAACGTACCTACGTAAAACCGGAAACCGAAGAACCGGCTCCGGCAGAAGAAGCCGTCAAGCAAGAGCAGCCGAAGAAACAGGATGCTGTCCGCTCTGAAAGCAAAGCGAAGCCGCGTGATGAAGCGCCTCGCAATGCCAGCAAGCGTGAAGAAGCTCCCGTTGTCGACGTTGATGCAGCGGCTACGGCCGTCGTCGATGTCGAAGGCGCTCCAGCGGCAGGCGATGACGCTGACTCCAGTGCGGCAAGTTCGCGCGCTGAAGGCGGTCGTCGCAATCGCAAAGACCGTAAAGAAGCGAGCTCCGAACGTCGTGAAGACAACGAAGAGCGTCGCGAACGTCGTCGTGGCGGTGCCAAGAAAACGCGTCGTTCCGAACGTCGCGGTGGCCGTCGCAGCGGTGGCAGCCAGAACAGCAACAATGCTCATGGCTTCCAGCGTCCTACTCAGCACATCGTGCGTGAAGTAGCGCTTCCGGAATCCATCAGTGTTGCAGAGCTGGCCGACAAGATGGCCGTCAAAGCGGCTGAAGTCATCAAAACCATGTTTACCATGGGTGCTGCCGTTACCATCAACCAGACCATCGATCAGGAAACTGCTGCGATTGTCGTGGAAGAGATGGGCCACACGCCGAAACTGGTCAACGAAAACGCTATCGAGCTCGAAGTGCTCGAAGCGAACAACTACGACGGTGAGAAGGTCAATCGCGCACCGGTCGTTACCGTCATGGGTCACGTTGACCACGGTAAGACCTCGCTGCTCGATTACATTCGTCGTACTAAGGTCGCCACAGGTGAAGCGGGTGGTATCACCCAGCACATCGGTGCCTACCACGTCGAAACCGACAACGGCAACATCACGTTCTTGGATACCCCTGGACACGCGGCGTTTACCGCCATGCGTGCTCGCGGTGCGAAAGCGACCGACGTGGTCATCCTCGTTGTTGCGGCCGATGACGGTGTCATGCCGCAGACGATCGAAGCGATCGAACACGCGCGTGCCGCAGAAGTGCCGATCGTTGTCGCGATCAACAAGATCGACAAGCCGGGCGCTGATCTGGACCGCGTACGCAACGAACTGTCACAGCACGGTGTCATCTCCGAAGAATGGGGTGGCGATACCATGTTCGTGCCGGTCTCCGCGAAGATGGGACAGAACATCGACGGCCTGCTCGAAGCAGTCCTGCTGGTGTCTGAAGTCCTTGAGCTGGATGCTGTACCGTCCGCACCGGGTAAAGGTGTCGTCGTCGAATCCCGCTTGGATCGTGGTCGTGGCCCCGTGGCAACCGTACTGGTTCAGAACGGTACCCTGCGTAAGGGCGATACCGTACTGGCGGGCCTGCACTACGGTCGCGTCCGTGCGCTGATCAACGAACTGGGTCAGCAGATCGACGCTGCCGGTCCGTCCATGCCGGTCGAGATCATTGGTCTTGACGGTACGCCGGACGCCGGTGAAGAGTTCACGGTTGTTGCTGATGAGAAGAAAGCGCGTGAAGTCGCCAACTTCCGTCAGGGCAAATACCGTGAGGTCCGCCTGGCTCGCCAGCAGAAAGCCAAGCTGGAGAACATGTTCAGCCGCATGAGTCAGGAAGAGAGTGCAACGGTCAACGTCGTACTCAAAGCGGACGTACAGGGTTCTCTGGAAGCGATCCGCAGCGCGCTTGCCGACCTGGCCAACGACGAAGTCAAAGTGGCTGTCGTTTCCTCCGGTGTGGGTGGTATCACCGGTACTGACGCGAACCTGGCTGTGGCATCCGATGCCATCGTCATCGGTTTCAACGTCCGTGCGGATGCCAGTGCGCGTGAGATCATCGAACGTGAAGGTCTCGACCTGCGCTACTACAGCGTCATTTACCAGCTGATCGATGAGGTCAAGCAGGCGATGAGCGGTATGCTGGCACCGGAATGGAAAGAAGAGATCGTTGGTGTAGCCGAAGTCCGCGACGTCTTCCGTGCGCCGAAGATCGGTGCGATCGCCGGCTGTATGGTCGTCGAAGGGACGGTTTACCGCAGCAAGCGTATCCGCGTTCTGCGTGACAACGTGGTTATCTACGAAGGCGAGCTGGAATCTCTGCGTCGCTTCAAAGATGACGTTAACGAAGTCCGTAACGGTATGGAATGTGGTATCGGCGTTCGCAACTACAACGACGTTCAGGTCGGTGACAAGATCGAAGTCTTCGATCAGGTCAAAGTCGAACGTTCACTCTGATCGCCTTCTCATTGAAAGGGGCTATGCATGCGTGAATTTAAGCGTACCGATCGAGTGGCAGAGCAGCTCCAGCAGGAGCTAGCTCTTCTGATCCAGCGCGAGGTGAAAGACCCTCGCCTGGGGATGGTCACCATCAGTTCGGCGAAAGTCAGCCGCGATCTGGGTTACGCCGATGTCTATTTCACCCTGCTGGGCGATAACGACGCCGTGAGCATCAAGGATAACCTGGCGATTCTTCGCCAGGCCTCCGGGTTCTTGCGTAGCCGTATCGCACGCACCATGTCGCTGCGCCATGTGCCGGAACTGCGTTTCCACTACGATGAAAGCGTCGTGCGTGGGCACCAGCTGTCGGCGCTGATCGATGAAGCCGTAAAAAGCGACCAGCAGCACCAGGGTGATGCTGACGCGAGCGCAGAAGATTCAGACGAGGCGTAATCGTCATGGCAAGACGTCGGAAAGGGCGTGCCTTGGATGGTGTGCTGCTGCTGGACAAGCCCAAGGGCTTGAGTGCCAACCAGGCCTTGCAGCGAGCACGCCGTCTCTTCCAGGCGGCCAAGGCAGGGCATACCGGAACGCTGGATCCCATGGCAACGGGTCTACTGCCTGTCTGCTTTGGTGAAGCCACTAAGTTCTCGGCTTACCTGCTGGACGCCGACAAGCGCTATCAAGCGCGTGTACAGCTTGGCGTGGCGACCGATAGCGGTGACGCTGAAGGTCAGGAAATTGCCCGCGCTGAAGTGCCCGTGCTGGATGAAGCCGCGCTTGAAGCGGTACTGACACGTTTCCGTGGCGAGATCGAACAGGTGCCTCCGATGTATTCGGCCCTGAAATACCAAGGGCGTCCGCTGTATGAGTTGGCGCGCCAAGGCATTGAGATCAAGCGGACACCGCGTCAGGTCACCCTGTATGACATCACGCTGATGGAATGGGACCCTGATACGCAGTCACTGCTACTGGATGTGACGTGCAGCAAGGGAACCTATATCCGGACGCTGGCGATCGACATCGGTGCCGCCATCGGGTGTGGTGCACACCTGACCATGCTGCAGCGGTTGCAGACTGGCCCTTTCAATAGTGAAGGCATGCTGAGTCTGGAGGCACTGGAAGCTACGGAAGAAGTTGCGCGTGATGCTCATCTGCTGCCGGTCGATGTGCTGATAGAGCACCTGCCGACCGTGAATGTGGATGCTGCATCGGCTGAGCGGCTACTGATGGGGCAGAAGGTGCATGCCGACACGGCAACGCATGACGACGACGTCATGCTGAGAGCGTATGAAGGTGATCGCCTGCTTGGGTTGGTCACCGTCGTCAAGGCGGGTGTAATTGGTCCTCGGCGTCTGCTGAGAACTGTGTTATAGTCCGCCGCTGAACTGGATGACTGCAAATATGCGTGGTCATCTCTCACATGCTGTCAAGGCATATTGATACTGGAGAATATCATGGCTCTGTCTACAGAACAGAAAGCTCAGATCATCAAAGAATTCGGTGCCAGCGAAACGGATACCGGTTCTTCCGAAGTACAGGTTGCACTGCTGACCGCTAACATCACTGGTCTGCAGGATCACTTCCAGTCCCACAAACAGGATCACCACTCTCGTCGTGGTCTGATCCGCATGGTTAACCAGCGTCGCAAGCTGCTGGACTACCTGAAATCTCGCGATTTCGACCGTTACCAGTCTCTGATCCAACGTCTGGGTCTGCGTCGCTGATATCGGCGGTGTTGCAAGCATCGTGAAAACAGGCAGCCTGAACAGGCTGCCTGTTTTTTCATATGTGTACATCTGGAAACAGCGTCTCGCACGCTGTGTCTCAAGGAAAGCGGCTTTCCTCGCTGTCACAATTCCGATGACAGATTGGCAGGAAGGCTCTACCATTGAGGCGTAACCAAAGATGCCTATATACAAAGTTTATCGAAGGACTTCAGATTGAATCCTGTCAAGAAGACATTCCAGTACGGTGGCAAGACGGTCACCCTCGAAACCGGTCGTGTTGCCCGTCAGGCTACCGGTAGCGTTCTGATTTCTATCGACAACACCGTCGTACTGTGTACGGTCGTTGCCAAGAAAGAGACCCGTGAAGGTCAGGACTTCTTCCCGCTGTCCGTTCACTATCAGGAAAAAACCTACTCCGTAGGTAAGATCCCTGGTGGTTTCTTCAAGCGTGAAGGCCGCCCGACAGAAAAAGAGACGCTGACGTCTCGTCTGATCGACCGCCCGATTCGTCCGCTGTTCCCGAAAGGCTTCATGAACGAAGTACAGGTTATCTGTACCGTCATGTCCGCTGATCGCAATCAGGATCCGGATATCGCTGCCATGCTGGGTACGTCTGCAGCGCTGGCCGTTTCTGGTGTACCGTTCTCCGGTCCTATCGGTGCAGCACGCGTTGCCTTCACCGAAGATCGCGGCTATTTCCTCAACCCGTCCCAGGAAGAACTGGCAGCGTCCGAGCTTGACATGGTCGTAGCGGGTACTGAGAAAGCCGTACTGATGGTGGAATCCGAAGCGGCTGAGCTGACAGAAGACGAAATGCTGGGTGCCGTACTGTTCGGTCACCAGGAAATGCAGGTTGCTATCGAGAACATCAAGGCGTTCGCTGCTGAAGCGGGCAAGCCGAAATGGGACTGGCAGCCGGCAGCCGTCAACGATGCGCTCAAACAGGCCGTGGCACTGGGCTTCGAAAAAGCGATCGGTGACGCTTACCGCATCACTGACAAGCTGCAGCGTCAGGACGCCGTTGCCGAACTGCGCAACAAGGCGGTTGAGCAGCTGGCTGGCGAAGTCAGCGAGTTCTCTGCAGAAGACGTCAGTGGCGCATTCGGTAGTCTCGAGAAACGCGTCGTTCGTCGTCGTGTCATCGCTGGCGAGCCTCGTATCGACGGCCGTGACCGCACTACCGTTCGTCCGCTGAGCATCGAAGTTGGCGTTCTGCCGCGTGCACACGGTTCTGCGCTGTTCACTCGTGGTGAAACGCAGGCAATCGTCACGACCACGCTGGGTACGCTGCGCGATGCACAGCTGATCGAAGGCCTGGGTGGCGAACGTCATGACCGCTTCATGCTGCACTACAACTTCCCTCCGTACAGCGTAGGTGAAGCAGGCTTCATCGGTTCCCCGAAACGTCGTGAGATTGGCCACGGCCGTCTGGCACGTCGCGGTGTTTCCGCGGTACTGCCGGCAGAAGACGCCTTCCCTTACTCCATTCGTGTCGTATCCGAAATCACCGAATCCAACGGTTCCAGCTCTATGGCATCCGTCTGCGGTGCTTCTCTGGCACTGATGGACGCGGGTGTACCGTTGAAAGCACCGGTTGCCGGTATTGCGATGGGTCTGGTCAAGGATGAAGACGGTTTCGCTGTTCTGACCGACATCCTCGGTGACGAAGACCATCTCGGCGACATGGACTTCAAGGTGGCCGGTAGCGCTGAAGGTGTTACTGCACTGCAGATGGACATCAAGATCGAAGGCATCAACGAAGAGATCATGGAAGTGGCGCTGGCTCAGGCCTATCAGGCACGCCTGTCCATCCTCTCCCAGATGAACGAAGTGATCTCTCAGAGCCGTAACAGCGTTGCCGAGCACGCTCCGGCTATGGCATCGATCAAGATCGATACCGATAAGATCCGCGATGTCATCGGTAAAGGTGGTGCTACCATCCGCCAGATCTGCGAAGACACGGGCGCATCCATCGACATCGACGATGACGGTACCGTTCGTATCTACGCCGATACCCGTGAGGGTCTGCAGCAGGCCATCAATACCGTTGAAGGCATCACTGCCGAAGCGGAAATTGGCAAGCTGTATCGCGGTAAGGTTGTACGCATCGCTGACTTCGGCGCATTCGTGAACTTCATGCCGGGTACCGACGGTCTGGTACACATCTCTCAGATCGTGCCGGAACGCGTCAACGACGTGAAAGACTTCCTGAACGAAGGCGATATGGTCGTCGTTAAGGTGCTCGATATCGATAACCGCAACCGTGTGAAACTGTCCATCAAGGAAGTAACACCGGAAGAAAAAGCGGCGTTCGAAGCTAGCGAAGCAGAATGATGTGAGGTGTGAGCGGGGTCTGTTTGGACTCCGTTCTCATCCGCATTGAAAAGCCCCCGTACTCGTTGAGTGCGGGGGCTTTTTCATATGTGGTGCAGCCATGAGTAGCGGATATGGCGTAGTGCCGGTCAAAACGGCGCTCTGGAGGACGATCAGACCAGCGTGGCTGGCCGTTATGAGGCTGTGGCAAGCCGTGGTATGGCTGTGAGGGCTAATCTGAACCGTTCGGCTTTAGGCGACAGGAAGCTCTACCTTCAGGTTATCCAGCAGGCGCGTGGTGCCGAGATAGGCAGCGACCAACAGAATGCCTTCACGGGTATCTTCCGTTGCGGGTACCAGCGTGTGGCGATCACGCAGCTCAAGGTAGTCTGCGGTGAACCCCTGAGCATCCAGCTGACGGATGCCTTCTTCAAGGGCCTGTTCGTGACTCAGCCCCTGTTCCAGCAGTTCTTTGATACAGATGAGGGTTCTGTACAGAGCCGGTGCCGTAGCGCGCTCGACATCTGATAAATAGCCGTTGCGGGATGACAGCGCCAGCCCGTCATGGTCGCGTACGATCGGTGCGCCCAGTACCTCAACCGGGAAGTGCAAATCGCGCACCAAGGCTTTGATGACCTGCAGCTGCTGGTAGTCCTTCTCGCCGAAGATGGCCGTATCCGGTTGGACCAGATTGAACAGCAGAGAAATGATGGTGACAACGCCATCGAAATGGCCGGGACGCTTCGCGCCACACAGCCCTTGGCTGACAGAGCCCGCAACCACACGGGTCATGTCGCTGGCTGCGGCTGGGAAAAGATCGTCTGCCGCAGGAGCAAACAGAATATCGCATCCTGCGCCGTCCAGTTTTGCCGCATCGGCTTCCAGGGTGCGAGGGTACTGATCGAAGTCCTCCCCTTCACCGAACTGCAGCGGATTGACGAAGACCGTCGCAATGACGATGTCGGCCTGTTCTCGTGCCTGTCTAACGAGGCTCAGGTGGCCGTCGTGCAAGTTGCCCATGGTGGGAACGAGAGCAATGCGTCGTGCAGGTTGCCCTACGGGGTGGCGGAGGGTCGTTATGGCGTGGCGGAGTGTGGAAATGTCGGAAATCAGTCGCATGGGAAACTCGTATCATGCTGTACGGCGAGCATAGAGCGCCTTGCTCGCGGTAACCAAGTCGGTTTATGGGTCGAGCAGCCTCAGGCTTCTATTCGTGTATACCGTTCAGCCTGAGCGATGTGTCATTCGAATGCAGGCGCCTATTTATACGCCATGTCAGGAGGAGGGTAGCCAGCGAGGATGGCGCTCTGATGTCTGTCTCGCTGCTATTCACCCAGTGTGACTGGAAGGCTCGACCCTTCGTAAAGCCCTCAATGTACACCTCTCGGGGCGCTCCGTGTACGCATCGAGGTAATAAATCGCTAACGTTGCCTTATCCGTTCGATGCTGTAGGTATACGGGATGCGGTGGCATCGATAGGAAGTGCCGGCGCATGGCTGGCGGGTGTACGCGTCCATGCCATGCGCCAGAAAAAAGGCGTTAGAAGCAGTGTTCGTCGTCCGGGAAGGTGCGACTGACGACGGCGTCATGGTAAGCCGCCAGTGCTTCCAGTACGGAGTCTTCGCCCTTGAGGAAGTCCTTCACGAAGCGGGGAGTCTTTTCACCCGTCATGCCGAGCATGTCTTGAATTACGAGAATCTGACCATCGACGTCCGGCCCTGCTCCGATACCGATGACCGGTACCGTCAGTGCATCGCGTACCTGCTGTGCAAGTGCGGCGGGCACGCATTCTAGCAGCACGATCGCAGCACCAGCCTGCTCAAGGTCCAGCGCATCGTCAATGATGCGCTGCGCGTCGTCAGGATCACGGCCCTGTACGCGATAGCCACCGAAATTGTTGACGTGCTGAGGTGTCAGGCCCAAGTGCACGCAGACAGGCACGCCGCGCTGAGTGAGTTCGGCAATGGCCTCATGACGCCATGCACCACCTTCAATCTTGATCATGTGGGCACCGGCCTGCATCAGCGTGCAGGAGGCTTCAAGAAGGTGAGACAGGCTGGTATCGGCCATGAAAGGCAGGTCGGCCATGATCAACGGACGGGAGGTGACGCGTGCAACACAGCGAGTGTGATAGGCGATGTCATCGACAGTAACAGGCAGCGTGCTGGTTTGGCCCTGCATGACCATGCCGAGAGAGTCACCGATCAGCAGTACATCAATGCCTGCTTCTTCGGCGAGACGTGCCATGGAGGCATCGTAGGCGGTCAGACAGCTGAAGGGTGTATTGCTTTCACGTCGGCCGACTAGGGTAGCGATCGTGACAGATGACATGAGGTATCCTCGTGTGCATGAACGTATGAAGGGAACACAAGGTGCCCTATAGACGCGTTAGCGTACCACGAAGCTCATCGGTCACAAGTGTACTAATCGGGAGATTCATGCCCGGGTGCATCAGGGTTGGGGCGATATCCAGTAAGGGAATCAGCACGAACCCACGCTGATGCATTTCATGATGGGGAAGATTAAGGCGGGGGTGATGCATTACGCGATCATCGTACATCAGTAAGTCGAGATCCAGCGTGCGTGGTCCCCAGTGGCGCACGCGAACGCGTCGCTGACGTTGTTCGATGCTCTGGAGTTGATCCAGCAGCGCCAGAGGCGAGAGTGCTGTACGAAGATGGACACAGGCATTGACGAAATCAGGCTGATCCTGCGGCCCAACCGGTTGACTGCCGTACAGCGGCGAAGTGGCAACCCGTTGGGTCAAGGGCAGCGCATCCAGATGCTCAAGCGCCCGCATCAGCTGCGCTTTAGGATCATCAAGGTTGCTGCCTAGGCCGATATAGGCGTCATGCCATGTCAGCATCAGCTTGTTCTCTGCTCTTTGCGCGGCGAACGGCGACGACGGCGCGGGCGGCTGCTTGGTGCTTTGGCGGTAGATGCGGGCAGCGCAGCGATCATTTCACGGCGGCTGTGCTCATCCAGTGCCTGGTACTCTGTCCACCAGTCACCCAGACCCGGCTCAAGCTCGCCAGCGGCTTCGCGCAGCAGCAGGAAATCGTAGCTGGCGCGGAAGCGGGGATGCTCCAGCAGCTGATCAGCGCGTTTGCCACGGCGACGCGGCAGGCGCTGCTGCATGTCCCAGATATCCCGCATCGGCAGACTGAACCGTTTGGGAATAGACGTGTGTTGAAGCTGGCGCGTGATCGTTGTGTGCGCGGCCTGTTGACCGGCCGGAATTTCCGACATGCCTTCTGCCTGCATGGCCATGGACTCCATGACGACGGCAGGCCACAGCAGCGAGGCATACAGGAACGCTGGCGTCACCGGCTTGCCTGCGGCCAAACGTGCATCGGTGTTCTTAAGTGCCTGGCGGATCATCTTCTCGGCCCACGGCAGTACGCTCAACGCGTCGAACGTGGCCGGGAAGAGCATGGCGAATAGGCCTTGCTCACGCAGAATCAGATAGGTGGCCAGGGCTTTGCCGGACAGGAACAGTTTCAGCACTTCTTCGAAGAGGCGTGCAGGCGGAACCTGAAGCAGCATCGGCGCGAGCAGATGGATAGGCTCTTCGGTCTCTTCTTCCAGCGTGAAGTTGAGCTTGGCCGCAAAGCGTACCGCGCGCAGCATGCGTACGGGGTCTTCGCGATAGCGCACCTCGGGCTTGCCGATAAGGCGCAGGCAGCGCGCTTCCATATCTTCTATGCCGCCCGCCCAGTCGTGGATCGTGCCATCGATAGGGTTGTAGTAGAGCGCATTGACAGTGAAATCGCGGCGCAGGGCGTCTTGATCGACGCTGCCCCAAACGTTATCGCGCAGCAGCATGCCGTCTTCGGACTGCTGAGAGCGATGATCGCCCTCGTCGCCGGAGTGCTGACCGCGGAACGTGGTGACTTCGATGATCTCACGACCAAAGCAGACGTGAACGATACGAAAGCGGCGCCCGATGATACGAGCGTTGCGGAACAGTGCGCGCACCTCGTCGGGGGTGGCACTGGTGGCGACGTCAAAATCCTTGGGATCAAGCCCAAGCAGTCCATCTCGTACGCATCCCCCTACGAGATAGGCTTCATGACCCGCCTCTGCCAGCCGGTGGACGACCTTGAGCGCGTTTTCACTGAGTTGGTTTCGGCGCAGGATATGGTCCTTGCTACCAAGAATCCTGACGTGTCCTGAATGTTTGCCAATCGGGGTATTCAAACGATTACCGCTACCTGATGAAGTTGTATTGCCCATAAGGGCTAGGATTGACTGGTAGTGTAGCGAAGGCTTTTCTCATTTCAAAGCAGGTTATTGTGGAGCTTCTGCTGATTCTACACCGTTTTCCATCGCTACGGGTCTGATTGCTATATCGGAAAGAAGGTCCATCGACTGATGGCTTGGAATCATGGCCCCGCGATAGAGGGGCGTGAGAAGGGGCTATTGTTCTTGTAAGACCCTCCCGCCTGTAAGAGGTGGTTATCGTTGTTGCAGCCTGGGGCTGGGGGAAGAAAAACACTCGATGTTGTTCTTGTTGAGCGCCGAGTTCTGTTTTTCGTCGCTACTCACCCAGGGTGAATAGAGGGGCGTGGCAGCGGCATTGTTCTTGTTGTCGCCTTTCTGTCGTATTGCCTTTTGTTTTTGTTGTGCAATACCCAGCAGAACCACCATCGTACCCATCCTTCACAATGCGGGAACCGTGCCGATATTAATTGATTGCTTTGAATATCATGAGGTTATGCAAATGGCCCTGTCAGGGGACCTATGCAGGAAGAGCGGCGGAAGTATTGGGTGGTTCAATGGCGTGCATTTTGTGAACCAAAATGGTGCGCAATTGTTCTTTTTTGGTGCGTTATTACCGAGCGCGCTTTCGGAGTACGGCACCTACTGCGTTGATCGGAATGATTATTTCTGATGTCGCCGAGCTATCCGGCATTGAAGAAGTGTAGGCAGGGGAAGATGAGTATCAGGGGGAAGGGGAGCAGGCAGATGCAAGAAAGGCCTGCAGTCGCAGGCCTTTCCTCAGATATCAGTGACCGCCGAGTTGGCGTTCTTTGAGCTCTGCCAGTGTCTTGCAGTCGATGCACTGTGTCGCTGTGGGACGAGCTTCCAGACGACGAATGCCGATTTCGACACCGCAATCTTCGCAGTAGCCGTAATCATCTTCATCGATGTGTTCGATGGTTTCGTTGATCTTCTTGAGCAGCTTGCGTTCACGATCACGCGTACGCAGTTCAAGGTTGAAGCCCTCTTCCTGTGTCGCACGGTCCGCAGGGTCCGCATAGTTGTTGGCTTCTTCCTGAAGATGACGAACGGTGCGGTCGACTTCTTCCATCAGGTCCTGTTTCCAGTTCAGCAGGATCTGGCGGAAGTGCTCAAGCTGCTTCTCGTTCATGTACTCTTCGCCAGGAGCTGGCTCGTACGGTTTAAACTTGTTCAGCGCTTCTGGGATATTATCGGCAACTGCCATGGGTAATGCCTCATTACGCAGTGTGACTTGAGCCGCATTGGCCGCAGCAGATGGGGTGGCAGCGTTGCTATTGCCTCCCATCGAAGGTAGAGCCTTTTATCTAAAAACGACAGCCAATGCAACAGTAAAAACGGTATTTGGCGTTGTTCGACGCTTTGACACCCCGATCGTTTTCAGGAGCGCCTGTGAATTATCCCTTACTCTCCTCCGGGACGCTGTTACGACGCTACAAGCGATTCCTGGCGGATATCCTGCTTGATGATGGTCGAGAGGTTACCGCGCACTGCGCCAATACAGGTGCTATGACCGGACTCTTGCAGGAAGGTGCCCGAGTCTGGCTGTCTTTTCACGATGACCCCAGACGCAAGCTGGCGTGGAGCTGGGAGCTGATCGAAGTTAAGACGGCAGCTGGCTTGGCGCTCGCTTCCGTCAACACCGCACGGACCAACGGCCTTGTCCGCGAAGCGCTCGACAGTGGCGTGATTCTTGACGATATCGCGTCATGCAGGTCAGAAGTGAAAGTGGACGATGCACGGCTGGATTTCAAGCTACTTGATCATCTAGGTCATGCAACTTGGGTCGAAGTGAAGCAGGTAACGCTGTTAGAAGGCGATGGGGTTGGTGCGTTTCCAGATGCCGTCAGTACTCGCGCGCTTCGGCACGTGCAGGCATTGGAGGCGCGGGTGGCTGAAGGGGACAGCGCCATGCTGCTGTTCTGTGCCACCCATACGGGCATAGAGGCTGTAAGGCCAGCGGCGGACATTCACCCTGCTTATGCAGAAGCGGTGAAAGCCGCCGCTGAGCTTGGCGTCCAGATCAGGGCATATGGGTGCCATATCGACCCCCATGCTATGACCTTGACGCACGCGTTGCCGGTACTGCTCTAGCGACGGATACGGAACACCGCCATTCGGCTCAGCATGCTGGGCCATGTGCGGCTGGTCCAATGACCGATACCGCCATCTTTGCCCACCGCTCGATCAACGATGGTATAGCCTCGCATTCGACACAGCTGTTCGAAGTCCTTGAACGTCGACAGGTGGATGTTCGGTGTGTCGTACCAGGCATGCGGCAGTGCCTTGGAGACCGGCATGCGGCCTTTCATCCCAAGGTGCAAACGGTGGCGCCAGTAGGCGAAGTTCGGGAAGGTGATGATGCACTCGCGTGCAATGCGCAGCATCTCATCAAGCGCTTTGTCAGGGCGCTTCAGGGCCTGTAGGGCTTGCGTCATGATCACTAGATCGAATGCATCGTCGCGAATGTTGTGTAGCCCCTCGTTGATGTCCTGTTCGATGACATCGACACCGCGTTCCAGGCATACGTTGATGCGCACAGGATCTATCTCTAGGCCGTAGCCTGTCACCTGTTTGTCGCGTGCCAGCACTTCCAGCAGTTCGCCATCACCGCACCCAAGGTCGAGCACGCGGCTGCCTGGCGCAACCCAGTCGTGAATCAGGGCCAGATCAGGACGCAGCATGGTCGTTTCCTCTGTTGTGGTGATGCGTGTCATCCGATGGTGCTGCCATTGCGTGGCTGAGGAAGTTCTTCAGCACTGTTTCATAGCGTTCATCGGGCAGCAGGAAGGCATCGTGACCGTGCGGGGATTCAATGTTGACGTAGCTAACGCGTTTGCCTGCTTCCACCAGCGCCTCGACGATTTCACGTGACCGTGCCGGCGTGAAGCGCCAGTCGCTTGAGAAGCTGATGATCAGGAAGCGGCACTGCGACTTGGCGAATGTCGCAGCCAGATCGCCATTGTGATCGCGCGCAGGGTCGAAATAGTCCAGCGCCTTCGTCATCAACAGATAGGTGTTGGCGTCGAAGCTGTTGGAGAAGTTGTTGCCTTGATAGCGCAGATAGGACTCGATCTCGAATTCGACGTCATAGCCGAAGTTGAGCGCACTGCGAAGGTCACGCCCGAACTTGCGCCCCATAGCCGCTTCGGAAAGATACGTGATATGCCCGATCATGCGTGCCAGTTTCAGTCCGTGGCGCGGGCGCGAGTCGTGCTGGTAATACCAGCCTTCATGGAAATCGGGGTCAGAGCGAATGGCCTGACGAGCCACCTCGTTGAACGCAATGTTCTGAGCGGACAGGCGCGGTGTCGAAGCAATTACAATGGCATTGGCGATGCGATCGGGGTACAGGATGGCCCACGTCTGAACCTGCATGCCCCCCAGACTGCCGCCGATGACGGCCGCAAATCGCTCGATTCCAAGATGATCCGCAAGGCGTGCCTGACTGTGTACCCAATCGGGTACCGTCATCATTGGGAACTCCGGTCCCCACAGCTTGCCCGTAGCCGGATTTATGGCATTGGGGCCGGTGCTGCCGTGGCAGCCGCCTAGGTTGTTGAGCGAGATGACAAAGAATCGGTCGGTATCAATGCTCTTGCCTGGGCCAATGTGCTTGTCCCACCAGCCCGGTTTCCGATCACCTTCGTGAAAGCCCGCAGCATGATGATTGCCACCCAGGGCATGGCAGACGAGCACGGCATTGCTTCGTTGTTCATTGAGCGTGCCATAGGTCTCATAGACCAGTTCATAGTGCTCCAGCGTCTGCCCGCAGGCCAGCGCCAGCGGCTCATCGAACGCCGCTCTGTGTGGACCAGACAGATTCAGGGCCGTCTGACTGTCGGTGTGTGTCATTGAAGTCCTACGATGATCAGTTTTTGAATTATGAGTATGTTGTTCGCTAGATTGATCACGATGCTTTGAAGAATTGTTATACCAAAGATGACGATTAGCGGACTGATATCAATCATGCCGCCCAGCGGCGGAATGATGCGCTGCAAAGGCGCCAGAATCGGACGTGTGATCTGGGCGATCAGCAGCGGAGCAGGATGAGTCGGCTGAGGGGCGATCCAACTCATGATGGCCAGCGCGATGATGGCGAGCATGTACATGCGCAGCAGGGTATAGAACGTTCCCAGTACGCCAGCACAGAGCAATGCCGCAATGTTGCCGAGTGATACTGGCATCACCTTGCTGAGTACCGCACTGGTGATGGCACTGAACAGCAGTGCCGCCACCAGCGTGGCAGGGTCGAAGTGGCGACCCGGGCGCAGCACCTTCTGCAGAGGAGCGACCAGCCAGTCCGTTGCCTTGATGATGCCCTGTACCAGCGGGTTGTAGAAGTCGGCCCGTGCAAAATGCAGTGCGAAGCGCATCATCAAAATGAAGAGATAGAGCTGGAACAGCTGTACGAATAGCCAAAGTGTAGAAGGCACGTTGATCCTCCGGAAGAAGTGCGTGATTAGGTCATCGAAGACCTGATAGTGCCATGAAGAGATTACTGACTGCCAAGTGACTCGCCCAGTTCTTCAGCGCGGTTGAAGCAAGCCTGAACGGCATCATTGACTAGCTGTTCAAAACCGTGGTCCTGAAAATGGAAGATAGCGCGTTCGGTGGTGCCATTAGGAGACATCACGCGTTTCTTGAATTCTTCGGGAGCATCTTCACTGGCATCGCACATACGGGCAGCTCCCAGCGCGGTTTGGATGATAAGGCGACGAGCGCTTTCTAGCGGCATGCCTTGTTCGATAGCCGCTTTCTCCAATGCCTCCATCAGATAGAAGAAGTAGGCTGGGGCACTGCCGGCAATAGCCGTGACGGTACTCAGCAGGCGTTCTTCATCCACCCACTCGGTAATGCCAACGGCCGACATCAGGTCAGAAGCCAGCGTGCACTGTTCCTTGGAAACTGCATCGGTGGCATACAGGCCGCATGCCCCGGTGCCGACCAGCGATGGCGTATTTGGCATAGCGCGCACGATGGCGTCATAGCCGCCCAACCAACGGCTCAGTGTGGCGCAAGTAAGTCCTGCCGCTACCGATAGAATCAGAGGGCGCTGACGGGCAACGATATCGGTGACCTGTGCACAGACTTCTTTCATCACCTGTGGCTTGACGGCCAGCACCACAACGTCAGCTTGAGCAATGGCGCTGCAGTTGTCGGTGGTGGTCTGGATGCCATAGCGTGCCTGCAGCGGGGCCAGCGTTTTGTCGCTGCGCGCGGTTGCAATGATGCGTTCGGCCGGATGCCCGGTATTGATCAGGCCTGCAATGATGGCTTCAGCCATATGGCCTGCGCCGATGAAGCTCAGGGTTTTGCTATGCATTGAAAGATCCTTGTCCGTAAGGGAGTGTCGTTACCACGCCTTACCGCATGATGTTGTACTGTCAGCGCTTCTTCAACCCGTGAACGCATCGAAAGAGGTCAATGTGCCGTGCCATAGTCGCGTTCACCGAATATGGCGGTACCGATGCGTACGATCGTTGCGCCTTCTGCTACAGCATCGTCCATATCGGCGGTCATGCCCATTGAAAGCGTATCCCATGGGGCTTCGGGAAACTGCTGGCATAGCTGATCGCGCAATTCACGTAGTGCCTTGAATGGTGCGCGACGCAGTGAGGGATCCTCTGCCTTGGCCGGAATCGTCATCAGCCCCCTCAGCTTCAGGTGAGGAAGCGCAAGGATTTCCTCAACGACACTGGCGGCGTCTTCGGGAAGTACGCCGGACTTATTGGGATCGCGGCTGATGTTGACCTGCAGACAGATCTGCAGCGGTGCACGTCCTTCTGGGCGTTGGGCGTCAAGACGTCGAGCGATCTTGATGCGATCGACCGTGTGCACCCAGTCGAAATGGGTGGCCGCTTCCCGTGTCTTATTGGACTGTAGTGCGCCAATGAAATGCCACTCGATATCCAGATCTTCCAAGGAAGGCTGCTTGCCCAGCGCGTCCTGCATGTAGTTTTCTCCAAAGGCGCGTTGCCCAGCGTTGTAGGCTTCGCGAATTTCTTCGGCAGGGCGTGTTTTGCTCACGGCCAGCAGCTGAGCGCTGTCCGAAGCCCGGCCCGCCGAGGCAAGAGCCTGTTGCAGATGTTGCTGCGTTGCATGCAGGCGCGAAGTGACGGAGTTGGAAGAAGCACTGGCAGAAGAAGAGGGCATATCGAGAGACATGGAGTATTCCTGCGACATATATCAATACAGAAGAGCGACATAGACACGGCGCAGCGCTCATGAGTGATGGCCTATCATCGTGACTGGATATGCAGGGCAGATGCATTGCTGCGGGTAAAACGCTTATCCGCTCAGGCCGAAGTGTCGTGGCGCCGATTACAACGCTTGAAAGTGCATCCGAGTCATGATCGTCAAGAGGTGTCATGCTAACATGGCGCCATTCGCGCGCGCTTGGCAAGAGTGCGTCGTGTGACCGTTTCAGAACTCGAGAGACGTTGATAATGACTGATATCAAGGATGCACTGTCGCTGATCACGCGCGGCACGGAAGAGGTTCTGCCCGAAGACGGGCTGGTCGAGAAGCTGCGCAGTGGTCGACCGCTACGCGTCAAAGCGGGTTTCGACCCGACTGCGCCTGACCTGCACCTGGGCCATACCGTACTGCTGACCAAACTGCGCCAGCTTCAAGATCTAGGGCATGAAGTCATGTTCCTGATCGGTGATTTTACTGGTCGTATCGGTGACCCGACGGGCAAGAACGTAACGCGTAAGCCGCTGACGGAAGAGCAAGTCCAGCAAAACGCCAAGACCTATCAAGAGCAGGTCTTCAAGGTGCTCGACCCTGCCAAGACACGAGTCGTGTTCAACTCTGAATGGATGAGCAAGCTGTCATCCGTGCAGATGATCGAACTGACAGCGCAGTCAACGGTGGCCCGCATGCTCGAACGCGACGACTTTGAGAAGCGCTATAAGAGCGGCCAGTCCATCTCGATCCACGAATTCCTATACCCGCTTATTCAAGGGTATGACTCCGTCGCGTTGGAAGCTGATATTGAGCTGGGCGGTACCGATCAGCGCTTCAACCTGCTGATGGGGCGCGAGCTTCAGAAGCACTATGGTCAGGAACCACAGACCGTCATTACCATGCCGATTCTGGAAGGGCTGGATGGCGTACAGAAAATGTCGAAGTCTCTGGGCAACTACATCGGCGTAACGGAACGCCCCGGTGAAATGTTCCGTAAGCTGGTATCGATCCCGGATGCCATCATGTGGCGCTACTTCGAACTGCTGTCGCTGCGCTCCACGCAGGAAATCGACGCGTTCAAACAGCAAGTGGCTGACGGTGCCAATCCGCGAGACATCAAAATGGAGCTCGCCCGTGAGATCGTAGCGCGTTACCACGGCGAAGAAGCAGCGGCCAATGCGCATAAAGGTAGCGGGAACCAATTGAGCGAAGGCGAACTGCCCGAGGACATGCCGCACGTTGTTGTGACCTACAGCGGCATCGACGCTGCGCCCATTGCCTCAGTGCTCAACCAAGCAGGACTGGTGACAAACAGCGCACAAGCAAAAGACCTGCTGAAGAACGGACGCGTGAAGGTGGATCAGGAAGTCGTAGCGCCAAGCACCATGCTGGCGTTTGGTAAGACCTACACCATTCAAGCGGGCAAACGCCGTTTTGCGACCGTAGAGGTCAAGCTTGAAGGATGAACGGCCGATAAGATCGGAGTGAACGATCAATCACAGCCTAGCTCCTATAGCTTCTATGCTTGTTGAATTAAGAGCCCCACTGTTGCGCAGCAGTGGGGCTTTTTTTTTGTTGCCAAAGCCAAAGCCAAAGCCAAAGCCAAAGCCAAAGCCAAAGCCAAAGCCAAAAGAACCTCCTAGCAAGAAGTGGGCCGTGTGCTCGAAATAAAGATCACAAAGCCCTTGCCAACCCCGGGTGATCTCTGTAAAGTACGCCCTCGCTGCCAGGGCAAACGCCGGGTGGCACGGAAGCTAACCTCTTGTAGGTCTTCGCTTTTTCTTGAAGATGTTTCAGTTGAGAACGCAGTGTGATCTCCTGAAGCGATCGCCAAATCGGCGGTTGACAAATTCTTCAGAAAATGTAGAATGTGCTTCCACTTGCTGAGCAGCGAACGCCGCTCGCAAGACGCTCTTTAACAAGATGATCAGGCAATTTGTGTGGGTGCTTGAGGTTTTCGAAGTGGATCATCATTTCGAGCATCAAGTAACTCATCAATTCAATGAGTTGTTTCGATACTCGAGCCGGATTGGTCACCTAATGACCAATGAAAGATTTAAACTGAAGAGTTTGATCATGGCTCAGATTGAACGCTGGCGGCAGGCCTAACACATGCAAGTCGAGCGGCAGCACGGGAAGCTTGCTTCCTGGTGGCGAGCGGCGGACGGGTGAGTAATGCATGGGAATCTGCCCGATAGTGGGGGATAACGTGTGGAAACGCACGCTAATACCGCATACGTCCTACGGGAGAAAGGAGGGGATCTTCGGACCTTTCGCTATCGGATGAGCCCATGTTGGATTAGCTAGTTGGTGAGGTAATGGCTCACCAAGGCAACGATCCATAGCTGGTCTGAGAGGATGATCAGCCACACTGGGACTGAGACACGGCCCAGACTCCTACGGGAGGCAGCAGTGGGGAATATTGGACAATGGGCGAAAGCCTGATCCAGCCATGCCGCGTGTGTGAAGAAGGCCTTAGGGTTGTAAAGCACTTTCAGTGGGGAAGAAAGCCTGAGGCCTAATACGTTTCAGGAAGGACATCACCCACAGAAGAAGCACCGGCTAACTCCGTGCCAGCAGCCGCGGTAATACGGAGGGTGCGAGCGTTAATCGGAATTACTGGGCGTAAAGGGCGCGTAGGCGGTCTGTTAAGCCAGATGTGAAAGCCCCGGGCTTAACCTGGGAACAGCATTTGGAACTGGCAGACTTGAGTGCAGGAGAGGAAGGTAGAATTCCAGGTGTAGCGGTGAAATGCGTAGAGATCTGGAGGAATACCAGTGGCGAAGGCGGCCTTCTGGACTGACACTGACGCTGAGGCGCGAAAGCGTGGGTAGCAAACAGGATTAGATACCCTGGTAGTCCACGCCGTAAACGATGTCAACTAGCCGTTGGATCCCTTGAGGATTTAGTGGCGCAGCTAACGCACTAAGTTGACCGCCTGGGGAGTACGGTCGCAAGACTAAAACTCAAATGAATTGACGGGGGCCCGCACAAGCGGTGGAGCATGTGGTTTAATTCGATGCAACGCGAAGAACCTTACCTACTCTTGACATCCAGAGAACTTTCCAGAGATGGATTGGTGCCTTCGGGAACTCTGAGACAGGTGCTGCATGGCTGTCGTCAGCTCGTGTTGTGAAATGTTGGGTTAAGTCCCGTAACGAGCGCAACCCCTATCCTTATTTGCCAGCGATTCGGTCGGGAACTCTAAGGAGACTGCCGGTGACAAACCGGAGGAAGGTGGGGACGACGTCAAGTCATCATGGCCCTTACGAGTAGGGCTACACACGTGCTACAATGGCGAGTACAGAGGGTTGCGAAGCGGCGACGTGAAGCTAATCCCAGAAAGCTCGCCTCAGTCCGGATCGGAGTCTGCAACTCGACTCCGTGAAGTCGGAATCGCTAGTAATCGCGAATCAGAATGTCGCGGTGAATACGTTCCCGGGCCTTGTACACACCGCCCGTCACACCATGGGAGTGGATTGCACCAGAAGTGGCTAGTTTAACCTTCGGGAAAACGGTTACCACGGTGTGGTTCATGACTGGGGTGAAGTCGTAACAAGGTAGCCGTAGGGGAACCTGCGGCTGGATCACCTCCTTAAACGTAAAATGATCACCTCGTGATCTCAAGTGTCCACAACAAATTGCCTGATCGTAGTAGAGCGAAGTACTGCAGGGGATATTCCCTGGCCGTGCGCAAGCAGTTGCCGGGTCTGTAGCTCAGTTGGTTAGAGCGCACCCCTGATAAGGGTGAGGTCGGCAGTTCGAGTCTGCCCAGACCCACCATTATTATATGGGGCCATAGCTCAGCTGGGAGAGCGCCTGCCTTGCACGCAGGAGGTCAGGAGTTCGATCCTCCTTGGCTCCACCATCTGACTGTCTTGATGGCCGGTTCTTCAGTACTTAGTTTAGTGATCTAGCTTCTAGTCACGAACCAATCTTCATCACCTGATGATTGATTATTAGATGTCTTAATAGTCAACGATACAGCGTGTGATGAATGTTGTTTCCTGACTGTAAGCTTCTTGCTCGCAGTATTGCTCTTTAACAATGTAAATCATGCTGATGCCAAGTCCAATGGAACGCGATCAGATTTTACTTCTTCGGAAGTAGTATCCGATAGGCCGTGACATTGGCAAATGAGATACGTCTCAAGCGTATCCGGCGAAAATTGTTTTCGTTTGAATCGTGATCTATGACTCTTTCGGGTTATATGGTCAAGCGATTAAGCGCACACGGTGGATGCCTAGGCAGCCAGAGGCGATGAAAGACGTGATAGCCTGCGATAAGCATCGGGGAGGTGGCAAATGACCTTTGATCCGGTGATCTCTGAATGGGGAAACCCACCCGTCATAAGACGGGTATCCTTACCTGAATACATAGGGTATGGAGGCAAACCGGGAGAACTGAAACATCTAAGTACCCCGAGGAAAAGAAATCAACCGAGATTCCCCCAGTAGCGGCGAGCGACCGGGGACTAGCCCTTAAGTCTTAGTTGTATTAGCGGAAGTGTTTGGAAATGCACGCCATAGTGGGTGATAGCCCCGTACGCGAAAATGCAATTAAGGTGAAATCGAGTAGGTCGGAGCACGTGAAACTTTGACTGAACATGGGGGGACCATCCTCCAAGGCTAAATACTCCTGGCTGACCGATAGTGAACTAGTACCGTGAGGGAAAGGCGAAAAGAACCCCAGTGAGGGGAGTGAAATAGATCCTGAAACCGTGTGCGTACAAGCAGTGGGAGCAGACTTGTTCTGTGACTGCGTACCTTTTGTATAATGGGTCAGCGACTTATTCTCAGTAGCGAGCTTAACCGTATAGGGGAGGCGTAGGGAAACCGAGTCTTAAATGGGCGACATAGTTGCTGGGAATAGACCCGAAACCGGGCGATCTATCCATGAGCAGGTTGAAGGTTGAGTAACATCAACTGGAGGACCGAACCGGGATCTGTTGAAAAAGATTCGGATGACTTGTGGATCGGAGTGAAAGGCTAATCAAGCTCGGAGATAGCTGGTTCTCCTCGAAAGCTATTTAGGTAGCGCCTCATGTATCACCGCCGGGGGTAGAGCACTGTTTCGGCTAGGGGGTCATCCCGACTTACCAACCCGAGGCAAACTCCGAATACCGGTGAGTGCAGCATGGGAGACACACGGCGGGTGCTAACGTCCGTCGTGAAAAGGGAAACAACCCAGACCGTCAGCTAAGGTCCCAAAATCTTGGTTAAGTGGGAAACGATGTGGGAAGGCTCAGACAGCTAGGAGGTTGGCTTAGAAGCAGCCACCCTTTAAAGAAAGCGTAATAGCTCACTAGTCGAGTCGGCCTGCGCGGAAGATGTAACGGGGCTCAAACCAAGTACCGAAGCTACGGGTTCAACACTTAAGTGTTGAGCGGTAGAGGAGCGTTGTGTAAGCCTGCGAAGGTGTGCTGTAAGGCATGCTGGAGGTATCACAAGTGCGAATGCTGACATGAGTAACGATAAAGGGAGTGAAAACCTCCCTCGCCGGAAGACCAAGGTTTTCTGTTCGACGTTAATCGGAGCAGAGTGAGTCGGCCCCTAAGGCGAGGCCGAAAGGCGTAGTCGATGGGAAACAGGTTAATATTCCTGTACCAGACAGTACTGCGATGGGGTGACGGAGAAGGCTAGGTGAGCCAGGCGACGGTTGTCCTGGTGAAAGTATGTAGGCTGAGCAAGTAGGCAAATCCGCTTGCTTAAGGTCGAGATACGAGACGAACTGATTCCTCGGACTCAGGAAGTCATTGATGCCACGCTTCCAGGAAAAACCTCTAAGCTTCAGGTACTGTGTGACCGTACCCCAAACCGACACAGGTGGTCAGGTAGAGAATACCAAGGCGCTTGAGAGAACTCGGGTGAAGGAACTAGGCAAAATGGCACCGTAACTTCGGGAGAAGGTGCGCCGGCGTAAGGTGAAGAGACTCGCTCTCAGAGCCCCAACCGGTCGAAGATACCAGGTGGCTGCAACTGTTTATTAAAAACACAGCACTCTGCTAACGCGTGAGCGGACGTATAGGGTGTGACGCCTGCCCGGTGCCGGAAGGTTAATTGATGGTGTTAGGACTCGTCCGAAGCTCCTGATCGAAGCCCCGGTAAACGGCGGCCGTAACTATAACGGTCCTAAGGTAGCGAAATTCCTTGTCGGGTAAGTTCCGACCTGCACGAATGGCGTAATGATGGCCACACTGTCTCCACCCGAGACTCAGTGAAATTGAAATCGCTGTGAAGATGCAGTGTTCCCGCGGCTAGACGGAAAGACCCCGTGAACCTTTACTATAGCTTCACACTGGATGCTGATGTTGTCTGTGTAGGATAGCTGGGAGGCTTTGAAACTGTGACGCCAGTTGCAGTGGAGCCAACCTTGAAATACCAGCCTGACATCATTGGCGTTCTAACTTGCTACCGTTATCCGGTAGAAGGACAGTGTGTGGTGGGTAGTTTGACTGGGGCGGTCTCCTCCCAAAGAGTAACGGAGGAGCACGAAGGTACCCTCAGTACGGTTGGAAACCGTGCAGTGAGTGCAAGAGCATAAGGGTGCTTGACTGCGAGACAGACACGTCGAGCAGGTACGAAAGTAGGTTCTAGTGATCCGGTGGTTCTGTATGGAAGGGCCATCGCTCAACGGATAAAAGGTACTCCGGGGATAACAGGCTGATACCGCCCAAGAGTTCACATCGACGGCGGTGTTTGGCACCTCGATGTCGGCTCATCACATCCTGGGGCTGAAGTCGGTCCCAAGGGTATGGCTGTTCGCCATTTAAAGTGGTACGCGAGCTGGGTTTAGAACGTCGTGAGACAGTTCGGTCCCTATCTGCCGTGGGCGTTGGAAGTTTGAGAAGAGCTGCTCCTAGTACGAGAGGACCGGAGTGGACGAACCTCTGGTGTTCCGGTTGTCACGCCAGTGGCATTGCCGGGTAGCTATGTTCGGACGGGATAACCGCTGAAAGCATCTAAGCGGGAAGCCCCCTTCAAGATGAGACTTCCCTGGGGCCTTGAGCCCCCTAAAGGACCCTCGAAGACTACGAGGTTGATAGGCACGGTGTGGAAGCGCAGTCAATGCGTTGAGCTAACGTGTACTAATGGTCCGTGAGGCTTGACCATATAACCCCAAAGGGTTATAGACACGATCCGAAAATAACGGATACGCGACGAGACGATCTCGGCCCAGCATGATTTACAGATTTAGGTAGCGGTGCCTTAGGCATCGAGACCGAACCGAATACGCTTGACGACCATAGCGAGCGGGTACCACCTGATCCCATGCCGAACTCAGAAGTGAAACCGCTCAGCGCCGATGGTAGTGTGGGGCTTCCCCATGTGAGAGTAGGTCATCGTCAAGCATCTTTACTGAATACCCCCGGCCAGCAATGGTCGGGGGTATTTGCTTTGGGGGTAGGCAAGCGCAGGCCGAAGGCAATAACGGCCGTGCCAGTACCCAGACCCTGAGCCGTCACTCAACAGCGGCAGATGAGCAAAAGAGAAAAAAGAGAAGAAGGGCGGTAGCGTAACCGCGAAGCCCCTGCTGCCGAAGACGACGGATACGTCAGTAGCCGACCGTTCTTCCCACCCCCAGCGCTGTCTGCCGATCGCTCATCTATCGAAACAGTCAAACACTAGATGCCGTTATAAAAACACCCCGATGATCTGCGGCTCAAGCCATCATCGGGGTGTTTTGTTATCGGCGAGACGTCAAGACTGTAGCGTCTAGCAGTAATGAGCATACTCTGGCATCCAGAAATGTGTCTCACTGCGTTCCTTCAGGTGTGGGCTATCACGGCCTTCAGTCGTGCTGCCTTCAGTTGATGGGGGCAGACCGGTGCTTGCATCTCTAAGATGAGCGCATACACTCTTCACCAGCCACCAGCCACCAGCCACCAGCCACCAGCCACCAGCCACCAGCCACCAGCCACCAGCCACCAGCCACCAGCCACCAGCCACCAGCCACCAGCCACCAGCCACCAGCCACCAGCCACCAGCCACCAGCCACCAGCCACCAGCCCAAGCTAAATAGGTTCTCTATATCCAGAGTGTGTCCATAGGAGTTGGTTGTTTCTTTATGGCTCTTTGATGGATGTTGATAGATATGCTTAGGCTACACTGATATACATCGAGCAGTGGGTGGTTTGGATTTTAGCTGCGGAAACTCTTCGTTCAGGAAATTCTATTCTGCGCTGTAAAGTACAGGCTAAAGCCTACTATAATGCTCGGCTAATTAGATGAACCCCGTAGGCAGTGGTAGGGGAGCTGCCAACATCACAAGGAGTGGCTCAATGCTTGGTTTAGATGCCATCGATCTGGCGAGGTTTCAGTTCGCTTTCACGGTATCGTTCCATATAGTCTTCCCTGCGCTATCAATAGGGCTTGCCAGTTTCTTGGTGGCTCTGGAAGCGTTGTGGTTGAAGACGGGACGAGATGTCTATCACCAGCTCTATAGATTCTGGATTCGTATCTTTGCCGTCGCCTTCGGGCTGGGGGTCGTGACGGGCGTCGTCATGGCATATGAGTTTGGTACCAACTGGAGCGGTTTCGCTGAAAAGGGTGGTGACATCACAGGGGTGTTGCTGACCTATGAAGTGCTGACAGCTTTCTTTATGGAAGCGGGCTTTTTGGGGATCATGCTGTTTGGTGAGCAGCGTGTTAGCCGGTCCGTGCACTTCTTTGCAACGTTCATGGTCGCTTTGGGGACGCTGATCTCTGCAACATGGATTCTCGTTTCCAATAGCTGGATGCAGACGCCGTCTGGCTATGAAGTGGTTAATGGTCGTTTTCTGCCGGCTGACTGGCTGCAGGTTATCTTCAATCCTTCTTTCCCATATCGCTTTGTGCACATGGTGATGGCGGCTTATATCTGCGTTGCATTTCTGGTGGCAGGGGTTGGCGCTTACCATCTTCTTCGTGATCGCAAGAACGAAGGTGCGCGCACAATGCTGTCGCTGGCCATGTGGATGGCTATCGTGGCAATGCCTATCCAGATTGTTGCTGGTGACTTGCACGGCTTGAATACGTTGCACCATCAGCCTGCCAAGTTGGCCGCCATGGAAGGTTATTGGGGGCCTGAAGCAGGCAAGGAAAGTGATGGTGTGCCTCTGACGTTGTTCGCATTGCCGAATATGGCGGAAGGCAAAAACGACTTTGCCATTGAGGTTCCACATGTTGCCAGTTTGTACCTGACACACAGCTGGAGTGGCCAGATTCAAGGGCTGAGTGAATTCAAGGATGAAATTCCTGACGTTCCGCTGGTCTTCTGGTCCTTCCGCGTCATGGTTGGGCTTGGCATGCTTATGCTGTTGTTGAGCGTGGTGGGGGCGCTGCTGCGCTGGCGTGGCAGACTTTATGATCAGAAGCTCTTCCATCGTGTACTGATGTGCCTGTCCCCCGTCGGTTTTGTTGCACTTGTCGCGGGGTGGGTCACTACCGAAGCTGGGCGCCAGCCGTGGGTCATTTATGGGTTGCTGAAAACGCGTGACGCGGCTTCCTATCTTGGTGCGGGCAGCCTGACGATAAGTCTGCTGGCCTTCTTGGTGGTTTATGCCGTCATATTCAGTATCGGTATCTACTACATGCTGCAGTTGATTCGCAAGGAACCGACTGCGCCGTTGCCGCAGGGCGGGCCGGGCGAAGAGCGTCATCCGAAGCGCCCCATGTCTGCAACCTCTGAAAGCATCGACGGTTGAGGCGAGGAGAATGAACATGTTCGAGCAAATGTCGGCATTGCCCATCGCATGGCTAGCCATCATTGGGTTGGCCATTGCCATGTATGTCGTTCTGGACGGCTTTACGCTGGGTATCGGTATTCTTTTCCCCTTCTTCAAAGGAAAAGAAGATCGTGATGTCATGATGGGAACAGCATCGCCCGTATGGGATGGCAACCAGACGTGGATGATTCTGGCGGGTGCGGGACTGTACGGCGCCTTCCCTCTGGTGTATGCCACGGTGCTTCCTGCATTGTATTTGCCGTTGGTATTGATGCTGCTGGCGTTGATCTTCCGCGGTATTGCGTTTGAGTTCCGCGCTAAGTCCACTCGATATCGCCATATGTTCGATATGGCGTTCTCCTGCGGCGCCATCATCGCTACCTTTGCTGAAGGTATCGTACTGGGTGGTATTATTCACGGACTGAACGTCGACCTAGATCAGCGTCACTTTGCAGGGGGTGTACTGGACTGGCTGACACCTTTCTCTGTATTTACTGGGTTGGCGCTTATCTGTGGCTATGCGCTACTGGGCGCTTCCTGGATGGTGGTCAAGACGGAAGGCGCTATTCAACGCCGTGCCTACAACTTCGTTCGTCCTTTGAGTCTGCTGGTGTTGTTGGCAATGGCTGTCGTCGCTGTATGGACGCCTATCCATAACGTGCAGGTCTTCGAGCGTTGGTCTACCGTGCCGGGAGCCGTGCTGATGGTTGTGCTGGCGATTATTGCCATCGCGCTCTGCCTGAGCATTATCTCTGGCATCAACAAGCGCAAAGAGCGTTCCATCTTTGCCAAGGTGATCGGTTTGTTCTTGGTAGGGCTGGCGGGTCTGCTTGTCAGCTTCTTCCCGGTAATCATTCCGCCATATATCACTATCTTCCAAGCGGCCTCCAGCGAGAAAAGCCAGTTCTTCCTGATCGTGGGATATCTGGTCATCATTCCTCTGGTGCTGGGGTACACTGTGTATAGCTACTATGTGTTCCGCGGCAAGGTGCGTGCTGAGAACCTATCGCACTACTGATCGGCAATAAACGCTGATGGGCCCGGCTTCTTAGGTAGAGAAGCCGGGCCTTTTTATTCGCATGGGGTGCCGTTGCTTTGAGAAACGGGATATAGAGCGGAATGTCGTACTGCGCTACTCATTGATTTGGGATGTCATAGCAAGGGTATGAGTATGAATAACCGAAAGGCTGTGCCTGAGTAGGGCGGCATTGAAAAAGGCAGTGTGTCATGGATTTTCGAGAATTGATCCGGTTGATGAGCGATGGTGCCTTTCATTCGGGGGAGCAGCTAGGCGAAGTGCTGGGCGTTTCGCGCACGGCTATCTGGAAGCAGCTTCGCAAGCTGGAAGCACTGGGTATACAGGTAGAAGGCATTCGAGGGCAGGGGTATCGTCTTGCGCAGCCCATAGAGCTGCTTGATGGTGCTCGGATTGTCAGTCACTTGACGGCGCCTGCTCGACAAGGGCTGTCGCGCTTGTTCGTCGAGATGTCGCTGGATTCAACCAACAGCTTCATTCTGCGTCGGTTTTCTCAGAAAGCAGGGCATGGAGAGGTGTGCCTTGCAGAGATGCAGGTGAGTGGCCGAGGGCGTCGTGGTCGCCAATGGGTTGCCAGCCTGGGGCAGGGGCTGTGTGTATCACTGGGATGGCGTTTCGATACTTCTGCCTCGCATCTTGAGGGGTTGAGCTTGGCCATTGGCGTTGAAGTTGCTCAGATGCTGGAGTCCATGGGCGTGCCTGTGCGTTTGAAGTGGCCCAACGATCTACTGGTGATGCGTGACGATGGCGTGCTGTGTAAGCTCGGTGGCATTCTTGTCGAGTTGCGAGGAGACGTAAATGGGCCGTGCGAAGTGGTTGCCGGTCTAGGGTTGAACGTGAATGAGACGCCGACGCTTGAAGAGCTGCCTCAACCGGTGACATCCATTGCTATGCATGCCGGAAGGGTGTCGCGCAACGAGATTGCGGCAAACCTCATTTCACGTTTGTTGGTGATGTTCGAACGTTTCGAGCGAGAAGGATTTGCTCCGTGGCGCGATGAGTGGAATCGTTACCATGCCTATCGCGATATGGATGTCGATATCGTGCAAGGCGTTCAGCAGTGGCAGGGGCGTGCCTTGAACGTGGATGGCAATGGTAATCTGGAAGTGATGCGCGACGGTCAGCTGCAGAAGCTGTCCGGTGGCGAGATCAGTATACGGAAATACTCATGATTCTTGACCTTGATATAGGCAATACGCTGTCCAAATGGCGCTTGAAGGAGCGCAGCAGTAACCAGATCAAAGCGCGTGGTGCAGTATGGACGCATGAAGAGTGGCGGCCAGGTGAGGACATACCTGATCTGGATATCGTGGAGGTGGTGCGTATATCTAACGTGGCACGCAGTGAAGTGCTGATAGAGACGGTTGGCATGCTGAGCAAGCGCGTCATGTCGGTACACGTTGCGCGCTCTGAGTCGGAAGCATTAGGAGTGCGCAACGGTTACGAGCACCCTGGATTACTCGGCGTTGATCGCTGGCTGGGAGTGCTGGCTGGGTATCGCCTCAGCCAAGGGTGTGTAGTGGTCGACTGCGGGAGCGCCATTACGATGGATATCGTTTTACCGGGGGGAGAGCATCAGGGGGGGTACATATTGCCGGGGCTGCGCCTGATGAAAGAAAGCCTACGTCTGAATACGCGCAATGTGCCGATTGACCCTGATAGTGAGCCTGCCACTCTGCGCGTGCCTGGAAAGAAAACGCTTGATGCTGTGGGGCATGGTGTCTACATGACGGCGGTCAGTACGATCGATCGATTGTACGCTGAAGCGTGCGATCGCTATGGCGCAGTGCTGCCATTGTTCGTTACCGGCGGAGATTCTGAGATTATCGCGCGAGGTTTGAAGATGCCTCATGCGGTATGGCGTGACATGGTTTACGGTGGTTTGGAAGCATTATTTCCTGTTACGCAAAATGAGTGTAGCGGCCAGATGACGGGGGCTCCCGTTGTACCGCCGGTTGAAAGCTTGGAATGGCTGCGAAAAGGGCTTGCTTTTTCTAGCCTGCTTTGAAATAATGCGCCGCGTTGAAGAGCAGGGGGTAACCCCTTGTCAGGCAAGCTTTTGAGTTGCATAGAAAGTTTGGTGTGTTGACAAGAATGCTCTAAAGTGCCAGAATGTGGCGCTTGTAATGGAGAGGTTCCCGAGTGGCCAAAGGGAGCAGACTGTAAATCTGCCGCGAAAGCTTCGAAGGTTCGAATCCTTCCCTCTCCACCAGATTGCTGAACAGTGCAAAAGCGCGGTGTTCATGCGGGCATGGTACAATGGTAGAACCTCAGCCTTCCAAGCTGATGATGCGGGTTCGATTCCCGCTGCCCGCTCCATGGTTAGGCTCATGTAGCTCAGGGGTAGAGCACACCCTTGGTAAGGGTGAGGTCGACGGTTCAAATCCGTCCATGAGCTCCATTATCAAAGAAGGGAATGATCGGTTGGTCATTCCTTTTTTTGTCAGCGCGGTGAGGCGTTTGATTGGCACGAACTTGCCAAATGTCATCGTCTTGGCTAACATGCCCTCGTTCGCGTACGCAGTTGGAGCCTATTCAGCTGCAGGCAACAGTTAATCTGTTGTGTCGATACAGGCCAGTAGCTCAATTGGCAGAGCAGCGGTCTCCAAAACCGCAGGTTGGGGGTTCGATTCCCTCCTGGCCTGCCAACCTTCCCCAGGTTGGTGTGTGTTAGCCGGTAGTCAATCGGCTTTTTCATTTTTCAAGTTGTCGCCACGCCAGGAGTTTATCCCATGAAAAAGAATACCGGGGTGCAGGCGGCGTCGCGCTTCGATGCCGTAAAATGGCTTGTCGCTATTCTTCTGATAGCATTGGCTGTGGTCGGCAACGCGTTGTTCGATACCCAACCCCTCCCTTATCGTATTCTTGGCGTCATCATCGTAGCTGGGCTTGGCCTTGCTGCGGGATTTTCCACGTCTAAAGGTCACGCTCTGATTGAGCTTGGACGTAATGCCAAGAAAGAAATTCAGCGTGTCGTGTGGCCAACGCGTCAGGAAACGACTCAGACTACCGTAATCGTCATAGCAGCTGTGTTCATCGTTGGGCTGTTCCTCTGGCTCATCGATACGCTTCTGGGCTACGGTGTTTTCTATATCGTGAATCGTTAGGAGATCGCACAGTATGGCCATGCGTTGGTACGTCGTTCACGCTTATTCCGGCTTCGAAAAGCAGGTGCTGCGCTCCTTGAAAGAGCGGGTCCGTCTCCATGAGATGGAAGATCAGTTCGGTGAGATTCTGGTGCCGACTGAAGAAGTCGTCGAAATGCGCGACGGCAAGCGTCGCAAGAGTGAGCGCAAGTTCTATCCTGGCTATGTGCTGGTCGAGATGGATATGAACGATGCTACATGGCACTTGGTGAATGAAACGCCGCGTGTCATGGGTTTCATTGGCGGTACGCCTGAAAAACCGGCGCCCATCACTCAGCGTGAAGCAGAAGCTATTCTGCGTCGCGTGCAGGATGGTTCTGATAAGCCGCGTCCGAAGACTGTCTTCGATGCGGGTGAAACCGTTCGTGTCATCGATGGGCCGTTTGCTGACTTCAACGGCGTTGTTGAAGAAGTAAACTATGAGAAGAGCCGCTTGCAGGTGAGCGTACTGATCTTCGGTCGCGCTACGCCAGTCGAGCTGGAATTCTCTCAGGTCGTCAAAGAGTAATTCTCTTCAGAATAAACAGTGCCTTGCTGTAACGGCGGGGCGCTTTTTGAGCGCGCACTGCGAAGGGCGCGCGTCATTGTATGGGGAGCCGCTTGTCGGCGTTATCACCCAAAGGAGAAGGTAATGGCCAAGAAGGTTCAGGCGTATATCAAGCTGCAGGTTGCAGCAGGTAAAGCTAACCCGAGTCCTCCCGTAGGTCCGGCTCTGGGTCAGCACGGCGTAAACATCATGGAATTCTGCAAGGCGTTCAACGCTCAGACTCAAGGCATTGAGCCGGGTCTGCCGACGCCTGTAGTTATTACCGTTTATTCCGACCGCAGCTTCACTTTCATCACCAAGACTCCGCCTGCGGCAGTCCTGCTGAAGAAAGCGGCTGGTATCAAGTCCGGTTCTGGCGAGCCGAACAAGAAGAAAGTCGGTACGGTTACGCGTGCACAGCTCGAAGAGATTGCTCGCACCAAGGAACCCGACATGACTGCTGGCGACCTCGAAGCAGCGGTTCGCTGCATCGCAGGTACTGCGCGCAGCATGGGTCTGAATGTGGAGGGTCTCTGAGATGGCAAAGCTGACTAAACGTATGAAGGCTATCCGCGAAAAAGTGGATGCCAACAAACAGTACAGCGTTGAAGAAGCTGTTGCGCTTCTGGCCGAGCTGTCCAGCGTCAAATTCAAGGAATCTGTCGACGTGGCAGTAAACCTTGGCGTTGATCCGCGTAAATCCGACCAGGTTGTCCGTGGTGCTACGGTCATGCCTAACGGTACCGGTAAAGACGTTCGCGTTGCTGTGTTCGCACAGGGCGCAGCGGCTGACGCTGCTCGTGAAGCTGGCGCTGAGATCGTTGGTATGGACGATCTGGCTGCAGACATCAAAGGCGGCAAAATGGACTTCGACGTCGTCATCGCTGCTCCGGATGCGATGCGTGTCGTTGGTCAATTGGGTCAGATCCTCGGTCCGCGTGGCCTGATGCCGAACCCGAAAGTCGGTACTGTTACTCCTGACGTTGCTGGCGCTGTCAAAAACGCCAAAGCTGGTCAGGTTCGTTTCCGTACTGACAAAAACGGTATCATTCACACTACCGTTGGTAAGGTTGACTTCGCTGCGGATGCCATCAAAGGCAACGTTGAAGCACTGCTGGCTGACCTGAAAAAACTCAAGCCGAGCTCTTCTAAAGGTATTTACCTTCAGAAAGTTACCCTGTCTACGACAATGGGTCCGGGCTTGACAATCGACACTTCCAGTCTCTCATGATTGGTCGCAGAGAGCGAATGATGTATACTAACCGTTCTCTGCGTTTGGTATCGATCTGCTTTGCGGTTCCCGTGCAGTTGCCCGGGTGCCGTCAAAGACCGCAGGTGTCTGGTACTTAATGCCTTTTAGGCGCCTGCGCAGATGGTGGGCCATGTCTTTGTGATGTGGCCCTCCCCGGTTCATGACCGTCTTCTGGCGGCATGAAAAAGCAACTCCAGGCGATTTTGCATGTAAGAATCGTTCTGGCACGAAGGAGTAATGACAGTGGCATTAGGTCTTGAAGGCAAGAAGGCCATCGTTGCCGAAGTCAACGAGGCTGCCAAAGCCGCGCTCTCCGTCGTCGTTGCTGACTCTCGTGGTGTAACTGTTGACGCAATGACTTCTTTGCGTAAACAGGCTCGCGAGAACGGTGTTGTTCTGCGTGTTGTTCGTAACACGCTGGCTCGCCGTGCGCTTGAAGGTACTGCTTATGAGTGCCTGAATGAAGCGTTCGTTGGCCCGACACTCCTGGCGTTCTCTACTGATCATCCGGGCGCTGGCGCTCGTTTGTTCAAAGAATTCGCCAAGAGCCAGGAAGCGTTTGAAGTTAAGGCGCTGGCTTATGAAGGTGAGCTGATCCCGGCTGCTGATCTTGATCGTCTGGCAACTCTGCCGACGATGGACGAAGCACTGGCGAAACTGCTGTCCGTCATGAAAGAAGCTTCTGCTGGCAAGCTGGCTCGTACGTTTGCTGCGCTGCGTGACAAAAAACAGGAAGAAGAAGCGGCTGCCTAATCCGGCCGTCTGTGTTCTTGCTGTAAATTGAAACGCTTTTTACTTGATCGAGCACGCACGGTGCTCCGCAAAGTCTAGGAATTTTTAAGATGGCTCTTAGCAAAGACGATATCATCAACGCTGTTGCTGAAATGACTGTCATGGAAGTAGCTGAACTGGTTACTGCCATGGAAGAAAAATTCGGTGTTTCTGCTGCAGCTGCAGTAGTTGCTGGCCCGGCGGCCGGTGGCGAAGCTGCTGAAGAAAAAACTGAATTCGACCTCGTTCTGACTGACGCTGGTGAGAAGAAAGTTAACACCATCAAAGCCGTTCGTGAAATCACTGGCCTGGGTCTGAAAGAAGCCAAAGCTGCCGTTGACGGCGCTCCGGCTACTCTGAAAGAAGCTATGCCGAAAGACGAAGCTGAAGCAGCTGTTAAGAAGCTGGTAGAAGCTGGCGCCAAAGCAGAGCTCAAGTAAGCTCATGCATAGCGCCTCGTACGCTGTCTAAACTGCGTACACGGCTGGTGACGGAAATCCGTCGCCAGCCTTTTTCTGTTGCTAGGAACTGTGTTGATTACGCAGCTCTGGCCGGAAAATAGGCTATCAGGATGCATCGGGCAGGACCTTCAGCTGACCTGTCCCTTCCGCCTCGCTGAAAACAGCATCATTGCCGAGTCTACACGTCAATCGTGCTGTCAGTAATCAGTAATAAGCTGACCTTACACTTTACAACGGCGAGTCGTTCAGGAACTGAAGACTTGCCGTTGGCGCCTGTCGGGGCCACGTACTGCCAACGAGTACCGACTGCGCCGGTCACTCATGGTGAACAAGCTGGGGAATACAGATGGCTTACTCATACACTGAGAAAAAACGCATCCGCAAGGATTTCGGCAAACTGCCCCAAGTGTTGGATGTGCCTTATTTGCTGGCCATTCAGCTTGATTCCTATCACGATTTCCTCCAGCAGGACCTGCCGGCTGCATCGCGCCGCGAAACAGGCCTGCATGCTGCGTTCAATTCCGTATTCCCGATCGAGAGCTTCTCCGGCAATGCGGTACTTGAATACGTTAGCTATCGTTTCGGAACCCCTGCCTTCGACGTGAAGGAATGCCAGCTCCGCGGTGTCACTTATTCCGCACCGCTGCGCGTAAAAGTACGCTTGGTGATCTTTGACAAGGAATCCGCCAATAAAGCGGTCAAAGACATCAAGGAGCAGGAAGTCTACATGGGGGAAATTCCCCTGATGACGGACAACGGTACCTTTATCATTAACGGTACTGAACGTGTCATCGTTTCCCAGCTTCACCGCAGCCCGGGTGTGTTCTTCGATCACGATAAAGGCAAAAGCCACTCTTCTGGCAAGCTTCTTTATTCTGCTCGAATTATTCCTTACCGTGGTTCTTGGCTCGACTTCGAGTTCGATCCGCGTGACAACGTCTTCGTTCGTATCGACCGTCGCCGCAAACTGCCGGCAACTGTTCTGCTGCGTGCGCTGGGCATGTCTCAGGAAGAGATCCTCGACAAGTTCTTCGATACTAGCGTCTTCCATATCGAAAACAACGGTTTCTCTGTCGAACTGGTACCGGCACGCCTGCGCGGTGAAACGGCATCTTTCGAAATCCGCGATGCTGAGCTGAATGTGATTGTCGAAGAAGGCCGTCGCATCACTCAGAAACACATCCGTCAGATGGAAAAAGCCAATATCACGCGTCTGCGTGTGCCGATGGAATACCTGTTCGGCAAAGTATTGGCTCACGATCAGATCAACCCGGATACGGGTGAGCTGATCTTCGAATGTAATACCGAAATCACGCCTGAAGTCATCGAAGCACTGGGCAAAGCTGGCATTACGCGTATCGAAACGCTTTACACCAACGATCTGGATGCGGGTTCATTCATCTCCGATACGTTGAAAGTCGATACGTCCAGCTCTCAGCTTGAGGCGCTGGTCGAAATCTACCGTATGATGCGTCCGGGCGAGCCGCCCACCAAGGATGCGGCAGAAACGCTGTTCAACAACCTGTTCTTCTCGGAAGACCGCTACGACCTGTCTGCTGTCGGCCGCATGAAGTTCAACCGTCGTCTGCGCCGCGATAGCGACGAAGGCCCCGGTATCCTGACGCACGACGATATCATCGACGTGCTGAAAGAGCTGATCAACATCCGCAACGGCTACGGTGAAGTGGACGATATCGACCACTTGGGTAACCGTCGTATCCGTAGCGTCGGTGAAATGGCAGAGAACCAGTTCCGTGTGGGTCTGGTGCGCGTTGAACGTGCCGTCAAGGAACGCCTGTCCATGGCCGAAAGCGAAGGCTTGATGCCGCAGGATCTGATCAACGCCAAGCCGGTTGCTGCTGCCGTTAAAGAATTCTTTGGCTCCAGCCAGCTGTCCCAGTTCATGGACCAGAACAACCCGCTGTCCGAGGTTACGCACAAACGTCGCGTATCCGCACTTGGGCCGGGTGGTCTGACGCGTGAACGTGCAGGCTTCGAAGTGCGTGACGTACACGTCACCCACTATGGTCGTCTCTGCCCGATCGAAACGCCTGAAGGTCCGAACATCGGTCTGATCAACTCCCTGGCCACCTACAGCCGTACCAACAGCTATGGTTTCCTGGAAACGCCTTATCGTAAGGTCGTTGATCAGAAAGTGACGGACGACGTTGTTCATTTGTCCGCCATCGAAGAGGGCGATTTTGTTATCGCTCAGGCTTCTGCTGGCGTCGACGAAGAAGGCCGTCTGTGTGATGACCTGGTTCAGGTGCGTCATAAAGGTGAAACCACCTTTATGTCTCCTGAAAAGGTTACCCTGATGGACGTGTCACCGCGTCAGGTCGTTTCTGTGGCTGCGGCATTGATTCCGTTCCTTGAGCACGATGACGCTAACCGCGCACTCATGGGATCGAACATGCAGCGTCAGGCAGTTCCGACGCTGAAGTCCGACAAGCCTCTGGTCGGTACCGGCATGGAACGCTTTGTTGCGCGTGACTCCGGTGTCTGCGCTGTTGCGCGCCGTGGTGGTAAGGTCGACTCCGTTGACGCCAAACGTATCGTCATTCGTGTGAACGAAGACGAGATCGTGGGTGGTGAAGCGGGTGTTGATATTTACAACCTGACTAAATACGTTCGTTCTAACCAGAACACCTGTCAGAACCAGCGTCCGATCGTACAGCCGGGCGACATGATTTCTCGTGGTGACATTCTGGCCGACGGTACGTCCGTTGATATGGGTGATCTGGCACTGGGTCAGAACATGCGTATCGCGTTCATGCCGTGGAACGGGTTCAACTTCGAAGACTCCATGCTCATCTCTGAGCGTGTCGTTCAGGATGACCGTTTCACTACGGTGCATATCCAGGAGCTGACCTGCGTATCTCGTGACACCAAGCTTGGGCCGGAAGAAATCACTTCCGATATCCCGAACGTTGGTGAAGCTGCGCTCAACAAGCTGGACGAATCCGGTATCGTGTATATCGGTGCTGAGATCAACCCGGGCGACATTCTGGTCGGTAAGGTAACGCCGAAAGGTGAAACCCAGCTGACGCCGGAAGAAAAACTGCTGCGCGCCATCTTCGGTGAGAAAGCCTCCGACGTTAAAGACACGTCGCTGCGTGCTTCTACCGGGATGCGTGGTACGGTCATCGACGTTCAGGTCTTCACTCGCGATGGCGTAGAGAAAGATCCGCGTGCACTGTCCATCGAGCAGACACAGCTGGCTGAAGTCCGCAAAGATCTGCAGGAAACGTTCCGCATTGCTGAAAAAGCAACGTTTGAACGTCTGCATCGCGTACTGTCTGGTGAAGCCGTCAACGGTGGTCCTCGCCTGAAGAAAGGTGATGTCGTCGAAGGCAGCTACCTTGATTCTCTGCCGCACGACCAGTGGTTCAGCCTGCGTATGCAGGATGAAGCCCTGAATGAGCTGCTGGCTCAGGCCAACGAACAGCTCGAAAATCGTCGCAAAGAGATGGAAGAGCGCTTCGAGGACAAGAAACGCAAGCTGACTCAGGGCGATGACCTCGCGCCGGGCGTGCTGAAGATTGTCAAGGTCTACCTTGCCGTCAAACGCCGCATCCAGCCGGGTGATAAAATGGCAGGGCGCCACGGTAACAAGGGTGTTATCTCTGCGATTCAGCCTGTCGAGAACATGCCGTTCGATAAATTCGGTACGCCGGTCGACTTCGTACTGAACCCGTTGGGCGTTCCGTCTCGAATGAACGTTGGTCAGATCCTCGAAACTCACTTGGGTATGGCGGCATTCGGCCTTGGCGAAAAAGTCAACCGTATGCTGAAGGATGTTCGTGGCCAGCAGGTCAAGGAAATCCGTGAGTTCCTCGATCAGGTCTACAACAAGACGGGTGGTCGTAAAGAAGAACTCGACAGCTTCTCTGATGAAGAAATCATTGATCTGGCGAAGAACCTGTCTCGCGGTGTACCGATTGCAACGCCGGTATTCGACGGTGCCAAGGAATCCGAAATCAAGGAACTGCTGCGCTTGGCAGACATCCCGGAATCCGGTCAGGTCGAGCTGTACGATGGCCGTAACGGCGAGAAATTCGATCGCCCCGTTACCGTTGGCTACATGTACATGCTGAAACTGAACCACTTGGTAGACGACAAGATGCACGCACGTTCTACGGGTTCCTACTCGCTCGTTACGCAGCAGCCGCTGGGTGGTAAAGCTCAGTTCGGTGGTCAGCGCTTCGGTGAGATGGAGGTGTGGGCACTCGAAGCGTACGGTGCTGCTTATACGCTCCAGGAAATGCTCACGGTCAAGTCCGACGATGTCGAAGGCCGTACGAAGATGTACAAGAGCATTGTCGATGGTGACCATACGATGCAGGCAGGTATGCCTGAGTCCTTCAACGTATTGGTCAAAGAAATCCGCTCGCTGGGTATCGATATCGAACTCGAAGGCTGAGCCGCGATTGGAGCGCCCGTGCTGCCCTAGGGGCGGCACGGGTGTTGCCAAACGCTTGACCGTAATTCCTGTTGGTTTGCAGTGTGCGCTGGCCGCCTGAGTCCGTCGCATTGCACATGACAACTCCGCACGGAGCCGATGTTATGAAAGATTTGGTGAAAGTACTCAAATCGCAGGCTCATTCCGATGAGTTCGATGCGATCAAGATCTCGCTCGCCTCGCCGGATATGATTCGCTCCTGGTCCTATGGCGAAGTCAAAAAGCCAGAGACCATCAACTACCGTACCTTCAAGCCTGAACGTGACGGCTTGTTCTGCGCCAAAATCTTTGGCCCGGTAAAGGACTACGAGTGCCTCTGCGGCAAGTACAAGCGGATGAAGCACCGCGGCATCATCTGTGAAAAATGCGGTGTCGAAGTCACCAAGGCTTCCGTACGTCGTGAGCGCATGGGGCATATCGAACTGGCATCCCCTGTTGCGCATATTTGGTTCTTGAAATCACTGCCTAGCCGCATTGGTATGCTGCTGGACATGACGCTGCGTGATATCGAGCGCGTCCTTTATTTCGAATCGTTCGTGGTCATCGATCCTGGCATGACGACCCTTGAAAAAGGGCAACTGCTGAACGATGAACAGTATTTCGAAGCGCTGGAAGAGTTCGGTGACGACTTTGACGCTCGCATGGGCGCCGAAGCGATCCAGGCTCTGCTGGCCGAGATCGAGCTGGGTGAAGAGATTGAACGCCTGCGCGAAGAGATTCCGCAGACCAACTCTGATACCAAGATCAAAAAGCTTTCCAAACGCCTCAAGCTGCTGGAAGCGTTCTACAAATCCGGTAACCGTCCTGCATGGATGGTGATGGAAGTATTGCCTGTGTTGCCGCCGGATCTGCGTCCGTTGGTACCGCTGGATGGTGGCCGTTTCGCGACTTCAGATCTCAACGATCTGTATCGCCGCGTCATCAACCGCAACAACCGACTGAAACGTCTGTTGGACCTGAATGCTCCGGACATCATCGTGCGCAACGAGAAGCGCATGCTTCAGGAATCCGTCGATGCATTGCTCGATAACGGTCGCCGTGGTCGTGCTATTACTGGTTCCAATAAACGCCCGCTGAAATCCTTGGCTGACATGATCAAGGGTAAGCAGGGTCGTTTCCGTCAGAACTTGCTGGGTAAACGTGTCGACTACTCTGGTCGTTCCGTTATCACAGTAGGCCCGACGCTGCGTCTGCATCAGTGTGGTCTGCCGAAGAAAATGGCACTTGAGCTGTTCAAGCCGTTCATCTACGCCAAGCTTCAGGCCTCCGGTCAGGCAACGACAATTAAAGCGGCCAAGAAAATGGTCGAGCGTGAAGTTCCGGAAGTGTGGGACATCCTTGCTGATGTCATCCGCGAACATCCGGTCATGCTCAACCGCGCACCGACGCTGCACCGTCTGGGTATCCAGGCCTTCGAACCGATGCTGATCGAAGGTAAGGCTATCCACCTGCACCCGCTCGTCTGTGCGGCATACAACGCCGACTTCGACGGTGACCAGATGGCGGTACACGTACCGCTGACACTGGAAGCCCAGCTCGAAGCGCGTGCGCTGATGATGTCTACCAACAACGTACTGTCTCCGGCGAACGGTGATCCAATCATCGTACCGTCTCAGGACGTTGTCTTGGGTCTGTACTACATGACCCGTGAGCGCATCAACGCTAAAGGCGAAGGCATGGTCTTCGCTAACCTGAATGAAGTTGAGCGCGCCTTTGGTACTCAGAGCGTTGATCTGCATGCTCGTGTCAAAGTCCGTCTGACCGAGTGGGCCAAGGATGAAGAAAGCGGTGAGTTCGTTGAACACACCTCCATCCATGACACCACGGTTGGTCGTGCGCTGCTGTTCCGCATCATTCCGCGTGGCATGGCGTTCGAGAACGTTGACCGCCCGATGAAGAAGAAAGCTATCTCTCAGCTGATCAATACGGCATACCGTACGGTCGGTCTGAAAGAAGCGGTCATTCTTGCTGACCAGCTGATGTACACCGGTTTCCGCATGGCCATGTGGTCAGGTGCTTCCATCGGTGTTAACGACTTCGTTATTCCTGACTCCAAAGCAGAAATCGTTGCGGCGGCCGAAGAAGAAGTCAAAGAAATCGAAAGCCAGTTCTCCTCGGGTCTCGTTACCGCGGGTGAGAAGTACAACAAGGTTATCGATATCTGGTCCAAGGCGAACGATAAAGTTGCTAAAGCGATGATGGCGAATATCTCGAAAGAGAAAGTCATCGACCGCGACGGCAACGAAGTCGAACAAGACTCGTTCAACAGCGTCTTCATCATGGCCGACTCTGGTGCTCGTGGTAGTGCTGCACAGATTCGTCAGCTGGCGGGTATGCGTGGTCTGATGGCGAAGCCAGATGGTTCCATCATCGAAACGCCGATCACCGCGAACTTCCGTGAAGGTCTGAACGTACTCCAGTACTTCATCTCGACTCACGGTGCTCGTAAGGGGCTGGCGGATACGGCACTCAAGACCGCTAACTCCGGTTACCTGACACGTCGTCTTGTAGACGTTGCGCAGGACGTTGTTGTGACGCGTGAAGACTGTGGCACTGAAGACGGCTTGGTGATGAACCCGGTCATCGAAGGCGGTGATATCATCGTCTCCCTGGCTGAGCGTGTGCTGGGTCGTGTCGTAGCCAAAGATGTCGTTGATGCCAATGACAACGTACTGATCCCGAAAGGGACGCTGCTGGACGAAGAGTGGTGTGGTCGTCTGGATGGCATGGGTATCGACGAAATCGTCGTGCGCAGTGCCATTACCTGTGAAAACGAGCACGGCGTATGTTCTGCCTGCTACGGTCGCGACTTGGCCCGTGGTCACGTGGTCAACGTTGGTGAATCCGTCGGTGTTATCGCTGCACAGTCTATCGGTGAGCCGGGTACACAGCTGACCATGCGTACGTTCCACATCGGTGGTGCGGCATCTCGTGCCTCTGCCATCGACAACGTACAGGTCAAGCACGGTGGTACGATCCGTCTGCACAACATGAAGTCTGTTGAGCGTGCGGATGGCAAGCTGATTGTCGTTTCTCGTTCCAGTGCGCTGGCGATTGCCGACGAGCAGGGTCGTGAGCGTGAATACTACAAGATGCCGTACGGTGCCGAGCTGGGTGTTCGTGAAGGCGAGCGCGTCGAAGCCGGTCAAGTGGTAGCGAAGTGGGATCCGCACACTCACCCGATCATTGCCGAGGTGGCAGGTAAGATCCAGTTCACCGATATGGACGAAGGTCATACCATGCACCGTACGGTGGATGAGATGACTGGTCTGTCTTCCATCGAGATCATGGAAGTCGGTAACCGTCCTACCTCCGGCCGCGACATGCGTCCGATGATCATGCTGCTGGATGATGCTGGTAAGCACATCACGCTGCCGGGTTCCAATACGCCGGTTCAGTACATGCTGCCGGGTAACGCCATCGTGTCTGCTGATAACGGCGACGTTATCGGGGTGGGTGAGGTTGTTGCACGTATTCCTGTAGAGGCGTCGGGTAACAAGGATATCACCGGGGGTCTGCCGCGCGTTGCCGATCTGTTCGAAGCACGTAAACCGAAAGAGCCGTCCATCCTGGCGGAAATTTCCGGTACCGTTACTTTCGGCAAGGAAACCAAAGGTAAGCGTCGTCTCACGATTACGCCTTCCGAAGGTGATCCGGTCGAAATGCTGATCCCGAAATGGCGTCAGATCGGTGTGTTCGAAGGTGAAACGGTCGAGAAGGGTGAAGTTATCTCTGATGGCCCGAGCAACCCGCATGACATCTTGCGTCTGTTGGGCGTCTCTGAGCTCGCGAAGTACATCACGACCGAGATCCAGGACGTTTACCGTCTGCAGGGTGTAGGCATCAACGATAAGCACATCGAAGTCATCGTTCGCCAGATGTTGCGTAAGGTTGAAATTACCGACGCTGGCGATAGTACGCTGATTCATGGCGATCAAGTTGATATCGCGCGTGTACTGTCTGAAAATGCTCGTATTGAGCGTGAAGGCAAGTTCCCGGCGAAGTATCAGCGTGTGCTGCTGGGTATCACCAAGGCTTCTTTGGCAACCGAATCCTTCATCTCTGCTGCTTCGTTCCAGGAAACTACACGTGTTCTGACCGAAGCTGCCGTCACCGGCAAGCGAGACCATTTGCGCGGCCTGAAGGAAAACGTTGTCGTGGGTCGTCTGATCCCGGCAGGTACGGGTCTGGCGCATCACCTTGAGCGTCAGCGTAAACGCGGTAACAGTCCTGAAGACGCATTGAGCAGCCTGAGTGCGCTGGATATTGAGCAAGAGCTCGGTGCACAGCTGACGGCCCTCGATGCGGATGATGAATAAGGCATTGCGAACAACGAGGTAGCATAAGTCTTGCCCGTTCTTTGTTGAGCGGGCTTGACGCTTGTTACGTTAACCCCGTAAAATTCGCAGCCTTTGATAGAGGGAGTAGTCTATCTATTCTCGATGTCAGAAGAGAGGCCGCTTTTGGCGGTCTTCAAGCACATTATGGAGTGAGCATTAATGGCAACCATTAACCAGCTGGTGCGTAAGCCCCGCAAGCGCCCCGTCACTAAAAGTGACGTGCCGGCTCTGCAGGCTTGCCCGCAGCGTCGTGGTGTATGTACTCGCGTATATACCACTACACCGAAGAAACCAAACTCTGCACTGCGTAAAGTATGTCGTGTACGTCTGACCAACGGTTACGAAGTCACGTCATACATCGGTGGTGAAGGGCACAACCTTCAGGAACACTCCGTTGTCCTGATCCGTGGCGGTCGCGTAAAAGACTTGCCAGGTGTGCGTTATCACACTGTTCGCGGTGCTCTGGATACTTCTGGTGTTCAGGATCGTAAACAGGGCCGTTCTAAATACGGTGCTAAACGTCCTAAATCTTGATCCACTACGGTCTGATAAGAGTAAGGCTGGTCAGCAAGTTGCCAGGTTTACCTGAAGGACCCTTCAACTGAGGGCTTATCATGCCTAGACGTCGTGTTGCCGCCAAGCGCGAAATCCTGCCGGATCCTAAATTCGGAAGTGAACGCTTGGCTAAGTTCATGAACCACCTGATGATCAGCGGCAAGAAGTCCGTAGCCGAACGTATTGTCTACGGTGCACTTGATCGTGTTGCCGCTCGCTCCAACGATGCTGAGCCGCTGACCATTTTCGAGAAAGCGCTGGAAACCATCCAGCCGATGGTAGAGGTCAAATCACGCCGCGTCGGTGGTGCTACCTATCAGGTGCCTGTCGAAGTGCGTCCGTCCCGTCGCGAAGCTCTGGCTATGCGCTGGATGGTAGATGCAGCGCGTTCCCGTGGTGAAAAAACCATGGAGCAGCGTCTTGCTGGCGAAATCCTCGATGCCGCAGAAGGCAAGGGTGCCGCAGTTAAGAAGCGTGAAGACGTACACCGCATGGCAGATGCCAACAAGGCGTTCTCTCACTACCGTTTCTAAGTTGCTTTTCAGGCGTCTGTCAATGCTGTACAAACGGCTTGGCAGATGCCGAAAGCGCATAGAACGACGCTTCCAACCACAGGACACTTTATCGTGGCACGTAAGACACCTCTCAATCGCTACCGTAATATCGGTATCGTAGCGCACGTCGATGCGGGTAAGACGACGACTACTGAGCGCGTCCTCTTCTATACCGGTCTTTCTCATAAGATCGGTGAGGTGCATGAGGGCGCTGCGACCATGGACTGGATGGAGCAGGAGCAGGAACGTGGTATCACTATCACGTCCGCTGCAACTACCTGTTTCTGGCCGGGCATGAACAAGCAGTTCGAACCGCACCGCATCAACATCATCGATACGCCAGGACACGTTGACTTCACGATCGAAGTAGAACGTTCTTTGCGCGTACTCGACGGTGCTGTTGTCGTACTGTGTGGTTCTTCCGGTGTTCAGCCGCAGACCGAAACGGTATGGCGTCAGGCTAACAAGTACGAAGTTCCGCGTATGGTCTTCGTCAACAAGATGGACCGCGCTGGTGCCGACTTCTTCATGGTTGTCGATCAGCTGCGTGAACGTCTGAATGCCAACGCTGTGCCGATCCAGATTAACTGGGGCGCAGAAGACGACTTCAAAGGCGTTGTCGACCTGATCGAAATGAAAGCCATCCTCTGGAATGAAGAAGACCAGGGTATGTCTTACGAGCTGGTTGATATTCCTGCAGAACTTCAGGCGAAAGCAGAAGAACAGCGCGAGTACATGCTCGAAGCTGCTGCTGAAGCATCTGATGAGCTGATGGAAAAATATCTGGAAGAGGGTGACCTCTCCAAAGAAGAAATCAAAGCAGCTCTGCGTCGCCGTACGCTGGACAACGAAATCGTTCTCGTCACCTGTGGTTCTGCATTCAAGAACAAAGGTGTTCAGGCGGTTTTGGATGGTGTCATCGAATACCTGCCGTCCCCGACTGAAGTTAAAGCGATCGAAGGTGAGCTGGATGATGCCGCTGGTACCATCGAAACTCGTGAAGCCGACGACAACGCACCTTTTGCTGCGCTGGCGTTCAAGATCGCAACTGACCCGTTCGTGGGTACGCTGACCTTCATTCGCGTCTACTCAGGCGTGCTGAATTCTGGTGACAGCGTATTCAACTCGGTCAAGTCCAAGCGTGAGCGTGTTGGTCGTATCGTTCAGATGCACGCTAACTCTCGCGAAGAGATTAAAGAAGTTTACGCTGGCGACATCGCAGCGTGTGTTGGCCTGAAAGACGTCACTACGGGTGATACCCTGTGTGATATGGATGCCAAAATTATTCTGGAACGCATGGAATTCCCGGATCCCGTTATTGCTGTAGCGGTTGAGCCGAAATCCAAAGCTGACCAAGAAAAAATGGGTATCGCTCTTGGTAAGTTGGCTCAGGAAGATCCGTCTTTCCGCGTGAAGACTGATGAAGAAACGGGCCAGACTATCATCGCCGGTATGGGTGAGCTCCACCTGGATATCATCGTTGACCGTATGCGTCGCGAGTTTAAGGTTGAAGCCAACATCGGTAAGCCGCAGGTTGCCTACCGTGAAACCATCCGTAAATCTGTCGAGCAGGAAGGTAAGTTCGTACGTCAGTCTGGTGGTCGTGGTCAGTTTGGTCACGTATGGCTGCGCATTGAACCGCTGACTGCCGAAGATAAAGGCGATGATGCGGAGATGAACTTCAAGTTCAGCTCCGAAATCGTGGGCGGTACAGTACCGAAAGAATACGTTCCGGCAGTAGAAAAAGGTGCTTTCGAGCAGCTGCAAAATGGTGTTATCGCGGGCTACCCGATGATCGACGTCAAAGTTGCACTGTTTGATGGTTCCTACCATGATGTCGACTCTAACGAGAACGCGTTCAAGATTGCCGCTTCCATGGCGATCAAAGAAGGTGCTCGTAAAGCTGGGGCAGTACTGCTCGAGCCGGTCATGAAAGTCGAAGTGGTTACACCGGAAGAGTTCATGGGCGATGTTATGGGTGACCTTAACCGTCGTCGTGGACTGGTGCAGGGTATGGATGATTCTTCCTCTGGTAAAATCATTCGTGCAATGGTGCCGCTGGGTGAGATGTTCGGTTACGCGACCGACCTGCGCTCGCAGACCCAGGGCCGCGCAAGCTACTCTATGGAGTTTGCGAAGTATGATGAGGCGCCGTCCAGCGTCGTCGAAGCCGTCATCAATCAGAACGGATAACCCGTTTTAGTACAGAAAGAGGTTATAGCAGTGGCTAAGGAAAAATTTGATCGTTCCAAACCGCATGTCAACGTTGGTACCATCGGCCACGTCGACCATGGTAAAACGACGCTGACAGCGGCCCTGACTCGCGTTTCCGCCGAGCTCTTCGGTGGTGACTGGCGTGCATTTGATACCATCGATAACGCTCCTGAAGAGCGTGAACGTGGTATCACTATCGCGACTGCTCACGTTGAGTACCAGTCCGAAGTTCGTCACTACGCGCACGTTGACTGCCCGGGACACGCTGACTACGTCAAGAACATGATCACTGGTGCTGCGCAGATGGACGGCGCGATCCTGGTATGTTCTGCAGCTGACGGCCCCATGCCGCAGACTCGTGAGCACATCCTGCTGTCTCGTCAGGTTGGCGTTCCGTACATCGTTGTGTTCCTGAACAAAGCGGACATGGTCGATGACGAAGAGCTGCTCGAGCTGGTCGAAATGGAAGTTCGCGAACTTCTGAACGAATACGACTTCCCGGGTGACGACACTCCGATCATCATCGGTTCTGCACTGATGGCGCTGGAAGGTAAAGACGACAACGGTATGGGTACTACCGCTGTTGGTAACCTGATCAAGTCCCTGGATGAGTACATCCCGGAACCGGAACGTGCCGTTGATCAGCCGTTCCTGATGCCGATCGAAGACGTATTCTCCATTTCCGGTCGTGGTACCGTTGTTACCGGTCGTGTAGAGCGCGGTATCGTTAAGACTGGTGAAGAAGTCGAAATCGTTGGTCTGCGCGAAACCACCAAAACTACCGTTACTGGTGTTGAAATGTTCCGTAAACTGCTCGACGAAGGTCGTGCAGGTGAGAACGTTGGTGCGCTGCTGCGTGGTACCAAACGTGACGAAGTCGAACGTGGTCAGGTTCTGGCTAAGCCGGGTACTATCACTCCGCACACCAAGTTCAACGCGGAAGTGTACATCCTGTCTAAAGACGAAGGCGGTCGTCACACTCCGTTCTTCAAAGGCTATCGTCCGCAGTTCTACTTCCGTACCACTGACGTAACTGGTACTTGTGAACTGCCGGAAGGCGTTGAAATGGTAATGCCTGGCGATAACGTCACCATGGAAGTTACGCTGATCGCTCCTATCGCAATGGAAGATGGTCTGCGTTTCGCAATCCGTGAAGGTGGCCGCACCGTAGGTGCTGGTGTTGTTGCCAAGATCGTTGAATAATTGATACGATCTGCACATAAAGGGGCTCCCCTGCGGGGGCCCCTTTGTCATGTCGAGTGTCTCTCATGCCTGGTGTGATTTGACTCCTTAGAATAGGGAGCCTATAATTCGCCATCTTTACGGTGTGAGTAGACGGCTCGCGTCGTTGCTATTCACAAGGCTGCTCGCTTTGTTGCTTTTGTGCTGTAGTAGTGCAAAAGTGATAGGGTGTGGCTACTGGAGTTTCTGGCACATGCAGAACCAAAAAATTCGCATTCGGTTGAAAGCGTTTGACCATCGCCTGATCGATCAGTCCACGCAAGAAATCGTGGAAACCGCGAAGCGTACTGGCGCTCAGGTGCGCGGTCCGATTCCGCTGCCGACCAACCGCGAACGTTACACTGTCCTGGTCTCTCCGCACGTCAACAAAGACGCGCGTGATCAGTACGAGATCCGCACTCATAAGCGTGTGCTCGACATCGTTGAGCCGACTGAAAAAACAGTTGATGCGCTGATGAAGCTTGATCTCGCTGCTGGCGTAGATGTACAGATCAAGGTTGATTAATCAATTACACTAGTCACTCACGGTCACGTTGACCGTCGCGTCGGGATGACGCCATACAATGTGCTAGTGGAATGCTCTGGAAAGGGCAGCCATAGCGGGTGATAGCCCCGTACACTATTAGGAGACTGAACATGACGATCGGTTTAGTCGGTAAGAAGTGCGGCATGAGCCGTATCTTCACCGAAGATGGCGCATCCGTGCCCGTAACCGTTATCGAGGTTGAGCCGAACCGCGTTACTACCGTTAAGACGCTTGAGTCTGACGGCTACCGCGCTGTACAGGTTACAACTGGCTCCCGCAAAGCTAAACACCTCTCTAAAGCAGCTGCTGGTCAGTTTGCTAAAGCGGGTGTCGAAGCTGGTCGCGCCTTGGTCGAATTCCGTCTTACAGACGGCGATGAAGACCCGCAGGTTGGCGGCGAATTCACTGTATCCCTCTTTGAAGCTGGTCAGAAGATTGACGTGACCGGCCTGTCCAAAGGTAAGGGCTTCCAGGGTGGTGTTAAACGCTGGAACTTCCGTACCCAGGATATGACCCACGGTAACTCCCTCTCGCATCGTGCACCGGGTTCTATCGGTCAGTGCCAGACGCCTGGACGTGTATTCAAAGGCAAAAAAATGGCAGGTCACATGGGTAGTGCTCGTGTAACCGTCCAGAGCCTTGAAGTCGTTCGCGTTGATGCTGAACGTAATCTGTTGCTTGTTAAAGGTGCCGTACCGGGCGCTACTGGCAGTGACGTAGTTGTACGTACCGCTGTCAAAGCTCGCGGGGAGGAAAAAGCGCAATGAACCTGAATCTCGCAGGTGCTAACGCAGGCACCGTCGAACTTTCCGACGCGACTTTCGGTAAAGACTTCAACGAAGCCCTGATTCATCAGGTTGTGACTGCCTACCTGGCAGGCGCACGTCAAGGCTCTCGTGCACAGAAGACTCGTTCCGATGTCAGCGGCGGTGGTAAAAAACCGTGGCGTCAGAAAGGCTCTGGCCGCGCTCGTGCAGGTACTATCCGTTCTCCTCTGTGGCGTAGCGGTGGTGTAACCTTCGCAGCTCGCCCGCAGGACCACGCGCAGAAAGTTAACCGCAAAATGTATCGTGCGGCCATGCGCTCCATCCTGTCCGAACTGGTACGCCAGGATCGCCTGGTGGCAGTCGAAACTTTCGCTGTTGAAACGCCGAAGACCAAACAGCTGGCAGCTACGCTGAAAGCAATGGATCTGGAAAACGTGCTGATCATCACCGAAGAAGTTGATGCCAATCTGTACCTGGCAGCACGTAATATTCCTAACGTTGCTGTTGTCGACGTGGCAGCGGTTGACCCCGTTAGCCTGATCGCCTTCGACAAAGTGCTGGTAACTGTTCCGGCGCTGCGCAAGTTCGAGGAGAAGCTGGCATGAACCAGGAACGCGTATTCAAAGTTCTGCTTGGTCCGCACATGACCGAAAAAGCAGCTGTTGCTGCTGAAAACGGCCAGTACGTTTTCAAGGTGGCCAGCGATGCGACTAAAACCGAAGTCAAGAAAGCAGTAGAAGCGCTTTTCGAGAAAAAGGTTAAGTCCGTCCAGGTAGTGAACATCAAGGGCAAGGTCAAGCGCAGCGCACGTGGTGAAGGTCGCCGCAACGACATTCGCAAGGCTTATGTCACTCTGGCCGCTGGTGAAACTCTCGAAGACTTCACCGGTAACGAGTAAGGCAGGAGAACGGATCATGGCAGTAGTTAAGACCAAACCTACTTCCGCCGGTCGTCGCCATTTGGTGAAGACTGTCAACCCCGACCTTTATAAAGGTCGTCCGGTTGCCTCTCTGGTCGAGTCCCAGACCCGCACTGGTGGTCGTAACAACAAAGGCCGCATTACCACTCGCCACATCGGTGGTGGTCAGCGCCAGCATTATCGTCTGATCGATTTTAAACGTACCAAGGACGGCATTCCTGCTGTTGTTGAACGTATCGAATACGATCCGAACCGTAGCGCCCACATCGCGCTGCTGAAGTACATGGACGGTGAACGTCGCTACATCATTGCTCCTAAGCGTGTCAGCGTTGGTGACCGTCTTGAATCCGGTGTTAACGCCGCAATCCGCAGTGGTAATACACTGCCGCTGCGTAACATTCCGGTCGGTTCTGTCATCCACTGCATCGAGCTGAAACCGGGTAAAGGTGCTCAGTTGGTTCGCAGTGCTGGCGCAAGCGCTCAGCTGGTTGCCCGTGAAGGCAACTACGCGACTATCCGCCTTCGTTCTGGCGAAATGCGTCGTGTACTGGCTGAATGCCGCGCTACGCTTGGTGAAGTCGGCAACTCTGAACACAGCCTGCGTCAACTGGGTAAAGCCGGTGCCAAACGCTGGAAAGGTGTGCGTCCGACAGTTCGCGGTGTTGCAATGAACCCGGTTGATCACCCGCACGGTGGTGGTGAGGGTCGTACCAGCGGTGGCCGTCACCCGGTTTCTCCGTGGGGCGTTCCGACCAAAGGTCACAAGACCCGCAAGAACAAGCGCACCGATAAACTGATCGTTCGTCGCCGCAAGGCCAAGTAATAGAAACTAAGGGGTAACGGCTGTGCCACGTTCACTTAAGAAAGGTCCCTTCATTGACCTTCATCTTTTGAAGAAGGTTGAGGCGGCTGTGGAGAAGAACGACCGCAAACCGATCGTCACTTGGTCGCGTCGTTCCATGGTCCTGCCAAACATGGTAGGTCTCACCATTGCTGTCCATAACGGTCGCCAGCATGTACCGGTCTACGTCTCTGAAGAGATGGTCGGTCACAAACTCGGCGAGTTCGCTGCAACCCGCACCTATCGCGGTCACGCGGCTGACAAGAAAGCCAAGCGGTAAGTAAGAGAGGACCATAGAAATGGAAGAAGTAGCTGCTAAATTGCGCGGCGCTCGCCTGTCCGCTCAGAAAGCCCGTTTGGTGGCAGATCAGGTGCGCGGAAAGCCCGTAGCGGAAGCGCTGGACATCTTGGCATTCTCTCCGAAGAAAGCCGCTGTCCTGGTACAAAAAGTGCTCAAATCCGCGATTGCTAATGCGGAAGAGAATAACGGCATGGACATCGACGAACTTCGCGTCTCGACTATCTATGTCGATGAGGGCATGACGCTGAAACGCATCCGTCCGCGTGCCAAAGGCCGTGCGGATCGCATTATGAAGCGCACTTGTCACATCACCGTCAAGGTAGCCGAGAAGTAGGAGTCGACCAGATGGGTCAGAAAGTACATCCAATCGGTATGCGCCTCGGTATCGTCAAAGACCACACTTCGGTCTGGTACGCAGAGCGTGGCGCTTACGCCGACAAGCTGAACAACGATCTTCAGGTACGTAGCTTCATCGAAGACCGTCTGAAAAATGCATCCGTTAGCCGCATTCAGATCGAACGTCCGGCCAACAATGCACGTATCACCATTCACACTGCCCGTCCGGGTATCGTGATTGGTAAAAAAGGCGAAGACGTTGACCGTCTGCGCCGTGAGCTGACTGCGATGATGGGCGTTCCGGTCCATGTCAACATCGAAGAAGTTCGCAAACCCGAGCTTGATGCTCGCCTGGTGGCTCAGAACGTCGCTGGCCAGCTGGAACGTCGCGTTATGTTCCGTCGTGCCATGAAACGTGCTGTGCAGAACGCCATGCGTCTGGGTGCTCAAGGTATCAAGATTCAGCTGTCCGGCCGTCTTGGCGGTGCTGAAATCGCACGTACCGAGCAGTATCGTGAAGGCCGTGTACCGCTTCACACTCTGCGCGCAGACATTGACTACTCCACTTACGAAGCTCACACCACCTATGGTGTTATCGGCGTAAAAGTGTGGATTTTCAAAGGCGAAATTCTTGGTGGCATCGAGGAAGTCCGCGCTAAGGCGAAACAACCTCAGCAACCTGCATCCAAGAAGAAAGGTTCCAAGTAAGGGGGGGTAGTCGATGTTACAGCCCAAACGTACTAAATTCCGCAAGCAGCATAAAGGCCGTAACCGCGGCCTGGCTCAGCGCGGAAGTAGCGTGAGCTTCGGCGAATACGGCCTCAAAGCCGTAGGTCGTGGCCGCATCACTGCACGTCAGATCGAAGCTGGCCGTCGTGCCATCACTCGTCACGTTAAACGTGGCGGTAAGATCTGGATCCGCATCTTCCCGGACAAACCGATCTCCGAGAAACCTCTCGAAGTTCGTATGGGTAAGGGTAAAGGTTCTGTAGAATACTGGGTTGCCCAGATTCAGCCGGGCAAAGTGCTCTACGAAATCGAAGGTGTCTCCGAAGAGCTGGCACGTGAAGCTTTCGATCTCGCCGCTCAGAAGATGCCCGTTGCCACTACTTTCGTGAAACGGACGGTGATGTGATGAAAGCTCAGGAACTCCGCGACAAGTCAGTCAATGAGCTCAAGGCGCAGCTGCTTGAGCTGCTGCGTGAGCAGTTCAACCTGCGTATGCAGAAAGCTACGGGTCAGCTCAGTCAGGCCCATCTGTTGAAGCAGACGCGTCGCGACATCGCTCGTGTCAAGACTGTGATCAACGAGAAAGCAGGTAACTAAGATGGCCGAAGACAAAAAGCCCCGTACGCTTACCGGCAAGGTAGTAAGCGACAAGATGGACAAGTCCATCGTCGTGATGATCGAGCGTAGCGAACGTCACCCGATTTACGGTAAATACGTCAAGCGCTCCACCAAGCTGCAGGCTCATGACGAAAACAGTCAGGCGAAACTTGGTGATACGGTGTCCATCGCGGAATGCCGTCCGATCTCCAAGAACAAATCCTGGTCACTGGTAGAAGTGATCGAACGGGCGAAGGGTTAATCCCGTCTGCCAGTGCAGTCAGTTTAGGTTTGGAGAAAACCGATGATTCAGACGCAAACAATGCTGGATGTCGCTGACAACAGCGGTGCGCGCCGAGTTATGTGTATTAAGGTTCTCGGTGGTTCGCATCGTCGCTATGCGCGAATTGGCGACATCATCAAAGTGACGGTCAAGGAAGCTATTCCGCGCGGTCGTGTCAAGAAAGGTCAGGTCCTGAAAGCGGTCGTGGTCCGTACCCGTAGTGGCGTACGTCGCCCCGACGGTTCGCTGATCCGTTTCGACGGCAATGCAGCGGTGTTGTTGAACAACACCAACGAACAGCCGGTCGGCACTCGTATTTTTGGGCCGGTGACTCGCGAACTTCGTAACGAGAAGTTTATGCGAATCATTTCCTTGGCGCCCGAAGTGCTGTAAGGAGCGAAACGGACAATGCGCAAGATCAAGACTCAAGACGAAGTTATCGTCATCGCCGGCAAGGACAAGGGCAAGCGCGGAACCGTTCAACGTGTTCTGAAAGACGGCAAATTCGTCGTCGCTGGTGTGAACGTTGTTAAGCGTCACACTAAGCCCAACCCGATGCTGGGCACCCAGGGTGGTATCGTTGAGCGTGAGGCTCCGATTCACGAGTCCAACGTCGCAATCTTCAACCAGGAAACCGGCAAGGCTGATCGCGTTGGCTTCCAGGTCAAAGAAGACGGTACCAAGGTCCGTATCTACAAGTCGACTCAAAAGCAGATCGACGCCTAACGTGAGTCGGGTGGGACAATGGCGAATTTGAAAGAGCAGTTCAAGAACGAGGTTGTAGCCAAACTGACAGAACAGTTTGGCTATGCCAACGTAATGCAGATGCCCAAGATCACCAAGGTGACTCTGAACATGGGTGTCGGTGAAGCGACCAGCGACAAGAAACTGATCGACTTTGCTACCGCGGATCTCGAGAAGCTGTCAGGGCAGAAACCTGTCGTGACTAAAGCACGTAAATCCGTTGCTGGCTTCAAAGTCCGTGAAGGCTGGCCGATCGGTGTTAAGGTAACCCTGCGTGGCGAACGCATGTGGGAATTCCTTGATCGCCTGGTCAACATTGCGATCCCGCGTATCCGCGATTTCCGTGGTCTGAACCCGAAATCTTTTGACGGTCGCGGCAACTATTCGATGGGAGTGCGTGAACAGATCATCTTCCCCGAGATCGAATATGATAAGATTGATCGCATCCGCGGTTTGGATATCACGATTACCACTACCGCCAACACTGACGAGGAAGGTCGTGCGCTCCTGAGCGCTCTGAACTTCCCGTTCAAGAAATAAGGTCGGACAATGGCTAAGAAAAGTATGGTTGAGCGTGAGCTTAAACGTGCGCGCCTAGCTGAAAAATATGCCGCGCGTCGTGCTGAGCTCAAAGCAATCATCCAGAGTGTTGATGCGTCTGATGAAGATCGCTTCGATGCACAGCTCAAACTGCAGTCCCTGCCGCGTGACTCCAGCCCGGTACGTCAGCGTAAACGCTGCCGTATCACAGGCCGTCCCCATGGCTATTACAACAAGTTTGGCCTGGGTCGTAACAAGCTGCGTGAAGCCGCAATGCGCGGTGACATCCCCGGCTTGACCAAGGCAAGCTGGTAACCGCGTACACAGGAGTGCGATAAATGAGCATGCAAGACACTCTGGCGGATATGCTTACGCGTATTCGCAATGCGCAGCAGGCTACCAAGGCGACGGTTTCTATTCCGTCGTCTAAGATCAAGGTTCAGGTAGCGCGCGTACTGAAAGAAGAAGGTTACATTGCGGACTTCGCTGTCGAAGGTGACAAGCAGCCGCAGCTGAATGTGACTCTTAAGTATTTCGAAGGCAAACCGGTCATCGAACACCTGCAACGCGTATCCAAGCCTTCTCTGCGCATCTACAAGGGCAAGGATGAACTTCCCGAGGTTGCAGATGGTTTGGGTGTGGCGATCATTTCCACCTCCAAGGGCGTAATGACCGACCGCGCTGCACGTCAAGCTGGCGTCGGCGGTGAAGTCATCTGCACCGTATTCTAGGAGCGAGAAATGTCCAGGATCGCAAAATACCCGGTAACGCTGCCAAGCGGCGTCGAAGCCAAGCTCAACGACCAGGTTCTGACTGTCAAAGGCAGCCAGGGTCAACTTGAGCTGACCATCCATCCCGACGTTGTCGTGAGCCAGGAAGAAGGCAAACTGACCTTCGCTCCGAGCGAAACGGCAAAAAACTGGGCTATGGCTGGTACCACCCGTGCGCTTGCTAACAACATGGTCATCGGTGTAACCGAAGGGTTCACTCGTACACTGGAAATCACCGGTGTCGGTTACCGTGCACAAGCAAGTGGCAAAACCATCAACCTCACGCTGGGTTTCTCTCACCCTGTCGAGTATGCACTGCCTGAAGGTGTTACTGCGGAAACTCCGAAGAACACCACGATCGTGCTGAAAAGCGCTGACAAGCAGCGTCTCGGCCAGGTGGCGGCTGAAATTCGTGCCTTCCGTCCGCCGGAGCCTTATAAAGGCAAAGGTGTACGTTACGGTGACGAGCAAGTCCGTCGTAAAGAAGCCAAGAAGAAGTAAGGCAGGGTTATGAACGCGAAGAAAGAAAGTCGTCTCCGTCGTGCCCGCCGCGCGCGCGCGAAAATTCGCGAGCTGGGCGTCGAGCGTCTGTGCGTCAACCGCACCCCGCGCCATATCTATGCGCAGATTATTTCTGCGGACGGTGGGCGTGTTCTCGTCAGCGCTTCGACGCTGGACAAATCGCTGCGTGAAGGTGCCACTGGCAACGTCGATGCAGCGACCAAAGTCGGCGCACTGCTGGCCGAGCGTGCCAAGGAAGCAGGTATTTCCCAGGTAGCCTTTGACCGCTCCGGGTTCAAGTACCACGGTCGAGTCAAAGCGCTGGCTGATGCTGCGCGCGAAGGCGGCCTGAAATTCTAAAGGGTGACACGATGGCGAATAACGAACAGAAAGGCAGCGGTGATCTGCAAGAGAAGTTGGTGCAGATTAACCGCGTCGCCAAAGTGGTCAAAGGTGGCCGTATTTTCGGTTTCACTGCTCTGACCGTTGTTGGCGATGGCAAAGGGCGCGTCGGCTTTGGCCGCGGCAAGGCACGTGAAGTGCCGGTCGCTATCCAGAAGGCTATGGATCAGGCGCACCGCAACATGATCAAAGTCGAGCTGAAAGGTAACACGCTGCAGTATCCGGTGCGTGCAAACCACGGGGCGTCCAAGATCTTCATGCAGCCTGCATCCGAAGGTACGGGTATTATCGCCGGTGGTGCGATGCGCTCTGTACTGGAGCTGGCAGGTGTTCAGGACGTTCTGGCTAAGTGCTACGGCTCGACCAACCCGGTCAACGTTGTACGTGCAACCATCAAGGGTCTCGCTTCCATGCGTTCCCCTGAAGATGTTGCTGCCAAACGTGGCCTCTCCGTCGCACAAATCACGGGGTAACTACGATGTCAGCCAAGATCAAAGTGACTCAAGTTCGCAGTGCCATCGGCACAGGCAAAAAACACCAGGCTACCGTGCGTGGCCTGGGCCTGCGTCGCATCGGCCATACGGTTGAACTGGAAGACACCCCGGCCGTTCGCGGCATGATTAACAAGGTTAACTACCTTGTTCGAGTCGAGGGAGAGTAATCCATGAAACTGAATACATTGCGTCCTGCAGCGGGCGCCAAGCACGCTGAAAAACGCGTTGGCCGTGGTATCGGTTCTGGCCTTGGCAAGACCGGTGGCCGTGGTCACAAAGGTCTGAAAGCCCGTTCTGGCGGTAGCGTCAAACCGGGTTTCGAAGGTGGTCAGATGCCTTTGCAGCGTCGTCTGCCGAAGTTCGGTTTTACATCTGCAAAATCTTTGGTCTCTGAAGAGGTTCGCCTCTCCGAGCTGGCCAAAGTCAACGCTGATGTTATCGATCTGGCCGCGCTGAAACAGGCTAACGTGATCAAAGATGACACGCGCTTTGCCAAAATTGTTCTCTCTGGTGAGCTGGACAAGGCTGTCACCATTCGTGGCCTCAAAGTCACGAAAGGCGCACGCAGTGCCATTGAAAACGCTGGCGGCAAGGTAGAGGACTAAATGGCTAAGTCAGGAAACGTACCGGCAAGCTCTGGAGGTGGCTTCGCAGAACTGCGTTCTCGCCTTCTCTTCGTGCTGCTCGCGATCGTGGTGTATCGTATCGGTGCCCATGTTCCGGTGCCCGGTATCGATTCTGGCCAGCTCGCTGTTCTTTTTAATGCCAACGGTGGCACCATCCTGGGCATGTTCAACATGTTCTCGGGTGGTGCCCTCGAGCGAATGAGTGTATTCGCACTTGGTATCATGCCGTATATCTCCGCGTCGATCATCATGCAGCTGATGACAGTCGTTTCTCCTTCACTTGAGCAGTTGAAGAAAGAAGGCGAAGCTGGCCGGCGCAAGATCACACAATACACGCGTTATGCAACGCTTGTACTCGCAGTGATTCAAGCTGTCGGCATGTCAGTGGGGTTGGTCGGAGGCGGGGCAGCTCAAGGTAGCGCAACGTTCTATCTTATTACCGTTTCGACATTTGTCGCAGGTGCCATGTTCTTGATGTGGCTAGGCGAGCAGGTTACCGAAAAAGGGATTGGCAATGGTATTTCGCTGATCATCTTTGCAGGTATCGTTGCAAGTCTGCCTCAAATCATCAGCAATGCATCTACCGCAGCAAATAATGGCAATAGCAGTGTGAATGGTGCTCTGTCCCTGTTGGGTATGGGCCTCCTAGCACTGATCACCGTTGCCTTTGTTGTCTTCATTGAGCGTGGTCAGCGTCGCATTAAAGTGACCTATCCGCGTCGTCAGGTTGGCAACAAAATGTATGCGGGGCAGAACAGCTACCTGCCTATGAAGGTAAACATGGCCGGGGTTATCCCAGCCATCTTCGCGCAGAGTATCCTGTTGTTCATGGGGTCTGTTGCTCAGTGGCTGAGCAATAGCAATCGCTTCCACTGGATGAACACTGTCAGTGAAGCGTTGAAACCTGGCGCCACACTTTATGTGTTGCTCTTTACTGCAGCCGTAGTATTCTTCTGTTTCTTCTACACCGCTCTTGTGTTCAATCCCAAGGACGTTGCAGACAATCTGAAGAAATCCGGTGCATTTCTGCCAGGTATCCGTCCCGGTGAACAGACTGCTCGCTATGTCGACAAGGTAATGACCCGTCTGACGCTATTCGGGGCGGCATATATTGCCTTTGTATCACTGTTGCCCCAGCTATTGGCAGCTTTGACTGGCGTATCTGTCCAGCTAGGTGGTACCTCTGTATTGATCGTGGTTGTTGTCGTCATGGACTTCATGTCCCAGGTTCAAGCTCAACTGATGTCCAATCAGTATGAATCTGTGATGAAGAAGGCCAACCTCAAAGGCCATTGATCGCAGCTGCATCATCCGATGATGCGCCACGAGAGAATTGGAGTGAACGATGAAAGTTCGAGCTTCCGTTAAAAAGATCTGCCGTAACTGCAAGATCATACGGCGTCGTGGTGCAGTACGTGTTATTTGTACTGAACCGCGTCACAAACAGCGCCAAGGCTGATTCCCAGTCTTGCACTGTAAGCAACGTTGGTGCGGTATGCCTCTTGTCTCCTTAGTGGGATAAGAGGTATACTATTGCGCCTTTTTGTAGATAACCAATCGAGCAAGCCGCTCAATTTCGGAGTAAGCTGATGGCCCGTATTGCAGGCGTCAATATCCCGGACAACAAGCATGCGGCGATCTCGCTGACCTATATCTATGGTGTCGGCCGTACGCGCGCTCAAGAAATCTGCGCTGCTGCAGAGATCGAACCGACTGCAAAAATCGGTGACCTCTCTGCTGAGCAGATCGATGGACTGCGTGCAGAAGTAGGCAAGTACACCGTGGAAGGCGACCTTCGTCGTGAGATTACGCTGAACATCAAGCGTCTCATGGATCTGGGTTGCTACCGTGGTCTGCGCCATCGTCGTGGTCTTCCGCTGCGTGGTCAGCGTACTAAGACCAACGCGCGTACCCGTAAAGGGCCGCGTAAACCGATTCGCAAATAACGCTCATTAGTGCGTTATACATCAGGATACAACCAACATGGCTAACCCGCGTAATAACCGTAAAAAGGTTAAAAAGCAGGTAGTGGACGCTGTTGCGCACATCCATGCCTCTTTTAACAACACGATCGTGACGATCACAGACCGCCAGGGCAATGCTCTGTCTTGGGCAACCGCCGGTGGTTCGGGTTTTCGTGGTTCTCGTAAGAGCACCCCGTTCGCAGCTCAAGTAGCAAGCGAACGTGCAGCAAATGCTGCAGCCGAGTATGGTGTGAAAAACGTCGACGTTCTGGTCAAGGGTCCTGGCCCGGGCCGTGAATCTGCTGTGCGTGCTCTTAACGCCGCCGGCTTCCGTGTGCAGAGCATTACTGACGCGACGCCCATTCCTCACAATGGCTGCCGTCCGCCGAAAAAACGCCGCGTGTAAGGAGACAGATTCATGGCACGTTATATCGGACCAAAATGTAAGCTGTCCCGCCGTGAAGGAACGGATCTGTTCCTGAAAAGCGGTGCTACAGCGTTTGAGAAAAAGTGCAAGGCCGAGCAGATCCCGGGCCAGCACGGCCAGCGTCGTCAGCGTCTTTCCGACTATGGCACTCAGCTGCGTGAAAAACAGAAAGTCCGTCGTATGTACGGCGTTCTGGAAAAACAGTTCCGCAACTACTACAAGAAGGCCGCTAGCCATAAAGGTGCTACCGGTGAAGTTCTTCTTCAGTTGCTGGAAAGCCGCCTGGACAACGTTGTCTACCGCATGGGCTTCGGCTCTACCCGCGCTGAAGCACGTCAGCTGGTAAGCCACAAGGCTATCGCTGTCAACGGTCGTACCGTCAACATCGCTTCTTACAAAGTGGTTGCAGGCGACGTGATTACCGTGCGTGAACCGGCTAAGAAACAGGAACGCATTCAGAATGCCCTGTCTCTGGCTGCGAATCGCGGTGATGTTTCCTGGATCGATGTTGATGCCAAGAAGATGGAAGGCACGTTCAAAGCCGCTCCTGAGCGTAGCGACCTGTCCGCTGACATCAACGAAAACCTGATCGTCGAGCTATACTCGAAATAATCCTTGAACTTCTTGTTTGTAGGGACTTCGAGTATTCGTTTGGCAGCCTAAAGGTGTTCTTATGCAGCGTTCAGTGACAGAGTTTCTCCGTCCTCGCGATATCAAGGTCGAAGAAGTCAGCGCTAATCACGCACGGATCGTGCTCGAGCCGTTCGAGCGCGGCTTCGGCCATACCCTGGGGAACGCTCTGCGTCGTATCCTTCTTTCTTCTATGCCGGGCTGTGCTGTAGTCGAGGCTGAAATTGAAGGTGTCGAGCATGAGTACAGCGCCATTGAAGGCATTCAGGAAGATGTTATTGAGATCCTCCTGAATCTCAAGGACGTGTCCATCAAGATGCATGGACGCGACGATGCTGAGCTGGCGCTGAACAAGCAGGGTCCTGGTGTCGTGACTGCCGGTGATATCGCCGTAGGTCATGACGTCGAGATCGTCAACCCGGATCATGTCATCGCTCACTTGAACGATGGCAGTGCGCTCAATATGAAGCTCCGCGTTATGCGCGGACGTGGCTACGAGCCGGCAGATGTTCGCAAACAGGCGGATGACGAAACCCGTCCGATCGGTCGTCTCCAGCTGGATGCTACCTTCAGCCCGGTGCGTCGCGTTGCCTATTCCGTTGAGTCTGCGCGTGTCGAGCAGCGTACCGACCTCGACAAGCTCGTGATCGATCTGGAAACAGATGGCACTCTGGATCCCGAAGAGGCGATCCGCCGCTCCGCAACGATCCTGCAGGAGCAGCTTGGTGCCTTTGTTGATCTGGAAGCCGACAAAGAGCAGGAAGTCGAAGAGGAAGAGGATCAGATCGATCCGATTCTGCTCCGTCCCGTAGATGATCTTGAGTTGACCGTTCGTAGTGCAAACTGCCTCAAGGCCGAAAATATCTATTACATCGGCGATCTGATTCAGCGCACTGAAGTTGAGCTGTTGAAAACGCCGAACCTGGGTAAAAAATCCTTGAATGAAATCAAGGACGTCCTTGAAGCACGTGGTCTTGCGCTTGGCACTCGGCTGGATAGCTGGCCGCCTGCAAGCCTCAAAGACGACAAGGCCTCTGCCTGAAACGGCTGACTCGAGTCCAAGATTGGTAAGGAATTACAACCATGCGTCATCGTAAGAGTGGTCGTCAGCTCAATCGTAATGCTTCGCACCGCCACGCCATGTTCAAAAATATGAGCGTGTCTCTGGTCGAGCACGAAATCATCAAGACTACCCTGCCGAAAGCCAAGGAACTGCGTCGTCATATCGAGCCGCTGATCACCCTGGCTAAAAACGACAGCGTTGCAAACCGTCGTCTGGCATTCAGCCGTACGCGTTCTGACGCTGCTGTTGGCAAGCTCTTCTCCGAGCTGGGTAAACGTTATGCAAACCGTCCGGGTGGCTACGTTCGCATCCTGAAATGCGGTTTCCGTCGTGGTGACAATGCTCCGATGGCATACGTTGAGCTTGTTGATCGTCCCGTTGCAGAAGCAGCTGGCGAAGAATAAGCACGATCCGGTAACTGCAGCCTAGTCTGTAGGTATCGTGGAACGAAACCGGCTTGCCCTTTAGGGTGGGCCGGTTTTTCTTTATTCAGCAGTTGCACTGACCGGTCAGGCTCTGTTTACTTTCACCACCTCACCACCTCACCACCTCACCACCTCACCACCTCACCACCTCACCACCTCACCACCTCACCACCTCCATTTCGCCTGTCTTCGCGTTGAGGGCGACTATTGCCTCTCTTGGCCCTTACCGTGCTCACCACAAAACGCTTCACACTTTCTCTTACTCTGTAGGGAGGCGCAGATAGCTGAATAAATTCAGGCCAAAGCAGGGCTTGCCCTCAAGCAGAGAAGTACGGTGCCGTCATTGGCAATGAGAGGGAACGCGTGAATCTGGCGTTAGCTCTTATGCTGAGCGCTCATTGCGACTACATAGATATTTGTGCGGCTCTTAGCGTAGGTCTGCGACAGCTGTCCGTGCCGTCGGCGTGGCAAAGACCACGGCGCAAGACATATTGCGTATCAAAGAGGCTCGCTTTGCTTTACATGCGAAGGACTATTTCAGAGAACTATAAAAAAGCCTCCCAATGTGTCGAAGCACATTAGGAGGCTAGTCTCAGGCGCTTGTAATGGCGCCTTGGGTGATGAGAAAGCAGGGGGAGGCGGGAATAAGCCCCGTCCTTCCCGATTTACGCTTGCTGAGCGCGTTCTAGCAGTGGTTTCAGGAAATGCCCAGTATGAGACTGCGGTGCATTGCTGACGGTCTCTGGCGTGCCTTCTGCAATGATGCGTCCACCTTTTGAGCCACCTTCGGGGCCGAGGTCGATCAGCCAGTCGGCTGTCTTGATGACGTCGAGGTTGTGCTCAATGACGACGATGCTGTTGCCCTGATCGCGAAGACGATGAAGTACCGTCAGCAGCTGACGGATATCTTCGAAATGAAGCCCTGTTGTCGGCTCATCAAGAATGTACAGTGTGCGACCCGTATCGCGTTTGGCCAGTTCGCGGGCCAGTTTAACGCGCTGGGCTTCGCCACCCGATAAGGTTGTGGCGCTCTGTCCGAGGCGGATATAGGAAAGCCCTACGTCCATAAGGGTCTGTAGGCGTCGAGCGATAGCCGGTACTGGGCTGAAGAACTCCAGTGCTTCTTCTACGGTCATATCGAGCACTTCATGGATGTTGCGCTCTTTATAGAGAATCTCGAGTGTTTCTCGGTTATAGCGCTTGCCGTGGCAGACATCGCAGGGCACATAGATGTCAGGCAGGAAGTGCATCTCTACCTTGATCATGCCGTCGCCTTGGCAGGCTTCGCAGCGGCCGCCCTTGACGTTGAAACTGAAACGTCCGGGCTTGTAGCCGCGAGAGCGAGCTTCCTGCGTTCCGGCAAATAGTTCACGAATCGATGTAAAAATGCCGGTATAGGTTGCCGGATTAGAGCGTGGAGTACGGCCGATCGGGCTTTGGTCAATGTCGATGACCTTATCGAGTAGCTCCAGACCCTGAATGCTTTTATAGGGCGCTGGCGACAGGCTGGTGGCCTTGTTCAGTTCGCGCGCAGCGATCGGCATCAGGGTTGAATTAACCAGTGTTGATTTCCCTGAGCCGGAGACACCCGTAACGCATACGAACAGCCCTAGGGGGATGGTCATGTCCACATTGTTGAGATTGTTGCCACTGGCGCCACGCAGTGCCAGCTGGCGCTTGGGGTCTGGCTCGTGGCGGATGGCGGGCACTTCGATGCGACGAGCACCGCTGAGGTATTGGCCCGTCAGCGATTCAGGGTTATGCGCTATTTCGTCCGGTGTGCCTTGAGCGACGATGCGGCCGCCGTGTACCCCCGCGCCTGGCCCAATATCCAGCACGTAGTCGGCTGCACGGATGGCGTCTTCGTCGTGTTCGACGACGATGACCGTATTGCCAAGGTCTCGGAGATGTTTGAGCGTATCGAGCAGTCGATCGTTGTCGCGCTGGTGCAGCCCGATGGAAGGCTCATCAAGGATGTACATGACACCGACCAGACCGGCACCAATCTGGCTGGCCAAGCGAATGCGCTGAGCTTCACCACCTGACAGCGTGTCGGCACTGCGTTCTAGGGTCAGGTAGTCGAGGCCGACGTTAACGAGGAACTCTAGACGCGCGCAGATCTCCGTCAGGATGCGTGCGGCGATTTCTCCCTTGCGGCCAGGCAATGTCATGTTAGAGAAAAGCGCATGCGCATCGCCGATCGGCAGGCGTGAGAGTTCTGGCAGCGTATGCCCGTCGACGTAGACGTGGCGGGATTCTTTGCGCAGGCGGCTGCCGTGGCATTCAGGGCAAGGGCGCATGGCAATATAGCGTGCCAGATCTTCGCGTACCGAAGACGATTCCGTATCGCGATAGCGGCGTTCCATGTTGGGGATGACGCCTTCGAACGGATGGACGCGCTCGACGCGTCGCCCTCGTTCGTTTACGTAGCTGAAGGACAGCTCCTTCAGGCCGCTGCCGTGGAGGATTACGTCGCGAACGGCGAGTGACAGTTCTTTCCACGGGGTATCCAGATCGAATCCGTAGTGTTCGGCAACCGTTTCGAGCTGGCTAAAATAGTAGATGCTGCGGCGGTCCCAGCCCTTGATGACGCCTTCGGAAAGCGACAGTTCGTCATCGCGGATAAGACGAGCAGGGTCGAAGTACTGATGAACGCCAAGGCCGTCACAGCTAGGGCATGCGCCTGCCGGATTGTTGAACGAGAACATGCGTGGTTCGAGTTCTGCGATGGCATAGCCGCACACGGGGCATGCGAACTTCGATGAGAACGTGATGGGGTCTTTGTCATCATTGTCCATGAACTCAAGCATGGCGGAGCCATTGGAGAGCGTCAGCGCCGTTTCGAACGATTCCGCCAAGCGCTGCATGAGGTCTGCGCGCACTTTGATGCGGTCCACGACGACACTGATGTCATGCTTGCGGTTCTTGTCGAGTGTCGGCACATCGTCAAGCTCCATGACGTGGCCGTCGACCTGTACGCGTACGAAGCCCTGCGAACGGATTTCCGCCAGCGTTTGCAGGTGCTCACCTTTTCGGCCCCTGATGATGGGGGCAATCAGCATGACACGGGTGCCTTCGGGCAGTGCCAGCACTTGGTCGACCATCTGAGAGATGGTCTGCGCTTCCAGCTCTATATCATGTTCGGGGCAGCGCGGCGTGCCTGCGCGTGCAAACAGCAGGCGCTGATAGTCGTAGATTTCCGTGATGGTGCCGACCGTCGAGCGCGGGTTGTGCGAGGTCGATTTCTGCTCGATGGAGATAGCAGGGGACAGCCCTTCGATGTGATCGACGTCGGGCTTTTCCATCATAGACAGGAACTGTCGCGCGTACGTCGAAAGAGATTCGACATAGCGACGTTGGCCTTCGGCATATAGGGTGTCGAAGGCGAGAGAAGACTTGCCCGAGCCGGAAAGACCGGTCACGACGATCAGCGAGTCGCGCGGCAGGTCGACATCGATGTTCTTCAGATTGTGCGTGCGCGCACCGCGTACCGATATACGATCCATAGCAGCCTCGAAATGTGATCAAGCGTTTAACTATAGGCAGGAAGACATGTCTGACGCAAAGCAGCAGCTTCAGAAAAAGGAAGCTGGGTTTGGCATTCATCCAGTAGCGTATCTGGGTTAAAATTGATTCATTCTCGCAGAGCTTCATTGATGAGGCCCTGACTCATGAACGCGATGGCAAGGCACTCTGCATGTGGCAGGGCGCATCTGCCGTCATTCACCATTCTAGGAGAGGGACTTATGGCCCGTGGTGTAAACAAGGTCATCCTGATAGGCAACGTGGGTCAGGATCCGGACGTACGGTTCCTGCCCTCAGGCAACCCTGTGTGCAACCTGCGTATCGCTACCAGCGATAGCTGGACCGATCGTCAGACTGGACAGCGTCAGGAACGCACAGAATGGCATTCCGTTGTGCTGTTCAACAAGCTGGCGGAAATCGCACAGCAGTACGTTCACAAAGGCTCCCGTCTTTATATCGAAGGTCGCCTGCAGACACGTAAATGGCAAGGCCAAGACGGTCAGGATCGCTATTCTACCGAGATCGTTGCCAACGATATGCAAATGCTGGATTCACGTGGCAATGCGGGTGGCAACGACTATCCGAATAATGGGGGCCAGCAAGGCGGCTATCAACCCCAAGGCGGCATGAATAATGGCGGCCAGCAGCAGGGCAATCCTTATGGTCAGCCTCAGCAGCAGCAACAGCAACAGCGTAGTGCCGCGCCGCAGCAAGCTCAGCAGCCTGCGCAGCAGCAGTCTCAGTCGTTTGGTGGTGCTCCGCAGCAGCAGGGTAACCCCTATGGTCAGCCCCAGCAGCAGAACAGTGGTGCACCTACGCCGGGCGGCTTCGATGATTTCGACGACGAAATTCCGTTCTGATCATCGCTGAATCCTGCGTTATATACGATGCGAGGCCTTCCGTTCGGGAGGCCTCGTTTTTTTATGCCAGAACGTACGATGGTGGTTACGAATTCACGAGGTGAAGTAGTACTCACGTCGACTTGTTGTCGTATTACACGCTGCATGATTTAAGAGGGTGTGTTCAACAAACTGCAGCGATAGTGGACAATATGCAGGATGGTGCACATTCCTCAAGAAACCGCGAAGCTTATCGGCGTGTGCATTTTATGGCTGAGTCCAACGAACGTGTCGCCCCTGAGTCAGCGGTATGTGTGCCGTGACATATTGATTCAACGAGAAGAAATACGATGATCTGGGGTACAAGGATGACAAGGAAAGTGTGGGCGTTTTTGAGCACGATACTGTTGCTTGTAGGCCTATCGTCGGCGCGGGCCGACGATGGACGCTGCTGGGAATGGGATCGCACCGGGCCCGCTATCATGCAGGATACACGTGCGTCGGGTGCTTACTTGCAGCTGGGTAATGACATGGAAAGCAACGACATCATTCCGTATCTGACCTTTCCTTCCTTCCCGCTGTGCCAGAGCGACGATGAAATGGCCTATCAAGTGCGCCCTCTGGGCGTGGGGCAGATTAATGGCAAGCCGTTGCACTTTGCGTATCGGTGTATGGGCGGGCGCGATCTTGAGCTGATGGGACAGAATCCAGAGGATATCTCGATCATCGTGGCCACGATCGCCTCGCAGCAGCCCATTGAGATGCAGGTCGGCGTGCATTCTTTCCGTGGCGCGAACTGTAATGGTCTGGATGCACTTAAAGTGACGGAGCAGCGCATGCTGCTGTAGCACCCTTGCGCCGCTGCGCTGTCCAACGTAGCGGCGTTTTTCCATTCATGAAGCGGTGAGCGGGTGCGTGAATGCCGAGGTAATGTGAGTGGCCTAGGCTTACTAGGCGAAAAGAGGGGGGAGCAATATGATTCGATGGTTGTCGCGCATTGCACGATGGATCATTGCCTTGACGTTAGTCAGTGCCGGCATCGCTGTGGCAGACCCTATCGCATCGTCGGGGGAGTGGCAGAAACTTACGTCGCGCTATCCTGTGCTACCCGATGCTTCTGATACAGCGATCAGCATGGCGCTGCACAGCAATTTCACCCTAAACACAGCCGAACCTTCGCTGGTGGTTGATGTGAGCCGGCATCCGCTGCCGCTGTGCTCGGTGGATACTGAGACAGGGCTAGATATGACGCTACTGGGTGACGGTACGCTGAACGGGCGCGTGCAGACATTCGGGTATCGCTGCATGGGGGGGCAAATGACGATCATGGCTTGGCCTATACAGCAGTCCGCCACTTACTGGAAGGAACAGATCATGGCACAACAACCGCTATCGTTGTCGGTTGCCGGAATAGACTTCCAGTCGGCCAATACCAACGGCAAGCGTGCCATGAGCGTAGCTAATCGTATCTTCATGGAATGATGAAGGTCGAGCGGTCATGCGATAACATGCATGCCATAGTGCTGGCGCCTTCGGTCTTATGGCGAGGCCTTATAGAAGAGGTGAAAAACCTGTTCTTCTTGCCCCATGTGATATGAAGCGCACCGTTATTCTCATCCCTGTTCAAGGCGAAACGCATTGAAACTACTCATCCCTGACAATCGGCATGGATTGACGCTAGCCCTGCAGCAGGAGATAGCGCCGCGCCATGACGTTGATATGTGGTTGGCCGACGGGCTTTCGGATGCCTTGAACTATCTGAACGAGCATCGTGCCGATGTCGTCGTGATACCGCCGCTCATTCATCCGGAACGCTTGCCTCTGACCGTTATCGAGCAGCATGCCGTGCTGGTCGAAACGTTGCAGGCATCCTGTCAGCGTCTCGATATGATGCTGGTGTGGTGCGTCGGGCATCAGCTGTTCGAACAGGATCATGAGCATCTGCTGAGTGAAATCGAGCAGCCCAAACCGCTTGCTGCTGCCCTTCAGAAGCTGGCCGAGATCGAGAGTGCGGTACGCCAGCACTGGCACCGTCACGTAATCATTCGTACCAGTGAGCTGTTTGGTAGCGAAGGTGACGGCATGGTGCTGCCTGAGCAGCTTTCGAGTTGGCTGGCAGGTGAAACTGTGATCGCGGATGACCGCCTGTTTCTGGCCCCCCTACCTGTGGATGCACTGGCGCGTGCCGTGCTGGGCATGATTCTCCAGCTCGACAATGGGGCTGATGCGTGGGGAACGTTCCACCTGTCAGGGCGAGAACCGGTCAGCCAGTTCGAGTTTGCCGCAGTCGTGCTGGCCTGTCTGCGCGACACAGCGATGCCTGACGCCTTACTGGCGCTGCCGGAGACGGCGATTGTGGCCGAAGGTTTGGGCAGTACCGTGCGCCGTATTCTGGGGTGCCAGAAGATCCTAATGACCTTTGGTATCCATCAGACCGCGTGGCGCGAGCCATTGAAGTATCACGTGCGCCGTTGGTTGTCGATGCACGGCATCCCGACGGTAAATGAAGGGGCCGACGCTGATTGAGGCGTATGCCTCGTGCGCACGGCCTTTGAGCGCGTTCGCTGGATTTCTGTAGACCTGTTTTTCGTTGTGCGGCGTTGAGCGCAAGCTTTGATGTCGCATGACATTCTAAGCGCGTCGTTATCTTTGCGCTTGTGATCTGATGCTATGGACTTGAATATCGTTCCCACACGGGGCAATGAGGAGAGAGTGGCACTATGAATGCCCTGCGAAGCATTATCTTTTACATCGGCTATGTCGTGCTGGTGCTGTTCGTGGCCGTGGTGCTATCGCCCATAGCGCTGTGTCTGCCGTACAAGAAACGTTTCCCAGTCCTGAACCTGTACAACCAGGCGATGATGGGCTGGCTATCCATTGCGTGCGGTATTCGAATCGACGTGACGGGGCGTGAGCACTTGCCAAAAGGCGCCTGCGTACTGCTGTCCAATCACCAGAGCGAGTGGGAGACGCTGTTCCTGCAGATTCTTAAGCCGCCGGTATGCACCGTGCTGAAGAAAGAGCTGCTGAACATCCCTGTATTTGGTTGGTCACTGCGCTTGATTCGTCCTATTGCCTTGGATCGATCCAGCCCAACACGGGCCCTAAAACAGGTGATCAAGGAAGGGCCGGAAAAGCTGAAGCAAGGGCTTTCGATGCTGATCTTCCCCGAGGGCACCCGACTGGCGCCCGGCGAGCGCAAGCCGTTTGCCAAAAGCGGGGCTTTGATTGCGTGCCGTGCCAACTGTCCGGTTGTGCCTATCGCTCACAATGCGGGGCACTGCTGGCTTAATAACAGCTGGATCAAGCGTCCCGGGCGTATTACGGTCGTTATCGGGGCACCGATCGAAACGGTAGGGCGCGATGCCGCTAGCGTCACAGAAGAAGCAGAGGCGTGGATCAACGCGGAGCGCGAACGCATTGGCGGTTGATCCTTCTTCTGTCTTCTGTACTCGAAACACGAAGCGACCCTAATGGGTCGCTTTTTTTATGCTTGGATGTTTGCTCGCTGCTATGGGCAGGGATGGCTGGCAGAGCATGATGCCTTTATATGAGTAAGCATACCGACACGCAGCATAAATTGATTACCGCTGCCTATTGTGGCGAAAAAGGGTTTCGTGCTTTCCGTGTACGCGATATCGCCACTCAAGCAGCAAGCGGTTTTGGGTTATCCACAAGGGGATTCATGGCGAGTGGGCGGGTAAGCGTCGGTGGACAGATCTATTTCAGAGGGCAATGCCATGAAAGCAATGGGTACGCTTATTCTTGCGCAGTGAGGTGTGGCAGGTGTGGTAACGCGACGGACTGATTGCACTGGAAAATGAAAAGACAAAAAAGCCGCCCCGAAGGGCGGCCTTTTTCGCTCGACTGTCTTGCTTAGTCGATGCGTTGGAACAGCAGTGACGCGTTGGTGCCGCCAAAGCCAAAGCTGTTGGACATGGCACGGTTCAGGCGGACGTTATCGCGGCGTTCGCGCACGATATCGAAACCGTCTGCTTCCGGGTCAAGCTCGTCGATGTTGGCAGACGCGCAGATGAAGTCGTTCTGCATCATCAGAAGCGTGTAGATCGCTTCCTGCACCCCGGTTGCGCCGAGAGAGTGACCGGTCAGCGATTTGGTGGAGGAGAGCGGCGGCACTTTATTGCCGAACAGCTCACGCATCGCACGCAGTTCGCTGAGGTCGCCTACCGGTGTAGACGTACCGTGGGTGTTGATGTAATCGATCGGGCCTTCGGAAGTGGCCAACGCCATTTCCATGCAGCGCTTACCGCCTTCACCGGACGGTGCGACCATGTCGTAACCGTCGGAGTTGGCGCCGTAGCCAACGACTTCCGCGTAGATCTTCGCACCGCGTGCCTTGGCGTGTTCGTACTCTTCGAGTACGACGATACCGCCGCCGCCTGCAATGATGAAACCGTCGCGTGCGCTGTCGTACGGACGAGACGCTTTTTCAGGCGTGTCGTTGTAGCGTGTGGAGAGTGCACCCATGGCGTCGAAGAGGCAGGACAGCGTCCAGTGCTCTTCTTCACCACCGCCGGCAAAGACGATGTCTTGCTTGCCGAGCTGGATCTGCTCTACCGCGCTGCCGATGCAGTGTGCTGATGTCGCACAGGCAGACGAGATGGAGTAGTTGACGCCCTTGATGGCGAACGGCGTCGCCAAGCAAGCCGAAACCGTGCTGCCCATAGTGCGGGTGACGCGGTAAGGACCTACGCGACGCAGACCTTTTTCACGCAGGATGTCGGCGGCTTCTACCTGATTGGCAGAGGACGCGCCGCCAGAGCCGGCGATCAGACCGGTACGCAGGTTAGATACCTGCTCCGGTGCAAGGCCTGCATCTTCAATGGCCTGCTTCATGGATACATAGGCATATGCCGCTGCATCGCCCATGAAGCGTCTGAATTTACGATCAATGAGGGAGTCGAGATCAATCTCGACTGCGCCGGCAATCTGGCTACGCATGCCGCGCTCGGCATACTCTTCGCGATAGCGGATGCCCGAACGACCTGCTTTTAGCGCGTCCAGTACTTGCTGCTGGTCATTGCCCAAGCAGGACACGATACCCAGGCCGGTGACTACCACTCGTTTCATGGAAGCCTCCCGTCTCAAAAATTCGCTGCTGGAGTGGAAAACAGGCCGACACGCAGATCCTTGGCCTGATAGATTTCCTCGCCATCGACGGACACAACACCGTCGCCAATGCCGAGAATCAAGCGACGCGTCATAACGCGCTTGACGTGAATATGATAGGTGACCTTCTTGGCGGTCGGCATGACTTGGCCAGAGAATTTCACTTCTCCACAGCCGAGTGCACGGCCGCGGCCAGGGTTGCCCAGCCAGCCCAAGTGGAAGCCAAGCAGCTGCCACATGGCGTCAAGGCCGAGACAGCCAGGCATGACCGGATCGCCCGGGAAATGGCATTTGAAGAACCACAGGTCAGGATTGATGTCGAGTTCGGCAATCAGCTCGCCTTTACCGTAATGACCACCTTCTTCACTGATGTGGACTATGCGATCAAGCATAAGCATGTTGGGGGCTGGCAGCTGTGCGTTGCCCTCACCGAAAAGTTCGCCTTGACTGCACTTGAGCAGTTCATCGTAGGTAAAGGATTGTTGCTTGGTCACTGATTCATTCCGCGGGTCAAAAGTGAAGTGCCTTTGCGGACCAGCGACTGCCGTGGTGGCCAGCCTGATCTCGCTGCACGAATCGGAACATGCCCCGTCGACGCATGGTTATCGTCAGTGTATCGGGGGCACCCAGTGAATGCACGCCTTGGCCTGACGTATTCACTGCCTGCGTGGGATTATGCCACACGCGGTCCAGATGACGTAATGGGGGCTTAATCATCGGAAGGCAAGGCCTTGAACGCCTCGATGGCGCGCAGACGTGCTGCCTTGTGATCGACGATCGGGGCCGGATAGCCACAGCGACTGCGCGTTGCCGCGTCAGGAAAATGCCGCTGCTTGGCCGGTACCGAGGCCAGTTCCGGTACCCACTCAGCGATGAAATCACCGCTCTTATCAAAGCGTTCCGACTGGGTCACAGGATTGAACACCCTGAAGTAGGGGGCCGAGTCCGTACCCGTGGAGGCGGCCCATTGCCACCCGCCATTGTTTGCCCCTAGCTCCCCATCCAAAAGATGGTTCATGAAAAATGCTTCCCCCCAGCGCCAATCGGTCAGCAGGTGCTTGGAGAGAAACGTTGCTGTCAGCATGCGCAGCCGGTTGTGCATCCATCCGGTCGCCGTTAGCTGGCGCATGGCCGCGTCTACCAGAGGGTAGCCCGTCCGGCCTTCGCACCACGCCTTGAAGTGTGTGCGCTCGTTGAGCCACTTCAGGTGGCGAGTGTTTTCCTTGAACGGCTGGTGCATCGACACGCGCGGCGCGGCGACCAAGATGTGCTGATAGAACTCGCGCCATACCAGCTCGTTGATCCACGTCGTGATGCCTTGATGTCCATCGCCCAACCGTCCTTCATTCATGGATGCGGCAGCGTTGAGCGCCTGCCGGATCGAGATCATGCCCAGTGCCAGATACGGTGACAGCTGGCTGGTGCCGTCGACGGCGGGGAAGTCACGCTGTTCGGCGTAGTGCTGTACGCGGCGGGTCAGAAAGTGGGCCAGCCGATCCTGCGCGGCCGCTTCACCAGCAGGCCATTGGCGTACGATGTGCTCGGCAGCAGCGGGCATGTCGTCGAGCAGCTTGGTGCTGAGGCCCGCAATCGGTGTCTGTGCCTGCGGCGCATCGTCTTGATGCAGCTGATCGGCAGTCAGATGGCGCAGCCACGCCTTGTAGAACGGCGTGTAGACACTGTAGTACTCACCTTTGCCTGTCAGCAGATCACCGGGGCGAAACAGCACGTGATCGGTGTGGCGCTCGACCGTCAGATTGTGGCGGCGCGCCTGTTGTACGACACCTTGATCGCGGCGACGTTCATCGAGCCCGTATTCATCGTTGAAATGAATAGTGCCACACTCGTTCCGTTGCGCAAACGAGATCAATTTACTGGGAATATCGGCAAAATGGTCGATATCCAGCATGATCAGCGGGATATTCAATACGTTAAGTGACTGTGCGAGCGCGGCCACGCCTCGCTGCCAAAAATCGAACCAGTTCGGGCCTCGGTCGTGAGAAGCCCACTGTTTCTGGCTGCGGATGACCACGCCGATGACGGGGCCGCGGCGGCGTGCGTGCGCCAGGGCACGGTGATCTTCGATGCGCAGATCACTTCTGAACCAGACAAGCTGGCGATCTGAAGGCATGTGGAACTCCTGAACCGAGGCGGGTAGACATGTGCGTTGTGCTACCAGTATAGAGCGTTGATTTCCCGTTGGGGTAACGCCAGCAAAAATAGCGTCAGCGAGTCAAAGGGGCACGATTGTGGTGAGCCTGCACTTTGCTGTCAAATCGAGGGCCTCTTCTCCTATCCTGTAGGGATTAACGCTACGGCTGCTCTGCAGCGCTGCGGATCCATACCGTTTCATTCATTCAGGCACACTATGAACATACTGCTTACAGGCGCCACAGGCTTTATCGGTCGAGCGTTGTGCCGAAGATTGCGCCTTGAGGGTCATCGCCTCACTGTGATCTCCCGGCGGCCGGAACAGGTCGCCGTCCTTCTCGGTGCCGAGGTGACGGCATTCAAGGATGTGCGTGCGCTGTGGCAGCAACATCCCGATGCCGCCTTCGATGCCATCATCAATTTGGCGGGGGCACCGATTGCTGCTCAGCGCTGGACCCCGAGCTACAAGCGTGAACTGATCGACGGCCGTGTGCGAATGACACAGGATATCGTATGGCTGTGCGAGCAATTGATTGAATTGCCTAGTGTTGTCATCTCTGGTTCCGCAATGGGGTTCTACGGGGATCAGGGCGCGGCGGCGGTCACGGAGACTACGGCACCGCATGATGACTTTGCCCATCGGCTGTGTCAGGCATGGGAGCTTGCCGCTTCGCCACTGGCAGAAAGCGGCGTACGCCTGATTACGCTGCGTCTTGGGCTAGTGCTGGGGCGCTGCGGTGGCATGTTGAAGTCGATGCTGCCCGCCTTTCGCTGTGGGGTGGGTGGGTGGATTGGCCGAGGGCGTGCCATGATGCCGTGGGTGCTACTGGACGATGTGGTGCGTGCGATCACCTATATGCTGACCGAGCCGTCGCTGTCCGGCCCCGTCAACATGAGCGCCCCTGTGCCTGTCAGCCAGCGTGATTTCATGAAGGCGGTAGGGCATGCCTTGAATCGTCCCGTGTGGGTCAGGGTGCCGACATTGGCGGTATGGCTGGCGCTGGGAGAACGGGCATCGCTGCTGACGGCCAGCGTGAATATGCGGCCTACCAAGCTGCTCAACAGTGGGTTTGCGTTTACGGCACTACAGTTGCCAGCAGCGTTGGCCAAAGCGCTGCACGGTGCATGAGCCTGTTGACTGGTCAGAAGAATGATGGCCCTGCGGTCGACGTGTGCTTTGCTGCTTTTGCGTGCCACGGGCCACATCAGCATGCTGTGCATAAAGTGGCATGTGTTTGAGTGCTGCTCTTGGTAGGCGGGAGGTATGGTGAGCGAGGGAAGAGGTCGGCGCGAGAAAGTGCGGCGATCCAGCCGTCGAGAGGTGTCCTGCTGACTTTAAACGCAGCCGGTTATTTTGGCAGCTTCGGCGCTGCGCTTATTAGGGCAGACATGTTGGCGCGTGAGGGATGAGGCCCGCGTGAGGAAGAGTGGTGGTTCTGAGGTCGTACGCTTTGCCTTCTTTGCCTTCTTTGCATGCTTTGGCGTTGCGCTTGGTAGGGCAGACATCTTGGCGCGTGAGGAAAGGGTTTCGGCTGGATGAGGGCAAGGGGATGGGTGGTGTATTGCTCATTCTGGAAATGGTTGCCCTTGCGGAGATGCATGAGGCGGCGCACACCTTGTCGATGTGGGGTTCGGTAGCGTGCCAGAATGTGTTGGCAAATATCGGAAAGGCGTAGGGAAAGATGGTGCTGGTTAGAGAGGATTTTGCGGCCGTTATGCCGCTATCGTCGGGGAATGGTAGTGTTCTGATATGAAGAAGAGAGACCTAATGACAGCGCCCATACGGGAGAACCGTATGGGCGCTGTTGCGTATAGGCGTACTGCCCTTCGGTGATCAGCTGTTGGGATCGACCGTGACGATGACGCGTACGGCATCCAGACGCAGGCGGGAGTCGTTGATTGCGACTTCCAGTTGGTCACGCTCCTGCTGTAGGGCGTCAATCTCATCCTGACGGATGCCCGGCGTGCGTGCAGCCAGTGCCTTGAGGCGTGCCAGTTCCTGATCCAACGTATCGCACATGCCTTGATGCGCGGCTTTCACCAGCGCTGGCAGCTCACGATCGGCTTCGCCTTCGGCCTTGTCCAACATCTCGCGCAGCTGCGGCAGGCATTGCTTGATGATGTCGCGGGCCATCGCGCGCTTGACGCGCTGCAAGTGCTTGGCCAGACCGCCGAACGAGACGTTCTTCGTCAGCACCTGACCGCCTTGATCCAGCAGAACGCGGATAGGTGTCGGTGGCAGGAAGCGGCCTGCATGCAGTGCCTTGGGCGCAGGCGTCTGCGTGACGAACATCACTTCGGTCATCAGGCGGCCCGCTGGAATTGCAGGGTGCTTGAGCAGGGCCAGTGATGTGTTGCCATGCGGACTGTCGATCGCGCGTGACAGCAGTTCCTGCACCAGCGGGTGTTCCCACGACAAGCGTTCTACGTCATCACGCTCCAGCGCAACGCTGCGCGAGAACGTCGCCGAGAAGCCTTCTTCACCCTTGACCAGCCCAGGCAGACCGTCCAGCAGCTGGCCTGTCGGTGCAATGTGGTACAGCTCGCCACCGAGGTCCTTAATATCGAACCCGAACACTTCACTGGCCTGTTCCAGATAGCGTGACAGCTTTTCTTGGTCGTCCAGCTCGGTGATCAGGTCGGCCATGGCCTGTGGTTGACCTGCCGTGCGGTGTGCGAGCAGGCGGTAGCGGCCGGCTTGGCGTTTCTGGCGGCGCTCTTCCAGTGCATCGCGGGTATCCGCGATGACGGCATCCAGTTCGTCGGCATCAAGCAGTGCGGCGTCGAGCGATTCGTTAAAGGCGTCGTAGAGTTCGCTGCCCAGCCCGGTCGGTTCACCAAAGCTCATCACGCCTTCGGCATACCAGCGGGCAACCGCTTCCATTGGTGTGCCTTCAAGTGTGAGCAGATGAATGTCGATCGGGTGTTGTTGACCAATACGGTCGAGGCGACCGATGCGCTGTTCGAGCTGATCCGGATGAGTCGGCACATCGAACATGATCAGGTGATGGCAGTTTTGGAAGTTGCGACCTTCCGCACCGACTTCGGCACAGATCAGCAGCGGGCAGTTGGATTCGCCGTCGACGAACGCGGCCGCAGCACGGTCGCGTTCGATCAGCGACATGTGCTCGTGGAAGACAGGCACATGCAGGCCCGCGATGACGCGCAGCCCTTCTGCCAGCGAGCGTACCGTAGCGCTTGAATGGCAGATAACCAGCGCCTGTTCGCCCGGGTGTTCTTCTACCCAGTCGATGATGGCCTGTACGCGGGGGTCAATCTTCCACCACGGATCAGCATCTTCGGTCGTCAACGCCATATAGGTGTCTTCGGGGTAGAGCAGCAGGTCGGGGTAGGCCAGCTCGTGCTCAATCATCAGCGTATCGAGGTAGTCCTCGTTGCGCTGGAGGCGGCGTACAACACGCTGGTAGGGCAGCGGTGCTTCCAGTCGCTGGGTGTGCAGGCGGCGCTCTGGGAAGCCTGCGATGTCGCGGCGGCTGTGGTGGAACATCACACGGCCGAGGCCGTGACGGTCCAGCAGCGCGCTGCGCAGACGCGCGAAGGCCTGTTGTTGAGCATCCTCGTCACCGTCGTCACGCAGTGCCTGCCACGCCTGCTGAGCGTCCTCGTCATCGGCAATGAAGGCCAGCAGTTGGGCTTCCAGTTCGGCCGAGAGCGAGGTGCGCTGTTCGTGCAGGGCGACCAGACCATCCATGATGTTGGCCAGCGGCGCATGGCGTTCTTCTTCCTGCTTGAACATCTCTAGATCGTGATAACGCTCGGGGTCGAGCAGTTGCAGCAGAGCGAAGTGGCGTTCTGCTCCAAGCTGTTCCGGCGTGGCGGTCAGCAGCAGTACGCTGGGAATCTGAGCGGTCAGTGTCGAGACGAAGGGATAGCCGCTATCGGCATCTTCTTCATTGATGTGATGAGCCTCGTCGACGATCAGCATGTCCCACTGGCAGGCTTCTGCCTGTTGCTGGCGGCGCGGATTGGCAAACAGCCACTGGGCGCTGGCCAGTACCAACTGAGCGGTGTCGAACGGGTTTTCGTCGGGGTACTGCTGGCTCTGCTTTTCATCAAGCAGGCGCGCTTCTAGCCCGAAGCGGCGCAGCAGTTCGACCAGCCACTGGTGAGTCAGGCTTTCCGGAACCAGAATCAGGGTGCGGCCAACGCGGCCTGTGACCATCATACGGTGCAGGATGAGGCCCGCTTCGATGGTCTTGCCTAGCCCCACTTCATCGGCCAGTAGAACGCGTGGGCGGTGGCGATTAGCCACGTCGAGCGCGATGCCGGTCTGGTGAGGGATCAGGTCGACCTTCGGCCCTGAGAAGCCGTAGCCAGGGTGGCGCTGCAGACGCGCGTGGTGATTGAGGCTGCGGTAACGCAGGTTGAACGCGTCATTGCGATCGACCTGACCTGTCAGCAGCTTGTCGCGGGCCTGATGGAAGGCCATACGATCGTTGAGGCAGGATTCGGGGAGTTCGGTCAGCGTACCGTCCTGTCTGGCGCAGATATACGTGACCAACCCGTTGGCATCTTCCTTGATGTCTTCGACGCGAAGGGTTTCACCGTCGGCGGATTCCACCTGATCACCGCTGCCGAAGACCACGCGGGTCAGCGGGGCCTGGCGGGTGCTGTAGGTGCGCGTCTCTTCGCTAGCGGCAAAGTAGACTCTGACGGTGCGGGCATCACAGAAAAGGATGGTGCCCAGCCCAAGATTCGCTTCGCCATCGCTGATCCAGCGTTGGCCTGGTGTGAAGTCGCTCATAGTTCAGAGAAGTGCCCGTAAAGATTCATGGTGCCCGTTTATAGGGGCGCATATTCTAGCGGCTCGCCCTGCCAGCGGATAGTGCGTTGTAGTCGATAATGCACTTCATGTCGCACCCCACATTCGGTGGTGATCTGCCAGTACCCCGCGCACTGTCTGGGCATCACCGCTGTTCGGTATGGCTGCAATTTCAATACACCGCATTAGATAAAATCACGGATGGGGTATGGAGACTTCGTGTAACGCGGTGCCACGCACTTCGCGTTTGCTGTGTATCCTGTATTCTGAATCTAGCTGCACGCCCAGATGAACGTGACGCAGGCCGTCACTCTTTTCTTTCCGCCACAGCAGACCACGCGCATGCCTTCATCCTTGCATTCCACGTCTTCTTCTACCCCCGAATCGTTGTCATCGCTGCAGCGGCTGGCCGCACAGGATCAGCACCACGCTGGGCGCTCGGGGTTCAGGCTGTTCGCCCACGGCGGGGAGGCGTTCGCGCTGCGCGCGGTGACGGCGGATCAGGCCCGCAGCACGTTGGATATTCAAACCTACATTTTGGAAGACGGTCACAGTACGCGGCGGTTGATTACACGCATCATTGATGCGGCCGAGCGGGGCGTAACGGTGCGGCTGCTGGTCGATGATCTTAGTGTAGGGGGGTTGCAGAAGCGCTTGGCCATGCTGGATGCGCATCCGCGCGTCAGTGTGAGGATATTCAATCCGGTACGCCACTGGCGCCGTGTTGCGCCGCTGCGCTGGCTCACCTTCGCACTGCAGGCACACCGTTTGCATCGGCGCATGCACAATAAATTATGGCTGGTGGACGATGCGATTGGGATTGTCGGGGGGCGTAACCTCAGCGATGACTACTTCAACGTCAATCCGGCGCACGATTTCTTGGACATTGATGTGGCAGCGGTCGGCGGTCCTGCCGTTGCACAGATGAAACGCTCGTTCGAGGCCTACTGGCAGCACGAACTGGCTGTGCCGTTGACCACTTTCATCACTGCGCCGGAAGGCGACTGGCGCGAGATGTATGCGCTCTGTCACCGCTCGGCCAAGGCGACACGCTATACCCAGTCGCTGGATGCGCTGTGCGCTCGGTCGCTCGACAGTTTGTTGAGCCCGCTGACGTGGGCGACCTCTTCAGTGGTGTGGGACTCTCCTGATGCTGCTGGTGCTGCGGGCCTGCCGCCTATCGGTCTGCGCATGAGCCATGCCGTAGGGCAGGCGCTTTCCTCGGTGCAGCGTCGCCTGCTGGTCATTTCCGGCTATTTCGTGCCAGAGCAGCTTGATACCATCGACATTTTTGGCCTGGCCCATCGCGGGGTGCAGATATCCGTATTGACCAATGCACTAGAGGCATCGGATGTGCCCATCGTGCACGGTGGCTATGCGCCGCATCGCAAGGCACTCTTGGAAGCGGGAGTGAAGCTGTATGAAGTACGCCGCAAGCAGCGCGTGAAGCGCGAGCGGCTGCATCGTCGACGTCATGCCCACAGTCGCCCTCGGCTGTCGCCTTCTCAGTCCTATAGCCTGCACGCTAAAGCAATGGCGCTGGACAGCGATCGTTTGATCGTTGGGTCGTTCAACATTGACCCCCGTTCCGTGTGGTGGAACTGCGAAATCGTGGCCATCATCGACAGCCCTGCGCTCAACCGACAGCTCACCCTGATCGGCGAATGGGGTAAACAGCCACGCTATAGCTTCCGCGTTCGGCTGTACGAAGGGGCGTTGCAATGGCGAACCCTTGATGATCATGGTCATTCACAGGTGCTGACGCGTGAGCCTGGCTCGCCGTGGCGACGCTTTCAGGCGTGGTGCTGCGCCAGGCTCGGTCTGGCGCGCTACCTGTAGCGATATTTAGATACAGGTTGGTTAATGGCGGAGCTTGAAGGGCGAGCGCTGGCACAGGGCATTGATATAGCCTGCTGGCAGTTCGCTAGGCGCGCAGCGAATGACCTCCTCATTGCCTGCACCGCGATTCTCCATTCCTTTGATCTGTGAATACTCGTCCAGAACGAACATTGGGTAGGTGGGACCTGCATCGCGCAGGGTGCGCATTTCATCCAGATGTTGATTCTGGAAGCAGACCGTTTTTTGCGGCGCATCGGCAATCCAGCGTGGAAAGAACGCTGTACCGTGAGTCAGCCCATCCCTTAGGTTGAAGACCAGACAGACCGCGGTGCCAGTTGGCTCTTTCCACGTCACCTTGAAGATGTCCTCGGCGATACAGGCGATATGGGCAGGCTGATCCTTCACCCAGCGCCCTCCAACGTCGCCGCTGTGAATCCGGTAGTCGACAAGGTCTGCCTGCTTGATGTACATCTCGTAGCACCAACCATTCTCGTAGGAGTACAGGATATGCTGGCCAACGAAGTGTGCTATGAGAGAAGCGTAACGGTTATGCATGATGGGCGTCCTTCCATGAGGGGCCTGTTTTCAGCGTAGTCTGCCTCCTCATAAAGAAGACCTGTCCGATGGGCTGGATGGTTATTGGTCGAGCGGCGGCTCGATAGCAGCAGTTGAGAACAACAGGAGTAGTGATATGCCACAGTGCCTTCGTACGGTTGCCACCGCCCTTTGCGTCGGTGTCATCAGTAGTGTCTTTTCGCTGGCTGCACAGGGAGCCACCATGCTGGAACATTGGCCAACCGCTCAGGCCCGTCAGGTCGATGCCATGATTGATGCCAATCGTGGTCGTGAAGGGGCTTATGCCGTCTTCGACATGGACAACACTAGCTACCGTTACGATGCGACCGAAGCGCTGCTGGCGTGGATGGAGCACAAGGGGGTACTGACCCGTGAGCGTCTCGATCCCTCGTTGAAGCTGATTCCTTTCCGCGATGAGCAGGGCGTGCATGAAAGTCTGTACAGCTACTACAACCGCCTGTGCAGCGAAGTTGATGACCTTGTGTGCTACCCGTGGATCGCGCAGGCTTTTTCAGGTTTTACCCTGCGTGAACTGAAACAGAACGTTGATGACATGATGGCCGATGGACGGCCGATTCCAGTCAGCTACTGGTCGGGCCATACGCAAAAGCAGAGCACTGTGAACCCGCCTCGGCCGCTGAAAGGCATGCAGGAGCTGTATCACCATCTGCAGGAAAACGGCATCAAGGTGTATGTGATGACGGCGGGGAACGAAGAGATCGTGCGCATGATCGCCAGTGATCCCCAGTATGGCTATGGGCTGGACCCTCGGCAGGTTATCGGTATCAACATGCTGTTGAAGGATCCTCGCACTGGCGCGCTGACGACGTCCCGCTTCCAGATTCGTGACGGTCAGTACGATCCCCAGAAGAACCTCGACAAGGTATTGACGCCGTATCTGGTTAACCCGATGACCTGGTTCGAAGGCAAACTGGGCACGATTACGGGCTGGATTGATCAGTGGCAGAAGCCCGTGATGGTGGGCGGTGATACACCGCGTTCGGACGGCTTTATGCTGTTGAACGGTGTGGATGTCGAGCACGGAGGCGTGCGCCTATGGGTCGTGCGCAAGCCTGCCGCGCTACAGCAGATGCGCGATTGGCGCCACGCGTCCGCTGAACGCCAGAAGGCACTGGGGCAGCCCGTGACGGCTGATCAGAACTGGATCGAGGTCTCTCAGGATGATCTAGATACCTCTCGGTAGACCGCCGTTTGTCCAGTGGTGGCGCGTGTAGTGGAAAAGCCATGCAAAGAAGGCGCCTGCGGGTGCCCTCTTTCATTGGCAGGGGCAGGGATAGGAACCGGAAGTTGGGCTGCGGGGCATTAGTGGATGTGTCTAGTGGGCAGGTCGACCGAGTATTGTGCTCGCCAAGAGCAGAGTGTTCGCGGAGAGAAGAGAAGCGCTATTCGCCGCCTGCCGTTGTCTGCGAAAGGGAGGGATAAAGCGGTGAGGGCGAGCGCATCAAGGGATGATGAAGAGAAGTTTTAAATCTTAGGTATACAAAAAGCCCCGCAGGCGTTGAACCTGCGGGGCTTTTGTCGAGAATTCTGGTCGGAGTGATAGGATTTGAACCTACGACCCCTGCCTCCCGAAGACAGTGCTCTACCAAGCTGAGCTACACTCCGACATTCGATAAGTTATTGAAAAGCTAGCATTTTATGCTGCTGTTCGCCTCATCGACAGGGGCCATTATACGCATTCTTGCTTCGAACGCAAGCCCTGATTCAGACAGAGCGTTCCACAGCCTGCTGTGCCAGCAGTGAAAGGCTGTCCTTAAAAGGCGAGTCGGGCATGATGGCCAGCGCTTCCAGCGCACGCTGAGCACGATCGTTGGCCTGCTGGCGCGTGTAGTCGAGCGCACCGGTATCGTGGACGATGCGCAGGATCGTCTCTAGGTTATCCATACCATCGCCTTTTTCGATCGCCTGACGGATCAGTGCGGTTTCTTTGGCATTGCCTTTCTGCATGGCGTGCAGCAGTGGCAAGGTGGGTTTGCCTTCGGCAAGATCGTCGCCCACGTTTTTACCCATCTCGGCGGCGTTGCCGGCGTAATCCAGATAGTCGTCGATCAACTGGAAGGCCATGCCCAGTTCCTGGCCGAATACGCGCAGTGCTTCCTTGTGCGCTTCCGGTGCCGAGGTCAGCATGGCACCTGTATGAGCGGACGCCTCGAACAGCATCGCGGTCTTGCCGCGAATGGTGCGGTAGTAGTCGTCTTCACTGATGTCAGCGTTACCGATATTGGTCAGCTGAAGCACTTCACCTTCGGCGATCGTCGAGGTGGCGTGTGACAGTACGGCCATGATCGGCATTGAGCCGACATCGACCATCATCTCGAACGAGCGGGAATAGAGGAAGTCTCCGACCAGAATGGACGGTGCATTGCCCCACGTTTCATTGGCCGTCGCCTTGCCGCGTCGCAGGCTGGACTCGTCGACCACATCATCGTGCAGCAGTGTCGAGGTATGCATGAACTCGATCAGCGCCGCCAGCAATGTGTGACGATCGCCTTCATATCCCAGTGCTCGTGCCGCCAGCAGTACCAGCAGCGGGCGCACTCGCTTGCCGCCGCTGTCGACGATGTAGTGACCAATCGTCTCGATCAGTGTGACGCCGGAAGCCAGCCGTTCATGGATGATCCGGTTCACTTGCTCGAAGTCGTCAGCAACAGGGGCATGCGTGGGTAGGGCGCTCAATGACATGGGCATACTCAGTGTAAGACAGTAAGAACGTTAGGCGCGGACGAGCTAGCCGAGCGGTGTGCACGCCATGATAGCTATCATGTTATCGCATGATGGCGCGTCGTGTATGACAGATCGCCATTGGCCTGCTCAGCATGCCGCGAGTCACCCTTCGCCGTCCAGCATCAACAGGTCGCTCATTCAGCTCATTACCTTACCATTTTAATCGGTGTTGGTCAGGCCAGCGCTGCCAAAGGGGTCCGTCATCCGAGCGCATACCGTTCACTATAGCGACAATCTGTGAGCCACGATGTGCTGCGACGAAACGTCTGCCAGTAAGAGGCTGGGGTTTGCCCTCGCTTAACGCGACTTAAGGTATCCTAGGCCGCATTCAAGCGATGACATTGGCAGGGATGCGTGTCTCGCGTGATCACGACTGTGCATAAAGTTACACAGGCACCGCCACGATCAGTACCGCGCGTTTTCTATCGCCGTCTTCCTATATAAGAAACAAGGGCATGCTTCATGGCGCACTACCTACTGCTAGATCCCTCCACTTTCGATCCTCAGTCACTGACGACACCTGCCATAGAGCAGCAGCAACAGCGCGATGCCGATAGCATAGCGACGATCGATAACCCTGCGATTCCCGCGATCGTTGCTGAGCAGCTGCGGTTGCAGCCGTGCGTTCAGGGCAGTGTGCTCTGGCAAGAGAGCCACGAGTGGGCTGATGCCCTGTCGGAAGACTATCGCCCTTGCATCAGCGGCTGGCTTGACGCTGACCTTTCTACGCAGGCTCTGGCGATGGCCCTCAGAGCCAACATGGTGCAGCCCATTCCCAACGGACGTCGAGCGCTCATTCGCCTATATGACCCTCGCGTTCTTCAGCATTTGCATGTGCTATTGGGAGAGGAGCAGCTCGCGGCACTAATTTCGCCAGTAACACGCTGGACGTACAGCGACTGGAACCATGACCTTCAGACGATCGAGATCAAGGCACCGCGCCGACAGGTGAATCTGACCGAAGAGCAGTGGGCCTCGATCAAGCGGTTCGATGCCACGTCGCACGTGGTCAGCGTCTGGCGAGATATGCGTGCAGAGAGCGAACGCAAAGTCCCGCATGACGCCTCGGTCAAGGCCGATCGACAAGTGGCAAACGCACTGAACTACGGGCTGGAAACCCAGATGGATGTGACCGCTTATGCTCTGTGCGGACTGGCATACCGCGAAGATTTCGATCAGATACCTGAAGTGCAGCGCATGCTGCAACAGTGCGGACAGGGCACACCATTTATGTATTTCATTGATACGATTCAGAATGATTTTTTGATGTGATTTAAGGGGGAAAACAATGAGTTCTATAAACAATGTAATTAATGCTAGAGAATCAACTCAACCATCTATAAGTGATTGGGCAAAAAATACATGTTCCATTATCGATAGTGCCCACGGAGGATGTCCTTCATGCAATAGAGAAGGGGATATTTAATATAGAAAATATAAAGTGTAACAAAGGAGCATGTGCTGCATGGTCTTCTCTGGTTTCCCTTCGTGATTCAAATACTGCTCGTGATGTATATTTTGTATATGTGGAAGTGCCATACTCTAAAAAGTGGCTGGATAAAGTTTCTAAAGATAAAAATAAAAGAAAGTCAGTGATGCAGTTTTTTCGTGTAGGACATATTGATAAGTGTAAGGAAGTAGTGATATTAAAAAACCTTGTTCCTGAATATAATAAATATACTGACCCCCGTTCTCTATTAATTGATCAGCTATATCGGGGTCGATTTTATTATTCTGAAAATGAAGAGGGCTATATTGGAAATCAAGATGCCTTTGATAATATGTCCTCGTATGCAATACAAACAAAAAATTGTGGTTTGCGCGTCATTTGCATTAATTATACGTAATTATATTGGGATAATTGAGCAAATTAATTGTCTGCGCCATTAGCTATTTGAAAAATTTCAGAAAAATATTCTTCCTGGTAATGAGGGGAGCTTTTATAATGACAGTTTATAGAACTGTAGTGCGTTTTGATAATACGAGGATGGTATAATGATGTCAAAGTTTTTGCTATTTACCTTATCCCTGTTGGTATCTGTTAATTTAAATGCCAAAGAAATAATGGTAGATAAATATAGTGTAATAATTAATAAAGCTAATCGTGAAATAATGCAAGGCGGAGAGCATCGTGAGAATGGACTTGATCTTTTAGATTCTATCACGGGTGTCTCAGTGAATGCTCGCACGACCTTAGCCATTGATTTAATGTCACACGGGGGGATAAGAGATGCTATTGCTCCAAAAGCAAGGTTGTTATTAGAATCTGCTTTTAGAGAGGGTGATATGGACGCAGGCCGGTTTTTATTAAATTTTTACGTTGGGGAAAAAGTTGATACAAAAGTATTCCCTAAAAATAATGAGAAGGCTATTTATATTCTAAAAAAAGTGCTTTTTCAGCACCCGTCTAGCTCGGGTGTTTTAGAGAGTTTGTTAGGAGAGTTGCTGTTGGAACAAGGTCAGACAGAAGAATCTATATTTTGGCTGGAACAGTCAGTTGATCGTGGTAATGTGTTTGCAACAAAAACATTAGTTTCATCTTTATCTTATGGCGATAAAAAAGACATTATAAAAGCATGGTTTTATAGCGATATAGGAGGAAGTTCTATGGCATCTGAGCGATATAAATTAGAACAACAAATGACTCCTGAGCAAATAGAGCAAGCCCAGCAGATATCATGGTACTGGCAGGATGTCCATCATATACGCTTGCCAGGTTACCGTGAGCAGGGTAGCCCCATTATTTGGCAGGTGGAGTAGCCATACAGTTGTAGCATTAATATTTAAAATATTTACTAAGCTCATTGAGTTGCAATTATATATATTTAGAGAGTATTTCGAAACCCTGACATCAGCTTTTTTAAAACAGATCATGCATATCGCTGCAATGTGAAGGAGCAGTCTCGTACTGAACGGCTAGCTGCCTAGCGTGATCGAGCCATGCAAAGGTGCGTTCTACCACCCAGCGGTGTTGGCTTAGCGTCGTGCTACTGTCCTTGCCACGGCGAGCTGCGCGGGCGCGATGCCTCGAACTACACAGGTTTCCAGACAATACCAATAGTCATAGGTCTTGTCAGCGTAGAGCTTGTTTGGACGATATGCCAGAATTCGTCAGGAAGTAGCCATACTGTGAGATTTTTGGGCAACATGGTTTTTTAAGGGGTTTTGAAGCACTCTCTAAGTGTAAGGGAATAGTTGATTTTGAAAATTAAAAACTTTATTTCCAAATGTAATATTTACCATTATTTATTGGTTGATATAATATATCAGGAATGATTTTATTTTTCCGAAAATAAAGAAGGATGCGTTGAAAATAAAAAGAGGGAATAAAGAATAATTTGGCGTTCTAAGTTGGGTCGTGGGGTGACAGTGAATTTTATATTGACTCATATAAAATAGAAACTTTTCTATTGATAATGAGAGGCTAGTGTGAAGAAAATAGCTGTTTTTTTAGCATTGTTTTTTGTTTTTGGAAGAGCTTATTGCGATGAAAAACATTGTGGTTCAACTGACTATAGCTGCTTGATTAATAGTGCTCGTCACAAAATTTACCTTGGCCAGCGTGAAGAAGGTATAAGGGATTTGACTCCCATTACGGGGCTTTCTGTTGTGTCGCGAAGAGTGTTAGCGATTACGATTTCCTCTGGTGATACAGGAGATGATCCCCAAAATATGATAAAGTCAAAGCTATTATTAGAATCGTCTTTTCGAGAAGGGGATATGGTTGCCGGAAACTTTCTACTGAATTTTTACTATGGCAGTCATGTAGATAGAAAGTTGTTCCCGGAAAACAATAATAGAGCTATTTATATTTTAGAGGAAATACTTCGCCAGCAGAAAGATAGCTCAGGAGAACTTGAATGTCTTCTGGGTGAATTGCTTCAAAAAAGCAATAAGGAAGATGAGGCCATTTACTGGTTAGAGAAAGCAGCCAATCGTGGATACCTGTTTGCAGGACGCAGACTGGTCCCTATTTTTTCTAGTGGTAAAAATAAGGATTTGGTTAAAGCGTGGTTCTATAGCGTCATGGGCGGGTCTTCGATGGCTAATGAGCGGCACGATATAGAGAAGCAGATGACGCCTGAACAGCTCGAACAGGCGCGGGAAATGTCGTGGCAGTGGCAGGATGAACACCATACACATGCACCGGGCTATCGTGGGCAGGGCAGTCCTCTGCGCTGGCAGGTAGAATCGCATTGATATCAATCTTGAAAACGACGAAAGAAGATAGGAATAAGCGAGAGCAAGCGCTGTGATAGATTTATGCCTATAGATTATGAGATTTAACGCCATGAAGAAGATATTTATTTTCTTCATGGCATGTGCAGTTAGTTCCCGATGGTGAATCGCACCGTGTTTTTATCTATGTGTTTTACTTCCGCTCACTTCATGGGGGATATATGAAGGGTATTGTGGCGTGTTTGTTACTGCTATTTTCCTGTAATGCACAAGCAAATAATATTAAAGTTGATGATAGAGCATTCTATGAGGCAAGAATGATGCTCAAAAGCGATAACATAGAAAATAGAGACAAAGGTGTGGAAATTCTTCAAAAAATGACAGGACGATTTATTCAAGCAAGATACTCGCTTGGATGGTGGCTCTTGATGGTAAAGGGAAATAATGATGAAAGAGGAATCGCTCTGATATCATCTGCTGCTACTGAAGGGAATAGTAGTGCCGGATATTTTATGTCTGATGTATATAAAAATGGAATGAATGGGAAAAAATTAAAAAATGAAAAGAAAGCGGTGAAATTATTAAGAGAAGTACTGGTAAGAGCTGACCATCCTTCGGCCGACGAGGAGCAAACACTGGGACAGTGGTTGATGGAGGAGGATGAAATTAAGAACAAGAAAGAGGCGATTTATTGGCTGGAACGGTCTCTCAACCACGACAACTTGTTTGCGATTTCAATACTCGTTCCGCTTTTGGTGGAAGGAGAAGAGCGGGATCTCGTCAAGGCTTGGTTCTACAGCGATCTTGGGGGAACCGGGATGGCGAGCGAGAAACACGCCATTGAGAAGCAGATGACGCCTGAACAGCGTGAACAGGCGCAGGAAATGTCGTGGCAGTGGCAGGATGAGCATCACATCCATGTGCCAGGTTACCGTGGGCAGGGCAGCCCTCTGCGCTGGCAGGTAGAATCGCATTGATTCACTTTTAGTTCCATGTGAAGGGTTGTGAGATCAGTGGGTTACAACGCTCGTTCGCCAGGTGGTCGTGGTTGAGGACGTATGCTGTCCAGTGTCGTTTGTTATCGAATGAGTACTGGAGGTATGACCTTGAAAACGAGCAACTGGCTGGCGGGAAGTGCCATGGCGATGCTGTTGTCGCTTCCTTCGGCATGGGCACTGGACGTGGGGGAGCAGGTCGTATCGTCCTGCCCATTGAACGATTGTGATGCGACGTTATCGCTGACCTATCTGGGAGAAACGTCGCTGTCGTGGGATTACAGCGTTGATGGCATCCCTTTCGGCGGAATTTCTGGGTTGGACTACGATGCGGCTTCCGGCCGTTACATTGCGCTGAGCGATGACCGTTCGCAGCGCGGCCCTGTGCGTTTCTATGAGATCGGGTTGAACGTGACGGATGAGGGCCTTCAGGGCGTTTCCGTTCTGCGCACCGTCCAGCTCAAAAATAAGCGTGGCCGATCGTTCTACAGAAATGCCGTGGACCCTGAGTCGATCCGACTGGGGGCTGATGGCAACGTTTACTGGACCACCGAGGGCAGCCGTCAGGCGGGGGCGCCGACGCTGGTAAAAGTGTCGGATCGAGATGGCAATTTCATCCGTGATTTCGAACAGCCTGACGGGTTTGCACCGACTTCGGACCGTTCTTCCGGCATTCGTGAAAACATGGCGTTCGAGGGGCTGACGTTCCTGCCTTCCGGCAATATAATCGCGGCGATGGAAACCGCTCTCTATCAGGACGGCGGGCAGGCATCGCTGCGGCACGGTACGCTGTCGCGCTTCGTTCGCTACGAGCCGACGTCGGGCAAGCCTACGGCAGAGTATGCCTATCCGGTGTCGGCGATTCCTCAGCGGCCGCTGACCAGTCCGGTCGAAAACGATAATGGTGTGTCGGAGGTGCTAGCGCTGGATGAGCATCGTTTGCTGGTCATTGAGCGCAGCATTGCGAGCGGCTTCGGGTTCACCATCAAGGTTTATCTGGCCGATACCGATGGGGCGACGGACATCTCCGGCGTTGAATCGCTGACGGAAAGCCACAACGACATCGTGACGATGCGCAAGCAACTGGTCATTGATTTTCGTGCGTTGGGACTGACGCCCGATAATATCGAATGCGTGTCCTTTGGGCGCGACAGCGATGGCAACGAGATTCTGGTCTTCGCTTCTGACGACAATTTTAGTGCCAGTCAGAAGACGCAGTTCTACGCCTTCCGGGTTAATCAGCGCCCGCACTGATACCTTCATGCAGAAAAGCCCTCTTCACCGAATGTGTGAAGGGGGCTTTGTCGTTTAAGGTTCAGAGCGGGCGTGTAAGCACATGCCCTGATCTTCGAGGGCGGCTGTCAGTGGTGGGCCACGGCCTGCTCGGCGTTCCTTGCACTGTGGGCGGCCTGTTGCGTGGCGTCTTCCTTGCGGCCGAGACCGGGCATGGTGGCGTTGACCAGAATGGCGGCGTTGCCGTTGATCCGCCCCTTGAGCAGCTCCTGGTGGGCGTAGGGGACTTCGTCGAAGCGAAAGACCTTGTTGAGTGTTGGGGAGATGCGCTTCTGGTTGACCAGCTGCAGAAACTCGTGGCACTCGCGGATATTGGCGTAGTGAGACCCTTGAATGCGCTTCTGATGCATCCACAGATGGCGAACGTCGAAGTCGCAGTTGTAGCCGGATGTGCCGCCGACGGTGACGACCATTCCTGAGCGGTCGCAGATCTGTAGTGATGTTGGGAAGGTATCCTTGCCGGAGTGCTCAATCACCAGCTTCGGCAGCTCTTTCTGGCCCAGCGCTTTGAAGAAGTCGCGACGGAAGGCGGCAAACGCTTTTGCCCAGGCGTCGTGTTCTTCGCTGGTGACGTTGGGCAAGCGTCCGAAGTGGTGATAGTGCTGGCGGATAATGTACCCCACGGCCCCCAGCGAGCGGATGTATTCCCCCTTTTCTTCACTGGACACCACGCCGACAGGTAGGCCGCCCAGTGCACGTACGATCTGCACCGACAGTGATCCTAGCCCGCCCGCCGCGCCCCAGATCAGTACCGGGTCGCCCGGCTTGACGTTGTTGGGTACCCAGTGGGTCAGCTGTTTATAGGCCGTGGGCCCATTCAGCATCAAGGTGGCGCTTTCTTCCCAGGTCAGGAAATCCGGTTTGGGAAAGCACTGGTAGTCTTCGACCACGGTGTATTCGGCAAATGAGCCGTAGTTGCGTTCATAGCCGTAGATCTCCTGAGAACGCGTGAACATGGGGTCCGGTGCCGTGCGTGATTCCATTGATGTGGCGTCGTAGATCGAGCAGGACACGACGACGGCATCACCGGGTTTGACGTGAGACACCTCATCGCCGACGGCCGTCACGATACCGGACGCTTCTGAACCGCCGATGTGAAACGGCTCGGCGTTGCGGTTGCGCTTGCGGCGGGCAGCAATGACATCGACGGGGTTGCCCATGGCGGCCCAGACATTGTTGTAGTTGAGGCCGGCAGCCATGACGCGGATCAGCACTTGGTGGGACGACAAGGCGGGCACGGAGATGACTTCAGGCTGAATAGCGTCGATGGGGTCGCCATAGCGTTCCGAGCGGATCACATAGGCGTTCATTGTCTTCGGGTAGTCCTGGTAGGCGAGCTGCTCTTGGCGAGTGGCCATGGTGTGCACTCCTTGTCACAAATGGTGTTTGTTTGCGTTATGAGTCGTCGCTATCAATGGGCGTGTGAAGGACGCATGGCGCTGGGCAGTGCGGTGAGGCGGCGTCCTTTGCTGAGCCGGTGTTATTCGTTCTGGTGGTGCTGGACGGGTTTGACGTGATATCCCCGCGTGACGATGCCAGTGGCGGTGGCGCATACGCTGTCTCGGGCGCTGTAGAGGCGCGCGGAGACGAACACCAGTTGCTGGCTTTTTCTGTCGATCTGCGCTTCGATCCACGCGGGTTTGTGGCGCACGATGCGCAGCAGTTTCATCGAAAACTCAATGACGCCGGAGGGCATGCCGCCCAGCGCGTTAAGGCCGCAGAGGCCAATAGCGGCCTCCATGGCGGCGCTGATAACGGAGCCGTTGATGCCGATGTCTTCCAGCACGCCGAAACCGCCGCGATGGCAGGGGTTGTCATCGTTGAGGTGCAGTCGAAGGCTGTGGTCGTCGAGGTGATAGATATGAAGACCGAGCCGTTCGAACAGAGCTGAGTGGTTGAAGCGTTTTACGACGTCGTCGCTGGTCATGACGGTGTATGCCTGTGAGTTGTGAAATGGGCGGATAACCTCGGTTGTATGGCGAAGGCCTGCCGCTGTGGACGGCGGGCCTTCTGGGTGTCGTGCGCGCTACTCGTCCTCGGAGACGCTGTGCAGTACCTCCTGACGTTCCAGCAGCTCTCGCACGCGTTCGGTGGTGTGTTCCACGTACGTGGTCAGCAACTCGAAGTGACGACCCGGAGTCACCGCCTTGTCCGTCAGCGTGGGCCACTGGCAGGCCAGTGTGACCGGGTCGACCCCTTTGGGCGGTGACATGGACTGAATGAGCAACACGGGGGCGGGCAGTGTCGTTGGCGTCCAGTGCTGGCTGAAGAGCGTGGCGTACCATGCCAGCGCGCCCAGTCCCTGGTCATCGTAGGTCCAGAACTCACTTTTGGATGTCAGCCAATCGCCCATGACCTCGTTCATGATGTCGTGCAGTGAGGTGCTCATCGTGCTGCTGTCGATCATGACCACGCTGTCGGGCGTCACGCCCTGCTGCACCAGCGCTTCGGTGACGGCGTAGGTCATCACGCCGCCGGTCGAGAAACCGAGCAGTATGAAGGGGCGTCCGTCCGTGCAGCGAACGATGGTTTCGGCAAGCGCTCTGGTTGCGGCTGCGGGGGTCGCGGGCAGGGCGGCATCCTGATAGCCGGGCAGCGGGATCGTGACCGCATCCACCTGTTCGCCCAGTCCGTTGATCAGGCGCTGGTAGGTCAGGTCGACGGCGGCGGGGATGAATGAGTTCAGGCAGACCAGTAGAGGGCGATTACCCTGCTGGCGTACCCAAACGGGGATGGTCAGGTGCTCGGTGGCTTCTTCCTCGCTGAACTGGGGGCGTGCTCCGGCGGCATTGGCCATCTCCATCAGCGTTTCCGGCACACGCTGCTGTTCGACCCCTTGCTTGAGCTGGGCGTAGAGCGTGCCTGTCTGTGGGCTGGGAGCAATGGCCGTGGTGTTCGGTGTGCTCAGCACGCTGTCGAGGAACTCGGCCAGTGCGATGGGCGTTTCATGATTGAACATAATGGTCGCGGGCAGGCGCGTACCGATCAGCGCCGAGAGACGCTGGCTGGTTTCGACCGAGGTTAGCGAGTCCAGACCCAGCGAGGTGAAGGTGACGTCGCTGCGGATGCTGCCAGGATCGGGGTGATTGAGTACTTCGCTGACCTGCTGAATGGCCAGTTCGAGCAGGCGTTGGCGACGCTCTTCCGCGGAAAGAGTCGCCAGCTGTTGCGCGATATTCTTCTGCGGGGCCGTGCGTGTGATCGTGGCGCTGTCGCTCAGCTCGGTGAGCAGTGGCGCGACGCAGGGCACCTCTTGGAACGTGGCCAGATTGAGGCGTGTTGGTAGTAGCACGGTCGCATGACTTTGCGCTCCGGTACCCAGCGCGGAGATCAGGTAGGACAGGCCCTGTGGGGTCGGCAGTGGCAGGTGACCCGACGTCATGATGGTGTCGATGAGCTCGTCGCCAAGCTGCTCGCCCATCTCGGAGCGTTCTGTCCACATTCCCCATGCCAGTGCGCTGGCCGGTAGTCCTTGACGACGGCGGTGGTGTGCCAGTGCATCAAGGAAGATGTTGGCGGCCGCGTAGCCGCTCTGACCTTTCTGCGTCAGCAGGTCGACTGAGGTTGAGTACAGCACGAAGGAGGCCAGATCGCAGTGGCGAGTGAGGCGATGGAGGTGCCAGGCTGCGTCTACCTTAGGTCGCATGACGTTGTGCAATTGCTCGGGAGTCATGACATCCAGCATGGCAGTGTCCACTACGCCCGCTGCGTGCAGCACGGCGGTCAATGGATGCTCGGCGGGAACGGCATCAAGCAGGGCGATGACGTCTTCTTCCTTCGCCACGTCGCAGGCTACCAGTGTCGCTTCGGCACCGAGGGCGTTGAGGTCCTGCACGATCCGTTCGGCCTGAGGCGCATTCGGGCCGCGGCGGCTGGCCATCAGGAAGTGGCGCATGCCCAAGCGCGATGCCAGATGGCGGGCGGCGACCTGTGCCAGTGCTCCCGTGGCCCCGGTGATCAGTACGGTACCGTTCTGATCGAGTTCATGAGGAACGGTAAAGGTGAGCGCGCGGTCGTCGTCAGCATTAAGGGCAAGGCGTTGCAGTGCATGGGCGGCATAGCGGACATCGGTGGCGTTGGGTGCCAGCGGTGGCACGGACGCAAGCGTTGCGGCCAATGTCTGCGCCTCTTCTTCACTGAATGAAAAGGGGAATGTGAGTGGGGCGATCGTCACCGCTTTGCCGTAGTCGAACGCCGTATCGCGACCCGCCCGACGTAGCGTGATGTCGATATCGGTCAGCCGGTTGGCCTCTTCGGGGCGTACGCAGTGAATGGCGGCACTGTCGTGCTCTGCAGACGACGCCAGCTGGCCGGTTAGTGTGATGGCGTGCACGTCGGCACCGAGTGCCTCTGCCAGCCATGCGGCGGCAGTCCCCTGTGCGCTGTCGGCATCGTCGACCAGCAGGTGCTGACCTTTGATGGCGGCCGCATGCTGGGTAAGCGTTTGCCAGGTTTCGATGTAAGGCACGATGGAGGTGGCCGCCTCGGCAAACGTCCACCCTGCTGGCTGTGGCAGTGCATCGTGTTCGCTGACGATCAGCTGTGCCGGGAGGCCTTTTTCATGGCTGATCACCATCACGCGATCGCCGGGTTGCCATGCCGAAACGTCGTGACCGCACGCTTCGACGACCCCGGCAATGCCGTGGGCGACGGTGTCGGTGTGGAAACCTGCTTGGGGCAGCGCTGCGGCACGTACCGCAATGCGCAGTTGCTGAGGCTGAAGCGACGGCTGCGCGTCATCCCTCCAAGCAAAGGCGCTGGCCGTTAGCGATGAGGCCTCTTTCTGGACTAGCGTTCCGTGGTTGCCCGCGGGCAGGGGCACTAGGTCGGTCGGCACCGTGCGGGTCAGCTTCGGCACTTGCAGTTGGCCCTGACGCAGTGCCCCTTGAGGGTTTCGCTCCGCGATCAGTGTGCTGATGGCGGCGGGCAGGGCTTGCCAGCTGCGCTCGTCCTCGTCGAGGTCGACCAGCAGTAAACGATCGGGATGTTCGTGCTGAGCCGTTCGGATCAGGCCCCACAGTGGTGCCCAAGCCAGATCGGTCACGTCCTCGGTATCGTCCGTGGCGATGGCATGGCGAGTGATCCACACCAGCGGACGGCTGGCGGTATGCGCATCGGCCAGCCAGCGCTGCAGCTGTTCTGTGACCTGCTGAAGATGCTGGTGAGCCGCATTCACTGGAGATTCGTCTTCAGTGCCCGTGCACAGCAGTGCGGTGATGCCGTCTGGCGGAGACTGGGTAAGCGAAGCGCGGGCATCATCAATATCGCTCAACGCCTGCTGAACCTGTGCCGCGGCGGCGGCTGGGACGGTAGAGGTCGACGGAATTACCCACTGGATGTCGGCAGGAGCCTTGGTGTCTGTGCTTTCTAGTGCTTTCCAGAGCAGTCGATATGGGGGGCGGTAGTACTGCGGTGGACGGGCCTGCTGAGGATCGAACGATTTCAGCACAAAGGATTTCACCTCGGCGACAGGCGTATAAGTGTCGTCGAACAGGCGCACGCTGTGTTCGCTGTGCTCGTAGTTAGTCTCGACCTCATCGGTCGTCAGTAGCCCTCTGATAGTGCGGGCCCCCTGCGCATAGACATGCAGACCGCTGACCATGAACAGCACATGCTCGGGAGCATCTTCCGCCTGTGGCGCGTTCATGAAGCCCGCTTGGAGGCCCGTGTCTAGCAGTACAGGATGAATGTTAAAGCGAGAGATCTTGAGGTTTTCATCAGAGGCAAAACCTGCTTCAAAATAGATGCCCTCAGGCCTGCGCCATGCCGCTTTGAGGCGACGGAATCCGGGGCCCAATGAACGTAGGTGACGGTACATGTCATCCATGTCCAGCGGCTCGGCACCTTGCGGCGGCCAGCAGGTAGTGTCGATGTCCTCCCACTCGGGGATCTGCTGCGGGCTGGCCCCCAGTGATAGCGTGGCGTGCTTGATCCACGCCGGTTCAAGCTCGTCGCTGTTGCCGTCGAAGCGCGGTCGGTAGTAGAACGCCGCCTTGCACTGGCCGTGTTCGTTGGGCAGCTCGACCCGCAGCTGGACGTCAGCCGAAGCGCCATCGGGAATGGTCATCAGCGTTTGCAACACGAGGTCGTTGACCACGCCATAACCGAACTGCTTGCCCGCATGGTGAATCATTTCCGACGTCATGGCCCCTGCGATGGTGATATCGCCGTGGATGCGGTGTTCCTTGATCCACGGGTGTTCATCGGGACGAACGTGGCCGGTGAATATCCAGCCGCTCTGGTCGGCCAGTTCGACCCCCTGTTCGAGGAATGCATGCGACAGTGCGATCGTGCTGCTGTGGCGCATGGTAGGGGCGCTGCTCTCGCTGAGCGTCAGCCAGTAGTGACGGTGCTGGAAAGGATAGGTGGGCAGTGAAACGGGAGCGGCAGCGGGCAGTAGCTGCTGCCAGTCCGGCGTGACACCGTGGGCGTGAAGCGCCGCCAGTCCGGCCAGCAGGGTGCGGGCTTCGTCACGTTCTCTGCGCATGGCGGCCAGCCAGAGCGTATCGGTGTTGCCACTGTGGGCCATGCCGTTGGCGCGGCCGAGGGCGGCAAGCACGCCGTCGGGGCCGACCTCGAAGGTCAGACGGGTGTTGTGCGTCAGCAGCCAGTGAGCGGCATCAGTAAAGCGCACGGCGCGGCGTGCCTGATGCGCCCAGTAGTCGGGCGAGCAGGCCTCTTCGGTAGACAGTGGCTTGCCTGTCACGGTCGAAATGATGGGCAGTCGCGGCGACCGGTAGGAGAGGGTTGCCAGCGTGTCGCGCAGTTCATCGACGATGCTGTCGATGTGGGGGGAGTGGAAGGCGTGGCTGACGCTCAGGCGGTGAGTGCGCTTGCCTTTCTGCTTCCACTGTTCGGCCAGTGCCAGTACCGCCGCTTCGTCACCGGAGATGACGGTTGAATCGGGCGCATTGAGTGCGGCAATAGATATGCGTTCATCGTCACCGATTGACGCTAGCAGCGAGGCTTCATCCGCTTCGATGGCGACCATGGCACCCGCGCGGGTGATGCCTTGCATCAGACGGCCGCGCGTGGCCACGAAGCATACGGCATCGTTCAGCGAAAACACTCCGGCCACATGGGCCGCCGCGATTTCACCGATGGAGTGTCCCGTTACCGCATCCGGTGTGATGCCGAGCCGCTCCAGCAGACGATAGAGCGCCACCTCGAACGTGAATAGCGCGGCCTGGGTGAAGTCGGTTCTGTTCAGCAGCAGCGCATCGTTGCTGGATTTTTCAGCGAACATCACGCTCTTGAGCGGCTGTGGCAGTAATGGATCGAACGCGTCGCACAGCGCATCCAGTGCGTCAGAGAATACGGGAGAGGCTGCGTAGAGGGCGCGGCCCATGGTGGCCCACTGCGCGCCCTGTCCGGAGAACAGGAACGCGATGTTGCCAGAGGTGCGTATGCCTTGAGCGACGCCGGACACGAAGCGCTGCTCGGCGATGCCCTCCAGTGCCGCTACAGCTTCCTCGCGTGTGGCGGCGGTCACGACCGCGCGATAGTCAAAATGAGTGCGGTAGGTCGCCAGTGAGTAGCCGATGTCTGATAGCGCTGTGTCGGTGTCTTCACGCAGTACCTCCGCGAGCTGGCGGGCTTGTGCCGCGAGGCCGTCTGGTGATGCCGCGGAGATAGGCAATACGCTGGTGGGGAGATTGACGCTGAGGGGCTGAAGCGGCGGTCTGGCGGGGTCCTCATCGTTCAGCAGCGGTGCTTCTTCCACGATCACATGAGCGTTTGAACCCGAGAAGCCGAACCCCGAGATCCCCGCGCGGCGGGGGTGCTGGGCATCGCGCGGCCACGGCTGTGGCTGGCACAGCAGCTTGATGCCACCGTCCTGCCAGTCCACCTTGGTGGTCGGGCGGTCGACGTGCAGCGTCTGCGGCAGCTGCTCGTGCTGCAGTGCCATCACCATCTTGATGATGCTGACGACACCTGCGGTCAGCTGTGTGTGGCCCAAGTTGGACTTGACCGAACCCAGCCACAGCGGCTGTTCATCGGAGTGCGCCTTGCCATAGGTGTTGAGCAGGGCATTGGCTTCGATGGGGTCGCCCAGCGTGGTACCCGTGCCGTGTGCTTCCACGGCATCCACCTCGGCAAGTGTCAGCTGCGCGTTCTTCACTGCGCTGCGAATCACCTGCTCCTGTGCAGGGCCGCTTGGCGCGGTCAGTCCGTTGCTGGCACCGTCTTGGTTGAGCGCACTGCCGCGGATCAGGGCATGAATTGGGTAGCCAGCGGCCAGTGCGTCCGACAGCCGTGCCAGCAGCAACACCCCAGCGCCTTCTGAGAAGCCCGTGCCGTCGGCGGCATCAGCAAAGGCCTTGCAGCGACCATCAGCGGCCAGCCCGCCTTGGCGGGTGAATTCAACGAACACGTCTGGCTGAGCGATAAGTGTGGTTGCCCCGACGATGGCAAGATCGCATTCCTTCTCGCGCAGCGACTTTTCAGCCAGATGCAGCGCGGTCAGTGATGATGAGCACGCTGTATCGATGGTAACGGCGGGGCCGTTGAGCCCGAGCGTGTACGAGATGCGCCCGGATGCCATGCTCATCTCCATCCCCTGCAGGCGGTAACCGTCGGTTTCCGGCGTGCGGTGGGTGATGTCCGGGATGTAATGGTCGTAGCAGGACCCGATGAAGACGCCGGTCTGGCTACCCTTCAGCGTGGCGGGCACGATGTTGGCCCGTTCCAGTACCTCCCATGCCAGTTCCATCAGAAAGCGCTGCTGGGGGTCGATCACCAGTGCTTCACGGTTCGAGATGCGGAAGAACTCAGCATCGAAGCCCGCGATGTCCTCAATGAACCCACCTTGCCACTGGGCTGCTTTAGCTTTGGCGTTGGCGTCACCACCGAACAGCGCGTCGATATCCCAGCCGCGATCGTCGGGCAGCGGGCCGATCACATCGGCACCGTCTTCAAGGCACTGCCAAAGCTTTTCGGGGCTGTCGATGCCGCCCGGAAGGCGGCATCCCATCGCAATGATGGCAATCGGTTCATGGCTGGCGTCTACCTGTTGCTGGTAGCGCTGTTTCAACTGTTCATGTGCTCGGAGGCTGCTGCGCAGCGCATCGGCAAGACGCTGTTCGTTGCTGCCGGATGAGGACGGTGTTGAGGGTGTCGCTGTCATGGTGCTTGAACCTCATTGTTGAATTGAGCGAGCGCTACCAGTTCGTCAATGCTGGCGGTATCGATATCGTTGAGCGGGGCACTGTCCGGGGCACTGTCGTCGGCCAATTGCAGTAGCGAAGCCAGCAGGCCAGCGCTGCGTAGGCGGTCGATAGGCACGGTGGCAAGCAGTGTCCGGATGCGAGTGTCATCCTCGGTAGAGGCCGTGGAAGCAGACGCGGGATCGGTGCCGTCTTCTAGGTCGGACGACAGCAGTTCGCCCAGATGGGCGGCCAGTTCGAGAGGGGTGGGGTAGTCATAGGTCAGCGTGGCCGGGAGGCGCAGTCCCGTCGCCGAGGCTAGGCGGTTGCGCAGTTCGAGGGCCATCAGCGAGTCGATGCCGCTTTCCTTGAAGGTGCTGTCCAGCGCGATGCCAGAGGCATCCTCAAGGCTGAGAATAGCGGCAATGACACCCGCAATGGCCTTCTGTAGATGCTTGGGTCGCGCCGAGGCTTCCAGTGCCTGAAGTTCGATTTTTAGGGTGGGAACATGTTGCCCCTGTGCGCGGGCCTTGCGCAGAGCGCCTGCACTCAGCAGCTGTTCCAGCAGCGGGTGAAGGCTGCCCTGCTGGGCATTGCGGGCCAGCGTCTGCGGGTTAAGGGGAACAGGGGCCAGTGCGCCGTAAGGCAGTGCCATGGCCGCATCCACGAGCGCATTACCGTGCTCTTCGCTGATCGGTGCGAACCCGGTGCGGGCGATACGGGCCTGATCGGCGCTGGTCAGATCGCTGGCCAGTGATGAAATGGTCTGCCACCAGCCCCATGCCAGCGCGGTAGCGGGCAGCCCCTGACGGCGGCGGTTCAGCGCCAGATTGTCGAGGAAGCGGTTGGCGGCCGCGTAGTTGCCCTGCCCGGGATTGCCCAGTACGCCAGCACTGGAGGAGTAGAACACGAAGGCTGCGAGGTCCTGATCGTGCGTTAGTTCGTGCAGCAGCGCTGCCGCGTCGACCTTCGGCGCGAAGACGCGGTCGATATCGTCCTCACTCAGGTTGGCGATCGTGGCATCGGACAGTACCCCTGCCGTATGGAATATCCCGGTAAGGGGATGCGCTGCCGGAATGTCGGCCAGTAGCGCTTCGACGCCAGCACGATCAGACATGTCGCAGGCCTTGAGGGTGACGTGTGCCCCTTCGCTTTCAAGCCGTTCCTTAAGCGCTGCGGCCCCCTCGCTGTCGGGTCCACGGCGGCTGACCAGCAACAGATGCTGGATGCCGTGGACGCTGACCAGATGATGCGCAAGAAAGCCTGCCAGCGTGCCAGTCCCGCCGGTGATCAGCACTGTACCGTTGCGGTCGAGCGGGCGCGGAAGGGTCAGTACCACTTTGCCGCTGTGGCGACCCTGCTGCATAAGGGTGAAGGCCGCCGATGCCTCGCGAATATCGAACGCTGTCACGGGCAGCGGCGTGAGTGCGCCGGCATGAATAAGCATCGCCAGTTCTTCGAGCTTGTGATGCGTGTCGACCGGGTCGAGGTCTGGGCGATCAAGCACGAGATAGTTGATGTCGGGACGAATAACCGCAACCGCTTCGACATGCCGGATATCCGTTTTGCCTAGTTCGATGAAGTATCCGTCCGGTGACATCAAGCCCATGGACGCATCCACGGCATCACCGCTCAACGAGTTCAGCACAAGGTCAATGCCTTGGTCGCCCAGCACGTCTTCGAACTGTTCGGCAAACTCGAGCGTGCGTGAGCTGGCAATGTGGTCTTGGGCAAGGCCCTGCGAGTGCAGAAGTGGCCACTTGCGCGGGTGAGCCGTGGCGAATATCTCGGCCCCCAGATGCTTCGCCAGCTGGATGGCCGCCTGTCCCACGCCGCCCGCGGCGGCATGAATCAGAACGCGGTCGCCGGGCTTGAGCGTCGCCATGCGGGTGAAGGCGTGGTACGCGGTCAGGAACGCGATGGGGGTTCCTGCGGCCTGCGCAAACGTCCACGATGGTGGTATAGGCAGCACGTTGCGCCGGTGTGCGATGACGCTGGGGCCGTAGGCGTTTTCGGCCAGCGCCAGCACGCGATCGCCTATCTGAATATCCTTAACGCCTGCTCCAATCGCTGTGACGACCCCGGCGGCTTCCGAGCCAATGCGCGTCTGCGCGGGAATCAATCCCAGTGCGGCAATCACATCATGGAAGTTAATGCCCGCGGCGCGAATGGCGATACGGACACTGTCGTCATCCAGCAAAGGGGCCTGATCGGGGGCCGGTACGATCGCCATTTCGGACAGATTGCCCGAGGCAGGAATGTCCAAGTGCCAGAGCGCAGTGTCGGCGGGTGGTGTCAGCAGTGCCGATGTCTCGGTGCGGGCAAGGTATGGGGTCAGCAGTTTGCCGCGCCGAAGAGCGAACTGGGGGCGCTGCTGCTCAAGGGCCTGTGTGATTACGCCTAGCGCGTCGATGGGCGCATCGGTATCGATCAGCACGAAACGGTCGGGGTTTTCGGTCTGTGCACTGTGCAGCAGTCCCCATGCCGCGCTGTGAGCCAGCTGGGCGCGCTCCGGTTCCTCAATGATTTCGGCATGGCGGGTGATGACGACCAGCGGTGTCTGGCCCCACTGTGGCTGGGCCAGCCAAGCCTGAAGCTGTTTGATCACCTGCGTTGCCAGCTGATGCGTTGCCCGTGCCGAGTCACCGTCTTCGATTAGCGGCAGCGGCCAGATCACCGCGGCCGGGGGCTCGGCATTCGCCAGTGCCTCCAGATCAGAGAAGCGGGGCAGTGCGGTCAGCGCACCGTCGACCTCTTGGGATGACAACACGGCCCAGCGAGGTGCGTCTGTCGGCTCGCCGAGAGCAGAAGAAGGCAGCGGTTGCCACTGAAGACGCAGCAGATCGCGTTCTGGGCGATAGCGGGACAGACTGCGCAGGGCATTGGGGTCAGTCTCGCGCACTGCCAGCGACCCGATCGACAGCAGCTGCTGGCCGTGGGGATCGTTCACCGTGACGCTGACGGCACTGTCCGACAGCGTCTGAAGAGTGACGCGCAATTGCTGTGCGGGCAGGCCGGACAGCGCGACCTGACTGAACGAGAACGGCAGTCGCAGCCCGTGTGTCTGGGTGGTGTCCGGCGGCAGGGCGATAAGGTGCAGTACCGCGTCCAGCAGCGCGGGATGAATGACATAACCCTCTGCGGACAGCCCTTGCGGCAGCTGGGCTTCGGCGAAGAAATCGTTGCCGCGGCGCCAAGCGGCGGTCATGCCCTTGAAGGTCGGGCCGTACTCATAGCCCGCCTCGGCGAGCGTCTGTTCCAGCTGGTCGATATCGACGGGCTGGGCATCGGTCGGCGGCCAGCTCGGTGTTGCTGTTTGTACCGGTGACAAGGCGTGGGGAGAGAGCTGTGCGGTAGCATGAAGCGCCCACGGTGCGGGGTCACTGTCGCTTTGAGTATGCGGGCGTGAATAGACCGCAAGGGCGCGCAGATCATCCTGATCGGGCGCGTCGATGCTGAGCATCAGGTCGAGATCGCCTTCTTCAGGCAGTACCATCGGGGCCTGCAATGTCAGTTCACTGATCTGGCGGCAGCCCACGGTATCCGCGGCGTGCTGGACCATATCCAGATAGGCCGTGCCCGGTACCAGCGTCACACCCGCGGCGGCGTGATCGGCCAGCCAACGTTGGGCTGACAGCCCGATGCGACCGCTGATGACGATGGCATCGTCATCGGGAAGATCGACGATCGCGCCCAGCAGGGCATGGTCGTCCGCGCGCAGCCCTGTCGATGACACATCACCGCTGGCGCTGGCATTCAGCCAGTAGTACTGGTGTTCGAAGGGATAGGTCGGCACATCGACGATGCGGGCGTCAGGGTGCAGCGCACGCCAGCTGATGCCATGCCCATCGGTGTACAGGCGTGCCATCGTTTCGGTCAGGCAGGCCACCGCTGGTGCCTTGCGTCGCAGTGTGCCCAGTGCGGTTCCCGCCTCTTCAAGCGTCTCTTCCAACGGCGGAATCAGCACGGGGTGTGGGCTGCACTCCAGATAGGTGACGTTGGCTTTGTCGCTAAGCGCCGTGACGGTATCCACGAAGCGTACCGGGTGGATCAGGTTGTCACACCAGTAGTGCGCGTCCAGTCGAGTGCCCGGTAGCGGCTCGTCGTGCGGGTAGCCTTCCACCGTGCTGTAGAAGGGCAGGCGCGTTGCCTGAGGCGTCACATCGGAGAACAGCGCCATCAGCACGGGGCGCAATGCCTCCATGCGCGGTGAGTGGCCCGCGACATCAACGGCAATGCGTTTGGCGCGGATGCGTTGCTGCTTACAGTCTTTGAGTAGGCGTTCAACGGCTTCTGTATCGCCCGATACGACCGTGGCGGAAGGGCTGTTGAAGACGGCCAGCGACACCGAGTCACCATACGGGGCGATAAACGCGCGTGCGTCGGCTTCCGACAGACCGACGGTCGCCATTGCACCGTTGCCGGCTTGGGTCAGCATCAGCTTGGAGCGCAGGGCGACGATCTTGATCGCATCCTGCAGGCTGAGCGCGCCCGATACGTGTGCCGCAACGATTTCACCCTGAGAGTGGCCGATCACGGCGTCCGGCGTCAGACCAAACGATTCCCACAGCCGTGCCAGCGCCACCATGACGGCGAACAGCGCTGGCTGTACCACGTCAATGCGTTCCAGCGATGGGGCATCAGGTTGCGCCTTCAGCACGTCGGTCAGCGACCAGTCGACGTAAGGGCGCAAAGCCTCGTCGATCTGATCAATGGTCTGGCGATAGACCGAGAAGGCCTCGTACAGCGCCATGCCCATTGTCGGCCATTGCGATCCTTGTCCTGGGAACACGAATGCCAGCTTGCCCTTCTGAGTAACGGGACGTCGTGCGACGGCCAGAGTCGCATGATCCTGACCCGCGATCAGTGCATTCAGACCGGTCAACAGGGCGTCGCGGGTTGGTCCCCAGACGGCGGCGCGTTGAGCGAAATGACTGCGGGACATGCCCAGCGTATAGCCGATGTCGACAGGGTCGATCTCTGGATGCGCCTGAACGTAGTCGCGTAGGCGTTCGGCGGCCGTGTGCAATGCCTCGTCGCTGCGCGCTGACAGCGGCCAGAACATGTCCTGCGGTGCTGAATGAGTGGTGTCCTCGCTGGCGATCTCGGCACGCTCGTCGGGGTATTCCTCAACGATCAGATGGCCATTGGTGCCCGATACGCCGAAAGAGGAAACAGCGGCGCGGCGCGGGCGGCTTTCTGGGCGTGGCCACGGCTGCGAGGCCGTCAGCAGTTGCAGTGAACCGTTCGACCAGTCCACTTCACTTGACGGGGCCGTGATATGCAGCGAGCGCGGATAGGTGCCGTGGCGCATGGCCATCAGCATCTTGATGACGCCCGCTACCCCCGCGGCGGCCTGTGTATGGCCGATGTTCGATTTGACCGACCCCAGTCGCAGTGGCTGTTGTTCTGGGCGCTGGCGGCCGTAGGTGGCCAGCAGTGCATTGGCTTCGATGGGGTCGCCCAGACGTGTCCCCGTGCCGTGCGCTTCGACGATATCGATGTCCTGCGGATCGACCTTGGCGTTGGCCCATGCATGGCGGATCACCTGCTGCTGTGCGGTGCCGCTGGGTGCGGTAAGGCCGTTCGATGCGCCGTCCTGATTGACGGCGCTTCCGCGGATAACACCGAGAATACGGTGCCCGTGTGCTTTGGCCTGTGACAGCCGCTCCAGCACCAGCATGCCCGCGCCTTCCGACAGTCCCACCCCGTCAGCGGAATCGGAGAACGCCTTGCAACGCCCGTCGGGTGATAGTGCGCGCTGCTGTGCGAAGTCGATCAGTACCCCGGGGGTGGGCATGACCGTCACGCCGCCCGCCAGTGCCAGGCTGCAATCGCTACTGCGCAGCGCTTCGCAGGCGGTATGGATAGACACCAGCGATGACGAGCAGGCGGTGTCGAGGGTGATGGCCGGCCCCTGCAGCCCGAGGCAGTAGGCCAAGCGGCCGGATGCCACGCAGGTGGCCGTCCCCATGTAGCCATAGCCCGCCACGTCTTTGGGTGCGAACTGGATTTGGCTGCCATATTCGGTTCCCATCACCCCGGCATACACACCGGTAAGGGAATCGCGCAGCATAGAGGGGTTGATCCCCGCATTCTCAATCGCTTCCCACGCCACCTCCAGCAGCACACGCTGCTGCGGCTCCAGCGTGACAGCTTCGCGCGGGGCGATTCCGAAGAACTCGGCATCGAATCCCGTTGCGTCATAGAGGAAGTTGCTGGTTGGCGTTGAAATCTTGCCGTACTGACCGGGTTCGGGGTCATAGAGGTTCTGGGTGTCCCAGCCGCGGTCCGAGGGATAGTGATCGGCAGCGTCTCGGCCTTCCTCGATCATGGCCCACAGTGATTCGGGGTCTGTAACGCCACCGGGGTAGCGGCAGGCCATCCCGATGATGGCAATCGGTTCATCGACGTATACGCGATCCTTGAAAGCGTCAGCAGCATCGTCGTCGCTGCTCAGCCCCATCTCATGGCGCAGAAAGTCGCTGACGGCGTGTGGCGTCGGGTAGTCATAGACCAGTGTGGACGGCAGCTCGATACCTGTGGCCGCCGAGAGTCCGCGTGCGAACTCGACGACGGTCAGCGATGTAAAGCCGATATCGCGGAATGATTGCGTATCCGAGGAGAACGACTGACCCAGCAGTGCCTGGGTTTCCTGGTCGATCAGCGATAGCAGGTACTCGCGCTGTGCGTCGGGCGACTGCTGGTGCAGCTCACCTGCCTCGTTGGAATTGACCGCTGGAGTGGTCGCATCGCGCGCCGGCGTGGCGTGCTGCAGTTGAGATAGATCAATGTTTTGTTTAGGAAAGAAACTTGAAACAACGTGCGGCCAGTCGATCGGTGCGCCGTAGATGAAGGCGTGTACGAAGGACTGCACCAGACTTTCTGCATCGTCCTTACGGCGGTCAAGGGTTGGAATGGCCGCGCCCTGTACGCCCGCTTCATTAAGATGTTCTTCGATGATGCTCGTGAGAATGGGGTGCGGGCTGACCTCAATGAACAGGCGATAGCCGTCACGGATCAGGGCCTGCACGCTGTCAGCAAAGCGCACGGTGTCGCGCAGAATGCGGAAGCCGTAGTCGGCGGGGAAGTCTTCTGGGGCCAGCCTTTCGCCCATGACCGAGGAGTAGTACGCCGCCCGCGTGTCGGAGGAGACCGTGGTGGGAGCGTTAGCGAGCACTTCCTCGCGGAGCGGGTCCACCATGGCGCTGTGGCCTGCCACATCGCCACCGGGTACTTTCCACGCCCACAGTCCTTCTTCATTGAGGAACGCGAGCAGTTCATCGGTATCGGCGGTACTGCCGCTGGCAGTCACACTGCGCTTACTGTTGACGGCGGCGATCGACAGGCGATCTTCCCAGCGTTCCAGCAGCGGTTTCAGCTTATCGAGCGATGTGGCGGCAGAAATCATCGCCCCTTGGCCGTCGATATGGGTCAGCGCTTTCCCCCACGCGACGGTCAGTCTGGCGGCTTCCTCGGGCGAGAGCAGCCCTGCTGCATTGGAGGCGGCCGCTTCCCCGACGGAATGGCCGACCACCGCCTGTTCAGTGATGCCGTAGGCACGCCACATATCGGCCAGCGCCGAGGCCATGGTGAATTGGATAGGCTGGATTTCGGTCAGGCGCTTGAATTCTTGGCCGGTGGTCAGCGCCTCCAGCGGGCTCCACTGCAGGCTGGGCTGAAGTGCCTGGGTGTAAAAGGTGATGCGCTCCTTGAACAGCGGGGAGGCGTCGATCAGGCCGCGGGTCATGCCGGACCACAGCGGTCCCTGGCCCGGAAAGACGAAGACTGGTGCCTTCGCGATATCCGCCGCCCCCTTGATCACATTGCGCGCCGGGCGCCCTTCCACTAGCGCCTTCAGGCCACCGACAAGCCGCTTCTTGTCGGGGCCGGATACGGCGGCGCGCAGCGTACCGTGGGGCTGTACGAGCTGTTCGAGGCAGAACGGCAGCAGTGCCTCCTCGGCCAGCGGTTCGATCTGGGCGAGCAGGTGTCTGGCGGCGTCGATCAGGGCATCGTCCGAATCACCGGATATCACGAGCGGTAGCGAAGCGATGGTCATGGCGTCACCTCCTTGGAAGCGGTAGCGGCGTGATGAGACGGTGTCTTGCGCCAGCCGATGTCGGCAGCAGCGTGCAGGGTGATGATCGTGGGCTGTTCGCTGCGCAGCAGTGTTCTGCCCAGCTGGCGGCGGATATCCCCTTCGGTGAGCGTGTCGTCTTCGCAGTACACATCCAGGGTGAAGAGCGAGTTGCCAGAGGCTTCGTCGTACTCGTGCACCCACGCCTCGGCGCGCGCTACGCCGGGGATGGTCTCTGCGATATCGCTGACCGATTTCAGGCTGACCTTTTCGCCGCGGCTCATCACGTAGGAGGGCTTGCGGCGTTTGAAGAACAGGTAGCCATCGTCGTCGATCAGGAAACGGTCGCCGGTGTGGATGATGCGGTGATCGCCGATGCGCGGCGTATCCGGTTCGTCCTCAGCACCGGTGATGCGGCGGGTCATGCCGCTGTCGGTTTCGACGATCAGTTCACCGTCGTCATCGTCAGGGTGATCCTTACGCAGGTAGACGCGAATGTCTGGGAAGGGCTGTCCCACTGAACCGTATTTGCTCGGCGGCGCTTTGTGCGCTGCCAGCGTGGCAACGCGCGGACCGGCCTGAGTCAGACCGTAGGTCACGTACAGGGCTAGCCCCGGCGTACGATCAAGCAGCGCCTTCAGCGACGCAGTCGACAACGCATCACCCCCGATCGTCATGCGGCGCAGCGGTTCAGGCAGCGGCTGATCGCTTGCCTCCAGCCATGCATCGACCATCAGCGGCGTCAGCGATGACAGCGTGATCTGGTATTGGCGGATGGTGTGTTCGTAGTGTTCAGGAGTGAAGGGCGGGCCTGCGATCACGGTTCGGTTGCCCAGCAGGAAGCTGGCCAGCAGCTGAGCTACGAACGCATAGGAGTAGTACATCGGCAGGTTAATCAGTACCCGATCGCTGGCGCTCTGACCGACGGCGGCGATATGGCGTGATGCGTTGAGCAGCAGTGCGTTGATGTGGAACAGGCAGCCACTGAAGATGCCCGAGGTGCCCGATGTCAGCAGAATGATGTGATGTTCGGGGTAAGCATGGGGCGCGCGTTGATCGATAAAGGCGAACTTGGCGACCCCGGCCAGTGCTGACACGCTGTCGGCAGGGCTGAGCGCGGGCGAGATGTTCAGCCCGACCAGTGCGCTGGCCCCCACGATGTGGGCGATGCGCTGGATGCGCGCAGGCGGGGCGGAAGACGGCAGCAGCACGGGAACGGCCCCCAGCGCCAGAATGCCGAACACCACCGCGACGAAGGCTTTGCTGTTGGGAATGGCCACCATGACGGGGTGGCCGGGCTGAACGCCTTTGGCACGCAGATCGGTGATGACGTCGTCGACCTTAATGGCGATGGGCTGGGCCTGATCGGCTTGCACCATATCATCAAGGAAGCGTTGAATCGTGTCGGGCTCCAGTGGTTTCAATGGCGTCGTCATCTTGTTTCTCCCGAAGTGGCGCAAGTGAACACCGTGCTGGTAACGCGGTGACCCGACGCATCGGCATCGTGAACCGTCACAATGACGTGTGACGCCGCCTGATCCTTCAACCACGTCTGCGCCAGTGTCATGGCATGAGGCTGGCCCAGCAGGCCGGGCATCGACAGCGCAATGCTTGGCCCGCTGAACCCCAGCAGTTGCGAGGGTAGGCAACAGACCAGCCCCGGGCAGGCACCCGAGAACTTCAGCGGTGAAACGTGGCCGGAAGGCACCGTTCGCGCGATAGCATGTAGCGTGTGCAGCGTGCAGGTATCACTGATAACAATATGGCCGACCGTACGGCGAGAGGCGTCCAGTGCATCACGGGTCGAAGCGACCGCGCTTTCCACAGCGCTAAGTACCAGCCACGACAGCGGGTCGGCATACAGTGACGCTTTTTGAGTGGGTTTCATCGACGCCAGATCGGGCGTACTGGCCGTTCCTTCGCCAACAGCAAGAAGGGGGAGAGGGTTGGAAGAGGCAAGCGTGCTCATGACAGACTCCTCTGGGCGCCTTGCAGCACCAGGCAGGTATCGAAGCCGCCGAAGCCCAGCGTGACGCTGATGCCATAGCCCTTACCCACTACCATGGGGGTATGGATGGGAATTGGCAGCCTGAGAGCGTCCAGTGGTTGCTGAAGGGCATATACGGGCGGGGCACAGTGGTGGTTGAGCGCTAACAGCACGACGATGGCTTCAATCGCACCCGTTGCGCCGAGCGTGTGCCCAAGCGCCCCTTTGGTCGCAAACAGCACGGGGGGATGGGCGTTACTGGCAAACAGCGAGGAATAGGCAATGGACTCAACGTTGTCGTTGATCTGAGTACCCGTACCGTGGGCGTTGATCAGCGCGATATCGTCGTGATGCAGGCCCGCGCTGAGAAGGGCGCGTTCGACCGTATTGATGACGTTCTGGCCGGACGGATCGGGGGCCACCGCATTGACCGCATCGTTGGCTGCACCGGCCCCAACGATGAAGCCGTAGGGTTGCGCACCACGGGCCTGCGCGTGCGCTTTGGATTCCAGCACGATGAAGGCCGCCCCTTCGCCCAGCACGGTGCCGCTGTGGCTGCGGTCAAAGGCATACAGCCCGTCGGGTGATAGCGTGCCCAGTCGCGAATGGCCGAGCCGCTTTCCTTCCGACAGAATGTCTGCACCGCCGCAGACACACAGATCAGCCCCGCCATCGCGGATAAGTGACAGCCCTACCTGAATGGCATCCGCTCCCGCCGAGCAGGCGGTAGACACCACAATGGGGGGACGTTTGAAGCCGAGTGTGCGTGCTGCGGCACTGGCCCAGTCCGACAGCGATTCGGTCGCGGTATCATCAAGATGATGGGCATAGCTCGTGCCCAACACCGACGTTAGCTGAGGCGCATCGGCCGCAATGCCCGCATCGTTCAGCGCCGTTTCCAGCGTCGAACAGGTCAGTATGTGTTGGCGTTCCGCTAACGGCATGTCCAGCGGCAGGTGGGAAAGCGCGACGGCAAGATCGCTGCGCAAGTCGTGTTCGGTGGGAACATGGTCGATGGCCGACGCACCGGCCAGCAGCGCCTCCCATACTGTCTTGAGGTCTGCCCCCAAGCCGGTGGACCACGCCATGCCGGTAACCCAGACCGCCGGGGAGTCATTCACCATAGCTGTTCTCCCAGGTCCGCGATGTTCTTGCGAATGATCGACCCTTTGATAGTGCCCGCGGCATGTTCGCCAACCGTGGCGTAGCAGGTGAAGGTAAGGAAATCATCGCGCAGGTGATCGCAGCGCACGTCGAACGTGACCAAATCTCCCGGTACGACGATATGCGTGAAGCGCGACTTGACCGATCCGATGAGGGTGACCTCATCATCGGCCAAGGGGGTCGTCGATACTTGCAGCAGGATGATGGCGGACTGAGCGACGGCCTGCATCATATGGCTGGCCGGGAAGATGGCGCGTTCGGGAAAGTGGCCGGAAATGGCGTCCGTCTGACCCGAAACGGCCATCAGGCTCTTGAGGTATTCCCCGGGGGCATAGTCGAGTACGCGATCCAGAAAGACCATCGGATGGCGGTGGCGCAACCACCCCTTGAGCTCGGTGAATCCCATGGTGCGAGGGGCCGCTGTGGCGACAGTAGCAGTGCTTGAAGTGGTCATGAGTGGGCCTCCTACTGTGCGCTGTTGGCTTTCAGCTGTTCGATCAGCGCTGACAGCGTGGCGATGGAATCGAAGTGTTTCGGGGTGAACTGGTCATCGGTGATCTTGATGCCGAAGGCGTATTCGCACTGCGCACGCAGCTCGCTGAAGCCCAGTGAATCGAGGCCCAGCACGTCACGCATGTTGTCGTTGAGATTGATGTCATCACGCGGCACGCTGATGAAAAGGTCATCGATCAGGATATTGACGATAGTGTTCTGAATGGTGTTCAAGGGAGTCTCTCCTTTATATGTAAGGCCGTATTCGTTATTTAGGGCGTAAAAAACTCTCTCGGTATGATTTTGATATACCGATATTGAATGGCGCTATATAAGTGGTTAACTGAAGGGTGGGGTTATTCGAGCAGCCTAACCTCCTTGTCACATGACCTGAGATATTCCCTCGCAATATGGCGGCGACTTATTTTGTTATTCACTATGGGAATAGTGTCGACACACATGATCTGTTCTGGAATCTTATAATGAGCGATCTTGTCTGCCAGATACTCCTTTATCGCTGTCGATGACAGCGTTTTCCCGCGGTGTGTTTCGATCATGGCAATAATGGATTCCCCCTTTGCAATATCGGGAATGGCGAATACCACCGCCCTGGCAATATCTGGGTGCCTTAATATCTCTTGCTCGATTTCCAGCGGATAGACGGGGTAGCCTGCAATCTTGATGAGGTCCTTCTGGCGGCCGAGCGCTTCTAGGCAGCCATCGGCGTGCTGACGCACCAAATCACCGGTCGGAATCCAGCCGTCTTCATAGACGGGCTCAATGCCGTTGTCCGTCCACAGCCCTGCCGTCTTGGCGGGGGATCGAACGAATAGCTCTCCTACTTCGCCATCTTCCCCGCCTTCAGCAACGATCTTGATGGCCGTCGTGGGCAGTGGCCAGCCCAGAGCGGGGGTGGAGGCCTTGGTCAGATCGGGGTGGTGGATGGTGATGCAGCCCTGTTCGGTCTGCCCGTAGGAATTCTGTAGGTGACCGCCGAATGTGGTGTGAAAGCGTTGAGCGATTTCGAGCGGGCAGGTATCGCCCCCGGATACACAGGCTGTGGCGCTGAGAACGGGTACATGGTCGAGCGCTTGGGCCGCTACGGTAAGGTCGTTAAAGTTGGAGGGTGTGCCGGTAAACCAAGATAATTGATAAGTATTTAGTACCTTTAACACCGTATGGGGATCATGGGTGTCGGTCAGAATGACTGGGCGATGCAAGCTCAGCGAAGCGAACGATGTCTGGATCGACCAAGGGCTTATGACATCGACCATGGAGTAGAACGGTGCTGTGCTGGTCGCTCTGACGGATAGCGCCATGGTTGATCGTACGACGTCGATAATGGTGCTGATGGCTCTGCGGGAAAATGCAAATCCTTTGGGTTGCCCCGTTGTTCCTGAGGTGTAGAAAATGCTGGCGACCATATCAGGCGATAGCGATGGTGGTGAGAAAGAATTCCCTAGTTGCAGCAGCGATTGCCAAGGCTGTGCTTTGCCCTCCGGCGTGTTCATACCAATGACCCAGCGACCTTCTAGCGTGCTGGCACCATCAACAGCTTTTTGGTTGGCCGTGTAGCTTGTGGTATCCCCTAGGTAGAACCGTGCACCGCTATCCGAAATGATTTTGCTGATGTCTTTATTGGGAAGATGAGGATTGGTCGGCACGAATGTCGCGCCCGTAGCTAAGCATGCATAGTAGCTCGCGATAAGCTCGATTTTATTTTTGCTGTGAAGAATAACTCTATCACCAGAACGCAGTCCTTTTGTTACTAGTCCACACGAAATAGCGTCAATGAGCGAGAGTAGTTTTTGATACGATACGGATCGGTTGTTGTGATGAATAATAGCGGGTGAATCGGGATGAGCTGACACGACTTTAGTAAATGAACGAAAGGGCATGTTAGCCTCCCTCATTTAAACGCGGTTATTTTCTTTTAATCAGCAACCGAAAGAGTGATAACAAGAAGCTTATATAAGCGTCAAACGCCAAAAGTACAGTGTCAGAAAGAGAGCCTGAAAAAGACCTAAATGCGCAAATAAAAGAGTGTTTTAGTTGATTGGTTACTATGGGATAACTCTTTGTTCCTTTAAGAAATTTTAAGAAATGGAATAAGTGGGCTGTCCTTATGGAGAGGGCGCGTAGCGGAATCCTGCGGGGATAAATCCATTTTTCATGCGCTTTTTTACCATCTGATTACATCAGCAAAAGTGCGCCATTACAGGGCTATAAGGCATCATTTCGGGGCATTTCCCCCTTAGGAAAGGGGGGGGTGACGCAGGAGGTGAACGCGTATGCACATCTGAAGTTGTTCGGACGCACCGAAGGTATTGATCTGTCTGGACGCCGCGTCATTCACAGGATGAAGGTCGTGAAAGGGGATTGTGATGACGTTAGCGTGAGGGTATAATTCTTCGCCTTAAGCTCGTCGTGCTCCCTGTTAGATGGTTTCCAGAGCGAAACCACTTGAAGCAGGTCGACCCAAGTAGCAAAACAGATGAGTCCTTTGGAGAAGACCATGTACGCAGTTATCAAGAGCGGCGGTAAGCAGTACCGCGTTCAGGAAGGCCAGACCATCAAGCTCGAAAAGCTGGAAGTGGCTACTGGTGAAACCGTTACTTTCGACGAAGTCCTGCTGGTTGCTGGCGACGACGTCAAAGTAGGCGCTCCGGTTGTTGACGGTGCCAAGGTTACTGCTGAAGTCGTATCTCACGGCCGCGGTGATAAGGTCACTATCATCAAGTTCCGTCGCCGTAAGCACCACATGAAGCGTCAGGGCCACCGTCAGTGGTTCACCGAAGTCAAAATCACCGGCATCTCTGCCTGATTTCTGACACGCATTTTCTACGAACTCACTTGAAGGAGCACTACAATGGCTCACAAGAAGGCAGCAGGTAGTTCGCGTAACGGACGCGACTCCCAGTCCAAACGCCTCGGCGTAAAACTGTTCGGCGGCCAGGCTGCTACAGCAGGCAACATCATCGTTCGTCAGCGCGGCACCAAGTTCCACGCTGGTACTAACGTTGGTGTTGGTAAGGACTACACGCTCTTCGCTCTGACCGACGGTAAGATCAAGTTCGAAACCAAAGGTCCGAAACAGCGTAAATTCGTCAGCGTCGAACCGGCCTGATGATCGCGTAAACGGGTGGGCATGCTGACTGGCATGGCCAGTATCAGTGCCGCCTGGAAAGCCCCGCACACGCGGGGCTTTTTTGCATGTGTGCTTGCCGGTGCGAATGGCCGTCACATAGAAAAGGTCATCGGTATGCCGGTGCACAGACAGTATTCGGGAGATAGCGCATGCAATTCGTCGATGAAGCCACGATTACGGTAGAAGCAGGCAACGGTGGTAGTGGCTGCCTGAGCTTCCGCCGTGAGAAGTTCATCCCCAAAGGCGGTCCCGATGGCGGGGATGGCGGTCACGGTGGCAGTGTCTATCTGGTGGGCGATGAAGCGCTCAATACCTTGATTGACTTCAAGTACCAGCGGTTCTATAAGGCTGAAAACGGCCGCCCCGGTCAGGGCAGCCAGATGAGCGGCCGGCAGGGCGACGATCTGTACGTCAAGGTCCCTGTGGGCACTACGCTTATCGACGTCGATACGCTGGAAGTCATCGGTGACGTGACAGAAGCCGGGCAGGTGATCAAGGTGGCGCAGGGCGGACGCCGTGGTCTGGGGAATATTCACTTCAAGTCCTCGACCAACCGCGCGCCGCGCCGTACGACACCAGGAACGCCGGGCGAGCGCCGCGAGCTTCGTCTGGAGCTCAAACTGATGGCGGATGTGGGTCTGTTGGGGTTGCCGAATGCTGGCAAGTCTACGCTGATTCGCTCGGTCTCTGCGGCCCGTCCCAAAGTAGCGGACTATCCGTTCACGACCCTCGTACCTAACTTGGGTGTGGTCAAGCTGGATCGTCACGCGCACTTCGTTATGGCGGACGTGCCGGGGCTGATTGAAGGGGCATCGGACGGTGCTGGGCTGGGGCTGCGTTTCCTCAAGCACCTGACCCGTACACGCCTGCTGCTGCACGTCGTCGATGTGATGCCTGTGGACGGCAGCGACCCCGTCGAGTCGGCTCAGCTGATCGTGCAGGAGTTGGAACAGTTCTCGCCGACGCTGGCTGAACAGCCGCGCTGGCTGGTACTCAACAAGTTGGATCTGGTGGCCGAAGACGAGCGCCAGGCGCTGATCGACGATATCGTCGGCCGTCTGGGTTGGAACGGCCCCACCTTCCAGATTTCGGCCATCGCGCGTGAAGGCTGCGATGAGCTGATTCAGGCGATCTACCGCTGGTTGACCGAGCAGCGCGAACTGATCGCCGATAATGAAGACGCCGCCGAGCACGAGCGTAGTGTTCGCGAGCGCATGGAGCAGGAAGCGGTAGAGCGTACCGAGGCGCGCCTGGCATGGCGCCGTCGTCAGAAAGGCCTGGATACGGAAGCATGGGATGACGACGACGATGATGATGACAGTGACGTCGAGGTCGAATACGTGCCCTGATGACGTAGCTCAGGGCGTGAGCTAAACCAGAACGGAAGCTATATGACATCCCCCAGAAAAGAGCGTCAGGCTCTTCGTGATGTGAAGCGTGTTGTGGTCAAGATCGGCAGTTCTCTGTTGACCAATGATGGACGTGGGCTCGACGGGCGAGCCATTGGCAGCTGGGTCGACCAGCTGGTCGGGCTGTTGGCGAGAGGTATCGAACCGATCGTCGTCAGCTCGGGAGCCGTTGCCGAAGGCATGGTACGGTTGGGCTGGCACGAGCGACCTACCGAGTTGCACGAGCTACAGGCGGCCGCATCGGTCGGCCAGAGCGGCCTCGTGCAATGCTGGGAGAGCCACTTTTCTCGTCACGGTATCCGCAGCGCTCAGGTGTTGCTGACACACGATGACCTGTCGAGCCGTCGTCGCTACCTCAACGCACGCAACTCATTGCATACCCTGACCGATATGGGGGTGATTCCGATCATCAATGAGAACGACGCCATCTCCACCAAGGAGATCAAGCTCGGCGATAACGACACGCTGGGGGCGCTGGTCGCCAACCTGATGGACGCCGATGCGCTCATCCTGCTGACCGACCAGACCGGGCTCTACGATGCCGATCCACGCAAGAATCCGCACGCGAAGCTGATCGAAGAAGCGCTGGCGGACGACGAGCGTCTGGATGCCGTCGCCGGTGGCGGTGGCAAGCTAGGGACCGGCGGCATGGCCACCAAGCTCAACGCTGCACGACTAGCAGCGCGCTCTGGTGCCATGACGATCATTGCCAGTGGCCGTGAGAAGGACATTATTCCGCGGCTGCTGGAAGGCGAACGTCTGGGAACGCTGTTGAAGCCTGCCGACGAACCGTTGAAGGCGCGCAAGCGCTGGATTGTCGGTCAGATGCAGTCGCGGGGCACGGTCGTGCTCGATGATGGTGCCGTGCGTCACCTGTGTGACAACGGTGCCAGCCTGCTGCCCGTCGGGGTTAAGGCACTGCGTGGCCGTTTTCGCAAGGGCGATCTGGTGACCTGCGTCGATCAGCAGGGGCGCCGCATTGCCAAAGGGTTGATCAATTTCGACCGCAATGAAGCCGAACGCATTCTGGGCGTCAGTACTGATGACGTTGAGGCGCGCATTGGTCATGAAGTGGATCATCACGGTGAGTTGATTCACCGGGATGATCTGGTACTGCTTTGATGGCAGGTTGTTGTTTCTGCCTTTAAAGAAGAATAGGTATCATGCTGAGTCTGATGTAGCCTGGTCGGGTATTGCCCGCGCAAGCCTGCATCGCACTCAGCATAAGTACATGCTGCCTCCCGCATGCTAATGGCATGCCGGCAGCACGTCGTCGCGAGGGCTAATGCTTGAGAGCGTGTCGTAGTGGTTGGCGTTTATAGCGCTTCACTGATAGAATGCGGCATCCTCTCAGACATGGCCCACGTGGCGTGACATCGCTAGGGCGATGTCGATCACAGGACCTGAATGTCTGAACTCCGCGCAGGCACTGCATTCGTGGTGTTGGCGGCAAGCGTCAGACGCAGCAATATTCCATAGATTCTTATCTGTCATATCTCCGGGAGTAGACAGTGGCGAACAGTAAACAAGCCCGTAAACGTGCACGTCAGGCAGAAGTCCGTCGTCAGCACAATGCAAGTCAGCGTTCCGTAGTTCGTACCTACGTTAAACGCGTCCTGAAAGCTGTCCAGGTTGGCGATCATGCCGCTGCCATGGCTGAATTCCGCGTTGCTCAGCCGGTCCTCGACCGCATGGCTGACAAAGACGTCATCGCCAAGAAAAAGGCTGCACGTCTGAAACGTCGTCTGAACGCACGAATTAAAAACCTGGCGGCCTAAGCCGGACAGGTGTTGCATGAAACCGGCTCCGGCCGGTTTTTTTGTATGTCTGCCTTATGGATTATCAACAGGCAGTCCTCTGCACCCCGTCCGAGGCGTAGTGGTAGCGAATCATTTCTACGCTTCCCTGTCACAGGAACATCGTGTTTTCGCTGCAGTATCTGCCCGTTTCCCGTTGAAGATAGGGGGGGGACAGGTGGCGTATCGAAAGCGCGGCGTGCGAGCGCTATCCGCTGTTGGCTCAACTACGCTGTCGAGGTGCGATCGGAGCATCTCTCGCAGAGTGCTGCCTATGATCGGTCCCTGTTTATTGCGGGCTGGATCATAAAAAGGCGGCGTCGATGCGGGTAGCGCTCAGGGAAAGGTCTTGGATATCGGGAAACATCGACTCATGGCAAAGGAAAAGTCGGTAGGGCTGCTGCGTTCGGGAATGGTCGTGGGCATCATGACCATGCTGTCGCGCGTGTTAGGCATGGTGCGCGATGTGATGGTGGCAGCGCTATTGGGCGCGGGGGGGACCTCTGATGCCTTCTTCGTCGCGTTCCGCATCCCTAACCTGATGCGTCGCTTGTTTGCCGAAGGGGCATTCAATCAGGCCTTTGTGCCGGTACTGTCGGAATACGCCACCCGCGACAACCATCGCGAAACGCGGGATCTGCTCAATGCCGTTGCTGGTAGCTTGGCGATTGTGCTGGCGATCGTGACGGCATTGGGCATGCTGTTTTCATCACAGCTGGTGTATATCTTCGCGCCTGGTTTTCGTGAGCACCCCGATCAGTTCTTGCTGACGACGCAGCTGCTGGAAGTCATGTTCCCCTATTTGCTGCTGATCTCGCTGGCCGCTTATGCGGGCAGTATCCTCAACAGCTGGGGACGCTTTTCGATTCCGGCACTGACCCCTATATTCCTCAACGTGACCATGATCATTGCTGTCAAGGTCGCGCCGCTGTTCCCGGAACCGGCCAAGGTGCTGTCATGGGGCGTATTGGCGGCGGGGTTCGTACAGCTTGGGTTCCAGTTACCCTTTATCGCTAAACTGCGGTTGCTACCGCTTCCCAAGCCCAACTTCCGTCACCCTGGGGTGAAGCGGATACTGAAGCTGATGGGGCCAGCGCTGTTCGGGGTCTCCGTGGCGCAGATCAACCTGATGATCAACACCATGCTGGCCTCGATGTTGACGGCCGGCAGTGTGACCTGGCTCTATTATTCTGACCGCATGACTGAGTTGCCGCTGGGAGTGTTCGGGGTGGCGATTGGTACCGTTATCCTGCCAGCGCTGTCGCGACGCCATGCGTCTCAGGATCGGGATCATTTTGCACGGATGTTGGACTGGGGCATCCGCATGGTGCTGCTGGTCAGCGTGCCTGCTGCGGTCGCCATCTTCCTGATTACACAGCCGCTGCTGATCACACTGTTCAAGTACGGCCGCATTACTGTGCATGACGTCGAGATGACCGCTCAGTGTCTGCGGGTAATGTCAGTGGGTATCGTGGCCTTTATGCTGATCAAGGTGCTGGCCCCCGGATTCTACGCTCGCCAGAACACGCGGATGCCGGTCAAGATCGGCATGATAGCGATGGCGAGCAATATGGTCTTCAACCTGTTGCTGTACAAGCATCTGGCCCATGTCGGGCTGGCGACCTCCACCATGCTGTCGGCGTGTCTGAACGCGGGCATGCTGGGGTGGGCGCTGTACCGTGAGAAGGTGCTGGTCTTCCAGCCGGGCTGGTGGCGCTTTATGCTGAGACTGGCCAGTGGCTGCGTGCTGATGGGCGCGGGGCTGGTACTGTTCACGCCCGAACGCCAGCAGTGGCTGGAATGGAGCATCTATGAGCGTGCATCGGTGATGACGCTTGAAATCACCGTCGCCATGGTCGGGTACGTCGTCTGGCTGTTCCTGACCGGCATGCGGATGCGCGATTTCAGAATGCAGGGCTGACCGAGCCTGAACGACATTTGGCGGGACGACGAACGTATGGAACTGATCAGAGGCGTACACAACCTGCGTCCCGAACACCGGGGCAGCGTGGTAACGATCGGCAACTTCGATGGTGTGCACAAGGGACACCAGATGTTGCTGAACCGTTTGCGTCGTCTGGCTGACCAGCAGCATCAGCCATTGACCGTGGTGCTGTTCGAACCCCAGCCGCGTGAATACTTCGGCGCCGATCAGGCCCCTGCGCGACTGACGCTGCTGCGTGACAAGGTGCGTCTGCTGGCGCGCTGCGGTGTCGATCGCGTGCTGTGCCTGGCCTTCAACCAGCGCCTGCGCGAGCTGTCTGCCCAGCAGTTCATCGAGCAGATTCTCGTGAAGGGACTGGGCGCGTCCTATGTCGTGGTGGGCGATGATTTCCGGTTCGGCTGTGATCGCAAGGGTGATTTCACCCTGTTGCAGCAGCAGGGCGCGCAGCACGGCTTCCACACCGAGCATGCGGCGACCTTCCAGCTCGACGACGAGCGTGTCTCCAGCAGTCGTGTGCGCACGTTGTTGGCGTCAGGGAATTTCCGGCAGGTGGCCTGCCTGCTAGGACGCGCTTTCTGCTATGAAGGGCGAGTACGCCAAGACCGCCAGTTGGGGCGAACGCTGGGTGTGCCGACCGCCAACCTTCCGCTGCCTATGAAGCCGCCTGCACTGCAGGGTGTGTACGTTGTGGCGGTGAAAACGGAAGACGAGCAGGTGCACTGGGGTGTTGCCAACATTGGCTGGCGTCCGACCGTGGGCAGCACGCGCCCCGTGCTGGAAGTACACCTGCTGGACTTTTCAGGGAATCTCTACGGCCAGCGGCTGACGGTCATTCCCTGTCAGCGACTGCGTAGAGAGATGCGTTTCGATGGCATTGACGCCTTACGCGCGCAGCTGATGCGTGACATTGATGCCGGACACCATTACGCCGAGCGTATGGCCGCCGGAGCCGAAGGTTCATCACGTCTGAGCGCGCTCTGCCGTGACGATGCCGACGGCTGGACACTGCTGGCGACTGCGCCGGCAGTGACAGAATCTGCGTCCTGACCGGGCGCACGCTGTATCTACATTTCCAATTGACCTGAATCAGGCGACGAGTTGTCCATGAGCGATTCCAAGAACGACCGCAAGGATTACAAGCATACGCTGAACCTGCCTCAGACCGACTTCCCGATGCGGGGTGGTCTGCCGAAGCAAGAGCCGCAGCGATTGGCCCGTTGGACCGAGATGGACCTGTACGGCATGATTCGCCGCGCGCGCAAAGACAAGCCGCTGTTCCTGCTGCACGATGGCCCTCCCTATGCCAACGGCGACATCCACATTGGTCACGCCGTCAACAAGATCCTCAAGGACATCATCATCAAGTCGAAGACCGTCGCGGGCTTCGATGCGCCTTACGTGCCGGGCTGGGACTGCCATGGTCTGCCGATCGAGCACAAGGTCGAAACGCTGTACGGCAAGGACATGTCCGCTGCCCGTACGCGTGAACTGTGCCGTGAATACGCCGCACAGCAGGTCGAAGGCCAGATGGCCGGCTTCATCCGCCTGGGCGTGCTGGGTGACTGGAATCATCCCTACCGCACCATGGATTTCGATAACGAAGCGGGTGAAATCCGTGCGCTGGCGCGTCTGGTTGAAGAAGGCTATGTCTTCAAGGGTCTGAAACCGGTTAACTGGTGCTTCGATTGCGGTTCTGCACTGGCGGAAGCCGAAGTCGAATATCAGGACAAGAAATCCGATGCCATCGACGTTGCGTTTGAAGTGGTTCCGGACGACAGCGCCAAGCTGGCGGCAGCCTTCGGTCTGACGTCGCTGCCGAAGACGACTTCCATCGTTATCTGGACCACCACACCGTGGACCATTCCGGCCAACCAAGCGCTCAACGTTCACCCCGACTTCGTCTACGTGCTGGTCGATACCGGTGATCGCATCCTGCTGCTGGCTGAAACGCTCTATGAAGCGTGTCTGGAACGCTATGGGATGACGGGTCAAGTCATTGCTCGCGCTCAGGGCAGCGCGCTGGAAAACATCCGCTTCCAGCACCCGTTCTACGACCGCGTTTCTCCGGTCTTCTTGGCGGAATACGTCGAAGACGGTGCCGGTACCGGTATCGTTCACTCTGCACCGGCCTACGGTGAGGACGACTTTTATACCTGCCGTCGCAATGGCTTCACTAACGATGACATCCTGAACCCGGTACAGTCGAATGGTCACTACGTGGACGATCTGCCGTTCTTCGGTGGCATGTTCATCTGGAAGGCCAACCCGCTGATCATCGAGAAGCTGCGCGAAGTCAACTCGCTGATGGCGCACGACCCGATCGTGCACAGCTACATGCACTGCTGGCGCCACAAAACGCCGTTGATCTACCGTGCAACGGCGCAGTGGTTCATCGGTATGGACCACCAGCCTGAAGAAGGCCGCGCTACGCTGCGCGAAGCGGCCAAGCAGAGTGTCGAAGATACTCAGTTCGTTCCGGCATGGGGCAAGGCGCGTTTGCAGGGCATGATCGAACAGCGTCCTGACTGGTGTATCTCTCGCCAGCGCAACTGGGGCGTGCCGATTCCGTTCTTCCTCCACCGTCAGACGGGTGAGCTGCATCCGCGTACCGTCGAGCTGATGGAAGACGTTGCACGCTTGGTCGAGAAGTCGGGCATCGAAGCATGGTTCAGCCTTGATCCGGCTACGCTGCTGGGCGACGAAGCCGACAAGTACGAGAAAGTGACGGATACGCTGGACGTATGGTTCGACTCCGGAACGACCCACTACCACGTTCTGCGCTGCTCGCACCCGATGGGGCATGAAGAAGGTCCGCGTGCAGACATGTACCTCGAAGGCTCCGACCAGCACCGTGGCTGGTTCCAGTCCTCGCTGCTGACGGGCGCGGGCATCGACGGCCACGCGCCGTACCGCTCGCTGCTGACGCACGGTTTCACCGTGGACGCTCAGGGCCGCAAGATGTCCAAGTCGATCGGCAACACGGTTGCTCCGCAGGAAGTCATGGACAAACTGGGCGCCGATATCCTGCGTCTGTGGGTGGCTTCGACCGACTACAGTGGTGAGATGGCGATCTCCGACGAGATCCTCAAGCGCACGGCCGATGCCTATCGTCGTATCCGCAACACGGCGCGCTTCATGCTGGCGAACATCAACGGTTTCGAACCGGCCAAGCATAGCGTGGCACCTGCTGACATGCTGGCGCTCGACCGTTGGGCCATCGACCGTGCCGCACAGCTGCAGGAACGCATCCAGAAAGCGTACGAAGAGTATCGCTTCCTTGATGTATATCAGCAGCTATTGACGTTCTGCTCCAGCGATATGGGGGGGTTCTACCTCGACATTATCAAGGATCGTCAGTACACCACGCAGGAAGACTCGCTGGCGCGCCGCAGCTGCCAGACGGCACTGTTCAAGATCCTCTCTGCGCTGACGCGCTGGATCTCTCCGATCCTGTCGTTCACCGCCGAAGAGATCTACGGACTGCTGCCGGGCGAACGTCTCGAAAGCGTACATCTGGAAGAGTATGCCGACGACCTGACCTGCCTGCCGAACGACGATGCGTTCGGTCGTGAATTCTGGGAAGACGTGATGGCCGTCAAACATGCGGTCAACAAGTGCTTGGAAGACGCGCGTAACCAGGGACTGGTCAAGGGCTCGCTGGATACTGAAGTAACGCTGTTCGCTAACGACGCGCTGCTGACAACGCTGGGCCGTCTGGATGACGAACTGCGTTTCGTACTGCTGACATCTGACGCGATGCTCAAGCCGCTCGCGGACGCTGTGGATGCAACGGATACTGAAATCGACGGTCTCAAGGTCAGCGTTCGTGTCAGCCCGTATCCGAAATGCGAGCGCAGCTGGGAGCACCGTCCGGAAGTCGGTCAGGATCCTGAGCACCCGACGCTGTGCGCACGCTGCATTGCCAACCTGCCGGAAGGCCCGGGCGAAGTCCGTCACTTCGTGTGACGTGCCGCCGGTAGCGCTTGATCGGGTACTCGTGGACACTTCCGGCCTTGGTCGGAGGTGTCTCGGTCTCGCTGATGTGAGCGCTGTCCATGGGGACTGGCAGACGGCGTAGGTCGAGGTCGCTTTCTTTAAGCGCGCATGGCCTGCGTCCGGATCATTGCAATGGCAGATGCCGAGGGGTATCTGCCATTGTGTTTCCTATCACTTCTATTGCAGGGAAGCGATGTCATGAGTAGCCACTCGAACGGACATCAGGTGCCAGATGGAAAGCCGATGAAATCGGCGATCAGCTGGATCTGGCTATCGGTGCTGATGATCGTGCTGGATCTGGGATCGAAGGCACTGGTAAGACTTTATTTGGGTGAGAACGACGCGGTCACGGTTATTCCGGGCTTCTTCGATCTTCGCCTGCTGTACAACTACGGCGCAGCGTTCAGTTTCCTTGCCGACCATTCCGGTTGGCAGCGCTGGCTGTTCGCCATCATTGCCATTGCCGTCGTAATCGGCATGATCGTGTGGATGATGCGCATGCCGCGCAACCGCTACTGGCAGGCCATTTCGGCCGCGTTGGTCGTTGGCGGTGCCCTGGGCAACTTATATGACCGCGTGTTGGCCGGTCGCGTCACAGACTTTCTGTCATTCCACTGGCAGAATACGTACTACTATCCCGCCTTCAATATCGCTGATTCCGCCATCGTGGTGGGCATGCTGATGCTGATCTGGGATAGCCTGCGCCGTAAGAAACCCGCAGTTTCCGATCCGGCGGCTTGATACCCATAGGCTGATACCCGCACCGCAGAGGGTGCCGGGTCACTTCTCGCCTATTCAAAGACCTCGCTGTCCTATCCTAGAGACAAGGACAGCGCTTTCATGTCTGAATGCGCCGTGCCACGGTGGTTCATTACTGCAACGAGGCCTTTTACCATGAGCGATTCAACGCCATCCATGCGGATCCTTCTCGCCAACCCGCGAGGGTTCTGTGCGGGGGTCGACCGTGCGATCGACATCGTCAATCGCGCCCTCGATATCTTTGGCGCGCCGCTCTATGTCCGCCATGAAGTTGTCCACAACCGGTTCGTCGTCGACACGCTGCGTGCTCGCGGTGCGATCTTTGTTGAGGAGCTGGATGATGTGCCGGACAACACGCTGGTGATCTTTTCCGCTCACGGGGTACCGAAATCGGTGCAGCTGGAAGCCGAAGCGCGCGGACTCAAGGTTTTCGATGCGACCTGCCCGCTGGTCACCAAGGTGCATATGGAAGTGCTGCGCTACTCGCGTCACGCCCAAGAGTGCATCCTGATCGGTCACGAAGGGCATCCAGAGGTGGAAGGCACCCTCGGGCGCTATGATCACAGCTTTGGTGGCAACATCTACCTGGTGGAAGATGCCGAGGATGTGGCCGCATTGAACGTGAAGGATCCCGAGCATCTGGCATATGTCACTCAGACGACGCTATCGATGGACGACACTGCTGCCGTTATCGACGCACTGCGTGACAAGTACCCCGCCATCAAGGGGCCGGGCAAGGATGACATCTGCTATGCCACGCAGAACCGCCAAGATGCGGTGCGCCAGCTGGCCGTAGATAGCGATGTCGTACTGGTAGTCGGTAGCCCGAACAGCTCCAACTCCAATCGTCTGCGCGAACTGGCCGAACGGATGGATACGCCTGCTCACCTGATCGACGATGCCAGCCAGATCGACCCGGCATGGTTTGAAGGCTGCACCGCCATCGGCCTGACCGCGGGTGCGAGTGCCCCAGAGATACTGGTCGAAGGTGTCATCAACCGTCTGCGCGAGCTGGGGGCGGGACTGCCCGAAGAGCTAGAAGGGCGTAAGGAAACCATGACCTTCAACCTGCCGCGTGAACTGCGCACAGGGATTATCGCAAGTCACTGATATCACGTTGTTTGAGCGAAATGAGTCAGTTGTTCCGGCCCTTTCGCTCAAACATTCTTCATTTAAGAGGAGAGGGGAGTCTTTTCCTGATCTTCAATGTGCTTCTCATTTTTATTCGTCTCTTTATTTCCTTATAAAGACGGCCTGTAAAAAAAGTGGGCTTTCTCGTAATGGATAATTCCCATGGTATTTCTGAAATAAATTGGAATAAAATGCTGTCTTTTTGTACCGCGAGCATTTTGAATATGCCGGTGGCATAAGGGACGAACATCGTCATGCTGTCCAAAGTCGATTTTTTATGTAGATCGACATGCGATATATAGAGGGCTTCTTCAAAAAGAGTGTCATCTGTTGTGAACAATATGTAAGTACCATTGCCGGCATCAACACACGCTTCTAATAGACAGCCGGGTACCATGATACCCGTATCGCTCTCTTTTATGCATATTTCCGAACATGATGATTTATACTGGGTACGGTCAGTTCTTATGATAAGTTGAACATCTATAGTGTTGTCTTTCATATCAACTCCAGAGATTACCAGCGCCCCTCGCGGCAAGTGCACCTCCAATAAATCCACCTACGATGACGCATACAGGAGCACCTGGTCCACAGACCAAGCCTGCAGCAGCGCCTCCCGCCCATCCTCCGGCTAGCCCCGATCCCATAATGAATGTTTGTCGCCCAGCTTCATTCAATTTGTCATCTGCGTTGTATACTTCACGTATAGATATAGCGATAGACAAGAATAAAAGACCTTTCCCCACACGAGATAAAGTCCCCATCCTTTGGTTTACAGCACTGTTCGATCTTCCGGCAGATTCAACGATGCTTGCATATACGCTATTTTGTTGCTCGGCAGAAAGAGCTTCAAATGGAATATGCTCTCCATACATGGATGTCGCTTTTTTTATGACAAGCTCTTCTAGCGTTTTCCCAGTAGCTTTCAATTGGTGAGCCATTGCTTGACCCAGAGGAGTGCTCCTTTGTCTGATCAAGTCCATTATTATATTGCGCGTTTCCTGAGCCACTTGTTTCCATGTTGTAGAGCCATTGGCGACTTTTTCTTTTAGACTGTCAGACATTTCTTTTATTCGTCTCGAATACTCAAGACGTAAATTTGGATCAATAGTTAAGCGCGCTGCGGCAGTAGTCACATCGCCTTGCAACATGTTTATAGCATCTTCGAATGCATTTTGGCCGTTATCATATTTTATTATCCCTATCCTTCTCAATTGTGGCGAATAGATATGTGATTATTTATAACGGCACGTCATTTATTATGACAATTGACAATGGGTTAATATGATCCATCGGGGATTTTTTATTCTATAGTTAATGGTGCTAAAAATGCACCTATAATGAGTTAAATTACTCATATTTGACTATTGTCGGTAACTCGCTTTCTTCCTGTCTCTAGAACGGCTTTGTCTTGTCGTAGACCTTCTTGAGCACAGACAGGAGGAAGCACTATATGCTTTTGTTAGCGCATGACGTAAATGACCGCGGCTTCATGCTATGGGAGGCGTTGGTCAGCTGTGGAGTGCTGGCGGCTATGACGCAGGCATTGATGAGCGTTTCGCTGGCAACACTCAAAGCGGAGGGCGTTCGGTTTGAACAGCAGGCGGCGCAGCGCTGGGCATTGTCGACGGCGGATCAGTTGGCGGCAGGCGCTTCGTTGGCGGGGCGGGTGGCTTTGAGAGACGCGTTGCTGCCGTCGGGTGTGGCCTGTTTGAGTGAGCATCCTCCTTGGCGGCTGTTATCTGTTCGCTGGCAGCGCGATCGGCAGCGGCCCCTGCCTGAGTGCTATGGGGACTGGCCACTTGCGCAGCAACTGTGTCTGGATGAGGAGCCCTGCGCATGAAGGGAGCAGTGACGGTCTTCTCACCCTGGGTGAATCTTGAAAGGGATGTCGCGCAGGGCGAGTCCGAGGCGGGGGGAATGCTGCTGCGTACCCTTGTGGCACTGGGATTGGGGGCCATACTGCTGTCGGCCGCTGCGCAGGTGACTCTGATACTGTGGCACTACTCGGCAGCGATAGCCGCAGTCGAGCAGGCCGAACAGCGGGCTGTGAGTGTGGCCGCTGAGCTGACGCAGGCGCTCGCTACGTCCAGTGCGCTTCCCGATGCGGTGCACTGGACGGTGGGGAGTGATGAGGCGTCGGCCTTGGTGGTCCTGTCTTTTGTGACCGGCACTACGGACGACTACCGTTGGCATGCGGATGGTCGCCTTACCGTGCAGCATGCAGGGTTGCGCAACAGTGAGCGTCTCGCCAATGGGCTTACGCAGATGGCATGGCAGCCTGATGCTGCCGGTCAGGGCGGTTGGCTGCACGTCGAGGCTGCAAGCGATAGTCAGCCTTTTCGGCTGGAGAATCATTATCGTACGGGCTGCCATGCGGCGCTGGCCCAGGCCTGTTATGCACTTGATCGCTACGTGGCACGCCCTGCCTTGGCCGACGGGCTGGGGGAGGCATCGCTATGACGAGGTATGTGGCTCTGAGTGATGCCCGTCGTGAAAGTGGCTCCGTGCTGCTCGCTGTGGTCGGGTTGATGGCGGCGCTGATGCTGATGGTGCTGTGTGCCAGCGAAGATATTTTGGATGGCCTGCGGTTGGTGCAGGACCGTCAGCGGGTCGTGCAAGAACAGGTTGCGCTGGAAAACGAGTGGCAGTGCCTATGGTGGCACTGGCAGCAAAACACGTTGAGTTTTCCACAGCCAGTGGCTGCCTGCGGGGTAAGTGCTCTGTCGGTAGCGGGGCTTGAATCAGTAACGTGGGTCGAACCTTCGCCGCCGTGTCTGGCGGCAGAGGGAGAACGATGTACGGGAGCGTGGATCACGCTGCGTCATGCGCATGCCGATGACTGCCGTCTACTGCGGCAGTTCGTGCTTCGGCGCGAACGGTTCGAGCATGACCGAGTGGTCGACGCCAAGCTGTGGCGGGGTCAGCGACGTTGGCAGTCCTGCTCGCTGGCGTCTTCATAACGCGCAGAGCCGACCCGGTTGAAGACGATGCGACGCCCCCTGCCGGACGCAGTGCACAGCACGAACGTAGCGGTCAGCGCACTATCGAAGGCACGGGGCATGAAAAACAGTCGGTGGGCAGGGCCGGTAACGGCAATGCCGGTGGGCCAGTAGCGAGTAAGCAGCGGTGCACTGCGCGGGCTAGTGCGCAGCGTGATGCCTTGTTGCCAGTCGCTGAAGCCTTCAGGTTGCTGACTGTCCGAAAGCACAAGAGGTGTTCCGCGCAGGCGGGCATGTGCTCGGCCTTGCTGCATCAGCGTTGTCAGCTGACGCTCGGCAGCGTTGAGCTGAGCCGCTTCCCTGTGGTGGGAATAGGCTGTTACCCCGATAAAGGCCGTGGCGCTGATAAGGGCCATGGCGAGCAGAACGGACAACAGCGTATACCCTTGGTCATCAGCCCAAGGCGCACACGGTGAGACATACGGTAGCGGTCGAAACGGCATCGCTTGGCTCCATGAGACGAAAGAGGTGCAGCCCTCGGGGCTGCCTCAGAGTCGTCGTCATAAGGCCGGAGGTCTTGAGTCAAAAGCGTGAAGGGAAGCTCAGTCGCGGTGGAGTTGATCCTGCTTGGCATGATCGAGCGAGCAGTAATAGCGCTCTGACCGATTTTGATCTGGGTTGGCGGGCAGGCGCACGGCCTCGCGATTAGCAATGTGCACACCGCAGAAGGCACAGCGCACCATGCGGATCGGCGCGCGCGTGCCAGCAGCACGGTCGTTGCGCATCTGATAGCGACGACGCTTGATGAAGATGATGGCCGCACAGATCAGGCCAGCGATCAGGACGTAGCGAAAAGGCATAAGCAAGGCTCCAACGGGGAAAACGGTGCCCGAGGGGCACCGTTACCGAGTCTCATGGGCACGCACCGTTCACCGTCTTCAATCGTTGAGCGACAGCGTGCCCTTCACATAGCGTGGATGGAAGATACCATCACGCACCTGCGAGTGATCCGGTTTGTTGTGCTCAAGAATGGCCAGTGTTTCCTGCGCTCGGTCCTTGGCACCTAGCCCCATATAGCCTTCGACCATCACGGCCAGCGCATCGGGGTTGGCGGAAGTCTGCGGGTAGTGCTCGATTACCCAGCGACCGCGTTCGACAGCGGCAACATAGGCTTTGCGGCGCAGATAGAAGTCAGCGGCCTGCAGTTCGTGGCGGGCCAGTACGTTGCGCAGGTAGATGATGCGCTGACGGGCATCCGCGGCATAGGGGCTGCTGGGGAAGCGGCGAGCCAGCTCGCTGAAGTCGACGTAGGCATCGCGGCTGGAGCCAAGGTCGCGCTTGGAAATATCGATCAGATCAAGGCTTTCCAAGCTGAAACGGCCTGCTTCCCACGCGGCCAGGCCACGCAGATAATAGGCATAGTCGACCTGAGGATCGTTCGGGTGCAGGCGCACGTAACGGGTTGCCGTCGAACGTACCAGTTCCCAGCTACCGATCTGGTAGTAGGCGTACATCAGCGCCAGCTGGGTCTGCTGTGCGTGCTGGCCGAACGGGTAACGGCTGTCGAGCGTTTCGAGCTGGGTCACCGCGCTGGAGTAGCGGCCGTTGTTCAACGCCTCAATGGCTTGCTGGTAAAGCTGTTGCTCTGGCTGCCGAGCAAGGACTTCCTTGGAAGGGCCGCTGGCGCATCCTGCCAGCAGTGCGGTGGCCAGGACAATGGCACTCAGTGAAGTGGCACGCATCATTTTCCTCTTGTCAGGCAAGCCGCGGCATTCCCGCTTCTGGTAGAATCGCCGCTCTGAATGTGTACGGTGTCATGCGGTCGGGTGCGGAAAGCATCGCGCTCGGTACGTTTCTGCCGGAGGCCTTATATGCCGACCGGTCGGAAGGCGTCCATGCCACCCGATGGCGTATGATGATACATCTACTATAAAGCACCCCGTGGTGTTATGACACCGCGTTGTCCCCCGGGGTTCTGTCCATCGACACCGTATAGTCCTGCACGATAATGCCCCGAGGATATGGCACATGACCGAGCCCACGGCCGAGATCATCGAACGCGAGGCGCAGCTGACGCGCGAAGAACATGGCATGCGCATGGATCAGGCGGCAGCAGTGCTGTTCTCCGAGTTCTCGCGTGAGCGCCTCAAACAGTGGATTGGCGAAGGGGCTCTGACCCTAGACGGCAAGACCGTCAAGCCTAAGGTAAAAGTGCTGGTCGGCCAGTGGTTACGCCTGAAGGCGACCCTGCAGGCCGAAGGCGATTGGGTTGCCCAAGATATCCCGTTGGATGTGGTGTACGAAGATGACAGCGTACTGGTCATCAACAAGCCCGCTGGGCTGGTTGTGCATCCGGCTGCTGGCAATCCCGACGGCACGCTGTTGAATGCGCTGCTGCATCACTATCCTGCACAGGAAAACATACCGCGTGCCGGTATCGTCCATCGCCTCGACAAGGATACGACGGGCCTGATGGTGGTGGCGCGTACGCTGGAAGCGCACCACTCGCTAATTAATCAGCTCAAGGATAAAAGCGTCACGCGTGAGTATGACGCTGTCGTAGTCGGGGTCATGACCGCGGGCGGTACTGTCGATGCTCCGCTCGGGCGTCACCCCAAGGATCGCAAGCGGCAGGCGGTGGTGAGCAATGGTAAGCCTGCGGTCACGCACTTCCGCGTGGTCGAGCGCTTCGCCGGGCACACGCATATCCGTTGCCAGCTTGAGACCGGCCGCACGCACCAAATCCGCGTACACATGTCACATGAAGGCTGGCCGCTGGTGGGTGATCCCGTTTATGGCGGGCGCCTGCGCTTTCCGAAAGGCGCATCCGAGACGTTGCGCGATGCGCTGAAAGATTTCAGTCGCCAGGCGCTGCACGCGCGTCGCCTGCGCTTCGAGCACCCGGTAACGGGAGAGGAAGTGATGTGCCACGCGCCGTTGCCTGACGATATGGTGCAGCTGCTGGATTGCCTGCGCGAAGAATGATGCCGTTTTCTCGGGCGTCATCGGCTGATGGCGTCGCGGGAGCGGTGTGATAGGCTGATACCCATTGCATGCCTGCGATACGGGCATGCGACAGAGAGACTGACCGAGGAGTAGGGGTGTAATGTCCGACGACAAGGAACGCAATGAAGGCAGCATCGTCAACACGAAGCTGCTGGAAGCCACACTGGAAGCGCGCAAGATCTTCATCACCGGCGAAATCGAGCACAAGATGGCGCGTGAAGTCGTGCAGCAGCTGCACGTCATGGCGCACCTGAGCGACAAGCCGATCAAGCTGTTCATCAGCTCGCCGGGCGGTCACGTCGAATCCGGTGACATGATCTTTGATGCCATTCGCTTCATCAAACCGCGCGTCATCGTCATCGGTTCGGGCTGGGTGGCCAGTGCCGGGGCGCTGATCTACGCCGCCGCCGAGAAAGAAGACCGCTATTCCCTGCCGAACACGCGTTTCCTGCTGCACCAACCGTCCGGCGGCTTCCGCGGTCAGAGCAGCGATCTGGAAATCTACGCGCGTGAAATTGGCATCATGCGCACGCGTCTGAACCGTATCTTCTCTGATGCGACGGGTCAGCCGATGGAACGCATCGAAAAAGACACCGAGCGTGACTTCTGGCTGAGTGCCGACGAAGCCGTCGAGTACGGTCTGGTACACAAGGTCATTCATAAAGAAGATGAACTGGGCCTCTAAGTCCGGATTACTCATCGTTCATTCGTGAATGTCAGGAAAGGCGGGGCCACCAGCGTGGCTCCGCCTTTTTGCGTTCTAGTTCTATCCGCTTCTCCGCTCGTTTCAGGCTCAAGGGACGATGTGGCAGACGGCATGCCGTGGCGGAGATTCATCATCGGGTATTTCCCTTTCCGAGCGTTTCCCTGTAGAGTGACTTCTATTATGAAAGTTAATGATCTGTCCACAATGCCATGCCCCATCGCACGCGCCCTTGGCTGCGTGGGCGAGTGGTGGAGTCTGCTCATCATCCGGGATGCGATCCAAGGCCTCGCGCGTTTCGATGAGCTTGAAAAAAGTCTCGGGATATCTAGCAGCATGCTGGCGCGGCGGCTCGTTCAGTTGGTTGATCAGGGATTGCTCGAAAAGCATCCTTATCAGCAGCGACCCGTGCGCTATGAGTACCGGCTGACGGAAAAAGGGCGTGCGCTGCACCCTGTCATTCTGATGCTGTTCGACTGGGGCGAGCGTTACGCCTCTCCAGAAGGCTCGCATGAGATTGCCATGGTCAATCGCGCGGACCATCGACCAATTGAGCCAATAGTCGTGGATCGTCGAACTCTGACACCCTTGACGTTCGAGACTACATTCTTAGTGCCGGGACCGGATGCGCAGCCGCCGATGATTTCGCGCATCAAGCGCATCCAGGCCTATTGGCAGGCTTGCTATCCCGTACCTGATGAATCTGTTGAAGAGGAATGAATATGCGTCGCATCGTCGTTACCGGAATGGGAGTGGTATCTCCGTTGGGCTGTAGCACGGCATGTGCCTGGGAGCGTCTGCTGGCGGGACGCTCCGGCGTACGCGCACTGCCGGATGCGATGCGCGCGGATTTACAGGTACACGCAGCCGGACAGGTGCCGAGCATTGAGGACGATGCCGAAGGCGGATTCGATCCTGCACGTGTGGCAGTGCCCAAGGAACTGCGCAAGATGGACATGTTCATCCAGTACGCGCTGATGGCAGCGGATGAAGCGCTGGCGCAGGCCAACTGGGCTCCTCGCACGGATGAAGAGCAGCAGCGCTCGGCGACGATTATTGCCTCGGGCATTGGTGGGTTCCCTTTCATCGTGGACAGTGTGCGCACTGTTGATGAGCGCGGCACCCGCCGTCTGTCGCCGTTCACCGTGCCGGGCTTCCTCGTCAATCTGGCGGCGGGACACGTTTCCATTCGTCACCAGTTTAAGGGGCCGATCGGTGCGCCCGTCACTGCCTGTGCGGCAGGTGTACAGGCTATCGGCGATGCGGCCCGTATGATTCATTGTGGTGAAGCGGACATCGCGGTCTGTGGTGGTGCCGAAGCCTGTATCGACACCGTGAGCCTAGGAGGCTTTGCGGCCGCACGTGCCCTGTCAACGGCCTTCCCTGATGCGCCCGAAAAGGCCTCGCGCCCGTTTGATCGTGATCGCGATGGCTTCGTGATGGGGGAAGGTGCGGGCGTGCTGGTCATCGAAACGCTGGAGCATGCCCTTGAACGCGGTGCGACGCCGCTTGCCGAGTTGGTGGGTTATGGCACCAGTGCTGATGCCTATCACCTGACGGCGGGAGCCCCAGACGGTTCGGGGGCTATCAACGCTATGCAGCGTGCCATTCGTCAGGCAGGCATCCGGCCGGATCAAATTGGTCACCTGAACGCACATGCCACCTCCACTCAGGTGGGGGATGCAGGAGAGTTGGCCGCGATCCATCACGTTTTCGGCGCGGACAGCCATGTGGTCGTCAGCTCGACCAAATCCTCGACGGGGCACTTGCTGGGGGCTGCCGGAGGGCTTGAGGCAGTGTTCACCGTACAGGCACTGCGTCATCAGACTGCCCCGGCCACGCTTAATCTTGAGCATCCCGATGAGCAGGCGGCGGGCATTGACATCGTGTGCGGTGAGCCTCGTGCGCTGGAGTGCGAATACGCTATTTCCAACGGTTTCGGGTTCGGTGGGGTTAATGCGAGCGTCATCTTCAAACGCTGGGATGGGAAGTGATCGCACGGCTCTGAATGCCGCGCCAAAAGGCTCAAAGATGTCTTAGGGCGTAACAGCATCACATACGGATGTCGCGAGCGAGTACCACCCGTGTTGTTAAATGTGAGCCGCCATGTCGAGCCTGAGTGCTGGACATGGCGGCGGCCGCTCAAGATCTCGCTTCGCTTTTTGTGCCACCGAACGGCAAGGGACATGAGATGACGATGAATGAACGTGGCGTACCGGTCGTCATTGTCTGGAATAGCGTTGAGAATGGCGGCAAGGCCATGCTGCCTTGCCGGTGCGACTACTACGTCAATACGGCAGTGATCGCGAGAGGGCACTACCAAGGCTCCTCGTGGAGCCTTGTGCTCTACATTGAAAATAACGCTGGTGAGGGAGACTGTCGCATCGGCCGTGGCTTTGCGCGCTGTCTGGTGAGCGAGGCCCCTCCATTTCTGCTGACATCGGGCCACTTCATGACCATCTATGAGGGTGGGCGCTGCGTAGGAGAGCTGTATGTTCAATAGAGCCCGTTCAATGAGGCAATAAAAAGGCCGCTTGATTCACACCGGATCAAGCGGCCTTTTGTTATTGCTGGGCATCGCCATAACGTGGCTATTCGGTAAGAGTGTCCGCTCGCCGTGGGTAGGCCAGCAGCGCTGATAGCAGCAGTGCACCTATGACGATACAGGTGATGGTGAAGGCTTGCGCCACGCGTGCAGGGCAGAACGCGTGCCCGACAAGGGGAAAAAACAGACCTCCCTCAATGGCCACGAACAGTGCAGAGCTGCATTGCAGTACCGAGTTGACCAGCCCCGCCGCCAGCCCCGCCCAGCGTCGATCGACGCGCTGCACGACATGGCGGACAAGAGGGGGAAGCGCCATGCCTTCTCCTGCGCCGATCAGAAACAGCGTTATAGAAAGCCAGAAGGCATGGTCGCTGGCCGCCACCAGACCTGTGCCCCATACGCCTAGCGCCTCAATCACAATGGCGACCGGGGCGACGTAGCGTTGGTAGGTCGCGCTGATGCACCAACCACTGAACAGCGGGCCGATCAGGAAGCCAACGCCGAGTGGCAGCACGCTTAGCCCCGCCTGCAGGGGCGGTAGCTGAGCATAGGCATGCTGATGAATCGCGAACAGCAGGAAGAACGGCGCGATGGCGTAGAAGAACACCGTTGCCAGCAGGCCTCGGACCATCCCCGGTGCATCAAAGACGGCAGGAATGACCAGCGGATCCCGCCCTTGGGCGAACAGACGGTGTTCGTGATGCCAGAACAGCAGGAACAGGGGCAGAGAGGCCAGTAGCATGACGAGGCTCCACAACGGCCAGTCAAGGTGGCGGCCTTCTACCAGTGGAACGATCAGACAGATCAGCGCCGCCGCCAGCAGCAGAATGCCTATAGGGTCAAGACGCTGCGGGTGTTCGGCGCGGTTTTCCGGCACCAGCATAAGCGCTGCGGGTATGGCCACCAGTAGTACAGGAATATTCACCAGAAACAGATTGCGCCAGCCAAGACCGAACAGATCAATGTCGATCAGCCAGCCTCCCATGACCTGACCCACCACCGCGGCCATTCCAAAGGTTACGCCGTATAGCCCCAGTGCCCGCTGCTTATGGGTATCGGGAAACAGGGCGTGGATGGAGGCCAACGCCTGCGGGGCCATGACGGCAGCGGCGGCTCCCTGCAGGATGCGACCGAATACCAGCATCGCGGCGGAAGACGCCAGCCCACAGATCAGCGATGACAGCGAGAAGCCCGCCATGGCGGCAAGAAAGACACGGCGACGGCCATATAGATCGCCCAGACGCCCACCTGTGATTAAAAAGACGGCATAGGTGGCCGCATAGGCCGATACGACCAGCTGCGTTGCCGTATCACTGGCATGCAGATCCTGTTGGATGAAAGGCAAGGCCGTATTGACGACGAAGAAATCCAAAGGCGGAAGCAGAGTGCCAGCCAACAGCACGACTAAGGCCCACCAAGGGTTGGAGAGGGTGGTGGATGGAGGGGGATGCGACATGTTTTTTCCTCGGAAAAGCGCAACGATGATCATGCTATCACGGCCTATCGAGATATGAGGGACATATAGAATGAATAATAACCAGTATTGTTCAATAGGAGAGTCGAGAATTTGAAATCAATAGGTTAGTAGGTTTTCTTCGTATAATACTTGGAACGGCTCTCTCTTGATAAAGTCGCGCGTGAGCGACGAGGGTTATTATTTCTCTGTTCTTACTGAAAGGTAATAACGATACGATAAAAGCATTATTGATTATGCTGCGGCGAGCACATACCAAAGTGTGTTAGGTAATAACCTTTAAATATAGTCTGATATATGGGCGCGCTGATAGTGCCAGTGTTGTACATGTTCCCATTGGTCGCGACTGTTCCAGATGGCACACAACCTGCTAACGTAGACGTATATCCGCTAACACTCTGCTGGAGATCCGCTATGTCTCAGTCACCGCTGTCCTGCGAGTTCATCACGCCTGACTGGCCTGCGCCGGCCAATGTCCGGGCGCTGGTCACCACGCGTGCCGGGGGGCCGTGCAAGGCGCCTTACGATGCCTTTAACGTGGGAGACTATGTCGGGGACAACTTGGCCGACGTGGCTGAATGTCGTCGTCAGCTGGCCGCGCACGCAGGCGATACGCGTTTTCACTGGTTGGCTCAGGTGCACGGCACGACCGTCGTGGGGCCTGAACTTGATGATGGGGTCGAAGCTGATGCGTCGATCAGCCGTGTGGCGGGCGAAGGGTGCGCTATCATGACGGCCGATTGCTTGCCCGTTGTGCTGTGCGATCGTGACGGCACTTGCATCAGTGCCGTGCATGCTGGCTGGAAAGGGCTGTTGGATGGCGTGATCGAAGCCGCCGTGCGTGAAATGGACTGCGCTCCGGGGGAAGTGATTGCATGGTTCGGGCCCGCGATTGGTCAGTGCTGCTTTGAAGTGGGGGCCGAGGTTCGTGACGCGTTTATGGAAAAACTGCCGCAGGCGGCCAAGGCGTTCATTCCCTCGCCGCACCGTTCTGGCGAACGCTATATGGCCGATATGTACCTGCTGGCGCGCCAGCGGCTCGAAGCCATCGGTGTTGGCGATATCCACGGTGGTGGCGACTGTACCTGCTGCGATGTCGGCCGCTTCTATTCCTATCGCCGTGACGGTGAAAAGACCGGCCGCATGGCAACGGTGATTTGGTTCGATCAAGCCTGATGAAAAACGGCCAGGGTAGATGCGCGTAGCGCGGCCCTGGCCGTAGCAACACACTGAAAAGGCGATATGTTCTTCGGTAACGGGCTTGCGCTCAGCGTGCCCACGGAGTGTCATCATCCTGCATTCCTGCATTCCTGCATTCCTGCATTCGGTACCGCTATCTGTCTACCTTCCGGCGATTTTTTGGATGAACGGCCGCGCTGCCTTGGCGGTATACAGCCTAGCGGCCCGTTCATGCTGGTGGAGGGCGATCACCCTGCGTTGCAGGTGATGAACCGTTCGTCGAGGTAGCACTGGATGGCGCTACTGCCACCTTCGCTGCCATAGCCGGAGTCTTTCAGGCCTCCAAAGGGCTGCTCTGGGTCGGCGAGGTCACAGTGGTTGAGGCTCAGCATGCCGCTTTCGATGCCGGTGGCCAGTCGGTGCAGGGTGCCGATATCGCGTGAGTAGCCGTAGGCGGCGAGTCCGTAGGGGAGGCGGTTGGCTTCGGCAATGGCGTCGTCCAGACAAGTGAACGCATTGATCGGCGTCAGGGGCCCGAATGGCTCTTCGTTCATCACGCGTGCGGTCAGCGGAACGTCCCGCACGATGCTGGGCAGCACGAATTGGCCGTGTTCCTGTTCTGCCGTGGGTAGAAGTACGGCCTTTCCGCCTTGAGCGAGGGCGTCATCACGCAGGGCGCGCAGGTGCGCCGCGCCGCGTGCGGTTGCCATTGGGCCTAGGGTGGTGTCGGGGGCCAGTCCATGGCCTGCCTTCAGCGTGCGCGCGGCCTCGGCGAACTGGTGCGTGAAGGTGTCCACGACATCGGCATGCACGAGTATCCGCGTCGGCGTGATGCAAACCTGCCCGGCATTGTAGAAACGCGCCTGTGCCAGCTGGCGTGCCGCCGTGGCGATATCGGCATCAGCGCACACGATGGCCGGTGCATGTCCGCCCAACTCCATGGTGATGCGTTTCATATGGCGGCCTGCCTGCTGGGCGAGATGCTTGCCGACGGCCGTCGAGCCGGTAAAGGAGATCTTGCGAATACGCGGATCGGTAATCAAGCGCGATGAAATGTGTTCAGGATCACCGTAGAGCAGGTTGATCACCCCGGCAGGAAAGCCCGCATCGTGAAAGCAGCCGAATAGGGCCGCGGGTGAGGCGGGCGTGTCTTCGGCCGCTTTGGCAATCAGCGTACAACCTGCCGCCAGCGCGGCACACAGTTTCCGTACCAGCTGACCGATGGGGAAGTTCCACGGGGTGAAGGCGGCAACAGGGCCCACGGGCGTCTTGAGCGTGTACTGCATTACCTGCGCCTGACGCGCAGGAATGACCTGCCCATAAGCGCGCACCGCTTCTTCCGCAAACCATTCTACGACCTCGCAGGCGGCTGCCAGCTCGTTGCGCGCTTGCTGTAGCGGCTTACCCTGCTCGAGTGTGAGCTGACGGGCGATGGTCTCGCTGCGCTCGGACAGCAGGGCCGCGGCGTTGAGCAGTAAGGCGCGCCGTTCGCGTGCGGAGGTGTGCCGCCATGTGGCAAAGCTTCGGTTGGCGGCGCTGAGCGCGCGTTCGATATCGGTGTCCTCCGCACAGGCCATGCGGCCGATGACGGTCTGGCGGGCGGGGTCTTCGATGGGCTGCCAGCGCTGGGCGCTGCCGGGTTGCCACTGCCCGTCGATCAGCAACAGCACATCGGCGTCGAGCGATGCGTTTACATCGGCAGAAGAGGGCTGGGTCACGGGAAGCTCCTTATGTGGGAGATACGGAATCGTTGTGGGTCGCGGTTAGCGCTCAGCGTTGTAGTCGCAAGCGTGATGCAGGAACGCATCAAACAGCAGGCGCGATGCCGGAATGGCGCGGCTCTGCCATTCGGGATGCCACTGCACTCCCAAAATGAAGCGGTGTCCGGGTACCGAGATCGCTTCCACCAGTCCATCGTCCGCGATGGCTTCCACGGTGACGTCTTCCCCTAGGGTGCGTGCGCCCTGTCCATGCAGGGAGTTGACGTGAATCACTGGCGTGTCCGGCAACAGCTGTGCCAGCAGCCCCTGCGATGTCAGTTCGACGTCGTGAACCGGTGCGTACTGGCCCTCTAGCGGCAAGCGTTCATCCTCGCGGTGGTCGTGAAAAGCGTCGAGTTCGTGCACGTGGCGGTAAAGGCTGCCGCCGGTGCGCACCACCAGTTCCTGAAAGCCACGGCAGATGCCCAGTAGCGGCATGTCAGTGCGCAGCGCATGGTCGATCAGCTGGAAGGCCAGCGCGTCGCGGCCCTGATCGAGGCATGTTTCAGGGCGCTGGTCGTCGGTGGGGTAGTGAACGGGTTCGACGTTGCTGTGACTGCCGGTCAGAAACAGTCCGTCCAGCGTGCGCATTGCGGCTGCAAACAGCGTGGAGTGATTGGCCAAGGCGTGAGGCAGGATGAAGGGAATACCCCCCGCCAGTACGATGGCATCAAGGTATTTCTGCATCACAGCCTGAGCGGCCACGCCGCTGTGTTCACCCTGATCGGCGATTACGCCAATGCGGGGAACGCACCGAAGCGCATCGTGAGACGGGACGGCAGGAGAAGACGAAATCGACATGCCTGAATCCTCTATGGGCGTGGGGTGACCACGCACGAATGGGCCGAAGGAACGACGTTCTGTGAGCCGCTACGCGTGCCGATCGAGTGTGGGGCGGTATCGCAGGCGGTTCTATGAAGACGGTGTCTTGATATTAGGCACTCGCTGGATGAAGGGATGCAGAATGCATGCCTACTGTGATCACACCTGTCATTAACGTGTGACCTGCATCGTCAGCAGCCCCATACCCTGTTCAATGTCGGCGGCGATGGCCGCGCAGAAACGCTCACTGTCGCGCTGGCGGAGGGCATCAATGATCTGCACGTGAAAGTCGTCGGCCAGCGTGCTGTTTTTCCACAGTGACGCGATATAACGCATGCTGGGGCCGTACTGCATCCACAGTACCTTCACGAGCGGCAGCAATACGCGTGATCCACTGCGCTCGTAGATATGGAAGTGAAAGGCATGGTTACCGCGCATGTAACCGGTCATGTCGCCGTCGGCAATGGCGGTGCCGATGGCATCGTCGATGCGGTTCAGCGCCTCTATATCGTCGTCACCGAGATGCGGGAAGGCCTGACGGCTCAGCTCCGTTTCCAGCTGGCGACGAGCGAACAGCAGCTCTTCAAAGCGCTGGCGGCTGACGTTGGGCACGATGATGCGCCGACTGTCGATGAACTCCAGCGCGCCTTCGGCCACCAGCCAGCGCAGCGCTTCACGGGCGGGCATGGCGCTGCAGCCGTGCTGCTGAGCGATGCCTCGGATCGAGATCGTTTCTCCCGGCGCAAGCTCGCCCGCGCACAGCTGGGCACACAGCCGATCGTGCACTGTCGCAGAGCGCGTCTTCGGCGCAAATGCGTCATCAGGGGTATCACGGTTCTGGTGCGTATTGTTCATGTTCGTCTCTTTATCCTGTCTCGCCGCTTTCCGGCGCCTACCTTTATCGTTATTGAAAACGCCTTTTTACACAGGGGGCACTTTTCGCCACCGACCCAGAGCGCAACAGGCCTGCTGGCGTTTAGCGCGGCTTGTCCGTAGAGGTCTTTCATAAAGCGATCGTGTGCCTGTCGCCAAAGTTGGCGCACGAGTTGCAATGCATCCACAGGGCATTGAATGTCATCTCATGTGTGATCACACAATGAATCGTGACGAATCACAAGCACAGCCGACCTAAGTATCAGAATGGCAGGTCGGTATCAGAAGAAATCAGTGCTGCCCCCTTTCACTATCGTTGATGCTCGAACACGGCTTCGGGCGGGAGATAACCGCAATGAGAACGATGCGCCCGGCAGAACGTTCACTTTCCACCCAGCAGCCTTCTCGCGGAGCCGAAAAGGCCGTGCCGCTGCGTGCCGACACGGGGCGGCAGATCGCCCATGAAAGCTATTACGAAGCGACCAGTCAGTCGAGCTTGGCTCCGACCTTTGCCTTGCAGGGTGATACGCATGCCGATGTCTGCATCATCGGTGGCGGACTGACCGGTTGCTCGACGGCCCTGCACCTGGCCCAACGTGGCTACGATGTGGCCGTGCTTGAAGCCGAAACGTTCGGGCATGGTGCCTCTGGTCGCAGTGGGGGGCAGGTCATTACCGGGCTGAGTGCGGGGATCGAGCACATTGAAAAGGTGCTGGGGCGCGAAGATGCCGCACACGTGTGGGAGATGACCTGCGAAGCCGTGGCACTGACGGAGCAGCTGATCGAGCAACACGGCATTGATTGCGATTTCCGCAAGGGATATCTGCATGCGGCGAACAAACCTCGCCACAAGAAAGAGCAGCTAGCGCTGATCGAGCATATGGCTACGCGCTATGACTACCACGGTCTGCGTTGGATGGAGGCCGACGAAATGCATCGGCAGGTCGTGACCCAACGCTATATCGGCGGCACTTGGGATGCCGATTCTGGTCATCTTCATCCGCTCAACTACACGCTTGGCATTGCCGCTGCCGCTCAGCACGCCGGGGCACGTCTCTACAGCGACAGTCGAGTGCTTCAGCTGGACGAATCGACAGCGGGTGAAACAGTGGCTGCCTGCACGGCGAACGGTCGGGTGACGGCCGACTTCTTTGTCTATGCGGTAGATGCCTACTCGACCGATCTGTTGCCCGAGCTGGCCTCGCGCATGGTGAGAGTCCCCAGTCATATCGTGGCTACCGCACCACTGACCGAGGAACAGCTGGCGGGGTCGCTGCCGACGCGTATCGCAGTCTGCGATGCGATGTACATGCTCGACTATTACCGCATTTCTCACGACAACCGGCTGCTGCTAGGGGGGCGGCAGAGCGTGGCTGAAGCACAGCGTCGTATCGGTTGGCTGTTTCCGACGCTGGCCGAGGTGCCGCTCGATTACTACTGGAACGGGCTTGTCGGCGTAACGGCCGATCAGACCCCGCATTTTGGGCTGCACGGTAAGAACATGCTGTTCGCGCAGGGTTATTCGGGGCATGGAATGGCGCTGGCCGGGCTGGCGGGTCAGCTGCTGGCCGAGACGATTGGGGGACAGGCCGAGCGCTTCGATCTGTTCTCCCAGTTCGCACCACGGCGTATTCCCATGGCGCGTCAGTTCAACGATCCGATGGTGGCGATGGCCTCGCTGTTCTATCGCCTGAAAGACAAGCTGTGACGTCAATTTCTCTGTTGGCGTCTATCAGTAGACGCCCGTCTTTTTCATAGGAGTGGTCGCATGACAACGACAGCATCTCCCTCTGTGTCTTCGGTGAGCGGTGAGAAGACCAGCGCCAAAGCGGTTCGCGAGGCATCATCGATTTCACTGCGTGGTTTGTCGCGCTATTTCAATGCGGATGCCATCGCACTGGACGGCGTTGATCTGGATATCCATGCCGGTGAGTTCTTTACCCTGCTGGGCCCTTCGGGGTGCGGGAAGACCACCCTGCTGCGAATTCTGGCCGGACTGGAAGAGGCCGATCAGGGCGTTGTGGTGATCGGTGGTCGCGATGTGACCCAGACACCACCGCACAAGCGCAGCGTTAACACCGTGTTCCAGTCGTATGCGCTGTTCCCGCACTTGACTGTGCGCGACAACATCGCCTTCGGGCTACGCGTACGCGGGGTCGGCAAGGCCGAGCAGAAACGCCGCGTGGAAGATATCGCACATCGGATGCAGCTTGATGCCTTGCTGGAACGCCGCATTCATCAGCTGTCCGGCGGCCAACGTCAGCGCATTGCGTTGGCACGGGCCTTGATCAACGAGCCGGACGTGCTGCTGCTGGACGAACCACTTTCGGCGTTGGATGCGGGGCTGCGTACCGATCTTCAGGTTGAACTGAAGCGGTTGCAGCAGACGCTAGGCATGACGTTCGTATTTGTGACCCACGATCAGGCCGAAGCGATGGTGATGTCCGACCGTATCGCGCTGCTCAACGGTGGCAAGATCCAGCAGGTTGGTACGCCTGCGGAAATCTACGAGTATCCGGTGAACCGCTTCGTGGCGCGCTTCATCGGGCACGACAATCTGTTTCCCGTCGAACGGTGTGATGGCAGCACGCTGCAGACCGCGCTGGGAACGCTGCAGTTCAACGCGTCATCGGCTGGCGACGCTCGGCAGGCCTTTGCGCTTATCCGGCCGGAGGTCATCGCGCTGAGCGCTCCCGATAGCCCTGGCATTGACCCATCGCTGGCGCTGAATCGTCTTGAGGGGAGCGTCGAAGAGCGCTTCTATCGCGGCGCTTCGGTGGAATACCGCGTGCGCTGCCAGCAGTGCGATTTGGTCGTCGACAGTGCCAACTGCGGCGAGCGGCTTTTCAAGGTGGGGGATCGTGTTCAGGTCGAGATATACCCCGAAGACATCGTGATGATCGGCGACTAAGGAGGCGGCCATGGCTCAGACACTTCCCAAACCCTACAAAGGCCCCGCTCCGGGCACGACGAGCGATGTAGGCCACCTGTTGTGGACTACGCTGCCGTCGGCACTGTGGATCGGCGTATTTCTGGTGCTGCCCAGCCTCTATCTGGTCGGCATGGCGTTCATGACTAACGATTCATACGGTCAGCCCAGCCTGCCGCTCTCGACGCATGCCTTCGGTCAGCTTTCCGGTTACGGCTACCTTGGTTGGAGTCCTGGCAACCTGCAAACACTGTGGTGTTCGGTCTGGTACACGCTGCTGTCCAGCGGCATCACCGCGCTGGTGGCCTATCCGATCGCGGCCTATATCGCGGTCTGTCGCCCGTCGGTGCGTGCGCTGATGATTCTCGCGGTCGTGATGCCTTCGTGGATCAATCAGGTCGTGCGTGCATTCGGGTGGATGAACCTACTGGCACCAGGGACGCCACTGGCAAACGTTGCCAGTGCGCTGGGATTCACGACGCCCGAGCTGGGCCTCTATCCCTCATCGTTCGCGGTGATGCTGGGACTGGTCTACAACTTTCTGCCCTTCATGGTGCTGCCGCTCTACAACGCGTTCGAAAAGATGGATTACGGGCTGGTCGAGGCGGCGCGCGATCTGTATGCCACGCCACTCACGGCATTTCGAACGGCCATCTTCCCACAGACGCTGCCCGGGCTAATGGCAGGGCTGGTGCTGGTGATGATCCCTGCCTTTGGCATGTACGTTGTGCCAGAACTGCTGGGTGGCGGCCGCGCGATGATGATCGGCAACTTGGTCGCCACGCAGTTCGCAGAAGGGGCCAACTGGCCGCTGGGTGCCGCGGGTGCCTTGCTGATGCTGCTGGCCACGCTGCTGGGCATTATCTTCCTGCGCCGTCTGGGGCGTCGGTTCGGTGGCGGTGAGGAGGTGGTGATATGAAACGCAGGTCATTTCATCCCTGGCTGGCCTCGTGCTGGTGGGCCGCCATGGTGTTTTTCTATCTGCCGCTGATCATCGTGGTGATCTTTTCCTTCAACAGTATCAACAGTGCCACGCACTTTGCCGGTTTCTCGCTGCGCTGGTATCGGCAGCTGTTGGGTAACGAGCAGATCATCACGGCGCTGCGTAACTCAATGGTGCTTGCGGTGGGGTCGTCCTGTCTGGCCCTCGTGCTGGGCACGCTGCTGGGCTATGGGCTTTATCGCCACCGGGGCAAACGGGTGGGCTGGCTGATTGCACTGATCTACCTGCCCATCGTAATGCCCGACGTGGTGTTCGGGATCGCTGACATGTCGTTCTTCGTTCGTCTGAACAGCTGGACGGGTCTGCTTGCCCCGGGGCTGACAACGATGCTGCTGGCGCACGTCACCTTTCAGATTCCGTTCGTAGCGTTACTGATCTATTCGCGCTTCGTGGGGCTAGACCCGACGCTGTTCGATGCCGCCAAGGACCTGTACGCCAGTCCGTGGAAGCGCATGCAGCTGTTCATCTTACCGTCACTGAAACCGTCGCTGGTGACCGGGTTCTTCCTTGCTTTCACGCTGTCCTTTGATGATTTCGTCATCAGCTTCTTCACTTCTGGCCCCGAAAGCGTGACGTTGCCGATCTATATCTGGGGCGCCATACGGCGTGGGGTATCGCCCGAAATTAATGCGATTGGGGCGCTGATGATCGGCGGGGGGCTGCTGGCGGCGCTGGGCAGCATGGTCGTCACTCTTCGAGTGCAGCGTCGGCAGGCCGAGCGCCCGCTGGTCAAGGCCACCCCATAAGCGTGTTCTGTCGAATATCGAAGGTGCATTTCTAGTCAAAGAGCGGAGAATCACCATGAAGCTTAACCGTATGGCCCGAGGCGTGATCGCCACCGCGGTACTGTGTTCGACCGCGATGCTGGCGCAGGCACGTGAAACGCTTTATCTCTTCAACTGGACCGAGTACATGGATCCGGCGCTCATCACGGCGTTTGAGCAGCGCTACGATGTCGATGTGGTGCAGTCGTACTACGGCAGCTTGGGCGAGCTATATGCGCGCCTACAGTCGGGTGGCGACAGCCAGTTCGACCTTGTCGTACCGTCCAATTACTACATTCCGCGTCTGATCAGCGGTGGGCTAGTTCAGCCTATCGACAGGACAAAGCTGCCCCATCTGAACAACCTCAACCCATCGTTCACTCATCCCGCCTACGACCCTGAACTGCGCTATAGCGTGCCGTACCTGTGGGGCACGACGGGGTTGGTGTACGACATCCGCGATTTCCCGCAGGCCCCCGACAGTTGGTCGCTGCTGTTCGATCCTCAGCAGAACCCGCGCCAGCCGTTTGCGCTGCAGAACGATGGCAGTGTCATGATCGCTGCGGCGTGTGCCTGGCAGCACCACGGCAGCGGTTGCAACACGCCCGAGGCTTGGGCCGAAGCGGGCAAGCTGCTGCTACAGACCAAGAAGCGCGCCAATTTTACCGGCTTCGTCGATGGCACGTCGGTATTGCCTATGCTGGCAAGAGGGGTGGATAAAGTCGCTATCAGCTACAACGGCGATTTCCTCAATGCCAAGCAGTCCGATCCGGAGAGCTTCAAGTATCTGCGCTATGTCATTCCCAAAGAGGGCAGCGAAATGTGGGTCGACAGCATGATGATTCCCGCTCACGCCCCGCATCCCGCACTGGCCCACAAATTCATCGACTTCATGCTGGAGGCCGAGAACGGTGCTCGTCTGGCCAACTGGACGTGGTATTCCTCACCGAACCAGGCGGCTATGCCGCTGCTCGACCCCGCACTGCGTGAATCGCCTTCACTGCCTACCGACGATGAGATGAAGCGTCTGGAACTGCTGCCCGTGCAGCAGGGCGAGCAGCTGACGGTGTTTCAGGAGATATGGAATGAAGTGCGCTCGCGCTGAGCGACGGGCCAGCGTGGGGCTGGCCCTGAAAGGACGGTCTTTCATCGACCTGAGGTCTTGGCGGTCGACAATGGTATGTGCACCGCGGATGGCAAAGACGCTGTCCGGTGGCACGCTGATAACGAGTGAACGGGGGTTCACATGACAGTCACGAATACCGCTCCCATTGATAATTCTCGCAACGAGGAGCTGGATGCCTGGATACGCGAGCACGGCATTACAGAAGTGGAATGCTTGGTGAGCGACATCACCGGTGTACTGAAGGGCAAGATTATGCCCGCTGACAAATACCTGCGCGGAGGGCGGCCGCGTCTGCCCGACTCGGTGTTTATCCAGACCGTTACCGGTGACTACCCCGAAGACGAGCATCTGGGCTTCTGGAACTTCTCCGAGCTGGACATGCAGCTGGTGGCTGATCCTCATGCGGCCTACTTGGTACCGTGGGCTGAGGAGCCGACCGCACAGGTCATTCATGACTGCTGCTACATGAACGGCAAGGCGGTGGAACTATCGCCGCGACACGTGCTCAAGCGGGTACTGGCGCTGTATGAAGAACGCGGCTGGAAGCCGGTGGTCGCGCCGGAAATCGAATTCTATCTGGTCAAGACCAACACCGATGCTGACTACCCGCTGGAACCTCCGGTCGGGCGCTCCGGGCGGCAAGAAACAGGGCGCCAGTCCTACAGCATCGACGCGGTCAACGAGTTCGACCCACTGTTCGAAGAGATGTACGACTTCTGCGAGCAGCAGGGGCTGGGCATCGACACGCTGATCCATGAGGAAGGCGCGGGTCAGATGGAAATCAATTTCCAGCACGGCGACCCACTCTTCCTCGCCGATCAGGTGGTGATCTTCAAGCGCACTATGCGTGAAACGGCGCTGCGCCACGGTATGTACGCCACCTTCATGGCTAAGCCGATGGCCGACGAACCGGGCAGCGCCATGCATATCCACCAGAGTCTGATCAGCGCTGAAACGGGCGAGAACCTGTTCGCCAGTTTGCCCAGTGAACCCAACAACCTGTTCACCCATTATATCGGTGGTCTACAGCACTATATGGCCGCGGCCATGCCGTTCTTTGCGCCCAACGTCAACTCGTGGCGACGCCTGATGCCCAGCGCCAGCGCGGGCAGTGCGCCCACCAACGCCGAATGGGGGTATGACAACCGGACGGTGGGGCTGCGCGTTCCCATTGATGTGCCCGCAGCAACGCGCGTCGAGAACCGCCTGCCGGGCGTGGATGCCAACCCCTATCTGGCGATGGCGGCCACGCTGGCCTGCGGCTATCTCGGCATACTGCATCAGCTTGAACCGCGGCCGCCGCTGGTACATTCCTCACCGCACGGAGCCTATAGCCTGCCGACCAATGTCTTGAATGCGCTGGATCTGCTACGGGAATGCCAGCCGCTCATCGACATCCTCGGCGAGCGCTTCGTGCACAGCTATATCGCCGTTAAGCACGCCGAATACGACGCTTACTTCCATGTCATCAGCTCGTGGGAACGTGAGCACCTGCTGTTGAGGATGTAGGCCGCCGAGAAGCCGTTTCCTGATGATGCGATTAGGTCTGGTGAAACGTGAAGGACGGATGACGTGCGGGCGCTGACGGGTAGGCCGTGCGATGGGCATTTCGTGTACCGCGCGCTGATAGCGTCAGTAGCCCCATCGTGGCAACGAGGAGGGGATGAACATCCATCATCCTCGGATGTTGAGTAGCGCGGCTGTTTTCTGAAGTGCTTTGGTGATCGGTAGCCAAAGCATCGGGAGACTGCCGCGCTTCTTTTATGAATGAAGAAGAACAGATCTGCGGCAAACGACATTGGCCCGATCCCATCGCATTTAGCCGCTAGGGCTACAGGCAGCGTGACTGCCATACGGCATGCTAAAGGCTCACTCAACAAGGAGTCGCTTATGCAGATCACACAGGTACGCAATGCCACCCAGCTCATTCACTATGCGGACAAACGTTTTCTTGTCGATCCCATGCTGGCCGATAAAGGCACTTATCCGGGATTTGCGGGCTCACCCCGTTCGCAGCTTTATAACCCGCTAGTCGAGTTGCCCTGCGATATCGAACGTTTGCTGGAGGTCGACGCCGTCATCCTGACCCACACGCACCTTGACCACTGGGACAGCACGGCCATCGACCGGATCCCCAACGCGATGCCTATCTTCGTCCAGAACGAACATGATCGTGCGCTGCTCTGTCAGCAGGGATTCACGCAGCTGACCGTGATGGGGGCCGCAACGCGCTTCGGTGATGTCACACTAACGCGCACCCTTGGACAGCACGGGTCTGATGAAGCCTATGCCGATCCCGCAACGGCCGAACGCATGGGGGATGCCTGCGGCGTCATTTTCCGTCACGCTGAGGAAGGAACCCTCTATCTGATAGGGGATAGTGTCTGGACGCCTGTCGTCGAGCATACGCTCAAGGCTGTACAGCCCGATGTGGTAATCGCCAATATGGGCTGGGCGCACATTATGGCGTTTGGGGCGATCATCATGGGCGCGGAAGACGCTGTGCGCATTCATCATGCCGCTCCCCATGCACAGATCGTGGCCACGCATATGGAGGCCATCAATCACTGCCTGCTAACACGTGCCGCACTACGCGAATTTGCTTGTGACAACGGTGTGGCAGAGCACGTCCACATTCCTGCCGATGGCGAGTCGGTGATCTTCTGACCGTCATTTACTGAGCCGAGGAGGTCTCATGGCGCCGTTGAACGTTGCACTGCTGGTCACGCCTGATTTCAGTGCGTTTCATTTGTCCGTTCCCAGTATTCTGTTCAGCCAGAGGGCATCGGGGGAAGCGCTCTTTTCGGTGAATCTGTGCGCAGAGGTGCCGGGCATTCAGCATTCCTCCGAAGGGTTCATGATGGATGCCGCTCAGGGGCTTGATGCTCTGACCACCGCAGACATCGTTGTGCTGCCGTTCTGGCCAGATCCCCATCAGCGCCCCAGTGCTGCGCTGATCGAAGCGTTACAGGCAGCGCATGCCCGTGGCGCATGGATTGCAGGGCTGTGTCTGGGGGCGTTCGTGCTGGGGTATGCCGGTCTGCTGGATGGGCGCAAGGCGTCGACGCATTGGGAATATGAAGCCGCGTTTCAGGCCTGCTTTCCTGAGGCTCGGCTCGATATTAATGCGCTGTACACACAGGATGACGGCATTATCACCTCAGCGGGCACGGCCGCGGCCATCGACTGCTGCCTGTGCATCGTCAGAGAGCGCTATGGCAGCGCGGTCGCCAACCGCATTGCCCGGCGCATGGTGGTGCCTCCCTACCGTGAAGGTGGCCAATCGCAGTTCATTGAGTACCCCGTGCCGCAGAGCACGGCAGATGCCCGCATCAACGGGTTAATGGAGTATCTGCGCCAGAATATCGCTGCCCCACATGATCTGGATGCACTGGCCGCACGTATTGCGATGAGCCGCCGCACTCTGACCCGCCATTTTATGAAAGCCACGGGCCAGAGCGTGACCCAGTGGTGGGTACAGGAGCGGCTGCGTCTGGCCCAGAATGCATTGGAAACCACCCGCTCGACAGTGGAGCAGATTGCCGCTGCCGTTGGCTTCAACTCGCCGATTACCTTCCGCCAGCACTTCAAGGCGCGCTTTGGAGTCTCGCCGCAGGAGTGGCGCCGACACTTTCAGGCGCAAGCGGCCAGAGCGCCCACGGCTGTGCCCTGATCTATCTACCGCACGGTGGACATGTCCGGTGCGGTCGACCTGATCCTGCTATGTCGCCAAGGTGTAGTCTGAATGACGTGCTTTTGTGCGATGGGGGATGGGGACATGTGAGGTGCCGTTCTCGAGCTGTCAGTGAGCGAACCGACGTGGCGACACGGCGAACAGCTGTCTGAACGCGTGGATATATGCCGATGGCGTAGCGTATCCGACGGCGAGCGCGGTCTCCGTCACGTTTTTGCCTTCTCTTAGTAGCGCCAGCGAGCACAGCAGCCGCATGCGTTGACGCCATTGCTGGTAGGGCAGGCCCGTCGCGCGCAGAAAGCGGCGGGAGAACGTCTGCGGCGAAAGGTGCGTACGCCTCGCGGCGTCTTCTCGATGATGGGGAAGATGGGGGGCGTGCTGTATCGCCATGCAGACCGCGTTCAGTCGCGGATCGGTCGGAAACGGCAGCATGAAATCGGCACGGGGCAGCGCCTGCAGTACCTCTAGCAGCACCGCCACCTTGCGCCCCGCTGCACCCTCTTCGTCATAGCCTTCCTCAACATGCGTACAGGCATGATGAATGAAGGCGCGCGCAAACTCGTCCACGGCCACGACCTGCAGGGCAGGCGGTGTTCCGCCCAGTGCGGCTTCCTCGATATACAGACTTTCCAACATCACCTCTTCCGCGGCCCACAGCGTATGAGCGCAGTGCGCTGGTATCCACATGCCGTATGCCGGTGGTAGCACTAGCGCGGTATCCGCAGCCTGCACCTGCATCAACCCTTCCCGCGCGAACATGAACTGCCACCAGTCGTGGCGGTGTTCCTCAACGCGCGTGCGTGCCGCGATCGGATAGGCACGAAAGAATACCGGGCGGGGAAGCACCGTCAGTGAACTGGTCGTTGCGCTGTGCTAGTCGTTGGGGTGTCGTCGGGTCATGGCGGAATGCCCTCAGTATTTGATACTTACTCGACATAATGGCAGATCCTGTCGAAAGAAGTCAGCGCTCTGCGTCATTACCCTAGTGGTGTGCTGAATAGGCAACCGCAAGGAGAGTGCGATGAAGATGAACACTGTATGGCCGTGGCTGATGGTGGTCAGTGCTGGTATCGGGCTGCGGGTGGGCATCGCGTCTGTTTCACCACTGTTGGATCGCATCCAGACCGAGCTGGGGACTGGCACGGCGGCGCTCGGGTTGTTGACCGCCATTCCCGTGATCTGCATGGGCGGGCTGTCATTTATGGGCAGTGCCGTCGAACGGCGATGGGGCCTGATGCGAAGCATGCGGATAGCGCTAGGCGTGCTGGGCATCGGATTGCTGTGGCGTGGTTGGGCACACGGCTTTGCAGTGTTGGCGATGACCGCAGTGCTAGTCGGTGTCGGCGATGCGCTGATTCGGCCGCTGCTGTCTGGGTTCATCAAGCAGACCTTTGGAAACGGATCGCATGCGGTCATGGGGGTGTATGCGGCCAGCATGGGCATCGGAGCTGCGCTGTCGGCCTATGCGACCCCGCATCTGGCCGCAGCGTTGGGTTCATGGCAGTGGGGACTGGGCTGTTGGGCCGTGCCCGTACTGCTGGCGTTGCTGATCTGGACACGGCGGTCTGTTCCTACCAACTCCCCGCCGCCACGAACGACCGCAGCACCGCGGTTGGCCGCTATGGGGGTGGTGTGGCTGACGTTGTTCTTCGGTCTTCAAGCGGGGGTGAACTACACCGTCGTCGCATGGTTGCCCAGTGTCTGTCTGGCGCAGGGCACAACGGCATCCACCGCGGCCTATCTGATGGCTCTGTTTCTATGCGTGCAGACGCTGAGCAGCCTACTGTTTCCCATTGTGCTGGGCCGCACGGGCCAGCGCCTGATGCTACTTAGCCTCGGTTTTGCAGGAGTGACCGCCTTAGGTATTCTGCTGATGCCCGCAGGGGGATGGAGTGCCGCCGTGCTGTTGGGAATTGGCACCGGCGGTCTGTTTCCGATCGCACTGTCACTGCCGCTGATCTTCTCAGAATCCAGCTATGAAGCCACTCGGCTTAGCAGCCTGTCGCAGTCGGGTGGCTATGCACTGGGCGGGTTGCTGCCGTGGCTGACCGGTGTTGCCGTACCGGTGCTGGGCGCGACGGTTGCTGTTGTGGCCCTGTGTTTGGCGATGCTGATCGTGCTGATGATCGTCATGGGGAAAGTGGCTTTTCATCAACGCTCTCTGCGTAGGTTGTGACGTTGGGCCTATTGCATCACCAATCCGCCATCGGCAGCGTATTGGCTGCCGGTGACAAAGCGAGACTCATCCGATAGCAGAAACAGCGCGACGGCGGCAGCTTCTTCCGCACTGCCCATACGCTTCAACGCTGTACGTGATGTGACGTCAGCTTCGAACGCCCGTCGCGCCTCTGCGGCCATAAAATGACGAAAGTCGGTATCAATAGGGCCAGCTTGCAGCATATTGACCCGAATGCCGCGTTCTCCCAGCGCGCTGGCCCAGCAGCGCGACAGTGACAGCAAGGCACCTTTGGTGGCGGCGTAGACGCTCGCCATTGCGCCACCTTCATAAGCGGATGTCGAGCCGGTGAGCACGACGGAGGCACCATCATTTAGCAGCGGTGCCAGCTGCGCCATCAGAAGTACCGGGCCGCGTACATTGGCCGCCATCATGGCATCGAAATGATCGGCATCGACCTCATCGACGGCCTTGATTGCGGCATACCCCGCATTTAGCCACAGGCCATCAAGTCGACCCACCGCTTTCACCCGCTTAACCAGCGCGGTGATCTGTGCGGAACAGCCTGCATCGTGAGCCATGATCGTCGCGCTGTCGGGCAGCTTCCGGCGCAGGGCTTTTAGGCGTTCTTCATTGCGGCCGGTGCCGATAATCTGTCCGCCTTCTTCGGCAATGCGCACCGCACCGGCTAGGCCGATACCGCTGGTTGCGCCAGTGACCAGTAGTCGTTTTCCTTCAAAGCGTGCCATGTCCGTTCTCCTGTTGTGACGGGGATACGGTTCAACCTATCAGCAGAAACGGCGTAGGATAATGCGATGAATCCACATGATACTGTTGGGTGAAAATGAATAATGCGCTTACCGGACGCGACTTCGCTGAGCTGAAGGCGTTTATGATGACTGTGACGCACGGCTCGTTCACGCGGGCCGCGGCTTATCTCGGCATCACCCCCTCTACGCTGAGCACGTCCATTCGCCAGCTCGAAACGCGTTTGCAGGTGCGCTTGCTGAACCGCACGACGCGCAGCGTCTCGCCGACCGCTGCCGGAGAGCGGCTATTCCAGCGTCTACGCCCCGTGTTTAACCGTATGGAAGACGCGATCGACGAGTTGCGCGACACCGACACGCGCCTTGCCGGTACGCTACGCCTGAACGTCTCAAGGGTCGCTGCCGTTCACTATCTGGCACCGCTGCTGGGTGAGTTTATCGAGGCCTATCCCGAGATCATGCTGGATGTGGTAGTGGACGATCGTCTGGTGGATATCGTCGCCGAGCGCTTCGACGCGGGCATCCGGCTGGGCGAGAAACTGCACAACGATATGATTGCGCGACGCCTGAGCGGGGATCTGCTGATGAAGGTTGTCGCTGCGCCTGCCTACCTTGAGCGTCATGGCCGCCCTGAGCATCCACGTGAGCTGGTGCACCACCGTTGTCTGACCTATCGCAACCCGAGTGATGGCAGCGTCTATCGCTGGGAATTCGAGCGCGGCGGAGAACGGCTTGAGGTGGCCGTCAGCGGCCCGATTATCGTCGATGAACCGGCCATGCTCAGTACCCTTGCCTGTCAGGGAAATGGTATTGGCTACCAGTTCGCGCATCAGGTCGACGAGATGCTGGCCGATGGGCGCCTTGTACAGCTGCTTGATGAGTGGACGCCTGCGTTTCCGGGGTTCTATCTGTACTACCCCGCGCGGCAAGTAGCGGCACCACTGCGTGCACTGATCGATTTCATCGCCGAGCGGGCAGGGGCGTAAGCGTTTACGGTGTTACGCGTGAATAATCATTGAGTAAGCGCGCCTTGCCTTTTTCTTTCGGATCTGATCTTGATCCTTCCCTGCGGCATCCCCATCTACTGATTCAAAGCACAGGTCATCTGCTCAGTGCAGCCGCTACGCCCACTTTCGTCGTATCGGACTACGCTAGATATCAAGGCAGGTGTCTTCTGTCGACATGCGCCACATGGCGCGGAATCTTGCTGCTGTGACAGGCTGCCTATGCCTCCACAGCGCTCAGGAGGGTGCGTATGAATCTCGATCGTCTTACCAGTAAGCTACAGAATGCATTGTCCGAAGCGCAGTCGATTGCCGTCGGCCGCGGCAACAATCAGCTCCAAGCCGTTCACGTACTGCTGGCGCTGCTGAACGAGCGCGACAGCGGTATCCGTTCGCTGGTGCAGCGTGTAGGTGCCGATCCGGCAGCGGTAGAGCGAGTGCTGAATGCCGAGCTGGACAAGGAACCGACCGTTGGGCAGTTCGATGGCAACGTCACGATGGGCGCGTCGCTGGGGCGCTTGCTCAATCTGGCCGATCGTGAAGCGCAGCAGCGCGGCGACCGCTATGTTGCGACCGAACTGGTCCTGTTGGCGGCGTTGCAGATGAACGATGGTCTTAGCAAAGCGCTGAAAGGTGCTGGGCTGAGCGAACAGGGGCTGCGTCAGGCCATTGATGCCGTCCGCGGAGGAGATACAGTGAACGATGCGGCTGCGGAAGAATCCCGCGAAGCGCTGGACAAATACACGACCGATCTGACCAAACGGGCGGCCGAAGGCAAGCTGGACCCGGTGATCGGGCGTGATGACGAAATTCGCCGCACCATCCAGGTACTGCAGCGTCGTACCAAAAACAACCCGGTACTGATCGGCGAACCGGGGGTGGGTAAAACAGCGATCGTTGAGGGTCTGGCCAGTCGTATCATCAATGGTGAAGTGCCGGAAAGCCTCAAGAACCGACGCGTGCTGTCGCTTGATCTTGGGTCGCTGCTGGCCGGGGCCAAATTCCGCGGTGACTTTGAAGAGCGTCTGAAAGCGGTGCTCAACGAGCTGGCGAAGGAAGAAGGCCGTGTCATCCTGTTCATCGATGAGCTGCACACGCTGGTAGGTGCAGGTAAGGCCGATGGTGCAATGGACGCGGGCAACATGTTGAAACCAGCGCTGGCGCGTGGCGAACTGCACTGCGTTGGGGCCACCACGCTCGATGAATATCGCCAGTACATTGAGAAGGATGCCGCACTGGAACGTCGCTTCCAGAAAGTGATCGTCGACGAGCCGTCCGAAGAGGACACTATCGCGATTCTGCGCGGGCTGAAGCAGCGCTATGAAGTGCACCACGGGGTCGAAATCACCGACGGTGCGATCATCGCGGCGGCCAAACTGTCTACGCGCTATATCACGGATCGTCAGCTGCCTGACAAGGCGATCGACCTGATCGACGAAGCGGCATCGCGCATCCGCATGGAAATGGACTCCAAACCGGAATCCATGGACCGTCTGGAACGCCGCCTGATCCAGCTCAAGATCGAACGCGAAGCGATCAAGAACGAAACCGACGAGGCCACCAAGAAACGCCTTGAGGTGCTGGAACAGCAGATCGACGATCTGGAACGTGAGTATGCGGACCTTGAACAGGTCTGGACGTCCGAAAAAGCCAGCCTGCAAGGCGCGGCTGAGTTCAAGTCCAAGCTGGAACAGGCCCATATCGACCTAGAAGCGGCGCGCCGTCAGGGCGACCTGACCAAGATGTCTGAAATCCAGTACGGCGTGATTCCGAAACTGGAAGCTCAGATCGCCGAAGCGAGCGAAGCGGAAGGTCGTAAGTTGGAACTGCTGCGCTCCAACGTGACGGAAGAAGAAATTGCCGAAGTGGTCTCACGCTGGACGGGCATTCCGGTCGCGAAGATGCTTGAAGGCGAGCGCGATAAGCTGCTGCGCATGGAAGAAGCGCTGCATCAGCGCGTTATCGGTCAGGACGAAGCGGTCGAAGCGGTATCCAATGCCGTGCGCCGTTCCCGTGCCGGTATCGGTGACCCGAATCGTCCGAACGGCTCGTTCCTGTTCCTCGGCCCGACCGGGGTCGGTAAAACCGAGCTGTGCAAAGCGTTGGCGGGCTTCCTGTTCGACACCGAAGAAGCCATGGTGCGCATCGATATGTCCGAGTTCATGGAGAAACACTCCATTGCTCGCCTGATCGGGGCACCTCCGGGCTACGTCGGCTATGAAGAAGGCGGCTACCTGACCGAAGCCGTGCGACGCAAACCGTACTCCGTGCTGTTGCTGGACGAAGTGGAAAAAGCACACCCGGATGTGTTCAACATCCTGCTGCAGGTGCTGGAAGATGGTCGCCTAACCGATGGACAAGGGCGTACCGTCGATTTCCGCAACACCGTGATCGTCATGACCTCTAACTTGGGTTCTGACATCATCCAGCAGTATGCCGGCAAGGACGAAAGCTACAGTGAAATGAAGGCGGCCGTGATGGGCGTCGTGGGCACGCACTTCCGCCCCGAGCTGATCAACCGTATCGACGAAGTGGTGGTGTTCCACCCGCTGGAAAAAGACCAGATCGAACGGATCGCCTCCATCCAGTTGGATCGCCTGCGCCGCCGTCTGGCGGAACGCGATCTGGCGCTGGAGCTGACCCCTGATGCGCTGCATCTGCTAGGCGACGCTGGTTTCGACCCCGTCTACGGTGCGCGTCCGCTGAAACGCGCTATCCAGACGCGGCTTGAAAACCCGCTGGCGCAGGCTCTGTTGAGCGGCAAGTACGCCCCGGGTGCGACCGTCAAGGTCGATGTGCGCGATGGTGAGCTGGTACTGAACAGCTAAGCCTTGCCACTGAGCTTGGCCGATCGAAAGCCCCTGTTCCTTGCGGAGCAGGGGCTTTCTTATTTTGCCCTTATGGCGCAGAGGTGCTCCCAAGCATGCCATCCGCTTCTGATCTTGAGCGATACCTGATGGTGTGACGATGGCGCTTACCTGCATCAAGGCGGCAACGTGGCAGGACGCGGCTGCGCATGTCTTCCTTACGATGCTGCTTCTGCATCTACTCCTCATGAATAGGGGATGGCCTGTGGCGGATCATTGCCACCGGTCGCGCTTGGCGCGGCCTTTCTAAGTCTGTGTGGCATGCTGAAGACGATCCGTTCATCGTGCGCGGGTGTCGATGGTTGGCATAAATCAGGCACCGCTGGCGGTGCTTCCACGTGCTTCTTCCGCGTGATGAAATTTCTGTATGCGCGCATTCATGACGGAATAGTGATGTCGATGACGCGTATGTGAAGCGGCGTGCCATGAGGTGCAGTAGCGCGATGCCAGCGTCGGTGCAGAGTACGCATGTTCGCGATCGTGAGTATGCGTGTCTACACTTGATAGGACCTCTTGGCGAGGTCTCCATTTTCCCCCAGTGCAGTTTATCCCCCTGCACTGGGGGATTTTTATTGTGTACGGGTGGTGCCGCTGCCAATCCGAGCGGGCTGTACCAATTGTGTCAATCAGGTACTTTGTTATCCTGTCGTAATTTATTATTAATCAAAGAGATACGGGGGGTGGGCGGCGAGGAGGGCTTTGTATGCGGGCAGAGCGGCTGGTATGGCTACGCCATGGCTGGGCAGTGAAGGGCTCGGCTGCTCTCGCTAGACGCCAACGCTATATTCTCATAACCCTAAGTGGCGTTACCGTGCGGGCTGTGGCAGTTTATAAGGTATGCGCTGCCCATGATGGTGCTTTCGTGCACTGGCGCAGTGCAGTATGAATACGGATTTTCTCCAAAGGCATTTTATGCCTCTATTTATTTAATTTTGAGCATATTGTTTTTGTTGTTGGCGTATTTTTAAATGAAATTTCTTTTATTGGCTTATTTTGGGCACGGTGTTGACAGATAGTGGCTACTATTGGAGTCTTAATACCCAAGGCAACAACAAGAGCCCTTGTCAGGGCCATCGGCCAGGCGCCTTCGCTCAGCAGTAACGGTTGGGATTTACGGTGTTTGGCATGCTCGGAAGCGGACAAGAACAGTAGACCGCTTTCTGCCCAAAGTGACATGTGATGATGACTGGACCTGCAAAGGGGAATACAACGTGAGCACAATGTTATCCGGTGCAGATATGGTGGTTCGCGCGCTGGCGGACGAAGGGGTCGAATACCTCTTCGGATACCCGGGCGGTGCGGCACTGCATATCTACGATGCCCTTCATCGGCAGGATCGCGTCAAGCATATTCTGGTACGCCACGAACAGGGCGCTACCCATATGGCTGACGGATATGCCCGCGCGACAGGCAAGACGGGTGCTGTATTGGTGACCTCTGGCCCAGGGGCCACTAACACCATTACCGGTATTGCTACGGCCTACATGGACTCCATTCCGATGGTGGTGCTGTGTGGTCAGGTCGCGAGTCACCTGATTGGTGAAGATGCATTCCAAGAAACGGATATCATTGGTGTGACACGTCCGATCGTGAAGCACAGTTTCACCGTGCATCATCCGAGCGAGATTCCAGGCATCATCCGCAAGGCTTTCTATATCGCCAGTTCTGGTCGTCCCGGCCCTGTCGTCATTGACATCCCCAAAGACATGACGGCCATCGACAAGGCTTTCGAATACGTCTGGCCCAGTTCGGTCGATCTGCGCTCCTATCAGGCCACCGTACGTCCGCACGGCGGGCAGGTTCGCAAGGCCTTCAGCGCACTGCTTGAAGCCCGCCGTCCGGTGCTGTTCGCTGGCGGTGGGGTGATCTCCGGCAATGCAGGTGAAGCGCTGACCGCTTTTGCGCGCCGCTTCGATCTGCCGGTCACCACCTCGCTGATGGGGATCGGTGCCTTCCCGGGCAATGATCGCCAATCGCTGGGCTGGCCGGGCATGCACGGTAGCGTCGAGGCCAATACGGCTATGCACGAAGCCGATCTGATCTTCTGCATCGGTGCGCGCTTTGACGACCGTGTCACCAACAACGTACGTAAGTTCTGCCCCGATGCCACGATCGTACACGTCGACATTGACCCGAGTGCGATCTCCAAGACTGTCGTGGCGGATATCCCGATCGTTGGCAGTGCCAGCGATGTGTTGGCCGAGCTGAGCCGTCTGGCGGATGAACAGAAGGGCAGTGCCCTCGACGACTATCGCCAAGCACTGGCACCGTGGTGGGCGCACATCGACGATGTTCGTCAGCAGTCCACGAAGTGGCGCTACACGCCGGCAACGGGCGATGCTCAGCCGAAGCCGCAGCAGGTCGTGGAAGCGGTCTACAACATCACCAAAGGCAAGGCGATCGTCGTTACCGACGTGGGCCAGCACCAGATGTTTGCGGCTCAGTACTACCCTTGCGAACGTCCGCGTCAGTTCCTGACCTCGGGCGGACTGGGAACGATGGGCTATGGTTTCCCAGCGGGTATCGGGGCCAAGGTCGGTTGCCCCGACCAGACGGTGGTCGTCTTCACGGGTGAAGGCAGCTTCCAAATGATGATGCAGGAATTTGGTACCTGCCGTCAGTACGACATCCCCGTCAAGATCGTGGCATTGAACAATAGTTTCCTTGGCATGGTGCACCAGTGGCAGGGCATGTTCTATGATGGTCGCTATTCCGAATCGTTGATGCAGACCACGCCCGATTTTGATCTGATCTGCCGTGCCTACGGTTTCCGCGCCATCAAGGTGACGCGAGCCGACGAACTTGAAGCGGCGCTCGAAGACGCTTTCCGCGACCCGAACGAACTGGTCATGCTGGATATCGCCGTCGAACCGTCCGAACAGGTCTATCCGATGCAGATTCCGGGTGGGGCCATGAACGAAATGCGCGTATCGGATACGGAGGTTGTGTAATGCGACATGTCATTTCAGTCTTGCTTGAGAATGAACCGGGTGCCCTGTCGCGTGTCGTCGGCCTCTTCTCCCAGCGCAATTTCAACATCGAGACATTGAACGTCGCGCCGACCGAAGAACCCTCGCTGTCACGGCTGACCGTGACCACGACCGGTGATCGTCGTCGCATTGAACAGATCATCAAGCATCTCAACCGGCTGATCGAAGTGGTCAAGTTGGTGGATCTGACCGAAGGCAATCACGTAGAACGTGAACTTCGACTCGTTAAGGTCAAGGCGACTGGGCAAATGCGTGCCGAAATCAAACGCACAGCGGACATCTTCCGCGCCCAGATCGTCGATGTGACCCCCAGCGTCTATACCCTGCAGATCACAGGGGACGCTGAAAAGATCAGTGCCTTCATGCAGGCACTGGCGCCTGCCACCGTGCTTGAAACAGCAAGCACTGGCGTTGCAGGTCTCGCTCGCGGTGACAAGGTGTTGGCGCTGTAACCCGTTGTGCTCACATGTACCGTTTCCATCCCGCTGTACAACGCTAACCGTACAAACGGACCCATAATTTCAGCAGACAGGAACAGTCATCATGCAGGTCTACTACGACAAGGATTGTGATCTTTCTCTCATCCAGGGCAAGAAAGTCACCATTCTGGGCTACGGCTCTCAGGGCCACGCGCACGCCAACAACCTGAAAGAATCCGGTGTCGACGTTACTATCGCACTGCGCAAGACCTCCAAGTCCTGGGCGAAAGCCGAAGCCGCTGGCCTGACCGTCAAGGAAGTACCGGAAGCCGTTAAAGGCGCTGACGTTGTCATGGTTCTGGCCCCTGATGAAAATCAGAAACAGATCTACTACCGCGATGTCGAACCGAACCTGAAAGAAGGCGCAGCACTGGCATTCGCTCACGGTTTCAACGTTCACTTCGAACAGATCGAACCGCGTGCCGACCTCGACGTCATCATGATCGCGCCGAAAGCGCCGGGTCATACTGTTCGTCAGACCTACACGCAGGGCGGCGGTGTTCCGGCGCTGATCGCTATCGCTCAGGACGCCAGTGGCCAGGCGCGCGACATCGCGCTGTCCTACGCTTCTGCCAACGGTAACGGCCGTGCGGGTATCATCCACACGACGTTCAAAGAAGAAACTGAAACTGACCTCTTCGGCGAACAGGCTGTACTGTGCGGCGGTGTCACGGCACTGATTCAGGCAGGTTTCGAAACGCTGGTCGAAGCAGGTTATGCTCCGGAAATGGCCTACTTCGAATGTATGCACGAAATGAAACTGATCGTTGACCTGATGTACGAAGGTGGTATGGCCGACATGCGCTACTCCATCTCCAACACCGCTGAATACGGTGACTACATCACTGGCCCGAAAGTTGTCACAGAAGACACCAAAAACGCTATGCGCGGTGTTCTGAAAGACATCCAAGACGGTACTTTCGCTCGCGACTTCATCCTGGACAACCAGGCTGGCTTCCCGAAACTGAAAAACAGCCGTCGTATCGGTGCCGAACACCCGATCGAAAAAGTGGGCACCAAACTGCGTGCGATGATGCCGTGGATCGCTGCTCACAAGATGGTCGACAAAGCGAAGAACTGATTTTTGGTTCCTCTCTGTCGTACCCTGCAATGCCCACCTTATGGTGGGCATTGTCATTTCAGCGTGATGATGAGACGCTGACACATACGACATGCCTCTGCCTTTTCAAGCGTCTTTATTCCATCAGTGAATAAAAACCTTCGAATTCATTCCTTCAGGTATGTTCCCTCGCATGGTATCAATAGTTCATTGCTTATATGAATATTCCATCTAGCCATGGCGAGGATCAACTCTATGAAACTACTGCCTTTTATCGCCGCAGCAGCGCTGAGCGTGCTGGCCCCTTTGGCCCACGCCGATCGTTTGGATGACATTCGCCGTGCAGGGGAGCTAAAGGTAGCGACCTTTGATGGCAACCCGCCTTTCGGTTTCATTGATACCAAGACCCACCAGCTGGACGGCCTTGATGTCGACTACGCCAAGGCACTGGCCAAGCATCTGGGCGTGAAGTTGAAGCTGGTGCCGACCAATCCTGCTAACCGTATGCCGCTGCTGGTATCAGGCAAGGTGGATCTGGTCGCGGCCAACTTCACCGTTTCGCCTGAACGTGCTCAGCAGGTCGACTTCAGCATTCCCTATTTTGCTTCTGGTCAGCAGTTCATCGTGCGCAAGGGTACGCTGACCTCGCCTGAAATCCTCAATCGCTGGCGTGTCGGTGTGGACAAAGGCACCGTGAATGAAGGCGTACTGCGCGAGAAATTCCCGAAAGCGAAGGTTATTGCCTACGACGACACACCGTTTGCGTTCGCCGCTCTGCGCAACGGTAGCGTGCAGGCCATCACTCAGGACGGCACCAAACTGGTAGGTTTGTTGGCGACCGTTCCTGACCGTGACGATTACGAGGTGCCGCCGCTGACGCTGTCCAACGACCTGATCGCTGTCGGTATCCCGAAAGGTGAGGCCGCGCTGAAGAAAGAAGTCGACGATACGCTGCTGGCGCTGGAGAAAGACGGTGAAGCACAGCGTATCTATGACAAATGGTTCGGGCCGGACAGCCGCACGCCGCTGGCACGCAACTATCGCATCGGCCAGTCCGCACCGGTAGAAGGTGCCGCTGCCAAATGAGCTTGCTGTCACTCTGGGGAGAGCCACTGGCCCCGCAGTACACGGACATGATCTGGTCCGGGCTGCAATGCACGCTAGTGCTCTCCATTGAATCGATTGCCCTGGCCTTGGTGCTGGGGCTGTTGCTATGCATTGCCCGCATGTCACCGCTGGCCCCCGTACGTGGTATAGCTATCGGTTGGCTGGCGCTGTTTCGCAATACCCCGCTGCTGGTACAGCTGCTGTTCTGGTACTTCGCCTTTCCTGGGTTACTGCCGCAGTCCGTGCGTCTGGTGTTGATGACGCCGGCCGAATGGACGCTGTTCGGCACGGTGTGGGAAAGCCCCTCGTGGGAGTTCTTGGCATCGCTGATCGGGCTGACGCTTTATACCGCTTCTTATGTGGCGGAAGAGTGCCGTTCGGGGGTGGCCACGGTCAGTAAGGGGCAGTGGCGTGCAGCGCAGGCGCTCGGCATGACGTCAGGGCAGGCTTGGCGCTCCGTGATCCTGCCGCAGGCGCTGCGTGCGGTGGTGTCGCCGTTGATGGGCCAGTTCATGAACGCGATCAAGAACTCGTCGCTGGCGATGGCGGTCGGCTATGCCGAGCTGTTCTACGTGTGCGGGATGATCAATGATGCGACCCAGCGCACCTTCGAGCTGTTCGGCATCGTGACCGTGCTCTATATCGCCACAGTAGGCGTTGTCGAACTGCTGAATGCCGTCCTGACGGCCTGTATGACGCCGCTGCACGGGCAGAGGAACTAAGCCATGGATCTATCCGTCATCGTCGACAACTTCCGCTATTTCATGGTGGGCCTGTGGCCGGAAGGACCGTTGCAGGGCGCTGCCATTACGGCGATTCTCAGTCTGACGTCGGGGGCCTTATCCGCTGTTGTCGGTATTGTGTTTGGCATCATGCTGGCCTGCTGCCCGCGTTGGGCACGCATCATTATTGTACCGATACTAGGGTTTTTCCGTTCCATTCCCATTGCGATGCTGATCTTCGTGGTGTATTTCGTGCTGCCCAAGCTGGTCGGGGTGCATGGCACCACACCGCCGATGCTGACCATTACGCTATCGCTGGGAACGGTGGGTGGAGCCTATCTGGCCTACAGCGTGGCTGCGGGTATCAACAGCATCCCCAAAGGGCAGTGGCGTGCAGGCAAGGCGCTGGGGTTGTCATGGCTGCAGGTCATGAGGCACGTGATCCTGCCGCAGGCGCTTCCTCGTATGTTGCCGTCGTTCGTCAATCAGTGGGTATCCCTGATCAAGGATACATCGCTTGCCTACATCATCAGCACGGCCGACCTGACCTTTCTGGCGCGTCAGGTCAGTAACACCGTCATGACACAGCCCGCGGTCATCTATCTGTTCGTGGCGCTGATTTACTTCATCTGCTGCTCGCTGCTGGACGTACTGGCAGCAGGACTTCGCAAGACGCTATCAGGGAAAACGGTATGATCAGTATTCGGAATGTCAGCAAGCACTACGGCCATTTCCAGGTGCTGAGCGACTGTAGCCTCGATGTGGCTGAAGGTGAGGTTGTCGTCATTTGTGGGCCGTCCGGTTCGGGCAAATCCACATTGATCACGCTGGTGAACGCACTGGAACCGTTCGATAGCGGTGACATTATTGTCGAAGGGCAATCGCTGACGTCTGTGCGCAACTTGGCTGCGTTTCGCTCGCGCATTGGCATGGTTTTCCAGCATTTTGAGCTGTTCCCGCACCTCAGCGTGATTGACAACGTGACGCTGGCGCAGCGCAAAGTGCTGAATCGCTCACAGGCTGAATCCGTCGAGCGCGCCGAGCAGATGCTGGAGCGTGTCGGGTTGCTGTCGCAGCGCGACAAGCGACCGGCGCAGCTGTCCGGTGGTCAGCAGCAGCGAGTGGCCATTGCTCGAGCGCTGGCGCTGGATCCCGTCTGCATGCTGCTGGATGAACCGACGTCCGCGCTTGATCCCGAAATGGTGGGTGAAGTGCTGGACGTGCTGCGAGATCTAGCCAACGGGGGCATGACGATGATCTGCGTGACCCATGAGATGGGCTTTGCGCGTCACGTTTCTGATCGCGTGGTCTTCATGGATCAAGGCCGGATCATTGAAGATGTGCCGACCGCACAGTTCTTCGAACAGCCGCGCAGCGAGCGCGCCCAGCAGTTCCTGTCACGGCTACTGTCGCACTGAGCTGATCACGCCCGCAGCGGTGATCGGGCACCAAAGCCCACCAATAAAAACGTCCGTCTTTCTCTCGTCAGGGAAAGGCGGACGTTTTTATTGGGAAGGTGAGAATTGAGTGGCTAAGTACGCAAGCGGAATAGCGGCACCATACAGCCCTTGCTGTCGGGGCAGTGGCGGCAGTGCTTGCTGACGGTGCAGGTGCTGTCCACTGCAGCGCGCTCAATTCGGCCACTGCGTTCGAGGTGTTCAAGCATGGCTGTCACCAACGGAAGCGGCCGCCCGGTTGCTTTGCCTAGCGCTTCGGCCGAGATGCCTGACGGTGCGTTCCTCAGCTGCTCAATCAGTGCGAGCATGAAGACGTTCCTACGGCGATATGCGACGGCAGAGTCTCCATGTGTGTTCCACGCTGTCGCATGGCCAGCAACAGCAGAGCATTGACCACCACGACCGTACCGATGCAGAGGCTGCTGTACAGCGGGTGGTCGGCAAAGGTCACTAGCTGATAGAACAGCGTGGCTACGGAATAAGCCATGTCTAGCCCCCATAGAATGGAGAACATCATCCAGCGGCCGCTGGTTTCGCGAGCGATAGTGCCCATGACCGACGCACACGGTACGTACAGTAGCACGAAGATCAAGTAGCTGTAGGCGGCGATGCCGCTGCCAAAGTGCGATGCCATGATACCCATGGTGCTGGTATCCATGGAGCCATCGCCCATGCTGCCTTCGATGGGGTTGTTGAGGGTTTGCAGAGAGAATGCGTTCGCCAGCCCATCTTGCGTATCTGTCAGAGCGGATTTCAATCCATCCCACAGGCTATAGGCTTCGGGATCGAACGGCTCTTCGCGCAGACTGTCAGCGGTATACAGCGTGTTGAGTGTACTGATAACCACTTCCTTGGCCATGGCCCCCGTGACTAGGCCAACCGTGGCCTGCCAGTGATCGGGTGCGATGCCGATGGGCTGGAGTGCCGGGGTTATCCACTGGCTGACCGAGGCCAGCGCAGATTGATCGAGGCGGCCGTCGACTGGCCGGCCCGTAATCGACAGACTGTTCAGTCCACCGATCACAATGCTCGCACAGACAATGACTTTCCCCGCACGCAGTACGAACCCCTTGAGACGCAGCCACGTCTGGATGAGCAGGCTGCCGACCCGCGGGCAGTGGTAGGGCGGCAGTTCCATCACGAACGGCTGCGCTTCGCCCCGAAGTAGGGTGTGGCGCAGTACCCAGCCAGTGAACAGTGCGACCACGATGCCCAGCAGATACAGAGAGAAGACGATGCTGGCCCCGTGCTGCGAGAAGAAGGCGCCAGCAAAGACAGCGAAGATCGCCAGCCGTGCGCCGCAGGACATGAACGGCGCCATCATGATGGTCATCAGTCGCTCGCGTGGCGAGTTGAGTGTCCGTGCCCCCATGATGGCCGGCACGTTGCAGCCGAAGCCCACGATCAGCGGTACGAACGATTTTCCGGGCAGCCCCAGTGCCTGCATCACGCGATCGACGACAAAGGCGGCGCGCGCCATGTAACCCGAGTCTTCGAGGAAGGCCAGACAGAGGTACATCAGCCCGATCTGCGGGATGAGTGGCAGCACTGTGGTGATACCGCCGCCGATTCCCTGCGCGAGGAAGATGGTCAGCCAGTTGGGAAAGCTGAGCTGATATCCCAGCCACTGAATGCCATCAACGAACACGGTGGACGCGGCGCCATCGAACAGCGGCTGTATGCCCCCGCCCACGTTGATGGAAATGAAGAACATCAGGTACATCACCAGCAGGAACACGGGCAGTCCCAGCCAGCGGTTGAGGGCAATATGGTCCAGCGCACGATCAAAGGAATCGCGCTGTTGCTGCTGCTGAGTGGTGCAATCGTTCAGCAGGCGATTGATCTGTTCATAGCGCGTGGCGGCGATCAGCAGCGGCGCATCACATTGATGCTCATCAAGATGCGCTTTGACCGTCGGTATCAGATGAGCGGCCTGACCGACACGGGCTGGCAGGTGCTCTTCGCCCTCCAGCATCTGCAAGGCTAGCCAGCGCTGCTGTTGAGGAAGATAGTGCTGAGGCATAGCTTGTTCGAGCATACGCAGCGCGTCTTCGACCGTCGGATCGTACTCGATCTGTAGCTCAATGGGTGACAGTGTGACCAGCATGTCAATGGCGTCATGCAGCTTGTCTACGCCGCGGCCGCGCGAAGAGACCAGTGGCACGACCGGACAGCCCAGAAACTCGGCTAACTTCTGTTGGTCGATCACGATGCCATGGCGCTGAGCGATATCCAGCATGTTGAGCGCCAGAATGCAGGGCACGCCCAGCTCGCGCAGCTGCAGCGTCAGGTAGAGATTACGCTCGAGGTTGGCACCATCAACAACGTTAATGATGACATCGGGCTGGTGTTCAAGCAGGAAGCTGGATGCAACACGCTCATCGAGAGACGAGTCACGCGCGTTGGGCGTCAGTGAATAGACACCGGGCAGGTCGACGAGTGTTACGGCGTGCTGCGAGGTGCTGAACTGGCCCAGTTTGCGTTCGACGGTTACGCCGGGCCAGTTGCCGACCCGTTGATGAGCGCCTGTCAGCTGGTTGAAGAGGGTCGTTTTGCCTGCATTGGGATTGCCGATCAGGCCGATGGTCAGACTGCTCATGGTATAGGGTCAGGTCAGTTGAGTGCTGTTGGACAAGGCATGCGAGGGTGTGGCGGCTTCGCGGGTGGCCGCGTGTGCGTCATGTTCACGAAAGAGCAGCAGTTGAAGATCTTTGCGGCGCAGTGCTAGACGCGACCGACGCGTTTCGATTTCGACCGGATCGCCTAGCGGCGCCGTACGGATGACGCGGAAGGTTGCGCCCGGCAGCAGCCCCATCGCAAGCAGTCGCTGTCGGAAAGCGGGGTGAATGTCAGCATGGAAGCCGGTGACCTGATAGGCATGTGCTGCACGAGATGATGCCATCTGCATGAGAGCCTCCTGAAAAGAAAGAACCACTCACGCCGAAGTGGCATGAGCAGATAACGCAGGCATGCGAAAGAGTTACGCCAGCCTGCGCCGCGTTATCTCTCGTATGATGAAGCTAACGAGAATTATTATCTTCTGCAATTGGCAATATTGTCTCAGGCTATGATGAGAAGGGAAAGATAACTGTATGGCCGAGAGGCTGTAATGCGACAAAAGACAAAGCCGACGTACCGTTGCGTCCCACTGATGCCGACTATTTTTTACTGCTAATAACCCGTCGTGGTGTTGTCATAAAGGTGGCAAAGCGTGTGCTTTGTCGAAATGGATGCTATGGAAGCACAAGCAAAGGGGCGTGGCAGTGGCACCAGAATCGGTTCGGTAGACCGTTGAGAAAGAATCGGCGCTGTTTGATATGACAGGCGACATTGGGTGGTGCACTGACCATGCCGTTCATCAGACGAGGGCACATCAGTGCCTGCCGGAATCATGACGGCGCTCGCTGGTGGCGCATCACATCATTTCATTCTCAATAAGGAAGGCCCAAGTGCAGAGAAGATACCGCTGTCTCCAATGGCTCGGCATATCACTGATGCTGTGGGTATCCACGGCAGTGGCGTCTTCGCGTGTAGAAACGCTGGTGTTTTCCGATGGGCAATCGCTACGTATGGTTTATAGCGCGCCCGAGCATCCCACTGCCATTCTATTGATGCTGCCCGGTGGCTCTGGGCGTGTCGGTCTTGATAAGGCCGGGCAGCCACGGCATGCGCGCGACTTTACGGTAAGAACGCGAGCAGACTGGCTGACGCGTGGCTATGCGGTGGCCTTGCCGGACAGCCCTGACCATCACAACCTGCGGGGGCAGCGCCATACGCAGGCCTATGCTGAAGACGTTTCGCGCATAATCGACAGACTTCGGCAGCAGTCCTCGCTACCTATCTTTCTGATCGGCACCAGTCAAGGCAGTATTGCAGCACTGAATGTTGCCGCACATGTCCCCGATATAAAAGGCATCGTACTGGCCGAGTCTGTGACTGTGAAAGGACGCAGCGGTGAAACGGTCTTTGACGCATCACCCTCTACGGTCAGCGTGCCCGTGCTGATTGTGGCCAATCGGCAGGACCGCTGCTGGGTCGCACCGCCCGACCATGCTTCTCGCCTGGCCGCCGCATTGACTGCCAGTCCCGATGTTCGGGTCATACAGGTCGATGGCGGAACCCAAAAATCCTCGCGGGCATGCGGAGCGCTGAGTCCGCACGGATATTACGGCATTGAGCGCACGGTCATGGATGAAATTGACCATTGGTTGACTCAGCTGCTGACGGCTAAGGCACATTCCTGACGCTTGCTGTACTGGAAACAGCCGTGCATAGCCGCGCGGTAAAAGCGCTTTGCGAGCGGAAGCGGTAGGTTATGCTAAGGAAAGAGTATATGTCGGGTATCCAGACGGTGGGGCAATAGGATATGGCGCTGCCGTGCAAGAAAAAGCGTAGAGCAGCATGGTGATGGGCAGAAACGAAAAAAGGGAAGCGCTCGAAAGCACTTCCCTTCTTCTGGAAGACCGCCTAGGCCATCTTCCTGTATTTGGTAGCGGGGGCTGGATTTGAACCAACGACCTTCGGGTTATGAGCCCGACGAGCTACCAGACTGCTCCACCCCGCATCAACGTGAGGCACACTCTACGCCTTTTTGAGAAATTGTCAACGCGCGGCGCGTTTATTTGCAAAATTATGCTACCGTTACAGTGATAGGGATAGTTTCTCTAATTATGGACAGTAATTGCACCAAGGCAGCGGCGGACATGGGTAGAATGACTCATGGACGCGCACACCGGGTGCGCAGCAGCTCATGATCAGGACGTGGAGCAGGGAATGATCAAGATGGAAACGGTAGACGCTGCCTTCAGCTTCAAGGGCGGCATGTTGCCCATGACCGTGTTGGAACTGGCCAGTGCGGATCTGGATCAGATCAAATCCCAGTTGGCCGGGAAGGTGTCTCAGTCTCCCGCCTTCTTTCAGAACACCCCGGTAGTGATCAGCGTGGAGCATGTGCGCAGCAACGACCCGCTGCCATTGGAAGGACTGTGCGCGCTGTGCAGAGAGTATAAGCTGCTGCCTATGGCATTCCGTGGTGGTAGCGATCAGGTCAAACAGGCCGTGTGGGCGATGGGCATGGCGTGGTTCCCACCGCAGCCCGCTCGCCCGCAGCCGGTTGAAACACTGACGGCCCCGGAGCCTAAGCCTGAAGCCCGCCAAGTGCCTGAAGAGGTCGAGCTTTCCAATGGACGCATCTTCCGTGGTACGGTGCGTTCAGGACAGCAGGTCAGTGCACCGCTGGGTGATCTCGTCGTCGTTGGCGCGGTCAATGCGGGAGCCGAAGTGCTGGCCGCAGGCAGCATCCATGTGTATGGCCCACTGCGCGGCCGTGCGCTGGCCGGTATTCATGGGCACAACAACGTGGGTATCTTCTGCCATGAACTGCATGCCGAGCTGATCTCCATCGCGGGAAATTACAAGCGGCTCGAAGACATTCCGCCCGGGCTCATCAACCAGCATGTTCAGGTGAAATTGTCGGACGACCAGCTGGAAATTTCGCCGCTGTCCTGATCGACATGGCAGCGATCCATCATGAGAGGGATGCTGGCCGTAATTTGCTGTCAAAGAGATGAACATCCACGGATGGCCATACGTTTATTAGGCAGCATCCTTCCGCTATGTGTAATGAAATGAACAAGCGTTCTTTTACGGGAAACAGACCTTGGCCAAGATAATCGTAGTAACTTCAGGAAAAGGTGGCGTTGGCAAGACCACCAGCGCTGCCGCGATCGCCACGGGACTGGCGCTCAAGGGTAACCGTACCGTCGTTATCGACTTCGATGTGGGCTTGCGTAACCTTGACTTGATCATGGGGTGCGAACGCCGCGTCGTGTATGACCTGATCAACGTCATTCAGGGTGAGGCCAAGCTTCAGCAGGCCCTGATTCGCGACAAGCGCGTTGAAGGCTTGTACATCCTGCCAGCATCACAGACGCGCGATAAGGATGCACTGACCGATGACGGCGTCGAAAAGGTGCTAGAAGAACTGGGCGGTGAATTCGACTTCATCGTTTGCGACTCTCCGGCCGGCATTGAGCGTGGGGCACAGCTGGCGATGTACTTCGCGGATGAAGCGATCGTCGTCACTAACCCCGAAGTCTCTTCCGTCCGCGACTCCGACCGCATTCTGGGGTTGCTGGGGGCCAAGACGCGCCGAGCAGAACAGGGCGACGAACCGGTCAAGGAGCACCTGCTGATCACGCGCTACTCACCGAGTCGCGTCAACACGGGCGATATGCTCAACCTCGAAGACATTCAGGATATCCTCAAGATTGACCTGATGGGGCTGATTCCCGAGTCGGAGGCCGTACTGCGCGCTTCCAACCAAGGGATTCCGGTAACCCACGATCTGCAGAGCGATGCAGGACAGGCCTACATGGATACCGTTGAACGCCTGCTGGGCAACGACGTACCGCTTCGTTTCCATGAAGTGCAGCGCAAAGGCTTCCTGAGTCGTGTCTTCGGGGGAGGTCGCCGGTGAAGTTACTCGATTTCCTGCGAGGCGAGCGCAAGAAGACGGCATCCGTTGCCAAGGAGCGCCTTCAGATCATCGTGGCCCATCAACGCGGTCAGCGTGGCCAGCCGGATTATATGCCGATGCTGGAACGCGAGCTGCTGGAAGTGATTCGTCGCTATGTCGAAGTCGATCAGGATGCTATCAACATTACGCTTGATCGCGATGCAGACTGTTCCGTGCTTGAACTGAACGTCACGCTGCCTAATAAAGATGATTAAGAGAAAGGGCTGAACGCGCAAGCGCATGCTGTAATGCTTGCCGAACGGCTGCTACAAAAGACCCCGACATCTGGCAGGTTCGGGGTCTTTTGTATGATGCAAAATGTGATATCAGGTGTCGGTGGGCACACGTTATGCTAAGCCCTTATAGGCGAGCATAGGCTTTATCAAATTTATCGATGACGGTAGCTGCCATCAGGCTGGTGCTCAAGCCCCAAGGCCGGGAACGTATAGGAATGGTTTTGCTCTTGCCATTCTCGTGACAGACGCAACCCTTCTGCACGTTCTGCCTCGGTCATACGCGGTGCAATGCGTGCTTTTTCATCAATACCCGCAGTGCCTTCGAGGTCGTAGCACATGTAGGCCTTAACAAGGTCGACGGGAGTGCCACGGCCTTGCTCATATAGCTGTGCGAGCATATTCCAGTCATTGAAGCGACTTGTTTGCGTATTTAGCGCTTTTATTACCCATTGAAAACCTTTGGTATCATCCCGCATTATGCCTTTGCCAGCGAAATAGCATCGCGCTACATCGATCATTGCATCACCGTCGCCTTGTTGAGCGGCTTTTTCCTTCCAGTAATAATATTTTTCAGCGTTTTTCTCAACGCCTTTCCCCGAAAGATACAGTGTTGCTAGTGTTTTTTGGGCAGGTACATAATTATCATTTGCTGAAGCTATAAGATAATTTAAAGCATCTTCTCTTGATACGCTTTTCGAATCTATTTGCTGCCTAATTAGATATAGGCTGTATTTCGCATCTGCTATATTATTATCTGCAAGAGCTTTTAACTTTACTAATGTTTTTTCTTTATCTGGGGCATCTTCTAGCTTGCGTAGCAGTGATAAATATATATAATGAGGGTCATTGGCTGAAACACCCACAGAAATATTATCCGCTGTTTCATTGAAAAAAGCATCTGTTTCCTGCTCTTCGGTAGCATAGAGTACTTGAGCTGAAGCAATGCTACCAACCAATGTGATATAGATTGAAAATGCCACTTTAGCGGATAGTGTTGATAACATAGGTATCTTTTGCAATAACATGATGAACGTCCTTTGTGTCTACAATAGATAGCGTAATAGGGTATAAAGTAGCCAATTTGACGACCTGTTCTTTCTCTATTATAACTTCATTGTCTGTACTTTTGTATTTTATCGTTTTTTCATTCGATATGTTGTTGTTAATGGCTCGGTGCAGCTTAACCGAATTTCCTATTTTTATATAGCTTTCTCTTATTTTGTTGTCGTAGTTAATCTCTCCTACGCTGTCAATATTGTCAGAAGTTAAAGTTAACTGTATTATACAGTCAAGTTCAATAGGAATAGTTGTTTTTATAGTGACAGAGGTCATGTGATCATCTGTTAGCGTATTATAGACAGTGCCGGCTACGCCAAGTGAATTGATGGCGGCTTTCTTGATATTTTGCCCGCTAAATATTCCCTGATAGTCAATTTCTAGTTTGATTCCTTGCACTAGCAAACTTAGGGCTAACATCTCGTCATTCAGAGCATTCTTATGGTATGAAAGCTGTGCGCTGTCAGGTGCATGTTCGGAGGGGGGGTGACCGCCAAAGTGCTCGGCATTGTAGTATTTTCCGGGAAGTCCGAAGACACTTCTGTGAAACCACATGCGTTGCTCAAGTGTCAGCGTTTGAGCTCCCCACCATGCAACAAATGCACCTAATAACATGAGCAGTATGCCCACTATCTGTCCGATGCCAAACGGCAGCGGAATATACGTAAATACTATGCCGATTGCAGTTAATCCTGCTGATGCATAGGCTGATGCAACAACTCTTCCAGATTCACCATTGCGTTGCGCTTGAACGGCTTGATCAAAGTCATAAAGAGCACCGATAATGCCAAAAATATTGATGCCATGGCCAATGCTCTTTAACCAGGCCGTCTCGCTCCATAGGATAAGTTCGCCCACTCTTTCCTCTTCGGGAATGGCGTTTGCAATTACATCTCGCCATGTCGCCCCGCTTTTGATAACCCCAAGAAAGCTGCTGCTTAGCGACACCCAATCTTTTGCTGTTTTATCTTGTTTAATCAGTGCTTCACCGAAGGCATAGAATGCGAACAGCATGCCGACAGACGCACTTGCTGCTGAATAAGTGGATTCGGCTCGTAAAACATTTACCATGCCTTTTTTAAGGCGTGCGAAGCGCGCGGCATTAATCGTCGTTTTCTCACCAGTTCCTTCTACATTTACGCTATAAACGCCTGTTTTTGGATCCTGATAGGCATCATAGGTCGTGCCGGAAGGGGAGAATTCTTTTTTGTCTTGCTCGGTTACCAGCAATGTCAGTGTGAGTTTTTCTTCATTGGGTGGTGCTGAAATATGATTGCATGGCTTATTGCTAATTCGTGTAATCCTGCCTTCGTTATCTTGATTGACAGTCACTTCCTTCATTTGGGGAGAAAGCGCCTCCGGATTTGCATGAACTTCGTCGGGAAGCGCCAACAGGAAATTAATACCTTCACTACGAGGCATCGTGACCTTGACCGCAACATAAAGCGGCTCATTGGAGGCCAAGCGCAATATGTTGGCTGTGCGCACACTGGCATAGCGCCATGCATGAGGCCTTTGCTCTGAGGCATCGAATGCGCGCTGCCCCATCTGCATCAGCGCCGTACTAGCTTGTTTGCTAAGCTTTTTAATGAGGCCGTCAATGAAGCTTTTTGCCTCTTTGAGGACTTTCTGAATGTTCTTGGACTTAACAAGTTGATCAATGAAATCGTTTTCTGTTGCTGTAAATTTTTTGATCAGCTTTTCGGCAAGAGCATCATCTTGCAGACCTAGAGTCTTTACAATAATGCCAACAGAATCAGCGGGTAGCAGCTGTTTTTCCCACAGTTCTTTGCTGGCAGGCGTCATGACGTTGCCTTGTATACAGCGTAAAAGAATAGACATGAATGATGCGGCGAGAAGGGGATAATCGCTCAACCATGAAAAGGCACTCATGATTTTTTTAAGAGCCGCCGTGGCAAATAATGAATAGTCTTTATCGTTTGCCAGTAGGTCATTATCACGCGTAGCAACAGCCTTTTCATAATAGTTTTTAAAATCTTGAAAGGCAGCAATATCAACGTATTCCGCAATATTTTTGTAAAGAGCATCCTGGTTTTTCTTGACCTGCCTGTGAACGGCTGCTGCGTTTTCTTCTGGTGTCAGTAGATAGTCACCCTCATTGATAACAACACTGCCATTCAGCGCCATGGCATTGACTATTGGCTGTGCTAATTCATGGCGACCTTCGGGGGTCTTGTAGCGTTCGTTATAGCTATCGATTTCTTGTTGGCCTTTCTGTACCTCGTTGTCATTCAGAATATTCAGCAAACAGTAGCACTGCAGTTGGCGACGGCGCTCATAGTCTTTTGCATTCAATGGCCGCAACTCGCTGTCGGGGTTGCCAATGGCGCTCTGTAAGATGCGTTCGGGGCGATGGCGATCATGGTTTAGAGTTTCGATGATCGCAATATCATCGCGCAATGCCATAACTAGCCCTTGCTGATCGTTTTTTTGATCATACTGGGTGAAGAACTCTGTAATGTTTTGCTGAAGCTCAAGACCCTTGCCCAATAAGGGATCCGGCTGGAATGGGTGGCAGTCATATGTCGTGCCTTGGGTAGTGTTGGCTTCTGCCAGATACTGATTAGCCTGACTTACTTTGAAGGCACCTTCCTGTATGAACTGCCCGTTGGACCATGCCTGTGCATCAATGGGCTGCATGTTGGCCGATCGCCATGCACTTTGTTTGACCAGCGACTGAAGTGTTTTGGTCGGAATGGGTAACTCGCTGTACATCATCCATAAGCGGCTACAGCCTTTGAGTGGCCAGCGAATCATTGAGGCAAGTAAATGATGACTTTTGTCATTGCACGTCAGCAGTGTGTTTTTGTTTTCATCGCTGCGAATATTGCTGACAAGGCAAGGTAGCCCGTTTTCGTTGGTATCACTTAATGCGTAGTGGAAGAATTTGGCATCAGGAGTGATAAACCAGCCTGCGCAGCGGTCATGCGCTTCATCATAAAGATAGAGGTAGCCTGTGCGCATCAGGCGCAGCGTGTAATGATGCTGTTCAAATGTAGTGGCCGCTAATGCTGGTGGTGGTGATAGCTTGGAAAGCCGGGACTCGTGGGTGGCTGTAACTGCATAGCGTACAGGCAGAATTGGTAGCCCTCGCGTTTGACAGAATTCGCAGCCATTCTTGGGTTTGTGGGCATGAGATGCATTCTGTGAGCATGCGCAGAGCCGCGAAAGGTTAATCGTGTTATCTGGTGTCGTTGTCATGCGGGGCAAGGCTCCCGAGGTGTCCACTGTTCTATAAGGGCCCATTCTTTAGCGGTCATGGCATTGAGCATGGCGGTAAGCGGGTGACCTTCGGTTCGATGACGAATCATCAACTGGTGAAATCTAGGCGTTGTATCGAAGCGCCAGCGCAGCTGTGTGCCGATGAGTACGAAGGTAATTCGGTCGGTGCTGTCATCCAGTCCTTGTTGGTCCGCTATGGTTAACCAGGCCACGATGATGCGGTAATGGTCGTCGGGCAAACGCGCGGGAGCGATATAATCCACCCATGCGCGGCGAATATGTTCGACTTCGTCTGTATAGCTAATAGCCTGCCATTGATGTTGGTCGATGCAGCGAAAAGGCGATCGCGCCGACGAACATACCAACGTGTGCGGCGTGCAATGGGCGTCCAGCAATGTCCAGTGTGTTATGGGTCCCATCAATGTGCTGCGCTGACCTTCATCCAGAATATGCTCGAGTTGATCCAATACGCGGGGATCAAAATAACGCAACAGCATGCGGCGGCGATCCGCCGTATGTTGCACCAGCTGGCCTTCTAGGTGAGTTACCATCTTTGGCGGAGAGGCCGTTGTGACAAGCCAGCCTCCGAAAGTTTCGCGGGGCCAGCGTTTGGCCTTTAGCCATTCTTCCGCCTCTTCTTTGATGTCGGGGCGCTGATGCAGGTCAATAAGACGCAGTGCCCAGTGTGCTGGCTGCTTAAGGTGGGGCTGGTGAATGACGTATAACCCTTTGTCAGGCGTTACGTCGCGTGCACTCGTTAGGTGTTGAGGATCTTGATGGCGTGGGTTAAGCAGCAGGTAACGAGGCGGCGGTGCCGATGATGCGTCGGCGATCATGACGAGGTCCTTCTGCCAGCATTGGATGGAAAATGCTAGCGCACATAGGGAGATATGCCGACTCGTTATAGTGTCGCAGCATAATCAGCAATGCCGTCTGCTGCTTCCCAAAAGAAACTTCCTTGAGTGCACATCTGCACGATAGCGTGCTTGCAGGTATGATAGGGCGATCACGCTGCCTGAATCGTCAGCCTTCTTTCTTCCGTTATTTCTGTGTCAGCCAAAAGGTCTCGTTGCATGTCTCATACCTTTCTTTTTCACGACTATGAAACCTTCGGGGCCGACCCTCGCCGTGATCGGCCGTCTCAGTTTGCGGCGATTCGCACCGATGCGGACTTCAACGAGATTGGTGAGCCTGTCGTGCTGTTCTGCAAGGTATCGGATGACTACCTGCCGCATCCGGCGGCCTGCGTGCTGACGCGCATCACGCCGCAGAAGGCCAACCGACGGGGGCTGCCGGAGATCGAGTTCGCGGAGGCCGTGCATGCCATGATGTGCGAGCCCAACTCCTGTGTGCTGGGCTACAACTCGCTGCGCTTCGACGATGAGGTTACGCGTCATCTGTTTTACCGCAATCTGCTGGACCCCTATGGGCGTGAGTGGCAGAACGGCAACTCTCGCTGGGATCTGATCGATGTCGTGCGTGCGTTCTATGCGCTACGTCCAGAGGGCATCGAGTGGCCGATGCGCGAGCTGCCGGACGGGCGCAAGGCGCCGAGTTTCAAGCTTGAGCATCTGACGGCCGCTAACGGCATTCCACATGAAGGGGCGCACGATGCGCTGTCCGATGTGCGGGCTACGATCGCGCTGGCGAAGTTGCTGCGGTCAGCCAATCCGCGGCTGTTCGACTATCTGTTCTCGCTGCGCAGCAAACACAAGGTCAATGAGATGCTGGACGTGGTCGCACGCCGTCCGGTTGTTCATGTGTCGCGCCGTTACCCGGCCGCTCAAGGGTGCAGTGCGCTGGTGGTGCCGTTAGCGCGTCATCCCAGTAACCCCAATGGGATCATTGTTTGTGATCTGTCCGTCGATCCGACACCGCTGCAGACCCTGACGGCGGAGCAGATCCGCGAGCGCGTGTTCATCAGCAACGATGATCTTCCCGAGGGAGAAACGCGTATCCCGTTGAAGGTCATTCATGCAAACCGCTGTCCTGTCGTGCTGCCGATTAAAGCGCTGGATGCCGCCGCTGCCGAACGTCTGGGATTGGATAAGGCTACTGCCGAACAGCACTGGCAGCAGCTGGTGGCGGACCCCACGCTGATGGGTAAGGTCACAGCGGTATTCGACAAGGCGCATCCTGATGATGAATCGCCCGATCCCGATACCATGCTGTATAGCGGCAGCTTCTTTTCTGCATCCGACAAGCGTGAAATGGCGCAGGTGCATCAGCGCGAGTCGGGCTGGGATCTGGTGGGCATGGCCCCTGCCTTTCAGGACCTTCGCCTACCGGAGATGCTATTCCGAGTGCGGGCTCGCAGCTACCCGGATACGCTGGAAACGGCAGAGCGTCAGCAGTGGGAGGCTTTCCGCTGGGAGCGCTTCAACGATGCGCAGCACAGTGCGCTAACGCTGACTAACTTTGCACGTGAAATTGAACGCTACAATCAGCAGGACCTGACTCCGGAGGTCAGGCAGATTCTGGAAGAGGTGGTGATGCACGTCGAGTCGATCATGCCGTCTCAGGCCTTCGAGTGAGCGACGCTATCGCGGTGTAGCACTCAGGCACGCGTGCAGAGGTGATCCTCTGGCAACGAAGCCCCCGTCATAGGGTTGTGGCGGGGGCTTCGTGCATTTCTTGGTAGGAAAAAATACCTATTTTGCGCCTAGCGGAAACGGTTTCAGTGCACCGGTAATGTCATCCGTGGTCGCGGGCACGTCTTTGTCCGATACAGCGTCGAAACGCGGAGCTGTCCGGAAGGCGTGCCACGTGCTCTTGATGTCCTTAACGGTCACTTGCTGCACGGCCTTGATCAGGATGTCGCGGCGGTTGAAATCCGTCCAGCCGTAGAGTACCTGCCCCCAGACGCGATCTGTCAGTTCGCTCAGGCTGCTATCACGCTCCTTAAGGGAGGCGACAAGGGCATCCTTATAGCGCTGCAGTTGTTTTGACGTCAGTGTCTTCATCGTACTGTCGAACTGATTTTCCCATGCGCCGACGCGCTCGAAGAGCACTTGGCTGCTGCGGGTCGGTGACTGCAGTACATACATGATACCGGGCACCTGAAGGATGCTGTTTTCGCGCGCCGTTGCCACATAACCGAGCTGTTCGCGTGTGCGCAGCTGAGTGAAGAATGGCTGGCTCATCAGCTGGCCCAGCACCATGTAGCGCGCCGTTTCGGCAGGGCTGTCGCTGCGGGCCTGGGTGTAACGGAAAATGGCCGAGTCTTTCTGATCGGTCTGCGGGCGGAAGGTTGGCAGGGTACCTTTCAAGGCCAGCGTCTTCGGTTTGATATCCGGAGTCAGCGGAAGCTGAGGTTTCAGCTGCGAGTTAATGACATCGGCCGTCTTGCGTGCGGTAGCTTCATCAAGGTTGCCTACGACGACCCCCTGAATGTGCAGTTCCTTGAGCCACTGCTGACGATAGTCAATCAGGTCCTGCAGGGTCAGGTCTTTCAGTGCGTCCATTTCTTGGGGCGTGGACCAATGCGGTGCGATTAGACGGCGGTTCGCTTGGCTGACGAGCTGACGGAACAATGTGCCGTGCTCTTCGTTGCGCAGCATGTCGGCAGTCCGCTGCTTGATACGGTTGAAGCTGTCAGCCTTTATCTCGCCAGTCTGCAGTTGGCGAAGCAGCGTATCCATAACTTCGGGCTGACGGTCACGCCACCCTGCCAGCGAGATGGTGGTGCCGTAGATATGCGCGCTGGCTCCGCTGGTCTGTCCTGCTTCAGCCGCCGGATAGAGCGCTTCTGACAGGCTGTCGTTGAGCCAGCGTGTCAGCAGGATGTTCAGCATGTGGTCGCGGGGTGTGCGAGCGCTGAGCGGGTTGATCAGGTTAAGGCGCCATTCCACGCTCGGAGTGCCGAAGGAGCTGTCGGGGGCGTACCACAGGTCCATACCGGGCTGAGTCGTGATCTGGTGCGGCTTCGCTGATGTCAGCGGCAGCACGGTCAGGTCTCGGGCGATGAAGGGGTTCTGGGTGGGAACGCGCAGTCCCTCAAGAGCCTTGCCGGTAGGCCACTGGGCCATACGCTCAGCTGTGTAGGGGACTTTGAAGTCCTGAGTAGTCTTGTCTCCTTTGACGTCCGGCGCTGTGTACAGGCGCAGCAGACGCTGCGGTGTCATGCTGTCGAGTACGTGCTGGATCAAGGCCGGGTCGAAGCGTTCGAGACGGAAGTTGGCCACGTTCACTTCGCTGATCGGTACTTGCTGCATCACCAGCGCGAGCATTGAGGCACGCTCGAATGAGGTGTCGGTCTGCAAGAAGCGGAACTGCTGGCGCAGCAGCAGCGACAGTTCGTCGAAGCGCCACGGCTCGATGCTGTGGCGAACTTGGTCGATGTAGGCAAATACGCTGGCTTGGATGTCGTCGAGGTGATGACGGCCTTCGGGCGTCAGGGAGATGTCGATGGCCATCAGGTCCTGACGACGGTCGGTGTCGACGGTGTCCACGCTTAGGCCCGTCGCCCAGCCTTTTTCACGCAGGCGGCTCAGCAGGCTGCCTTCACTTTCGTTGCCCAGTACGGAGCCAATGATGCGCACGGGCTGCTGTTCCATATGCAGCAGATCCGATGGCACCTGGAAGATGAACTGGACTTCAGGTGTTTCTTGCTGGCTGCGGGCGGTGACGGCGAGGGGGAACTGATCGGGGCGGATCAGGTCTGCCGTAATAGGGGCGTCGTCGATTTTGCGATCAGGGACGTCCTTGAAGGAAGCCCGTACCCACTGTTCCAACTGTTCAATCGGCTGTGGTCCCATGACCACCAGCTTCATGTTCCGAGCACTGTAGTGATGGGTATAAAACGCTAGTAGACGATCGCGCAGCGTGCCCGCGGGGCCATCCTTCAGCGTATCCAGACTGCCGACGCTGAAACGGTGGAACGGGTGGGCGGGGTTGGTCACCAGATTGAGGACGTCGTTGATGCGGAACGCGTCATTCTGCATCTGCATCTGGTACTCGGAGTTGACCGCATGGCGTTCACGATCGACGAACTCAGGATTGAACTGGGGAGCGACAAAGAACTGCGCAAAGCGATCCAGCGCTTCCTTGTAGTGGTCTGGTGTGATCGAGAAGATGAAATTCGTATGATCGGACGCTGTGTAGGCGTTGGTCTGTCCGCTATTGGCCGAAATGAAGTCCATGAACTCGCCCGGCGTTGGATAGCGCTGAGTGCTGATGAACAGCATGTGCTCAAGGAAGTGGGCCAGCCCTGGAACGTCGGCTGGCTCCTGTGCGCTCCCTGCGTTGACGTCCATTGCTGCGCTGGCCTTATCCGCGCGTGGATCATGGACCAGAAGCACCTGCAGGCCATTTGCCAGCGTCACCGTACGGTACTGGGACGGATCGTTGGGACTGCTGATGATGGTTGATGAGGCGGGGTTGCGCGCTGGCAGGGTCAAGTCGATGCCCTGATGGGCGGGCGTCGTCTGTGCCGTAGCTGGCGTGAGTGCCAGTGCCGGAGTGGTCATGGGTACCAGCAGACTACCAATCAGCAGGCCGCTTGCCAGCTGCGGCAGGCGGAGGCGTTGCAGATAAAACGTTGGGCGTCGTGTCATGTAGGACATCCTATCTGTCTGTGGTGAAGGCGCTTCTATGCGTCTAATGGGCCGTGTCACTGCTGTGCGTCAGCGTCATCATTGCGGGGAGCGGTGCGCATTGGGCCAATCGGATGGCTTAAGTGCCACTCCTGACAGGACGGCGCGTTGATCGCGCGGCTGACGGGAAAGATGCCCAGCGCGTCGAGCGGCGCAGGTGATAGCAGAGCACAGGCTTCTTCTGGTGTCGTTGTTGCAGAGAGCCAAGTCGAAACTGACTCCGCTTCCAGAATAGCAGGAAGACGATCGCTGAACGGTGCAATCAGCGCATTGGATTCGAGGGTAATCAGCGCAAAAGATTCCCGCCCTCGTGGCGATGAAGAAGAATGGGGGGGCATCGTTTTCTGTAAAGGGTCTGGGTAGAACGTGCGGATGCCCGCCAGCAGTAGCGGTCGCCGGTCGACGTGCGTCACCATGAACGGCTGCTTGCCACTGGCCTGCGTCATCCAGATATAGACGCCAGTCACGGGAACGAGACAGCGGTGATGGCGAGCGTCGCGGTACATGGGGCGACTATCCAACACCTCTAATCGAGCGCAGTGTGGGGCCCGGTCCAGCTGCTTCAGCCACGGTGGCGTCAGTCCCCAGAATGCAGAGCGCAGTTCTGGCGCGCCTTCCTCTGTCAGCGCGATGATGCTGGTAGGGTGGCGCGGAGAGTGATTGGGGCTGGTCAGCAGTGGCTGGCGAATCGTTGGCGACGGAAGGCCCGTCGGCGTCAAGAGGGCCGCGATATTCATCTCGGCAATATGCAGGCGTCCAGCCATGCAACAGCTCCTGTACGTAAGTACATGTCGGTGGGCAGTGATAATGCAACTTACTGATGTTACTGATACTATTTTGCTTTAGCCTGGCGAAGTAATGCCAATATTTCCAGTATGTCATGCTTGCATCTGATTGTGGGCACGATATGCTGACAATACCATCGGAAACAGTGTTTGATATCCGAGTCGATCATCGAGGAGCACCATGATGGCGCGTCCACGTCAGCATGCGCCGGAAGCCTTGCATGCCAAGGTTATGGCGGCCTGCAGTGAATGGCTGGCATCCCGGTCGGTTCACCACCTGTCCTTGCGCTCTCTGGCGCGAGATATTGGCTGTGCCCCCAGCACGCTGCTGAAGCTTTATGGTAGCTTCAACAACCTGCTGCAGTATGTGAATATCGAGACCTTGGCTATTCTGCGCTCGACCGTCGATGCGCGTAGTCATGTTCCCGCAGAAGAGCTGCTTGGCGCGCTGGCCGCGTCCTACTGGAGTTTTGCCCACGATAATCCTTATCGCTGGGAGCTGCTGTTCGACTATCCTCTGGCACAGGAAGGAGAGCTCGATCAGCGTCAGAATGTCGCGATCGAAGAGTTGTTCGTGGTCGTTCACGCCGCACTGAAGGAAATCTGTCCGTCTCTGGACGAAGTGGTGCTCAGCCGAATGGCGCGTACCCTCTGGGGCAGCGTGCATGGGCTGGTACAGTTGGGCCTGAACGATCGTTTGGGCCAGTGGAACGGTAAGGCCTATCAGGTACCCGAACTGCTGGATCAGCTACTCGACATGACGCTGGCGGGGCTGAAGGCCAGCTGCCCGTTGCCGGGGGCTTCCGAGTCCTGAGCCCGAAACGAGCGGCCAGTAGCGTAGCGATGTTCGATGCTTTTCTTCTTTCCTGATCCCTCTCATTGACGGAATGCATGAATGAATTTGATGCAGGACAGGCGCTTTGCGCCGTTCTTCTGGACCCAGGCGCTGGGGGCGTTCAACGATAACGTCTTTAAGCAGATTATCTTACTGCTGCTGACGTTCGAAGCGGCACCGCACATGCATTGGAACAGCTCGCTGCTGAACAGCATCGGTATGATGTTGTTCATGATGCCGACCTTGCTGTTTTCATCTTGGGGTGGCCGTCTGGCCGACACCCGAGACAAGGCCACCTTGATCCGCACGCTCAAGACGTTCGAAGTGGCCTGCATGGTGCTGGCAGCACTGGCCATCTGGTACGAAGCTTATGTCGCGATGATGGGCATCTTGGCGCTGATCGGTATTCAGGCAGCGCTGTTCGGCCCCGTCAAATACGCCATCCTTCCCCAGCATGTGCCACGTGCGCATCTTGTCGGAGCGAATGCTTGGATTGAGATGGGGACCTTCTTGGCCATCCTGCTCGGCACGATACTGGCCGGGGCCATGATTGAGCTGCCCGATAGCCACCGCTACAGCATCATCGGTATCACCCTTATTGCCGTGGCGCTGGCCGGTTGGTGGTCGTCCTGCCGTATTCCTACCGCGCCTCCACAGCAAAGCACAGATGGCAGCCAAGCCATCACACGTAGCGCCCTGAAGCAGTTCTGGACACAGCGCTCCATGCGCTTTGCCATTCTGGGAATCAGCCTGTTCTGGTTTTTGGGCACGTGCTACCTCTCGCAGCTCAATGTGTGGGTCAAGGAGATCGCTGGTGGCAACGCCAGCATGATCAGCGCACTGATGGCGGCGTTTGCTATCGGGGTCGGGCTGGGAGCGTTGCTGTACTCCAAGCTGTCGGCTGGGCGTCTGGAACTGGGGTTGGTGCCGATCGGGGCGCTAGTGATTGCCGTCTGCGGAACACTGTTTGCCTATTCCGGTCCAGCGGGTGGGGCTGCGGAAGAACTGGGGCTGCTGATGCGTCTGCGTGACGGCACGCTACCGCCTATGATGTTGGAACTGATCGGTGTTGGTATCGGGGGCGGGCTGTACATCATGCCGCTGTATCTGATGCTGCAAATCAAGAGCGATCCCGGTCATCGGGCGCGCATGGTCGCGGTCAATAACATCGTCAACGCCCTATTTATGCTAGTGGCTTCGCTGTTTGCGATCCTGATCACCAACGTATTGCAGTGGTCACTGCCTGTCTTCTATGCGCTGGTGGCGCTGTGTGCGCTGCTGATTGGCGTGGCGTGCTTCGGCTACAATCCGCGGCCGTGCCTGCGCATTATGATCTTCATGGGTATGCGGCTGTGCTATAAGCTGCGCATCAAGGGGCGCGAGTTCATCCCCGAAGAAGGGGCGGCCGTCGTGGTGTGCAACCACGTCAGTTATACCGATGCCCTTATTCTGGCTGCGGCGAGTCCTCGACCACTGCGCTTCGTGATGTATGCCCCCATCTATGAAATGCCGCTCGTCAACGGCTTCTGCCGTGTTGCGGGCGCCATCCCGATCAATAATGCCCGCAACACGCCTTCCGCGATGCGCCGCACGTTCCATCAGATCAAGAAGGCGCTTGATGCTGGTGAAGTGGTGATGATCTTTCCAGAAGGGCAGTTGACGCGTAACGGCGAGATCGGCTCGTTCCAGCGTGGCATCGAACGCATCATTCAGGAAACGCCAGTGCCCGTTATTCCGGCTGCGTTATCGGGGCTGTGGGGGGGCTGGGGAACCTACAAGGATACGCCGCCGTTCAGTGGCTGGCCGAAGAAGATCCATGCCCGGGTACGCATGATGTTCGGTGAACCCGTGGCGCCTGAACAGGCGACGCGAGAGCTGCTCTATCAGCGCGTATGCCAGCTGAAACAGTATCTCGACAGTTTGCACTAGTCGCCGTGAACAGTGGGTGAAGACGAAGATGCCGATGTCTTAACAGGACATCGGCATCTTTATATAGGTTATGGGTTTTATGCGGTCTGATGGTGGTCCTTCAGCAGCTCTGTCGCCTTTTCATGCTTGGCGCTGGGTTTACGAACCGCTAGGGCCAGGGCAGCGTCAGGATGACGTTCAGGCCATGCCATTCACTTTCCTCAAGCCGCAGCTCTCCGCCGTGGTAGTGCACGATCTGTGCCACGATTCCCAATCCCAGTCCATGCCCTGATACGCGTTCGTCGAGCCGTGTGCCGCGCTGCAGTACGTCGGCACGGCGGTCGGGGGCGATGCCGGGTCCATCGTCTTCAATATCGATCTGTAGCGCTTGATCGGTATCGGTGAATGTCATCCGTACGCGTGTGGTGGCCCATTTGCCGGCGTTATCCAGCAGGTTGCCTAGCACTTCCAGTACGTCTTCGCGATCCCACGGCAGTACTGGGTGAACATCGGGGCGACTGGTGAAATGGATGTGCGGGTAAAGCGTGCGCAGCGTTTCCATCAGCGGAGGCAGGTCCACGTCCGGTGCAAAGCGGGCGGTATGATTCTCATCGCGAGTATCTAGGCGGGCCCGTTGCAGTTCGCGCTCGACAAGACGATGGATGTCATCAAGGCGGTAGCGCAGTTCGCTTTGCAGGCGCGGATGCTCCTTCAACTCCTGATGCGAAAGCAGCGATTCCATCACCGCCAGGGGGGTCTTCAGCGCATGGCTGAGGTTGGCGATGCCATCCCGCGAACGCTTGAGCACTTTGTCGATGCGCTCCAGCTGATGATTGAGTTCGTTGACGACAGGGGCTACTTCGCGCGGCACGGCCGTAGTCAGCTGCATCTGATGGCCAGCATTGAGGCGCATCAGTTCTTCGCGCAGTTGCTTAAACGGTCGAAGACTTGAGCGCACCACCATGCGTTGCACCATGACCAGAACGAGGGCCATCAAGCCGCCCAACCCCCATAGGTACAGGCGTATCCAGCCGAGTCGTCGAGTAATAGGGGTGTAGTCGAGCGCGGTGGTGATACGGAACGTGTGATGGGCATGGTGGAATGTGCCCTGCCAGACCAGCAGTTTCTGATCGTTGGGGCCGGCCACCAGCTGATAGCGACGATGATTGCTCAGGTCAGGCGCAGGGAAGTCCCATAACGAGCGGGAGCGCATAGGCGCATCGTTGTCCATTTGGATGGTGTAGTACATCCCTGAATAGACACGTTGATAGGCGAAAGCATCGCCGGAGAACTCATCGTCGTTGAAATTGGGAGCACTCCCGAGCGTCGCCGACATGATGCCTTCGGCTTCGGTTTGCAGGCGGTCATACAGATAGGTGCGGACAGCATAATCGAACAGCATCATGCTGCCCTGTGCCAGCAGCAGCATGATGGTCAGTGCCGTCAACAGTAGCCCGATAGTCAGGCGACGCGTTAGCGATATCACGAGGCGGAGCTGTTGCCACCGAAGCGGTAGCCCTGTCCACGCTGAGTCAGGATGATGCCGCGTCCCAGCTTCTGGCGGATATGGTTGATGTGCACTTCCACCACGTTGGGGTTGCGCTCGTGCTCGCTGTCATACAGATGGTCGAGCAGCTGTTCTTTGGGGATGACGTGATCCGGGTGCAGCATCATGTAGCGCAAAATGGCGAACTCAGCACGGGTCAGTTTGATCGGGGCATCGGTCTCGCTGTCGGTCAGCGTGGCCTGCTGGCCCGCTTCGTCGAGCACAACACCATTAACCGCCAGTTTGGGCGTCGGACGCTGCCCGTGGCGGCGGCGCACCAGCGCCTGCAGACGCAGCAGCAGCTCGTCGGGATGGAACGGTTTGGGCAGATAGTCATCTGCCCCCGCGCGCAGCCCAGTGATGCGTTCGCTCCAGCTGGAGCGAGCGGTCAGAACGAGGATCGGTGTATCGAGGCCCGCTTCGCGCCATTCTTCCAGCAGCTGCAGGCCTGGGCGTCCGGGCAGGCCCAGATCGAGAATGATGGCATCGAACGGCAGTTCGGTGGCCATGGTGGCAGCGTCCCGACCATCCGTGCACCAGTCGACAGCGTAGCCCGCCTGAGTGAACAGGGCATTGAGTTCATCGGCAAGAGGAACGTTGTCCTCGACAAGTAGCACTCGCATGGTTAGCAGTATCCATTCAGTCAGATTCGGGGCGGTCTTTTGCCGTGTGGCAGGCCTCAAGGCTGCGGGCCTGGGCCGTCAGCGCATCGACGCAGATATCTTCTACATAGTGGCCGTCGTCCATAAGCTCAAGAAGGTAGGCCGGATGCGGTCTGCCTGCATGCAGCGTCGCTTCCAGCAGCTTAAGACCATGAAGACGATGCTGTTGATGCAGGCGCTCGACGATGCCTGATAAAGGTAGGATCGCGCCCGCTTGAGTCAGTTCCAAGGCGGTATTCTGATCAAATTCCTCGGAATGTGCCAGCGGGGATGTCAGCATCCCCGCCAATCCTACGGCCAGCAGCATGCGCAGGCTTCTTGAGGCAACGTTAGCGATGCGCATGCGATGAACGCTGATAGCGGACGTCAGCCGGGTCGAGCTTCCAGCAGCGCGCGCTGACGACGGCGTTGTGCTGAAGGGCGCTGACCTCGAACTGGTAGTTGTCGATGCGCATCGTAATCGGTCCCTGGGGCAGGTTCTCCAGATGCTCGAGCAGCAGGCCGTTGAGCGTTCGCGGCCCGTTAAGAGGAAGCTGCCAGCCCAGATGGCGGTTGATATCGCGCAGCAGGGTCGACCCCGCAATGCGGTAACAGCCGCTTTCCTCTTCGAAGATGCCCGCCTGTGATGGCTGCACGTGTGCCGTGAAGTCACCGACAATCTCTTCCAGAATGTCTTCGAGCGAGATCAGCCCCGTCACTTCACCGTATTCATCGACCACGACGCCCAGACGACGTCCGTGCTGTCTGAAGTTTAGCAGCTGGGTGTGAAGCGGCGTGGATTCTGGAATGAAATAGGGGGCACAGATGGCCGCCACGATGGCCGCGCTGAGTTGGGCAGGTTGATTGATGATCTCGGGCACGTTGCGGATATGCAGGATACCCACCACATTGTTGATCGTACCGCGATAAACAGGCAGACGGGTGTGCTGAGTGCGGCGCAGCGCGGCCAGCAGGGTCACGTCGTCCCAGTCGAGGTCAATGCCGTCGATTTCGTGACGCGGCACCATGATGTCGTCGACGGTGGATTTGTCGAGGTCGATGATCGACAGCAGCATCGAATGGTTGCGGGCGGGCATCAGGCGGCCTGCATCGCTGACGATAGCGCGCAGCTCCTCGGAGGACATGGCCGGTTCTTCATTCTTGAGCTGGCGCAGACCGCACAGGCGCAGCAGGTAGTTGGAAATCCCGTTGACCATTACGACGAGCGGAAAGCAGCAGGCCAGCAGCGGCGTCAGGATGCGCGAGCACGGCGGTGCGACCTGCTCGGGGCGCAAGGCTGCCCACGTCTTCGGCATGACTTCACCGATGATGAGCATCGCCACGGTCAGTATTGTCGTAGCGAGAAGCGCCGCCATCGACGAGTTGGCGAAGGTGTTCATCGTCATCTGTGTCGTTAGCGACGCAGCGATGTTGCTGACCAGCGTGTTGCCGATCAGGATCACGCCCAACAGGCGATCGGGGCGTTTGATAAGGGCCAGTACGCGGCGTGCGGATTTGTCGCCATTGCGTGCGCGGTGCATCAGCCGATAGCGGTTAATCGCCATCATGCTGATCTCGGACATCGAGAAAAAGGCACACAGAACAACCAGAACCAGAGTCAGAATTAACGAAAGCGCCATGCCATCCTCGCTAGGTGATCTCGGCGCAGGATACAAAATGGAACAGATAAAGCAATGCGCCGGGACAAAAAGAGCAGAAACCGTGATCCCGTTTCTGTGCCGCTGCCGTCAGGCATTCTACGGCTTGCCGCAGGCCCAGGGATCGGTGGGCCTGCCGTTATCGGACGATTATACCGCGGTTGCCTGTGCAGATAGCAGTAGATGGCTGCCGTAATAGGTCAGCAAAAGCAGCACGCTACCACCGAGGGTCCAGCGCACGGCGCGACGGCCGCGCCAGCCGCGATAGCGGTGTCCCCACAGTAGGATGCCGAAGATCAGCCAGGTCATCAGTGCCAATAACGCTTTTGCTGATAAATACAGATCACGCACATGGAAGACGAACATCAGGCCGCTGACGATCGAAAGCGTTAACAGAATCATGCCCATGGTGATCAGATCGAACAGTACACGCTCCATGCGCGTCAGGGCGGGAAGGGCTTCGACAATGCCACGCAGGCGGCGCATTTTGAGCGCGCGGCCTTGGATCGCTAGCAGCAGCGCCTGTAGCGCAGCCAGCCCCAGCAAGGCATAGGCCAGTACTGATGTGATGACATGGGCCAGTTCGCCGGCTGAAAGGGGCAGCCCTGCAGGCTGCTTGGGCAACCCGATCAGTGCTACGAGGCTCAATGCCGACAGCGGAAACAGGATTCCTGTCAGCGCACGCATGGCGCTGTAGCGGCTGAAAGCCTTGACGATGAGCCCCATGCACCAGCAGATCAGCGAGGTGAATTCCAGTGCGCCGAGTCGCAGCTCTCCAGTGGCGTTAAGCAGCAGATAGAGCACGATGGCATGCAGTACGATAGCCACGCCGATGGCGGCCTGTACGAGCGGTGGGCGTTCTATCGAAGGAATCTGGCGCATCAGCACCAGCAGCTGCCAGCCGCCGCTCAGCGCATAGAGCAGGATGGCCAACAGGGCAAGAGGAAGAACCAACGTCGTCATGTCCACAGCCTTGTGAGGCGCCATGCCTGAAAAAGGGCGCTGCCCGTAGCACCACGGCGAACGGGCGTTCGTGAACCGAGGCTTGTAAGGGGCGGCATGGCGTGATAAGCGAGCAGTATATACCGTCCCACTATAACGGTAATGATGATGTCGCGCACTTCACTGCACCGGATGGATGGAGCAAGACCCCCATCGTGCGTATAATCGACCCCAAGTAAAGGTGAAGCAGGGACGCGCTGCACAGTTCGCGACGCTTCATCATGACCCGATGATCAAGTGACGGCGGCCTCTCAATGGCCGCTGTCACTGTCATGGCGTCCTGCTGGCGACACGCCGCAGGCCCATGGCAGTCGGGTTCAGGCATCCATTCTTACCCACTGGCGACGTTCGCCAGCGCTGGAGAAGACCATGTTCGAGAGTTTGACCGATCGTCTGTCGCGGACGCTCAGAACTATCACCGGTCAGGCCAGACTGACCGAAGACAACATCAAGGATACGCTGCGCGAAGTCCGCAAGGCCCTGCTTGAAGCTGACGTGGCACTGCCCGTAGTCAAAAGCTTCATCGCACAGGTACGCGAACGCGCCGTCGGGGCCGAAGTGTCGAAGAGCCTGTCGCCGGGCCAGCAGTTCGTCAAGATCGTCCAGCAGGAGCTGGAAGCGGTTATGGGCGAAGCCAACGTTCCCCTCGAACTGAAGCACAAGCCCGCCATCATCTTGATGGCCGGTCTGCAAGGGGCGGGTAAGACCACTTCCGTGGCCAAGTTGGCCCGTTTCCTGCGTGAGCGCGAGAAGAAGAAAGTGCTGGTGGTGTCCACCGACGTCTATCGCCCGGCCGCCATCGACCAGCTTGAAACGCTGGCGAAGGAAGTCGAGGTCGATTTCTTCCCGTCTACGCCGGATCAGAAACCGGTGGATATCGCTAACGCGGCCATCCAGCACGGTCGCATCCAGTTCCACGATGTCATTCTCGTCGATACGGCAGGTCGCTTGCACGTCGATACCGAGATGATGGATGAAATCAAAGCGCTGCACGCGGCGATCAATCCGGCTGAAACGCTGTTCGTTGTCGATGCGATGACGGGGCAGGATGCCGCCAACACCGCGAAGGCCTTCCACGAAGCGCTGCCGCTGACCGGTGTCATCCTGACTAAGGCCGACGGTGACGCGCGTGGTGGTGCGGCCCTGTCCGTACGCCAGCTGACCGGTAAGCCGATCAAGTTCATCGGGATGGGTGAAAAAACCGATGCGCTGGAACCGTTCCACCCTGATCGTATCGCTTCCCGTATCTTGGGCATGGGTGACGTACTCAGCCTGATCGAAGAAGCCGAACGTACGGTCGACAAGAAAAAGGCAGAGAAGCTCGGCAAGAAAATTCGCAAGGGTCAGGGCTTCGACCTCGAAGATTTCCGTGATCAGCTTCAGCAGCTCAAGAACATGGGCGGTATGAGCAGTCTGCTCGACAAGCTGCCTGGCATGGGGCAGGTCGCCGACATCGCCAAGAGCGGTGCCGCCGAGAAGGAATTCGCCAAGCTTGAGTCGATGATCAACTCCATGACCCCGGAAGAGCGTCGCAAGCCGGAGGTCATCAATGGTTCGCGCAAACGCCGTATTTGTGCGGGTTCGGGCACCCAGATCCCTGAACTCAATCGCCTGCTGAAGCAGCACAAGCAGATGCAGAAGATGATGAAAAAGGTCAGCGGCAAGGGTGGCATGAAGAAAATGATGCGTGGCATGGGCGCGCTGATGGGCGGTGGCGGCATGGGTGGCCCGGGTGGAATGGGCGGCTTCATGCGCTGATCAACCCCGTTGTCGATGCGCTTTTCGGGGAAAATGGTTTTCAGGTGTTGTAATTTCCCGTAGAATGCGGCGTCTTCGGAAATGGGCTGTCTCGACTACGATGGCCCATTTTCAGACTTGTCTGGCCGTGGCACGATTCGGCTACGGCAAGATCACGTCGGCAGTGTGCGTGGGGGTAGGCCCTCAGGCATACTATTGGCGTATCCGGCCTTCAGGCCGGCTCGTCGGGAAAGGCTGGCAGGCTGCCTTGTCTTTTCCGGTCAAGGAATCACTGAGAGGCAATAAACATGGTAACCATTCGTCTGGCACGTGGCGGCTCCAAAAAACGCCCGTTCTATCACCTGACTGTGACTGATTCTCGCAACGCTCGCGATGGCAGCTTCATCGAACGCGTTGGTTTCTTCAACCCGATCGCTCGTGGTGCTGAAGAGCGCCTGCGCGTTGACCTGGACCGCGTTGCATTCTGGCAGCAGCAGGGTGCTCAGGTTTCTGATCGCGTTGCAGAACTGGTCAAACAGGCTCGTAAAGCTGCCTGATTTAAGTGCGTCGATCGATAGGTGAGGCAGACGTGAAGGACACCACCAACAGCAAGACTCCCGCATCGGACATCGTGGTCATGGGTCACCTCATGCGCCCGTACGGTGTGAAGGGATGGCTCTGGGTCTATTCCCATTCCAACCCGATGGAGAGCATCCTCGACTATTCGGAATGGATCATCGAAAAGGGAGGCGTTCGCCGCCCGGTCAAGGTGATTCAAGGCCGTCGTCAGGGTAAGGGCGTGGTCGTCAGTCTCGAAGGCATCACCACTCGTGAACTGGCTGAATCAATGGCCAACGCACAGATCATGCTGCCGACGTCGGCGCTGCCGACGCTCGATCAGGGTGATTACTACTGGTATCAGCTGGAAGGCTTGCAGGTCATCACGCTTGAGGGCGTGGTACTGGGCAAGGTCGATCATCTGTTCGAAACCGGCGCCAACGATGTTGTGGTGGTGACGGGTGGACCAGACGGTCGCGAAAGGCTGTTGCCATATCTGCCGGATGATGTCATTCGTGAGATCGATCTGGAGGCGGGCACCATGCACGTCGACTGGGATCCCGAGTTCTGAGTCATGGCAGACAGTACTGGTAACGACACTGTGAGTGACGCTTCTGGCGCTCACGACACGGTAAAAGGTGACGCAGCGCTGAAACTGGGCGTGGTATCGCTGTTCCCTGAAATGTTCGATGCGCTGACCCAACACGGTGTCAGCGGACGCGCAGTTCGTGAGGGCATCATTGATATCGGGTTCTGGAATCCGCGTGATTACGCCACCGACCGACATCGTACCGTCGACGATCGCCCCTATGGCGGTGGTCCCGGGATGCTGATGAAGGTCGATACACTGCGCGCGGCAATTCGCGATGCGCGTCAGTCGTTGATGTCTGAAGACAGTGTACCGCCAAAGGTGATCTACCTTTCCCCGCAAGGGCGAGTGCTGGATCATACGGGGGTGCGCGAGCTGGCTGATCACGGCCGTCTGGTCGTGGTGGCGGGTCGTTATGAAGGCATCGACGAACGCGTCATTGATGCGGATATCGATGAGCAGTGGTCGATTGGTGATTATGTACTCAGTGGCGGCGAACTGCCTGCCATGGTGCTGATGGATGCTGTTGCGCGGATGGTGCCCGGTGTGCTGGGTCATGCCCAGTCTGCCGAAGAAGACTCGTTTGCTGATGGGCTTCTCGACTGCCCGCATTACACGCGTCCCGAAAGCATCGATGGGCACGGTGTTCCTCCGGTCCTGCTGAGCGGCAACCACCAAGAGATTCGCAAGTGGCGACTCAAGCAGTCACTTGGGCGGACGTGGCGTTATCGCCCCGATCTGCTCGAAGACAGGATGTTGACGAAAGAAGAGCAAACGCTTCTTGATGATTTCATCCGAGAATACGTCGCAAAAGGCGACGGCGGTGTGCAGCCACCCCGGTGAACGGGGGTGACAGGAGCGGGTGTCGCATGTAGGCACCACGACCAAGCGCCAGTGAACAGTATTCTGGCCGCTGCATGTCATCCACATCGATCCCCGCGAAGTTCGTCGGGATCCCGGTCCGAATCAGGATCGGAAGTAGAGAAGGTAGAGAGCAATGAGCAACCGCAATAAAGTGATCCAGGCGATCGAAGCCGAACAGATGGGCAAAGAAATTCCGAGCTTCGGCCCGGGGGACACCGTCGTCGTTCAGGTTAAGGTTGTCGAAGGTACTCGTGAACGTCTGCAGGCGTTCGAAGGCGTTGTCATCGGTAAACGTAACCGTGGTCTGAACTCCGCATTCACCGTTCGTAAGATCTCTCACGGTGTTGGCGTTGAGCGTACCTTCCAGACGTTCAGTAAGCTGGTTGACAGCATCGAACTGAAACGTCGCGGTGACGTTCGTCAGGCTAAACTGTACTACCTCCGTGAGCGTAGCGGTAAGTCTGCACGCATCAAGGAAAAACTGTCCTGATGATGCGCCTGGCTGCCGCATCGTCGGCAGCCACTGCATACCAGAACCCCGCGACGCCTTGGTGCTCGCGGGGTTCTGCGTTTGATGCTCCAAATTTTGGCACGCTCGTCATCTGATTTATCCACACCCACTCCTCAAAGAAGGGGTTGTGGATGATTCGGCTAGAGGCGATTGCTGCCGCTCTCCGGACGGAGTGTCCGGGGACTGATTAGCGCATCGGCCTTGTGCTGTCAGGTCAGCTTGCTGAGTTTATGCTGCACGCGGTTGGCTGCTGATGGGCAGGATTAGAGGCTCTGCGATCGCTTTGTCTGATCTGTAATGATGCCGCACATGTAGGAAGAGGGTGATCTCACGCGGTGTGGTCGGGCTGAGTACAGCGTTTTCCGACCTTTCATCACGGGCTACCTGTAGTAGGGTTGTCGGCGTTGTTATAGTGCTATCGAGCATGGAATCCGGCGCGTGTGAACGCGCACAACGGGAGCGTGTCATATGACAGGATCAGTGTCAGTCGATGACCAGCGCATGGCGACGGCCCCGATTGCCCCAGAAGACGATGGCTTGATACAGCAGTGTCTCGATACGCTTTGGCTTGAACGTGGAGCCAGCGAGCACACGCTGGCGGCGTACGGGCGCGACATGCGCCACTGGGCAGGCTTTCTCGCGGCGTGGTCTAAGCGTGGTCTGCTGGACGCTCGGCACGACGACGCAGAGGCCTTTCTCGAACGGCGTCAGCAGGTGGGCTATCACTCGCGCTCAAGTGCGCGTCTACTGTCAGCGTTGCGGCGCTTCTATCGCTGGGCACAGCTGACTCACTTCATTGATCACGACCCTCTGGCTGAAATAGCGCTGCCGCGCGTTCGCCCCGGGCTGCCTGAAACGCTGGATGAAGATGAGGTCGAGCGTCTGCTGGCGGCACCTGATGTCGATACGCTGATTGGGCTGCGGGATCGCACCATGCTCGAAGTTCTGTATGCTAGTGGACTGCGTGTCAGCGAGTTGGTATCGCTGCGCACCGACAGCGTCAGCATCCGTCAGGGCATCGTGCGGGTGATTGGTAAAGGGGACAAGGAGCGGCTGGTGCCGCTGGGCGAAGAGGCGCTGGACTGGATTGAGCGCTATCTGAAAGAGGCGCGCCCCGGCTTGGTGACGGACATTACGGTACCGCCGCTGTTTCCCGGTCGCCACAATGGCTTCATGACGCGACAGACTTTCTGGTATCGCATCAAGCACTATGCGCAGGTGGCCTGTATTGATAAGCCGCTGTCGCCGCACACGCTGCGTCATGCCTTTGCGACCCATCTGCTCGATCACGGTGCGCATCTGCGCGTCGTACAGGCGCTGCTGGGCCACACTGATCTATCGACAACCCAGATCTATACCCACGTTGCACAGCAGCGATTGGAAGCGCTGCATCAGCAGCACCATCCGCGTGGTTAGCCACGGCGGCTGGCAAGGCATTACCTACTCAATGGAAAGGCACCGGAGACGATTCATGCAGATTGGCAAGGACATCCTGACACGCGCAGCAGCAACGTTACTGATCGCCACTGGACTGGGCGGCAGTCTGCTGGCCACCGCGGCTTCTATCCCTGAAGGGCTGAAACAGCTGTCCATCGGCGGCGAAAAGGTCAATGTCACCGCGGTAGAGCCTTCGCCCGTCAGCGGGCTGTATCGTGTGCGCCTGGATACGGGCGATGCGTTCTATGCCGATGCCAGCGGCCATTATATGATGACCGGCAATCTGTATGAGAACACCCCCAAAGGGCTACTGAACCTGACGCGTCAGCAGGAAGCGCGTGAGCGCAAGGATATCGTACAGGGCATCCGTGCCGAAGATTCCGTGACCTTCAAGCCTGCAGGCAAGGTACGCGCTGTTATTCGTGTCTTCACTGACAGTACCTGCCCTTACTGCCAGAAGCTGCATGCCGAAGTGGGCGAACTGAACCGGCAGGGCATCGAAGTTCGCTATCAGATGTTCCCCCGTACAGGACCCGAATCTGCCAGTGCCCAGACGCTGGCCGCCGTGCTGTGCAGCCGTCAGCCCAATCCGACCGAAGCGCTGTCGGCCGCCATGCGCGGTGAGAAATTGCGCAACAGTGGCAAGGAGTGCATGGGCAAGGTCGGTGAACAGTACGCGCTGGGCCTCAAGCTGGGCGTCAAGGGCACGCCCGCCATCTTCCTTGAAAACGGCGAACAGCTGGACGGCTATCTGCCCGCTCCACAGCTAGTGCAAGCGCTGGGTCTGGACTACCAGAACTAACGGCGCACCGTATCGCTTATGATAATGTCATCCATGACCCCCCGTAGTAGGAGACAATAATGCATAAACCTCTCAAGGTAGGGCTCTGTGGTCTTGGTACCGTCGGTAGCGGTACCTTCAATGTGCTCAAGCGCAATGCGCGTGAGATTGAACGCCGCGCAGGGCGTCCCATCGTGGTCGAGCACGTGGGTGCTCGCCGTGATAACCCTGCCTGTGACACCGGTGATGTATGCGTGTCGCGCGACATCTTCGACGTGGCTCGCGATCCCGAAGTGGATGTTGTTGTCGAACTGATCGGTGGTAACACCGTGGCGCGCGAGCTGGTGCTGGAAGCCATCGCTCACGGCAAGCATGTCGTGACGGCTAACAAGGCACTGCTGGCCGAGCAGGGCGATGAGATCTTCCGCGCAGCGGCTGAAAAGGGCGTCATCGTGGCTTACGAAGCTGCCGTCGCCGGTGGTATCCCGATCATCAAAGCGCTGCGCGAAGGGCTGAGTGCCAACCGCATTGAATGGCTGGGCGGCATCATCAACGGTACCGGCAACTTCATCCTGACCCATATGCGTGATGAAGGCCGTTCCTTCGAGGACGTGCTGGCCGAAGCACAAGCACTGGGCTATGCCGAAGCCGACCCGACGTTCGATGTCGAAGGTATTGATGCCGCACACAAACTGACGCTGCTGGCCTCGGCGGCGTTCGGGATTCCGTTGCAGTTCGAGCGGGTCTACACCGAAGGCATTTCTCGCCTGACGCAGGAAGACATCACACAGGCTGGGCGCATGGGCTATGTCATCAAGCATCTGGGCATTGCGCGCCAAACCGACAAGGGCATTGAACTGCGCGTGCACCCGACTCTGGTGCCAGCCTCTCAGCTGCTGGCCAGCGTTAGCGGCGCACTCAACGCTGTCGAAGTGATGGGCGATGCCGTCGGCCCGACGCTCTACTATGGTGCGGGTGCCGGTGGCGAAGAAACGGCCTCTGCCGTTATTGCCGACTTGATCGACGTTTCCCGCGACATGGCGATGCCTGCTGAATACCGTACGCCTTATCTCGGCTTCAATGCACCGGCTGACGGTGAAGCCGTTCCTGTTGTGCTGCCGATGGATGAAGTGGTCTGCAGTTATTACCTGCGCCTTGTCGTGGAAGATCGCCCGGGTGTGCTGGCTGCAATTACGGCTATTCTGGCCGAGAACGCCATCAGCATTGAATCCATGCTGCAATGCGATTGCAGTGAAGGGGCCAATCGCGTCAATATCATTCTACTGACGCATGAAGCCAGCGAAGCGCACATGAATGCGGCCATTGAGCGCCTTGAAGCGCTGGATGACGTCGTGCATCCTGCTAATCGCATTCGCGTTGAGCATTTTGGTCAGGCGCGTCACTGAAGCATCCTGTCAGACGGGCGCTGTAGCGTTCATGAAGCACCCTTTTCGCATGGAGTGCCCTAGCCGATAGTGCCGGGCCTTCATGATCAACAGAACACATGGGACGATATTGGGCATGCGTTATATCAGCACGCGGGGTCAGGCCCCTGCATTGGGATTCGAAGATGTACTGCTGGCGGGTCTGGCAAGCGATGGCGGGCTGTATGTGCCCGAAACCCTGCCGAAGATCACGCCGGATGATCTGCGTGCCATGGCGGGCTGCTCCTACGTCGAGATTGCTTATCGCGTGATGCGTCCGTTCGTGGGCGATGCCATCGACGATGCCACCTTCCGTCGCCTGATCGAAGAAAGCTACGCCTCTTTCCATCACGATGCCGTTGTGCCGCTCAAACAGCTGAACAGCAACCACTTCTTGCTGGAGCTGTTCCACGGTCCGACGCTGGCATTCAAAGATGTGGCGTTGCAGCTGCTGGGCCGCTTGCTGGATCACTTCCTTAAACAGCGTGACGAGAAAGGCGTCATCATGGGGGCCACTTCAGGTGACACCGGTTCGGCCGCCATCGAAGGCTGCCGTGCCTGCGAAAACCTGGATATTTTTATCCTGCACCCCAAAGGCCGCGTTTCCGAGATTCAGCGTCGCCAGATGACGACCGTTAAGGCCGACAACGTTCACAACATCGCCATCGAAGGTAACTTCGATGACGCGCAGGCGATCGTCAAAGGCAGCTTTGCTGACCAGGCCTTCCTGCACGGCACGCGCCTGATCGCGGTGAACTCGATCAACTGGGCGCGAATTATGGCGCAGACCGTCTACTACGTTGCGGCGGCCGTAGCGCTGGGTGCACCGGATCGTGAGGTCAGCTTCACCGTGCCGTCTGCCAATTTCGGCAACATCTTCGCAGGCTATATCGCGCGTGAAATGGGTGTGCCGATTCGTCAGCTGGTCATCGCGACCAATGCGAACGACATCCTGCACCGCACCCTGGCATCCAACGACTTCTCTCGCAAGGAACTGCTGGCGACGCTGGCGCCGTCGATGGACATCGTGGTGTCGTCGAACTTCGAACGCCTGTTGTTCTTCGCATATGGCTGTGATGGCGCTGCCGTTCGCGAGCTGCTGGAACGCTTCCAGAAAGCACCTGCGGCACTGGCCGATGCACCGCTGGCGCGCATGCGCGAGCTGTTCTCCAGCGCAACGGCGAGTGATGACACTATTCTGAAAGTGATTCGTGAGATGTTCGACCGCACGGGCGAAGTCCTTGACCCGCATACGGCAACGGGCGTGTACGCGGCTGAAAAATGCAACCAGCACCCTGACGTACCGATGGTCACGCTGGCGACCGCGCACCCGGCCAAGTTCTCTGACGCTATCGTCAAGGCCGGGCTGGCCGAACCCGTACTGCCGCCGCACTTCGTCGAAATGCTGGCCGCGGACGAGTACTACGACGTACTGCCTGCTGAGCAGCGTGCGGTTCAGGCGTTCGTCGAGAGTCATCGTCACTGATGAGTCGTGCAACCTCTCTGGCGCAGGCTGTGCCTGCGCCGGTATCGCAAGCGACCACCGAGGTCTGCCTTGTTCGACGTGAGCAGGATGGTGGCGTGCTGGCTGCTGCTCAGGCATTGGGGCTGTCGCCGCTGGCAGCGCGCGTGCTGGCAGGGCGTCTCAAGGGGTGTACGGATCTGGCAGAACTGGTTACGCCGACGCTGGGCAGTATCGTGCATCCTTGCCAGCTCAAGGATGGTGAGCGCGCAGCGGCCCGCATTGCGCAGGCAGTGACCGAAGGCGAGCAGATCGGGATCCTGACCGATTACGATGTCGATGGCATCACTTCCCATGTCGTAATCAAGCGCACGCTACACGAGCTATTTGGTGTCCCTGAAGCGCGTCTGCACAGTCTGATCGGGCATCGCATCAACGATGGCTATGGCATCAGCGCGCCGTTAGTCGAGCATACGCTAGCGCTCAGGCCTCGCCCGACACTGGTCATTACGGCTGACTGCGGGTCGTCGGACGAGCCGCGTATCGCCCGTCTGGCCGCTGAGGGCATTGATGTTGTGGTGACCGATCACCATGCACTGCCCGTCGAAGGACCGCCAGCTTCTGCTTATGCGGTCGTTAATCCTTCGCGTGAAGACTGCGACTACCCTGATACGACGATTGCAGGCTGCATGGTCGCTTGGTTGATCATGATGCAGACCCGCGCTCAGCTGGTTGAATGGGGCGCGATTCCCGAATCGACGCCTCGGCTGTCCGGTTGGCTGTCGTATGTGGCGCTGGGGACGGTGGCGGACTGCGTCTCTCTTGGGCGCAGTGCGATCAATCGCGCCGTTGTCACGCGTGGGCTGGCGCTCATCAATCGTATGGATGCGCCGTGCTGGCGTGTAATGGCCGAGCGCTTGGGGGCCGACAGTTTGCCGTTCGATGCGGGCACGCTGGGGTTCCAGATGGGGCCGCGCATTAACGCGCGCTCTCGACTGGATGATCCCTATGCGGCACTGCATTTCATGATGGCATCAGATGATGCCACGGCACGTCGCTACCTCGATATCCTCGACGCCGACAATCAATCGCGCAAGATGATTGAAGCCGAGATGGTCGAACAGGCTATCCAGAAGGCGCAGCCGCTGCTGGAGCGCAATGCGCCCGTACTGGTGATCCATTTGCCCGAAGGGCATGCCGGTGTTCAGGGCATCGTCGCTTCACGTTTGGTTCAGCGCTATGGGCGACCGACGGTGATTCTGACCAATGCGCCTGCGCTCAATCAGCTCAGTGGTTCAGGGCGATCCATCGAAGGTGTGCATCTGCGGCAGGCCTTGCAACAGGTGCATGAGCGCGTTTCAGGAGCGCTGTTGCGCTTTGGTGGTCATGCCGGGGCGGCCGGCGTTACGCTGTTCAGAGAGCACGTTGAGGCGTTTCAGCATCAACTTGAGCAGGCCGTGGCCGATCAACTGGGCGATCGAGAACTGACGCCCGTCGTACTGACAGATGGCGAGCTGCTGCCGGAAGAGGTGTCACTGGAAACCGTCGCGCTGCTGGAACAGCTAGCACCGTTTGGGCGCGAGTTCGAAGAGCCGCTGTTTGAAGGCGTGTTCGAGATCCATGACTGTCGTTTGGTCGGCAGTCAGCGCAACCACATGATGTTGATGCTCGGCGCTGGGCGTATGCAGTACCGTGCCATATGGTTCAAGGCGATTGCAGCGGGTCAGGAAAGTCCGTTTGGCCCAGGTGATCGCATCCGGTGTGCCTATCGTCTGGCACGCAACAGCTATCGTGGCGTCGTATCGCTTCAGTTGATGGTGAGCCATGCCGAGGTGGCGTAAGTTTCAGTAAGGCGCACTTGGTTGTACAGGATGGCCCTTGCCTTGTCAGAGGCGGGGCCATTATCTTTTCCGCAGACCCGCAGACCCGCAGACCCGCAGACCCGCAGACCCGCAGACCCGCAGACCCGCAGACCCGCAGACCCGCAGACCCGCAGACCCGCAGACCCGCAGACCCGCAGACCCGCAGACCCGCAGACCCGCAGACCCGCAGACCCGCAGACCCGCAGACCCGCAGACCCGCCCGCAAAATATTAAATCTGATGATCATGATCAGAAATGAGGCTTAAGCCCTGTGCGATGGACTGAACTCTGTCTGATGGGGACGGTCACATACAGTGAACGGATGATGTTCAGCTAGGGCAAATGCAAGACGTAGGACGGGGATACGAAAAGACCCAGCCGAAGCTGGGTCTGGTGCCTCGGTGACGCACTGGCGGGGCAGTGCGTCACGACATATTCTGAAGATCGCTATCAGTAGTTGTAGCGAACCAGCAGAGAGGTCTGGTCGAGGTTGGTACCTTCGGCGTCAAGATCACGTCCATCGGTATTTTTGTTGTCATTGAAGACGTGTTCAAGAGCAACAATGAAGTTGTCTTTAGAGCCGAACCCTTTGTGGGTTTTCAGCGCCGTACCTACGATGTAGGAGCTGGTACGTGCCGGGCCATTGCGGTCTTCAAGACGGTTCAGACCGCCGTACAGGGATACGTCACCGAAGGAAACGAGATCCTTGAAGGCGTACTGAGTGAAGGTTTCATAACCGCGAGTGCTTGTGGCGTCATCCAACTGGTTGTGGTACTGGCCCGCCAGTACGCCAAGTGTCCAGTTGCCCGGCGTCCACGTAGCGCCTACGACGTACTGTTCGACGTCGAAGTCTTTACCGCCTTCGTGTTTCATTGCCGCATGGTTGTAGGCAGTGCCGATGGTGACGTCAGGTGCAATCTGCCAGTTGACGGCAGCCTGGTCGAAGTGACGGCGAGTAAGGCCTTTGCTTTCGTCGTCATGGTCGTTGCCACCGAACATCAAACCAACGGTAACGTCACCGAAGGTGTTCTGGTATTTCAGGCTGTCGTCCGGACGGTCCGCACCCACCAAGTGTTTCTGGGTGTTTTTGCCGTTAGCCGCTGCGCCAAAGACCCAGTATTGGTCGGTGGCATCGGTGACCATGCTGTAGACAGAAGCCTGTTTACCGTAGGTCAGTGTACCGATGCCTTTGTAGGAAACCCCTGCAAACTGCAGACGTTTGTAGTAGTCGAGCTTGTTGCGACGAGTGTCAGAACCGTGACGGAAGAACGGGTTGTAGCCCCATTCTGTCGTGCCTAGAACGGCAAAGTCTTCGTTGAAATGGTGAGTATATTTGATGGCAGTACGGGACGCTGCGTCATCATGATCATCATGGTTGGCGCCGCCTTGGTTCCAGTCGTACTGATAAGCGACACGACCTTTGATGATGAGCTCGTCAGACTGCGGACCTGAGGTCTGGAAAGCAGTGAAAGCGTTGGCTTGAGCGGCACCTACCAGTGCAGCGGCACCGATTGCCAGCTTGAGGGCATGCTTCGCGGAAATCTGCATGTCGTTGATCCTTGATGATGTCAGCATAATGGTTTAGCAGACAGGGCGTGTCTGCCATGAATGTTCTTATTGGTTTTATTTATAGCGGTCAGTCCATCACGTGACCTTGCAGGTACTATGCCAGCAAAGACCTCGTGGAGACGTCGGCTTATGAATCACTTCAATATCGGCGGGGAAGCAGATGATTTGATAGTGTTTCATTATGCATAAATGAAAGGCACCCATTTACGCACTGCATCTCGGGAAACTTCTTATGCCATAAACGTGCTGCAGATGCCAGCACGGCTACGACACACATGCGCTTATTTATACGGGAAAGTTCCCAGTAACGACAGCATGATAATGCAACCACTATGAAAAATATATGACAGCTGAGTTATAAGCACCAACGAAGTGCTTCTGATATTAATTGGGTATGTTATTTATTTGCAGGCTATTTATTAGCTTATTCTTTTTTATTTTCTTATAAAAAAACGCCCCGGTATCCACCGTAATGAGTGGATGCCGGGGCGTTTTATCGTCCGGTCAGGAAGCTTGAGGGGCATCCAGAAATGCGGCGGCCAGCAGCGTTTGCGTATAGCGCTCTTTGGGGGCTTCGAACAGCTGGGCCGTTGGGCCCGATTCGACCACCTTGCCTTTCTGCATCACCATGATGGTGTCGGAAAGGGCGCGCACGACGCCGAGATCGTGACTGATGAAGATATAGCTCATCTCGTACTTCTGCTGCAGATCGCGCAGTAGCTGGATGATGCGTGCCTGCACCGAGCGGTCAAGGGCCGATGTGGGTTCATCCAGCAGTAGGAAGCGAGGATTGAGCACGACCGCTCGCGCGATGGCGATACGCTGGCGCTGCCCCCCTGAGAATTCGTGGGGATAGCGGTTGCGTACTTCTGGGTCGAGCGCGACCTCCTTGATGACCTCGCTGATGCGCCGCTCGCGCTCATCGTAGGACATGTGCGGAAACTGCGTACGCAGTCCTTCACCGATGATCTCGCCCACGGTCATGCGGGGCGACAGCGAGCCGTAAGGGTCTTGGAAGACGACTTGCATCTCGCTGCGGCGTGAGCGCAGACGCCGGGCAGGAATGGCGGCAATGTTGTGGCCGTCGAAGATGATCTGGCCTTCGCAGTCAATCAGGCGCAGCAGGGCTCGTCCCAGCGTCGATTTACCTGAACCGGACTCGCCCACGATCCCCAGCGTCTGGCCCTTGCGCAGTGTCAGGTCAATGCCGTCAACCGCCTGAAAATGATCAGTGTGGAACAGGCCGCGTGGGATGGGGTAGGTCACGCTGATGTTGCGCGCTTCGAGCAGCACCGGGGCATCGTCAGGCACGGGAGCCTTGCTGCCGCGCGGAATGGCATCAATCAGCTGGCGCGTATAGGGGTGCTCGGGGTGATTGAACACATCCTTTACGCGGCCTGATTCGACCAGCTCGCCTTGGCGCATGACGCAGACGGTATCGGCAAAATGGCGCACCAGTGCCAAGTCATGGGTGATAAAGATCACCGCCATGTTGTGCTGCTGTTGCAGCGAACGCAGCAGCGCCAGAATCTGGGCCTGCACGGTCACGTCCAGTGCGGTCGTGGGTTCGTCGGCAATCAGTAGGCGGGGGTTGCAGGCCAGTGCCATCGCGATCATGACGCGTTGGCGTTGGCCGCCCGAAAGTTCGGTCGGGAAGCTGCGATAGCGGCGATGAGGTTCGGGAATGCCGACCTGTTCCAGTAGTGAGATGACCCGCGCATGGCGCCCCGCACTGCCGAGCGAGGTGTGCTGCTTGAGCACCTCTTCGATTTGACGGCCGATACGCTGGAGCGGATTGAGCGATGTCATCGGCTCCTGGAAGATCATCGAAATATCTTGGCCGCGTACACGGCGCATGGCCCGTTCGCTCTGGGTCAGCAGGTTGCTGCCATCGAACGTGGCCTCACCGCTGAGGGTCGCGATATCGGGTAACAGCTGCATCAGGCTGTTGGCCGTCACGGATTTGCCCGAGCCGGACTCGCCGACCAGTGCCAGCACTTCGCCTGCGCGTACCGAGAAGTTGACGTCCTTGACGGCGTGCATGTCGCCCGTGGGCAGACGGAAGTGAACGTTGAGGCCTTTTACATCAAGCAAAGGCGCTGTGTCTTGCATCGTCATAGAGCGTTCCTTTGGCTGCCTCAGCGCGTTTTGGGATCAAGAGCGTCACGCAGTCCATCGCCTAAGAAGTTCAGGCTGAACAGCGTCACTGCAAGGAAGATGGACGGTACGATCAGTGTCCACGGCATGGTTTCCATGACATCGCGGCCTTCCGAGATCGCGACCCCCCAGCTGGTGTTCGGTTCCTGCACCCCGAGACCGAGGAACGACAGGAAGCTTTCCATCAGGATAACGCGCGGAACGGTCAGCGTGATGTAGACGATGACCGAGCCCAGCGTGTTCGGAATCATATGGCGGAAGATGATGCTGGTGTCGCTGGCGCCCAATGCGTTCGCTGCTTCAACGAACTCGCGGTGCTTGAGCGACATCACCTGACCGCGCACGATGCGCGCCATGTCGAGCCATTCGACGGCCCCGATGGCGGCAAAGATCAGCAGAATATTTCGACCGAACGTGACCATCAGTAGGATGACGATGAACATGAACGGCAGCGAGAACAGAATATCGACGAAGCGCATCATCAGGGTGTCGACACGACCGCCGACATAGCCTGCGATGGCACCGTAAGTCACCCCGATGATCAGGCTCACGAACGATGCGATGAAGGCGACCGCCAACGAGATGCGCCCGCCATAGAGGGTGCGCGTCAGCACATCGCGGCCAACAGAGTCGGTACCGAGCCAGTGATGGGCCGCGAAGGAGGGCGGGCTGCCGCTGATGTTCTCGAAGTCGACGCTGTCGAGGTCCCACGGCGAAAAGTAAGGGCCGAAGACGCAGATCACCATCATCAGGATGAGAAGCGTTAGGCCGAGCATGGCGGCCTTATTCTGGCGGAGACGCCGCCAAGCTTCGCGGCTCAGGCTGCTGCCGGAAAGCGCAGCAGAGGAAGCTGGTTTTGAAGATGTCATGGCAAACTCACTGCAATCGGGCAAGAAGATAAAGACGTAGCGTATACATCACCTGAACCTCAACGGTTGTGACGGACCTGAGGGTCGACGAAGGCGTACAGCAGATCGACCAACAGGTTCATGACGATGATGATGGTGGCATACAGTACGACGGTCCCCATGACCAAGGTGTAGTCGCGGTTGGTGGCTCCCTGTACGAAGTAGGAGCCCACGCCCGGGATGGAAAAGATCTTCTCGACCACAACCGAACCGGTGATGATGCCGGTGATGGCCGGCCCGAGGTATGACAGGATGGGGAGCATGGCTGGGCGCAGGGCGTGACGGCGAATGATTTGTACTGTCGACAGCCCCTTGGCGCGAGCGGTACGGATGAACGGCTGGCCCAACACCTCAATCATCGACGCCCTCATCATGCGGGCGATGTAGGCGATCTGCTGGATAGACAGCGCGATGACGGGCAGCACCATGTACGGTAGATAGCTCATCATGCCTTGGCCAGCCGTAGGCCAGCCACTGACGGGCAGCCACCGCAGGATCAGACCGAAGAAGACCGCCATCAGCGGTGCAAGCACGAAGTTGGGAATGGCAATACCGCTCAGTGCGACCCCCATCACGGCATAGTCGACGATACCGTTGCGCCGCAGAGCGGCCAGAATGCCGAGCGGCAGACCGACCAGTAGGGCCAGCGCCATGGCCAGCAGGCCGATCGTCATACTGACCGGCAGACCCTGTGCGAGCTGTTCGTTGACCGTGTGGTCCTTGTCACGGAAGGACGGTCCCAGATCACCGTGCGCCAGCGACGTCAGGTAGTTCCCGTACTGCACCAGCAAGGGCTTATCGAGCCCGTAGGAGCGCATCAGGTTGGCTTCTATTTCTGGGGGCAACTGGCGTTCACCGTCAAACGGGCCACCCGGGGCAAGCCGCATCATGAAGAATGACAGAGTGATGACGATGAGAAGCGTCGGAATCGCTTGCAGTAGCCGTTTGATGATGTACTTCAGCATAGTGGCAAGTCTCTTGGCGTATGTATCCAGCGTATGCACGTTGGCACGGCATTGCTACAAAAGGGACGAATGATGGCGGAATAATGGCTGCCATGCCAGTCCGAAACGCTCCGGCATGGCAGCACCAACGTGTTTTCGCCGATGAACCGACAGACGAAATGCCAGCGGTTGCCTTATCTCATCGGCCTTGTACGATCACGGCTGAGTCGATTGATTCTGCAGCGATACGTAGCGTAGTGGGTGCACATCAAGCGGATTCGGCTCCCACCCCTTCAGTGCGGGCGACACCAGATAGGCCATTGCCATATCCATCACTGGAATTTCCACGACGTCGTTCATGGCAATTTGCTGGGCCGCCTGCCATTCACGCTGGGCTTCCTCAGGCGACATGGCCGTGATAGCGCTGTTCACATGGCGATCGAATTCTGGGTTGGTATAGCCGGAACGATTGTCCGGGCTGCCACTGACAAACATGGCCAGCATTTCGACGGGGTTGTCGATGGACGGGATCGTACCGTGACGAGCCAGCTGGAACTGGCCCAGCTTGACGCTGTTGTAGTGATTGGCCACATCACGTGTCTGCAAGGTCACGTTGACCCCAATCTGCTTCCACATCGCCGCCATGGCGACGGCAACGCGGCGGTGGTCGTCCAGCGAGTTGAAACTCATCTCGAGTGCAAGCGGATGATCCTTATCGTAACCGGCTTCCTTCATCAGTTCGCGCGCCCGTTCGATGCGCTGGCTCATTGGCCACGACTGGAAGTCCGCATCCACCGCATAGGCACCCTTGCTCATCGTTCTGGGCAGGATGGAGGTCGTGGGCACATAGCCGTTCCTCAACACTTTATCGGTGATGACCTCACGCTGGACGGTCATGTTCATCGCTTCGCGGATGCGCTTGTCCGCTAAAGGCTGCCCTTGCTTCATGTTGGGCAGGTAATAGTAGTGCGACAGTGACGGAAAAACCTGTACGTCGCTGGGCATGTCCTTGCGCAGTTCGGCCAAACGCGCCGACGGTATCTGGTTATAGGAGATATCCAGCGTGTGCGTACGGTAGCGGTTTACTGCCGAAAGCGGGTCTTCGATAGGGTAGAACACCACGTTGTCGATGCTGACCTTGTCTGCGTTATAGAACGAGGGGTTCTTCTTCAGCAGTACATCAACGTGTGGATTCCAGTGATCAAGCAGGTAAGGGCCGCTGACGACCGGCTGCCGTGCGCTCCAGCTGTGATTAGTGAGGGATTTGATACTGTGCTTGGGCAAGGGCACAGAGGGCTGTGCCGCGAATTCCGCCAGAATATAAGAGTTGGGACGCGTCAGCGTGACTTCCAGCGTATGGGCATCCAGCGCTTTAACGCCAAGTGCCGAGGCCGGAAGTTTGCCCTGATTGATCTGCTCGGCGTTCAGGATCGGATAGTAGTAATAGGCGTTAGGGTTAGCCGTATCGGGCAGCAGCGTGCGCTGCAGACCGAACACCGCATCGTCGGCAGTGATGGGCTGCCCGTCGGACCACTTGGCGTCACGCAGATGGAAGGTGATCTTGCGACCGTCTGCCGATGTTTCCCAAGAAGAGGCCAGGCCCGGGATGATATTGCCCTTGGCATCGAAGGTGAGCAGCGGTTCGTACATTTCTTGCAGGATATGGTTTTCCCACAGTCCCTGAGCCTGCTGCGGGTCAAGCGTGCCCGGCTCGCCAGCGTTGTCGATCCGCAGTGTGCTGGCCAGCGTCAGCGGCGAGCCGAACGCCATCAGTAGCGCCGACACCTTCAATGCGCGCACCAGTGCGCCAGAGGTTGCTGTTTTCATTGTGCTCTCCCTAAAGGGTCTTCGTCAGAAGAAGAGTAGTGCAACGGCATGCGTTGTTATTGTTCGCCCATGCCATTGCATATCGTGTGCCGTTCAACGGGAAAACCTTCACGCTACCAGATAATGAGGGTAAGGCAATCTGTCTTATAGACCCTCTCGTTCAATGTTAAAGCCTCCTTACTTGATAGCAACCTAATTAACTGAAGAGGACGACGTCACGGCGTGACGGACAGATAGCGCAGCGGATGAACATCGACCGCATTGGGTTGCCAGCCTTTTACTTTAGATGACACCAACAGTGACTGTGTTTGGTCCAGAATCGGGATCATCGCCATGTCATCCAGCAGCATGTGCTGGGCATCATCAAAGGCCCGCTGTGCCGCTTCAGGCGTCAGGGCGTGTACGCCTTCCGCGACTTTCTGGTCATAGCGCGGATTCTGATAGCCCGCGTAGTTGTTGCTGGCATCCGACACATACATGCCGAGTTCTTCGGCGGGCGTCATCATTGCGCCAAGAAAGCCGTAACGGGCCAGTTGGAACTGCGCGTGGTGAATGGCGCTGTAGTGGGCCGAGCTGTCGCGGGTGACGAAATAGGGCGCGATGCCGATCGGTTTCCACATCGCAGCCAGTGCAACGGCAATGCGGCGGTGGTCATCGACTGAATTGATGGCCAGCTCGACGTCCAGCGGGTGTTCGGGGCTATAGCCCGCTTCTTTCATCAGCGCTTTGGCACGTTCGAGACGTTGCGCGTAAGGCCACGACTGGAAGTCGAAGTGAGGAGCCTGATGTGGCTGGGTAACGACGGCGGGTACGGCAGCGTAGGACGGGCGCTGACCGCTCTGAATGACCTTGTCGGTGATCAGCTCGCGCTGCACGGCAAGGTTCATCGCTTCACGCACGCGATGGTCCGCCAACGGCTGGCCTTCTCTCATATTGGGTAGATACACGTAATGCACCAGCACTGGATAGGTCTTGAGTGCATCGGCAAGGTGCTCGCGTGCCCAGCTGTACTGTGCCGAAGGAATCTGGCTGTAAGAGATGTCCAGTGCTCCGCTGCGGTAGCGGGTCAGTGCCGTAGCGGTGTTTTCGATCGGATAGAACACGGCGCTGTCGATCTTCACGCTGTCCGCGGCGTAATAAGCGGGGTTCTTCTTCACGACCACTTCAACCTGTGGTGTCCAGTGGTCGAGCTGATACGGGCCGCTGACCACCAACGGCTGTTGACGCACCCAGTGGGTGTTGTCGAGCGTTTTGATGGCGTGCTTGGGCAGCGGTGCCAGCGCGATATCGGCCATGACGGATGTCATGTAGGACAGCGGTGCATCCAGCGTAATTTCGACGGTATGCGCGTCGAGTGCTCGTACGCCCAGTGTGTCTGGTGCCTTCTTGCCGGTGTTAACGTCGCGGGCGTTGGCGATCGGGTAGTACAGATAGGCGTTCTGTGAATGCGTGGACGGCAGTAGCGCGCGCTGAAGGGCGAAGACGGCATCGTCGGCGGTGATGGGCTGACCATCCGACCACTTCGCATCGCGCAGGTGGAAGGTCCATGTTCGGCCGTCCGCTGACGTTTCCCATGACTGGGCCAGCCCCGGAATCAGCTTGCCTTCGGCATCGTAGGTGATCAGTGGCTCGTACAGTTCACGGTCAATGCGGAACTCGCGCAGCCCTGTCGCCATTTGGGGATCAAGGGTTTCCGGTTCGCCGGTATTGTCGATGCGCAGCGGTGCCGCAATGGCGAGCGGCGACAGCAGGCAGGACAGCAGCAGGGTAGCGGCACGATGGGTCAGCGTTCTTTGCACGGCGGATGTCCTAATGTCATGGCCTACTGCCAGACGTATATGAGGCAGTAACCTGTTTGAATATCGGGGAGATTAACAGTTAGCGTAGCGTATCGTACCCACGGGCAGGACATAACAATGCGCAGGAAGGCGGTAATAAGAAAGGAAGCGTTTATTTCCTGTCTAAGAGGCCGAGCAACTAAATGTGCTCGCAGAGATTGGAAGGGGCACGGTATGGGCGGGTATGCCCACGGTGTGGGAGCCTTTTGCGAAATAGGCGGCGTGCGGTATCGAGTGTCGAAGAGGGGGGCACGGCAAGTACGGTTCAGCGTTGCGTGAGAAATGGCGGCGTGAACGAAAAACGCCGCAGAGGAAAAGACCCTGCGGCGTATGAGGTGCGTTACTCCAGCACTTTCAGCATGCATATGTCGCAGCTGCCGTGCCCGGTGTGGCCCAAGCGAGCACAGTATTCGAATCCAAACGTGCGGTAGAGGCCGACGGTCGACGAGAGTTCATTCAGCGTTTCCAGATAGCAGTAACGGTAGCCGAAGGCGCGTGCCTCGTGCAGTGCGTGTGCGATGAGGCGTCGGCCTATTCCCATCCCAGCGAACTGACTGTCCAGATAGAGCTTCTGCATTTCGCAGTGCTGGTCGTCGGCTCCGGCCAGTGGCGCAATGCCGACGCCGCCAATCACGCGGCCACCCTGCGTGGCGATCCAGTACCCCGCCCGTGACAAGGCATAGGCATGACTGAGGTGACCAAGTGCCGGATCGTGCAGGCTGACGCCTTCGAGGTGCGCGATACCGTTTTCCTCGAAACTGCGCACGATGACACGCTGAATAGCCGGATCATCCTTTGGCTGGATCGGGCGCAGCGCTATACGAGCGTCTTCCTGACGCCGAGCACTGCGCAGGGCCGCGGTCAGCGTCTTGGCGGTGTTGACCATTGCCCGCTGCTCGGACTCTGAGGAGAGCGCCAGCGCATTGAGAATATGCTGGTCGGCATGCAGGTGAACATCTTGCAGCACATGTTGCCCTTTTTCCGTCAGTAGGAAGACCGAGGCACGCCGATCCCTGTCGTCTTCCTGTCTGGCCAGCAGGCCGTTATCGGTCAGGCTGCGCAGCGTGCGGCTGATACTGGATTTTTCGGCGCACAGCAATCGAGCCAATTCGGTCACGCCGAGCGGCCGCTGGCCCAGTTCGATCAGGATATGGCTCTGAAGCGGCGAGAGGCCGGTGTCATGAAGGGTGCGATTCAGCATTCCCAGTTCGCGCACCATCTCGCGCAGCAGGGTACGGAAGCCGCGCACTTCATCGCAGGGTAACGTAACGGTCGACATGGCTCGCGCCTCGCTATTTAGTTAACAGTGTTAACCATATCGACAGAAGGGAGTCGAATGCAACCTTTCCGTACGCTTGAAGCGCACATGGCATGCGCAGCACATGCTGTGCGCCAGCATCAGTGTTTCCCGCCAGGTAGATAAAGCGCAGCGTTATCCGTGCGATAGCGAGAGATTGCGTTACAGGGTTGTTAAGCGCACGCGAAAAGAGGCCGCGCGCGCCCGTACAAGTGGCGGTAGATCTGCTCGACAGGCGCAGTTTGACTGTAGGAACGACGGGGCGCGGTGTTATCCGAATGAGGTGTTCGGGAAAGCCGAGGGCTGGGCAAGAGGGTCTGTCTTGGTGCTCAGCGGGCGATTTCTGTTGAATCAGTGGGCCGTTATTCCGGCGCTGCGAAGCAGTCGTGCAGGTTGGTACGTGCACGTGCCGGTCTGATCGGGTGATGTGGCTGTGTCTGGGGCGTGCTGGCCGATGCCTTCTCGCAAAAAAGGCGTTCAGCCGTGATGCCGAACGCCTTTTCAAGGATGAATGCCGAGTGGCTCAGTGCTGAGCGGACGGTTTCATCCAGCGGGACAGATGAATGTCTAGGGCGTTGTCCTGCCAGCCGCTGACGGCGGGCGATACAAGGTTGAGGCTGCGCTGGGTCATCAGTGGCAACACCGCATAGTCTTTCATGGCGACCTGTTCGGCCTGTTCAAGCAGCTGGCGGCGGATCGTCGGGTCCACGGCATCCACTGCTTCTTTGATCAGCGAGTCGTAGGCGCTGTTGTGGTAGTGGCTGTAGTTATTGGTGCTCCACGATGTCAGCGTATCCAAGAAGGTCATCGCATCGTCGTAGTCTGCATCCCACTTGGCGCGCGCCACATCGAAATCACCCTGATGTATCGCGGCATGATGAATGGGCGGTTCCGCTTTCTCCAGCTGGCTCTTGACCCCGATGCGCTGCCACATGGCCGCTAGCGCCAGAGCGCTCTTGCGGTTGTCCTCGCTGTTGTCGTAGCGCAGCTTGAGGGTCAGCGGACGGCTCTGGTCATAGCCAGCCTCCTTCAGCAGCTGACGCGCGCGCTCACTGCGGGCCGTCGCATCGGTAACGGATGCATCGGGCACCTGCTGAGGGGTATAGCCTGTCATTGACGCCGGGACGAGCGAATAGGAGGGCACGAAGCCGCCTGCCAGCACCTGATCGGCGATAGTGGTGCGGTTGACGGCGAGGCTGAGCGCTTCGCGCACGCGCGGATCGTTGGTGGGGTGACCGTTGACGGTGTTGAAGGCGTAAAAGTAGCTGCCCAGCATCGGTGAAACGTGCAGCGCCTGTGGTTCTATCTGCTGGAGCCACTGCAGGCGCTCGGCCGGTACTGTGCGGGCGATGTCGAGTGCGCGGGCTCGGAAGCGCATGATCGCTGACTGACGGCTGTCGGTAATGTAGTAGGTGACGCTGTCGTAGCTGACATCCTGTGCCGCATGGAAGGCGGCATTACGCTGTACGCGCAGATAGGACTGCGGTGCCCATTCCGTTGGCGTGTAGGCCCCGTTGGTGACCAGATGCCCGATGCTTTTCCACTGCGAATCCTTGGCGATCAGGTGAGTGGGCAGCGGTGCTGCGGTGCCGTGCGCCAAGATGCGCAGGATGTAAGGCGTCGGGTGTTCCAGTTCGATCACCAGCGTACGGCCACTGTTGCGTGAGGTGACGCCGAGGGCCGTCAAGGGCAGCTTGCCGCTGTTGACTTCCTGCGCGTGGCGGATCGGGTAGAACATGTTGGCATAGCTGGCGGCAACGGTCGGGTCGAGCTGGTGACGGAACGCTTGTACGAAGTCGTCTGCGGTAACGAGAGCGCCGTCCGACCAGCGTGCATCGTCACGCAGGGTGAAAGTCCACGTCCGGCCATCCGCTGAGACTTGCCAGCGTGCGGCGGCGCCGGGAATCAGCTCCCCGGATGCCGACGTCGTGACTAGGCCTTCATAGATGTCCTGCAGGACGTCGTTCTCCCAGCTGGCACCGTTGATGGCCGCTGGATCGAGAGAAGCCATGTCGCCGACGATGCCTACCGACAGTGAGTCAGCGTGGACGAGCGATGCACTTAGAGCGGCCGCCAATGCTGCGCCTGAGAGCAGGCGGTGACGAGTACGGGGAAGAAGTGATAGGGATGACATCAGTGTTCCAGATTCCGTAGCGTTCGACAGAAGACTGAAGCCCATCATGAGCACGGTTCACGGAGGCCATGAATCGTGCTCATGATGCGCCGGCTCATAACGCATGCAGCCTGCGTTATCGGCAGGCTGCATGTAAATCTTACGAGGGTTAAGGATGTGAAATCCAGCGAGAGGGATGCACATCAATGGCATTGTCCTGCCACCCTTTGAGGCCGGGGTTCACGAGGTTGAGCGCGGCATAGTAGTAGATCGGGATCAATACGATGTCGTCGGCCAACTGTTTTTCAGCCTTCTGCATGAGCTCGCGGCGTTCTTCCGGCGTCTTGGCGCGGTTGGCTGCTTCGTAGAGCTCGCGGAAGCGCGGGTTCTGATAGTTACCGTAGTTGTTGCCTTCGGTGTACGTCAGCTGCAGGAAGTTCTGCGCATCGTCGTAGCTGGACAGCCATGCTGCACGGCCGATCTGGAACTGACCGCGACGCATGTTGCTGTAGTGAACGTTGGCTTCCGCGTTTTCAATCGAGGTGTTCACGCCGATCTGCTTCCACATCGCGGCGATGGCTACAGCGATACGCTTGTGCTCAGGGCTGTTGTTGTAGGTCAGCTTGAGCGTCAGCGGTTTGTTGGGGCCGTAGCCTGCTTCGGCCAGCAGCGCCTTGGCGCGTTCCAGACGTTTCTGCGGGTCGTTCTTCAGCTCTGCGAGCGGCTGATTGGTGTAGTCGCTGGTACCCGGGGGAACCAGTGCATAAGCCGGCTGAACTGAATCGCTCAACAGCTTGCTGGTGATCAGCTCGCGCTGGATTGCCAGTGACAGGGCCTCGCGTACACGACGGTCGGCGGTGGGCTGTCCATCGCGCAGGTTCATCGTGTAATAGTAAGTGCCCAGACGCGGCGTGACGTGAACGGCGTCAGGAATGAGACCCTTCAGTTCATTCAGGCGCGATGCTGGGAAGTCACGCAGGATGTCCAGACCGCCCGCGCGCAGACGGGTAACCCCCGCGTTGCGGTCCTCGGTCGGGTAGAAATTGACGCCATCCAACGCTACGTGCTCGGCATCGTAGTAATTGGGGTTCTTAACGGTCGCCAGTTCGGTATTGATGGTCCACGACGCGGGCTTGAATGCGCCGTTGGTCACGATGTTGTCCGGCTGGCTCCAGCGGTCACCCAGTTTTTCCACCAGCGTATGCGGCATGGGGTAGAACGGGTACAGCACCATCATCTTGGCGAAATACGGTGTGCGTTCGCGCAGATGGATCACCAGCGTGCGGCCTTCATCCTTGGATTCGACGCCAAGGGTGTCGGGCGAAGCCTTGCCGCGCGCGATATCTTCCGCATTGACGATCGGATACAGACGCTCAACCCCCGTCGCTGCGTTCTGCGGTGTCACGAAATAGCGCAGCGAGAAGGCGAAGTCGTCAGCGGTCACGGGCGAGCCGTCGGACCATTTGCTTTCGCGCAGGTGGAACGTCCATGTCAGGCCGTCTTCGGAAACTTCCCAGCGTTCCGCGACCCCTGGGATCACTTTGCCGTCGGCAGAAACGTCGACCAGACCCGCATAGATGTCACGCAGCACGTCTTCTTCCCACGTACCGCCAGTGATCTTGGCGGGGCTAAGCGACGCCGGGTTGCTGGTGATGCCTACCTTAAGCGTGTAGGCGTTGGCCTGTGCAGCGAGCAGCAGGCTGAGAGCTGCCGCGCTGGCAGTCATAAAACCGTGGAATCGAGACATGAGGCGTATCCTGTCATCAAGGGGTCATGGGCACGGAATCCTGCCACCGCCTATGCCTGAGTTCCGCATGGCATAGGGAGACGGCATGGGCCATGTCCGGTGGCATCGACGAGGAAATTCAAGGCACTACGCCAAGGCGCAGACGCCGTTGTTTCCCGGCCGGATTCCGCTATGGCCTTTTCTCATACTCTAAAGGGAGTGCTGACGTTAGGCCACTATAGATTTCCACTTTAGTCAGATATGACAGGAATATGGTTATGCACTGTGCAATCACCTCCTATGTGCGACGGGGCACCCTGTTTGCAGCGCGCTTCATAGGTGCTGGGACCGGCCTTTTTCTTCATCCCGATGCTGTTCGGTCATTGCCTTGAAAGAGGTCTGTATAAGTGGGGTGGTGGGTAGGGAACAAGGGGAGGGGAGGCGCTTGATGCCACGATTGACCGTGATGGCCGAACCACCCGCTGGCATTTGTCGTGCATGAAGTCTGCGTTGTGGGATGACGCTTCATGGGCTGATGCCCTACAATAGCCTTCTTCTTTGCGGGGCCGCTGCACGATTGGGTGCGCGCGGGCCCTGACGTTACATCCGAAAGGAACTGTTCATGCAGGAACTGAATCCCATTCACAACACGCTCAAGGACTTGGCCGAACGCGCCGACGTCCTGAGGGGGTATCTTTGACTACGCTGCCAGTAAAGAGCAGCTAGAAGAAGTTACCCGTGAGCTGGAAAATCCAGATATCTGGAACGACCCCGCACGCGCTCAGGATCTGGGCCGCGAACGTGCACGCCTTGAAATGATCGTCGGTACCATCGACGCAATCGACGATGGCGTGACCGATAACCGCGAGCTGCTAGAGCTGGCCGTCATGGAAGATGACGAAGATACCGTCGAGGCGGTGAAGGCCGATCTAGAACAGCTGGAAGCGCGTCTGGCCGAACTGGAATTTCGTCGCATGTTCTCGGGCGAAATGGATGCCAACAACGCCTATCTCGATATCCAGTCGGGTTCCGGTGGTACCGAGGCACAGGATTGGGCCAACATCCTGCTGCGCATGTACCTGCGCTGGGCAGAGCACCACGGCTTCAAGACCGAGCTGGTCGAAGTCAGTGCGGGCGAGGTCGCCGGTATCAAGTCGGCGACCATCCATATCCAGGGCGAATATGCCTTCGGCTGGCTGCGTACCGAAACCGGCGTTCACCGCTTGGTGCGCAAGAGCCCGTTCGATTCCGGTGGTCGTCGTCACACCTCGTTCGCGTCCGTCTTCCTTTCTCCGGAAGTCGATGACAGCTTCGAAATCGACATCAACCCTGCCGATCTGCGTGTCGACACTTATCGCTCCAGCGGTGCCGGTGGTCAGCACGTCAACACCACCGACTCGGCCGTGCGTATCACGCACGAACCGACCAACGTGGTCGTGTCCTGCCAGACTGAACGCTCGCAGCATGCCAACCGCGATCGCGCGATGAAGATGCTGAAAGCGAAGCTGTACGAGCGCGAAATGCAGATGCGCAACGCAGAGAAACAGAAGCTGGAAGACTCCAAGTCGGACATCGGCTGGGGCAGCCAGATCCGTTCTTACGTGCTGGATGACCAGCGCATCAAGGACCTGCGTACCAACGTGCAGAGCAGCAACTGCGACAAGGTGCTCGACGGTGATCTGGATGCCTTCATCGAAGCCAGCCTGAAAGCCGGCCTGTAAGGCCTGCAGCGCGCTTTCTATGCCGGTCGACAAAATATGCCGGTTGATAAATATGCCGGTCGACAAAACCGGTGGTCGTCACTGCGACAGCCGCAGTGACGTTTTCGTTCATGACGCAGTCGATCATGGGTCGGCTGCCTCCCGTTTGCTAACAGGATGGTTCCATGGGTCATCAGGATCAGCCTCATCATGACGCTGCCGACGCAGCACAAGAACACCCTCTGATCGCTGAGCGTCGCGCCAAGCTGACCGCACTGCGCGAGCGTGCTGAAACCGAAGGACGCAGTGCGTTCCCCAACGATTTCCGTCGCGACAGCCTGGCCGCTGAGCTGCAGGCCGAGCTGGGTGAGTTCGACAAGGAAACGCTGGAACAGAAGGACCGCAAAGCGGCCGTTGCCGGTCGTATCATGCGTAAGCGCGGCCCGTTCATCGTCATCCAAGACGTCAGCAGTCAGATCCAGCTGTACGTCAACAAGAAAGGGCTGCCGGAAGACGTACTGGCCGACATCAAAGGCTGGGACATCGGTGACATCGTGGCGGCACATGGCCCGGTGCACAAATCTGGCAAGGGTGATCTGTACGTCATGATGGAAGGCGCTCGCCTTCTGACCAAAAGCCTGCGTCCGCTGCCTGACAAGTTCCACGGCCTGACCGATCAGGAAAGCCGCTATCGTCAGCGCTACGTCGATCTGATCGTGAACCCTGAAGTGCGTGACACTTTCCGTGTCCGTGCCGCCGTGATCGCCGCAATTCGCCAGTACCTCGGCGAACGTGCGTTCATGGAAGTCGAAACGCCGATGCTGCAGGCGATTCCGGGTGGTGCTACGGCGCGTCCGTTTATCACGCATCACAACGCGCTCGACATGGACATGTACCTGCGTATCGCGCCGGAACTGTACCTCAAGCGTCTGGTCGTGGGCGGCTTCGAACGCGTGTTCGAAATCAACCGCAACTTCCGCAACGAAGGTCTGTCTACCCGTCACAACCCCGAGTTCACCATGTTGGAGTTCTACTGGGCGTTTGCGGACTACCGTGACCTGATCTCGCTGACGGAAGATATGCTGCGTCACGTCGCTACCACCGTGCTGGGCTCTACTGAGCTGCAGATGGGGCAGGACGACGATGCCATCACGATCGACCTGGCCAAGCCGTTCGATCGCCTGACGATGCGTGAGTCTGTGCTGAAATACGGTGCCGAGCAGAACATCACCGAGCAAGATCTGGCCGACAAGGCAGCGCTGCTGGCGCTGACCAAGCGTCTGGGCATCGAAACGCGCGACAACTGGGGCGAAGGTCGTCTGCTGACGGAAGTGTTCGAAGAAGTGGCAGAACATCGTCTTATCGTGCCGACGTTCATTACCGAGTATCCTGCAGAAGTCAGTCCGCTGGCTCGCCGCAACGACCAAAATCCTGACGTCACCGACCGCTTCGAGTTCTTCGTCGGCGGCCGCGAGATCGCCAACGGCTTCTCCGAGTTGAACGATGCCGAAGATCAGGCTGAGCGTTTCCGCGCGCAGGTGGCCGAGAAGGATGCCGGCGACCTTGAAGCCATGTACTACGATGCAGACTATGTCTGTGCGCTCGAGTACGGTATGCCGCCGACAGCAGGTGAAGGGATCGGTATCGACCGTCTGGTCATGTTGCTGACCAATAGCCCGTCGATCCGTGACGTGCTGCTGTTCCCGGCCATGCGTCCGCTGGTCGACTGACGCGCAGGGTTCGGGCACCTTCGAGTGCCGGTAACGTGCGGTGTTGCTAGTAAGTAGGGTGACACCGTTCTTCCACTTTTTTCTGCATCTGCAGGGAGAGTCATCGTGAACGTAGTAAACCGTTCGGCACTCAGTGTCAGACCCACCCAAGCCTTCGTTGACTGGATCAATCAGCTCGAAGCGACCGAAGGTGAGGACGATCTGCTGCTCGAAGACGTAGAGCGTGAAAGCACGATCTACCTCATCGGTGAGATGGACAGCGAAGAGGCAATCCACGCCTATCTGCGCGCGCGCTATCTCGACATTCTCGAAAACGAGCTGCGGGCGTGGGAAGAAGACGTCAGGCTGTGGCCCGAAACCCTAGACTGGGCGCTGTTCGAAGACTTCCTGCAGATCGAGTTCAGCTATCTGGCGCTCGATCTGGAAGAGGATCAGCCGCTCAGCGTGCAAAGCATCGATAGCGACGACCTGCTGCTCGATTTTGAGCAGGAGTGAGTCGGGCGGGGCTGTCCCCGTTTTCATGCTCGATGGAAGGTGTCCCGCAACCACTGCGTGAGGCACCTTTTGTCAGTTATGCGCCACAGGGCATTGATGAATGACGCAACTCGAGGGCGTGAACATGAGCATTCAGCAACAGATTGAACAGAAACTTCAGGCATTGGCGCCCGCATGGCTGCAGGTAGAGAACGAAAGCCACATGCACCATGTGCCGCCCAATTCTGAAACCCATTTCCGCGTGGTGATGGTCAGCAGCGCCTTTGACGGCCAGAAGCTGATCGATCGCCAGCGCGCCATTCATTCCCTGTTGAAAGATGAACTGGCCAGCAGCGTGCATGCGCTGGGCCTGCGTCTGTTCACGCCGGAAGAATGGCAGACGCGTCAACACGATATTCCGCCGACGCCCAACTGCCGCGGGGGCCATCACAGCTGATGACTCAACGCGCTTCTGCCATGGCCGTGCCTCAGGTGGCGGCTCCGCACCAGCTCCAATATCTGGACGCGATGGGGATCACCACGTGGACGGCGCGCTATCGGATACCGAACGCGGCTGAAACGCCTGCGTGTGAGTGGCCCGAAGTTGCGCCTGCGCCAGTGGCGGAGCCGCCGGTTCAGCGTCTGCACTCGCTGTTGGACGATACGTCTGCGCCGCGTGCAGTTGCGCCGACACCTGCTCCCGTTTCCGCACCAGCGTCGCCTTCCGCTTCCGCACCTGGGCGCATGCGTGCTCTGCTGGATGCGGCCAACGTTGAGCAGGCACCGCAGGCGAAGGCTGATGTTTCTGCGCCGCTCGCTCGCTCGGAAACGCCGTCCTCTGCGCCGCCGCATGAGCATGCACCGGCCGAATCAGCCCCCGTTCAGCAGGCACTGCGCTTTACGCTTCAGGTGGCAGCACTGGATGATCGCTGGCTGGTGGTACTGGTGCAGCCTCAGCCGCCAACAGTGCCGCAGCAACGCTTGCTGAGTGCACTGTGGTCTTCCGTCGGAATCCGAGCTGAACATGTCTCACCGTTCATCGATTTCCAGTGGCCGATGATTGAAGGGCTGATGGTGGAATCGCCGGTGATTGAAGCCCAGCAAGGTATCAAGGCCTTCCTTGACGGACGTGCACGATCCGGACTCACGCCGCAGCAGTTGGTGGTGTTTGGTGCAGATGACGATGACGGTATGAAGGCATTGATGCAGGTGCTGGCGCTGGATGCGGCATCGCAGAGCTCGCTGCTGGGACTACCGGTCTGGCAGGCGCCGTCCCTGACGACGCTGATGTCTTCAGCGCAGGCCAAAGCGGCACTGTGGCCGCAGCTGCATGCGCTTGGACGGCAGTGGCAAGGGGCAGGCGATATGCCTGTTGCGGACGAGACCTCTATCGAAGGTGCCCAATGACCTGCCAGCGGCTTATCGATGAAGATCGGGACGCGCTGGCGGCACTGCTGGCCGACGAGCCACTGGTCGCGAATTATGCTAACCACGCCACTGAAGTGCTGCTGAGCAACGATCATCAGGTGTGGGGGGGTATGGACAACGGTGCCTTGGTCGCGGCGGTCATCGTGGCCGTAGGACCGTTCGATGCCGAGATCGACAGTTTGATCGTAGCGCGCGCCTATCGGCGCCGAGGATTAGGGCAAGTGCTGATTGAGCAGGCCGTGGCGCAGGCAAGGGCATCGGGTAAGGAACGTATGCTGTTGGAAGTGCGAGAGGGAAATATAGCCGCCATTGCGCTGTATCAGCGCATGGGCTTCAGCGTGGATGGCTTGAGGGCCAATTACTATCCGGCGCTGAACGGGCAGGGCGCGCGCGAAGCGGCGTGTCTGATGTCGTTGGCGCTGGGGTAAAACGGCTGGCGGAGTGTCTCCCCGCCAGCGGTATGCTTACTGGCCGGAATGCGGCTGCTGAGCGGCAGGGGCCTGCGGCGCAGCATCGGTGCTGTCATCCAGACTGCCCAGCTGTTCGATGATACGGTTCAGGCGACCTTCCCACTGCTGGCGTTCATCCTTGAGACGCTGATTGTCCTGGCGCAGCTCTTCCACTTCAAGCTGCAGCATTTCAATGGTGTCGACGGCCTGGCTGACTTTCTTCTCGAGTTGATCGAACAGTTCAGAGCTCATGTTTCTTCTCCTGATACCCAACACCTGTGCCAGCCTGAACGCTCGCACAGGACATCCTTTAAATGAGCGGTAGGCAGGACTCGCATCTAGGGCGAACCTTGCCGTTCCAATGTGGTGTCAGCGTACGCGTGGTCGGCCGTTGCGGCAAGCCTCAACGCACGGTGTCATGCATTGTCGGGCAGATTGCGTTGAAAGAGTAGCCCATGGCTTTCTCCTGCATGCGTTTCCCGGTGCAGTTGCCAGTGCCGTGGCGGAGTGAATGCAAGCTCTGACTCCACTTCCAGATAGATAAAGGCGCCGTCTGACAGCCAGCCGCCTTCTTCCAGCAGCTGACAGCAGGGCGCTGCCAGTGCCTTGCGAAACGGTGGGTCGAGGAATACGAGATCGAAAGGCACCGCAGGAGCCGGTTGCTGCAGCCAATGCAACGCGTCCTGGATGTGCACGGTGGCCTGTGCGCTGGCGTCGAGCGTTGCAATGTTACTGCGCAGACACTCCGCAACGCGCGGCTGCTGTTCGACCAAGTGGACATGGCGTGCCCCACGCGACAGCGCTTCCAGACCCAGCGCGCCCGTACCGCTGAACAGATCAAGCACTTCTGCGCCTGCCACATGCAGGCCCAGCCAGTTAAACAGCGTTTCGCGCACCCTATCGGGGGTGGGACGCAGGCCGGGGCTATCAATAACCGGCAGTAGGCGGCGTCGATAGGTGCCGCCGATCAGGCGAATGCGTCCACTGTGCGTGGGCGCAGCGCCCTTGCGGCGAGGGGTCCGTACAGGGCGTCGGGGAGCCATGATGACGAAATTACTCCTATGCGGGTATGGGGCACGGGATGAGCGTTGCTCCCTTTCGAGCAGCCACGCTATAGTGCCGTTTCTATCCTGTCCATGACGCTTCGGTAACGATTCTGACATATGCTGATAAAGAGGGGAGAACCCGCAAGGGCTCACATTGTCAGCGGCCGGAATGCCGAAGCATCTTCATCCTAACCAAGGGTTCAAGGTCTGCCCATGTTCGGTTTTTTCAAGCGTAACAGGAAAAAGCATCGCGATGCAGCGAATGCAGAAAAGGAACAATCGCAGGTTCAGACGCCTGAAGCAGTAGAAGAGGCGGCTGAATCGCATCATGACACCCCCGAGGTGTCGGAAACGGATAGTGCACCGGTCGCATCCGAGCACGGTGCCGAAGAAGAGAAGGCTCACCACGCCGAGATCGTAGCGGAGCGCGAGGAAGAGACAGCGCATGCGTCAGACGCCATGCGTGATGCAGAAGACAGCGCCCAAATAGCGCGTGCCGACGAGGCCCTGATGCCGGTGGATATCGCGGCTGCTGCGGATGAATCGCTGGCGACGGCTGAAATCGCGCGTGAAATGAGCGCCGCCGAGCGCATCGAGCGTACCCCGGAGGACGAAGCGCCCGTCACACCAGCGCATGACGGAGCCGCCTCTGAAACATCGCGTTCCTATGACGATGCCATTGTGGACAATGACGCTACTGTAGCTCCCGCCGAGGAGCACGCAGCGCCAGCTGTTAACGAAGCACCGACCCAACATGCCGAAGCCCCAGTAGAAGCTGAAACAGAAGCTGAAACAGAAGCTGAAACAGAAGCTGAAACAGAAGCTGAAACAGAAGCTGAAACAGAAGCTGAAACAGAAGCTGAAACAGAAGCTGAAACAGAAGCTGAAACAGAAGCTGAAACAGAAGCTGAAACAGAAGCTGAAACAGAAGCTGAAACAGAAGCTGCGCCGGTGGTGGTCGTCTCATCCTCCATCGAAACGCAGGAGAAGCCGCGTCGAGAAGGCTTCTTCAGCCGCATTCGCAAGGGACTGGGCAAAACGCGTTCCCAGCTGACCGAAGGGCTGGCAACACTGTTTTTGGGCCGTAAGCATATCGATGATGATCTGCTGGAAGAGCTGGAAACCCAGCTACTGATGGCGGACGTGGGCATTGAAGCCACGACGGAAATCATGGATCGCCTGACCGAGCGAGTGTCCCGCAAGGAGCTGGCTGATGCTAGCGCGCTGTATACCGCACTTCAGCAAGAACTGAGCGATATGCTGGCGGGCGTTGAAAAACCGCTCGAACTGCCGCCGAAGGGTGAAGGGCCTTTCGTCATCCTGGTCGTCGGCGTCAACGGTGCGGGTAAGACCACCACGATTGGCAAGCTGACTCGTCGTTTCCAGAACGAAGGGCGTTCGGTAATGCTGGCCGCCGGGGATACCTTCCGCGCTGCCGCTGTCGAACAGCTGAAGGTCTGGGGCGAGCGTAATAACGTGCCTGTCGTGGCTCAGCATACGGGAGCCGACAGTGCGTCGGTCATCTACGATGCGCTGTCCGCGGCGCGCGCGCGTAAGGTAGATGTCCTGATTGCCGACACCGCGGGTCGCCTGCACAACAAGGCGCACCTGATGGAAGAGCTGCGCAAGGTACGTCGCGTGATGGGTAAACTGGATGAGCATGCCCCCCACGAAGTCCTGCTGGTACTGGATGCCGGTACGGGACAGAACGCCATTGCTCAGGCCCGCACCTTCAGCGAAGCCGCTCCGGTGACGGGGCTGGTGCTGACGAAACTGGACGGTACGGCCAAAGGGGGGGTGACCTTCGCACTGGCTCAACAGCTGGGTATTCCTCTACGCTTCATCGGGGTTGGGGAATCTCTCGACGATCTGCGTCCCTTTGAGGCGCAGCCGTTCATCGAAGCCCTCTTCGACCGTACCGAAGACGAGTAGAGCGACTGAAACGATGGCCATCATCACGTTCGAGCATGTAGGCAAGCGATACGGTGGGCGCTATGAAGCGCTTGCCGATCTCAATTTCACCATTGATGCGGGTGAAATGGTGTTCCTGACCGGTCATTCCGGGGCAGGGAAAAGCTCCGTGCTGAAGCTGCTGACGTGTCTCGAACGGCCATCGCGCGGGCGGATCATCGTCGGGGGGCGTGACCTTGCCTCCATGCGCGCCGCGCGCATTCCTTTCTACCGTCGCCAGATCGGCGTGGTGTTTCAGGATCATCAGCTGCTGTTCGACCGCAACGTTTTCGACAATGTGGCCATGCCACTGATGATTCAGGGCATGCATCCGCGTGATGCCGCACGTCGCGTGCGTGCGGCGCTCGACAAAGTAGGGTTGCTGCACCGTGAACGCGCGCTGCCCATCGAGCTGTCGGGCGGGGAGCAACAGCGCGTAGGGATTGCCCGTGCAGTGGTCAACAAGCCTGCGCTGCTGCTGGCCGATGAGCCGACCGGTAACCTCGATCCTCAGCTGTCTGCCGACATCATGCGGCTATTCGAAGACTTCAACCGTATCGGCACTACCGTGCTGCTGGCGAGTCACGATCTGGCGCTGATTGCTCGCTTGCGGCATCGCATTATGAAGCTGCGCGATGGCCGTTTGATTTCAGACCGGGAGGCGTCATGAACCAGCGCACACGACCGCCGCGTCGTCCCACCAGAGCTGCGGCAGTGCAGCCAGCATCGCGCGGTGCCCGCACGCAGAGGGTCTCATGGGAAAACCGCTACCATGCGTGGCGGCGGCACCATCGTCAGGTCAGTTCCGAAAGCTTCCAACGTATTCGCAAGCACCCGATTGCCTCCGCGCTGACCATGCTGGCCATTGCCGTATCGTTCGTATTGCCCGCCATGCTGTGGTTGGCGATGAGCAGCGTCAATGCGCTGGACGGACGTCTAGATGATGGTTCGCAGATGACGCTGTACATGAAGCCGGGTACGGACAATAGCGTGGTCGAACGTGCTGCAGAACAAGTGCGGCAGACTGCTGGGGTTGCCAAAGTCTCGGTTATCACGGCCGATGAAGGGTTGAAGGAGTTTCAGCAAACGCTGGGGCTGTCGCTCTCATCGGGGCAGCTGCGCGACAACCCGTTGCCCGCGGCTCTGATCGTTAGTCCACAGCCGCGCGATACCGCTGACGTTCAAGCGCTGGCAGATAAGCTCAAGGTGTTGCCCGGTGTCGATGAAGTCCGCATGGATCTTGCTTGGTTGCAGCGGCTCAAGGCCATCAAAGGACTGGGGAATCGCCTAGTGCTGGCACTCGGTGTGCTGTTCGGGTTTGGGGTGATCCTGATTGTCGGCAACACCGTGCGGCTGTCGGTCGAAAGCCGTCGCCATGAAATTGAAGTCATCACGTTGCTGGGGGCAACCCAAGGGTTCGTACGGCGACCGTTTCTGTATACCGGTGCTTGGTATGGAGCGGGAGGCGGCGTGTTGGCACTACTGTTACTGACCCTCGGGCGCGGCTGGTTGTCCGCTCCCATCAGGGCGCTGGCCGAGAGTTATGGCAGCCAATATACCCTGCCGGGACCGGGGTTTAGCGGTTCACTCCTGCTGTTTACCTGTAGTATACTACTGGGTCTGCTGGGCGCTTGGGTGGCCGTCAGCCATCATTGGGCACGCATACGTCCGCGCTGAGACAGAAGGCTCTTCAGGGTGAACTTTTGTCGCAGTCGAGAGTCCAACTACACAGAAAGGTTTTAGACCTTCGGCAATCACGTCGAAGCGTCAAAGATGGAGACATCTGCATAATGAGCAACAGTCTTCAAGCCATTGGTCAGCTCTCTCCGGGGCACGACCTCAACGGCTACATTCAAACCGTTAATACCATTCCTGTGCTGAGCGCGCAGGAAGAACACGATCTAGCGGTGCAGTTGCATCGCGACGGCGATCTTGATGCTGCGCGCCGTCTTGTCATGTCACATCTTCGTTTTGTCGTTCATATTGCGCGCAGCTATTCCGGTTATGGCCTCCAGCAAGCTGACCTGATTCAGGAAGGCAACGTGGGGCTGATGAAAGCGGTCAAACGCTTCGATCCGAGCCAAGGGGTCCGTTTGGTCTCTTTCGCCGTTCACTGGATCAAGGCAGAGATTCATGAGTTCGTACTGCGCAACTGGCGCATAGTCAAAGTGGCGACCACCAAAGCGCAGCGCAAGCTGTTCTTCAATCTGCGCGGCGCGAAAAAACGCCTGTCGTGGATGAACACGGCGGAAGTTGATGCCATCGCGAAGGATCTCGACGTCAAACCGCACGTCGTGCGCGAAATGGAAAACCGTCTGGCGTCTCGCGATGCAGGCTTCGATGCCAGTGCAACGGATGATGAAGAGGGCTATCAAGCACCGGCCAACTACCTCGAAGATTCTCGCTTCGACCCAGCGCTGCAGCTGGAAGAAGCCGATCACGAGGAAAACGCTTCGCGTCGTCTGAGCCAAGCTCTGGCGCAGCTTGATGAGCGTGCGCGTGACATCCTGCAGCAGCGCTGGCTGGCCGAGCACAAAGCTACTCTGCACGATCTGGCGGACCAATACGGCGTATCTGCCGAACGTATCCGTCAGCTCGAAAAAGCGGCGATGAAAAAGATCCGCGATTTTCTGGGTGATGACGTGTCGGCTTTCGTTGCCTGATACGTACCCGCGCTTCTCAAGCATACGATCTGCCATCCGTTCAGGGTGGCAGATTTTTTTTGTCTCGACATTGTGGGCTTGCCAAGGAGGCGGGCCATAAGGGCGTGGTGTGATCGCGATACCATCACCTCACCTTGAAGTGCTTGCTCAAGAGTCAGCGAATAGAGCGGCAAGATAAGCTGCTCTGGGACAGCTAAAAGAAGGGTATGCCGCGCATACCTCATGGAACACCCAGAATGAACGAAGGCCGGATTCTACCTTTCGGTGTAATCCTGCCTTCTGTCATCAAGGGAGCGGGCAGTCCGCTCTACCTAGAAGATGCGGTCGCTGGCCAAGTACTGTTGCAGCACTTCGTTGATGGCCACATAGACTTTAGCCGGATCCTGCGTGGCCAGTGCTCGATCAAGGTGTTGCATGTACTGAAGCAGCTGTTGCTTGTTCTTAGAAGCGAACTCAGACGTGACGGCCTGATCCTCATACAGCAGCACATAGGTACGGCAGAAGCCGGAGATAAGAAAAGCGGCCGCGGCCTGAAACGGCTCGTCCTGCATGATGGCATCGCAGTGCGCCTTGGCGGTCTTGAACGACTCAGCGCCCGGCAGTGATCTCTCGAAATGCTCTACCATTTCCGAAAATTTCATGTGTAGGCCTACCTATTCATACGTTGGATATCTGACGGTTACCGAGCGGTGCGATATGTGTTCATAAGCGCTCGATGAGGTAACGGCACAAACAAAAAGACAGTCCTAACCGTACGCCACGATGTGCCGAGCGGTCGTACGATCACGGCTGCATTCGAGTAAGATTTCTGGCAATGGTCCGCGTACCTGAGCGGCTGGCAGCGCCTTTGATGATCTTGCCACTGTTCCATAATGAAGCCAAACGGCGTGAACACAGCGTAGTTCACTCATGGCGACCCCGACTCGCTCTTGTGGGCAGGTCATGTCTGCGACAGCGTCTGCAACATGTCGTACAGCACTGCCGTGGCGTCGATGAAATCGTCCATTCGCATCGCTTCATGTGGGTTGTGCGAACCGTGCTGATTGCGCACGAACAGCATGATGCTAGGAATGCCCGCATTGGCGAACACCGCTGCATCGTGCCCGGCACCGCTGGGCGTCAGCAGGCCGTCCAGCCCGTGGCGCTGCATAATGTGCTGTGCCTCAGCGACCCACGGTGCATGCATGGCGGCTGGCGGGGTATCAATGCGCTTGTCGAAGTCGAAGCGTACCTGCCGTTCGGTTTCGATCCGATGGCGCTCCTGTTGAACGACCTCATAGAAAGCCTCAAGCGTTGCGCTGTGCAGGCTGCGCATTTCTAGGCTGAAACTGACATCTCCAGGAATGCGTGAAACCGAGTGGTGGGCCGCATCGGTGCCCAGCATACCGACGGTAACAACCAGATCGCGGCCGGTAGCCACCCACTCACGCCAACGCCGATCGACGGCACTGATCAGTTCGCTGACGGCGAATACTGCATCATGGCGCTCCTCGCGTGGCACGGCACCGGAGTGACCGTCTTCACCGATACAGTGCACGAGGTTGTGGCGTACGTTGCCGCGGATGCCGGGAACCACCCCTAGTGCTTGATGGTGGTGTTCAAGGGAATCCGCCTGCTCAATGTGCACTTCGAGATAGCCTGCGAACTGCTGCGGGTCAATCAACCACTCCTGACGGCGGATGGCCTCGACATCCGCGCCTACCGCAGACAGGCTGTCAGCCAGCGTGATGCCGCTGCCGCGCTTGGTCAGTGCAAGGTCGCCTTCGGTGAGACCGCCGCTCAGCGCACGTGATCCGATGTAGGCCTTGCCGAACCACGGACTTTCTTCACCGCGCAGCCCGATCACCCGGACGTCGTACGGCAGCTCGATATGATCATCGTGCAGCTGCTTCAAGCACAGTAGCCCAGCAATGATGCCCGCCAGACCGTCGTAATTGCCGCCTTGGGGGACGGAATCAAAATGAGAACCGCACCATAGCGCTGGACGGCCTTGATCGTCTGGACGCTGGAGCACGACATTGCCTGCGCGGTCGGTGTGGCTGGTCAAACCGGCATCATGAGCGAACTGACATAGATGATGGATGGCCCGGTTTTCGCTGTCGGCATAGCATTCGCGCGTAATGCCCGCATCAGGATCGCGCGTCAGTGTAGCGATATCGTCGAAAAGGCGCGTGGCAAGCGCTGTCCAGGCCGCTTTCATGGTGTCGCTCCAAATAGCGCGCCCGGCGCATCGTTCAGACCACCTGTCAGCGTGCGGACGGCAGCGATGCCTTCCTGTTCGCAGAAGGCTTCTAACCCCTGAATGACGTGCTGCATGGCGAGAGGATGAATGAATGTAGCGGTGCCCACCTGTACGGCGCTGGCACCGGCAAGCAGGTATTCGATGGCGTCTTCGGCAGTGGCAATGCCGCCACAGCCGATGATGGGAATGTCGAGTGCCTGTGCACACCGATAGGTCAGTCGCACCATCAGCGGTTTGATGGCCGCGCCTGAAATACCGCCCATGACGTTGCCTAGTCGTGGTCGTCGGGCATGTACGTCGATGGAAAGGCCCAGCAGTGTGTTGCCCATTACAATGGCATCGGCGCCAGCCGACTCTGCGGCTTTGGCGACGTCGACCACTTCACCACTGTTAGGTGTCAGCTTGACCCAGAGCGGTAGCGATGTTGCCGCGCGCATGGCACGGACGACCTGCGCTGTGCTGGCGGCATGCATGGCAAAGGACTGACCGTGCGCTTCTATATTTGGGCAGGAAATATTGGCTTCGATGCCAGCAACTCCGGGCGTGGCGGCCAGTCGAGCGGCCAGTGCCGCAAACTGTGTGGCAGACGGTGCCGAGATGCTGGCGATCAGCGGGCTATCGAAGCGCTGATAAAACGGCACCGTGTGCTCGATGAAATCATCGACCCCTTTGCTAGGAATGCCGATGGCATTCATCATGCCGCCGGGCAACTCGCAGACGCGGGGCAAGGGATTGCCGGAGCGTTTGTCGGCGGTGATGGTCTTGGTCACCAGCGCGCCCAGTCGATCAAAGTCGAGCAGTGAGGCCAGTTCTTCGGCAAACGTACCTGAGGCGGGCATGACGGGGTTCTTCAGCGTCAACCCTCCCACCGTAACGCTGAGGTCGATCATGTCACTACCTCCGAAAGGTCAAATACGGGGCCTTCCACGCAGACTCGGCGGCTGATGTGTTTACCATCGTGCTCAAACACTTTGGTGCAGCACTGGCACATCCCAAGGCCGCACACCATCTGTTCTTCCATTGCGACCTGACCCGCAATGCCATACTCGGCGGCCAGCCGCTTGAGCAGTGCCGTCAGTCGTTTCGAACCGCAGGTGAACAGCGCATCGGGAGCATGCTGGACGATGATGTCGCACAGCATCTGTTCGATGACGTCGAGCTGACTGGTGCCATCATCATCCAGCGCCGTGAGTACGCGAGCGCCCAGTCTTTCGAAGCGCTGCTGTGAGGGCGCCAGCAAGGCGTGCTGGCTGCGAGCGCTGAGGATAACCGTCATGGCAATACGATGCGCATGGGCTGCCTCTGCTAGGGGCGCTAGCGTGGCCAGACCGACACCGCGTGCCACGATGACGATATGCTGCCAGTCGGGCTGAAGCCGAAAGCCCTTGCCCAGTGGGCCGAGGATGTCGAGAGAATCGCCTGTCTGTAGCCGTGACAGCGCCATAGTTCCTTTCCCCGTTACCTTGTACAGAAACTCGACCTCACCCCTGTGTGGATCGGCACCATACGTGCTCATCGGACGGCGGAAGAAGGGCGCCATACTGCCTTCGGCTGGGCAGAGCAGGTTGAAGAACTGGCCAGGCTGGGCCTGACAGGCGGCATGGCTTGCCTTAACCACCATGTGCTTGTAATCACCGTTCACCCATTCATTGCGGAGAATGAGCGCCGTGCCGTTATCGGGGGCGGCAGTCGCGATGCGCACGTCATCGTGCGGGGATCGTAGTGTGAGCATCTCTCGGCCTCGGTTGTTGTGGATGGCGTTTTTCAAGGGTGTTGCCCAAAAAGCCGTACTGCCTTCCGTTTAAATATTTAGACATTAAGCAGCGATGCATTGCGATACAGGCAGCGAATAAGAGCCTTGTCAGCTGTTAGTGCGCCTTAACACATCATGAAATCTACTGTTGTCTAATAACTTAGACTGCTGTGTGATTAAAAACCACGGCCCATAAGCCGTGGCTGGGTTAGCGCAGTATCGTTGCCCTGTGAATGCGCTACTTCTGCGTGTGCAGTTCTTCGCCGCCGTTCAGTTTGGGCAGCAGGAACAGGGTCGCCAGAATATCCAGTATATAGATGGCCATCAGCATGGTGATCGCAATCGAGAACGAGTATTGCGATACCACGGCGCCCACTACCAGCGGCCCGAGGCCGCCAATACCGCGGCCGATATTGAACAGAACGTTCTGGGCGGTAGCGCGTGCTTGTATCGGGTAGAGGTCCGAGATCAGCGCACCGTAGCCGCCGATCATGCCATTGACGAAGATCCCCATGATGGCCCCGGTGATCAGTACCGCCACGATATTCTGCTGGGCGGCGTACACCACGACCATGATCGCGGCACCCACCTGATACAGCAGGAAGATCTTCCAGCGCCCGAAACGGTCTGACAGTTGGCCGAACAGCCAGATTCCAAACGTCATGCCGATGACCGTTGCCGCTGTCCATACCCCAGATTGCTTGAATGATAGCCCGAACTGCTTAGACAGATAGTCCGGCATCCACATCATCAATCCGTAATAGCCAAAGTTCTGTACCGAGGTCAGGATGAGCACCCCTACACTGGCGCAGGCGGTACGGCGATCCTTGAACAGTTCAGCGAAGCGGCTGCCGAAGGAAACGGTTTCCGGCTTGGCTTTGATGAAATTCTCCGGTTCGCTTGAGGAGTGGCGAATGGCAAACGAGGCCAGCGCGGGCAGCAGCCCGACCAAGAACATGCCGCGCCAGCCGATATACGGCAGCAGTACCGGCGTCAGTAGCGTGGCGGCCAGTACCCCAGCCTGCCAGCCCATGCCGACATACGACGATGCACGGGTGCGTTGATGAGCAGGCCACACTTCAGCGATCAGTGCCATGCCAATCCCGAACTCACCGCCCAGCCCCACGCCCGCTAGGGTGCGGTAGGCCAGCAGATCCCAATAGCCCTGTGACAGGGCGCACAGGCCGGTGAAGACCGAGAACACCAAGATGCTAGCCGTTAGCATCCGAATGCGGCCAAAGCGGTCGCTGAGCTGTCCGAAAATGATGCCACCGGCCACGGTACCCAGCAGCGTCCACGTGACGATGGAACCTGCCTGCGCATCGCTCAGCCCGAGCCCATGCTTGATGGCGGTGAGAATAAAGCCAAGGATCAGCAGATCGAAGCCATCCATGGCGTAGCCCGTGACACTGGCAATCAGCGCCCTCCGTGGCGTCATCGTACCGCTTGCTGCTGTGTTCTGTTCGTTAGCCATTCGGAATCCTCTGCTGAGCAGTGCCAGTCTGTTTGAATTTTTAGACGCTTTCTGCCTTTCATAGACTATTCTATCTGAGAATAGCGGGATGACAGGGCTGTGATATGAATTGACGTGCTCGGAAATATAATTTTTTAGACGAGGCCCTTCCCGCCGTCAAGGCCTTTTATCGTTCCCTTTCGCTCGGAAATAATACCGCACACGAGACTGCACTCTAATAGGGCGGCCGTATAATATTCCGACTCAGCACAAAAGCGAGTGACAGTATTACGCGCACTATTATTATTTTCCTGTATTTAAGTGCAGCTTTATACGCTATATCTATATCAACGAATGCAAGCACAGATAGTAGCGATATCCGGCGTGCGATGACGGCCTGAATGCGGCGATGACTAGAAGGCCATGAACTCGATAGTGTATGTCCATTAGGCGCTTGAATAGGGAGATCCTTTCTTTCAGGGGCAGCACTTGTTCATAGGTTAGCAGACCTGATCAAACATTCTGTTCGATGTCGGTGCACATCAATGAGGCCGCCGTGATCCACTTTGGTGCCTGACGAATGAATATCGAATATTGTCATTTAGTCGTTGAGCAGGCATGTTATAAAGCATTTCTCAAAAGATAAAAACAGGATCGTGATCACGGTTCTTGCGGGATGTCTTCCCGGGAACAATACTTAAGGAATGCTTTTGTCGCATATCGCTAAGGCAATGACGGACAATATGGCCCGCAGGATAAGTGCGTGCCCAATGAGTGGTACAGTAGCCGCCAGTGTCATGGAGAGGCGCGCTTTTCTCTCTGCATTCAGGAGACCACGTATGTGACCAAACGCGTGATGGCGAGGCTGTTCGAGTACCAATGTCACCTTGATGCATTCGAAGGCAGTGAACCGCCCAGCATGGTAGCTTTGCAAGAAGCGCTAGAACAATAACCCCCTGTAGACTTGAAGAGGCCCGCTTGTGAGCCAGATTGATTACTCCGCCATAGGGGAACGACTCAGAGCTTATAGAATCGGACGGCAGCTCAGTGCGAACCAAGTCGCGAAGCAGCTGGGCATCTCGCGCGCCGCAGTGTATCGCCTTGAGCGCGGCATCGTCGTCAAGCTGGATACCTTAGATCGGCTAGCTCATCTGCTTAAGGTACCCATTAACAGCTTGCTGGGGTCTGAAACGGAGTACTTCGATAACTCTCTGGGTTATTTCGAGCGCATGCATCAGCTGGAAGCGAAGTCCACCAAGGTGGTGTCTTACTTCGATCCATTTTCCTACCTGCTGACGTCCGATCAGTACTTCGACTACTTCCTGAGGATGTTGCAAGAGGCGCGCCCCCAGCATTTCCCTGTCGAAGCGCAGGTGATTCAGAAAAAGACCCTGGATATCCTGTATCGCCGCAAGGAAACCTTCACGAAGATCAATTTCGAGATCAACTCCATCGTCAGCATTCGCCAGATCGAACGGTTTCTGCATATCGGGCTGGTAGGGCGACTGGACCTACCAGCCAGCACGCGAATGGAACGGGCACTGCAGGCACGCCGAGAAGTGGAGCACCTCATCTGCCAGATCGAGCAGAACCCTCATCTCAATATCTATCTGGTCGATGAGCTGTTGCCCAATCTGACCTTCCAGATTTTCTATCAGCCTACGGCCAGCTACGTTGCTGTCAGCCCTTACCGGCTCGGGGAACTACCGAACATCCACTGCGGCATTGCCAGCGTCACCTCATCTACCGAGGCGGTCGACATGCACAAGCATATGGCCAACGAGCTGATTGCGCGCTCGGTATCGGGTGAGGAAGCACGGCAGCAAATACTGCGTTTGCTGGCTAAGCTGTAAGTGGGAGATTGGACAGGGATGCAAAGTGAACGGTGGTTCGAGTGATGCCATAAGCCCTACGTCACGGTAGTTAGGCAGGGCTTATGGCACGACGAGCTGAGAAGGAATCGTTTGGCAAAAGTGGCGCGTCAGAAGTGCAAGACGGACACTGTGTAGCGAAAAACTGTATAGCGAAAAAGAGGGGACGGATCGTGGTGGTGGATGAGATCACCGTGCAACAGCGCCCCGTAACTCAATCGATGAGTAGCGGGGCGTTCCTGTTGCCTGACATCCATTGTTGAGGGCAGGAACGTCTCAGTGCGGGAATAGCCCATGGGCAATTACGGGCCACTGGTCGTCCCAATGCGCGATTGGCGACTGCTTGAAGCCCGTACGCGCGTACTGAACGATACGTCCTTCGATCAGGCTGGTCAGCAGGCTGACGCAGGCATTGACCGTCATGGGCAGTCGCAGCCCTTGCTCAATTTCAGCCTGGCGCAGAAGCTGGCGCAGCTGGGTTTCGAGGCGAGTGAAGGACTGGTTCATACGCGGACGCAAGCGCGCCAGGTCGCCCGAGAGCAGTTCCCCCGTCATCAGACGGCACATGCCCGGATTGCGCTCGGCAAAGCGCAGCACCAATGTCAGTGCCAGACGAATGCGTTCACCGACAGGCTCTTCCTCTGCCTGAGTGGCAGAAAGAATCGCCTGTAAGCGCTCGAAAATCGTCGTCTCGATAAAGATGATCAAGGCCTCGAACATCTTGGCCTTACTTGGGAAGTGGCGATAGAGAGCGGCTTCAGACACGCCTACCAGGCGCGCCAGTGCCGCTGTCGTAATCTTCTGCGTGCCGGGATCCTCCAACATGGCGGCAAGCGCCTGGAGAATCTGGTCACGTCTGGACTTATCCTGCGTCATCATCGTTTTGCGATTCTTCTCGTTGGTGATGCGAGGACCGTCCCTTTCCTGCCGGGCAGAGAAGGTGATATCAGTGCTGGGCAGCACCGATCATGGTTCCCGCCCCCGCATCAGTAAATATTTCCAGCAAGGTAGCGTGCGGCACACGCCCATCTACAATAACGGCACTAGTGACCCCTTGCTTGACTGCTTCCAGCGCACAGCTGGTCTTCGGCAGCATGCCACCATGAATCGTACCGTCTGCAATCAAGGCCTGAATCTGGGCCGTGCTGGCGTCACGCATCACATTACCTTCGGCGTCCATCAGGCCGGCAATGTTGGTGAGCAGCATTAGGCGCTCCGCTTTCAAGGCGCTGGCAATACGGCCAGCCACGATATCGGCATTGATATTGTAGGCGTTGCCTTTTTCATCCACGCCGATCGGGGCGATGACGGGAATGAAATTGGCTTTCGACAGCATGTTGATGAGGTCTGTCGAAATATCGACGATTTCGCCGACGTGCCCCAGATCCACCTGCTCGCTTTCCCCGGTCGCTGTATCCGACGGCCGTTCGATCACGAGCTTGTGCGCAATGATCTGTGCGTTGTCCTTGCCGGTCATCCCAATGGCTTGTCCACCTGCTCTGTTGATGCGGTCGACAATGCTTTTATTGATTTGTCCGCCCAGTACCATTTCGACGACATCCATGGCTTCTTTGGTCGTGACGCGCATGCCATTGATGAATTCGGAACGGATCTGGAGCTTTTCAAGCATCTGGCCGATTTGTGGGCCACCGCCATGCACAACAACAGGATTGAGACCTACCGTTTTCAGCAGCACCATGTCGCGGGCGAACGAATCGATAAGGCGTTCGTCCGTCATGGCATTGCCGCCATACTTAACCACTATGGTCTTGCCAGCATACTTCTGAATATAAGGCAGGGCTTCTGAAAGAATCTCGACCACGAGTCCTGGCTCGTGCATTGTTGTCTGCATGGTAAGTAACCCCTTGCTCAATGTAGCTTAACATAATAGCCGGATACAATAAGGCAGGCTTCATGAGCCTGCCTTAATTATTATGCCGCCTAAACGTCTTAGAATGGAGCACTAACGTCAGGTGCTACCTGTTTCAGTGCTGTTCTGAAGCGGTCTTTAATACCTTCCAGTGCTTCTTCTGTCTTCCCTTCAAAACGGAAGACCAGTACCGGCGTAGTATTGGAGGCTCGGCACAAGCCCCAGCAATCGGGGTAATCGACGCGGATACCGTCGATGGTCGTGCGTTTGGCATCCGGTCCGAAGTCGGTTTCGGTCGCAAGGCGCTTGACGAGGTCGAACTTGCCTTCATCGGTGACAGTGACGTTGATCTCGGCCGTACCGATGTCTTGCGGATAGCGACTGAAGAAGGCGTCAGCGTCAATGTTCTGCTTGGAGAGGATTTCCAGCAGGCGTGCGGCGGAGTAGATGCCGTCGTCGAAACCGTACCAGCGTTCTTTAAAGAAGATGTGCCCGCTCATCTCGCCAGCCAGTGCCGCCTGAGTTTCCTTCATCTTCGCTTTGATCAGCGAGTGACCCGTGCAGGAGATTTCCGGTACGCCACCGGCCTGTTCGATAATGCGTGGCAGATTGCCGGTACATTTGACGTCGAAGATGATGCGCGCCTTGGGCGAGCGTTCCAGCAGGTCTTCCGAGAAGGCCATCATCAGGTGGTCAGGATAGATAACTTTGCCCTGTGGTGTGACCACGCCCAGACGGTCGCCGTCGCCATCGAAGGCCAGACCGATATCGGCGTTGTGTTCCTTAACGGCTTTGATCAAGTCTTGCAGGTTTTCGACCTTGCCCGGATCCGGGTGGTGGTTCGGGAAGTGGCCGTCGATATCGTCAAACAGCGGGATGACCTCGACGCCCAGACGACGCACCAGTTCCGGCCCCAGCTCGCCGGTGACCCCGTTACCGCAGTCGACGACGGCTTTCAGCGGCCGCTGAAGAGTGATGCCTGAGGTGATACGGTTCAGGTAGTCTTCACGAATATCGTAAGTTTTGTATTGGCCTTGGCCTTCGGTGAAGTCCTGCGCCACGATGCGGTCGTACAGCGCTTTAATGCGGTTACCGGACAGTGTTTCACCGCCGATCATGATCTTGAAGCCGTTGTAGTCCGGCGGGTTGTGGCTACCGGTGACGGCAACGCCCGAGCTGCTTTCTTTCAGCGTACTGGCGGCGAAGTAGAGTACCGGTGTCGGCACCATACCGATATCAATGACATCACAGCCCGCCGCCTGTAGGCCTTCTGCCAGCGCTTTGGACAGCTTGGGACCGGACAGGCGGCCATCGCGGCCGACGATGACGGTGGACTGACCGCGGGCGCGTGCTTCGCTGCCGATGGCGCGGCCCAGCAGGGTAACGCCTTCGGGCGTCAGATCTCGATCAACGATGCCTCGGATATCGTAGGCACGGAATATAGTTGCAGGAAGAACTGTCTGGTTCGTCATGATGTTATTGCCTCAACAGTGAGCCCCTCATGTGGGAGGGGTTGGGTTCCGCCAGAAAAGAAATGCGGCTGTCTTCAATGACGTCCTGAGTGGCCGAAACCACCTTCTGCACGTTCGCTGGCATTGAAACTGTCGACAACGACTAGCTGTGCTTGTGCCACTGGGACTAGAACATACTGCGCAACGCGTTCGAACGGTTCTATCTCCACCGCTTCGGCACTGCGGTTCCAAAGCGAGATCATCAATTCTCCCTGATAATCGGAATCAATCAATCCGACTAAATTACCGAGCACGATGCCTTTCTTGTGGCCCAGACCGGAACGCGGCAGGATCACGCCAGCAAACGCCGGATCGCCGATATGAATGGCCAATCCAGTATGTACCAGTGTAGATTCGCCTGGCTGTAGCACGAGCGGTTCATCGAGCAGCACGCGCAGATCCATGCCCGCGCTTCCCGGCGTGGCATAATCAGGCAAACCGTGTTGGTGAACTCGTTCGTCGAGGACCTTGACTTCAAGACGTGGCATTACTGTTTCCGAATCAATTGAGTGTAGACTTGCAGGTTTACGCTGCGTTTCGGTGATCCAGCGACCGCCCCTTGAGGAGCGATCGTCCATCCCTTGTGGACACAGCACCACTAAAAACTATCTCCCTCGCGAGTGCACGCAGGAATACACGGTCATTCAGGGCGTATCTTGCGCTGCAGACGCGAGCGAGGCGGCGTTGACCCGAAGGATCTCATGCAGCAGGGCATGTGCCAGTGAGACCTTTGATTGCAAAGGAAGTTCGTGTGCTTGGACGCCCCCTTCCGTCTGCCAGTAAAGCGTCACGGCGTTGTCATCGCTGTCGAACCCCTCGTTAGCACCCACCTGATTGGCCACGATCATATCGAGCTTCTTGCGTGTCAGCTTATCCAGCGCATAGTGCTCTACGTCCTGTGTTTCAGCGGCAAAACCGACAACGGTAGGCCGACGTTCTCCCGCTGCGATCGTGGCGACAATATCGGGGTTCTTCACCAGTGTCAGGGTCAGCGTTTCTTCCCCTTTCTGCTTCTTGAGCTTGTGCTCGGCATAGGACGCGGCCTTGTAGTCCGCTACGGCGGCACTGCTGATGAAGAGATCACACCCTTCCTTCACGCTCTGCTGGGCGGCTGCCAGCATGTCATCTGCTGTCGTAACATCCACGCGACGTACACCGTGAGGCGTATCGAGCGTGACGGGACCACTGATCAGTGTGACGGAGGCCCCCAGTGCCTGCGCGGCTTCCGCAAGGGCAAAGCCCATCTTGCCTGAGCTACGGTTGGTCAGGTAGCGCACGGGGTCCAGTGGCTCACGTGTGGGGCCTGCCGTGACCGTGATCCTGAGGCCTGACGCAGGTTTTGGCGTGGTATCGCGCTGATAGGCCTGATGCAGCGCTTCGAGAATCGCCTCCGGCTCCAGCATGCGGCCCTGTCCAACATCGCCGCAGGCCTGTTCGCCTGCATCGGGGCCGACGATGTGCCAGCCGTACTGTTGCAGACGTTCCAGATTGGCCTGCGTAGCGGGGTGGCTCCACATGCCTTGATTCATTGCCGGGGCGATGAACAAGCGAGCGTGGGAGGCGAGACAGAGCGTGGTCAGCAGGTCATCGGCATGGCCGTGTGCCAGTGATGCCATCAGGTTGGCCGTTGCCGGCGCGATGACGATCACATCTGCCCAGCGTGCCAGCTCGATATGCCCCATGCCGGCTTCGGCAGACGGATCAAGCAGGGAGTCGCGTACTGCGTGACCGGTCAGTGCCTGAAAGGTGAGCGGCGCGATGAAGGCTTCCGCACCTCGTGTCATGACCACGCGCACATCTGCCCCGGCCTTTTTCAGCAGGCGAGCCAGATAGGCGCTTTTATAGGCGGCGATGCCCCCGCTGATGCCTAGCAGGACGCGGCGACCATGAAGAGGGGAAAGACTGTCGTTTGAACTCATGAGCGTAGGCATCCTGTCCTGTATGGCGGATCAAAAACAAAGCGGTATGGCGCTATCGCTTGAATAATATGGTGGTGAAAACCCGTGTGCGCCATGATCACTGAACTGTATCACCTGAGCGTGTTTTTGCGTAGCGGAGGCAGGTAAGGGCGATGAGTGTGATCGAAGAAAGCGACCAGCGGTAGGTAGGACGGATGGGAATAAAAGGAAGGTACAAATGAAAACGCCTGCCAGTGATGGCAGGCGTTTCGCTATCAGCTTCCAGAGGAAGCGGCAGAGACTTACGCTTTGGTCAGCGTGTCTTTGCTGATGACAGACAGGTCTTTGTCGCTGATTTCATAGACCAGCGGAGTACCTGTATCGATGTTGACACCCATGATGTCTTCATCGCTGATGCCTTCGATGTATTTGACCAGCGCGCGCAGGCTGTTGCCGTGTGCCGCGATCAGAACGTTTTTGCCATCGAGCAGCTGCGGAGCGATCTGGTCCTGCCAGAACGGAATAACGCGTTCCAGAGTGACTTTCAGGTTTTCGCCAGCCGGCAGAGTACGCGGATCCAGGTTGGCGTAACGCGGATCATTGACCGGGTGGAACGGGCTGTCAGTGCCTACCAGCGGCGGCAGTTCGTCGTAGCTGCGGCGCCAGATGTGAACCTGTTCGTCACCGTATTTTTCAGCGGTTTCTTTTTTGTTCAGACCGGACAATGCGCCGTAGTGGCGTTCATTCAGGCGCCAGGATTTGTATTCAGGAATCCACAGCTGACCCAGACCTTCCAGAGCGAAATGCAGGGTTTTGATAGCGCGAGTCAGTACGGACGTGTAAGCCACGTCGAACTGCAGGCCAGCTTCTTTCAGACGAGCACCAGCTTGCTGTGCTTCTTTGACGCCAGTTTCTGACAGGTTGACATCAACCCAGCCAGTGAACTTGTTGGCAAGGTTCCATTCGCTTTCGCCGTGGCGAATCAGTACGAGCTTGGCCATTAGAAGTATCCCTTGATTCGTGGATAGGAAAGACGTTATCGGCTTACCTGCAATTGCCTTCAGCAAGGCATGAAGGAAGAGCAAGGCCACCATGTGCGCACAGTATACCAGCCTGAACGGTCAAGTGCGGAATGTTGTATTCCCAGCTGCGACTATTTGTCAAAAGGCATGTTTCTTATCGGAAATGTCATGTGCTGGGAGATATTGAAGGCCCTTAAATCGAGCAAGATCAAGCCGATGACCTAAGGACTTTGACATGGATGGAGGGGATATGTCGATACGAGATTGGCCCGTAGAAGAGCGGCCACAGGAACGGCTACTGAGCGAAGGCAGCGAGCACCTAAGCGATGCAGAACTGCTGGCACTTTTCTTGCGTAGCGGACAGCCAGGGCAGAGCGCGGTATCGTTGGCGCGCCAGGCCCTCCACCATTTCGGTAACATCCGCAACCTGTTGTCTGCCGACTGTACGGACTTTTGCAGGATGAAAGGGCTAGGCGTCGTCCGCTATACCCAGCTTCAAGCGGCGCTGGAATTGTCGCGCCGTCATCTGGCCATTTCTCTGCACAAGGCAGATGCGCTCAACGCCTCTCATAAGGTGAAAGGGTATCTGAAAGCGCGTTTGAGAGACCTGAAACACGAAGTGTTTGCCGCGCTGCTGCTGGATACCCAGCATCGTATCCTCTCGTTCGAGCAGCTTTCGGCCGGAACTATTGATCAGGCGACCGTGTATCCGCGCGAAGTGGCGCGACTGATGTTGGAGCGCCATGCCGCCGCCGTTATCTTTGCACATAACCACCCCGCAGGACGCCCCGAGCCAAGTGATGCGGATATCCGTTTGACGCACACGCTGAAGGATGCGCTGGCCTTGTTGGACATTCGTGTGCTGGATCACTTCATCGTGGCTGATCAGCACATTGTGTCATTTGCCGAGCAAGGGTTGTTGTGAACACATGGTGGCGCGGTGAAAAACGTGGGGCGCGAGCAGGTGGCATGCCTTTATATACGAGGCGTGGTTGTGCACGAAGTGTGCTCATCGCCTATTCATGCGCTACGAGGCGTGCGTGTGCTGATCGACAGGCAGTACTGTTTTACAGCAAAGTCGCATGGCGTGTTCCGTGAGGACTCTATCCTCTATGTAATATGTGGATAAGAGTGAAGTGCCGTTTAAAATGTATTGATTTCGATGGTTTTTTTGTTTTTATAAATATAAAGCTTATCTATGTTCGTGGAAGACGCATTCGTATCCTTTAGGTTGAAAATGTGATGTGCGATAAGAGAAGGCCATAACGTATCCGTTACTCAAGGTACTAACAATATGAATAGTACGCCTTGACGCATGGTGTCATGCTGGCCAATAAGGTGTGTTGTTCAACCGACTGCCCGCAGTTCGTTCTTCTGCGATTGGCGTGCCATTGAATCGTCAATGGCTATTCTGTCGTATTGATATCAAGTGAGGACAGAACGAATGCTCCACCTCGATTGGCGATATGCACAAGAGGAAGTGCGGAAACGTGCCCAAGTGTAATGGGGTTCCCGCTATTGATGGCTTCTACCATCGTGCGGCGAGCACCATCATCGGGGAAGTCTGCGGCCATGACGTTAGGCTGTGGGCAATAGAAGTGGGCGCGCACGGTATGATCATTGATCGTGATCTGGCGATCTTCTTCCGTCTTGCACGGTGTTTGGGTTTCGAACAGCGTCACCCACGCATGATGAGCCACGTTGGCCACGCCGATATGAAGGTTGGTGCGGCCGTCGATATGCTGGGTGATGGCGGTGATGATGTCGCAGCGGTCGGTACAGATATCCCACGTCGTACGTTCGAGGGACGGCGACAGCTTACTGCCCGCGAACGGGTATATGTCCTTATGAGGCCATTCTTCAACGCGGCGGTACCAGTCTTCTTCAGAAATACCTCTGAAAAGCGGGAGGAGCGAACCGGTCTTGGGCGCGTAACCGCTAAGGATATGCCGGATAAGTGGCGTCTGGTCGTAGCGCCAGCCTAACTGTGCGCCCAACAGCACGAATACCGTACGGTCGCTTTCATCCTCCAAGGCATATAAGTCTGCTAGGTCTTGCCAGGCCGATATCGTGTCGTAATCGTGTTCGGGCAGGTGCGTGTCCGCATGGATGGCCCTCAATAGGTTCTCCCAGCACAGTCGAATGGTATCCATTTCGCTGGCTTGGGCAATAGTGCTTAGCTGGGCTTGCCGGATGAACGCAATACGTTCGCTAGAGATAGAGGCGCTTGTATCCGTTGTCGGTCTGACATAAGTGCAGCTGCTTAATAGTGCTGCCGAAAGCACTGTGGCAATGGATGTTACTATAGAGAAAGTGCGCGCCATGATATTCCTGTGTTTTATAAAGCATCATTGTTTTGAAATGCCAAGCGAATAGCCTTTCTTGATATATTGCATTATACACCGGGCGACTAGGCTGTGATAAAAGTTTGTCTTTATCTTTTAGTAACAGGTGTAATTGTGTCAACTTTAAGCCTGCTTTAAAGGCGTGATGAAGCGCTAAAGTAGGGGGCAGAAAAAGAGCGTATAAATAGAAGGCTAGATCATATCAAGAAGTAGCTAACCCGTATAAAGGGTTATTGTAACCGTGGTATGAGACGTCGCCGTTCAGTCATCCTGCAAGAGCCTATTTTGTAGGGTAGTCGTTGTCGGCTGCTTTCTGCTGTAAGTAATGGTATGTGTTCGTGTGGGTGAGTAACGTTTGTTGGGGCAATGTTCATGGCCCTATGAAAAAGACTGCTCCAACACAGTGGAAAGCCTCCTGTTGAACCTCATGACCTGTTCTCATCTCATTTTACTTATTCTTGTTGTTGGCTCGATAGCACTGGTGAGGTTCTAAGAGGCTGTTTCATAACCTGAGCGATCGCTTCTACCCTTTCTAAACTAGACGGTTTCTAGCGCAATATTGTGGTTTGACGTCCCTTAAATGACATGGGTATGGGAGTTATGAAACACGCTCTAAGTGTGCGTTGCCTTTGGGTCGGTCGCTAATCGTCCTGAAGTCGGGCATAGGTTGTCGTGGGCGTCATCGCTGGGGCATCACACACGTGTTGGCGTTGAGGCATCGTCTTTGAAAGAGGGCGTGGGTCGACAGTGTAAGGCGATTAACGGGGTGCCCAGTGTTTATTGGTGATGCTGAAAAGTAGGCACTGAATGAGGTGAGCAACTCGATGAGGGCATGCGAAAAGGGCGGACGGTACTTGTTTTTGGCTAGTCGGGGCGCCGTAATGCGTGATCTGTATGTCCCGAAACAAAAAGCCAATGTTGTTGCTTGGCGAAAGCGTACTAGAACGTTCAGCATGGGCATGGAGATGATGCGTTGCCATAATCATAAGAAAGTAGCTGCATGCGTTGACGGGGGCATGCCATGTCCACTGTCCACTGTCCACTGTCCACTGTCCACTGTCCATTGTCCACTTCCCACTTCCCACTTCCCACTTCCCACTTCCCACTTCCCACTTCCCACTTCCCACTTCCCACTTCCCACTTCCCACTTCCCACTTCCCACTTCCTACTTCCTACTTCCTACTTCCTACTTCCTACTTCCTACTTCCTACTTCCTACTTCCTACTTCCTACTTCCTACTTCCTACTTCCTACTTCCTACTTCCTACTTCCTACTTCCTACTGTCTTGTCGCTAATGTGTTTTGCGCATGCGGTGGTACGGGGTGTGATGGTGGGTATAGACGCAACGGGCTCTCCAGAGGAGGCGCTGTCTTTTTTCGTGGGGGATGTATAAAGCGCGGATGATGTATAAAAAAAGCTGCCCGTGTGGCGTGCTGTTCTTGAGTGGCCCAGCGCGCGCCTGTAGGTCGATGGCTTCTATCCTTCTTTGCTGATACGCCGTTTCTTGTTATCTAGCATGGGGGTCTTGGACATAACGCGGACCGTTCATTGCCATGATTCAATACGTGTCTGTTCTTTGCTAATGTGGCGCGATGACACAGTGCGGCTTAAAAATATGCAGAACTTGTCGACAATCCTTGCCTTAGCTATGGGATATCGTCGCTAGCATGTGTACAATATGCGCCTGAGGTGCCGCACCAGGGTTGACACTTCACTTGTCGCGCTTGCCGACAGCGGTGTACTCTGGTATAAAATGCGGCCTTTGCTAGCAGGATGTCCGGGTTTCGTGCCGATGTCGCAACAGCGTGACCTTTGCAACATCGCCTTCCGGCCCCTGTAATTCACGTCAGTTGGATTCGAGTACTCCTGCGTGATGGTGCTTCGCCTTCCCAGATCAATGATCTTGGGAACGGCTGACAGCGCATGATTGACGCAACTCGAGCAATCTTGACGCGTTGTCTGTCTTGTCGATATCCCACATGGGACCAAGGCACTCAGCGCGAATGAATTTCTGGTTGGACCCGTCGCCACACGAGTTCGATCGGCCAGGCTAACGGTTGGAGGCACGCATGTCCCAGGTATGTCAGGTCACCGGCAAGCGTCCGGTGACGGGTAATAACGTTTCACACTCTCTGCGCAGAACTCGTCGTCGTTTTGTGCCGAACCTGCACACTCATCGTTTTTGGGTGGAAAGCGAGAAGCGTTTCGTCAAACTGCGCATTTCTTCTAAAGGCATGCGCATCATCGACAAAAAAGGCATCGATCAGGTTCTGTCTGAACTCCGTGCCCGTGGCGAGCGCGTCTAAGACACGCAATCTCGTTTAACGCTTTCGTTTTCAAGCTGGAGAGCATTCTCATGCGCGACAAGATCAAACTGGTCTCTTCTGCGGGTACTGGTCACTTCTACACTACCAACAAGAACAAGCGTAATACGCCTGACAAGTTGGAATTCAAGAAGTACGACCCGGTTGTTCGCAAACACGTGATCTACCGTGAAGCGAAAATCAAGTAACTTCTTCTCGAAGTCACTTCGCTTCGAGGCAACTTCGGCATTTTGTCAGTAAGGTGTCTCGCAGTGCATGGAAACCCGGCCTCGCTGCCGGGTTTCTTGCGTTTAGGTCTCAGGTACGGTCGGTAGGCAGCGTGCTGAACCTGCGCTACGTCCCCTTGTCATAGGGCCATGGCGCAATGTCCATCATGATTCAGGAGGTGTTCTGACATGCCAGAATTGCCGGAAGTCGAAACGACTCGACGTGGTATCGCCGAATATGTAGAAGGCCACCGTGTCGATGCGATGCGCGTGCGTCAGCGGCGCTTTCGTGTCCCCGTGCCTGATGGGCTTGAGCAGCGTATCGAGGGAGAGTGTTTCGGCACCCTTCAGCGGCGAGCGAAATATCTGTTGCTGCCCATCGCGGGCGGTCATCTGCTGTGGCATCTGGGTATGTCCGGCAGTCTGCGGCTGACGCAGGCGGATGCGCCGTTGCGCAAGCACGATCATATCGACCTCGATCTGAGTTCGGGGTGGCAGCTGCGCTATCACGATCCGCGGCGCTTTGGCTTCGTCGATTTCATTGAAGGCAATCCGCTGGACGACACGCGCCTGGCCTCGCTGGGGCCTGAACCGCTGTCGGCGGCCTTTACGGCCGAACTGCTGGCGGCCAAAGCCAAAGGCAAGCGGGTTGCGATCAAAAGCTTCATCATGGATAACGCTGTAGTGGTGGGGGTGGGCAACATCTACGCCAATGAGGCGCTGTTCATGGCTGGGATCGACCCGCGCAAGCCAGCGGGTCAGGTCAGTGAAGCGGCGCTGACGCTACTGGTGATGGCGATCAAGGACGTACTGACGGCCGCCATTGCACAGGGCGGTACGACGTTGCGCGATTTCGTGAGCGGTCAGAACACGCCCGGATATTTTGCCCAGCAGCTACGCGTCTATGGGCGCGGCGGTGAGCCGTGCATTCGCTGCGAGTGTCGCCTTGAGCAGGTCGTGATCGGGCAGCGTGCGACGGTATTCTGTCCCCAGTGTCAGCGTTAGCGCTGACCTTCATTTCATCCGTACCGTGCTGGGTTCTGTCTGGTAGCGGTGCGCATCATTGTCATGTCTCGAACGCTTTCTTCGGCCACACTGCGCATGATGGCGTTCAGTCGGTGTCATTTTTCTGTATTTGAAAGGATTATCCTGTCATGCAACGTCTTCGTCTTCGCAAAAATGCTGATCGTCGCCTCAAGGGCGGGCATCTGTGGCTGTACTCTAACGAGATCGACATCAAGGTCACCCCGCTGAAAGGCATTGAGCCGGGCGAGCAGGTCATCATCGAAGCCGACAACGGTCGTGAAATGGGCGTTGCCTACGTCAACCCCAACTCGCTGATCTGCGCGCGCGTGGTATCGCGTGATCCTAAGGTGGCGCTGGATCGTTCGCTGCTGGTGCACCGTTTCAATCAAGCGCTGTCACTGCGCAAGCAGTTCTTCAAAGAGCCGTACTACCGTCTGGTTCACGGTGAAAGCGACATGCTGCCTGGGCTTGTGATCGACCGCTTCGATGACATTCTGGTCATTCAGATCAACACCCAAGGGATGGCCCGAGTGGAAGCGGACATCATTGATGCCCTCGACAAAGTTGTTCGTCCGCGCGTCATCGTGATGAGCAACGACACCAGCGGTCGCCGTATGGAAGGTCTGCCGCTGGAATCCGTCGTCGTTCGCGGTGAGCTGCCGGAAGACGGTCTGGTCTCGCTGGTTGAGAACGGCGTCAAGTTCCAGGTTTCTCCGCTGGAAGGCCAGAAAACAGGTTGGTTCTACGATCACCGCGACAACCGCGCGTGGCTGAACCAGTGGGTCGAAGGCAAGCGCGTACTGGATGTCTTCAGTTACGTTGGCGGCTGGGGCGTGCAGGCTGCCGTTAACGGTGCGGCGTCGGTGACGTGTGTCGATGCGTCTGCCAAGGCGCTCAATGCCGTCGAGCGCAACGCTGAATTAAACGGTGTCGCTGATCGCGTTGCCACGATGGAAGGCGATGCTTTCGAGGTGCTGGCTGCGCTCAAAGAGCAAGGCGAGCAGTTTGATATCGTGATCGTTGACCCGCCTGCGTTCATTCGTAAACGTAAGGACCTCAACGTTGGCGAGCGCGCCTATGGTCGCCTGAACCGTGAAGCGATGCGTCTGCTGAAACGCGATGGTTTGCTGGTGTCCGGTTCCTGCTCCATGCACCTGCTGCCTGAGCGTCATAAGGACATCGTCCGCGGTGCTGCTCGCCATCAGGATCGCCATGCGCAGATCATTTTCGAAGGCCATCAGGGCAGTGACCATCCGGTTCATCCGGCCATCCCCGAAACGTCCTATCTGAAAGCACTGGGTGTTCGCGTCTACCGCGATTGATACGCAGTGCCTGTCGCGCGGTGAACGATACGGCCTCTGTCAGCGTCCAATACGCTAGAGGGGCCGTCATGCCCTGCAGTATCCCCCTGATCGTTTGTCGGTAGCGACGGCTGGCCGTTGCCCTGAACGAGGCGGCGACAGTGGCGATGTCTGCATGGGCGTGACAGAGAGGCGTTTTCAGCCGCCCGGTCCATTGTTGTACACTGGGCTTTTCCGCGCTGTGCTCATCCAGCAATGCTGCGCACCGCATAGGGCTTTGCTTCCCATGTGGTGCATTCGCTTGGATGCTGTCCTCGATAACCAGAGAAGTGCTCATGACCAAGACACGTGTGCTCACAGGGATCACGACTACAGGGATCCCGCATCTCGGCAACTATGTTGGTGCCATTCGTCCCGCTATCCGTGCCAGTAAGGAAGAGAATACCGAACCGTTCTTCTTTCTCGCTGACCTGCACGCCCTGATCAAAGCACAGGATCCGAAACGGGTCGCTGAATCGCGCCTAGATATCGCGGCAACGTGGCTGGCGCTGGGGCTGGATACCGACAATGCGGTCTTCTACCGTCAGTCCGACGTACCGGAGATCACCGAGCTGCTGTGGCTGCTGTCCTGCGTTTGTGCCAAAGGGTTGATGAACCGTGCGCATGCCTACAAGGCTGCCGTGGCCGATAACGATGCTGCTGGCAGCCCTGACCCCGATCGTGGTGTCACCATGGGGCTGTTCAGTTACCCCACGCTGATGGCGGCCGATATCCTGATGTTCAAGGCTAACCGTGTACCGGTCGGCCGTGACCAGATCCAGCACCTCGAAATGGCGCGCGATATAGCGGGGCGTTTCAACCATATCTACAAGGGCGACTACTTCGTCATGCCGGAAGCCGAAGTGGATACCCGTGTGCAGCAGCTGAACGGGCTGGATGGACGCAAAATGTCCAAAAGCTACAACAACACCATTCCGCTGTTCTGCACAGAAAAGCAGCTGCTCAAGCTGATCCGCAAGATCAAAACCAACTCTCTTGAGCCGGGTGAGCCGAAGGAAACTGAAGGTTGTTCGCTGTTCCAGCTTTATTCTGCGTTCGCGACGGACGATCAGATCGCTGATATGCAGCAGGCCTACGCTGATGGCATCGGTTGGGGCGACGCGAAGAATCGCATCTTCGAGCTGCTTAACGAGACTTTGAAGGAACCTCGCCAGCGCTACCATGAGCTGCTGGAAGACCCGGCTCATATCGAGTCCATCATGAAGAAAGGGGCCGAGCGTGCCCGAGCCGAAGCGGTTCCGTTCATGGACGAACTGCGTCGCGCTGTGGGTATTGCGCCGTTTGCATAAGGCATTGGCGCAGGTCGCTATCGTGCTCGCCGTGAAGGCTCATCGTTAAAGGAAATACACACCATGACAGATGATCGACAGGAAGCGGACGACGCTAACTCGGGTCATAAGTCCCATAAATGCGGGCGTTCCCGTGACCCCTTCAAGGAGTTCCGGGACGACAGTGAGGTGGTAGAAGAAATCATCGAGGATGGACAGCCCATCCGGCGACGAGGCATCTATCTGCTGCCAAACCTGTTTACGACCATGGCGCTGTTCAGCGGCTTCTTTGCCGTCATCAGTGCGCTCAACCATGACTTCATTTCGGCGGCCATTGCGATCTTTCTGTCAATGGTGCTGGACGGCCTAGACGGCCGTGTGGCCCGTATGACCAATACTCAGAGTGCCTTCGGTGCCGAGTACGACAGTCTGGCCGATATGCTGTCGTTTGGGCTGGCGCCTGCCGTCGTCGCCTTCAGCTGGATGCAGTTGGGTGGCGTCAACGAGCTGGGCAAGTTCGGCTGGATCTGTGCCTTCATCTATGTGGCGGGGGCGGCGCTGCGTTTGGCGCGGTTCAACGTGCAGCTCAGCGTCGTCGATAAGGCGTGGTTCGTTGGGCTGCCTAGTCCAACGGCGGCGGCACTGGTAGCCGGCTGTGTATGGGTCATGACGGATTTTGACATGGCATCGCTCCCGGCGCGTGTTGTACTGGCGCTGGTGGTGGCGGTGTCTGGCATCCTGATGGTCAGCAATATCGGCTTCTACAGTTTCAAGAAGATCGATATCCGCAACCCTGTGCCCTTCGTGGTACTGCTGGCGATCGTTGTGTTGATCGTGCTGATCTGGGCGAAACCGCCGGTCACGCTGCTGCTGATCTTTGGGGGCTATACCGGCGTCGGTGTCGTACTTGCGGCATTCCGCTTGCTGCGCAGCGCTCGTAGCGAATAGGCCGGTTGTGGCGGCAATGCGATGCCGTCATGCGTGCTTAATGAATGCGGCACTCAGGTTTTCCTGAGTGCCGCATTGTCGTTTCTGGGGGTAGCTATTGCTGTTCCGGGCGCAGCCAGATGGCGGCGTTGCCGGGCAACATACCGTTTCTCAAGGCGATATGTGGGTGGCTGCGTGCCACGATCGTTCCTTTGGTCGGCAGCCTGACCGAGGTGTGGCCGAAATTGATTGCCAGTACCAGTCCACCGCAGCAGGCCATGAGGACATCGTTGCGCAGGGTTGGCAGCCACTGGAGCGGGTGACGCGCTAGCTCGAACTGCTTACGGAGGGCCAACAGCTGACGGTAGAGCGTGAGCATGCTGCCTCCCCAATGCTGCTGGCGATCAACGGCGTAGTGGTGGTAGCAAGACGGCTGCGGCAGCCAAGTATCGGTCTGTGTGCTGAATCCGAAGGCCGGCGCATTGCTGTCCCATGGCATTGGAATGCGGCAGCCATCGCGGCCATTGTAGTGGCTTGGCTGGAAGCGAGGGTCCTTGCGGTAGCGGTCTTCCAGTTGGGTGTGATCCGGTAGCCCCAGTTCTTCACCGTAGTACAGGCACAGGGCCCCCGGCAGAAATGCGGTCATGCAGATCATCGCACGAGCGCGTGCTTGCCCCAGCGACCAGCTCGGCTGTTCACTCATTGGTCCCAGACCGCCCGGTAAATGGCCTGGTACGGTCAGGCCAAGACGCGATACATGGCGCACCTGATCATGACTGGATGTTACCCAGATTGGCATCGACCCTACATTGGCCGATTGCAGAGACTGGGTGATGGTGTTCTGCAGGGCAGTGCGATTCCAATAGGCATACTGATAGTTGAAGGCAAATACTTGGTGCAGCTTGTCGGGGCCTACATAGTCGAGCACCTGCCGCTGGTCGTTTGCCAGCACTTCACCGATCAGGCAGTGCTCGGGATATTCATTCATGAAGCTGCGGAATTCGCGGTGCAGATCCAGTATGCCCGGCTGGTGAAGTAGCGGATCGTTCGTATCAGTTGGCGCGGTGTCTGCGAAGTCGGCGCGCTTCATCATGCACATGGCGGCGTCCATGCGGAAGCCATCGACCCCTCGCGCCATCCAGAACTGCATGATTCTTCTGAACTCGTCCTTTACCTCGGTGTTATGCCAGTTGAGGTCGGCCTGTTTATGCGAGAAGGAATGCAGATACCACTGTGTGTCGCCCGCCGGGCGTGCCCATGCAGATTCACTGAACATACTGGTCCAGTTGTTGGGCGCTTTGGCATGGTCGTCGCCTCTGCCGTCCCGGAAGATGTAGCGGTCGCGGGCGGGACTGCCTGCCGGCGAGGCCAGTGCCTCCTTGAACCACGGATGCTCTGTGGAAGTATGGTTGGCCACAATGTCGATGATGAGGCCCATGCCATGGGCATGGGCCTGCGTCACTAGCATGTCGACGTCATCAAGCGTGCCATAGCGGGGGTCGACATCGTAGTAGTCACTGATGTCATAGCCGTTGTCTGCCTGAGGCGAGGTGAAGAACGGTGACACCCAGAGGGCGGTGACGCCTAGTTCTGCCAGATAGGCAAGCCGTGAGGTTACGCCGGGCAGATCGCCTATGCCATCACCGTTGCTGTCAGCGAAGGAGGGAAGATAGACCTGATAGATCACGGCCTCTTGCCACCATGGATAGGCTACATTCGTTGTTGTCGTTGTCATGCGGCTTCTGCCATCCAGTGGTAAACAAGCGGGCATTATGACGGACCGTCTATAGATGGGCGTGTGGATGGCGTACTGGGTGTAGGAGTGACAAAGAGAGACGTTGCGTTGAGGAAATGGCAGGCCACGGGCTGGCGAAACGTAATAGGCCGGCAGAAATAGCGTCGATATTGCACCGTTGTGGTGCGCGGAATGCCAACCCGTGCCAGCAGCGAAGGGCCGACGAGCGGCCTATAGTGAGCGGCGCATCTGGATACCAGACGCCATGAGGTCCGGGCCTTTACCGATCGCACCTGTGGCACCCAGGCGAGCCGCGCCATGACACTCTGTCGTGCATGACCTCCAGCCCTCCTTCGTACGCACTGTTCTCGTGCATCGATGTTAAGCGCCAGGGACTCCGTGTCCACTTTTATAAAGATGACCAAGGAGAAACTACCATGCCGCTGCATTACCGACAGGATGTCCGCGACGCACTTCTAGACGACGTCTACGCGTCCGACGACCTATCCGCTGCACTTCCGCGCTACCGCTTCCCCGCTAGCGAACTGGGCGCTCGTAATGCGTTTAATGTCGTGCGCGATGAACTGATGCTTGATGGCAACTCTCGCCAGAACCTGGCGACCTTCTGTACGACTTGGCTTGAAGATGAAGTCCATCAGCTGATGGATGCCTGCATCGACAAGAACATGATCGACAAGGATGAATACCCGCAGACAGCCGAACTGGAAGCGCGTTGTGTGCATATGCTGGCCGACCTATGGAACTCACCGGACGCCAACAACACGATGGGCTGCTCCACAACGGGGTCGTCGGAAGCCGCCATGCTGGGGGGACTGGCACTCAAATGGCAGTGGCGCAAACGCCGCGAAGCCGAAGGGAAATCAACGGATCGTCCCAACCTGATCTGTGGCCCCGTGCAGATCTGCTGGCACAAGTTCGCCCGTTATTTCGACGTTGAACTGCGTGAAATTCCGATGGAAGGCGATCGCTTGATCATGAACGCAGAAGAAGTGCTGAAACGCGTTGATGAAAATACCATCGGGGTGGTCGTGACCTTCGGGGTGACCTTCACCTGCCAGTACGAGCCGGTGCAGCAGATCCAGAAGGCACTCGATCGTCTGGAAGAGGAAACCGGTCTGGACATCCCGATTCACGTGGATGCTGCCAGCGGTGGTTTTCTGGCGCCGTTCTGTGCGCCTGACATTCCGTGGGACTTCCGCCTGCCGCGCGTGAAATCCATCAATGCCTCTGGTCACAAATACGGGCTGTCACCGCTGGGCGTGGGCTGGGTCGTATGGCGCGATGCCGATGAATTGCCGGAAGATCTGGTCTTCAACGTCAACTATCTGGGCGGAGATATGCCGACCTTCGCGCTTAACTTCTCGCGCCCGGGGGGCCAGATCGTCGCGCAGTACTACAACTTCATCCGCCTCGGTGTAGAAGGGTATCGCCGCATTCAGACGGCCTGCTATAACACCGCACAGTATCTGGCCGATGCCATCGGCAAGTTGGGGCCGTTTGAGATTATCTTCGGCGGTGATATGACCGAAGGGTTGCCAGCACTGTGTTGGAAGCTCAAGGATGACGCTAATGTATCCTTCACGCTGTATGACTTAGCGGATCGTCTGCGTACGCGTGGCTGGCAGGTGCCTGCTTACTCGATGCCTGCGGATCGTACCGATCTAGTCATTCAGCGCATTCTGGTGCGCCACGGGGTCAGCCGCGATCTGGCTTCGCTGCTGGTCGATGACATCCAACGCTGCCTTGATTACTTCACGCAGCACCCGGCGGCAGTGCCGCTTTCTGAAGAAGAGGGCAGTGGTTTCCATCACTAAGGATAGAGGGCCGCTCTCGGGTCACTGCGTGTGGATTGGTGGGGGTTGATGACAATGGTTATCAATAAAATCCACGTAATGGCAATAACTTGGCATATGATGCTGTGTGTTTTGAAAAATAAGCAATCCTATATGTCAAAAGAGAGTCGTTAGCCTTCTCTCATTGTGGCAGAATGAAAGACCTAAGAATGGCAGGGGCGCTTGGCGTCTCTGCCATTATGCACACACGGGTTATCAGCCTGCCCCAGAAGGGTGGCTGTACGAGGGCATTCTTTTGCCTGCGTCAGATGATCCCCATGATGTACCGCTACGTGTCGTGCGTTCCCCATTCTGTTTTGACAGGATGCCTTACGAATACGAAGAGGTCGTTTTCCGATGCCCCAATACCGTTCCCGAACCACGACGGCTGGCCGTAACATGGCGGGCGCTCGCGCCCTTTGGCGTGCCACTGGCATGCGTGATGGTGATTTCGAGAAACCCATTATTGCCATTGCCAACTCCTTCACACAGTTCGTGCCTGGTCATGTCCACCTGAAGGACATGGGGCAGCTGGTTGCGCGCGAAATCGAGAAGGCCGGTGGTGTAGCGAAGGAATTCAACACCATCGCTGTGGATGACGGTATCGCTATGGGTCACGACGGCATGCTGTATTCGCTGCCGTCGCGCGACATCATCGCCGACTCCGTTGAGTACATGTGCAATGCCCACTGTGCTGATGCGCTGGTCTGCATTTCCAACTGCGACAAGATTACCCCCGGAATGATGATGGCCGCGATGCGCCTTAACATCCCGGTCATCTTCGTGTCCGGCGGGCCGATGGAAGCGGGCAAGACCACGCTCAGCGATCACAACCTCGATCTGATCGACGCCATGATCATGGCCGCTGACGATAGCGTGTCCGACGATGATCTGGCTGATATCGAACGCAGCGCCTGCCCGACCTGTGGCAGCTGCTCTGGCATGTTCACGGCCAACTCGATGAACTGCCTGACCGAAGCCATGGGGCTGTCGCTGCCGGGTAACGGCACAATGCTGGCAACGCATGAAGACCGTCGTGGGCTGTTCGAGCAGGCGGGTCACCGCATTGTTGAGCTCGCCAAGCGCTATTACGAGCAGGACGATGCCAGTGTGCTGCCGCGTAGCATTGGCGTGAAGGGCGCATTCGAAAATGCCATGGCTTTGGATATCGCCATGGGGGGATCGACGAACACTATCCTGCACCTGCTGGCCATTGCGCAGGAGGCGGGCGTTGATTTCACCATGCAGGATATCGACCGCATTTCCCGCCACGTGCCGCAGCTGTGCAAGCTGGCACCGAACACCAAGAAATACCACGTCGAAGACTGTCATCGTGCGGGCGGCATCATGGCGATTCTGGGCGAACTGGACCGTGCTAGTGTACTCGATACGTCGCTGCCGACAGTACACAGTGCATCCCTGAAGGACGCGCTGGATACGTGGGATATCATGCGTGCGCCGAGCCATGATGTGGTCGAGTTCTACAAGGCTGGCCCGGGTAACAAGCGTACCGAACAGGCCTTCTCGCAGGGGGCGCGCTGGCCGAGCCTAGACGGCGATCGCCAGAACGGTTGTATTCGCGATCTGGAACATGCGTTCTCGAAAGAGGGCGGTCTGGCTGTGCTGACCGGTAACATCGCGCTGGACGGTTGTGTGGTCAAGACGGCGGGGGTCGACGATTCGATCCTGGTCTTCGAAGGCTCTGCTCATGTTGTTGAATCGCAGGAAGAAGCGGTCGAGAACATTTTGAGCGGCAAGGTCAAAGCGAACGATGTCGTCATCATTCGCTACGAAGGCCCCAAAGGTGGCCCGGGTATGCAGGAAATGCTTTACCCGACGTCTTACCTGAAGTCCAAGAAGCTGGGCAAGGAGTGTGCTCTGCTGACCGACGGTCGTTTCTCGGGCGGTACTTCCGGTTTGTCCATCGGGCACGTTTCTCCTGAAGCGGCTTCCGGCGGTGCCATTGGCCTGCTGGAAAACGGCGACCGCATTCACATCGACATTCCTGCGCGTACCATTAATGTGCTGGTTTCCGATGACGAACTGGCTCGTCGCCGTGCGGCCATGGAAGCGCGTGGCAATCTGGCGTGGAAACCGGTCAACCCGCGTCCGCGTAAGGTGTCCTATGCGCTGAAAGCCTACGCGATGCTGGCTACCTCGGCTGACCGTGGTGCCGTTCGTGACCGTGCAAAACTGGATGAAATCTAAGCGTTAGCGCGTTCCTTACGCGATGGCGTTATCACTGACCCTGTGCCAGCAATGGCACAGGGTTTTTTATGGTCGGTACGCGGCCATCGCATTTCTTTCTCCGCGCTGCTGGTGTTGTGCAGGCCGCTGGCAGCGGCGCAAGGCGGTACTGTCGTGTGAGGGGCCGGCACAGTAGCGCGATGACGCGTGCTCAAGGGGAGCGTCGGGCATCATGATTATCGAGCGAAGGCAGTCCACCGCATGGCTTCGTGGTTGGCATGCCGTGCGCGTTCATATCAATCACGGCAGGGAAGGGGCGATGCGCGTGAATGAAAGTGCAGGCAAGTGGCTATTCATGATTCAGAAAATGAAATTTCATTTGATATTATTGCGGTACGTTGCGTATTTAACGATATCGTGTTGTTCTCTGTAGAGAGACGGCATCCATATAATGGAGACATTGCGTATAGTATTTTTATGAGCTCATGATGGAATAGCCTTTATTATCCTAGTGACAATTTAGGGACGACTTTCCCATCGTAAAGTGCTATTTGACCTATCTTTTATAAAAGCAAAATTGTATGAATTTATGATGCGTTAATGCAACATCTCTAGTGTAAATTGTTATTTATCAAGGTGATATTGATGTTGGTGATTAATTTTACTTGATTTTAGAAAAAGAAATATTTTCCCTCGCTGGCGTATCCGTTGATGCTATATGCGCGTATGTTGAAAAATAAATATTAGTATAGTGATATAGGTTTTGCTGCTTGATTCTTGAAAGAAGTTACGGCGCTCTTGAGTGTTTAACCCATTGGGTGGGGTAATATTCTGATGAAGAATAAAGTCTGGATTCCTATTGCCATTATTTTCATAGGGCTGATGGCTTCGGCCAGCTTCGACAGTGATCCCGGACTGTGGTCTCCACGGTTTCTCGTGACCTATGTCAGCGTCATTCTGGCCTGCCTTGTGTCGCTCTTTTTGGCACTGACGAAGGCATTTCCGCTGTCGCTGGAGGTCGTGCTGGTGTTGACGGCGTGTTATATCGTGTTGCTGCCAATCATCAAACTGAGTCTTGATCAGTAGCGCGTGATGAGCAGGCAGGCGCTGGTGCTGCGCCTGCCTGTGCCGCGTCTATTCAGGGCGAATGGCGATCTCGATTAGGTTGGGTTTGCCACTGCGTATTGCGGTTGCGACGGCCTCGGCGATATCGCTGGCCTTGTCGATGCGACGAGCGGGCACGCCCATTGCGGTTGCGAGGGCCTGATAGTCGATGGCCGGTTCGATATCCATAGCGATGAATTCGTTGGACTGTGCCGAAACATAGCCCTTTTGCTGGCGCATGAAGTTCTTCAGTACGTTGTATTCACGGTTGTTCATCACGATGAACGTGACGGGCAGCTGTTCTCGGGCAGCGGTCCACAGGCATTGCGGCGAGTAGAGGGCCGCACCGTCTCCTACCAAGCTGACGACCGGTTCACGGCCGATGCCCAGCGAGGTGCCGACGGCAGCGGGCATGCCCCAGCCTAGTGCACCACCACGGATGAAGGCGTACTGGGCGGCGGCGTTCCTGTTCATCAGCGCTTTGATGTAGCGTGAGGTGGCAACGGCTTCGTCGATGATCGGTACGCTGGGGCCGATGGCCTTCATGACTTCATGGGCGGCCACCAGTGGCGAGATGACCGGCAATGACCACTGCTCGACCACTTGCTGGGTTAGCAGGATGCGCTGATCGGCGCGATGGCGTCGGAAAGTAGCGATACGTGCGGTGTTGCCGGTGCGCTGTGCGGCGGTCAGTTGCTGTTCGATCAGTGGTATCAGTGTGGTCAGTGATGTTTTGATGTCGCCGACCATTGATAGATAGGTCGAATAGATGCGACCAAGATTGGTGACCGAGTCAGAGAGCTGATAGACCTTGCAGTTCGACGGCATCGCCGTGCCTTCCGAATACAGGATCGTGACCAGTGAGTTACCGCCCAGAGCGAGTACGGTATCGTAGTCGGACAGCACCTGCGCGATTTGTGCAGCGGTACCGGGAAGATTGCCTTGCCACAGTGGGTGATCGGTAGGGAAAGGCATGCAGAACGGCCATGATGAACCGAATACGGGCGTGCCGAGTAGCTCTGCCACCCTGACCACATCCGCCGCCGCCTGACTGGTGCGAATTTCGTCACCGGCGATCAACGCCAGCTTGCCGGGTGCCACGGCCACTAGATCTTCTGCCAGCTCGGGAAGCCCTTCTGCGGTGGTGCGGCGATAGATGCGCGACTTATGGCCGATATCGACATCGGTCATGCCTTCCATGACGTCCATCGGCAGTGACAGGAAGACCGGGCCCTGCGGTGCGGCTTCAGCATCGTGGAATGCGCGCCGCACCATGATGGGCAGCTGGCGGGCACTGGTGACTTCCTTCGCCCATTTCGTAGCAGGGGTGGCGATACCTACTAAGTCGTCGAACAGCAGCGGGTCGGTGACCATATGGCGCTGGTCTTGCTGGCCTGCCGTGACAACCAGCGGGGTTTGCGACACGCGAGCGCTCAGCAGACAGCCCATGCCGTGTCCGAGCCCGCCCGAGGTATGCAGGTTGACGAAGCCGACCTTCCCTGACGCCTGTGCATAACCGTCTGCCATCGCAACGACCGAGCTTTCCTGAAGACCGAACACGTAGTGGATGTTGGGTTCGCGTAGCAGGGCATCTATCAGGGGCAATTCGGTCGTTCCGGGATTGCCGAAGATATAGTCGACACCTTCACTGGCCAGAATTTCCAGCAGTGCTTCTGCACCGCGGCGCTGAGGCTGCGGTGTCAGTGAATCAACGCGTTTGAATGTCATGATTTCATCCTGAATGAAGGCGGTGCGGGTATCCGCCAACGTCCTAGCACTTTCCTTGTCCTAGCACTCGTTTTGGTGCTAACCCCGAGAGTGACGTGCTAGCCATGACTGTGTGCGGTATAGCGCTGCAATCACCCTCCCTTCATGAATATCCGCTTCCTCTATGATCTCTTCAATGTCCTTTAGTGAATGTGTCTCAAGGGCCAGTGGCTCTGGTTCGTCTCCCTGGCGGGAGGCTGGATAAAGGTCGCGCGCAATGACGACGTGCATGAAGTGATCCATGTAGCTTGGGGCCAGCGAAAGGCGGCAGAGGGGAATTAGCTCGCGGGCGCCCATACCGCACTCTTCCTGAAGCTCACGCTGTGCGGCTTCAAGGGGACTTTCTCCTTCGTCGATGGCTCCCTTGGGCAGCGTCAGCTCGTAGCGTTCGAAGCCCATTGCATACTCACGGATCATCAGCACCTGCTGGTGTTCAGTCACCGCGACGATCATCACGGCTCCGCGCGGTGGGCGGCGCAGGCGTTCGAACGTGCACTGCACGCCGTTGGGAAAGGTCAGGTCGACTTCTTCGACACGAAAGATGCGGGTGCGGGCAACGGTTGTGGTACGGGTGATACGAGGAAGAGGGCGCGTCATGGGTAGGCTCCATTGTGGTGAGGCGGATCTCGCCGTGAGTGCGAGGGGGCTCTGACAGGAAAAACGGGTGGTGCAGTGCAGAGAATTGTCGGTGCGTGAAAAGGGCGGTGTGGTGCCCTCGTTTGAACCCTGCGCTCGCATCACTATGACGGATAACGGTAATGAGAGAACATTAGGCAAACGCAGGGGGCGAGGCGTACGGAACATGCGTGGTGCGGAACGACTGGGTGTACCGGTCGGGATTGAGAATGCGCACAATCGCCCCCATTCTAGGAACATCACTCAGGCGAACGAACGCAAGGAATGACAATGACGCCACAGCATATGCAGATGCGCTTGGACAAATGGCTCTGGGCCGCTCGTTTCTTCAAGACGCGCGCCATGGCAAAGAAGGCCATCGAAGGTGGCAAGGTGCACTGCGACGGTGAGCGCGTCAAAGTCAGCAAGCAGATCCGTGTGGGAATGCGCCTGACGCTGCCGCAGGGCTGGGACTCGATCGAGGTCGAAGTGATGGCGCTGAGTGAACAGCGTCGCGGTGCGCCCGAAGCCCAACTGCTTTATCAGGAAACGCCGGAAAGCCGTGAGCAGCGCGAGCAGGGGGCCGAACAGCGCTCGCTGGCACGCCAAACTCTTCAGCCGCCGAAGCATCGGCCAGACAAGAAAGACCGTCGCGCTATCCACCGCTTCCAGCGTCAAAGCACGGACGCCTGATTCTCTTTTGCCTGTGGCGGGCATTGCGAGTGCCCGCCCGATCTTTGGAACCGACTATGACCAAGATGTTTACCGATCACCTGCAGCGTTTCCTTTTCGACAATACCGATGTGCGCGGCGAAATTGTTTCGCTCGAACAGACCTGGCGTCATGTACAGGATCGTCATCACTATCCCGATGTTATCGCCATGCGTCTGGGTGAACTGCTGTCGGCAGCAGCGCTGCTGACGGCGACCCTCAAGCTGGATGGCATCATGACCATCGAAGTGCGCGGTGCCGGTCCGGTGACGCTACTGATGGCGGAATCCAGCCCCGGTAACGGCGACCTCGAACAGCAGTTGCGCGGTATCGCGCGCTGGGACGAAGAGGCCGAGCTGTCGCAAGACATGTCGTTGGCGGAACTGCTGGGCAACGGTCAGATTGTGATCACTCTCGACCCGCGCAACGGTAAGCGCTATCAGGGGATCGTGGCACTCGAACAGGACACGCTGGCAGGCTGCCTCGAACACTACTTCATGCAGTCTGAGCAGTTGCCGACGCGCCTGTGGCTGGCCGCCGATGGCGAACGCAGCGCTGGCCTGCTGCTGCAGCAGCTGCCGCAGAGCGATACACAGGATGTCGATGCATGGCCGCGTCTCAGCATGCTGGCAGATACCGTGACATCGGAAGAACTGCTGACGCTGGAAGCCGAGCCGCTGCTGTTCCGTCTGTTTAATGAAGAGCAGACGCGCGTCTTCACGCCTGTGCCCGTGGCGTTCGGCTGCACCTGCTCCCGTGAGCGTTTCACTCAGGCACTGGGCCGCATTGATCCTGATGAACTGCGCGGTATCGTGGAAGAACAGGGGCAGATCGACACGCACTGCCACTTCTGCAATACGTACTATGTGTTTACGGCCGCCGACGTCGAGTCGCTGATCGAGTCGCCGGAAGCACCGTCCCCTACGGTGCACTGACGCATGATCGTTCGATTCGATCACGCACGCGTTGAGCTCAAGACACGGTTGTCTTGAGTTGACTGGCACGCCATGTTCCCATCGGAGCATGGCGTGCTGTCGTTTGGGGCTCCTCTCGACGGAAGGGCAAGACGTTACCGCATAAGCCGAGACAGCCGAACCGAAGCCTGGCTTTTCTTCGCGGCAGAATAACGTAAGTAACTGCATACTGTTGCTAACGAATATATGTCGGCTAGGCCGACCGCACTGACGCTCACCGTTGAACCTCTCACTTCAAGACATCAGGTGCTATGGACGCTACACAGACTGATACCTCCCGAATCGTTGCACAGTTGGCCCGCGAACTGGACGTCGCTGCTCAGCAGGTCAATGCCGCCGTCACACTGCTGGACGAAGGCGCTACAGTGCCGTTCATCGCGCGCTACCGTAAGGAAGTGACCGGGGGGCTGGACGACAACCAGCTGCGTGAGTTGGAAGAACGGCTGCGCTATCTGCGTGAACTGGAAGCGCGGCGCGATACGGTGCTGGCGGATATCGACGCTCAGGGCAAGCTGACCGATGCTCTGCGTGCGCAGATTACAGCGGCAGATACCAAGCAGCGTCTGGAAGACCTCTATCTGCCGTTTCGCAAGAAGCGCCGTACGCGTGCGCAGATGGCGCGCGAGGCAGGGCTTGAGCCGCTGGCCGATGCGCTGCTGGTTGATCCTTCCCTTGACCCGCTGGTGACCGCCGAGCCTTATGTGGCTGCCGCTGCGGCTATCGAAGGGGCGGATGTGCCTGATGCTAAGGCGGCGTTGGACGGAGCCAAGCAGATCCTGATGGAGCGTTTTGCCGAAGACGCCGAGCTGGCAGGCGTGCTGCGTGACCGCCTGTGGCAGGAGGGCATCCTTCAGTCGACGGTGCTGAGTGGCAAGGAGCAGGAAGGTGCCAAGTTCTCTGACTATTTCGAGCACAGCGAGCCGCTGGTTAAGGTGCCGTCTCATCGCGCCATGGCAATGTTCCGTGGACGTAACGAAGGCGTGATGTCGCTGGCGTTGAAATTCCCCGAAGAGATCGAAGGGCTGACCTCGCCTGCCGAAGCCGCCATTGCTAAAGCTGCAGGCATCGCGCCCGAGGCTGACCGTGCGGCCGATGCATGGCTTAAGGAAGTGGTGCGCTGGACATGGCGCGTCAAGCTGTACACCCGTCTTGAAACCGAACTGTTCGGCCGCCTGCGCGAGCAGGCTGAAGGCGCTGCGATCCAAGTGTTCGCCGAGAACCTCAATGACCTGCTGCTGGCCGCGCCTGCCGGTGCGCGTCCGACGCTGGGCCTTGACCCGGGGCTGCGTACCGGGGTGAAGGTGGCGGTGATCGACGCCACGGGAAAGTTCGTCGATCATGCGACCATCTACCCGCATGCGCCGCACAAAAAGTGGGATCAGGCGCTACAGGTGCTGTCTGGGCTATGCCTGAAACATCAGGTTGAACTGATCGCCATTGGCAACGGCACGGCCAGTCGCGAAACTGATCGCTTGGCGGCCGAATTGGTAAAAGGGCTCAAGGATCGCTTGAACATCAGCAAGGTAGTGGTCAACGAAGCGGGGGCCTCCGTTTATTCGGCCTCGGCCTATGCGGCCCAGGAATTCCCCGGTCTGGACGTGACCATCCGTGGTGCCGTTTCCATTGCGCGCCGTCTGCAGGATCCGCTGGCCGAGCTGGTCAAGATCGAACCGAAATCCATCGGGGTGGGGCAGTATCAGCATGATGTGTCGCAGGTGGCGTTGGCGCGCTCGCTGGATGCGGTCGTGGAAGACTGCGTCAACGGCGTTGGGGTTGACCTGAACACGGCGTCGTCTGCGCTGCTGTCGCACGTATCCGGCCTCAACACCACTCTTGCGGGCAACATTGTGGCCTACCGCGATCGTGAGGGGGCTTTTGGGGATCGCCGCCAGCTGCTCAAGGTCGAGCGCATCGGTCCGAAGACCTTTGAGCAGTGTGCTGGTTTCCTGCGCATCCACGGTGCCGCAAATCCGCTGGATACGTCTGCCGTTCACCCGGAAGCTTATCCCGTCGTCGAACGCATTGCCGAACGCCATCAGCGTCCGGTGGCAGAGCTGATCGGCGACAGCAGTTTCCTCAAGCGTCTTGAACCGGCCGATTACACCGATGAACGGTTCGGTGTCCCTACCGTGACCGATATCCTGCGTGAGCTGGACAAGCCGGGACGCGATCCGCGCCCGCGCTTCGAATTCGCAGAATTCCGTGAAGGGGTCGAGTCGCTCAACGACCTGGAACTTGATATGGTGCTGGAAGGGGTCATCACCAACGTGACCCACTTCGGCGCATTCGTCGATATTGGCGTGCATCAGGACGGTCTGGTGCATATCTCGGCAATGTCCGAGCGCTTTATCAGCGATCCGCGCGAAGTGGTGAAAGCGGGTGACATCGTCAAAGTGAAAGTGATGTCCGTCGATGTGCCGCGCAAGCGTGTAGGACTGTCAATGCGCATGAGCGATCAGGCTGAGCGCCACCCCGACGCCGAGAACACGTCTGCCGGTGCTGCGCGCCCGCATCGCCAGCATTCACCGCGCTCACGCACGTCTTCTTCGGCACCGTCTTCGCAGAGTGCTCCGATGGGGGCGCTGGGTGCAGCACTGCTGAAAGCCGGGGCTGCACGTCGCAAGTGAACCTGTGCGGGCATTGACAGTCCAACCTCGAAGCACCGGTGTGCTTCGAGGGATGACCAACGGACGTACACCTATTGAGCAAGGAGCGCTAGCCTGTGCCGGATATGCTAACTCGCCTATTGGATGGGCTTAAAGGCCCGCTGGGGGATGGACTTCGCCCTATTCGACGCGGTATCGAACGTGAAGCACTGCGCGTTGATGCGGAAGGCTGCATTGCCCAGACACCGCATCCTGACGCGTTGGGTCACAAGCTCACTCATCCCTGGATCACGACGGACTATGCCGAATCATTGATGGAACTGGTGACGCCGGTCTGCGATAGCGCCCCTGAAGTGCTGGCGTTTCTGGCCGACCTGCATCACCACGTGCTGCGGCATCTGCCAGAGGGCGAATGGCTGTGGCCTGCCAGCATGCCGGCGCGTCTGCCCAATGGTGGCGATAGCGTACAGATTGCTGACTATGGTTCCTCGCATTCTGGTGAACTTAAACACGTCTATCGCAAGGGATTGCGTCACCGCTATGGCAGCATCATGCAGTCCATCGCGGGCATTCATTACAACTTCTCGCTGACGCCTGAGTTCTGGCGCATTCTGCAAACGCTGGAAGGGGCCGACGATCAATCGCTCGACGATTATCGCACGGCGCGCTACTTCCATCTGATCCGTCAGTTCCGTCGCAACAGCTGGTTGCTGCTGTATCTGTTCGGTTCATCGGTGGCGGTCGACGACACATTCTTTACGGACATGACCGTGCCCGACGGCCTTGTACCTCACGGTCAACACACCCTGCTGTCTGAGCAGGCGACTTCACTGCGCATGAGCGACATGGGCTATCAGAACCGCGTGCAGAGTCAGCTCAAGGTATGCTTCAACCGGCTGGACAGTTATATCCGCACGCTGAAGCAGGGGATCGAAACGCCGTGGCCGCCCTACGAGAAGATCGGGGTCAAGGTGAACGGCGAATGGGAGCAGATCAGCGACCATATTCTGCAGATCGAGAATGAATACTACTGTGACGTGCGGCCGAAACGTGTCGCGCATCGTGGACAAACACAGTTGCAGGCACTGCATGACAACGGTGTGGAATACATCGAAGTGCGCTGTCTGGACATCAACCCTAACCTGCCGCTGGGCATCGATGAAACGCAGGTGCGCTTCCTCGACACTTTCCTTACGTGGTGCCTGCTGTCACCGGGGGACTGGATCAACGAAGAGGAATGCCTGCGGTTGGATGACAACCGGGCGCGTGTGGCTACGGGCGGGCGGATTCAGGGTGGCGTGCTCTCCATCGAAGGCCGCATGGTGACGCTTGCGGAGCAGGCTACACTGCTGTTTGATCAGCTTGCTGACGTGGCAGCCTGCTTAGATGAGAGCGAAGAGGGTGAACCGCACCAGCAGGCGCTGCGTTCGCTGCGAGCAGGACTGAATGACCCGGCGCACACGGCGTCAGGTCAAGCCGCGGAAGCGCTGACGGCTACCGATGACGACTTAACGACGGTCGCTATGCGCCTAGCGCGGCAGCATGCTTCCACGCTGCGCGGCCAGCCGCTTAGCGATGAGATGGTGCAGCGTCTGGAAGAGAAGCGAGTGCAGTCCATTGCGGACGAACGCGCGCTGGTCGAGCATGATCAAGGCAGTTTCGATGATTATGTAGAGCGCTATCTGGCATCGGCGCGTCACCTTTCTTGACGTGGTAACGACCCCTTTGATGGTTAGGGTCAGAGCGGGGCATCTTCCGTGCCCGCTCATCTATGGATGTGCGTGATGCACGACAGGTACGACAGAACAGGGACTACAGGAAAAGAGTAATCGACATGAGCAGACGATTGATGGGAATGTCAGGCCGCCTATGGTGCCTGATCGGGTTTCTGATGTGCGCTGGCATGATCGTATTTGCCTATATCCTCCAGCACGTCTTCGATCTGGAGCCTTGCCCTTTATGCATCTTCCAGCGTATCGCCGTGATCGTAGCAGGGCTGTGCTTCCTGCCGGGCATCTTCTATCGCCCATACCGCAGTGCTGCTGTATGGGGCGGTTTAGCACTGCTGAGCTCGCTGGCGGGGATCGCACTGGCCGCACGCCACTTGTGGCTGCAGAGCTTGCCTGCTGACCAGGTGCCGACCTGTGGTCCGCCGCTGGACTACATGCTGGAAAGCCTGCCGCTGTGGAACGTACTGCGCCAAGTGCTTTCCGGTTCCGGCGAATGTGCTGAGATTCACGGTATCTTCCTTGGCATCACCCTGCCGGGCTGGACGATGATTGGCTTTATCGCGCTTGGCGTTGTGGCCTGTGGCGCGCTGTTTTCAGCGTTCCGCAAGACCGATGGCCGCACGACACCGCCCAAAGATGATAAAGGTAACGCCCCGCGCTACGCTGCGTAAGCCTGCTGCCGAGTGCCGACGCCCGCGAGTTTTTCGCGGGCGTTTTCGTTTGGCTGGCAGCCTCCTAGTTTCTACCCCTTGCCTTTTAGAGAGAGGCCCCATTGCGGGCATCATACGGTGTTGAACCCACCGTCTTTACCTTCCATTTCTCTCTCAAAGGGTCAGTGTTAGCACACGTAGAAGGCCGTGCCTATCCAAGCCTAATGCCATGACATTGGCCGCTTGCGAAAGGAATCGGCGCTGTGCGACCATACGCGGCGCGCTGATCGTGCGGCTGAGTGCCGCCCGTTTATTGCGCGTTGTGTTGATTTGATATAGAGAAAGGACAATCTGGAATGGCTGCATCGCATACCAATGCTGCGAAAAAGATGGTGATGAAAACCTGCTACCGCTCGCAAACAGAGAAACCGCGCAAAGGCAAAGGGGCTTATACCCGCAAAGCCAAGCACGCAAAGGCCGGCCCGTCCGGCCTTTCTTTTATCTGCGCCATGGTGGCCTGACGCTGCGCATTCTGATGATACCTTTCCTCTTCTGTTCTTCCATCAGCTAGCACGCCGATTTTTACTCGTCATTATTATTAATCTTATTTGTGTGTTTAGTTGCTTCTTATCGCGCTTAATAATGGTTGTTGTAATGGCGCTATTCTGACATTTGTTGTGACAAAATGATTTTGAGATGTTATATGTGTTTTTGTGTATAGTGTAATAGATAGTAGCCAATTAAAATTATAAAAAAGGTGCTCTAATGCGAAAACTTAATGATGATGGTCGTTTTTTTATTAAAAGTTCAGAATCCCTAGTCCTTCACGCTTATCCCGATCCTCTTACCAAAGGCGAGCCATATACCATTGGTTATGGTCACACTGACCGTGGAAAAATAAAGCCTGGTGATCGTATAACGGAGCAGCAGGCAGATGAACTCTTCGATAAAGATATCGAGAAGTACGAACGTTGTGTATCGGATGCGGTTAAAGTTGAACTAACGGATGAACAATTCAGTGCCCTTGTTTCATTTTCATTCAATGTGGGAGCAACTGCTTTTCTAAACAGCACGCTCTTAAAGGAACTGAATAACGGCCATTATACTGAAGCAGGAAACCAGTTTATTGTCTGGAATAAATCGAAAGGCAAGGTTTCGCCAGGCCTTACGAATCGGCGTCAGCATGAGCAGAATTTGTTTAACCAAGGTATCGTCAAGCAACGTCTTTCTTCTTCTAGCCTTGATGAGCTTACGTTACGTTCCATCTCTATATTTTCTGAGATGCAAGGCGTTAAACTCGATGACCTTATGGCATTGTTTCGTAATGAGGAAGATATAAAAAAGAAAGAAATAGAGCACGATAAGTTATGGGAGCAATGGAACCAATCTACTTCTGATGTCAATCGTTGTTACGATATAGAAAAATATCATGATAAAGAAAATAAAATGTTAGAAGAATATAGAAAATTGGGCAACGAAATTATTGAACTGGCCCAGACATCGATGAACATTAAATTGAAAATGCTTGCCGATTTCGAAAGTTGTACTGAATTATCATCCAGACGCTATCAAGAAGAAATGCAGAGTGATGAATATATAGCGTTGCAAAATGAAATGGAGAAGGATTTTGAAGATGACGATGATGAAGACGACGACGTCATCGTATAGCAATCAAGGCCACTCCTCGTCAGGGAGTGGCCTTGAGAGTCTAGAAAAAGGGATTCTAGCGGCGCAGTGAGATAATCGGCCAGCCGCGGGCGCGGGCCATATCCGCCAGCGTAGGGTCGGGGTCGACAGCGATGGGGTGGTCAACGTACTCCAGCAGCGGCAGGTCGTTGTGCGAGTCGGTGTAGCAGTAGATGCCCGCGCGTTCGATTTCCGGATGTTCGTCCAGCCACGCTTCAAGGCGGATAACCTTGCCTTCCTGAAAACTGGGCACACCAGAAATGCGGCCGGTATAGCGGCCCGTGGCGTCGGTCTCAAGGTCGATGGCGATCAGTTCGTCAGCACCCAGTGCGTTAGCGATCGGTTCGGTCACGAAGCGGTTGGTGGCCGTGATGATCATCAGGTAGTCGCCGCGGGCGCGGTGCTCTGCCAGCAGGGCCTGTGCCTTCGGTAGCATCAGCGGTTCGATCACCTCACGCATGAACTGGCGATGCCAAGCATCCAGTTGCTCGCGGGAGGCCTTTGCCAGCGGGGCGACACAGAACGCCTGATACTCGGCGACATCAAGATCGCCTGCGGTATAGGCTCGCAGGTAACGATCATTTTCGGCGCGATGCTTCTTCTCATCGACGGCACCAATAGAAATAAGAAACTCGCCCCAGGAATAGTCACTGTCACCAGCGATCAGGGTGTTGTCGAGGTCGAAAAGCGCAAGTCGCACGATGGAGCCTCCAGGCAGAAAGGGAAAACGCACAATGACATGCTACGCGTCATCACACCATATTGTTGATGCTGTTTCATGCTTTATGGAAAAATGATGCCATGACAAGAGGCCCTTTGCCGAGGGGCATCTTCCATCTCCTTCGTCGGTCGCGGTTGGGCTGGCGCATTCTACGAGAGGAATGATCCCGTGATTGACCCGGATGGCTTCAGGCCCAATGTTGGCATCATCATTGCCAATCGTGTTGGGCAAGTGCTCTGGGCACGGCGGGTAGGGCAAAATGCATGGCAGTTTCCCCAAGGTGGAATCAAGCCTCACGAGACGCCGCGTCAGGCGCTGTTTCGGGAACTTGAAGAGGAGATCGGGTTGTGTCCACAGGACGTTGAAGTGGTGGCCTGTACTCGAGGTTGGCTGCGCTATCGCTTGCCGCGTCGCATGATCCGCATGCATTCCCGACCGCTGTGTATCGGGCAGAAGCAGAAATGGTTCCTTTTGCGCCTGAAAGGGCAGGAGTCCCATATCTGCATGAATAAAACGCCCGAACCGGAGTTCGATGGGTGGCGTTGGGTCAGCTACTGGTACCCGCTGGGACAGGTGGTACCCTTTAAACGCGAGGTCTATCGACGCGCGCTTCACGAGCTAGCGCCGCGCCTGTAAAGGCGACTGCGTGAGGCACACAGGCTGATCCATCTGCTGTAAGCATCATCAGGAGCCTGGCCGGAAACGGTCAGGCTCCTTGTCTATCCTGCCCGCTGTCTTTTCTCAATTGCACCGTTGCTAGTGCGTTCATCCCGCTTCATGAGTAGGGTACACTGGGAAACATCTATCCGTAGGCGTTGCCTGGAGTGCAGCGCATCTGCCATTCGTGGTTGCGATCAAGGAGCTAGGGGCACATGCATTACCCCAATTTCGATCCAGTGCTACTTCAACTGGGACCGTTCAAGGTGCATTGGTACGGTCTCATGTACGTTATCGGCTTTCTCGGTGCCTGGCTGTTGGCGCGCAGTCGCGCTCACCGACTGGGTATTTCTCGGCAGGCCGTCTCCGACATGATCTTCTACGGTGCGCTGGGCGTTGTGCTGGGCGGGCGTCTGGGCTACGTGCTGTTCTACGGTCTTGATCGTTTCTGGCAGGACCCGAGCTGGATCGTACGCGTGTGGGAAGGGGGCATGAGTTTCCACGGCGGTCTGATCGGGGTGCTGGTCGCTGCGCTGGTTTTCGCGCGTCGCCATCGTCTGGGATTTATTCAGCTGACGGACTTCATTGCTCCGATCGTTCCGGTGGGCCTAGGCGCGGGGCGTTTGGGCAACTTCATCAATCAGGAGCTGCCGGGGCGTGAAAGCACCCTGCCGTGGGCCATTGATTATCCGCGCTATGGGGCGGTGCTGCGCCATCCTTCGGCCATCTATCAAGGGCTGACGGAAGGGCTGGCGCTGTTCGTCATCCTATGGTGGGTATCGCGCAAGCCTCGTCAGCGTGGTCTGATGTCCGGGCTGTTCATGCTGTTGTATGGCGCGTTCCGCTTCTTCACCGAGTTCTTCCGCATGCCGGATGAACAGTTGGGCTTCGTGGCCTTCGGTTGGATGACGCGTGGGCAAGAGCTGTGCGTACCGATGATGCTGATCGGGTTGGCGCTGATCGTATGGTCGCGTAAGCAGCCCGTGGATCAGCCTGTCGTTGCTGATACAGCGTCCGACACGCCATAGCGGCTTTGTTTCTGAGGCACATGACAGCCCCGATGTGTTTGCGCGCATCGGGGCTGTCTGCATCAAGCGCACGGCAATGCACTGCCCGTGCAAAAGGCGAGAGCGCTCTTGCAAGCCGCAAGGTGCCTGTCTGTGTTTTCTCGAACCTTAAGGGGATGGCCGCCGCGTGCCGCGCATGCGTATCGGTCATCGTGGCGCTTTGATGCAGAGGTTGCGTCAGGTGCGCTATCATGGCCCGCATTGACCTGTACGCTAGGTCATCCTTTTTGTCTGTCTGATATCCCGAATGCGATGAGAGGTGCTGATGCAGCCATATCTGAATTTGATGCGACATGTGCTGGAAAACGGTACGCGCAAGAGTGACCGTACGGGTACCGGTACGATCAGCGTCTTTGGCTATCAGATGCGTTTCGATCTGTCCGAAGGTTTCCCCTGCCTGACCACCAAGAAGCTTCACCTGCGCTCCATCATTCATGAGCTGCTATGGTTTCTGCAGGGCGACACCAATATCGCGTATCTCAAGGAAAACGGTGTCCGTATTTGGGACGAGTGGGCTGATGAAGAAGGCGAACTGGGGCCTGTCTACGGCTATCAGTGGCGCAGCTGGCCGGCACCGAACGGTGAATCCATCGACCAGATCAGCAATCTGATCCAGCAGATCAAGACTAATCCTGATTCGCGTCGCCTGATCGTGTCGGCTTGGAACCCTGCGCTGGTCGATCAGATGGCGTTGCCGCCGTGCCATGCTTTGTTCCAGTTCTACGTAGCGGACGGCAAGCTGTCGTGCCAACTGTATCAGCGCAGCGCGGATATCTTCCTTGGGGTGCCGTTCAACATCGCTAGCTATGCGCTGCTGACGCACATGGTGGCGCAGGTATGTGGTCTCGAACCGGGCGAGTTCATTCATACGCTGGGCGATGCTCACCTCTACCTGAACCATCTGGAACAGGCAGAACTGCAGCTGACGCGTGAGCCGCGTCCGCGCCCGACGCTGGTGCTCAATCCCGAGGTTAAGGATATTTTCGGTTTTACCTTCGAGGATATTGCGCTCGAAGGCTATGACCCGCATCCTCATATCAAGGCACAGGTATCCGTATGAGTGAACACGATGTTCCCGTGGCGATGATTGCCGCACTGTCGCGCAACCGCGTGATTGGTGCGGACAACAAGATGCCGTGGCATCTGCCCGAAGACCTCGGGCATTTCAAGCGTCTGACGTGGCAGAAACCGATCATCATGGGCCGCAATACGTTCGAGTCCATTGGGCGTCCGCTGCCGTCGCGCCATAACATCGTGCTGACGCGCGATCCCGCATTTGCTGCCGAAGGTGTTGTGGTCTGCCGTGATTGGCCCAGTGCCCTGGCTGCTGCCCAGCAGTACGCGCTGGAGCACGGCGCAGAGGAGGTCATGGTCATCGGCGGCGGTCAGGTGTACGCCGAAGCTATGCCGGATGCTGACAGGCTCTATCTGACCGAGATCCGCATGACCGTCGAAGGCGATACGCGGTTTCCGCTATTGGAAGATGACGTCTGGCAGGAACAGGAGCGCGTGGCAGGGAACCCTGATGAAGGGCAGCCCTACTACGATTTCGTCACGTACGTACGCCAGTCACGCTAAGGCGGGCGGCTCAGGGAAGGCAGGAGAAGCAGGTGACAGGTTCTCTCGATACGCTTTTTGCGTCACTGGATCAGCAGATTCGCGATCTTGTACAGGAACGGCAGGCGGCTTTGGCACAGGTGGCATCGCTTGAGCAGGAGAATCACCGACTGCGCGAGCGGCTGGCAACGCTGGAAACGCGTCTGTCCAGTGTTGTGTCGCATGTACGAGCGATGGCCTCATGGGACGTTGCGCCCCCTGCTCAGGAGCAGGATGCCCGCGCGCGCGATGTGACAGCCTCATCATTGCCGTCTACGCTTGAGCAGCGTGTCGAGACCACCTCTGAAGCCTCCTCTGTGTCGGCCGATGAAGTACGTAGCGACTTCCCGTTGTCGGCTACCGATGAGATGGTGGCGACAACGCCTACCTCCTTGTCTAATGCCGAGACCAACACTGACATGTCTTCTTCCCTCGATAATGCCTCTGTGCAGGACCCGGCGGATGCGCCTTCTCCGCAGCAGCTGTTGAAGCAGTGGTATTCACGCTATCCCAAAGCCTTCTTCAAGGCTCATACACGCCCCTTGCAGATCGGTATCCATGAAGCGCTGATCGATGCTGAACCGTGGTCGGCGCGTCTGATCCGCCGCACGTTGGCCTGCTACGTCAATCTTCCGCGCTATATGAAATCGGTACGACCGGGCGCACAGCGCGTCGATTTGGAAGGCCAGCCGGCCGGCCAGGTGACGGAAGAGGAAGCGCTGCATGCGCGCGAGCAGCTTAAGCAGCTGCAGGCCCGTCAGAAAAGCCGTGAAGAAGAACAGCAGCAGCGACGCATATCGACCAAGCTTGAAGCGTTGCAACGGCAGCACCAGCACTGAACGTGCAGTGAGCGCTAGGCGTTCGTTCGAGCAATAGACGCTCCCATCCAGTGAAAAGGAAGGACCTTCGGGTTCTTCCTTTTTTTATTGGCCTATCTTTCGGTGTGGCATGCCGCATGCAGCAAGGCGAGCACGAAGAGTGGACGCTCGTTTATACCCGACCATACTGATAGTTATGGCAGTAGCAGGATAGTCAATTATCTTGTTAGCATGCTAATATATCGCGTTATATGTATTCCTCCAGCCTGCACGCATGTGCATCGGCAAGACAGTGAGGTGGCGAACACTCATGTGGTTACGTGAAATGGCGTGGGGAGGCGTTCTGGTCAGCCCCATGGTGATGTATTGCGCGATCAGCCTCGTGCTGCTGTTGAGCCTGCGATTCTGGCTGCGTGATACGCGCATCGGTCGGGTGGCATGGCGGGAAGGGTGGTTCGATGTGGCCCTTTTCATTTGCCTGCTGGCCGCCGTGGTGTGGTTTTTTAGCGTGGTGTGATGCCTGACGGGCGTCATGGCGCGAGACTTGGTTTGAGGAATTCCTTCATGCAGCGATTGATGCGTTTCATCTTTACCGTCGCCGTGATTGCCGCTGCCGTGTTGGCCGGTATCTGGCTGTGGCGCTATTACATGTATACCCCGTGGACGCGCGATGCGCGCGTGCGGGCCGATATCGTGACCATCACGCCCGATGTGTCGGGATGGGTCGAGAATTTCAATGCCAACGATAAGCGGCTGGTGCACAAGGGCGATTTGCTGTTCACCGTTGATCTGGCCCGCTATCAGCTGGCATTGGATCAGGCGCAGGCAACGGCCGAGAAGGCGCGAGCCGCCTGGGAACAGGCCCAGCATTCGGCCGTACGTCGTGCCCAGCTGGGGCAACTGGCGATCAGTCAGGAAGCGCGCGATACCGCCAATCTGAGCGCGGCTGAAGCCAAGGCGGCCTACGATGCCGCTCAGGTGGCGGTCAACAGTGCGCAGCTGGACGTGTCACGTGCCCGCTACGAGGCCCCTTTCGATGGTCAGCTGGTTAACCTACAGCTGCATCCCGGTGATTACGTGACCCGCGGCAGTGCCAAAATCTCGTTGATCCGCGATGACAGCTACTACCTGACCGGCTATTTCGAAGAAACCAAGCTGGCGGGCATACAGATCGGCGACCCTGTCGATATCCACCTGATGGCCTCCAACCATACGGTGAAAGGGCACGTACTAGCGATTGGGCGTGGTATCTCTAACAGCAACCTGACCCCGGGTAGCGATCTGCTGCCGAGTGTTTCACAGACCTTTACGTGGGTGCGTCTGGCCCAGCGCATTCCCGTTGACGTCGCGTTCGATCAGCCGCCATCTGATGTGATGCTGAGCGCGGGCATGACCGCGACGCTGCACGTTCATCCTGAGCGCCGTGCGCATGCGGCACCTGCACAGCCCGCATCGGCTCCGGTAACCGCTGAGGGTGCCGTGTCGCCATGATGTCCTCCGTGCTCGCGGTCTACCTGAAGCCCAAGCTGTCGACTATCCGCTTTGGGTTGAAAGGCATTGTGGCTATGGGGCTGTCGCTCTATGTGACGATGCTGATGGATTTCGATCGGCCATACTGGGCGATGATCTCGGCCGTCTTTCTACTGATGCGTCCTGAAAACGGCATGGTGATTCAGAAGGGCTTCTTCCAGTTCTGCGGCAATGTGATCGGTGGCCTGATCGGACTGGTTATCCTGTCCTACGGCCTTCAGCACCGCGTACTGGCGCTGGGCAGCGTCGCGCTGATGATTTTTGTATTGGGGACGCTGGCCTCACGTACTCGCGACTTCAACATTACCTATCTGTTCGCCATGATCGCGACCACCATGGGCATGGTGGTACTGATCACCGAATCGTCGGCGCCCAGCAGTGCCGGAGCCTTCACTATCGCCGTGTCGCGCGTGACCGAGATCGGGATCGGCGTGGCATGTGCGACGGGCATCAGCTTAGTGATGTGGCCGCAGGATACTCACCCGCGCATGATGGCCGATGCACTCGGTACGCTGAAAGCCGCGCTGAAGGTGGTGCATACCCAGCTGGACGTTCATGAAGCGGGGGACCGCCACACCGCCATCCTTGATGCGCTTGATGCCATCATGGCGCTGCAGGCCGATACCGGTCCTGTCTTCTATGAAGGCCCCGCCGGGCCGCGCCGTGCCCGTGCTGCTCACCTGCTATCACAGCGCGGTCTAAGCCTGATTGCTGATGCTAACAGTATGGCGTATCGCGAACGCGGCGAGCTCAATCAGATGCTGTCGGTGTGGATCGACCAGCTGCGCGATGAACTGGGCGGCATGCTGGAACGTGACGATCCCAAGGCCATGCGCGATGAGTTGGTCGAGCTGCGTCAGTCGATCATCCGTCAGCCATTGGGCGAGGGAGCATCTGCTTCGCAGCAGCACACACGTCGTGCATTGCTGACGTTGATGGCGCATTTGATCGTGCTGTGTGATGCCTGTCTGCTGATCGAATCGCCGGAGCCGGGGCGAGCACTTAAAGCGCGCGCCCCGCGCACGCGTCAGGACTGGCTGCCCGCGATGACTGTAGGGCTGCGCTGCATGCTGCTATTCATTATCGGAGCGGTTGTGTGGATATCCACCGGCTGGAACAGCGCGATCATGATGATGCTGATTCCTGTCGTGCTCGGTACGATGCTGGCCCAGCTGCCTCATTCGGATATGCTGGTGATGCGAGCGTTATTGGGCGGGGCCATCGCGTTTCCAATCGCGATTATTTTCGGCAATGTGCTGCTGGCGAATACCATGCACGCGTTCGAGTGCATGCTGATGATCTTCGGGCTGCCGCTGTTCATCGCGCTGTTTGGCTTCACGGCCCGTCAGACGTTCCCGCAGACGCTGGGGTTCTGCATGACCTATATCATCATGACCATGCCCAGTAACCACATGACCTTCGACGTGCCGAGTGCCATTGAACGCGGGTTGGCGCTGCTGATGGGATTCACCCTGCTGATGGTGCTATTCCGTAGCTTGCCCGTACCGCGGGCGACAGCGGTGCACCGCCGTCTGTATCGCGCCATGCTGAGCGATCTGCGTCAGGTGGGATCGAAGCGTGATGAAGCCGAGCGCTTCAACAGCAACATGCTGTCGCGCTTGCAGCAACTGGGGCACTACGAGCGCTCGGCCCGTGACCGTCTGCCATGGCACTGGGTGGAACAGGGGTTACTGGCTTTTGCGGTGGGGCATCTGGTGATGCAGGTGCGCGCGCTGTTCCGGGCCAGTCTGATCCCCGATCGCCAGCGCGTTGCCTTGCAGGTATGGCAGCAGCGCGTTGCGCGCCACTACGATGAAAGCGTTACTGGCGCTTTTGATATCGCCATCTTCGAAGCCCATACCCGCGATCTGCTAGCGGCGCTGGCATCGTGGCCGAACGTTGAAGCCGATGTTCTGGACCAAGTGGCCTTCGTGTGCGGACGTATCGGTATGATGCTGCGTGAACAGCAAGAACGTCGCGATCAGCCCGATCCCGTTGTGTCCAAGAGCACGATGGCTTGATGTGATGGCATGGCGTTGCCTTTCAAGGGGTCTGTTCATGGCCCCTTGTTCATTTTGATCTTTCCTTTTAGGTTGCCGCTTTTCCCTTCTTTTTTGCCTCTCTCTTTTTTCTTACCCCCTCTTTTTTATGGCACCTCGCTCTGTGGCAGATTCCTCCCGCGCGATAGGCTTGGGGCTTTTCGTCTTTGTCAGCAAGAACGGTAATCGCTGTTTTCTGATGGCTTCACCCTTCATGTGGTCGCGATAGTGGCATAGATAGGCTTGACCTTTGCCACGGCACCAGCGCTTCAAGACGTCTCGCTTTTACGGCTACGACGGATGAAATACCGACCTTCCATGGGCGGTGCGTCGTGTGCTGCGTCGCCCTTACTGTGATGGCGTTACCTTCATCTGTCCGATAGCAGGTCTCTTTGCCGAAGATCCATCATGCTTTGCTTTCGGAAGGGAGCGCGATGCGTGACTAAAAGCCAGTGGTGATGATTTATACAGTGGATGTATCATCAGCCCAATCAACGGGTTGTGTTCATTCTGCAGGCAGTCGAGGGGGTAGGTATGCGTCAGCATCCATGGGGGTGTGCGGTCATCATTAGCGGTTTACTGTGCGTCGTCATTTTTGGTCTGGGTATTTCGCTGGGGCTGCTACCGCTCTACCTGACGAATGAACTTGGATTCACGCCGACCGTCGTGGGTGCTGTGATTGCGCTGGAGTCGATCAGTACGCTGCTGTCCCGCCTGCCTGCGGGACGTTTTTCGGATCGTCGCGGTGCTAAGTGCGGCATGCTGTGGGGGCTGGCGCTCTCGGCATTGGCGGGGGCGATGTGCCTGCTGGCGATTCAAGGAGCCGCTCAGTGGGGAGCGCTCGGAACGCTGGGAATCATCCTTCTGTCGCGCATCGTGATGGGCATAGGGGAGAGCCTCGTGTTCACTTGCAGTGGCACATGGCCCATTGGCCTAATCGGGCGCGAAAGTGCGGGTAAGGTGATGTCGATGGTCGGAATTGGCATGTTCATCGGTTTGGCCGCCGGCAACGGCGTAGGAGGGTTGGCGCATCAAGGCTACCTTTCCCTGACCAGCGGAGCATGGGTGATGACGCTGCCGCCGTTGTTTGGCTGGGGTATAGCGCTGTGTCTGCCCTCGGCACCGATCGTGGGAACGAATGCGTCGTTGTCGTTGGTGCGCGTCGTGGCGCGGGTGTGGCCGTCCGGTGCCGGTTTTGCGCTCAGTAATATGGGCTATGCCGCGATCATGTCATTTCTGATGCTGATGTTCTGGTCAAAAGGGTGGCAAAGCACGGCCACAATCGCACTGGTGATGTACAGCGTCGGCTATGTGCTCAGCCGCCTCAGCGTGGGCTTCTATACCTCGCGTTTGGGACGTCGGGCGACGGTGCTGATGATGGTGATTGAGGCATTGGGATTGGCCATGATTGCATGTGCTGGCATAAGCGGTGCGTCGATTGGGCCATTGCTGGCTATCGTGGGATCGTTTTTGACGGGGTACGGGTTGTCGATGGTTTATCCGCTGTTGGGCGTGACGGCCATCGGTAGCCTGCCTGCGGCGCATATGGGGGTGGCACTTAGCGCTTATGAGGCCTGTTTCGATATCGGTATTCTGTTGGTGGGCTGTATCAGTGGGGTACTGAGTGCGTGGGGGTATGCTGCCATCTTCGGACTGGCGGCGACCTGTGCGCTGCTGGCCTGTGGGTGCGCTCAGCGTGCATGGCATCAACACGATGCACGGGCATTGTCCGCAGTCTGATGCAAAACGCCCCGTGCGCAAGAGCGCAGCGGGGCGTTTTCATGTGCAGGATGACCGGGCTTATTGAGCCGGGGCAACACGTACGCTGGTGCCTGAACCGATGATGCGCACACGCTGACCAACCAGATAGGTATTGTCGGCCTGCTGTACGATGACCAGGTTCTGGCCGTCATCACGTTTGATCTGTACTTCCATACCGTTGGTGCGGTCGGAGCTGGCTTCTACGCGGTTGCCCGCCCAAGCACCACCCAGTGCGCCCACAGCCGTTGCGATGGTTTTGCCACCGCCACCGCCGACCTGGTGGCCCAGCAGACCACCCAGCACTGCACCACCGATGCCGCCGAAGCCGCTTGTGCCGTTGCCTTCGATCTTCACAGCACGAATGGCTGTGATAGTACCGTAGGAAACGCTCTGTGCCTGACCTGCCTGTGCGCCAGTGTAGTTGTTGCCGTTATAGGGTTCGTTGGCACAGCCGCCCAGTGTCATCGCGCCCATTGCCGCAACGGCAGCCAGTGTCAGGTAACGTTTCATGGCAAATCTCCTTTCTATCGGCATGTGCCGGTGCTTGGATCCATCCTGAGCCGCTACCGCGTAGCGGGCCCTTGAACTCTAGCGTAGATGAAAATCGCTGTATCGCCATCCACGGATGGCACATAGCATGCTCTGTCTATTTGACCGGCAAACCTGCTAAGGGTTCGTGAAAATTCCAGTCATATCATGTAGCAAAGACACGCTCTGCGGTAACACGTCACGGTAAGCGTGCGTTCACCTTGATGAAAAGTGTAGCGCAGCCGTCGCTTTCCGGTCATCCAGATCAGTCTCATTTCTAGCGTGGGTTTCTTTGCTTAGCGCCTGTCGCTGTGAGCGCTCTGGCAGCAGCAAAAGGTGCGCTATTGCAAGGCGTTAGTGCGAAGTTAAGACGACAGCGAAGAGCAGTGATGGGCTATTTAGACCGTGGGAGAGTGTTCTGCTGCGAGAGTCTGCTGTGGAGAGCAGGAGGCGGCAGCGAATCACAGAAGAGAAAGAACGTTCATACGAGGCGAAGACAGGCTTTTATTGAAAGAAAAAGCCTCCTCCGACACGGCTGTGTCAGAGGAGGCGTCATTAACCGATCAGTCGTCGCTCAGAATCAAGCTGCCACGGTTGATCAGTTTCGCCAGCAGGCCAGCAGAGACATCATCGTTTGCCAGTTCGGCCGGGATAGGCGCGGAACTGCCCAGTAGATGAGCCAGTGCCTTAGGTGCACGCAGACCGTCACCATCGACGAACAGCGTGGCGTAGGCGTCTTGCTCATCATGCCAGGCAAATCGCGAACCCAGTGCACGTTCGATCTCTGCACCTTCGGCCAGCGCTTCGCGCAGCGTGGTGGCATCCAGATACTCGTCTGGCTCTATCAGCTGATCCGGGTATTTGGTCTGGGTCATGTAGCGCCCGAACCACTGTTTCAGCTGCTCGCGGTCATCCAGCGATGACAGAATGAGTTGGCGCGCGCGTTCCAGCGCATCATCATCCACTTCGCCCGGGTTACCCAGCGTCAGATCGGCGTCGGCATAGCGCTGCATCTCGGAGAGCTGCTCGCCGCGATAGTCGGCGTAGGACGTGACCATTTCGTCGGCGGACGGTGCGCGGAAACCGACGGAATAGGTCATGCAATCATCGCTTTCGCTGACGCCGTTATGTGCGATGCGCGGCGGGATATAGAGCATGTCGCCCGGTTCCAGCACCCAATCCTGATTTTGATCGACCTCGAAGTGTTCGAGGATGCGCAGATCGATGCCCTGGATCACCGGCTCGTCTTCGTCAATGAACTTGCCGAGCTGCCAGCGGCGCTTACCCGTTGCCTGAATCAGGAACACATCATAGTTGTCCATATGCGGACCAACGCTGCCGCCGGTGGGGGCGTAGCTGATCATGATGTCGTCCAGACGCCAAGTCGGGATGAAGCGGAAGTCTTTCAGCAGCTCGGCAACCTCAGGCACGTAGTGATCGACGGCCTGTACCAGTACGGTCCAGTCGCGATCGCCCAAGCGTGCAAAGGTGTCTTCATCGAACGGACCGTGGCTTGCCTGCCACGGTTTGCCGTTGGCACCGACCTTCTCGACGATACGGGATTCGATGCCTTCCTCGCAGGCCAGACCGGCCAGTTCGTCAGGCATCAACGGCGGTTCGAAGTTCGGATAGGCACCGCGGATCAGCAGCGGTTTCTTGTGCCAGTAGTCCCGCAGGAACGTGGTGACATCAAGGCCGCCGGGGAGGGTGCTGGGGGCTGTCATGCAGTTACTTCTCCTGTTGACCGATACGGGCAGCCTGCTGCGCTGCATTACCAGTATAGGTGCCCGGTGTCAGTGCGCGCAGAGCGGCCTTGGCATCGTCGGGCAGCTGCTGTGCGTCAATAAAGGTGGCCAGTGTGGCCTGATCAATCTGTTTGCCGCGGGTCAGCGCCTTGAGTTGCTCATAGGGCGTTTCGAGGCCATAGCGGCGCATGACGGTCTGGATCGGTTCCGCCAGCACTTCCCAATGATGATCGAGGTCATCGTTCATGCGGGCCGGGTCGGCTTCCAGTTTGCCGATGCCTTTCAGGGAGGCGTTGTAGGCGATGACGGCATGCGCCAGACCCACCCCCAGGTTGCGCAGTACGGTGGAGTCGGTCAGGTCGCGCTGCCAGCGGGAAACGGGCAGCTTGCGGGCCAGATGTTCCAGCAGCGCATTGGCGATGCCCAGGTTCCCTTCGCTGTTTTCGAAGTCGATCGGGTTGACCTTGTGCGGCATGGTTGACGAGCCCACTTCGCCTTCCTTCAGACGCTGTTTGAAGTAGCCCAGCGAGATGTAACCCCAGATATCGCGGTCGAAGTCGATCAGTACGGTGTTGAAGCGAACGACAGCGTCGAACAGCTCGGCAATGTAGTCGTGCGGTTCAATCTGCGTGGTGTACGGGTTGAAGGCGATACCGAGGCTTTCGATGAAGCCCTTGGCGTGCGCAGCCCAGTCGACCTGCGGGTAGGCGCTCAGGTGGGCGTTGTAGTTACCCACGGCACCGTTGATCTTGCCCATCGGCTGGATGTTGCGGGCCTGTTCGAGCTGGCGGCGCAGGCGATAAGCGATGTTAGCCATTTCCTTGCCCAGCGTGGTGGGGCTGGCGGTCTGGCCGTGGGTACGGGACAGCATCGGCTGGTCGGCGTAATCGCGAGCCAGACGTTCTACTTCTTCTGTCAGCTGCGTCATCAGCGGCAGGACGGCAGATTCCAGACCGTTCTTCAGCATCAGGGCATGCGACAGGTTGTTGATATCTTCGCTGGTGCAGGCGAAGTGTACGAATTCACTGACGGCGGCCAGTTCGGCGTGGTCGGCCAGACGGGACTTAATGAAGTATTCGACCGCTTTGACATCATGGTTGGTTGTTTTTTCGATGTCTTTGATCGCCTGTGCGTCTTTGAGCGAGAAGTCGCGGATCAGCTGGTCGAGGAAGCGGTGGGCGTTGTCGGAAAGCGGGGGGACTTCAGGAATATCGGGATGCAGAGCGAGGCTTTCAAGCCAGCGGAGTTCAACCTGGACGCGAAACTTCAGCAGACCGAATTCGCTGAAGAACTCGCACAGCGGAGCGGTCTGGCGAGCATAGCGACCATCGACGGGAGAAAGCGCAGTCAGCGTAGTACGTTGCATCAGGAGCACCTGCAGAGGAGGTGGAAGAAGAGGGCAGCCTTCATCGCGTCAGTTCGTCTAGCTGACGTTTAAGGCCACCACGGAAGATGAGGTGCCAACGCCGGCCCCCCATCTGGTACCAGAGCATGGCAAAGCGAATGCCCGAGAGGAGTGCCGCTCGGATGCGCTCGGGCATCATGGGCATCTGTAGTAGTCCGGGGTCCCCTTGTACCACGATCCGGCGTGGAAGCGTAGAGAGCGTGTCCTGATAGAGCTCTCCTAGACTGGCGATAACGTTTTCATGCACCGGCCCGAAATGGCCTGCCTGCTGGCGGACGCGTGCCAGACGTTCACCGAGTGTCGTCATCATGCGTTCATCGCGCCGTAGGCGATGCATCAGCATCAGCATCGCCATGGCATAACGGGCGATGACAGCATTGTGCGACGGATCGTCAAGCGTACGACGCAGTGTGTCGAGCCCGAGCTGAAGGTGAGACAGCTGGCCGCCATAGACGCTTTCGAAGTCGGCGGGCTCGGTATCGAGCGTCGCGTCGATCAGCGTACGCCATGCCGTCGTATCGTGCTGACCCGTGCGGGCCAGACTGTCGACCGTTGCGGCGGCCTGAAAGACCCCCGCCAGTGCGATGGCTTGGCGGCGCGTTGTGCTCATGCCGGAATCTCCTCAAGGGAAAACGTGTCCGACTGGTGGGCTTCGAGAATGACACCGCCGCCGAGACACAGATCGTCAGCGTACAGTACCAGCGACTGCCCCGGAGTCACCGCGCGCTGCGGTTCATCAAACCGCACGCTGACGCTGCCATCTTCGCACAGTGTGACCTGACAGCCCTGATCATTCTGGCGATAGCGCACCTTAGCGCGCAGCGCCAGTGTCTCGCCCACGGCCATTGGGGCCTTGCCTGCGACCCATTCGATCGGTTCGCTGGTCAGCACATCGGTATAAAGCAGCGGATGGTGCTTACCCTGTACGGCGATCAGCACGTTGCGGTCGAGGTCTTTCTGGGCGACGTACCACGGGCTTTCATCGTGGTTGGGCAGCCCACCGATTCCGAGGCCTTGGCGCTGGCCGATGGTGTAGTACATCAGGCCGATATGATCGCCGATGACTTCGCCTTCTGGCGTTTCGATCTTGCCTTTCTGAGCCGGCAGATACTGACGTAGGAAATCGGTGAAGCGGCGTTCGCCGATGAAGCAGATACCGGTGGAATCCTTCTTGCGTGCCGTGATCAGGCCTTCGGCCTCGGCAATGCGGCGCACTTCCGGTTTCTCCATGTCACCGATCGGGAACAGGGTCTTGCCCAGCGCCTTGCCGGTCACGGCGTGCAGGAAGTAGCTCTGGTCCTTGTTCGGATCTAGCCCCTTCAGCAGTTCGCCCAGTTCGCTGCCCGCAGGCTTGCGCACGCGACAGTAGTGCCCGGTGGCGATTAGATCGGCGCCCAGCTTTTCCGCGTAGTCGAGGAAGACCTTGAACTTGATTTCACGGTTGCAGAGGATGTCGGGATTTGGCGTACGGCCTGCCTTGTACTCTTCGAGGAAGTGCTCGAAGACATTGTCCCAATACTCGACGGCAAAGTTGGCCGTGTGCAGGCGGATTCCGAGCGTATCGCAAACGGCCTGGGCATCGGCAAGATCTTCCTTCGCCGTGCAGTATTCGGTGCCGTCGTCCTCGTCCCAGTTCTTCATGAACAGGCCTTCGACCTCATAGCCTTGGCGCATCAGCAGCGAGGCCGCGACGGACGAATCCACGCCGCCGGACATGCCGACGATGACCTTGGTCTTCGACGGGGTACCCGCAGCGGCAGTGTCAGCCGTCATGAGCTGGGAAGGGTGAGGGAAGCGAGTCATGTTCTGCATAGCATTGAATCCGGGGAGCGCCCGATCTCCTTGGTGGCGCGGTGTGCTGGCACCGAGCGGTGAAGCACCTGCTCGCCGCGGTCAGTGACGGCGCCACGAGCAGGCCAGCATTATATGCGACCAGTATACCTGATGGCGGCAGGCGGCTGAACCACCTCGGTGCGCGATCGCCAGAGTGGCCCGCTTAGGCTGGGTGTAGCTCTTTCAGCACGTCGAGCGGGAAGCACAGACCCGCTTGATAGTCTTCGATGCGCATGCGCACCAATGGGCTGCGCAACTTGCCCGTTGCATCCAGCGCCTGAATTTCTTCCCATGTCAGCCAATGGGCCGCCACGATGCCTTCGTCCAACGGTGTGTCTACCGGGTGATCCGGCGTCGCGATAAAGGCATGGCTGTGGTAAACGGTCTGTTTCCAAGCTCGCGTATAAAGGCGCAGATAGCCGGTCAGCGTCACTTCCCAGCCACATTCTTCGCGTGTTTCACGCAGTGCCGCTTCAATGAGTGTTTCGTTAGGCTCGAGGTGGCCCGCCGGCTGGTTAAACAGCGTGGGGTAATCGACGCGGCTGGCGCCACGGTTGATCTCTTCGGTCAGCAGGTACCGTTCACCGTCGAAGATGACGGTCGCGACCGTTGCATGAGGCATCCAGCGGTTGTCTTTCATGGTGAATCCTTTTCGATACGTTGATCAGTCTGTTGTTATCGGGCACCACTCGCGCACTTATGCGCACGAGCAGGCCGGCGGAAAGGCATCTGATCGGTGTCTTTCCGCTACGTCGAGATAGGCATAATGTCTGGCGCGGACGGCAGCGGCAACCCCCTTATCAGGACGGGCGCTGCGTTCCCCGCACAGGACGCTTGCCCGTTGGGCGCTGACGTATACCTCGCTTCTGGCGGTTTGGTGAGGATGAAGCCGCCTGCTGCGGTAGATGCACGGTTTCTTTGCGCCATTCGCCCGGGGCGATGCCTTCGAGCGTCCACGGGCCGATAGCGACGCGGATCAGTCGTAGTGTGGGCAGGCCAACGTGGGCGGTCATGCGGCGAACCTGACGGTTGCGGCCTTCGGTGATGGTGATTTCCAGCCAGTGGGTAGGAATGCTGGCGCGGAAGCGCACCGGTGGCACGCGCTCCGGTACGTCCGGTGTTTCGATGCGGCGCACCTTAGCGGGGCGGGTAGGGCCATCCTTCAGTGTTACGCCGTGGCGCAGACGCTGGAGGGCATCATCATCGCGGGCGCCTTCCACTTGTACCCAGTAGGTCTTGGTCAGCTTCTGGGACGGGTGCGTGATGCGATGTGCCAGTGCGCCATCATCAGTCAGTAGGAGCAGCCCCTCGCTATCGTAGTCGAGGCGACCAGCGGGATAGACATTGGGGACAGCGATCAGCGGAGCCAAAGTCTTGCGTGGTTCGCCCTCATGGCGCTCATCAGTGAACTGACACAGCGTGTGGAACGGCTTGTTAAGCAGGTAGAGCGTACTCATAGATAGAAGCACCATCAGGTCGCGAGGGCGGAGGAACAGGTACGGCCATCGAATTGGGCATTGGGCGGTGTGGGTATGGCAGCCCTTCGCTGCGATGGCGACGATGTTCCATAAAAGTGAAAGGGTACCAAGAGGGCTTGCAGGCGGACAGTCAGCATGGCCTTATGATGGCATTGGCGTGCATGTCCGTGTCTACGGATGGGCAAGAGGCGATCGGCGCTATTGGCCAGCGCTTGAAAAAGCGTGCCATGAGCACCACTATGGAAAGATGTTATAGAGGATCATCTTACCTTTTGCATGCGATGGCATGTATCCGGGCATCCGAGGCATCGAACCGAATGCCGCTCGGCCTTCTTGTTGGGAGGCCGGCCATGCCACGGCATCGTCATGCACTTCCCTTCATCATATCCGTTACCGTTCACTCATGTGGCCCCGTATGCACAATAAGACCGCGACTGCCGCTTCCACGGCACCGCTGATCATGAACATGTCCGATGATTCGGACAGCGCGGCAGATGCCGATGGTCTCGACCATCTGACCGAAGAGGAGGAACGCACAGAGCTGGCGGAACCCCGCTGGTATGACGTGGTGCTCTTCAACGATGACTTCACCCCGATGGATTTCGTGGTGGATATCCTTGAGCGGTTTTTCGGCATGGGCGGCGAGCAGGCTGTCCAAATCATGATGACGGTTCATACTCAAGGCAAGGCCGTCTGTGGGCGTTACCCCTATGACATTGCGGCCACCCGAGCATGGATGGTCAACGAACATGCGCGAGAGCACGAGCATCCACTTTTGTGTGATATAGAGCGCGCGGACTGACCGCGCCAGGCAAGAGGAAGCCCGCTATGCTGAGCAAGGAATTGGAGCTGACGCTGAATGCTGCCTTTGCGGCAGCACGCTCCAAACGTCATGAGTTCATGACCGTGGAGCACCTACTGCTGGCATTGCTGGATAATGCATCTGCTGCTGACGTGCTGACAGCATGTGGGGCTCAGATCGACATCCTGCGCGCAGAATTGCAGTCCTTCATCAACTCTACCACGCCACTGATTCCCGAAACGCAGGTCGATACGCGTGAGACCCAGCCGACGCTTGGTTTCCAGCGAGTCCTGCAGCGTGCCGTCTTCCATGTTCAATCTTCTGGTAAGGAAGAAGTTGACGGTGCCAGCGTGCTGGTTGCCATCTTCTCCGAACAGGAAAGTCAGGCGGTTTATCTGCTGGGGTTGCAGGATGTCTCGCGAATCGACGTCGTGAACTATATCGCTCACGGCATTTCGCGTGATGATGACATGTCCATGCGCAGCGGCGACGCCGAAGGCGAAGCCAGCCCAGAAGCGGGCAGCGCACCGGAACCCTCACCGCTCAAACGCTATGCCGTTGATCTCAATGAAGAAGCGCGACAGGGCAACATCGATCCGTTGATCGGGCGCGATCACGAACTGACGCGCGTTATCCAGACGCTAGTACGCCGTCGCAAGAATAACCCGCTGCTGGTGGGTGAAGCGGGCGTTGGTAAGACGGCCATCGCCGAAGGGCTGGCACGCCGCATCGTGGATGGCGAAGTACCTGAGATCATGCGCGAAGCTATCGTGTACTCGCTTGATATGGGCGCTTTGCTGGCCGGCACCAAGTACCGCGGCGACTTTGAGAAACGTCTCAAGGCACTGTTGCAGGCGCTCAACGATGTACCGTATTCGATTCTCTTCATTGATGAGATTCATACCATCATCGGCGCTGGTTCGGCATCGAACGGCGTGATGGATGCCTCCAACCTGCTCAAGCCGCTGCTGTCTTCCGGCAAACTGCGCTGTGTAGGAGCGACCACCTTCCAAGAATACCGTGGCATCTTTGAAAAGGACCACGCTTTGGCACGTCGTTTCCAAAAGATCGACGTTGAAGCGCCGTCTGTTGAAGATACCTGCCGCATCCTAAAAGGGCTGCGCAGTCGCTTCGAAGCGCATCACAAGGTGTCCTACACCGACGGTGCCATCGACGCGGCGGTACGGCTGTCCGAACGCTACATCAACGACCGTCAGCTGCCGGACAAGGCCATTGATGTGATCGACGAAGCGGGTGCGCATCAGCAGCTTAAACCGGAAGGCGAACGCATCAGTACGCTGGACGTTGAGCAGATCGAGAACGTCGTTGCTTGGATGGCACGCATACCGCCGCGTCAGGTATCGCGCTCCGACCGTGAAATGCTGGGCAGCCTCGAACGCAACCTGAAGATGATGATCTTCGGGCAGCGTCAGGCGATCGACGGCCTAGCGTCTGCCATCAAACTGGCGCGTGCGGGCCTGGCCGCACCTGATCGTCCCGTCGGCAGCTTCCTGTTCACCGGCCCGACCGGGGTAGGGAAGACCGAAGTGGCGCGTCAGCTCGCGAAGCAGCTGGGCATTGAACTGGTGCGCTTCGACATGTCCGAGTACATGGAGCATCACACCGTATCGCGGTTGATTGGTGCGCCTCCGGGCTATGTCGGTTACGACCAGGGTGGCCTGCTGACCGAAGCGGTCACCAAGCAGCCTCATTGCGTGCTGTTGCTCGACGAGATCGAAAAGGCACACCCGGACGTATTCAACCTGCTGTTGCAGGTGATGGACCGCGGGCGTCTGACCGACAACAACGGGCGTGAAGCCGACTTCCGCAACGTGATTCTGATCATGACCTCGAACGTTGGAGCCACCGATAGCGCGCGTCGCTCGATCGGTTTCCAAGAGCAGGATCACACCACGGATACCGGAGAAGCGATTCGTCGCACGTTCACTCCCGAGTTCCGTAACCGCCTCGACAGCATCATCACCTTCAAACCGCTGGATACGGATGCGATTCATCGCGTCGTCGACAAGTGCCTGATCGAACTGCAGGCACAGCTTGACGAGAAACGCGTTCAGCTAGACGTGGATCACGACGCCCGTGAATGGCTGGCTGAAAAAGGCTATGACAAGGCGATGGGAGCACGTCCGATGATGCGACTGGTGCAAACGTCAATCAAGGTGCCTCTGGCCGATATGTTGCTGTTTGGCGAGCTGGCCGAACATGGTGGCATTGTGCGGATCCGCGTCAACGAGAAGGGCGATGCACTTGCATTGTCGACTGACAAGGCCGTTGCTGACGCGTGATCAAATTGTGGTAAGCAAAAAGGCAGGCTCGTCGTGAGCCTGCCTTTTTTGTTGAGAGAAAAAGAGCATCGCTAATGAGTAGTTGGTTTTGACTAGTGCACGTGCCATTCAATGCCACCCATATCGTTCCATGCGCCGTAACCTGGCCGATAAGAGTGGTGTTCATCCCGCCATTGATGGGAGCGCGAAAGCCCTTCCTGTACCTGCTCCGGCGTCATACGTTCAGCCAGTTTGGATTTTTCCTCCGCACCAGCCGTGCCCGCCAAGTCGTAATACATATAAGCGGTGACGTAGTCTTTTTCAACGCCTTTACCCTCGGCGTAGAGCTTGGCGATATTATGCTCTGCCAACATATCGTCTTCTTCTGTAATGGCTCTATTTAACCAGTACAAGGCATTAGGGTAATCGGGAGTGTTTAGACTTAGATATAAATCCCCGATAAATCCTTTTTCGATATTTTCATCCGATGGCTTAAGGGATATCTGGATTTTACGCCATTTGATACTTTTTAGTATTTCTTCATCTGTCTTTAATGGCCCCGGATGTGCTAAAGCGTATATGGCAGGGTAATAATCTTCAGCTGCTGCGGAATTTAGTAGAGCCTTGCTTTCTAATTTTTGTTGGTGTTCTAGTGCATGAGCTAATATGGATCTTGATGTAATGCTGTTAATTAATGTTTTTGTTAAATAGTTTTTGGCCATATTGTTGTTATATTCTATTTCTTTATCTTTGAAGTTTATTTCCCATAAATAAGATGCGCCCATTAAAGTAAAGTTAAACATTTTATAGAGCCTTGTTCTGCAAAAGATTCTGTGAATTCATAACTTGTTTTTTATTATATCTTAAATGTCTTTTTTTGGTGCCGGATCATATTAGCATTGCAGCTATACTGAATAGATGCTATTAGCGGGATGGAAATTAAAATAGAAATCTTAAATATTTTATATAGATGCATAAAACTCATCTCGTTTTATGCTGTTATTTAGGTTTGCTTTTAGCAATATACCGATTTTTTCTATATCTCTATTTGTTCCTAGAATATAGTCTATTTTTAGCGTGTCGAAAATATCTCCGGTTTCTATATCTATTATACTAAGCTATTTTGCTGTGAGACCGGTTTCTGATTTATCTATTATTAATTCATTTATAATTTTGTTTTCCAAATTTCTTTTTATGCGAGCGACCTCTGCACGGCTTTTTAGTTCTATTATTGATACGTTTATTTCTTCGTCCAAAATATGGCTAATAAAAAAGGCTTCTAGCGAAACTCGCTAGAAGCCTTTTTATTTTGCTACTCTCGTTTTTCCTTAACGAGAGCGGTACACGATACGGCCTTTAGTCAGGTCGTACGGCGTCAGTTCTACTTTGACGCGGTCGCCGGTCAGGATGCGGATGTAGTTCTTACGCATCTTGCCTGAAATGTGAGCGGTCACGACCGGTGCTTTCTCGTCGTGCATGTCGTCGCCGATGCGAACGCGGAACTGGGTGTTCGGAAGGGTGTCGATAACGAAACCTTCCATTTCAATATGATCTTCACGTGCCATGAGGGCCTTTCCTCCGGGAATAAATTTTGTGCACTTGCCGGTATCGCCGTACGGAGCGGGACAATACCCATTGGTATTCTACTGAGGCGGGACACGCTCGGATTCGACGTGCGCGGGGCCGCTTCTGACCCGTATGCGTGCCGGAATGGTTGCGAATTATGGCATAGCTGTCAGGTACTGGCAAAAGTAACGCGTGCCAAGCGCTGTGTTCTCGGGCGCTGGGCATACGTTTCCTTCAGTAATCCATGCTTTGCAGCTGTGAAGGAGCGAAGTTATCGCTATCCTGTCGTAGCAGGTGACTACTGCACTGGCGGGTGCCAGCGTTCGAGCGAGGCGTGCTGTCTGAGGGCGGCATTGAATTCGCTGCGCGCTATCTCGCGTGCGCCCAGACTGGCAAGGTGATCGCTATGCACTTGGCAGTCGATCAAGGCAAAACCGTATTCGGGCGGTAGGGTGGCCAAGTGGGCCAGCGCTACCTTAGACGCATCGGGGCAGCGCGAGAACATCGACTCGCCATAGAAGATGCGCCCCAGTGCCAGCCCGTAGAGGCCACCGACCAGTTCGCCATCGTGCCAGACTTCCAGTGAGTGGGCGTAGCCGAGCAGATGCAGGTCGTGATAGGCCTGCAGCATCTGTGGCGAGATCCAGGTGTCGTCGCGCAGGCTGCCGCAGTACTGCATGACCTCTTTGAAGGCCGTGTCGAACGTCAGGGTAAAGCCGCCGTTGCGGATGCGTTTCGCGAGGCTGCGTCGGCAGCGAAACTCATTAGGGTAGAGCACCATGCGCGGATCGGGTGTCCACCATAGAATAGGGTCTTCGGCGTTGAACCAGGGAAAGATACCGTTCATATAGGCGGTCAGCAGCCACTCCGGCGTGAGCGCACCGCCTGCGGCCAGCAGTCCGTTGGGTTCATCCTGCGCGTCTTCCACGGCAGGGAATGCCACGGGATGCTCTTCCAGCCAATACAGCATGCCTGCTCCTTGATACCTTTGTCGGCGGGTTGGTCGTTGACGTAACGCGCCTTTGTTTCCACTGATCGGCACTTCATCGCCGGTTCACGATCATAGGATATTCGCCGGGTAGGCGTCACGGACAGGGTGGCACATGTACACACAACCAGTATCATGTAGTCCTGCATTTCTGCCACGGATCAGGTTTCAGACAGCCGCTGAGTAGCGGCACAAGGGGATGGTTACAGTGAGTTCGAAGAAAGGAACACCGTCTTCCAGAGCAAACGCCAAACGAGGAGCGTCACCCAAGACACCTCGCAAACGCCAGAACGCTAGGAAGCGCCAGCAGGCCCAGGCCAGTCGTACCCCGGGGCGGGTGACGACGACGCTGCAGGGGGCCGCCAAAGACGGTGTCACCGTGATTTTGCTGTCGCTGGGTACATTTCTGTTGCTGGCGTTTTTCAGCCACACGATGAGCGATCCATCGTGGTTCCATACCGGGCCTGAAAACACACGGGTAGCCAACTGGATGGGACACGTTGGGGCGCTGGTGTCCGACAGCCTGTATTCGCTGTTCGGTACGGCGGCACTGTGGTGGCCCGCGCTGTGCGCGCTCGGGGCATGGCAGCTAGTGCGCCGCCGCATCGCTTCGTTCACATGGGATACCACGGTGCTGGCAGTACGCATGGCGGGGCTGATACTGGTGCTGCTGGGGACCTGCCTGCTTGAAGCACTGTTCTCCAATATCCAGCAATTGAAAGACCACAGTTTCGATATCGTCGGGCAAGGGCTGCGTTCTGGACTGACGGCTCCGCTGGGGCAGCACGGTGCCACGCTGGTCGGCATTTCGCTGGTGCTGTGCGGTGTGCCGCTGCTGACCGGGCTGTCGTGGCTCACGCTGATGGACGAGATTGGCAAGGCCCTGTTCCGAGGCTTGCGCGGTGTCGGACGCTTCGTTCGTGATCGCCTACTGATGGCGAAAGAGCGCTACGACGAGCGTCGCGATGCCCGTCTGCCTGTGTCTGACGAGCTGGATGACGATGTTCCTGCCGAGCCCTCGTGGCTGAGCCGCAAGCTGTCACACCTTGCGAACACGCTGGGCATTCACCGTGGCGAGCCTGAACTGGACGCTTATCGCTCCGAGCCCACATCGGCCGTAGCGCCGGAACACAACGTTAAGCCGGTGCGCTATGCACCGTACGAGCGCCCTTACCCCGGCTCAATGACAGATAGTGTCGACGATGTCGAAGAAGACACGCCAGCGCTGACGATCCGAGCTCGTCGTGATGAGGAAGATGAGCGTGATGTTGCGCCAGCGCCTAGCGTATCAACTGTTGCGGATAGCCGTATTCCGTGGGATGAAGCCGAACAGAGCGATGCGGCGGTAGCCGAGCAGGCTGAGCGTCATCGCCAGACACTGCAATCATTGCGTGAAGCGGAAGAACGAAAGGCAAGAGAAGAAGAGGAAGCGCTGCGCCGGGCGGCCATCTCTGCACCGACGCGTGTGGACGAGCCGCATGAGGATGAACACGCAGACGCATCGGTGATTACACCTCAACAGGATGAACCGACACCGCGGCGTGAGGTGCCCATCGTGCGCGCTCCAGCTCCGGACGTGGTCGATGAGCAAGACAGTGAGGACGACGACGCTGATGCGCCCACGATCGACGTTGCCAGACCGACGCCCGCATCACTAGAGGCCGTACGCCCGGTGCCTATCGAAGCTGTAGCGGCTTGGCCAGCAATGCCTGCCACGCAGGTCGCGGTTAACGAGCCGGTCTTTACCCCGACCGCACCGATTTCTGCATCCACGCAGGATGCGGTCGATGAGCCGGAAGCACATGAAGACGCGGCACATGAAGAGCCGGTGCATGAGCAGCAGGGCAGTATTGACGATCGCACCACGCCGGAAGAGCTCTCGTCTGCGGCTTCCGATGATGAAATGCCCGCTTTCACACCGCGCTTCATGGTCGATATGGACGATGAGGTTGAGACGGAACACGCGTCGGAGGTGTCCGCTTCGGCATTCGATACGACATCGTTGTCTGCCGCTGATGAAGACGATGACAGTGATTATGGCGATGACGAGGCGGATGATGTCTACGCTGAGCATGAGCCTGTTCGCCCATCCTCTGTAAGCACGCCCGTGCAGCAGCCGGAACCTGTGGCGCTGCATAAGCCCGAGCCGCAGTACGTCGAAGATGAACAGGGTGAAGACGAGTATCACGATGACGCGCCGCTGGATATTCCCGAACGCCCGTTGACGCCGCTATCGCCGCGCGACAGCGATGATGTTGCACCGGCATCGACCATGCCCATCTCGGCGCTGGATGATGACGAGGATGAACTTGTCGAAGACGATGGGCCGAAGTTGTGGACCGTCGAGCATCTGCAGCAGCGCGATGAGAACCAGCATGTCGAGATCATCGGTGAGATGCCAGGCATACAGTTGCTGACGCCTGCCGATGAACAGCAGCCCTCCTATTCCGAAGAAGAGCTGCAGCAGATGGCCGAGCTGCTGGAAATGCGCTTGAAGGAATACGGCGTGAAGGCCGAGGTCGTTAATATTTCGCCCGGTCCGGTCATCACCCAGTTCGAGATCATGCCCGCAGCAGGGGTGAAAGGCTCCAAAATCAGCAGCCTGTCGAAGGATCTGGCGCGTTCGCTGTTGGTCAAGAGTGTCCGTGTTATTGAGGTCATCTATGGCAAACCGACAGTCGGGATTGAGATTCCCAATCCTCACCGCGCGATGATCCGTCTGCGCGAAGTGCTGGACTCTGATATCTATCGCAATGCGCGTTCGCCGCTGACCGTTGCGCTGGGTCATAACATTGGTGGGCATTCTGTCGTGGCGGACCTCGCCAAGATGCCTCACGTGCTGGTGGCGGGGACAACGGGGTCGGGTAAATCCGTTGGGGTCAACGCGATGCTGATCTCGATCTTGATGAAATCGCGCCCTGAAGACGTTCGCATGATCCTGATCGACCCCAAAATGCTGGAGCTGTCGGTCTACGATGACATCCCGCACCTGCTGGCACCGGTGGTGACGGACATGAAGGAAGCGGCCAACGCGTTGCGCTGGTGTGTCGCCGAGATGGAGCGGCGCTACAAGCTGATGTCGAAGATGGGCGTGCGCAATATCGCGGGTTTCAACGACAAGCTTGATCAGGCTCACGCGGCAGGGGCGCAGGTCGCCGACCCGTTGTGGGATGCCGACACCCATGCCCCGGGTGCACAGCCCGATACACTGAAGAAGCTGCCGTATATTGTGGTGGTCATCGACGAGTTTGCCGACATGTTTATGATTGTCGGCAAAAAGGTCGAAGAACTGATCGCTCGTCTGGCGCAGAAGGCCCGTGCTGCGGGGATTCACTTGGTACTGGCGACGCAGCGCCCGTCCGTGGATGTAGTGACCGGTCTGATCAAGGCCAACATCCCCTCGCGTATCGCCTTCCAGGTGTCTTCGCGTATCGACTCCCGTACCATCCTCGATCAGGGCGGTGCCGAGGCGTTGCTGGGCCACGGTGACATGCTGTACCTAGCAGTGGGTGAGAGCACCCCGACGCGTATCCACGGAGCGTTCGTCGATGACGATGAAGTGCACCGCGTAGTGGAAGACTGGAAGCGTCGCGGTAAGCCTGAGTACGATGAAGAGATTCTGAGCGGAGGCGTTTCCGCTGATGCGCTGACGGGGCTGGAAGCCGAAGGCGAAGGCGGTGATGCTGAGCAGGACGTACTGTATGACGAAGCGGTCAAGTTCGTGACGCAGACGCGCCGTGTGTCGATTTCATCCGTCCAGCGCAAGTTCAAGATCGGCTACAACCGCGCGGCTCGCTTGGTTGAAGCAATGGAAATGGCCGGCGTGGTTTCTAGCATGGGCAGTAACGGCAGTCGCGAAGTGCTGGCCCCGCCGCCTATCTCGGACTGACGCTGGCTGAAGCGAAGGTTCAGCTGTCCCAAGGGCACTGAACCTTCGCCGTATCATGCACTCTTATGAGCATCATCATGACGCTGGTGATGAAGGCAGCCGAATACCGCTGCTCTGCATCACGTCATAGACTGGATTCAAACGCTGGCGCAGAGGGGCACATATATAGCCCGCGCGACAGCCGCTATATACCGGATTCGAAGAGGACTATTCATGGCTGTAATGAACACGATGACGCAGTGGGGCAAGGCTTGTCTGGCAGGTATGGCGCTGATGAGCATGGCCCCGTGGGCGGGTGCGGACGAACTGAGCGCGGCACAGCACCTGACGCAGCGCCTTGAACCCGTGACCAGCTACGCAGCTGACTTCAGCCAGCGCATCGAAGGTAACGGACACGTATCACAGCAGTCGAAAGGGCAGATGTGGGTCGCCCGCCCGGGCAAGTTCCGCTGGGTTGTAGATGCGCCGTATTCACAGGTCGTGGTCTCTGACGGTAAGGAAGTTTACCTGCACGACCCTGATCTGGATCAGGTCACCATTCGCAAGCTTGATCCTCAAGTGACCAATACCCCGGCACTGCTGCTGTCCGGACAAGCCAGCGAACTGGTGCACAGCTACAGCGTGACAGAGAAGACCCAAGGCAACAAAGAGGTCTATACCCTCAAACCGAAAAGTAGCGACTCACTGTTCGACCGCCTGCAGATGACCTTTGACAGCAGTCGACTGTCCTCGCTCGACATGTACGATGCCTCTGGACAGCATACCCAAGTGGCTTTCAGCAACGTACAGCCGAATGCCCAGGTCAGCGATAGCACCTTCCACTTCCAGATTCCCAAAGGGGCGGAAGTGATTCGGGAGTGATGACTTCTTTTGCATAAAAAGGGTCCCCATGCATTATACAGGGGACCCTTTTTTATAAGCGCAGCACTTTGTTAGTAAATATATAGTGCCTGATTTATTTTATTTTTCGTCCTTATAGTATTTATATATTTTCTTCTGAAATATTACTGAAATTGATAATTCTTATAGTATTCTGCTTTCCTATCTGCTTCTATAGATGAACACTTGAAATACTCTATCCAATAGGCATAAGAGCCTATTATGGTATCAGTGGAAGCTTCCATCTGGCATTTGTTTTTGATATAAATTTTCCAATATTTATATTCATTTTTTACTTGTCTTGAGAAATCTTCTTGCTGAAATACATTATTGTATCCGCGTTCTATAAAAGCTTTTTTCTCGTCATATGATTTTTTCATGGATTCTGTCTGTTGATCGTTCATACAAGCTTTTATATCTGCAGATATAGTAATGTCATAGCATTTTTGATATTTGGTTTCTGACGCAAATGACATCGAAGATAAACCTAATACTAAATAAATGATGGTTTTGATTATTTTCACTGTTACTACTCCCGTAAGTATTTTGCTCGATGTCTTCCATTTTCATACTGATTATACTTGCTGGATGATTCTATGAAATCGGCCAAGGATTTTCTATTGTTTTGACTGCAAAGCTTGGCAAAATTTAGAGACATTTGGCCCTGATAAAAGACGTCTACAAATATTTCTTTGACTTTTCCATCAAGATTGTCCCATGTCTCAGGCTTAGGAAATGTCTTATCTTTTTTGTATCTGTTCTCTATCTGCCGGTGATAAAAGCCCTTTGCATTGTCTTCATATCCTGGATAAATTAGATTGAATAAATTTAGCTGGGTCTGTTCTGATATTTCTTTTATTTTATCTCGATTGTCAGCTACAAACTGCATGGCACTACATGCGTGAAGCCCTGCTCCCTCTGATATTTTTTCAGCGGTTTCTTTATCTGCCCCTGAGTTTATAAGATCCATGTAAACGGTGCTTTTTATCCTGCTTCCTAAATCATATCCTCTCCCAATAGTTACTCCTGAATTGTTAACTGTACAAAAGCTAGTTTTCCCCGGCCAATGTATTTTTCTTGAGTAGTAAGTGCTAGAAGGAGTATTGCTTCCTTCTGCTCGAAAGGTAAAGAGCCCTTTTGTTGGTTCTAACATATTTTTTTATCTTGTCTGTTGATGTTGAAATTTATTATTTTCATTTTACTGCAGTTGTCAATGATTGATGAGGATGTGTGATGTTTTGTCACATAATTATTTTTATATCATTGTGGGTAATAGCTGTAAGAAATAATTTTTATGGATGATATAAATATAGATGCCCCTTGGCCTGTGCCACATCCTACCTTAGCGGTTTTCCGCGACGTGCCGCTTAATACCCAAGTCAGCAATAGCATTTTATAGATCTAAACTCTCCAAGAGGCATAAGTGATCCAAGAATAACCACGCTCGAATTGCCTCGTGGTATGAGAGTTCCTTTGCGGTTCAGCATTGCGGGGGCGTTTCTTTATAAGCACCGTATGACGATTAGCACAAAGGCTCTGGTGACCCCTTTTTTTGAGGGTGATGCTAACGCGCTGTTTTTACAGAAGCCGAAGACGTCGCTCTGAAAAAGGGGTAAATGACTCTATGCCGGTTCTTTCCCTTTCGTGACCATGTATTACGATAGAATACGTCTAGTGCGCTGCCGCATAGGCAGCTTAGAAATTTACATTTAACATAATGTGCAAATTTCTTTGGTGCGCTGCCGCATAGGCAGCTTAGAAATTGACTGTGAATTTGAGAATTGTTGAGAGTATGTGCGCTGCCGCATAGGCAGCTTAGAAACTCCTGACGCAAGCAAATACGTGAGTAAGTACGTGCGCTGCCGCATAGGCAGCTTAGAAATCTCTGTGACAATGCCCGCGGATGCAACAGTAGTGCGCTGCCGCATAGGCAGCTTAGAAAAGCACGTCACAGCCGTTGCTGTCAGGCATCAGGTGCGCTGCCGGATAGGCAGCTTAGAAAGTAAGCGGAAAACCCGTTTGTGGTGAATTTGTGTGCGCTGCCGCATAGGCAGTCTGGATACGCTGATAGCGTTGCCGTCCATCTTTGCCTGATACGTTGTCGAGCGGGCTTGTCTCTAATGCGCTGGTTCATGGGGCGATGTTTAGGTATAACCGTTGGTTTCCTGCCTTTCTTATGAAATACCGCCATGACCCGTGCTGAGCGTCTTCTTGTCCTTATCCAGAAACTGCGTTGCCACCGTTATCCGGTGACGGCGGCGGTGCTGGCCGAATCTCTTGGTGTAAGTAAGCGTACACTGTACCGTGATATCGCTCAGTTGCAGCATCAGGGGGCGCGCATAGAGGGTTCGGCGGGCGTTGGCTATGTGCTACGCGAGGGCTTTATTCTGCCACCTTTGATGTTTTCATCGGATGAAATTGAGGCGCTGGTGCTGGGGTTGCAGTGGGTCGCGCAAAACGCTGATGAGATGCTCGGCCAAGCGGCTGTGGATGTGCAAGCCAAGGTGCGGGCTGTGTTGCCGGAGCGGATGGCGGAGGTGCTGGATCTTCCTGCGCTGAAACTGGGGCCGTCTGAACATCAGGTGACATCGTGTCATTTGTCGGCGCTGCGTGATGCCATCCGGCATCAGTTCGTGGTGGAACTGGCCTACCACGATCAGCAGGGGCGTTCGTCTTCGCGTCGCATATGGCCGATGGCCATCGCTTTTTTCGATGCGTCGCGGGTGCTGGTGGCATGGTGCGAGCTGCGTCAGGACTTCCGTCATTTTCGAACTGACCGCATCGACAGCCTTTGTGTGCATGAGGAGCGCTATCCTCGCCATCGCCAGACACTGTTACATACGTGGAAAGCGCAGATGGGTATCCCCGATTAGTACCTGCTGACAAAATCTGTCACGGCTGACGGCTATGGTGGTGGCTCTTTCAGGACTACTTGGAGCCGTTACCATGCCGACCGCTGATATGACCATTCTGTTTGTCGAAAACCCGATCAAAAGTCTCGCGTTCTATTCCTCTCTCTTCACCGTGCGTCAGCACGAAGTGCATCCCAGCTTTGTGCTGCTCGTGTTTGAAAACGGCTTTCAGCTGGCGCTGTGGTCGCGCTTCACTGCTGAACCGTTGGTCACGGCCCCTGCGGGGGGCTGCGAGGTGATGTTCACCGTGGCGTCGAAGGATGCGCTGGAGGCGCTCTATCTCGAGTGGGGCGTTACTCACGGCGTGACCATCTACCAGAAACCGACGCTGCTGGATTTCGGCTATACCTTTGCTGCACTGGATCCTGACGGCCATCGCCTGCGTGTTGCCTATCTACGCGACGCCTGAGGCCTGGGCTCGTTGCGGCGGGCAGTGGTGGCATGGGGTTTTCCATCGTGACCTTAGGCAGCGCTTGAACCGGTATCGTTCTTACAGGAGCAGTTAGTGCATGGTTCCGTGGTCAAGGCGGCCATGCACTGCTTCGGCATAAAGCGTTGCTCACTATCGGTGTTGGGCGGGACGGTGGTGGTCAGCGTCGGAGATGGCGCTGGCGCATTCATATGGGATCGTTGATTACTTTTGTGAAGGGCTTTTTTGCTTTTATCTGTCGGTGATGGGCATAGCGGCAGGTGCTTGCCATGCTAGCGCTGATGGCCGATGTCTCTTTTACGTATCGTGCGTCACTGGCGTGGTGCGTCGTTGAGTGGCCTTCCTGCGGTAGTTGCCTGCTGACAGAAACTGTCACTGGCAAGCGGTAGCGTCTGGTCGTGTGCAGAAGCGTTTCTGCGCCAGACTATGGGAGCACGCCATCGTGAGATTCAGAAATAAAGTGGCTGTCGTCACTGGGGCGACCAATGGTATTGGTGAACGGGTAGCCGAGCGTCTGTATGCAGAAGGGGCTTGTGTGGTGATCGCATCGCGATCGGCAGCACTGGTCGAGCAAAAAGCGCGTTCGCTTTCCCATGATCGGCAGCGCGTACTGGGTATTGCTTGCGATGTAGCCGACCCCGCGTCAGTGCAGCAGATGATCGAACAGACGGTGGCGCATTTCGGGCGTATCGACCTTGCTGTGAACAGTGCAGGCATCACCGGCGACAGCGGCCGACCCCTCGCGGAACAGTCGATCGACAACTGGAATCAGGTGATAGCAACGACGCTCAGCGGGGTCTTTCACTGTATGAAGTATGAACTGCCGCAGCTGGTGGCGGCGGGCGGTGGGGCTATCGTCAATCTATCCGCCGTCAATGGGCTGGTGGGTATCGCTGGGCTGGGGCCCTATACGGTCGCCAAGCATGGGGTCATCGGCTTGACCCGGACGGCCGCTCTGGAGTATGCCTGTGACGGCATAAGAATCAACGCTGTGGCTCCCGGCTATGTCGATACGCCCAGAATGCATGAGTTTCCTGAGGTTGTACGGCACGGCTTTGCTGAGGCACATCCCTTGCAGCGAATGGCGACCGTTGATGAAGTGGCCGCATTTATCCTGTTTCTGCTGTCCGGCGATGCCTGCTTCTGTACGGGAGGCATTTTTCCTATTGATGGCGGGTATCTGGCCCGCTAGCGCCATCTGCCGTACGGATGAGAATCACCGCTCGTCTGGCGTCATTGCAGTGGCCGATATCGCTCTGAAAGAGGAACCGCCCATGTTCAACGCCATCGTGATCCGTCAGGACGACCAACAGCAGCATGTAGCCGTGGAGTCGCTGAGTGAGTCTCTGCTGCCGCAGGGTGACGTTACGGTGGCGGTGACGTGCAGTACCGTCAACTACAAGGATGCTCTGGCCATCACCGGGCGGTCGCCCGTGGTGCGCCAGTTCCCGATGGTCCCGGGTATCGACTTTGCCGGTACGGTCATCGCATCGTCCAGCAAGGCCTTTGCCTGTGGTGATCAGGTCGTGCTGAACGGGTGGGGGGTAGGCGAGACATGGTGGGGCGGTCTGGCGGAGAAGGCCCGTGTGAAGAGCGAGTGGCTGATTCCGTTGCCGGCAGGTATGGCGGCCCGCGACGCTATGGCAATAGGTACCGCGGGCTATACGGCTATGCTGTCGATCATGGCGCTGGAGCAGCATGGCGTTACGCCGGGCAAGGGGCCGATACTGGTGACCGGAGCAACGGGCGGCGTGGGCAGTTATGCGGTGGCATTGCTAGCGGCACTGGGATATACCGTTACCGCATCGACAGGCAAGGCAGCGCAGGCTGATTATCTGCGACAGTTGGGGGCTACCGACATTCTGGATCGTGAGCAGCTGTCTGCACCGGGCAAGCCGTTGGTAAAGGCCCAGTGGGCAGGGGCTATCGACTGTGTCGGCAGCCATACGCTAGCAAACGTGCTGGCGGCTACGCGATACGGTGGCACTGTGGCGGCCTGCGGCTTGGCGCAGGGCATGGCGTTGCCTGCATCCGTGGCTCCGTTCATTCTGCGAGGGGTTACTCTGGCGGGGATCGACAGCGTGATGCAACCTCTACCGACGCGCATTGCGGCTTGGCAGCGTCTAAGTGAGCTACTGTCGGGATCGCAGCTTCAGGCCATCAATACAGTGATCGGGTTGAACGAGGTCATCGGCAGCGCCGAAGCATTGCTGAATGGCGACATCCATGGGCGGTTGGTGGTCGATATGGCATCGCAGCGCTGACTATCCTCCCTGCTTTTATCCTATCTTCTCTACCAACGCATGGTTTTCGCGCGCTCGACGTCATCACGCGCGCTTTTGTACAGGAATGTTGATTATGTCGATACTGCAGGTGCTGGAGTATGCGCAGCAGCGTTTCGGGACGTTGCCTGATTATCCGTGGGCGCGCTATCCCGATCATGCCGTACTGCGGCATGCCGCTCACCGCAAGTGGTATGGGCTGGTCGCGCGCATACCGGGGGAGCGTCTGGGGCTAAGTACGGCCGATACGGTCGAGATACTCAACGTGAAGGTACGCCCTGAGCACGTCGGCGGGCTGCTGATGCAGGACGGTATCGTACCGGCCTACCATATGAACAAGGAACACTGGGTGTCGGTGCTGCTGGCGCAGGTGGCGATGGAAGAGGTGATCACGCTGTTGGAAGACAGTTATGCCCTGACGGCATAGCGGTGCACCGTTCTGACTGGCCGTGTTGAATGTGATGAAACCGCCTTGATCCAAGGCGGTTTTTTTATGTCTGTTGTCAGCGTTCTAGCTCAGCCCATGCGTGAGGATATAGTCGCGCGTGGTCTCAGGTACCAGTGCTTCCCAAGCGTTCTCTCTGGCATCAAGCAGCGCACGTACGCGGCTGGCACTGATCACGCTGCCAGACTGTTCGCGGCGTGCCAGTTCGATCACCTGAATGCCGTAGGTGGGCAGCGTCGCGTGCAGTGCTGCGTTGTAGGCGGCCGTCACGGGGGACAAGGGTTCTTCGCCGATGAAGCGCTGAGTGATATTCAGAGCGGGGGCTATGCGGGTGGCGAATAGGGTCGCGTCCAGTTCACCCTGATAGCGGGCCAGTGCGTCATGGTCGGTCTGCTTGAGGAAGTAGTGGGGGAACGTGGCGCCAGACACCATGTAGGCGCCACCGCTGCAGACGGTAACGCCGGGAAGGTCTCGGCAGCCCGCTTCGACCATCGCCAGACGGTCCTTGAAGCGAAACCGAGAGTGGTCGTTCGCCACCACAAACACCAGCGTCTGTACGCCATGAGCGGCCGCCTGTTGAACCAGATAGCGGTGTCCCAGAGTGAACGGGTTGGCGTTGAGCACCACGGCGTTGAAAGGTATAGCGGTACTGGGAAGCCGTGCGCGAACGGCATTCAGATAGTCGTCCAGCCCGCGTGGGCCAAATTCCAGCAGCGCATAGTGAGACGTCGTGGCGAGCCGCTGAAAGCCCAGCGATTCGAACGTGGCGGCGCGGCAGAGCGATGTGAAGGCGCGCACTCCGCCGTACTCGCGGAGCAGGCGATTGATCAGCGTGCTGATAAGCTGGCTACCCAGCCCTTCATCGCGGTGGTCGTCGGCGACGCAGAAATACTTCAGCACATCATCCTGGTGGGCTAGACAGCCGACGATATCACCTGCCTCGGTTTCAGCCAGCACGGCACCGTCGATATCCTCGGCAAAGTGCAGCTGATGGCGCTCCAGAAAGGCGGCTAGCGCGCGGCATTGAAAGCGCGGCAGCCTTGGATAGTCATTGATATGCAGCATGGGGTATTGTCGCGCGGTCGGCGTAGTGGAAGAACAGCGTGATGGCTAGTAGGTCGGCGCAGCCACCGGCGGATATCCAGTGACGGCGACAGAACGCCTGCAGGTGCTCGATATCCTCGGCGCGTGGCGGCAATGTCGCGGTGGCCTGCTGGGCCAGCGCCATGAAGCGGTGAGTCACGCTGAGCGAGCTACGGTGCAGTACGTTGGTATCCAGCACGTGGGCCATCAGCGTCAGCAAGGCATGCAGGCTAGCGGTATCGGTGGAGCTGCCGCTGTTCAGCGCGGCCTCAAGCGCGGGCAGGCCGTGATCGAACACTGCGGGCAAGCCATGTTCGGCCTGATAGCGAGGGCCGCCTACGCGCGCGTCTTCGTAGGTCTGTAGCAGCCGCTGGCCGTACGAATGATCGTTATAAAGAGCCTTCATGTCACGCGTGACCAGATCGTGGCTGAGGTGGCGCACGATGCGGCGATAATCTTCGGAGTGAGAAGACGAACCACAGCGCCATGCATGTGCGTGGGCAAACACGGCAAGGCAACCTAAGAAGATCGCGCCCTTGTGAGTGTTGATGCCATGGGTGGCTTGGCGCATGGCGGCTTCCATTTCCAGCCCTAGCCGGCGCAGTGTAATCAGAGCGTCGTGCCCGTCTTCGCCGTCAAACGCTATACCCTGTCGGGCAACGCGCTCCCAGTAAGGCGACAGGGCGCTGATAGCCTGAACGAACAGGGGCAGATCCATGTCGTCATGGCTGCCGCAGTCCTGCTGGTCGACCAGCCCAGGCTTCGGCGTCAGCAGCACCTCGTCCAGCAAGGCGCGGGTCATATTGCTTGCCAGCATACGGGCATGGCGCGACGCCTGTTGTGTGTCCCACCAGTCCGCAAGCTGTTGATCGCAGTATGCGCGCAGCGTTTCCAGCGAGTGACGCTGCGTACGCATGCACACCAGCGCTGGCGCATCGCATACCAGACAGCGCTTGTTCTTGCCGGAGCGGATGGGGCCTTCGGGCGTATAGATGTCCACATCCAGCAGGCGGCCGAGAGGGTGTTCGCCTTCGAAGCGCTCGGTCAGCGCCTTGAGCGCGACGGCATCGAATGATGGGCGTCCTGTCCACAGCGCATGGCCGCCCGCCGCGTCGTGCACGATCGGTTGCGGGCGCAGCGCGCAGCGGTGAGCGCAGAGGTAGTGCGTCAGCGCTTGGGCCACATCGTCGAAGGCTGCCTGCGTCAGCGGCGTGCTCTTGGGCAATCCTGGCAGGTTGAAACTAAGGCTGACGATAACCGGCCATTTAGCCAGCAAGCGCTGCTTTTCCTGCGCCCGCTGCTCGCGGGCGGAGAGAATCGCTGCCCGGTTCATGCGCGGCGTCGCTGACGGATGACGTCGATCACGGAACCGTCGCGGTACTGGACGACGCCAACGATGCGGTCATCGAAGCGCTGCGGTGCGGGAACCCCCAGCAACTTATCCACCTTGGCTTTCAGCGTATGGATGTCCACAACCGGCAGATGCGCCGCTTTCAGGCGAGCCGCCAGCTCCGGTCGTCTGGGGTTGACGCAGATGCCCCGTTCGGTCACCAACAGGTCGATGTCTTCACCGGGTGTGACACAGGTCGTGACGCGCTCAACCAGTGTGGGGACACGGCCGCGGAAAGATGGGCATACGACGACAGTCAGTCTGGCACCGAATGCGGTGTCACTGTGTCCACCAGAGGCCGCCATGATGACACCTTGCGAGCCGGTGATGACATTGACGTTGAAATCGGTGTCCACTTCGAGTGCGCTGAGCACGCAGATATCGACCAGATCGGTCATGCAGCCGCCGTTAAACGGGTTGGCATAGGTGTCGGCGGAAATCTCCAGATGGTGCGGGTCTTCCGCCATCGACGTAGCTACGGCACTGTCGAAGGACTGCACATCAACAATGGCGTCGAAGAAGCCTTCCTGCTTGAGTGCGACCGCTTCTGCCACGATTCCTCCGAGCAGGAAACCGCCCTTGAGTTGTTCATCGCGCAGATACGGGCGCAGAAACTTGGCGACAGCCAGTGATGCGCCGCCGGATCCCAGCTGGAAGTTGAAGCCGGGCGTCATAGCTTGCGAGGCATGCAATACGTCAGCGACGCGGCGGGCCAGCAGCAGATCGACGGGTGATTTGGTGATGCGGGTCGAACCGCTGGCGATCTTACGTACATCACCGATCGCATCGACCTTTACCACATGGTCGATCTGGGTCTGCGGAATCGACACCGGCACACAGGGGTAGGGCACAATATTGTCCGAGACCACAATGGTCTGCCGAGCATACTGGGCATCGACCTGTGCGTAGCCGAGGGAACCGAAGGCGGAAGGGCCAACGGTACCGGTGCAGTTGCCTTGTTCATCGGCCGATGCCGCAGCGATCACCGCTAGGTCAATGGTCAGTTCACCGGTGGTGATGGCTCGGGCACGTCCGCCGTGCGAATGAATGACCACCGGTGTGGCCAGTTGGCCCGCGCTGATCGCCTCGCCTAGACCACTCCGCACTCCAGACGTCCAGATGCGGGTAACGGTACCGTCTTGCAGGTACGGCACTAATCCTTCATGAGCGCTGGTCAGCGACGAGGCAGCCAGCCGGATATCCTTGATGCCCATTCGAGCCAGCAGCTCGATGGTCTGCATCACCACGCTGTCGCCGACGCGCAGATGGTGATGGAACGATACGGTCATGCCGTCGACAGGGTGGCAGGCTTCGATGGCGGCCTGCAGCGAGTCGCGCAGCTTGGAACCGTGCGGTGTCGAACGGCGTGTAGGTGAGGCCATACGAGGAGGAATCGGGCGGTCAAGGTAGGCGGCGCTGCCCTGGAACGGGGTGACATCCCCATAGCCTGCGATGTGTTGAGGCAAAGTGCTGTTCATGACGACAACCTCTTGAATCAGAGCGTGGCAGGGTCGATATCGGCTAGGCGCAGAACCGTGATGGCCTGCTCGACGACGGGACGGTCCACCATCTTGCCGTCCAGCGCGAAGACGCCGTTACCCGCGGCCTTGTGGGCATTGAAGCTGCCGACGACGCGAATGGCGTGCGTCACTTCCTCAGGCGAGGGGCTGAAGACCTGATTGACGATATCGATCTGGCGCGGGTTGATGACGGCCTTGCCCGTGAACCCCAGCGACTTGGCCTCTTCGGCGCTGGCGCGCAGGCCGTCTTCATCCTCAATGTCGATGAACGGCGTATCCAGTACGTGTAAGCGAGCTGCCTTGGCCGCCATTAGGATCTGACCGCGCGGAAACGCCAGCCCCGCACGGTCGGTGCGGCGCAGGCCAAGATCGGCCAACAGGTCTTGTGCACCGAAGGTCAGCGCGCTGATGCGTGGAGTGCTGGTCGCGATGTCGGCTGCGTTCATCACCCCTTTGGCCGTTTCGATCATGGCGTGTATCTCGACCGGCTGCGTGATGCCGTGTTTACGCTCCAGCTCGGTGATCAGAGCGTCGAGCTGCTGCATGGCCGCTGCGCTTTCTACCTTGGGCACTCGAATGGCGTCCAATTGCAGCGGTACCATTGCGCGCACGTCCTGCTCGCCCAGTGGAGTATCCAGACCGTTGACGCGTACCGTCAGTACGCAGTTCTCACGGTCGAGCAGCGGAATATGATGGCGCAGCAGATCGCGCGCGGCGTCCTTCTCATCCGGTGCAATGGCATCTTCTAGATCGAGCAATACTGAATCGGCCCCGTAGATGGTGGCCTGCTGCACCATCGCGGGGTTGTTGCCGGGGACGTACAGCATCGAGCGGTATTTCTTGATACGCATCAGAGTCTCCTTCACGCGGCCGAAGCGGTCAGACGCATGAACGCCGTATCCAGCCGCGCCAGGATCGTCGCATCCAGCGCGCCCTTGTCTTCCGCCGTGACGCGCACATCGTGCAGGCCCAGCTGGTCCAGATGGTGTTCGATCAGGGTATGAATGTGCTCACCGTACAGCTCGGGCATGGCAATGTTGAGCTGTAGCGTGCGTCCCTGTCCGACCGGACATCGTTCCAGTGTCACGAGAATGTCGCAGGACTCTAGAGAGCCTGCGTGTGCGCTTGTCTGCTGTGTCATGAGTGGCCTCATCTTTAGAAGAGGGGGGAAACGCGGCAGCCTGTCCTATTCGACGTCCGCCGCATCAACGACCGTGTTGCGCAAAGTGCCCAATCCCTCAATCTCGACTTCCACCATGTCACCGGCATGCAGGTAGCGCGGCGGCACCAGGCTCTTCCCGACGTTGCCCGGCGAACCGGTCAGAATGACGTCGCCGGGGCTGAGCGGCGTGAACGTACTGATATAGGCCACGATCTGAGGAATCGTATGGATCATGTTGCGCGTATGGTCGTTCTGGAGCGCCTCACCGTTAACGCGAGTCTGAAGCGTCAGCGCATGAGGATCGGGAATTTCGTCACGGGTAACCAAGGCCGGACCAAACCCGCCCGTCTGCGGCCAGTTTTTGCCTGCGGTATACCATGCGTGCTGCCAGTCGCGCGCCGAGCCGTCCATGTAGACGCTGTAGCCTGCCACGTGCGCGTAGGCGTCTTCCGGGGCGATATGGCGACCGGCCTTGCCAATGACAAACGCGAGTTCACCTTCGTAATCGAACTGCTCGGTGCTGGTGGGCTTCAATACTGGCTGCTCATGACCGGCTTGTGAATCGGCAAATCGGATAAACAGCGTAGGTGCTTCCTCGGTTGAGGCAAACTCCAGACGCTTCTGTGCGTAGTTCATGCCGATGCACAGGATCTTGCCTGGGCGCGGAATGACGGGCAGATAGCGGATGTCGCTCAGCCGATGATCGCAGGGCAGCGATGCATACTGATTCAGCTCATCAATAGAGAAATGGGCCAGCGCGTCGGCCAGTGTGGGAGCGTGCTCGCCCAAACGGGGGCCAAGCTCAATGACGCCATCGGCGGTCAGGATGCCGTAGCGTTCTTGTGCATTCATCGTAGTGAAGCTGACGAGTTTCATGCAATGTTATCCTTGTAAAGTGCGCATGTATTAAGGGCGGTTATCTTACATGCCTTTACGATGTGGTGCCTGGGATAAACGCCTGCATCAGCAGCATCAACACGGGCAGCACCACGACCGAGAGTGCCGTCGACAGCAGATAGAGGCTTGAGGCTTCCGTCTCCTGAACGTGCCACTGATAGGCCAGAATCGTGGCGTTGGTGGCCGTCGGCATCGCCAGTAGGAAGATCAGTTCTTGAGCGCTGGCCCCTTGCAGCCCCAGTGCGAACACAATGATCCATGAGATCAGCGGGGCCAGCAGACTCTTCAATCCCAGATTGAGCCATAGCCCCGCATTCAGCTTGATGGCGACCCCGTGCAGTGCCACCCCGACCGCAAACAGTGAGATGAAGTTGCAGGCATCGGACATGATCTTGCCGGTGTTGAAGACGAAAGCGGGCAGCCACTGTGTGGCATGGGTCAAGCTGGCCAGTACCCCCAAGGCCACTCCGATAAACATCGGCTTCATCAGGGAATGCCCCAGCGCTCGCAGTACCGTGTAGTAATCCACCTTATCGCCCGTGGCAAGGCTGTCGCTTAGTTCCAGCAGGAAGATGGTGCCGGGGATCAGCGTCAGTGCCACCACGAAGTTAGCAATGGCCACAGAAATGGTCGATGCCGGTCCCAGCAGCAGGATCAGGAACGGCACGCCCATCCCACCCATGTTGGGGAAACTGCACAGCATGGCTTGCATGGTGCTCTGCTTGAGATCGCATTTCAGCCCGAACATGTTGGCGGCAAAGCTGGCGACCCACAGCAGCCCCATGCTGACGGCAAAGGCCAGCATCCATCGTCCGTTGAACACCTGCGCGGGCGATGTGGTGGCCGTGTGCACGAACAGCAAGGCAGGGAACACATAGTGCGACACCAGCGTTGAACAGATGGCCTTCGCGCTTTTATCGACGTAGTGCAGATGAACGGACAGCCAGCCCAGAAAGATCAGCAGAAACACGGGTAGGCAAGAGCTGATGACCTGTGCAATGGCGGCGAGCTGAGAGTGCATGTGCCCATCCTCGCTGAATATTAACTTAACATATTTCAGGATAGGATATTTCGTTCGGGATACCAGCCACGCGGCCGACATGACGCATGTTGGCGGGCAGTTCATTGATAATTAAGGATAAAAATGATGGTCGGCCATCTGGATCACCTAGTGCTGACGACCATAGATGAAACGGCCTGTCTGCGTTGTGATGTGGATGTGCTGGGCATGGCGCTAGCAAGGCTGAAGGGCGTAAGACACTGACGTCCGGACAGCCGCAGATCAACGTGCAGGTGAAAGGGCATGAAATAGAGCCGAAAGCGCATACCCCTGTGCCCGGCGCGCTCGATCTATGCTTTATCGCCAGCCGACCGCTCGATGACGTCATTGCGACGTTGAAGGCTAAGGCGGTAACGACTGAACAAGGCCCCGTGGCACGTGTGGGTGCGGCGGGGCCTATTCGTTCGGTTGATCGGCGCGATTCCGATCTCAATCTGATTGAGGTATCAGAAGTGCTGCCGGCGTAAGGCCCTCTGTTGAATGGGCCACCTCGCGCATCAGACTAGTGCGATGCCGATGCCGATGCCGATGCCGATGCCGATGCCGATGCCGATGCCGATGCCGATGCCGAAGTCGAAGTCGAAGTCGAAGTCGAAGCGGCGGTTCCGCTATCGCTGGGCAGCCAGAACGAAATGCCTTTGCCGATCAGCTGGATGGGCAGCGTCAGTACATCGGTCGCCACGGCCAGTGGAATGAACATCACATCGGGGTTGATGCCGGAGTTCTTGCGCGCCTGTTGCCAGCGAATACGGCGGCGAAGGGCGTCCTGCTCGGCAGCACTTTTGCTGGCATTGGTCGTTGCCGACGGCAGCGATACCGGTGAGGCAACGCCATTGGTCACGGGCGGTGCTGGCGTGACCGGTGTCGGTTCGGACGCATCCGGTTCAGGCGGCGGCGGATTGGCCACGATGCTGGAACGGCGGATATCAAGCAGCTTTTCGTAGCCGTGATAGTTGCAGTAGTAGCTGGCCGTGGACATCTCGAAGTGGGCAATCAGCTCGCGTTCGACCTCGGTCAGCGCACTGGCCGAATGACCAGGGTCGTAGCAGATGTGCAGTTGCCCATCGAAGCCATCGAGCTGATAGATGGTGCCCTCGTAGGCATGGTAGTTGTCGGGCGTAGCCTCAATGCTGAACGACAGTTGGTCGATGATCGTTTCCATGAACATTGAGAAATCATCGGCAACGGGACGCGCCAGATTGAAGGTGTAGGTGTTTTCCTGACCGATTAGCTGCAGCTGGCGCGCATTGGCAGTCTGCACCATATGCTGGATGTCATCTTCCTGCGCCACGATCGAGGTATTGGCATGCACGTCGTTGAGGTTCGTCATGAGCTCGTGCGTGATGCAGCCACTGGTGATGAAGGGGATCAGAACGTAGATCAGGCGCTTCATGTCATCCCTGCGTGGTGGTCGTGAAACCGGAGTCGTCGATCGACTCGCTGTGATGTGAGAATTTGCGGCCGATGCTCGACCACACTGCACTATATAGACCCGGGCAGGCGTCGACCAGTTCACTGCTTGGCCCCATTGCTGGCGGCAGTACGGGCATTCTTCCATGCTGAAAAGGCATATCCGATGGTGAACTTGCCGTAATGGCATTGGGTTCGCCGTGCCGTGTCTATCTGCTGGAGCCCGCCCGATGCCTTATCCCACCCGCGATTCATTGCCCGACAGTGTACGCCACGTGCTACCGCCTCACGCACAAGATATCTATCGCGAGACGTTCAACCATGCCTATGCCGAATATGCTGATGAAGAAGATCGGCAGGGCGGCGATTCTCGTGAGCAAACGGCGCATCGTGTGGCATGGACGGCCGTCAAACACCGTTACGAAAAAGGACGCGATGGGCATTGGCACTTGCGACGCTAAACCATACTGCGCTTCTTTCAGCTCAATCTGAACGTATCGTATCGTCAGGTGCCCCGCAGGTGCCCGTAGTGCTAGCCTTGTGGGCGTGACTATCCGATAGGGAAGAGAGCCAGGAATGGAAGTAGATTACGACGTTGCCATTATCGGCAGTGGCATTTCAGGCACCATGTTGGGCGCCATCCTTGCCAAGCATGGCGTACGCACGCTGATCATTGACGCAGGTACCCACCCCCGCTTTGCGGTGGGCGAGTCGATGATCCCTGAAAGCGGGGTGCTGCTGGACATTCTGGCGGCCCGCTATGACATCCCCGAACTCAGCTATCCGGCGCGCGTCGATACGCTGATCAACCATGTGGGCACGTCCAGTGCCGGGATCAAGCTGTCCTTTGGCTTTGCCTGGAATGAACGCCACCAGCCACAGCGGCTTGATCATATTGATTCCTTCCCTATCATCGCCCCAGAAGCGCACCTGTTTCGCCAAGATGTCGATGCTTACTACCTTGCGCTGGCGGCCCGCATGGGGGCCACCATCTGGCAGCAAGCCCGCATCCAGCACATTCTGGAAGAAGCGGACGCCATGGTGCTGAAGACTGGCAAGCAGGATATCCGTGTGCGCTATGTCGTGGATGCTGCCGGTTACCGCTCACCGATTGCCCAGACCTTTGGGCTGCGCAATGGTGCACAGCGAATGCAGACCCGCACCCGCTCAATGTTCACTCATATGACCAATGTCACGCTGTTCGAGGAGGCGATCGCGCCGATTGAAGCGACGGGCATGGCGAACCATCTGTCCCAGAGCACGCTGCACCAGATGTTCAAGGGCGGCTGGCTGTGGATTATTCCCTTCAATAATCACCCGCGTTCGACTAACACGCTGTGCAGCATAGGGCTGCAGTTGGACATTGACGAATACGGTCCCGCAGGCGATCCGGAAGAAGAGTTCCAGCAGCTTTTGCATGATTACCCTTCGATCGCCAAGCATTTCGAGCACGCAGCGCGCGTACGCGAATGGACCGTCGCCCCGCGCCTCAACTACAACAGCCGTGCCCTAATCGGTGATCGCTACTGCCTGCTGGGGCATGCGGCCGGGTTCGTCGACCCACTGTTCTCACGTGGGCTGGCCAACACCTTCGAGTCGATCGCGCGCGTGGCACCCAAGCTGCTGCGGGCCGTTGAAGCCGACCGCTTCAACAGGCAGGATTTCGAAAGCTACCAGCACTACGGGCTGCGGGTTGTTGCCACCAACGACCGCCTCGTCGCCAACTCGTTTACCGGCTTCGACAGTTTTCCGCTGTGGAATGCTTGGTTCCGTGCTTGGGTGGCCGGCAGCTATATCGGCGTACTGCGCTGGCGCAAGATCTTCGATGACTACCAGCGTACGGGCGATGATGACGCACTCGAACGTGCGATCGACGATACCACCTTCCCGGGCCAGCTCTCGCTGGAAAGCCACCGCTTCGAAGAGATGTTCGACAAGGCATGCACGTTGATGGAAGCGTACAAGCAGGGCGAGCGCGAAGAAGAGGATGTCATCGCGACGCTTCAGGCGCTGTATGAAGAATACCGTGACGACCTGCCCGTCGATTTCACCGACTTCAGCAACCGTTGTGTATCGCGCTCCAGCCAAGCGTTCGCCGACCACCTACAGCGTTGGGCACATATGGCCCCCCATGGGCTGAGCGAGAAACTGGATCGTGGCACCGAGCCACTCGTATTCGACTTTCTTGATGACTACCGTTACGGCGACAGGATCGCACTATCGCGCCAAGCCGACGCGGTCTACCTGAACGCGTGATCGAGACCTGCTCATGCTCACGAAGCCCGCCTGCATGGCGGGCTTCGTCTATCCGGCCTCATGTGCGCAGGCAGAAAGATCGTCATTACCCGCCGGTGCCAATGCCAGGGCTGCCCACTTCGGACGGTGATAGCAATGTTGTGGCGTAGTGGCTGACAGGGAGGCGCTGATACACGCTATTATCGGTTTTTAATGGTTATAGACCGATATTGAAATATTGTAATTCAAAGACATTAATCTACTGATCTGCTATTGGTTATAAATGGTATCACTGACATTAATGGTGACTTTATATAAATAAATAGTGCGATTTTGATGGGTGTTGCTATAAATGGTGATTAAATTATAGTTTTTTCATCCATTGACGCATCGTGATGGACGACTATAGTGTTTGTTGCCGGTGTTCATGGTGCGTAAGGTCGCTATCGAGGGAATAGGATAGTGCATTAATACGCTGGTTTATTAAAAACATTATGAATCATTAGAATAAAATGAAAAGGAGAGTGCAATGGCTAAGTATTGGTGGAGGGGAATAATCGCCGCGCTGTTTTTCAGACGGCCTATGCGGAAGCTTCTCCCGTCGTTACCGTGACGGTCAAGAATCTAGGTGCGTCACCGATAATACAGGACAGTATCAATAACAATCACCGATACACACTGATGAATGCGCATCCTACGCCCAAAGGTCAAATACATCCCAAGGAAGAAGATACTTTCGCCGTGGATAATAACGTAGGGGAAGGTGCCAACTATGCTGAATTGCATTATACGATGGGAACAAAAACGTGCAATTTCAGAAGTCTGTTCGTAAATAAAATGGTGGGATATAAGACCTATATTCCACAGTGGTTTAAGTTTGCGACGCCACAAGGTGGCGCTAGGTGTACAGCGGACATAATCAGTGCCAACTCGAAAGATCATTCATGGCACGTCGTCTTTACTATGAAATAAATGCAGCAAATAGTAGTAATTGATAAAGATGGGGTCTGGACAGCCATGGTATAGGTCCCATCTAACGTTGCTTCTTATATTTAGAGAGGGGAATAAATATGTTGACTCTGGCAGTGAACGATACGGCTTCTCGTCGTTACAGCACGGTATTGGTGTCTAGCATCAGTGCGAGCACGTCGATGGCTGAACGTTCTTCGGCGGGGGGAGGCGCGGCCACGGTGGATAAGGCTGAGAGTTCCGAGCACACCTCGTTCCTTGCACGAGGTCTAAGTCGGTCCGCTGCCGCTATGCCGCAGGGCTTGAGTGATGAGGAACTCGTCAAGTGGGCCAAGAAGTCGGAAGATTTGTTCCTGTTTGATCTTGAATCGCCGCAGCGAGAGGTGTTCGACAAGGAGGGATTGGATGCGGACGACCCCGATGCTGTCGCTCTGGCCCATCAGGCTACCGACTACCTTCGCGGGCGCGGTACCAACCCGTTCAAAGGCATGTCGCGCGATCAGCTGGAATTGATTTCATATGATGAAAGCGGAACATTTACCGTCAATGAACGGCGTGCTGCCAGCGATGAGTCTGACCATCAAGACAGCGTCTGGCGCAAGAACATCGTGGCCAAATCTAATCTGCTAGCAAGTCAGGGCAAGGGGCATGTCAATGCACAGCGCCTGAACATGATGCTGATTGGCAAGAATATCGTGGGCGCGATATTTGATAAAAGAGACATCACTCGCGCAGCCCCTTGTTCGGAAGAAGTCGAACAGCTGACACAGGATATCAATAACTACTTCCAAAACTTGCCCGCTATCGAGCGAGCAGAATATGTCGTCAGCACCAAAGCACTTTACTCATAAGGAAGGTGTGTCTCGAACGAGTGTTATTCACTGGCAGTGGCGAACGCGCAGCGGTCACAGGGAGAGGTCTTTCATCGCAAGCTTCCATTGCCTCAAAACGAGCGGTGCGGTGCGCGATGTGATGGCGGCTTCGGCACGTTAGTGCTGTGGCACAGCCTGCTCTCTCTAAGCCTGTGCTGAACGGCTCGCGGTAAGCGTCACTCGCGGCCGCGTTTATCTTGGCACTGGGCTTTGTCCTGCTCGTGAAGGAAGGCTTGAGCAGATAGGTTGTGTCGCGCGGGAAGCCGATCCTGGCCGATACGGTGAAAGCAAAGAGTGTTCACCGTATCGGCCATGGAAGACGTACGCAGTTTATGAGGTGAATGCGTATTCCGTCACGCTTCGGTAGTGCTGTCCCGGGCGCAGAATGCAGTCAGGCTGTGGCCACTCGGGATGATGTGGGCTATCCGGCAGGAATTCGCTTTCCAGTGCTAGCCCTTGCCACGCCTCGTAGTGCCCGCCATCGCGTGCTGGTGTGCCTTCCAGTGAGTTGCCCGTATAGACCTGTAGCGCAGGGGCGGTGGTATGCACGGTCATCTGCAGTGAGCCGTCCGTCGACCAGACGTGAGCGGCGGGGGCCTTGAGGTCGCCCTTGGCGCTGAGCAGGAAGGCGTGATCGTAGCCGTTGACGTTGCGCTGGTCATCGTCGGTCAGGAAATCCTGGAGGATGGCCTTGGGTTGGCGGAAATTGAAGCTGGTGGCATCAACCGGTACCAGTCCACGTGTCGGAATGCCTTCCTTGCTGACGGGAAGATAGCGGTCAGCGAAGACCTGTAGGCGGTGGTGGCGAATATCGCCCTGTACGCCGTCAAGGTTGAAATAGACGTGGTTGGTCATGTTCACCGGGCAGGGCTGGTCGACATTGGCTTGATAGTCGATGGTCAGCCGCTGGTCATCGTGCAGGGTGAAGCAGGCCGTAGCGTGCAGCGTGCCGGGAAAGCCCTGATCGCCATCGTTGGAGGTCAATGCATACCGCACGCTGTTAGCGCTCTGGTGTTCGACGTGCCAACGGCGCTTGTTGAACCCCTCCGGCCCACCGTGAAGCTGGTGTTGGCCTTGGTTGGGCACCAGTTCAAAGACCTTGCCGTCCAGCGTGAAGCGGCTATCGGCAATGCGGTTGGCATAGCGACCAATGGATGCGCCCAAGCAGGCATCCTGCTGTGTCCATATCTCCGTACGCGCGCAGCCCAGTGCCACCTCGCGGAGGCTGCCATCGTTCATCGGCACCTTGATAGAAAGCAGTGTAGCTCCCCAGTCCATGAGCGTTACGGTCATACCCGCTGCGTTGCGCAGTTCGGCAAGTTGGAAAGGTTGCCCATCAGGGGCAGTGGAAACGGTGTCCTTGTTCATCCGTGGACTCCTTTGAATGCAGTCGATACGTGGTTGAAGCTGAGATCAATGTCGAGGCCGCACCGTAAGTGCACGCCTATCGCCTTACTCTAGTTCAGGTGCCAAGCCAGAAGCCATAGGCCCAAGGCATGATGCAGTTGTGAAGTAATAACAGAGAGTGGATATATTTATTTCATCATGAATATTCAAGAATGATGAATATAATAAGCACGATATGATAATGGCGCGTTACTGCATCATGAGGATAGATCTTTAACGGGGTTTTTAATATCAATACGTTTGATGAAATGGTCTGTGTTGTCAATCTATGTTGATGTTTTTCATTAAGATATGTTCAGCGTTGATGGGCGCATCAATGTGCCGAATATCATTATGATGAATACAAGAACAATCGGTTATCATCGCTAGTGAATTTTTAGGGAGAAGTAGACTTCAATGCGGCGATATTCACGGTATTAACGGCTGCCCTCTCATTATAAGTCAGCGGCGTTTAGCGGTTCTCAGTCTCAGATGAGCGGAAGCGCCGCTAGACCCGTGCGAGGGCAGGGGGTACCCCTGTCCTTTGCTGGCTTCAGGAAGAATGCGGTGTCTGATCGCGTCCTTTCCGCCACTGGATGATTTCCTTGAAACGTTTCTCTGCGCCGTATTCCGTTGGTTCATACAGCACGTCTTTCGGCACGCCTTCCGGCCAGCAGTCATGATCGTCACCCGCGGGATAGCCATAGGGTTCATCATGTGCGTAGCGATAGCCGGTGCCGTTGCCGAGCGAGGCCATCAGCTCCGTCGGGGCATTGCGCAGATACAGTGGCACTTCCAGATTGGGGTACTGCTCTGCCATGGCCTGCGCTTTCTTCCACGCTTTATAGACGGCATTACTTTTGGGGGCCACCGCCAGGTAGATAGCGGCCTGTGCGATAGAACGCTGGCCTTCGTGGTCGCCCAGCCGCAGGTAGGAGTCCCAACACGACATGACCAGTGGCAGAGCGCGAGGGTCGGTGTTGCCTACATCCTCGGTCGCGATGGCGGCCAGACGCCGGATGACATCAAGGGGATCGCCGCCGCCGCGGATATAGCGTGCGATATACAGTAGGGCTGCATCGGGGCGCGATGAACGAATGGATTTATGGATAGCCGATAGCAGGTCGTAATAGGCGTCGCCATTCTTGTCGAAGGCGGTAGACTGATGGCCGATCAGCTCCTGCAGGGTGCTTTCATCCAAGCGCTCGTGATCGCCTTCCTGCACGGTAAAGTCGGTGGCGGTTTCCAGCAGTCCCAGCGCGCGGCGGGCATCGCCCTGAGCGGCACGGGCCAGCGTACCGAGAATATCGTCGGTCACGGCCAGCTTGCGTTTGCCCAGACCGCGCTCGGGGTCCTCCAGTGCGCGGTGCAACACGCCGACCAGATCCTCTTCGGTCAACTGCTTCAGCACATAGACGCGTGCGCGCGACAGCAGCGCCGAGTTGACTTCGAACGAGGGGTTTTCCGTCGTGGCACCGATCAGCACCAGTGTGCCGGATTCAACGTGCGGCAGCAGGGCGTCCTGCTGGGATTTGTTGAGGCGATGGATCTCGTCAAGGAACAGCAGTGTCTGGCGGCCCTGGCTTTGCTGCACTTGGGCGCGTTCAACGACGTCGCGTATGTCCTTGACCCCGGCCATGACCGCCGACAGCCGCTCCAGATGAGCGTTGGAGGCTTCGGCCAGCAGCTCGGCCAGTGTTGTCTTGCCTACGCCGGGCGGTCCCCATAGGATCATTGAGCGAATCACGCCAGATTCGACCATGCGGCGCAGTGGCTGGCCCGGGCCGATCAGGGCATCCTGACCGGCGTATTCGTCCAGCGTACGCGGGCGCATGCGCCAGGCCAGCGGCGCCTGTTCATTGGCCATGCGCGTCTGTTCGGCAGCGAAAAGATCCATTGCCTTTCCTATCCTTGTAGAGTTCTACGGGAATATGATGTCTCCCGCGTAGGGCTCATTATGGTGGCATGTGCGGCAGCGAACGTCACCTCTGGCATCGCGAGCCTTCTTGCGGTCGGGGCTGCGCCATTCGTCTGTATAATGGACAGTCTAACCGTGTATGAACAGAACGCACCCTGCGGTGCATACGTCACTTCTACCCTTGGCAATGTCATCATGACGGCTCCTATTCTCGTATTCGATTCAGGCGTTGGCGGCCTTTCCGTGCTGGCGCATGTCCGCGCCCAGCTTCCGGCGCATCCTTTCGTCTTTGCATGCGACAACGCTGCGCTACCGTACGGCACTAAGCCCATCGACTGGCTGCGTGAGCGCATCGTTAGCGTCTGTCAGGCCGCGGTGCATGAAACGGGAGCCTGTGCGCTGGTCGTTGCCTGCAATACTGCCAGTACCGTGGCGCTTGATGATCTGCGGCTGGCGCTGGATATCCCCGTGATCGGTACGGTACCAGCGGTCAAACCCGCCGCTGAACAGTCGCAGAGCGGCGTGATCGGCGTGCTGGCCACGACCACGACCATCAACGGTGCCTACCTTCAACGCCTCATCCAGCAGTTTGCTGCACAGTGTGATGTGGTCAATATCGCGGCCGATGCACTGGTCGGGCAGGCCGAGCGCAAGCTGCGTGGCGAGGTGCTCGACGATGCCGTGCTGGAAGCCATGCTGGCACCGCTGTGGGCGCATCCGAAGCTGGATACGGTGGTGCTGGGCTGTACCCACTTCCCCTTGGTGAAGGAGGAGTGCGAGCGGATTGCACGGGCGCACGGCCGCGAGGCCATTCGTTGGCTGGATTCTGGTGCCGCTATTGCTCGCCGTACGGCTGACGTACTGAGTGACAGGACGACTGTGGCTGGTGATGTGGTCGTGAGCGATGCTTCAAGCGGGAACTACAGTTTGGCCACGGCGCCTGAACGCCCGGGGCTGGAACAGGCTCTGGCGGGAATGGGGGTGCCTCCTGCACGCCGTTTGATGGTCGAGATGGTCGCAAACGCGTAGAATATGCCGCCAATCGTATGGTGCCCGGCGCACCGTCTGGCCCACGCCGCCTCGGCGCGGCCTCGGATCCGTTCTTCTGAGAGGTTGTCTTGAGCGTACCCAACGTTGACCCTGCGGCCTATCCAGCCTTGCTGGAAGCCAAGCGTGATCGCATCGAAACGCAGTTTGCCCGCTTCGATCCCCCGGCGCTGGAAGTGCTGGCGTCACCGCCGACTCACTATCGCCAGCGCGTTGAATTTCGTCTGTGGCATGAAGGCGATGACCTTTTCTATGCCATGTTCGAACCCGACCCCGATCTGCCCGGCAAGCAGCGCCCCGTTCGCGTCGATACGTTTCCCGTGGCCAACGCGCGCATCAACGCGCTGATGGAGCCTCTGCGTCAGGCTATCCGCGCCAGCGATGTGCTGAGACGCAAGATCTTCCAGATCGAGTTTCTGTCCACTCAGGGCGGCGAAACGCTGGTGAGCATGATCTACCATCGCCAGTTGGACGAGGCGTGGGAAGCTGAAGCGCGTGCGCTTCAGCAGCAGTTCGATATCAAGATTATTGGGCGTGCACGCAAGCAGCGTATCGTGCTGGTCGACGATTTCGTGACCGAACATCTGGACGTGGAAGGTAAGACGTTCCACTACCAGCAGGTCGAAAACAGCTTCACCCAGCCCAACGCTGTCATCGCCGCTAAGATGCTGACATGGGCGCGTCAGGCAACGCGTCCGCGTGCTGGTGAACATCCGCGTGATCTGGTCGAGCTGTACTGCGGCAACGGCAATTTCACCGTGGCGCTGGCCGAAAACTTCCGCCGTGTACTGGGGACTGAAATCTCCCGTACGTCAGTGGCGTCTGCACAGGTCAACATTGAGGCCAATGCCCTCGATAATGTCGTCGTGGCGCGCATGTCCAGCGAAGACTTCTCACAGGCGCTGAGCGGTGAGCGCGTAGGGCGCCGTGCCCAGGCCCTAGCACTCGATACCTATGATTTTTCGACGGTGCTAGTCGATCCGCCTCGCGCCGGTCTGGATGAAGGCAGTTGCGCTGAGATCGCCAAGTACGAGCGCATCGTCTATATCTCATGCAATCCAGATACGCTGGAAATCAACCTCGAACAGCTGACCAAAACGCACCGCATCACGCGGCTGGCGCTGTTCGATCAGTTCCCCTATACCCATCACTGTGAATGTGGGGTATTGCTGGAACGTCGTTGAACGTACGGCAACCGGTCGTGATCAGCACGCAGGGCGACGAGCATCGTGTGAGGTCATTTGCCACACGGTCGCCGCTTTCTGTTGTGGCAGCGGCAGGCTCACTCTGTCCGAGCCGTGTGGCACCAGCGCACGCGGTTGAGCGATGCGTGAGAGTATGCACCTTGCCGCCGAAGAGCGGCGGCGGGGCGGGGCACTTCCATGAAGAAAGGGGTTGCGGCAGTTGGTCCTGTTGCCGTAATTCCACACGCCTTCTAGGGTGTGCTTCCGACAATGTTCCTCCGGGGATCCTGTCTGCTGGTGAACGGCTCGCTGTTGCGGGCGCGTCACCGGTGAGCAGGGTCCCTTTTTCGAGATCCCTTGAACGCGCTTTGCAGCACCTCCCTGCCGGTCTAGCCGACGGGGCAGAGCAGCAGGAAGCGTTCTTTCACCACGATCACAAAGGCAACGGCTATGTCGGCAATGTATGGGCTTGCGCGTTCACTTCTGTTCCGGCTCGATCCTGAAACAGCACACACCTTGAGTCTCAAAGGCATGCGTCTGGGGCATCAGCTGCACATGATGCGGATGGTCAGCGGTCATCACGTCGAGGACCCCGCTACCGTCATGGGGCTGACCTTTCCCAACCGTGTTGGGTTGGCTGCAGGGCTCGATAAGAACGGCGACTATCTGGCAGCCCTGGGTGCGCTCGGCTTCGGCTTTATTGAGCTGGGGACCGTTACGCCACGCCCCCAGCCGGGCAATCCCAAGCCGCGCCTGTTCCGTCTGCCCGAGCATGAAGCGATCATCAATCGCATGGGCTTCAACAACAAAGGGGTTGATCACCTTGTTGAGCAGCTCAAGCAGCAGCGTGCTGGCTATAAAGGCATCGTCGGCGTCAACATCGGCAAGAATCGCGATACGCCGCTCGAAAAGGCCGTGGACGACTACCTGATCTGCCTACGTGCCGTTCATCCCTATGCCGATTACATTGCCATTAATATCTCCTCGCCGAACACGCCGGGACTCCGTGACCTGCAAGGTGATTCCAGCCTTGATCCGCTGCTGTCGGCGTTGAAGGCTGAAGTCACGCGCCTTGACCGCGAGAACGGACGCCGCGTGCCGATCGCCGTCAAAATTGCACCGGACATGAGCGATGAGCAGGTCGATGCGCTGACTGATACGCTGGTACGCCATCAGATCGACGGGGTTATCGCGACCAACACCACGATCGACCGTCAGGCGGTAGAAGGGCATCGCCATGCCGGCGAAACCGGTGGTCTGTCGGGCCGTCCGGTCGCTGACGCATCGACGCGCATCGTTTCGCGCATTCATCATCGTGCGCCTACATTGCCGATCATTGGCGTGGGCGGTATCCTGTCAGGTCATGACGCACTGGAAAAACAGCGTGCCGGGGCCGTGCTGGTCGAACTCTACTCAGGGTTCATCTATCGTGGTCCGGGCCTTGTCGGGGCCTGCGCGCGCGCATTGCGGGACGTGTAAGTTCCAACGCCCTCCCTCCAGTCCTTTTGTTTGCGACCCGGCAGCCCTAATGGCTGCCGGGTCTGTCCTCATTTTTCAGGAATCCTGTGATCCTTCCGGATCGACGCTTCTGCCATGACTACACCTGAACTGGCTTCCGTGCCTACGGATACTTATGCCTTCCTGGCAACGTGCCCACGTGGCATCGAATCTCTGGTCGCCGACGAACTGGCGACGCTGGATGCCGAGATCGAGCGCACCACCGTAGCGGGGGTCATCGGGCGCGCTACTCTGCAGACGCTCTATCAGATGTGCCTTTGGTCACGTCTGGCCAACCGCATCATCCTGACACTGGCGCGTGTCGAAGACGTCGACAGTGCCGCCGACCTGCTGAAGGCGGTCAGTGATGTCAGCTGGGAAACGCTGATGCCGGACAATGCCACGCTGCGTGTCGACTTCCACGGCCGCTCCGAAGGCATTCGCCACACCCAGTTTGGCGCTCAGACCGTCAAAGACGGTGTTGTCGATCGCTTTCAGGCACAGGGGCTGCTACGTCCCAACGTTGACCCGCATCGCCCGGATACGCGCATCTATGCCCATCTGCACCGCAACGTGCTGACACTGGGGATTGATCTGTCCGGCGACAGCCTGCACATGCGTGGCTATCGTCTGGAAGGCGGTAAGGCACCGTTGAAGGAGAACCTAGCGGCAGCACTGCTGGTCCGTGCCGGCTGGCCTGAGCGTGCCCGTAAGGGTGAGGTGCTGGTCGATCCGATGTGTGGGGCGGGTACGCTACTGATCGAAGGCGCGCTGATGGCGTGCGATATCGCACCGAACTTGGGGCGCCCGCGCTGGGGCTTCCAAGGCTGGCAGGAACACGACCCCGAACTGTGGAAGCAGGTCGAGCGTGAAGCCCGTTGGCGTGCCGAAGCGGGCAAGCGCCGCTGCCGTGCTGCCTTCATTGGGCAGGATGTTGATGGCTATGTCATTCTGGCCTCTGCATCCAATGCTCGTCGTGCGGGGGTCGATCAGCTGATGACCCTGACACGCGGCGATGCCACGCGCCTGACAGCGCTGGCCCCCAATGAAACCGGCTTGGTCATCACCAACCCGCCCTACGGCGAGCGTATTGGTGACATGCCGGCACTGGTGCCGCTGTACAGCGAGCTGGGTGCTCGCCTGCGCCAGCACTATCCGGGCTGGAGCGTGGCGCTGTTCACTGGCAACCCCGAGCTGGGCTACCGTTTGGGCATGAAGGCGCACAAGCAGTATTCGTTCTTCAACGGTGCGCTGGCGTGCAAGCTGTTCCTGTTTGAGATCCGTACGACAGAAGAGCGTCAGGCCGTTGCAGAAGCGCATGGCAATCTCACCCCAGAAGGGGAAGTGATGGAAGCGCCTTCGCTGTCGGAAGGGGCCCAGATGTTTGCCAACCGCCTGCGCAAGAACATCAAGCGGCTGGCCAAGTGGCGCAAGCGCAGCGGTGTGCAGTGCTACCGTCTGTACGATGCCGACATGCCGGAATATGCACTGGCGATCGACATCTACGGCAGCCGTGTTCACGTTCAAGAATACGTGGCACCGAAAGGCATTGACCCGCGCCAGGCCGAGCGCCGCCTGATGGAAGCGTTGACGGTACTGCCGCAGGTACTGGACGTGGCCAGCGACCACATCTACCTCAAGCGTCGCCAGCGTCAGGCAGGCAAGGCGCAGTACACGCGCCAGAGCAACAGCCAAGAGCGCCTCGTCGTCGAAGAGGGTAAAGCGAAGCTGTGGGTGAACCTGCGTGACTACCTTGATACCGGTCTGTTCCTCGATCACCGTCCGGTGCGTCTGATGCTGGGCGAGATGGCGAGCGGCAAGCGCGTACTCAACCTGTTCTGCTACACCGCTACGGCAACGGTCCATATGGCACTGGGCGGTGCCCGCGAAAGTATTAGCGTCGACATGTCCAATACCTATCTGGACTGGGGACGTGACAACTTCGAGCTGAACCGCATCGACCTGCGTCGCCACCGCCTTGAGCGTGAAGACTGCCTGAAGTGGCTGGCAGAAGACCGCAGCCAGTTCGACCTGATCTTCCTTGATCCGCCGACGTTCTCCAACTCGAAGAAGATGGAGGCCACGTTCGACGTACAGCGCGATCAGATCCCGCTGATCAACAGCGCCATGGCTCGTCTGGCGAAGAACGGTACGCTGGTGTTCTCCAACAACCAACGCCGCTTCAAGTTGGAGCCTTCGTTGGCAGAATACTATGACGTGGAAGACATTACCTCGCGTACGCTGGACCCCGATTTCCAGCGCCGTCCGGATATCCACAAGGTGTTCGTGATTCGTCACCGCTAAACGTTGCGCCGTGTCAGGTAACTGGCACGGCGTTTCTTCATGTGTAAGCGATCATTAAGCGTCCATCAGCGAGGATATGTGCCATCCAGAATCAAGAGGTTGCTACTGCGAGTCATTGCGTATCATTTGCATCTAATGTGGCGGACAGCATAGAGTAGCGACCTTGGTATGACTGTAATGGAGTAGGAATAATGAGGGCAGCCCAGCTATCGCATCGTCACCGCCGGTGGTCCACTCGCGCTTGGCGATATCTGTGCTACATGCTGGGTGCAGGGATAATGAGCGTATCGCCGTGGGTACACGCCGACGGCACGCTGACTTATTTCATCAAGGCGCATCAGGCGGAAGAGTCCGATGTAAAAATCAAGATCGTGACCTTCCACAGTGTCGAGCCTGACCCGCGTCGCAATGACACCAACGTTAGTGCCGACGATCATCGCGAAGTGCGCGTCGACATCGAATACCCGATGGTGATGGGCATGGCGAACCGTGCCATGTCACGACGGATCAACAGTGTGGTACACGACTGGCTGTTTAGCGGTTACGAACGCAAGGCATTAGGGTCCGCCGACATCGACGTGCTGGTCGATGCCGTTGTCGAAGGGCAGGTACTCAGTATTATTGCCGACAAGGAACGCCTGTCTCACGCTGAAATGATCCCGGAAACGGGTCTTGAAACCCGCCACTATGATCTTGGCAACGGCCACCAGATCACTTTCCGAGAGTTGTTCACCGACGATTATCACCCCCGCCTGAAGCAGCTGCTGACTCGTGGTACTCATGGTTCACGCCAGCAGCAGATGGAAATGACCGTTGCCAACATCACCGATAACCAAGCGTTCTATGTCGAAAGCGGCATGCTGTTCATCTATATCGGGGAAGCTTCAACGGATTTCAGTCCCGAGTGGGTGCGTATCAAGCTGAGCGACCTCAAAGGAGTGCTCAATGAACAGCACCCGATGGTGCGCAACGCCTATGTAACGCACCACTGGGTATTGGATGACGAGTAGTCGGTGTTATGGCGTTATGCACCGCGAGGCCTGTGCTTATCCGAGAAAAAAAAGCATGCATGAGAAGGTAAGGGGAGCAGGCGGAGACGTTTAGCGGCAATCAATAAGTCGATTACGGTAGTGATAAGCGCCGTGAGAGCATGCTCTGCATGTACCGTGTGCAGTTCCTTGAGACAGGCGCGGGCGCTGCAATGCATATCGCTGCGGTTGAGCTGACGCCTGCTGCCGTAAGGGCAAGTGCTGCCATTACGCGGACTATGCGAAGTTGCTTTGAGATAGGCGCGGGCACTGCAATGCATATTGCTGCGGTTGAGTTGACGCCTGCCACCGTAACGGCAAGTGCTGCCATTACGCGCACTATGCGAAGTTGCCTTGGGATAGGTGCGGGTACTGCAATGCATATCGCTGCGGTTGAGTTGACGCCTGCCACCGTAACGGCAAGTGCGGCCATTACGCGTACAGTGCGAAGTTGCCTTGGGATAGGCGCGGGTACTGCAATGCATATCGCTGCGGTTGAGTTGACGCCTGCTGCCACAACGGTAAGTGTTGCGATGGCATGTTCTGTATCTGGCCATGCAAGGGCTGTCTCGCTGGCCTTAATTAGTAATTAGGTATGGGGCACTAAGAGGCTGTTTCATAACCTGAGTAATTGCTTTTTCCCTTTCTAAAATAGACGGCTTTTACCGCGGATTTGTGGTTTGAAATTTCCTCAATGACACGGGTATTGGGGTCATGAAACACGCTCTAAAGGCCGAGCGAGCAGAGCGCTGCTCCAGCAGCAGGTTTGATGCAGGGCATTTGCTCGCGTTGCCTTCATCGCTGTTATGGCATTGATCGAAAGCGTGGTGTTATTCCAACAGTGAAAGCTGGCGCATTGCTGCCTGACCTTCCGGTGACTCACTGTCCACTTCAAGCACCTTGTGAAAGCCGCGTGATGTCTGAATATGGTGGACGTCGTCTACCCACGTCATGGCCTGCGTATAGTCTTCGGCCAACATGTGCTTCAGACCGCCGAACTGCGTTCCGATCTGCCCCCAGGCACGGCTAACAATCCAGTCGCCAAACATGTCCTGATGCACATGCACCAGCACGTAATCATGGTCACTTTCCCAACGTACGATCATGTGGCCGAGGTTTCCGCTCAGTAGGAGGTAATAGAGTGCCGCCTGTTATCCGCGTGTGGTTGATGACAGGGGTAAAGGTCATTCTGACTGAATACGGCGAGTCTGCAAAGCCGATCGGGAAAAGAGACAAGCATGGCCTGCGGTTGTCAGCGCTCAACGGATACGAAAAGAGGGTGCCGGGACATTGATCTCGGCACCCTCTTTCATCTTTATGAACGTCTAAACGGCTTAGCGATAGGCCGCCTGTTTCAGCGCATTGATGCGTTCGTCCAGCGGCGGGTGGCTAGCAAACAGCTTCTGCATGAACGATGCCACCTGCCCCTGAGTGATGGCGAAGGCTGTCATGGAGTCCGGCATCTCATCGGGGCGCTGTGCGTCGCCTTTTAGACGCGTCAGAGCATTGATCATAGCGCCTGATCCCGCCAGACGAGCGCCTGCCGCATCAGCACGATATTCGCGCCAGCGTGAGAACCACGCCACGATGGCCGAGGCTGCGATCCCGAAGATGACCTGCATGACCATCTCGACGAGGAAGAACGCCAGCTGGCCCATGCCTCGGTCTTCATCATTGCGGCGCAGGAAGGTGTCGATCCCCATCGCGACCAGACGGGCGAAGAACATGACGAACGTGTTCACTACGCCTTGGATCAGCGCCAGCGTCACCATATCACCGTTGGCTACGTGACCGATCTCATGACCGATGACGGCCCGTGCTTCTTCCGGGCGCATCTGATTGAGCAGTCCTTCAGAGACCGAGACCAGCGCGCTGTTGCGGTTCCAACCGGTAGCAAAGGCGTTGGCCTGTTGCATCGGAAAGATGCCCACTTCCGGCATCCGGATACCGGCCTGCTGCGACAGCTCGGCGACGGTATCCAGCAACCACTGTTCCTGACTGTTCTGCGGCTGCTGGATGATGCGTGTTCCAGTCGACATTTTCGCCATAGATTTTGACAGGAACAGCGAGACCACAGACCCCGCCATGCCGATGACGAAAAACGCCGCCAGCATGCCGAACAGGTTGGTACCAGTGCGGTAGCGCAGATAAACATCAAGGCCCGTCAGATGCAGGACGATACCCGCGATCAACATGACGGCTAGGTTGGTGGCTAGAAACAGCAACACCCTCATCATAAACGTACTCTCCTGTGTGAATGGCGGGTGAAAGCCCCACTATTCAAGGATGGACGAACAAGTGGTCTCACATGAATGAGACCACTGTGTATCAGCAATAGTTGCCTGATGGAATGGGGTTAATATAGGCCATATTCAAGCGCACCAACTGATGGGCAGCTTAACTGCGGCGGCGAGCCAAGAAGTTGCCCAGACGCCCGATCGCCTCGACCAGCTGGTCTGCATACGGCAGCGTGACGATGCGCAGGTGGTCGGGATCAGGCCAGTTAAAGGCCGTTCCCTGCACCAGCAGGATCTTTTCTTCCAGCAGCAGTTCAAGTACGAATTGCTGATCGTCCTTGATGTCGTACACCTCGGGGTCGAGGCGCGGGAACATGTAGAGTGCGCCTTTCGGCTTAACGCACGAGACCCCAGGGATAGCGTTCAGCGCTTCCCACGCCGCGTCGCGCTGGGCGAGTAGACGGCCACCGGGGCGTACCAGGTCATTGATGGACTGATAGCCGCCCAGTGCGGTTTGGATCGCATGTTGTGCTGGTACGTTAGCGCACAGGCGCATTGAGGCCAGCATGTTCAGCCCTTGGATGAAGTCCTGCGCATGGCGCTTCTCACCCGACAGGGTCATCCACGCCGCACGGAAACCGGCGCAGCGATAGTTCTTGGACAGACCGTTCATGGTGATGATCAGCAGATCATCGGCCAGCGTCGCCGTGGAAATATGCTGGGCACCGTCGTACAGGATCTTGTCGTAGATCTCATCAGAGAAGACCACCAGATTGTTTTCACGCGCCACCTGCAACAGGTTGAGGATGACGTCGCGTGAATAGACGGCCCCTGTGGGGTTGTTCGGGTTGATCAGCAGCAGTGCTTTCGTGCGCGGCGTCACCTTGGCGCGCATGTCTTCGATGTCCGGTTCCCAGCCCTTTTCTTCATCGCAGCGATAGTGCACGGCGGTACCGCCGGCCAGATGTGTGGCGGCTGTCCACAGTGGGTAGTCCGGTGCAGGAATCAGCACTTCATCGCCGTTATCCAGCAGACCCTGCATGCACATCATGATGAGCTCAGATACGCCGTTGCCGATGAAGATATCGTCGATGCCGACACCCTGAACACCTTTGCGCTGGCATTCCTGCATGATGGCCTTGCGTGCCGAATAGATCCCCTTCGAATCGCTGTAGCCCTGGGACGTTGGCAGGTTGCGCATGACATCCTGGAGGATCTCTTCCGGCGCTTCAAAACCGAACGGGGCAGGGTTACCGATATTGAGTTTGAGGATGCGGTGACCTTCGTCTTCCAGACGACGCGCGTGCTCCATGATCGGACCACGGATGTCGTAACAGACGTTGTCGAGCTTTCTTGATTTGCGGATCGGAGCGTTCATGTTCGGTTCTGCCTAGAGGGGGCTTGAAGGTGTAAATCAGTGGGCCGTGATCAGGTCCATGTCGAGAGGCCTCTATGGGATATCGACCTCAATGTATGAAAAGCAAGGGTGTGTACGCGGCAAGCAGAAAGCTCGGCGTAGAAGTGGCACCGCAGGCGTATCACTCAGCATACCGTAGCGTGCTTTTGATATGCCACTTCAGTAGGGATTTTTTCTGAAGCCGCCTAAAGATTGCATTTACGAGGCAGAATGCGACGCAATGAAACTGATCGAGTGTGCAGGAATCAACCGCGTGAAATGGCGTTCATCTGCAGCGTACGGCGCAGAAATGCTGAGTATGCTGCGCAAGGTCACAGAGGAGGCTTTGCCATATCTAACCGTCAACGGATGCTTATAAGGACGGTGCTTAATGCTAAAGGCCCCAAGAGGGCTATAAGAAGGCAAAGAAGGAAGGTATCGCCCCTGCATGATGCTTGTACGACAGTCGGTGTTTTGCGTCGGTAGCAGCAAGGGCGATGAATGGCACGATGTTGCTGGCGGTGTCAGCTGTCGCTCTCGTCGTCATCCGTTTCAGGCAGCGTATCCGGGCGAACCGGCTCGTCCTGCGGAATATCCTGCGGCAACTCAAGCGTGATGCGGCCCAGTACGCCTTGGCGTAGCTCATGCAGCAGCACTTCAGCACCACGGTGAATGTCCACAACGCCACCGGCCTTCAAACCACCGCGCTTGCGCGCGATCGTATCCAATAGCGCATCGCCGTCAAAACCGGTACGAGCCAGCAAGTCGATGTAACTGAGCCCGTTGTCATCCACCTCTATTTCGGGCTGCTCTGCTTCCTGTTTCACCGTTTTTTCCATGTCGAAAATAGGCAGCTCAGTCAGCTTGTAGCGTGCTTTTAGAGCATCAGGATAGCGGCGTGCCAGCTCGGCAACAGTAACCTTGGCTACGTCAGGGTAGTCCAGCGCGGTATCGCGAATGGCACCGCTGGCGGCCAGGCGATAGGCGCTGGCTTGATCCTCAATCTTCGGCCACAGCACTCCGGGCGTGTCCGTCAGCGAAATGCCGTTTTCGAGCTTGATGATCTGCTGGCGCTTGGTCACGGCCGGCTCGTTGCCGACCTTGGCCAGCTTGCGCCCTGCCAGTCCATTGATCAGCGTCGATTTCCCGACGTTGGGAATTCCCATCACCATGACGCGTACGTCGCGGTCGGCGCGAATATGCCCGGCCAGCTCGCGGCACAGCTTGGCAATAGGCTTGAGTTCCCGTGCATTGGTGGTCGTGATCGCCAGTGCGCGCATGTTGGGCTGTGCGTTGAAGTGATCGCACCACTGCTGCGTCGCGATAGGGTCGGCCAGATCAGCACGCGAGAGCAGCTTAAGCACCGGTTTGTGGCGCGTTAGCTGAGCCAGCATCGGGTTGGCGCTGGAGTAGGGCAGACGTGCATCAAGAACTTCCACTACCACGTCGATTTTGGGCAGCGCCTGTTGGATTTGGCGCTGTGCCTTATTCATATGTCCGGGAAACCAGCCCAGCATTGCACTTCTCCATACATCATTCAGTGGCGTCGTCAGAATACCTTGCCTATCCCATGTCGAATGGAGCACCGCCTCTACCTCAATGGCGAGCGGCATTTGCCGTTGGGTCATCGCACTGAGGTGCATTGCAGCGACTCGTGACAATAGGAACGGTAGGAGGGTGACGACGTTATAACGGGGTATTCTACGCAGGATGGGCGAGAGATGCCTTCTTTATCATGGAACATGGCGTCTGCGAAGGATCTGATACGCGCGCTGATGCTCGACCGTGCGGCCCACCACATCCTTTGAAGGGATCTCGGCCGCACTGAATAGTGTTCCTACAAGACACCGCGCAATCGTGCCGCGCCTCCTTAGTACTCTATGAGGCTGAGTACTCTGCGAGGCGGCCTATGTTCGATCCGAATTGCTTTCATTGTGTGTGCTGGGATGGAAGCGCAGCGAAACCGAGTTGATGCAGTAGCGCATCCCCGTTGTGTTTTGCGGGCCATCGGGGAAAACATGCCCCAGATGAGCACCACAGCGACGGCAACGCACCTCGACGCGACGCATGCCGTGGCTCGTATCGAAGTGCTCTTCGATGTGGGCATCGGGTAGCGGGCGATCAAAGCTGGGCCAGCCGCAGCCAGACTCGTATTTATCGTCGTTGTTGAATAGCGGTGCGTCGCAGCACACGCAGTGGAACGTGCCGGGAGTAGGGGAGACACGGTAGTCGCCGCTGAACGGCGCTTCCGTACCCGCTTGGCGCGTCACATGGTACTGCTCTGGCGTGAGCTGAGCTTTCCATTCCTGATCGGATTTATGAATGTGGTCGGCATGTCGCTTGTGGTGGGGCATGGAACACTCCTAAAGGAAAGAAGAGCGAAAACGGCATCGCGGGTGCTGAGCCGCTGCACGCTGGCCGATGACTCGAAGGCGACAGGGCGACATCGTTGGCCTCAGCATGCAGTGTGGCGGCCGTCTAAAGCCGACGCAAGTTTTAGTGAAAGGCCGTCTGCTGTAGAAGAATAAGGCACTGAAAGCCGCGCTGTTTCTGGAATGACGCGCTACAGATGTCGAATGTGAAGCCCGCTGACACAATTCAATGACTCAAATATCAACGTCGTAGCTTGACACTTCACCATTATGCCGATAATATGCGCGCCATCTTGAGTTCACCGGAAACGGTTGCGATAGGTCCCATTCGTCTAGTGGCCTAGGACACCGCCCTTTCACGGCGGTAACAGGGGTTCGAACCCCCTATGGGACGCCACCTTTTTCGGAAGCTTGAGGCAATAGGAAGTACTAAGCGGGAATAGCTCAGTTGGTAGAGCGCCACCTTGCCAAGGTGGAGGTCGCGAGTTCGAGCCTCGTTTCCCGCTCCAATGTGTCCCATTCGTCTAGTGGTCCAGGACACCGCCCTTTCACGGCGGTAACAGGGGTTCGAACCCCCTATGGGACGCCACTTCTTCCTAGATATGCGGGAATAGCTCAGTTGGTAGAGCGCCACCTTGCCAAGGTGGAGGTCGCGAGTTCGAGCCTCGTTTCCCGCTCCAGTGTGTCCCATTCGTCTAGTGGTCCAGGACACCGCCCTTTCACGGCGGTAACAGGGGTTCGAACCCCCTATGGGACGCCACCTTCTTCTGTTATGCGGGAATAGCTCAGTTGGTAGAGCGCCACCTTGCCAAGGTGGAGGTCGCGAGTTCGAGCCTCGTTTCCCGCTCCAATTCAGGTTGTGTAGATGATGTTAGTCTGCACTTCATCAGAGAAAGAGCCGAAAGGCTCTTTTTTTGTTTCTACGATATCTTCAATCTCGCCCTTTTTTCCTCTCGATCAGCTGCTGTTGCGCTTTTGAGTTCCGCACCTGATGCTTATAAGCACTATTTCTGCATACCATTACTCCGCACGATGTCGTCCCCTGCATCTGTTTTGATCATGGTGATGAAAGTGTCGCTATGCTCTGTTGAGCGGAAGATGCTGAAATACGAGTATTCGCTAGTGGCGGAAGCCGTAAAGAGGTGGGATGAGTCTGTCCTGCTTACTGCCATGTTGGCAATAAGCAGGACATCGGTATTAGCGATTAACCACTTTTGCCGGCAGGGCCACTACCAGCAGCGCGCTGGCGAGCAGGCACACGGCAAAGAACCACATGGCGCCTCCGGCCTGCCCGCTCAACTGCATTGCAAAGCCCATGACAGAGTTGCTGACCAGTCCAGCGATATTGGCCAGCGAGCAGGCCAGTGCGAAGCCTGTTGCTGCGGCCGTCCCTTTCAGAAAGGTCGCCGGCAGGCTGAAGAAGACGGGAACGGCACCGATCACCATGGCTTGTGCGATCGAGAACAGCAGCACCGTTGCCCACGTGCTGTGAGTGAAGAACGTGCTACCCGCCATGGCCACTGCGCCAATAACGAACGGTATGATGATGTGCCAGCGGCGTTCGCGGTGACGGTCGGAGCTGGCGCCGATGGCGAGCATGCCGATAAGGGCTGCCACGCTGGGCAGTGCCGTCAACAGGCCTATATGGAAGGCATCGCTGATGCCTGTCGCTTTGATAAAGGTGGGCATCCAGAACCCCAGTGCATAGGCGGTCAGTAGGATCGAGAAATCAATGCCGCCTAGCATCCACACCTTTAGGTTCCAGAAACCGTCTCTGAAACGATGGCGCGCAGCAGGCATTTCTGCCTGGTCTTGGGCTAGCACGGAGTCGATCGTGGCGCGTTCCTGTTCGTTCAGCCAGCGTGCGTGGCGTGGTGAGTCTGGTAGGCACCAGAAGGCGAGAATGCCCAGTGCAATGCTGGGCAAACCTTCGAGCAGAAATAGCCACTGCCAGCCGTGCAGTCCATGCAGGTCGTGGGCGGCCTTCATAATCCAGCCCGAAAGCGGGCCACCAATGACGGATGACAGCGGTAGGCCGATCATAAACAGCGCGATGATGCGACCACGGCGCTGGCTGGGAAACCATTGGGTCAGATAGAACAGAACACCGGGTAGGAAACCGGCTTCGGCAGCCCCTAGGAAGAAGCGCAGGATGTGGAACTGGAGCGGTGTTTTGACCAGTAGGGTGCAGGCCGACAGAATGCCCCACGTCAGCATGATTCTGGCGATCCACAGCCGTGCACCGACGCGCTGTAGCGCTAGGTTGCTCGGCACTTCCAGTAGGATATAGCCCAGAAAGAATAACCCCGCTCCCAGACCGAAGGTGGCTTCGCTGAAGCCCAGATCGTCCAGCATTTGCAGTCGTGCAAAGCCGACGTTGATGCGGTCGAGGTACGCCGCGAGATAGCAGAAACACAGGAAAGGCACTAACCGCCACGTCACCTTGCGAAAGAGTGATGCGTGGCCGTCGTCGGGTAAGGTCGTCGTCGCGGACATTACCGATTCCTCATCAAAAGAGCCGTAAGACCGTGGCAGCCCGTGCTGCCCCAAGGACGCCTACCTTATGCCTTATCCTTCATAGCGTGAAGAGTCACGGGGCAATATCCATAGCCCGTCACGATGAACGTGTTTTCGACGCTAAGCTCATCGTTGAAGGGACACTTGGATTGAGCTGGATTGAGTGTGCCCTATGGCGGGGAGGGCGATTGGTCAGCGTGTGTCGACACGAGCTGCTGCAACCGCTGGAGGTCGGCATCGTGCTGGGGGTAGTAGACGTTCAAGCGGCTACTGGCATTGCCATTGGTGTGCCACCACAGCTGCTTGTCCAGCGCCATTATTCCTAATCGAGCATGACGATAGGTGTAGGTCACTTCTTCCGGCTGCAGTACGGTATTGGCGCTCCATACGGTGTGGAACAGTGGTGACTGCGCTTTGAAGGCACAAATTCGTTGCTTCAGCACGTCGTCATTGGGGCGTTTGGCGAGGGTATCGCGTAGAAAGCCTGCCATGCGCGTTATCCGCAGCGCCAGAGTTTCTTCGCTGTCGATGCAGGCAAATCTTTTCCATTCAGGGTGCGTGATGGTCAGGTGAAGGTAGTTCTGTGCTTCGGCAGGAAGGTCGTTGAGGTCGAAACCGATCATCAGCTGAAACGCGTCGTTGTATGCCACGATGTCTAGGTAGTCGTTCGCCAGTAGTGCGGGCAGCGGGTTGAGCTGCGTCAGCAGTTGCAGCGTATGCGCCGATGTCGTCTGGCAGGGAGCCTTGTGGGCGCGTGTCTGCGGGAAGATAAGGTTGTGCAGGTATTCGCGTTCGGATTTGGTCAGCCGCAGAGCGGAGGATATGGACGAGAAGGCCTGTGCAGAGATGCCCGCGGCCTGGCCGCGCTCTATCTTGCTGTACCAGACGGTACTGATACCGGAAAGATCGGCGACGTCTTCTCTTCTCAACCCTGTCGTACGCGTACGTGCCGGTCTGGGCAGTCCTACCGCTTCGGGTGAAATGCTTTCTCGCTTGGCCCGCAGAAAATCACCTACCCATTTGAGATTGTCTGGGTGCATCCATTAGCCCTATACAATTTATACATGTCTAAACTGTTTCTTGTGCGGTGTAGAGCAGAGAGCATAATGCAGTCCAGCGATTAAGAACAGGTAATGATGGCCTTGTATATATAATAGAAGACGTGGAAAGGTGCCAACTACTCCTGCATGATCATTATTTATTAAATAAATATCACCATCGAAAGGGGTAATCATTAGATATCTGGAAAGACGTCGAGTGAATATCATGATCGTGTGCAGAAATGTATGCGGTTATCGGCGGTGTGTTGCCCTGCAGCACCAGATGCATCACGTTTGTTGGTCCCGTTAAGCTCGACCGAAGCCGTGTGAAGGTATAAGCCTTGGAGCGCTTCCAGATGCAAGGTAGTTTTCACAACGATATTTATGAGCTATGTAAGGTCCGCTATTCATTATATGTTTATGTCATCGTTATTTCATCGAATTATCATATAGGCATGCAAATATGCAGCATGAAAATAATGTCAGCGGACTGTCTATCGTCGCGGTACTGCTTCTCGTTATCGGGCAGGTGCTGCCGCAGGTAGATTTCGCGATCGTGAATGTGTCTCTTGATGTGCTTGGTAAGGCACTGAATACGGATGAAACCGGGCTGGTACTGATCGTGGCGCTGTATGGCCTGAGCTTTTCTGCACTGATCACTACGGGCGGGCGCCTGGGAGACAAGTACGGCAGAAAGCGTCTGTTCATGGTAGGTATCGTCGGGTTCTGCATCGCTTCGGCGCTTTGTGGCCTTGCGTCGGGCATCGTGTCGATGCTTCTTGGGCGCGTTCTGCAAGGCGTATTTGCTGCACTTCTGCTGCCTCAGATACTCGCCACGATCCATGCCACGCTTGAGGGCGAACGCCACCGCTATGTTGTTGGCATTTATACTTCAATCGGTGGACTATCCGCCATTCTTGGTCAGGTGGCTGGGGGCTGGCTGGTCTCCGCCAACCTGTGGAATCTGGGATGGCGGGTGGCCTTCTTTATCAATGTGCCCATCTGTATCGTCATCTTTATATTTGGCTGTCTGACCATCCCTGAAACGCGGTCGTCGGACACCCGGCAGAGCATGGATCTGGGAGGAATCGCCCTGTTCATTCTGTGCCTGCTGTCCGTCATGGTACCGATATCCCTTGGCGGACGGTGGCATGGGCTGTGGTGGTGGCTGGCCGCGACGGTGCCGTGTGCATTCTTGCTATGGCGGGTTGAACGCGGCCATGAGCGGGCGGGAAGGAAGGCGATTCTTCCCCCGTCGATGTTCAGGGAAGCGATGGTCAAGAACGGATTTGTGCGAGAAATGACGGTCACTTTCGCATTCCCGGGATACCTGTTCGTGACCGCGCTGTGTCTGCAGAGCGAGCTCGGCTTTACGCCGCTTGAATCGGGAAATGCGTTTGTCGCGCTGGGTGCAATGTTCTTCGTCGGCTCACTCATCAGCAAGCGGCTGGGCCATCGCCTTGGTGATCACCTGTCGTACGCTTTGGGCGCACTTCTAACCGTGAGCGGCTTTTTGGCGACAATCTGGCTGTTCTACCACTTCAACCATCGCTTGACGTTCTATGACCTGTGGGGAGCGACGGGCGTGATCGGGCTGGGCAATGCCATCATGCTGACATCGGCCTATCGGCTGACGCTTTCCCATGTCGATAGGCGCTATGCCAGCGAAGTGAGCGGTGCGCTGGCTACCGTGCAGCAAGGCTGCTTCGCTTTGGGAACGGCATTTGCTGGGGCACTGTATGCGGGAATGCTGAGATACGGTGGTCTGAATGCGGTGATGCTGTCCATCGGCGCACTGGCATCGCTGGTGGTGCTTGTCGCTATCTGCTTAGCGATCCATGTAGCGCATCGACGGTAGGCGAACAGCGGGCAGGGTGGGCATGTCGACGATGTGCCCTTAGTATCGAGGTATAGCGATGTCTCTTTACACGTTCATACTGTTCCTGGGGGCCAGCTTTGGCTCGATGGCATCTTCATATCATGCCGTCGGGATGCTCTCGTCTTTCATCATTGCCATTCTTATGGTGGCGGGAGGAGGGGTGTGCGTTGTGCAGCTCAGCATGAATGGACGCGTGAGCATGGAAAAAAGTGCCTCGTCTTCAACAGAGGGATAGATGGAAGATCGACGTGGGGAAGAAGGGCGTGCTGAATAGTTGACCATTCTACGCATAATGGGCATAATAGCGGCGTTCCTATTCAGGAATCTGCTGTCTTCCTGACAGCCAATGCGTCCCATTCGTCTAGTGGTCTAGGACACCGCCCTTTCACGGCGGTAACAGGGGTTCGAACCCCCTATGGGACGCCACTTCTTTTCCCTCCTTTAGTTAGTTTCTCTTTGTACTGCTTTCTAGCGGTCTTCGCTGCTGCAATACATTCCGCTTCCGTTTGCTCGAACGATTCGTCGTGTCGCATGGCGTTCTGCTATAAAACAGATCGGTCGATACGCTTAAGTCTGCAACCGTTCTCACTATTTTCGTATAGATACGCCATACTATGGGCATGTCAGTACCGTAGCCCACTTTTTGAATGCTGCTGTTCCCCCACTATGCTGAGTTTATCAGACGGGTATCGCTATGTTCGCGGTGTGCGGGCTTTTTTGTTAGCATGCAAATAAATACGGCCTTTGTAGGCCGCTATCCTCGATTCGGCCGGATGCATGGGCTATGCCATACTGCCGTCCAAATTTTCTTCTCTATCCACGGATATGATCATCCACCGCTGCACAGGGAGTGACGCATGGGGACTCCAGCGCTTTCCATCCGCGGGTTGACCAAGACCTACGGTACTCACCAGGCCCTCAAGGGCATTGACCTTGATGTGGCTGAAGGTGACTTCTTCGCTCTGCTTGGCCCTAACGGGGCGGGTAAATCGACGACACTCGGCATTCTTAGCTCTTTGGTCAACAAGACCTCAGGTAAGGTCGAAATCTTCGGGCGCGATATCGACAGGAATTTTTCACGAGCCAAGTTTGACATCGGTTTCGTGAACCAAGAGTTCAACTTCAACCAGTTCGAGAAAGTCGAAGACATCATCACCGCGCAGGCGGGCTGCTACGGGATCCGCTACAAGGTCGCCAAGGCGCGTGCCGAGCAGCTGCTGGAAGATCTGGGGCTGTATGAAAAGCGCAATGTGGCCGCGCGGATGCTTTCGGGCGGAATGAAGCGCCGTCTGCTAATCGCTCGTGCGCTGGTGCATGAGCCGCGCTTGCTGATTCTTGATGAGCCGACGGCCGGCGTCGACATTGAGCTGCGTCGCAGCATGTGGGAATACATGCAGCGCATCAACCGCGAAAAAGGCATGACGATCATTCTGACCACGCACTACTTGGAAGAAGCCGAGAGTCTGTGCCGCAACATCGCCATCATCGACAAAGGGCAGATCGTGCAGAACACCAGCATGCGCGCACTGCTACAGCAGCTGGATACCGAAACCTTCATTCTGGATACCGAGCGTTCGTTGGTACAGGCACCGGTGCTGGAAGGGTTCGAGCTGCGCCGCCTTGATGATATGCAGCTGGAATTAGTCGTGCCCAAGGGGCGCAAGATTAATGACGCCTTCGCACAGCTCTCCGAGCACGGCATCGAGGTGATGTCGATGCGCAACCGTTCTAACCGCCTCGAAGAACTGTTCGTTTCACTGGTAGATCACAAGGGAAGAGAGATTCGCGGATGAATGCCCAGCAGATCATGGTCGCGCTCTGGACGTTGACCGTTCGAGAAGTTCGCCGTTTCATGCGTATCTGGCCGCAGACGCTGCTGCCGCCATCCATCACCATGTCGATGTACTTTCTTATCTTCGGCAGTATGATCGGCTCGCGCATTGGTAACATCGACGGTGTGGCGTATATCGACTACATCGTGCCCGGCCTCATCATGATGTCGGTCATCACCAACAGCTACTCCAATGTGGCGTCATCGTTTTTTGGCACCAAGTTCCAGCGTTCGGTCGAAGAGATGATGGTGTCACCGATGCCCAGCTGGGTCATCCTGACCGGGTTTGTGATTGGTGGCATGGCACGCGGCCTGCTGGTTGGGCTGATCGTCACGATCGTATCGCTGCTGTTCACCACCGTACACGTGGCGCATCCGCTGCTGACCGTCTTGGTGGTGGTCGTGACGTCGGCCATGTTTTCCATCGCAGGCTTCATCAATGCGCTGTTCGCCAACAAGTTTGATGATATCTCGATCATCCCGATCTTTGTGCTAACCCCGCTGACCTACTTGGGCGGTGTGTTCTATTCGATCAACGATCTGCCCGAGTTCTGGCGTAACGTATCGCTGATCAACCCTGTGCTCTATATGGTGAACGGTTTCCGGTACGGTATTCTAAACATCGCCGATGTGGGTATCGGTTGGGCGCTGGCCGTGATCGTGCTTTTCATCGTGGTCATGTTCTTGGCGGCGCTGTACATGCTGGCGAAAGGTAAAGGAATCCGTAGCTGATGAAAACGCAGTCCGAACTTCTGGTCGATGCTCCGCTGGGACATGAATCGGCCTATCCTGAGCAGTACGATGCGTCGCTGCTGTTCCCGATTGACCGCATGCCTCAGCGACGCCCGTTGGGCATCGTCGATGCTGCCGCGCTGCCGTTCGTGGGCGTTGATGAGTGGCAGGCGTTCGAGATTTCCTGGCTGGAACCTTCTGGGCGGCCGAATGTCAGAATCGGGCGTTTCACTTTACCAGCGCAGTCGCCTAATCTGATCGAGTCCAAGTCGTGGAAGCTGTATCTGAACAGCTTCAACCAGACCGCGTTCGCTTCGGAGGACGAGGTCGTGGCGCGTATGATGCGAGACCTTAGTGCCGCCGCGGGTGCGCCTGTGAGCGTCGAACTGCTGAGTGTGGAGGCCTCTTCGCTGGCAGGGCAGACGATGCCGGGCGAGTGTCTTGATGATCTGGACGTTGCCATCAAGCACTACACGCCCACGCCGGAACTGCTGACCAAGGCGTCGGAGGAGATTGTCGAAGAGACGGTGTATTCGCATCTGCTTAAGTCCAACTGTCCTGTCACGGGGCAGCCTGACTGGGGCACCGTCATCATTCGCTATCGCGGGCCGCGTATGGCACGCGAGGGGCTGCTGGCCTATCTGATCTCCTATCGCCAGCACCAGGATTTCCACGAGCACTGTGTCGAGCGTATTTTTGTGGATATCATGTCCCGTATTGCGCCCGAGTCATTGGTGGTAAGTGCACGCTATGTTCGACGAGGCGGGTTGGATATCAACCCGACGCGCGCTACGCCGGATCATGATCTGACGGCGTTGCCCGCTTGGCCGCGCCTTATCCGTCAGTAAGGTGCGCGCACGTTCCCTTCACCATGAAGCTCCGGTTTACCGGAGCTTCTGTCATCAAGAGGTTCTTCATGCAGGCTGATACGTTACTGCTGCAGCGTCGTTCATGTGGTCGCCTGACCGATCCCGCCCCTTCAGCCGAGCAGCTTGATCTGCTTTACCGAGCCGCGCTGCGTGCGCCCGATCACGGTGCGCTGGCCCCTTTCCGCTTTGTCGAAATCAGTGGGGAAGGGCGAGCGACGTTGGGTCGCCTGATGGCCGCATCGCTCAAATCGCGTGCTCCTGGCACCTCGAACGAAACACTGGCAGCGGTCAGTCAGAAGCCGCTAACGGCGCCGCTGATCATCGCGGTTATCGCCCGCGTTGAACGCACCGAGCGCATTCCACGTCAGGAACAGGTCATCACGGCAGGGTGTGCGGCACATGCCATGCTGTACGCGGCCTACGCGCAAGACCTTGGTGCGTTTTGGCGTACGGGGGATTACGCTACCGACCCGCTGGTACGCGGTGCTTTCGAACTGAAGCCGATGGATGAATTGGTAGGCTTCATCTATCTGGGAACACCCGCCACGGAACCGCGTCCTCCGGTGGCCCTTGAACCGGCCGATTTCATCGAATACTGGTCGTGATGTTCCACGGCGTGATCGTTGTGCTCTGTCCTTAGTGGATGTTTTATGTATAGGAATCGGGAGAGAGGGGTTGCAATCCCGATGTAAGGCGGTTAGTATACGCACCACTTCGATGTCGCAAGACATTGAACGGAGAGGTGTCCGAGTGGTCGAAGGAGCACGCCTGGAAAGTGTGTAAGTCGAAAGGCTTCGAGGGTTCGAATCCCTCCCTCTCCGCCACTAATTTAATGAAAAAGCCGCTAGGTTCGCCTAGCGGCTTTTTCTGTTTTTATCTACTCTCCTTCCTATCCATATCTGTTGTTGTCACCTTCCTTCTGTCATCGCGAAGCGGCCGTTTAGTCGACATGGCGCAATCGCATCTCTTTCACATATGTCTGTTCCTTCTCATCCTCATCCTTTATAGGCTGTCACCGTACCCTTGCCTGCACGCTGTGAGGCTTCTGTGCCGGCAAGCGTGGGGCAGCTACCAGAACGTCAATTGCATAGGGGCATGTCATGGCTCGATCACTTTCGTTCACTCATAAGAAGCTGCGCGGCATACCACGTCGTCTGCGGGCGATTAGTCGCTGGGCCGCATCCTTCGAAGGGTATTTCCCCACCCTGACGGATGAGGACTACGCACACGGCTATTGGAGCATCAAGATCCCCGTTGCGAGTGCGCTAGTCGAGGGCAAACAGACGTCTTCCGTCCTGCAAGCCTACTGTGCACAGGAAATGATCGCGGCGTGTGCTCACTTAATCGCTGCCAAGCCTGCGGCATTGTCCGAGTGCCGAGTCACCTGCTGCATCGTTCTGCCCAGTATGTTTGCCAGCGAGCTGTGCATCTATACGAGTGAAGACTATTTTCAGGCTCACACGGGACCGGGTGAGAACCACTTTGGGCAACGATCCTTTATCGAACATCAGCGACTCAGCGATGAGTGGGCGCTGGCGTTGCCATCAGGTATGGAAGAGCAGGGCCTATTGTTCGCCAGTGATGACTATCGCTGTGAGCGGTGGTACTTCGGTGAGTTGGCGGCGCATGCCGAGTAACCTCAACACAGCACCGATAAGGGAAGGGGCCTCGCATGACGCTGCAGCGCTCACGATTGCAACTGCCATGGCGCTGATCCTTTTGGCTCCGAATTGCGTCGTTGTACTGAAAGATGAAGAGTACTGAACGATGAAGAAGATCGTCTGGCGGGTTAGCTTTTCACGCGCTAGTGAAGGCATCTGGGCGAAGAAAGGTGTCAGCGCTAGACCTTCCGTGGTCATGCAGCGCTGACAAAACGGTGCATCTTTAAGAGAGATGCGGAAAGAGGAAGAGAGTAGTGTCGTTAGGTCGCTGGCCTCATGTGAGACAGCAAGGCCTGTCTGTCCCAGCCACCGCCTAGCGATTTGTAGAGTGTGATTAGATTGAGCTGCTGACGCAGCGACATCTGGATCTGCGCTTGCTTTGCCTCGCGCCATGCCGTGCGGGCACTCATCATGTCGATGCGGCTATCGCGTCCAGACTGAAAGCGCTGGTCGGCAAGCCGTGCGCTTCTGTGTTGAGCCTCGGCCTTGCGCTGGGCGGCCTCGGATTCCTTCTGTAGGGTGGCTTTGGCACTCAGGCTGTCCGCCACTTCTCGGAATGCGCCTTGAATTGCTTTCTCATACTCTGCCACAGCCATCTCTTTTTCGACCTTGGCGACCTCCAAGTTGGCCTGATGAGCACCAAAATCGAACAGCGGCAGCGTCACGCTCGGCGAAAACGACCAGCCGCGAACCGAATCGTTGAACAGATGGGCCAGATCGTTGCTTGCGCGGCCGTATGATCCCGTCAATGCAATGCGGGGGAAGAAGGCGGCGCGTGCAGCGCCGATGGAGGCATTGGCGGCCATCAGGCGGTCTTCGGCGGCGACGATGTCCGGGCGGCGTGTCAGTAGGTCTGCAGGCAGTCCTGCCGGAACGTCACCGATGACTTGTTCAATGGGGGCTATCGCAGCACTAGGAATGTCGGAGGGAAGCTCGGGAACGCCGAGTAGCTGCAGCAAGGCGTGTTCGTCCTGTGCTCGCTGTTGCTCGTAGCGGGCAACGGCCGCGATGGCATCCTGTTCCGCAGAAAGGCTTTGTTGATAGGCACGCTCATCGTCGAGTCCCTCAGCAGAACGCTTGCGCGCCAGCGTCGTGGTTTGCTGTTGATCCTGCAGTGACTCGCGGGCCAATGCGAGCAGTCGCTCGTCGGCTCTCAGCGATAGGTCCGTGGTGGCGACGGCAGCCGTCAAGCTCAGCTGAGCCGCATGGCGCGAGGCCACGGACGAGAAATAGTCTGCAAGCGCTGCTTCCTTAAGGCTGTGTACGCGACCGAACAGGTCCAGCTCATATCCTGAAATCGCCAAGCCATACGTTGCCGTGTCCGACGAGGACTCGGGGCGAATGTGCTCTTGGCTGATCTCGGCGTTCAATGCCGGCCACTGCTCTGCAAGGCGAATACGGTACTGGCCTTGCAGACGTTCTGACGTTAGTGCGGCAAGGCGCAAGTCCCGATTGTTGGCGAGCGCCAGCGTCATCAGTTTGCGTAACCGTTCGTCTGTATAGAAGAGAGCACCATCTTCCAGCACGGCAGTGGAAGCCGTTGCTGATGTGTCCTGAGTGGGATAGCGGGCTGCAATGGGCGCGGTCGGACGTTCGTAATCGGGCGCCAATGAGCAGCCTGCCAGAGCACAGAGGGTTAATAGACAGCTGGTACGATATAGCATGTTGTTCATATAACGCCCGTTATATTCAAAGGATAATCATTCATCTACCATTGCCTTGCATTTATTTTTCATGACAATAAGTCGGTACGATTACAATAAGGTAATGATCACCAGTGACGAATAACGAATATCCTCGTATGGAAATGAAAGAGGAAATATCTTGTCGGTACCCACCGTGCTTATGACTGCACTTGCCGCAGTGTAGCCCCGTCCGTTGCCTATCTGCGGGCTGCAAGCATGTGCTTTCCCGAAAACAGATCATTCCTTTCTTAAATAATGCATGGCATTAAATTGTTTAATTGAAATGCATAACATCATTTTCTATGATGAAGCCCGGTCGACGATAAAAGTAAGGCTTGGTGTTGATAATAAATATGAGCTGAAATTGGAAGCGATATTCTCATTTTGGAATCAAGGGAATATTGACGGACTATCAAGATATCATGAAGAGAACGGGTCTATGAGTCAGCGCAGAGTGTTGATCGTCGAAGACGATTTTGATGGCGCCGAGGTATTAGGTGCCTATCTGAAGCGAGATGGTTTTCAGACGCGCCACGTTGCCGATGGGTACCAAGCCTTGGAGCAGCATGCACAGTGGCGCCCCGATCTGGTGCTGCTGGATATCATGCTGCCCGGTCTGAGCGGTAATGATGTCATGGCCGCGATCCGCCAGCATTCGACGACGCCCGTCATCATGGTCACGGCGGTCGGCAGCGAGTCGAACCGCATCAACTCCTTGCTGTACGGGGCCGACGACTATGTGGTCAAGCCCTACAATCCCGGTGAGGTTGTCGCGCGTGTCCACGCGGTCTTGCGGCGCTGGAGTGGCAGCGCACAGGACCGCCGTCAGTGTTTGCGGCACGGCAATTTGGTGGTCGATGTTGAAGCCGCGCAGGCATCCATTGACGTCGACGGGGCCTGTCAGCCGATCGACCTGACGCGTACGGAGTTCAGCATGCTGGCCATGCTGATGGCACGGCCTACACGTATGTTTTCGCGTGCTGAGCTGCTAGAGCGCTGCTTGCCTGAAAGCGATGCGCTGGAACGCGTGGTTGATGTGCATATCTACAATCTGCGCCGCAAGCTGGAACAGGTGAACGTGCAGGATGTCCTGCTGACTGTGCGCGGGCTGGGTTATCGTTTCAGCAACGTCTCGTGAGAGTGCGCGCCCCATGATCGGATTCCTTCGTAAACGCAGAGTGCGTCCCGGTGCGCCGCTCTGGCGCTGGATCGGCGTGCGCATGATCGCGCTGGCGATGTCGGCCATCCTGTTCGTCTGTGGTGGAATGTGGCTGCGGTTTGCTTGGTGGGAAGGGCACCTGCGGGCCAAGATTCCTGCGCCCGTGCGTCAAGAGCTGGATATGCTTGAAGCGCAGCCTCGAGGAGACCGCCAGCGTCTGCTGCAGATCTACGGGGAATACATGTACGGGGAATACTTCACCAACGAGTCTGAAAACAAGGATCTGCTGTTCTTCGGCGGCTTCATCGTGCTGTCGATTCCGCTGATCCTTGTTGGTGGGGCATGGATGTCACTGCGCCTGTCGCGCCAGCTCAGTGCTGTGGCCATTTCGGCCGATCAGATCGCCCAAGGCGATTTCACTTCCCGTGCTGCACTGGCCCAGCACTCGCCCGAGGCGCTGCGCAGCTTAACGGACGACTTCAACCGTATGGCCGAACGTCTAGAGCGGCGCGAGCGCGAGCTGCAAGCCTCCAGTGCGGCTACAGCGCATGAGCTGCGAACTCCGCTGACGGCCGCCAAGGGACGTCTGCAGGGTATGCTGGACGGTGTCTTCGAGCCTACTACACAGAATTTCCAGCTGATCATGCGTCAGTTGGACCAGCTGAACCACCTCATCAATGACCTGTATCTGCTCTCGCTGATCTCGGCGGAACAGCTGGCACTGTCACCGAGCGATTTTGCCGTGCGGTCGCTGTTGGAAGAGCGCATGGCCTGGGCGGCTCCGCGACTGCGAGAGCTGGGCATGCAGGCTCAGGTCGAGGCGGATGATGCGTTACAGCTGCGAGCGGATCGGGATCGACTCGGCCAAGTAGTGTCTATCCTGCTCGACAATGCCATGCGCTACGCGGCCTCGGGGGGCTGGGTCATACTTCAGGCACGGTTGCAGGAGGGTGGTGTGCTTATTGCCGTCGATGATGGCGGTCCCGGTTTTGCTCCCGAGCATCTGGCGCGTGCATGCGACCGGTTCTGGCGAGCGGAAAGTTCGCGTTCGCGGCATGCGGGAGGCAGTGGGCTGGGGCTGGCCGTAGCGGCCGCGATTGTGCAGGCCCACGGGGGGCATCTGACCGTCCATAACCGTGATGGTGGTGGTGCTTCTCTTCGTATCGTCCTGCCCCGTTAAGAGAATCCGTCTTTTCTTCATCGAATATTGATCCTTTCTTAGGCCCCCCTTGCCAAGACGTTGGTGTACTGCTTCTCCTCTACATTCCTTGCGAGGAGCAGTACGAATGACTACACGCCGCTTCAAGGCCCCTCTGCGTGCCGTGCTGTCCGTCATGGGACTGGCATGTGCATGCGTTTCTCACGCCAGTCAGACCCAAGAAAACGTGCCCGAGACATCGCGCAGCCTGTGGGGAGATAAGACCACCGTTGCCGTTGGCTTAGGCACTATCGTTAGCCCTCGCTATATGGGCTCTCAGCAGACGCATGCGCTGCTGCTGCCAACCCTCAGTCTTTCTCGCGGTATCTTTTTCGCTGATTCGACGCGTGGTATCGGTGCCGAATACATGAATGACAGCGGTTTCTATATCAGCAGCGCTTTGGCCTATGACCCTGGTCGCAAAGATCATGACAGCTCATGGCGAGCCGGTTCAGATCGTCTGCGCGGCATGGGCGATGTGACGGGTGCCACTACCGCCGATTTGTTGCTCTCTCAGGCCATCACTCCATGGCTGGCTGTCAGCGGCGAAGCCGAATTCCGTGTGGCAGGTTATCAGCGCGGTAACCGCTATCGGTTTGGGTTAGAAAGCACGCTGTTCAACAGTTCGACCGATACGGTGACACTTGGTGTCAACGCCCACATGGGGGATGGCCGCTATAACCGCACCTATTTCGGGGTAAGCGAGCAGCAGGAACGTACCTCGCGCTTCGAGCGCTTCGATGCTAAGTCCGGCATCTACGCTTACTCCACCTCTTTGGACTGGCAGCACAGCTTTAACGCCCACTGGACCCTGCTGATGGGGGCCAATCTGATGGCATTCAGCGATCGCGCTCGTCACAGCCCTATCGTGGAAAGCGGCACCGGCGCTGCCGGGTTCGCCATGCTGGATTACACGTTCTAAGACATGCGGTGGCTAACGATGATCTCCTATGGGAAATGTGGACGGCATGCGTGGTGGGCAATGGCGCTGGTGATAGTGCTTGGTGCACAGGAGAAGGTGTGGGCGGAAGAGCAGCCTGTATCGCCTTCTGCCCAGCGCGTAGAAACTCAGCATGCACAGGCGCGCACGATGGCTCGGCGGGTGACAGCTTCTGGGCGCTGGGTGGCGCGAGAAGAGGTCACGGTGATGGCACCGCTGGACAGCGTGCGTGTACGTGAAGTGCTGGCCGATGTCGGTATGCGAGTGCAGCAAGGGCAGGTGCTTGCACGCCTCGAACGTAATGCCTTGTCCGCGCAGCTTGAACAGTCCCAGCAGGGCATACAGCGTAGTCGTGCTGAACGGGTGCATGCTCAGTCGCATATGAAGGAAACGGCATCGGCACTTGACCGCGCTCGTCGCTTGCAGCCTGACGGAGCGATCAGCACACAGGAACTGGAAGCGGCCACTGCTGCCTACGCCAGTGCTCAGGCAGAATATGAGCAGGCACAGGCCGCGGTGAAGCAGATGCGCGCCCAAACGGAAGCGGCCCGTATCCAGCTAGCGCATGCCGAAGTACGAGCTCCTGTTGCGGGGCTGATCGTCCAGCGGCAGGTACAGACCGGTGCACTGGTCAATGCGCAGACCCCTTTGTTTACCCTGGTGCGTGACGGTGAGCTTGAGTTCAGTGCGCAGGTGCCGGCCTCCGTGCTGTCGGACATTTCTGTCGGAATGCCCGCTCAGCTGACCCTGTCATCACGTCACCTGCCTGGGCAGGTCAGACAGGTCGCGGCGGCTGTGGATAGCGATACCGGGTATGGCGATGTACGCATCACGGCAACTGATGGTGCGCTGTCACGTCTGCGGGCGGGTACGACAGGCAGCGTTCAACTGTCATTGGATGAGCACCAAGCACTGGCGCTGGATGCGCGTGCACTGCGTTACGGCAATGACGGTCGCTCTACCTATGTATTCGTTGTTGGTGCGGATCAGCGCGTCAAGCGCGTGGATGTGAGCACAGGTGGGCGCGATGGCGAATGGGTTGAAATCAGTCACGGCGTGACGCCTCAGGATACGGTCGTGTTGGCCGGTGCCGCTTTGTTGTCGGAAGGGGAAAGGGTCGAAGGCGTGCCCCTTGCCACTCATACCACCACGAGCGTGCAGCCATGAAACAAGGACTATCTTCTTGGGCGATTCGTCACCCGATCCCTACCGTCGTGTTGTTCTGCGTACTGACGCTGGCCGGTGTTATGGCTTTCCTGCGCTTGCCCGTGAATGCCAACCCGCCGGTTGCCTTTCCGCTGGTCAGCGTTGCCGTCGTACAGCCCGGTGCCGCACCTTCTGAAATTGAATCGGAGATAACCCGTCGCGTCGAAAATGCGTTGACTGGGCTGTCTGGTGTGCGTCATATCGAGTCGACCGCCAAGGCCTCTGAAAGTGACACCACCGTTGAATTTCAGTTGGGAACAGACCCCGATCGTGCGGTCAGTGATGTGCGTGCCGCTATCGGAGAGATCCGCGGTGAACTGCCTCAGAACATACCCGAGCCGGTCATTCAGCGCGTGGATGTCGAAGGCGGGGCCATGCTGCAGTACGTACTAGACGCTCCGGGGCAATCTTCTGCCGCGCTATCATGGTATGTGGATGATACCGTTCGCCGAGAGCTTTTAGCCGTACCGGGTGTCCAGCGCGTCACTCGCTTTGGCGGCGCCACGCAGGAACTGCGTATCGAACCGGACCCCGCTGTGCTGGCGCAGTATGGCATGAGCATCGAAACGCTGAATGCTCAGCTGCGTGATACTTATGTCAACGTGCCTGGCGGTCATCTGGAAACGTCTGTCCAACGCCACACGATTCGCGTACAGGGGCGGCAGGCGCGGCCCGATACGCTAGGAACCTTACCTATTGCGATGCCTGGTGGGCGCTGGTTGCCGTTGGGCGAACTGGCGCACATCCGAGAGACCGTTACCGAACCCTCTGGTTTTGCTCAGTTCAACGGCGAGCCTGCGGTAGGGTTCTCCATCTGGCGAGGAAAAGGCTACAGCGATACCCAAGTCGCCGAGCGTGTCGCCGAACGACTGCAAGCGCTGCAGGCTCAGCAGCCGGGCATTGCCATGCATGAAGTGACCTCGACGGTGGCCTATACCAGCGCCAGCTACAGCACTGCCATGCATACGCTTGTAGAAGGGGCCGTCCTGACGATCTTGGTGGTCTTCTTGTTCCTGCGTGACTGGCGTGCAACGGCGATAGCTGCCATTGCCTTGCCGCTGTCGATTCTGCCGGTGTTTCTTGCCATGCTGTGGCTGAACTTCACGCTCAACAGCATCACGATGCTGGCACTGACGCTGGTCATCGGCATTCTTGTCGACGACGCCATCGTCGAGATCGAAAACATAGATCGCCATATCCACATGGGAGAACGGCCCTACCGCGCAGCGTTGCATGCCGCGGATGGCATCTCACTGGCCGTACTGGCCACGACACTGACGATCGTGGCGGTCTTCGCACCGGTAGGGTTCGTGCCCGGTGTCATCGGCCAGTATTTCCGCCAGTTTGGCTTAACCTCGGCCATAGCGGTGCTGTGCTCGCTGCTGGTGGCACGTTTTCTGACGCCGTTACTGGCCGCTTACTTCATGCGTGCGGTGCCTGCGTCCACGGTATCCGCGCATGAGGATGAATCACCGAAAAGCGGGCTGATGCGGCGCTATGTCAGCATGCTGGATCTCGCCTTACGGCACCCGTGGAAAACGCTGGCCGCTGCCACGGCACTCTTTGTAGTGTCGATATGGGTAGGGGGTACTTTGCCAAGCGGCTTCCTTCCAGCTAATGACGCGAGCCTGTCCCAGCTGCGCGTCACGCTATCGCCCGGCAGCTCCGGTGCACAGGCTCAGCAGCTGACGCAGCGCATCACCGATATCCTTCGTGCGCATCCGGCAGTCAAGCATGTGCTGGCCATTGCCGAATCACCTGATGAAGCCAGCTTCAGCATCACACTGTTGCCGCGTGATGAGCGCCAGCTTTCGCGCAAAGCGTTTGAGTACGATATCCGCAGCCGACTGGCCGCTGTACCGGATACGCGTTTCCAGTTCCTAGTGGAAGGCAATAGCGAAGTTTCAATCATGCTGGTAGGGCGCGATGCAGCGGCATTGGAAGCCGCAGCCCGCCGCGTGGCCAATGACATGCGCCGGCTACCACAGCTGGCGAACGTGCAGATCAGTCTGGCGCCTGTACGACCGGAACTGCAGGTACGCCCCCGCCCCGACGATGCTGCACGTCTAGGGGTCAGTACCACCGCTATTGGTGACGTGCTGCGTACGGCAACGGCGGGTGAGCAGGATGCTCAGTCAGCGCACTACAATATGCAGGAGCGTCAGATACCGCTGCGTGTCCGCTTGTCCGAACGCGATCGCTCCGATCTGGATGTGCTGGGCAGTCTGCGTATTTCAAGCCTGACGCATGAGAAGGGCGTACCGCTGTCCGCCGTTGCTGATATCCAGTACGGTGAAGGCCAGGCACGTATCGATCGCCATGACCGCCAGCGTCGCATCAGTATCGAAGCCAATTTGCAGTCAGCATCACTGGGCGAAGCTCTGGATGCTGCACAGGCGTTGCCGACATTGCAGCACCTGCCCGAAGGTGTGCAGCAAGTGACGTACGGCGATGCTGAGTATATGGATGAAATGTTCGAAAACTTCTCGCTGACGATGGTGGCCAGCATTCTGACCATGTACGCGATTCTGGTGCTGCTGTTTCGCAGTTTCCTGCAGCCGCTCACGATCCTCTTCACGCTACCGCTGTCCTTGGTTGGCGCCATTGTGGCTCTGTGGCTCATTGGGGCCGCATTGGATCTACCGGCCATCATCGGTCTGCTGATGCTGATGGGGATCGTGACCAAGAATGCGATTCTGCTGGTCGATTTCACGATAGAAGGGCTTCGTGATGGGCGTTCGCTGCACGATGCGCTTAAGCATGCCGGTATGATGCGTGCTCGCCCTATTGTGATGACGACAGTGGCGATGGTGGCAGGGATGGTGCCCGCAGCGTTGGGATTTGGCGCTGATTCAGGCTTCAGAATCCCGATGGCAACGGCTGTCATTGGCGGTTTGGTCACCTCCACGCTGCTGAGTCTGGTCTGTGTGCCGGTCGTCTTTGCGCGCATGGAAGCCATACGTGTGTGGCTCGGCCCGCGTCTGGCTCGACTGACGACGGTAGAACCCGACGACCTAGTAGAAGAAGGGAGCAAATAGCGCTAGTGCGATGGCAATGCCCCATTGCCTGATAAACCGTTAACTTATGGCGCCTTTTCTTCATTGGGCGCCATTTCCTTTTCTGGACGTGCTGCATGACGCATCTTGCGATAGGGTGAAAAAGCCCTTGCCAACCCGGGGTGATCTCTGTAAGGTACGCCCTCGCTGCCAGGGCAAACGCCGGGTGGCACGGAAGCTAACCTCTTGTAGGTCTTCGCTTTTTCTTGAAGGTGTTTCAGTTGAGATGGTTGTGTGATCTCCTGAAACGATCGCTAAATCGGCGGTTGACAAATTCTTCAGAAAATGTAGAATGTGCTTCCACTTGCTGAGCAGCAAACGTCGCTCGCAAGACGCTCTTTAACAAGATGATCAGGCAATTTGTGTGGGTGCTTGAGGTTTTCGAAGTGAATCATCATTTCGAGCATCAAGTAACTCATCGATTCAATGAGTTGTTTCGATACTCGAGCCGGATTGGTCACCTAATGACCAATGAAAGATTTAAACTGAAGAGTTTGATCATGGCTCAGATTGAACGCTGGCGGCAGGCCTAACACATGCAAGTCGAGCGGCAGCACGGGAAGCTTGCTTCCTGGTGGCGAGCGGCGGACGGGTGAGTAATGCATGGGAATCTGCCCGATAGTGGGGGATAACGTGTGGAAACGCACGCTAATACCGCATACGTCCTACGGGAGAAAGGAGGGGATCTTCGGACCTTTCGCTATCGGATGAGCCCATGTTGGATTAGCTAGTTGGTGAGGTAATGGCTCACCAAGGCAACGATCCATAGCTGGTCTGAGAGGATGATCAGCCACACTGGGACTGAGACACGGCCCAGACTCCTACGGGAGGCAGCAGTGGGGAATATTGGACAATGGGCGAAAGCCTGATCCAGCCATGCCGCGTGTGTGAAGAAGGCCTTAGGGTTGTAAAGCACTTTCAGTGGGGAAGAAAGCCTGAGGCCTAATACGTTTCAGGAAGGACATCACCCACAGAAGAAGCACCGGCTAACTCCGTGCCAGCAGCCGCGGTAATACGGAGGGTGCGAGCGTTAATCGGAATTACTGGGCGTAAAGGGCGCGTAGGCGGTCTGTTAAGCCAGATGTGAAAGCCCCGGGCTTAACCTGGGAACAGCATTTGGAACTGGCAGACTTGAGTGCAGGAGAGGAAGGTAGAATTCCAGGTGTAGCGGTGAAATGCGTAGAGATCTGGAGGAATACCAGTGGCGAAGGCGGCCTTCTGGACTGACACTGACGCTGAGGCGCGAAAGCGTGGGTAGCAAACAGGATTAGATACCCTGGTAGTCCACGCCGTAAACGATGTCAACTAGCCGTTGGATCCCTTGAGGATTTAGTGGCGCAGCTAACGCACTAAGTTGACCGCCTGGGGAGTACGGTCGCAAGACTAAAACTCAAATGAATTGACGGGGGCCCGCACAAGCGGTGGAGCATGTGGTTTAATTCGATGCAACGCGAAGAACCTTACCTACTCTTGACATCCAGAGAACTTTCCAGAGATGGATTGGTGCCTTCGGGAACTCTGAGACAGGTGCTGCATGGCTGTCGTCAGCTCGTGTTGTGAAATGTTGGGTTAAGTCCCGTAACGAGCGCAACCCCTATCCTTATTTGCCAGCGATTCGGTCGGGAACTCTAAGGAGACTGCCGGTGACAAACCGGAGGAAGGTGGGGACGACGTCAAGTCATCATGGCCCTTACGAGTAGGGCTACACACGTGCTACAATGGCGAGTACAGAGGGTTGCGAAGCGGCGACGTGAAGCTAATCCCAGAAAGCTCGCCTCAGTCCGGATCGGAGTCTGCAACTCGACTCCGTGAAGTCGGAATCGCTAGTAATCGCGAATCAGAATGTCGCGGTGAATACGTTCCCGGGCCTTGTACACACCGCCCGTCACACCATGGGAGTGGATTGCACCAGAAGTGGCTAGTTTAACCTTCGGGAAAACGGTTACCACGGTGTGGTTCATGACTGGGGTGAAGTCGTAACAAGGTAGCCGTAGGGGAACCTGCGGCTGGATCACCTCCTTAAACGTAAAATGATCACCTCGTGATCTCAAGTGTCCACAACAAATTGCCTGATCGTAGTAGAGCGAAGTACTGCAGGGGATATTCCCTGGCCGTGCGCAAGCAGTTGCCGGGTCTGTAGCTCAGTTGGTTAGAGCGCACCCCTGATAAGGGTGAGGTCGGCAGTTCGAGTCTGCCCAGACCCACCATTATTATATGGGGCCATAGCTCAGCTGGGAGAGCGCCTGCCTTGCACGCAGGAGGTCAGGAGTTCGATCCTCCTTGGCTCCACCATCTGACTGTCTTGATGGCCGGTTCTCCAGTACTTAGTTTAGTGATCTAGCTTCTAGTCACGAACCAATCTTCATCGCGTTATGATTGATTATTAGATGTCTTAATAGTCAACGATACAGCGTGTGATGAATGTTGTTTCCTGACTGCAAGCTTCTTGCTCGCAGTATTGCTCTTTAACAATGTAAATCATGCTGATGCCAAGTCCAATGGAACGCGATCAGATTTTACTTCCTCGGAAGCATTATCCGATAGGCCGTGACATTGGCAAATGAGATACGTCTCAAGCGTATCCGGCGAAAATTGTTTTCGTTTGAATCGTGATCTATGACTCTTTCGGGTTATATGGTCAAGCGATTAAGCGCACACGGTGGATGCCTAGGCAGCCAGAGGCGATGAAAGACGTGATAGCCTGCGATAAGCATCGGGGAGGTGGCAAATGACCTTTGATCCGGTGATCTCTGAATGGGGAAACCCACCCGTCATAAGACGGGTATCCTTACCTGAATACATAGGGTATGGAGGCAAACCGGGAGAACTGAAACATCTAAGTACCCCGAGGAAAAGAAATCAACCGAGATTCCCCCAGTAGCGGCGAGCGACCGGGGACTAGCCCTTAAGTCTTAGTTGTATTAGCGGAAGTGTTTGGAAATGCACGCCATAGTGGGTGATAGCCCCGTACGCGAAAATGCAATTAAGGTGAAATCGAGTAGGTCGGAGCACGTGAAACTTTGACTGAACATGGGGGGACCATCCTCCAAGGCTAAATACTCCTGGCTGACCGATAGTGAACTAGTACCGTGAGGGAAAGGCGAAAAGAACCCCAGTGAGGGGAGTGAAATAGATCCTGAAACCGTGTGCGTACAAGCAGTGGGAGCAGACTTGTTCTGTGACTGCGTACCTTTTGTATAATGGGTCAGCGACTTATTCTCAGTAGCGAGCTTAACCGTATAGGGGAGGCGTAGGGAAACCGAGTCTTAAATGGGCGACATAGTTGCTGGGAATAGACCCGAAACCGGGCGATCTATCCATGAGCAGGTTGAAGGTTGAGTAACATCAACTGGAGGACCGAACCGGGATCTGTTGAAAAAGATTCGGATGACTTGTGGATCGGAGTGAAAGGCTAATCAAGCTCGGAGATAGCTGGTTCTCCTCGAAAGCTATTTAGGTAGCGCCTCATGTATCACCGCCGGGGGTAGAGCACTGTTTCGGCTAGGGGGTCATCCCGACTTACCAACCCGAGGCAAACTCCGAATACCGGTGAGTGCAGCATGGGAGACACACGGCGGGTGCTAACGTCCGTCGTGAAAAGGGAAACAACCCAGACCGTCAGCTAAGGTCCCAAAATCTTGGTTAAGTGGGAAACGATGTGGGAAGGCTCAGACAGCTAGGAGGTTGGCTTAGAAGCAGCCACCCTTTAAAGAAAGCGTAATAGCTCACTAGTCGAGTCGGCCTGCGCGGAAGATGTAACGGGGCTCAAACCAAGTACCGAAGCTACGGGTTCAACACTTAAGTGTTGAGCGGTAGAGGAGCGTTGTGTAAGCCTGCGAAGGTGTGCTGTAAGGCATGCTGGAGGTATCACAAGTGCGAATGCTGACATGAGTAACGATAAAGGGAGTGAAAACCTCCCTCGCCGGAAGACCAAGGTTTTCTGTTCGACGTTAATCGGAGCAGAGTGAGTCGGCCCCTAAGGCGAGGCCGAAAGGCGTAGTCGATGGGAAACAGGTTAATATTCCTGTACCAGACAGTACTGCGATGGGGTGACGGAGAAGGCTAGGTGAGCCAGGCGACGGTTGTCCTGGTGAAAGTATGTAGGCTGAGCAAGTAGGCAAATCCGCTTGCTTAAGGTCGAGATACGAGACGAACTGATTCCTCGGACTCAGGAAGTCATTGATGCCACGCTTCCAGGAAAAACCTCTAAGCTTCAGGTACTGTGTGACCGTACCCCAAACCGACACAGGTGGTCAGGTAGAGAATACCAAGGCGCTTGAGAGAACTCGGGTGAAGGAACTAGGCAAAATGGCACCGTAACTTCGGGAGAAGGTGCGCCGGCGTAAGGTGAAGAGACTCGCTCTCAGAGCCCCAACCGGTCGAAGATACCAGGTGGCTGCAACTGTTTATTAAAAACACAGCACTCTGCTAACGCGTGAGCGGACGTATAGGGTGTGACGCCTGCCCGGTGCCGGAAGGTTAATTGATGGTGTTAGGACTCGTCCGAAGCTCCTGATCGAAGCCCCGGTAAACGGCGGCCGTAACTATAACGGTCCTAAGGTAGCGAAATTCCTTGTCGGGTAAGTTCCGACCTGCACGAATGGCGTAATGATGGCCACACTGTCTCCACCCGAGACTCAGTGAAATTGAAATCGCTGTGAAGATGCAGTGTTCCCGCGGCTAGACGGAAAGACCCCGTGAACCTTTACTATAGCTTCACACTGGATGCTGATGTTGTCTGTGTAGGATAGCTGGGAGGCTTTGAAACTGTGACGCCAGTTGCAGTGGAGCCAACCTTGAAATACCAGCCTGACATCATTGGCGTTCTAACTTGCTACCGTTATCCGGTAGAAGGACAGTGTGTGGTGGGTAGTTTGACTGGGGCGGTCTCCTCCCAAAGAGTAACGGAGGAGCACGAAGGTACCCTCAGTACGGTTGGAAACCGTGCAGTGAGTGCAAGAGCATAAGGGTGCTTGACTGCGAGACAGACACGTCGAGCAGGTACGAAAGTAGGTTCTAGTGATCCGGTGGTTCTGTATGGAAGGGCCATCGCTCAACGGATAAAAGGTACTCCGGGGATAACAGGCTGATACCGCCCAAGAGTTCACATCGACGGCGGTGTTTGGCACCTCGATGTCGGCTCATCACATCCTGGGGCTGAAGTCGGTCCCAAGGGTATGGCTGTTCGCCATTTAAAGTGGTACGCGAGCTGGGTTTAGAACGTCGTGAGACAGTTCGGTCCCTATCTGCCGTGGGCGTTGGAAGTTTGAGAAGAGCTGCTCCTAGTACGAGAGGACCGGAGTGGACGAACCTCTGGTGTTCCGGTTGTCACGCCAGTGGCATTGCCGGGTAGCTATGTTCGGACGGGATAACCGCTGAAAGCATCTAAGCGGGAAGCCCCCTTCAAGATGAGACTTCCCTGGGGCCTTGAGCCCCCTAAAGGACCCTCGAAGACTACGAGGTTGATAGGCACGGTGTGGAAGCGCAGTCAATGCGTTGAGCTAACGTGTACTAATGGTCCGTGAGGCTTGACCATATAACCCCAAAGGGTTATAGACACGATCCGAAAATAACGGATACGCGACGAGACGATCTCGGCCCAGCATGATTTACAGATTTAGGTAGCGGTGCCTTAGGCATCGAGACCGAACCGAATACGCTTGACGACCATAGCGAGCGGGTACCACCTGATCCCATGCCGAACTCAGAAGTGAAACCGCTCAGCGCCGATGGTAGTGTGGGGCTTCCCCATGTGAGAGTAGGTCATCGTCAAGCATCTCTACTGAATACCCCCGGCCAGCAATGGTCGGGGGTATTTGCTTTGAGGGGTAGGGTAGGCAAGCGCAGGCCGAAGGCAAATAACGGCCGTGCCAGCCCCTAGATCCTGAGCCGTCACTCAACAGCGGCAGATGAGCAAAGAGAAAAAAAGAAGAAGGGCAGCGTAACCGCGAAGCTCCTGCCACCAAGACGACAGATGCGTCAGTAGTACATTGTTCTTCCCCCCCCCCCCCAGCGCTGTCTGCCGATCGCCCATCTATCAATACAGTCAAACACTAGATGCCGTTATAAAAACACCCCCGATGATGGCCTGAGCCGCAGATCATCGGGGTGTTGTGTTATCGACGAGGCGTCAATGCTCTAGCGTCTAGCAGTAGCGAGCGTACTCTGGCGTCCAGAAGTGCGTCTCACTGCGTTCCTTCAGGTGAGCGCTATCACGGCCTTCCGTTACGCCATCTTCAACGGCTTGCTGAGCGACCGCCTCGGCGATGCGCAGGCTGACCTCTTTTATCTCCTTCAAAGAACCACGCTACTGCTGTACGGTCTTTTTTTGATGGATCCGACTTGGAACGCCTTAACACCTAATCGTATTCTCTCCTCTCTCTTTAAAGCGTGTTTCATAACCTCAATACCCATGTCATTGAGGGGTCTCAAGCCACAATATTGCGGTAGAAACCGTCTATTTTAGAAACGGTAAAAGCAATCACTCAGGTTATGAAACAGCCTCTTATGGCGAATGGGCTCATTCAGAGCTTGCCGCATTAGGGTATGCCACCTTCGTTGTCTCCTAGGATTTGGTGATGTAGGCATGTCTGCAAGTAAGGCATCTGCTGCAAAGAACCTGATCCATTAGAAACTCGGGCATCGGGCAAAAATGCCTTGGGTTGTAGCACTACATTTACAGAGCTCCGATTTTATTTACTCTTGTTTCTGTATTACCAAGATAATAAGTCTATGAGCTTCTTTCAGAGAGAATATGTACCATTTACTTTTCTTTATGGACACCGCTTTAATAATGTTTTCTCGTTGCATTGTTCTTTTTATGCCTTTACGTAAAATATCTAAATATCACGACTAATATGGTTAATGTGTTAATTATTGGTGTCATTTCATTTTTATCGACGTATCTACTTTGAGTTTTTCTATCTTCTATTAATTATTTTTAGTTAGTCGATTACTTTTATTTTTAATTTCTTGTTGTATTTATTGATTATTTAATTTTACAATTTTTATTGTTTTTAATTTCTCTTTTTTAATAAATTACGTTTATGGTCTATCTAAACATTGGGTGTTTGGGAGAATAAGGTATACTTGCTGTCACTAGTGATACGGCGATTAGGGTTGGCATATGGATACTCAGTGGGATGTGGTTGTTATCGGAGCGGGTGCCTCTGGAATGATGTGTGCCGCTACAGCAGGCTATCGTGGCAAGAAAGTGCTGTTGCTCGATCATGCTAACCGGCCCGGCAAAAAAATTCTGATGTCAGGTGGTGGGCGTTGTAATTTTACCAACCTTAATGCTACCCCGGATGATTATCGCTCCCATGATCCCCATTTCTGCATTTCAGCTCTGAAGCGTTATACGCCTTATGATTTTCTCGAACTCGTGGAGCGTCATGACATTGATCATGTTGAAAAAGCGCCTGGGCAACTCTTCTGCCGTGACTCGGCAAAGCCCATCGTTGAGATGTTGACCACGGAGTGTGAGTGGGCTGGTGTTGCTTTGCAGTGTAGCGTGGGTGTTGATGCTGTAGCGCGTGATGGAGAGGGCTTCTGCCTTAAAACTACAGAAGGACAGTTGCGCACGACAAAGCTAGTTATCGCAACGGGTGGCTACTCTATCCCTACCCTTGGGGCAACGGGCTTTGGTTTTGAGCTTGCACGTCAGTTCGGGCTAAAGGTGTGGGATACCCGCCCGGCTCTGGTGCCTTTTACATTGACATCACTGTGGAAAGAGCGCTTTGCCGCTTTGGCAGGTCTAGCCACTCTCGTGGATGTCCAATGTGGTGATGCGATAGTTCGAGGCGATGTTCTTCTGACTCATCGTGGGATTTCAGGTCCTGCTGTATTGGATATCTCCGGTGATTGGGTACCAGGGCAGGCTCTGAAGATTAACTGGTGGCCGGATAGTATTCTCTATGATGATCTGATTGAGTGGCGAGAAACGTCGCCTAGAAAGTCAGTGGTGACGATGCTATCCGAACGTTTGCCTAAGCGTTTAGCTCAGGCGCTTGTCCACTGGTTTTGTGAGAAAGATACGATACTGGCGGAATGCAGTAATGCTTATTTAAAGCAACTTAGTAGTGCTATTCAAGAATGTGAGTTGAAACCGGCGGGTACGGAAGGGTGGCGTACGGCGGAAGTGACATTAGGGGGAATTGATACCCGTTTAATCTCATCTAAAGATATGGGTGTTAAAACCATTCCCAATCTTTATTTTATAGGTGAAGTTCTCGATGTCACTGGGCGGTTAGGCGGGTTTAATTTTCAGTGGGCGTGGGCTTCTGGGGTGGCATGTGGGCAGGCCATATAATTGCTACATATGATGAAAGAGGGCTGTAAAATAGGCATTTTTACAGCCTTACTGCTAAAAAATAATGGCTTATACATAATCATAAAAGGTGTGTAATCTATGTTTTAGTTTTATACAGACCAACGTCATCTGTTTTATTATTATATATGTGCCTTTAATTTTTATTTCGAAAATATATTTTTATACGACTATGAGCTGATTTTTTAATTGACGAGTGGATTTATTGTGGTCGGAATGAAAATTATAATTTATGAATTAATTATTTCATGAACATAATGTCATTGTTTTTTTATTTGTGAAGATTCTGTTTTGTTTCCATTAAATGAAAAATATATGTAATATTTGAAGATGATGCTTGCATCACTATAATCCTCCCTCACAATACTGCGTTGCCAGTTGCCAGTTGCCAGTTGCCAGTTGCCAGTTGCCAGTTGCCAGTTGCCAGTTGCCAGTTGCCAGTTGCCAGTTGCCAGTTGCCAGTTGCCAGTTGCCAGTTGCCAGTTGCCAGTTGCCAGTTGCCAGTTGCCAGTTGCCAGTTGCCAGTTGCCAGTTGCCAGTTGCCAGTTGCCAGTTGCCAGTTGCCAGTTGCCAGTTGCCAGTTGCCAGTTGCCAGTTGCCAGTTGCCAGTTGCCAGTTGCCAGTTGCCAGTTCTTGTACATTTTTTCTGTGAAGAATTCGATAACGGGGAATCGTTGCAAGAATATGGCACCTGGTACCTATCTACGTTCCTTTTTGGAAAAATAAAATAGAGCGCTTGAATATTGGCGGCTATACGTTTACTGGCCCGTGAATTTTCAATCTTGAAGAACCTACTTTTTTTTGCGAAAAAAGCAGGAAGAGCACATTATGATTTGATGCAGGCCGATACAGCTACAATCATTGTCATTGCTGCTTAATAAGAATAGTTAAGAGTTTGGCACATAGCCTTACCGTTTAATGAATAGTGGTAACTGTTTGTTATTTTGGGGATAATGTGATAAAAATTAAGGTGAATATATTCAAGCGTGATTTTTTATAGATAACAAGGCATCGTTTTGATTACTGTAATATAATAATGGAAGATGAACCATGATATGTAGAATCATAAAATTAGGTGGTGAAAAGCATGATGGATGTAATGGACTCTGGGTTTATATCCTTTTATAGGGATGCTGGATTTGGTCCTATCAATGATACTGTCTGTGTTCCAGAGGCTGCGATACGATATTATGAGTACCGTTTACCTCGTAAACTAATAGAGTATTGGCGGTATTGGGGGTGGGCTGGTTTTGCCGATGGGTTATTCTGGCTTGTTAATCCGGCTGAATATGAGGAAGTCGTAGCCTTGTGGTTAGCAGGTTCTCCCTTTGAATACCGTGATCGCTACCATGTTATTGCGCGGTCGGCATTCGGTGAGCTTTTTCTGTGGGGGGAAAAAACAGCGGACAGTCTGACAATTCAAACTTTGTTTGGGCAGATATTCCCTGCTGATCGTAGTGATGATATTGGCTGTGGAAGTTCGCAGAATATGAATGTCCTGGTTCAGGAGTTCATGGCCACTCTATGCCGTTCCAATCTCGATATTCTTGACATTGATAATCAACCATTGTTCATGCCCCTGCGTGAGCGTTTGGGTTCTCTCCGTTCCGATGAAATGTATGGTCGTGCCCCTGCCTTTATTGAATGCGCCCCTTACCGCATTGAGCACTTCGCCCGCGTCCATGCCATCGCCCATATGACGCACTTAGCCAAAGTTGGCGAGCGTCATATCATGCAAGATATGGGAGCTGTGTTAAAGCAATCCTATCTTGAAAACCTTATGTAGAACCTGAATAGACAGATAGCTAATCAGCTTTTATATATCCTAAGTTACACATGACTGAATAGGGCGACGGGCACTATTGATAAAATACGTCTTAGATATGCTATTGTGTTTTTTTACCACTACTGCAGTATGATGTGCCGTCATACATAATATGATTTTGATATTTTTTGTTTGATAATGTGCAACCGGTTTTTTGTACACTTGTTATAGTATATAAATATAGGTACTAATTTTGGCCTGCTAGGTGATGATTATATTGAGCAGTAATATCACATAGAGACTCCAGAAATTAGCTAACACGGCAATAGGCTGACAAGAAGCTTTTGGGTAAAGTGGGGGATCGGTGAGCCCGTAAAAATGCTTCTGGCTGAGAGGGAATTAAATCATGCATTCATTGAATAGAGCATGATGCCTCTGAATTTTAATGATATTTATGGTGTCTAGGTTGTTCTGAGAAGATAGGCTTTTGCGAAGAGCGTATTGGCTCGCCATTGCTTTCGTATGACACGAGGATGGTGGCACGCTTGGTTCATACTTCTTCTAAAAGTGTAATGGAGGGCGACTATTATAGCTATCCAAGTATCGAGCCTATTTTCAGAGGATGATGAATTACAGGTAGTGATTGTTATTTCCCAGCTGGGCAATAAATGAGCTATCGAGAAGCAGGCCTTAGCGCGTTGACCGATATAAAAAATGAATACACCACTTTCCCTAAAATAGCATTCAACCTTTATCCTATTGGAAATGTAATTTTCATTTTTTAATATAATATACTTGTTGCAATAATAATTTACTTTTTATAGGGTAATGTTTTCTTATTTCTTATTTCTTATTTCTTATTTCTTATTTCTTATTTCTTATTTCTTATTTCTTATTTCTTATTTCTTATTTCTTATTGCGGGAAAATTTTTGAATGGAATTCATTCATCCTTGCATAACGTACTGCTCGCGGGATAAGAAAGGCGCTTTCATGGGAAAGCGCCTTTTGTCAGACAAACTGCTGATGGCTATCGGTTGCGCAGGCGATTGAGCATGCCATGTGCGTTGCGGCCAACGGCATAGAGTGCAACCACTCGTTTCCCTAAGCGAAGTAGCTTGCTGGGGGAGCGGCGCAGTTGGCGTGCAAGCAGCAAACCGCCCACTACCAGTAGTGGTTTCTTCCACGCGGCCAGCTGAGCCATGCGCTGGTCGAAGCCTGCCGTTGCGCCGTACCACTGCTGCGTTGCGCGAGCAAACTGTTGGCGTTCTAATGCGATGCGCCGCTCTAGTTGTTCACGCTGCTGCTTCAGCGAGCAGCGCTTTACAGTAGAGGCGTGGTGGCTCATTCGTCTCGCTCCTCACGCATGCGCTTGCCCATTTGCTGGGTGTTGATGTGCTGATTGATCTGTTCGGTATCTTCCGTCAGCCGCTGTAGTGTGGAGCGCAGCAGCGTTGGTTTTCGCGCTATCGACAGGGCGCGCCATCCCAGCAGCACTGCCAGTAACAGCAGCACACCCGCGGAGATGGCGATGGCTTCGAGGCGATAGGGCGTATCCCAGAAATAGACCGTGATCAGTAGCATCAGCATGCCAATGCCAAAGGCCGCCAGTAGCAGGGCTACAAAGACCATGATCAGCAATGAGAACAGGCGAGCACGCTCTTCCTGTAACTCGACGACGGCTAGCCGGAGGCGAGTCGTGCCGGATTTCAACAAGAGCGTGACCAGTTCACGCGCTGCTGAAAAGGCGCGTGCAGCGGGCCCCTGTCGTCGATCGCTCATCAGCGTCGTCCTGCAATCACACCAATAACCAGACCTACGGCTGCGCCGATACCGATGCTGGTCCATGGGTTCTTGTGGACGAATTCATCTGCACAGGCAACGGAGTCGCGTCCTTTGTCACGCAGCTGTTCGCCTGCGTTGGCCAAGTAGTCCTTGGTATTGGCGACAAGGTGCTGGGCACGTTCACGCAGTGCGCTGACTTTTTCGTCGGCATCTTCGCTGCTGTTGCTGACGAATTCTTCGACGGTGCTGGACAGCTCGTTCAGCCGTTCCTTCAGTTCGTCGTAGCTCAGATCTGCCGTTTTGTCTTGAAAGTCATCCTGTTGACGAGACATTGCCTATCCTCCTGATGGGAAAGTGTCATCTCCCAGCATAGACAAGAAATGATCGACATGTAAGGTGCGGGATGAAGGAGAGACGCATAAATGGGAACGGCGATGCGTGAAGGGGAGGGAAGTGCGCCAACCGTGTGGCTGGCGCAGGAAAAGAAAGAAAAAGGAAGATATGCACGCGCAGGTGAAACGTGGGTCTTTACAGGAATTCCGGGTTGAAGCTCAGGCCGATACCGATTCGGTTCACGCGCTGATCGTAGTCCACCATGCTTTCGCCATAGCCGTTGTAGTACTGGAGGTAGCCGTGGATCTTGTGCCACATCGGGAAGCTATAGTCGATCTGATGGCTGATCGTGCCCTGCATCGGGTTGCCGCGCAGCGTCCAAGTCACTTCCTGTTCATTGCGGCTGTAGCCCAGTGTGGCATCGGCATAGCCGAGGTAGTGCTCAATGTTGGGATTGTCATCGTCGTAGCGGGATTCGGGCACTCGCCACCAAGGACGTACCTTGAAATGCCAGTTGCCGTTCCTGAAATGACTTTCAAGGAAGATGCGGTTCCAGCTGCGCGATAGCTCGTCGGCGCGGCCGTTGGACTGGTGCACGAACCCGATGTCGTTATGCGTATTCTTCCATCCCCACAAGGTGCGCTTGCCATTGAGCGATAGGAACACGGTTGGTTCGTAGTTGGTCTCGCGGAACAGCGATGAGGCCTGGCGGTTATAGGCCTGCCACCATGAGGTCTGTGTATAGGCACCGTACAGGTCGCCGTCGATGCCGAACGGTGACGACCAAAGATGTGCTTTCAGACTAATCTGGAATTTGTTTTCGGTGCTGTCGGGTGAGGCATCTGAACCCAGTTGGTCGAAGTGTTCGCGGTTCATCGGCGCAGAGTTGTAGCTGAGCGGCAGGATGTAGTTGCGTCGGTAGCTCGACAGGGCGAATGGGTTAGCGTCGTTGAGGCGCTCGAATACGTTGCGATGGTCGTTCCAGCCAATGGTGGTTTCTTCGGCTGTCTGTTCGCTGAAACTGCCGCCTGCTGCCCCCGGCACCAAGGGGTTGAAGCTAAAGCCAAGGCCGATGCGGTTGACGCGTCGATTGTAGTCGATCAGCGTTTCGCCATAGCCGTGATAGTACTGTACGTAGCCACGTACGCGACCGAACAGCGGAAAGGCATAGTCCAGCTGTTGACTGTAGCGGCCCTTGACGGGGTTAGCGCGCGTCAGCATGGATATTTCATGCCCTTGCGCGGTGGTATACATCACCGTGAAGTCGCCATACCCCAGATATTTTTCTATATCAGGGTTGTCGTCTTTCATGTTCGGTTCAGGCAGGCGGTACCACGGCATGAGGCTGAGCGTCCACGGCCCGCGCTGCAGGATACTTTCGACGTACAGTCTGTTCCAGCTGCGGGATAGGTCGCCGCCACGGCCATTCGACTGGTGAATAAGACCGACGCGGTTGAACGTGTTGGTCCAGCCGTAGAGGTGGGTGTCGTTATCGAAGCGCAGGAACAGTTCCGGCTCGTAGTTGGTCTCGCGGAACGGCGCGGAGTGCTTGTTGTAGGCCTGCCACAGTGAATACTGGGTGTACGCCAGAAACAGATCGCCATTATCGCCGAACATGTCTTCGGCAAGGTTGACCTTGAGACTGATCTGGTACTTCAGTTCGTTGTGATCGGGTGAGCCGGCGACGACTTCATTGAACTGGCGCTGATTCGGCAGATTGGTGTCGTAAGCAATCGGCAGAATGTAATTGCGGCGATAGGTCGATATCGCAAGCGGGTTGCTGTCTGCGGTGCGATCGTAGTAGCGGCTGAGGGCACTGGTGTCAGTTGCCTGCTGCTTGAGCGCGGCATCTTTCTGTATGTCGGTGGCACTCTGTGCGTGGGCGCTCGTGGCACTGCTGGTTAGCAGGGCAGCAACGCTTGTCAGCAGTGTGAATGAGTGCTTGCGAAAAAGCAGTGAGGTCATGCGATGACATCCAGATTTTTTGTCTCGGTGCGAGTAAGCTGACAGCAAGGGCGTAAAGAAGAATACGTCTCGTTTCGCTTTGTGCCGGCTACGCCACCCGCAGTGTATCAGTACCCATGGGGATGAGCGCACATCATCTCCGAAAAAAAAGCGTCGTGCTGTGAATGGCTGTAACACTGTGTAGGGCCTGAATGTGCGTCATGTGGCGACATGAAGCGGCCTTCCGCTATCTTTCTTTGCCGCTGGTATGGTAAGGACTTCCATGATGAACAATGCACAAGGACTGGATTATGGCGACTCATGATCATCACGATCACTCTCATCACGACCATGCGATGCCTGAAGGACAAGATGGCGCGCGACGGATGAAATGGGCGCTGCTGCTTACCGTCGTTTTCATGGTGTCGGAGCTGGTCACGGGGGTACTGAGCAGTTCGCTGGTGCTGATTGCTGACGGTATTCATATGCTGAGCGATATGCTGGCGCTGGGACTTGCGTTGGTTGCGGTCTCGCTGGCGCGCAAGGCACCAGATGATCTGCGTAGCTATGGCTATCAACGCGGGCAGGTGCTGGCCGCCTTCGTGAATGGCATCGTCCTGTTCATGCTGACGCTGTGGATCGTGATTGAGGCGATAGGGCGATTGCGTGACCCGGGAACGGTTGCGGGCGTTCCCATGCTGGGAGTTGCCATTGCGGGGTTCATCGTCAATGTGATTGCGGCCAAGCTGCTGCACGGCGGTGATGAGCATGACCTTAATCTGCGCAGTGCTTGGCTGCACGTATTGAGTGACCTGTTGGGGTCTGTAGCGGCCATCGTGGCGGCTATCCTCATTATCACGCTGGGCTGGCAGCGCGCTGACCCGATTCTGTCGCTGCTGGCGGCGCTGTTGATCGTGCGTTCTGCGTGGCACGTCACGCGTCAGTCGGCGCATGTGCTGCTGGAGGGCACCCCAGAACGCATTTCGCTACCGGACGTGCGTCAATCACTGTTGACGCTTCGTGGTGTGCAGCGGGTGCATGACGTGCATGTGTGGGGCTTGAGTCACCGCGAATCACTGGCGTCGCTGCATCTTGTGGTGGATTCATCCGTTTCGCGTGACGGGGTGATCGTGATGGGGCGTGCACTGCTGGCCGAACGTTTCGGAATCGCACATGCCACCATCCAGGTCGAAGGGGCTGACAGTCATGCTGAAACGGACTGTCATTGCGCAGTCGATGTCAGCGAGTCGCATAATGCTGACCACGACCACGACCACGACCACGACCACGACCACGACCACGACCACGACCACGACCACGACCACGACCATTCTGCTCGGGGGCGTTAGGGCATCGTGTGTTCGGCGTGACGCGGTGGCGCATTGTGTGATGAGATAGAACACTGTCGGAGCGGCGTTTCCCAGAAGGGGACGTCGCTCCAATGCTATGCTGGCAGACGTTGCCATATCTACGCTGTTCATCAAGGGAGACACGTTACATGAAGCATGACCAACGGCTTGGCATGATGGCCTTGATCAGAACGATGCTCTATGTCGCGTGCATGGCGGTGCTATGCGGGCCTGCCTTGGCGCAGGAGGCTTCTCTTCCTGAACGCAGCGAAGTGGCGCGTCAGTTGGCGGCGCTGGAACGTGGCGATCAGACTGACCCTCAGTATCAGCGCCAGCGTCAGGCGCTGGATGCTACTCTAAAAGCGCTTGATCAGCTTGCCGCTATCCATCAGCAGGAAAGCGATCTGCGCGGCCGTATCACCAATGCTCCTGCGCAGCAGCGCCGCTATCAGGATCAGCTGGCGCAGATCAACCCTACCCTCATTCCCGATGAAGATCGGCTGGCGCACCTTTCGTTACCGCAGCTTCAGCAGACCATGAGCGGTGCATTGGAAAAGCTCAAGTCCTTGCAGGAACAGCTGGGCGACGTCAATCAGCGCGTGGCTACGGCCCAGACACTTCCCGAGCGGGCGCAGAGTGCTATTGGACGGCTACAGCGCGATGCCCAGCAGATGCGCAATCAGTTGCGTGGCGAAGAGGGCAGTTCGGCATCGCCCGTTGAGCGTACGGCATTGGCCGTGCGCCTTCAGGCTGCCGATGCTGAGATCGCGTTGCACCGTACTGAGCTGGCCGATAGCACGGTGCTGCGTGATCTGGCGCAGCAAGAGCGCGCGCTGCTGTCCAAGCAATTGGAAGCTCAGCAGCACTTGCTGTCGTGGCTGCAGCAGGTGATCGACCAGCAGCGTCGGGATCACTCCCGCCAGACCATCGACAATATCAATGAAACCGTTGCCGGGCCGCTGCGGCAGGACCCTCGTGTCAAACAGGTGCTGGAGCATAACCAGAGCCTCAGTGATGCGCTGCTGAAGACCACCGACCGCATCAACTCGATGGTTGGCGATGCCATTCGGGTGCGCAGCCAGCTGGATACGGCGCAGCAGGTACAGGGCAATCTGGCCCGCCAGATCGAGGCGATGCGCGGTAGCGTACTGCTGTCACGCATCCTGCGTCAGCAACGCCAAGTGCTGCCTGATGTGGATTCTCCCCGTCAGCTGACCAATGAAATAGCCGATCTGCGGCTTCAGCAGTTCAACGTTGAACAATCCCGCGAGTCGCTGACGCGTTTGGACGATTATGTGAATCAGCTGGTGGCCTCACCGCCGTTGCTGGGCGATGCCACTAAGGAAAACGGGGCCAGCGATGACGCACTGCGCGCTGTACTGACCCCGCTCTATCAGTCGCAGCGTGACCTGCTGGATCAGCTGGATCATGAATACGGTACGCTGCTGACGGCGTTGATTGATGTGCAGCTCAACCAGCAGTTACTGATTTCCACCACGACCGATGTCCGCAATACGATCGAAGAACAGCTGTTCTGGGTGGCGAGCGGCCGTCCGCTAGGCTGGGAGTGGTTCAAAACCCTACCGGGCAAGGCGTTGGATGAACTGAAGGACCCTGAATGGGCCCATATGCTCAGCACGTTTCTGATCACGCCTTCGCCGTGGATATTTGCTGCGCTGCCGCTGGTGGTGCTGGTAACAGGACTGTCGATCTTCCGGCGGCGCATACGCGCTGCGTTGCAGCGCTTGCAAGATGAAGTGGGCAAGCTGAGGCAGGATACGCAGCTGCATACGCCGTGGGCAGTGCTGCTTGAACTGGTGCTGGCGGCCCGTGGGCCTATCGCGCTGGCCACTGTGGGAATGGGGCTTCGCCTTGCCGGTAGCAGTGGTGGTGTGCTGCTGGGGAAATCGCTGATCTATGTGGCGATGTCGTGGGGGTATTTTGCCTGGGCACACCGTTTGCTGGTCGATAACGGTGTGGCTGTGCGGCATTTCCACTGGCCGGAGCGCTATGTCGCCCAGCTGCGCCGCTGGATTGCGGCGTTAGGTGCCGTACTGATGCCGACCATCTTTGTGGTGCGGATGACGCAGGGTTTTGACCTGCCGCTAGAAGATCAGCCTATTGCGTTGCTCGTGCTGATGGGGTGCTTCCTTGCGATGAGCTTCATTCTGCTGCGGCTGGTGTGGAGCCATGTGCCACATGTGGGCGTGAAGCCGCTGCGGCTGGTGCTGGGCATTATCGTGGCGACCATTCCGCTGCTGCTGGTCGGGTTGATCATCTATGGCTACGGCTATACCGCCATTCGCCTGTCGACGCGTTTCGTGACCAGTCTCTATATTCTGGGCATGTGGGTACTGGCGGAAGCCATTATCGTGCGCGGCCTAGCCGTTGCGGCCCGGCGTCTTGCCTATCGGCGCCTCGTTGAGCGACGCAGAGCGTTGCACCGCCAGCAGTCGGGCGATACTGCGGGTGCCGAGTCAGCAGCGGAAGTGCTGGAAGAGCCACCGCTGGATATGGATCAGGTCAACCATCAGTCGCTGCGCCTATCCCGGCTGGCACTGCTATCGTTCTTCCTCGTCGTGCTGTACGTCGTCTGGGCCAACCTGCTCAACGTGCTGTCGTACCTTGATTCGGTGACGGTATGGGATGTCCGCGATGGCAATCAGACCGTCACGCATGTCACGGTAATCGGCTTGATCATGGCGCTGATGGCGCTGCCCATTGCCATTACGCTGTCACGCAACCTGCCCGGACTGCTGGAGGTGACGGTACTGTCGCGTATGCGACTGAAGGCGGGCAATGCCTACGCGATCACCTCGGTGCTCTCCTATACCATCATGGGGGTCGGGATCGTGGCGGCACTGGGGCTGCTCGGGCTGTCGTGGTCGAAACTGCAATGGCTGCTGACCGCTCTGGGGGTCGGGTTGGGGTTCGGGTTGCAGGAAATCTTCGCCAACTTCATTTCAGGCTTGATCATCCTGTTTGAGCGCCCGATTCGCATCGGTGACACCATCACGCTTAACGATCTACATGGCAAGGTTACGCGTATCCGCATTCGCGCCACGACCGTAATGGACTTCGACCATAAAGAGATCATCATCCCGAACAAGACTTTTGTCACCGACCGTCTGATCAACTGGTCACTGTCGGACAGCGTCACACGCGTGGTACTGACCTTCGGTGTGGCACACGGTAGCAATCTAGATGAGGCACGCCGCCTGATGCTTCAGGCTATCTATGAGGTACCGATGATCCTTGAAGAGCCTGCTCCCGAAATCTTCTGCATGGACTACACTCCCGATGCCTTCAATTTCGAAGTGCGTGTGTATGTGAACGATGTTGCACATCGACTGGCAACGCGCGATGCGCTGAACCGCGGCGTGGATCGACTGTTCCGCGAGGCTGGGATTCAGATCGCTTATCGCCAGATGGATGTGTGGCTGCACAACAAGGATGGGGACGCCAAGCTGGTCGATCAGCGCAAGGCCGCCTTGTTCAATGATGATAAGAAATAAGGGGGAGCAAGGGGGATGAAAGGGCTTGATGAGTTTCTGCTCGGAACATGTCGGCTAGCTGTGCAGCACATCCTCAACTACAGCGCATTTCGTCAGTTGCGGCTGGATGAAAGTGGCTGGGCGCCCATGTATGGGCGTCATTCGCGTTTTCTGGAGACGCTGCTTCATCCTGAAGAGGTACTGATCTTTAAGGGCTACTCGCGCACATTATACGAGCAACTGATGGCCAACGAGCCGGGTGTCAAAGTGGCGCGCTATCGTGAGCATATTGTGCCGATGGGCTATTTGATCGATCAGATTGAAACCTTTTTGCTTAATGAAGAAAACCCGATGGCGCCTGAAGAAGCGGCCAGGGTGATGTGCCGCAACCTCGGTATCGCCTATATCACCGTGGATGAAGCCTGGCATCTGGACCATGAGTGCAAGTTGAAGGTGTGTATGCCGGATAAGTGGTGCCTTAAAGCCGGTGATCCGATTGCGCGACTGCAAGAAGGCAAAATAGAGCTGGTAGATAAGGACGGTAATGCGATAACAACGCTGAAAATGAGTTTTGACCACTAGCACTTTATTTGGCGTTTGATGGATATAAGCGCCAGCGGCCTGTTTATGAATCAGGTCTGTGGGTTACAACACGATTAAGGCTAGTTGGCCTTGTCATGCCGTATCACGAAACCACTATTGATTATATCAATAGTGGTTTTTCTTATAATGAATCAGATGTCATTACGCTTCTTTCAGAAAGTTCCTAAAAGAAAATAATACAAAAGTGCTTATATATTTCCTGCCCCTATGGTCAGGTGGTATTCTTTTTTGTTCAACACAAATCTAAACAAAAAAGGTACGGTATTCATGACAACGGCCCCTTCATCACGTCCTCCCTTCCGCGCCGACGTCGTCGGTAGCTACCTGCGACCGGCCTATCTGCACGAAGCGCGTGCACGCTTTGCCGACGGTGAGATCAGCGCTGAAGCGTTGACGGCCGCCGAAGACAAGGCCATCACCGAGCTGGTGGCACAGCAGAAGGCCGTGGGTCTTCAGGTCATCACCGACGGTGAGTTCCGCCGCAGCTGGTGGCACCTTGATTTCATGTGGGCGCTGAACGGCGTCGAAAAAGCCGATGTCAGTAAAGGCTATGTGTTCGAAGGCGAAGAAACGCGCGCTGAAACGGCACGTCTGTCCGGTAAAATTTCCGGTGACAACCATGCGTTTATCGAGCACTTCACGTTCCTGCTGCAGTTCGCTGAACCGGGTATCACGCCGCGTCTGACCGTGCCGTCTCCGGCACAGTTCTTGGCGGAGCTGCAGCGTCCGGAAAACAAACCGGCGACGGATGCGATCTACCCGTCCGAGCAGGCGCTGCTGGACGACATCGCTGCCGCCTATCGTACGTTTATCGCTGAACTGTACGCTGCGGGTTGTCGCAATCTGCAGCTGGACGATTGCACGTGGGGCATGTTGGTCGATCCTAAGTTCGCTGGTGCCGGTGGTGCGGATACGCCGAACTCTACGGCGTCCTGTGGTTGCGGTCAGCACGGCAGCACGCCGGCGGTATCTGGCAAGGTGCAGACGCTGGCCGAGCTGTATCTGTCGGTGAACAATGCCGCCATCGAAGGTGCTCCTGAGGACATGGTGCTGACGACGCACGTCTGCCGCGGTAACTACCACTCGTCATGGGCCGCCAGCGGTGGCTATCAGCCGGTGGCCGATGTGCTGTTCGGCCGTGAAAACGTTGCGGCCTACTACCTTGAGTTTGACACCGAGCGCTCTGGTGACTTCTCACCGCTGGCGAAGGTTTCCGGTGACAAGCAAGTGGTGCTGGGGCTGGTATCGTCCAAATTCGGCGAACTGGAAGACAAGCAGGCGGTGATCGCGCGCATCAAGGAAGCGACTCAGTATCTGCCGCTGGAACGTCTGTGCCTGAGCACTCAGTGTGGTTTTGCCTCTACTGAAGAAGGCAACATCATTACCGAAGCCCAGCAGTGGGCGAAGATTGCGCTGATCAAAGAGATCGCGGACGAGGTGTGGGCCTAAGCGATCGCGCTATCTGCATGCTCTTTTCGGCTAGGCATCGGCGGCATCTGATGACCTGTGTCTGAAAATGAAGACGTGCATCCCACCAATGAAAGCGCCGAGGATGGTAGTCCTCGGCGCTTTTTCTATAGGCAAACGTTTTTCTATCGGTGAGCGTTTTTTTATAAATGGAAAAGCTCACGCGAGCAGGCGGGCGAGGCTTCTGTCCAGAGCGCCGACCAGCCATTCGATATCGTCAGCTTGGAAGGCCAGCGGTGGTCGCAGCTTGAGTACGTTGCCGTAGGGGCCTGCCACAGAGGTCAGTACGCGCTCCTCTCGCAGTGCCTCAATCAGGTTTAGGGCCAATGTCTTGTCAGGGGTTTTGCTGGCGCGATCGCTGACCAGCTCGAAGCCAATGAACAGTCCTGCACCGCGTACATCGCCTACGCAGTCATACTTATCTTGCAGCGTTCGCAGGGCGGCCAGTAATTCGGTGCCGACTGTCAGGCTGTGTTCCTGCAATCCTTCTTGCTGAATCACGTTGAGTACGGCCTGTGCTGCTGCCATGGCGACAGGGTTGCCGCCGAACGTATTGAAGTAGGGAATCTGATCGCTGAACGAGGCCAGTACCTCGTGCCGCGCCAGCAGTCCCGATACCGGGATGCCATTGCCCATCGGTTTGCCGGTCGTGACGATATCGGGTACTACGTCGTGGCGACCGAATCCCCAGAACGATTCCCCCGTGCGGGCGAAGCCAGGCTGCACTTCATCCGCGATGAAGATGCCGCCGTTGGCGTGCACGACCTCAATGGCCTTCTGCAGGAAGCCGCGCGGGTAGGGTAGTACACCGTCGGATGAAAAGATCGAATCGGCTAGAAAACCGGCGAAGGTAATGCCGTGCGCGGCCATATCGTCGATCTGCTGCTGTATCTCGTGGGCGAACCACTCTCCCAGATCCGGTGCATCGACGCGATAGTGATCAGGCGGCATGACGAGGCGGGTGGTCGGGGCTAACGGTTGACCACTGCCGAGTGCCGGTGAGGCGCCTGAGGTCAGATCGCTGGTGCCGTGATAGGCCTCCTTGGTCACGATGATGCCCGTACCGCCGCTGTGAGCGCGGGCCACACGGATGGCAAGATCGTTAGCTTCCGAGCCGGTGCACATGTACATCGCACGGTCGATTTCAGCGGGAAGTGTGGCCAGCAACGCTTCGCTGTAGTCGAGGATCCGTTCATGCAGATAGCGTGTGTGCGTATTGAGCTGGCCCATCTGAGAACAGACAGCATCAATGACGGCCGGGTGGCAATGGCCGATGCTGGCCACGTTGTTGTAGACGTCGAGGTACTGGCGGCCGTCGGCATCCCATAGGTATTGCCCCTTGCCTTTCACCAGATGCACTGGGGTGCGATAGAACAGCCGATAAGCACCGCCTAGCACTTGGCCGCGCTTATCGGTCAGCGCTCGAATGTTGGGGCTGAGTGCATCGGCATGTTCTGCGCGAAAACTGTTGGTATCCATGATGGTGGAGCGCGTTTTCATGAGTCACCTCGTTGAGGGCGTGAAGATCGAGAAACCGAAGCCGTAAAGCGTAAAGAGAGCAACCGGGAGCCGTAGTTCTGGCAGCAGCGATGTCAGGCTTCGCTTTCCAGTGCAGTTGCGGGGGCCGCCTGCCGTTCTCGGCGGTTCTTGGTGGTGAGGAAGTACAGGTAGCCCACTCCCATAAACAGCAGGAATAGAGCGGCGATCATCAGGTTGAACCACAGCATGGCGGCCAGACAGATGATGGCGAAGATCAGGGCAACGGCGGGCACGATGGGATAGCCGGGGGCTCGGAAGCTGCGTGGAAGATCTGGGGCCGTGCGGCGCAGACGAAACAGGCTCAGCATGCTCATAATGTACATCACGATAGCGCCGAAGACGGCCATGGTGATCATCGCGGCAGTCAAGCTCATGCCCTGTAGATTGATGCCGTCGCCGAAGATCGCAATGATGCCCACCACGCCGCCGGCCAGAATGGCACGGTAGGGCGTCTGGAAGCGTGACAGCTTGGCCAGCCCCTGCGGGAGGTAGCCCGCGCGGGCCAGTGCGAACAGCTGGCGCGAATAGCCCAAGATAATGCCGTGGAAGCTGGCTATCAGACCGAACAACCCGATCCATACCAGCATGTGCATCCAGTTGGAGTGTTCGCCAACGATCATCTTCATTGCCTGTGGCAGCGGGTCGTTGATACCCGACAGTACGCGCCAGTCGCCTGCGCTGCCGGCCATCAGCATTACCCCAATCGCCAGCACGACCAGCGTCATGATGCCGGTGATATAGGCGCGGGGAATGGTGCGCGTTGGGTTCTTGGCTTCTTCAGCTGCCATAGCGGCACCTTCAATGGCAAGAAAGAACCAGATGGCGAAGGGAATCGCGGCAAAGATGCCCGCCATAGCGGTACCTGAAAAGCTATCGCTGCCCGCCCAGCCGTGGGCCGTGAAGTGGGCCAGGCTGAAGCCGGGCGCGACCACTCCCATAAAAACCAGCAGTTCGATGACAGCCAGTACCGTGACGACCAGTTCAAACATCGCCGCCAGCTTCACCCCAAGAATATTGAGCGTCATGAAGACGAAATAGGCTCCGATGGCGGCGTATTTGGGGCTGAGTGTGGGGTACTGCACGTTCAGATAGGCCCCAATGGCCATCGCGATAGCGGGTGGGGCAAACACGAATTCAATCAGTGTCGCCATGCCCGCAATCAGACCGCCCGTATCGCCAAAGGCTCGGCGACTGTAAGCGAAGGGCCCGCCTGCATGCGGGATGGCGGTAGTTAGCTCGGTAAAGCTAAAGATGAAGCAGGTGTACATCACGGCGATAAACAGTGTCGTGACCAGAAAGCCGAGCGTTCCGGCCGTGCCCCAGCCATAGCTCCAGCCAAAGTATTCGCCGGAAATCACCAGCCCGACAGCGATTCCCCAAAGGTGCAGCGTACCCAGTGTGGGCTTGAGTGCGTGTGTCATCACGGCCGTCCTCATTGTTGTTGTGTGCTGAAGCGTTGTTGTGTGCCGAAGCGCTATGCCTGACCACTGTTGTGAGGTCGCTATCGATCATGCCACCAGGACGAGACGGAAAACTTGACGTGGCCGCGCCTACCTGTGCGCGCTGCGGTCAACTTCGACAGAAAGGGAGAGAGGGTGTCGTCTGGCGTCAAGTGATGCACTGACGAGGTCAAGCGCGAAAGGGAACGGGCGCGCCATGCTGAATGCCTCTTATCTGCTTGGAGTACGTTCGATGAGTACCGCTCAGTACGACACCCTTGATGATGCTGCGGTAGCGCAGTTGGCCCGTTGCGCGCTGCAGCGCTATCCCTCCCTCAGTGATGGCGAGCTGCAGCTGGTTTGCCGCTCGGAGAACGCGACGTTCTGCGTGCAGGCACGGGGACAGCGCTATGCGCTGCGTCTGCATCGTGGTCACTATCACTGCAAGACGGCTATCGAAAGTGAGCTGCTGTGGCTGGATGCGCTGCGTGAGGAAGGCATCTCGGTACCAGAAGCGCTCTACGATGGTGAAGGCGTGCGAGTGCAGACGCTATCGTTGCCGAATGGCGAGCAGCGGCATGCGGTGATCTTTCACTGGGTCGCAGGTGAAATGCCCACTCATGGCATTGACCCGCGAGCCTTTGAGCCACTCGGACAGATTACCGCACGGCTTCATCGTCACAGCCAGTGCTGGCAGAAACCCGCGGGATTCACGCGCATTCGCTGGGATCATGCCTCCATGATTGGCGCGGAAGGACATTGGGGCCACTGGCGTGAGGTGGCTGGATTGCGGCCGAGCGATCGGGCGCTGATGGATGAAGCGGTAGCGCGTATCGGTGTCGAAATGGCCGCGTTTGGAACGTCTCCGGCGCGCTATGGGCTGATACACGCCGACCTGCGGCTCACTAATTTGCTGCTGCATCAGGGGGAAACGCGCGTCATTGATTTCGACGATTGCGGCATGGGCTGGTATCTACATGATCTGGCGGCGGCCATCAGCTTCGAAGAGCATCACCCCAATGCGCCAGCGTGGATCGAACACTGGCTGACCGGTTACGAGCGTGAGGCGCACCTCGACGACGATGATCTGGCCGTTATTCCAGCACTGGTAATGCAGCGTCGCATCCAGATGACCGCGTGGGTAGCGTCGCATGCTCAGACCCAAATGGCGCAAAGCCTTGGCTCTGACTGGATGCACCATACCGTGCGGTTGTGCCGTCGCTATCTGGAAGAGCAGGTGTTGCCTGTGGGGCGCTAGCCACTGTCGCCTTTTCGACCGCGACCGCGACCGCAAGTGGGAGTGGGAGTGGGAGTGGGAGTGGGAGTGGGAGTGGGAGTGGGAGTGGGAGTGGGAGTGGGAGTGGGAGTGGGAGTGGGAGTGGGAGTGGGAGTGGGAGTGGGAGTGGGAGTGGGAGTGGGAAGGTGGTACGCATCTTGCACAACGATCACCATCTCCGGTGATCGTTGTGCAAGAGAGGTGTCCATGGCAATGCATTCGTTTCAGTCCGCGCTGGCCGGTGCCTTTGCTGGCGTACCCGTCGGGCACCGTGGTGTGCTATCCGCTGCGGCTTCCGGGCTAGGCGACTTCATTGGCCACTGTGGCGGCGATATCGACCATATCTTCGGCATCAGTGGCATTGACCCTGAGCTGTTGGGCAGCCCTACGCTGAGTCTGGGGCTGGTCAATTACTGCCGAGTGATGGAGGAAGCGGCACGGTCATCGGGGGAGGATAACTTCGGGCTGTACTACGGTCGCCAGTTCAAGCCCCAGGCTCTCGGACTGATCGGCTATATCGGTCTGTGTTCGCCGACGCTGGAACAGGCGCTGCGCAATGTGGTGAACGCCTTTCCCTGTCATCAGCATGACACCCTGACGCGGTTGGTTGATCAGGGCGAATGCCTACGGCTCGACTATCAGGTGCATCACGGTGCCATTCTGGCACGCCGACAGGATGCTGAGTTGACGTTGGGCATGTTCCTCAATCTGATCCGCTATGTGCTGGGGCCGCAGTGGGCCGCACGTGAGGTGCAGTTCGAACACCCTCGCCCTGAGGGCTGGCACGAGCACTGCAAGGTCTTCGACGCTCCGGTGTATTTCGAGCAGCCGTTCAATTCGCTGCTGATTCCCAAGCGTGATCTTGGCCGAACGATGCCTGACAGCGATCCGCTTCTGCTCGCAGTGATGCAGGATGCAATCCGCCGCCTCAATGACCGAGCACCGCATCAAGGGATTGTCGATCAGGCGCGCAACCAGATTCATCTGCTGCTGGCCCAAGGCCCGCTGAGCCTCGAACGTGTGGCCGACAATATGGGCATCTCGCCGTGGTCGCTCCAGCGACGCCTGCGCGAAGAGGGGACCTGCTTCACCCAGATGATCGACACCGTACGGCGAGAACTGGCCGAGTATCTGCTTCCCCAGCGTCAGCTGCCGCTGTCAGATATTGCACTGCAGCTGGGCTACTCGGAGCTGAGTGCCTTCTCGCGCGCCTTTCAGCGCTGGTATGGCACCAGCCCACGCAAGTGGCGACAGGCACTTCACTTAGAGCGTGTTTCATAACCTCAATACTCATGTCATTGAGGGGACTTCAAACCACAAAATTGCGGTAGAAACCTTCTATTGTAAAAAGGAAAAATCAATCACTCAGGTTATGAAACCATCTTTTAGTGTGATGCTGAACAAGAAGAAGGAAGGCGTACACTAGAACGATTGAAGCGTGTCAGCGCTCGAGGCTGGGCTAGGGTAGGGATACAGCGGGTGCGCGGTTGAGGTTTGATATGAGCATTGTTAGAAGCGACGTCTAAGCAAAGGCCTCCAAGCGACAAGCACATTGCCCTACTGCACGATCGGGCCTGATGCGCCGTGCCGCTCCTTATTTCGGGGAATGACGGGCGCTGCTGTCTTAGTTAATGTTCGTGTGCTGCCGCAGAAGAGTTGTCTTGCGCGCTATCTATATAGAATAGAGGGGCTGTAATCCGCTATCAGCGTCAGAAAAGCCTAGGGGCGGTGGGAAATATAGTGAGCGTAATAGGCATGAGGAGGAGGGCAACGAGAGCGTGCCCTCTAGCATAAGCTTCATCGAGTCTTGTTAGATCAGGCGCGCTTTATCGCATGCAGAATAAATTCGTGGTTGCCATCGCCACCTTTGATGGGGCTGTCATGCCAGCACTGTACGTCTAGTCCAAGTAAGTGGCAGCAGTCGCGAATGCGCTGTTCCACATCGGCATACAGCGCGGGATTGCGCACCAGCCCTTTGTCATTGATGGCGTCGCGGGTCAGCTCGAATTGTGGCTTGACCAGTGTCAGCAGATGACCGCCTACCGGCAGCAGCGGTGCCAGCGAGGGCAGAATCAGCGTCTGAGAGATGAACGACACATCCATCATCGCACCGTCGATGCCTTCGGGCGCATGGGCGAGGATCGCATCATGAGGCAGATCACGCGCATTGATCCCCTCCATGCAGATCACGCGTTCGTCCTGGCGCAGTGATGGATCCAGTTGATCATGGCCCACTTCGATACCGATCACGCGCACGGCTCCACGCTGGAGGGCACAGTCGGTGAATCCACCGGTGGATTGCCCGATATCCAGAAGCGTCATGCCCTGAACATCCAGCCCCGTTACGTCCAACAACCCTTCGAGTTTCAGCCCCGCTCGCGACACATAGCGTTCTTCCTCATCCGGTTCGATATCCAGCAGGACATCGTCTGCTAGCTTTTCTCCCGGGCGCGTCAGCGCTTTGAGGCGCTGGCCGTTGGCATTGGTCAGAAAAACACGGCCATGCTTGATGAGCCGCTGGGCGCGTGTGCGCGAGGAAATCAGGCCGCGGGTAACGATGAGCTGGTCGAGACGTTGCATGGTAGTGAAGATCCATTGGTGCGAGGAAACGCACTTTATCACGACCGCCCGGTACATGGGGCATGGGCCTTTTCACAGGGATGTGCTTTTCTACACAGCCACAGCCACAGCCACAGCCACAGCCACTGCCACTGCCACTGCCACTGCCTGAGCGGTAGCGGTATGGCGAGGAGTGTCGTCAATCGGGATCAGATGGTCGAGATTTGGTTGATAATAGAAGATGGGGGAAATGTAGACGGTGCGTCTTTGCCTATTCCTTCCATCTTTAATGACAATGAGTCGCAGTTGCATATCTTTTCCAATGCTTTTGCCTGATCATGATGCTCACGCTCTTTGGCACAGCAATAAGGCTCGTCGCCGTTAACCGACAGTGCAGGTCTGGAGGCCGCTCGCGCATGGAATTATTCGTAGACAAACCCGGTGACGAAGGATTGCCGGGAAACAAGCGACGCCTGGCGATGATCGCGGTAATGACGGCAACGATGATGGCGGTGTTCGATGGTGCCATCGTCAATATCGCCCTGCCGCAGATAGCACAGACTCTGCAGGTGCCGGCCGGTACGGCAGTGTGGGTGTCCAGCAGTTACCTGTTGGCGGCCGCCATGCTGCTGGCCAGTTTTGCGGCGCTGGCCACGCACCTAGGCTATCGCACCCTGTTTACCCTCGGTATTAGTGTTTTCACGCTCAGCTCGTTGGGTTGCGCACTGTCGACATCGTTGCCGATGCTGGTTGTCATGCGTGTGGTGCAGGGCATCGGCGGCGCCGCAACGATGAGCATCGGTCCGGCCATCATGCGTTCCATTTTCCCCAGTCGGTTGCTAGGGCAGGTCATCGGTCTGAATGCGTTGCTGGTTGGTTCCAGTACCGCCGTGGCTCCAATTTTGGGAGGAACGCTGTTGTCGGCGCTCGGTTGGCCGTGGCTGTTCGCGATCAATATTCCCTTGGGGATCGTTGCGCTAATGCTGACGCTGCGGGTTATTCCCAATGAACGCAGTGCTCGACATGAACCGTTCGACATCTATGGCGCTTTGCTGTCGGCGGTGGCGCTAGGGGCGCTTGTTATGACGGCCAACGCCTTTGCGCATCCTGCGGCAGGCAGCTCGTCCTTCAGTACGATGCTTATGGCGGCCGCCTACGGTGCGACGGCTGTTGTTGCAGGCATCGCTTTCGTCGTTCGCCAACGCTACGCACCACGCCCGCTTATACCGCTAAGCCTGTTCTCTTCCATACGCTTTTCACTGGCTGCGCTAACCTCAATGGTGTCGTTCGTCAGCCAAGGCATTACGTTCGTTGCTTTGCCGTTCCTGTTTCAGAGTGCCTATGGGTACAGCGCGCTGGGCTCGGCGCTGCTGTTTATGCCATGGCCTATCGGCATCATTTTAATGGCACCGTGGGCGGGCAAGCTGTCCGACCGCTACCCTCCTGCTCTTATTTCAACGTGTGGGCTGGGCTGCTTCGCTATTGGGCTGGTGCTGCTGGCCAACCTGTCGGCACATGCCTCTATTCTTGATATCGGGCTGCGCAGCCTGCTGTGTGGTATCGGTTTCGGCTGCTTTCAGAGTCCCAACAACCGCGAGATGATGTCCAACGTACCGCGCTCAAGCAGCAGCTATGCGTCGGGCATTCTGGCCATTATGCGTATTTCAGGACAGTGCCTCGGGGCGGCGGCGGTCGGGAGTGTGCTGTCGGCCTATGCCGCGCTGCATGGCTCCCTCGACCAAGAGATGTTCGCCATTCACCTGAGCCTGTGGGGAGCCTTTGGTGCCACGGCGCTGGCCGTGATCATCAGTCTCAGCCGTCTGCGCCATATCATGACGCTGGAGAAAGATGAGCGTCTCTGAATAGATGTGCAGGGCGCGCTACCGCTGGAATGAGCGCGCCCGACGGTGGGTAGAAGCAGGTTTCGACAGCACTCGATCGACGGTGGCGCTTGATGCCGATGAAGCGTGCTGTTAATATGCACGCCTACTCGTCGCAGCATTGCACGCGGCCGAGTCGTTATGGTGGCCCTTATCGGTCCTCTCGCAACATGAAATCACGAACCCCGCCAGGCCCGGAAGGGAGCAACGGTAGTGATGTAGTGTGTGCCGGGATGTGGCTGGTAGGGGCCACCGCCTTTCTTGCGTTTCGTTTCTCCTCGTTTTTCTCATCGACTGTTTGATCAGACTTCATCCCTGATGGATGGCGTGTCCGTGTGATTCTGGATTATCCACAATAGGTCATGCTGCAACGGGGTGTGGATAAGTCGCTTACATTGCACTGATCGGCTGCTTTCCCTTCATCTGATATAAAGATGATTCACGCTTGCTTCGCGGTGTCCCTGCTCGCACTTGGCGGCCCAGAACGCTAGAATGCCTGCATCATCAATGAGGTTCGGTATCGTGCCAACAGCGACTTAGCGCTGGCGATACCCTAGGCGTGGCGCTGGTTCACGGCCTGCACAACCTCGTTCTGCTTCTCTCTACTGACTCGTCTTCGGCGAAGGAATCCGTGCCGCATGAGCTATCAGGTACTGGCCCGCAAATGGCGGCCGCGCACCTTTCATGAACTGATCGGCCAGAGCCATGTCAGCCGCGCGCTGATTAATGCGCTCGATCAGGATCGCCTGCACCATGCTTACCTGTTCACCGGAACGCGCGGGGTAGGTAAGACCACCATTGCGCGCATTCTGGCCAAATGCCTTAACTGCGAGCAGGGTGTCTCGTCCAACCCATGTGGTCAGTGCGATACCTGTCGTGCGATAGATGAAGGGCGTTTCGTCGATTTGATTGAGGTCGATGCGGCATCGCGCACCAAGGTCGAAGATACGCGCGAGCTGCTGGATAACGTGCAGTACGCGCCGACCCAAGGGCGCTACAAGGTCTACCTGATCGACGAAGTGCACATGCTGTCGTCGCACAGTTTCAACGCTTTGTTGAAAACGTTGGAAGAACCGCCTCCCCATGTGAAGTTCCTGTTGGCTACTACGGATCCGCAAAAGCTGCCGATCACTGTGCTGTCACGCTGTCTGCAGTTCGCGCTGAAGGCGATGTCGCCAGAGAACATCGTTGGTCATCTCGAACATATTCTGGGGCAGGAAGGTATCACCTTCGAATCGGCTGCACTCTGGCTGCTGGCGCGTGGCGCGTCGGGGTCAATGCGCGATGCACTGTCGCTGACCGATCAGGCGATTGCCTTCGGGCAGGGCGCGATCCATGAACGTGACGTTGCCAGCATGCTGGGAACGCTTGATCATCGCCATCTGACCTCGATTGTACAGGCCCTTGCGGCCGTCAACGCGCCTGCGCTGCTGAGCACTGTCGGTGAGTTGGCCGAGCAGAGCCCCGACTATAGCGCAGTACTGGATGGGCTATGCGAATTGTTCCACCAGCTGGCCGTTGCGCAGATGGTGCCGGAAGCCGTATCGGGGGCGCAGGATCAGCAGCAGGTGGTGCAGCTGGCCCAGCAGTTCACGGCTGAAGACGTCCAGCTTTATTATCAGATTGCACTGCAAGGGCGCCAGGACATGACCTCGGCCCCTGAGCCGCGTTCCGCGCTGGAAATGACATTGCTGCGCATGCTGGCGTTTCGTCCTCAGGGCGTACCAGCACCCGCCAAGGTGCCTTTGCCGATGGTGGGCAGCACCGTAGCCGCGCCTAGCGTGGCGCAAAATTCAGTTGCAAATGAGGCGCCCAGCGCATCTACTGCCGCACCGCAGCAACCGCAGCAACCGCAGCAACCGCAGCAACCGCAGCAACCGCAGCAACCGCAGCAACCGCAGCAACCGCAGCAACCGCAGCAACCGCAGCAACCGCAGCAACCGCAGCAACCGCAGCAACCGCAGCAACCGCAGCAACCGCAGCAACCGCAGCAACCGCAGCAACCGCAGCAACCGCAGCAACCGCAGCAACCGCAGCAACCGCAGCAACCGCAGCAACCGCAGCAACCGCAGCAACCGCAAGCTACCGCAGCAGCGGTCAGCGAGCCGCCGTGGGACATGCCGGGGCAGGCGACGTCTGCCTGCACGACGGCTCCTCGTGATCCTGCGCCCCAAGCGCCATCGGCACCTGTCGCTCACGACAGCGATATGAATGCTATGGATGACTATGCTGCGTTTGAAAGCATGCAGAACGCTTCGGCGTGGGAAGCGCCCTCTGAGGTCAACAGCGCTGCTGCAAAAAAGCCTGAGGCGGCCCCCGTGCCAGAGCCTGTGCCCAGTGCGCCGGTGTCCGCCGTACCGGACACGGCCGCTGCCTCGCTGCCTCCTGACAATGCGCCGCTGGACCATCCCGCTTGGTTGGCGCTGTTCACACGGCTATCGCTTGGTGGCCTGACCGGTAACCTGGTGGCACATACGGTGCTGGAGCACGATGACGGTCGCACGCTGCAGCTGCGTCTTGATCCGTCTCAAGGCGCAATGAACGCGGAAGTGCACGCTCAGCGCCTGAGCGAGGCTCTGTCCCAGCAAGGCTGGCAGCGACAAATACACATCGAGGTCGGGGCTATCGCAGAAGGCGTGGAAACGCCTATCGTTCGGCGTCGCCGACTTCAGGCTGAACGTCAGGCGCGCGCGGTTGAAGCGCTGCGCAGCGATCCCCATGTTCAGCTGTTCCAGACACAGTTCAGTGCGCGCTTGCTTGAAGACAGCGTGACGTCGTTCGAGGGTGAGTGATCTCACTGAACCGCAGGTCGCGCATAAGGCGCGGTCTGTGATCACCGTATCAGAAAGAGCAGGGCACACCGCTGCTGCTACAGGAGATTAGCGATGTTCAAGGGTGGAATGGGCAATTTGATGAAGCAGGCCCAAGAAATGCAGGAAAAGATGCAGAAGGCGCAGGAAGAAGCGGCCAATGCAGAAGTGGAAGGCAGCGCTGGTGCTGGGCTGGTCAAGATCGTGATGAATGGTCGTCATGATGTGACGCGCGTCGAGCTGGACCCGAGCGTGATGGAAGAAGACAAGGAATTCCTTGAAGACCTGCTGGCCGCGGCTGTGAACGATGCCGTTCGCAAGGTCGAAGAAAATTCCCGCAAGCAGATGGAAGGCCTGACGGCCGGTCTTGATCTGCCTGCCGGATTCAAGATGCCATTCTGATGCTGTTCTCCCCGGTCGTCGAGTACCTGCTCGAATCACTGCGCGTGCTGCCCGGTGTCGGGCCCAAGAGTGCTCAGCGCATGGCGCTGCACTTGCTTGAACGCGATCGTGCCGGTGGTGAACGCCTGGTACAGGCACTCCATGAGGCGCTTGAACGTGTGGGCTATTGTCAGCGCTGTCGCAACCTAACCGAGCACGAGGTGTGCAGCCTCTGCGAAGATGCACGCCGCGAATCGACATCGTTGTGCGTGGTTGAATCGCCGGCGGATTTGATGGCGATCGAAGAAGCGGGCGGCTATCGTGGGCGCTATTTCGTGCTGCACGGCCACCTGTCGCCGCTTGATGGCATCGGGCCGGATGCGCTGGGCCTTGATCTGCTCGAACAGGAAGTGCGTACGCATAGCTATCAAGAGATCGTGCTAGCGACCAACCCTACCGTCGAAGGCGAGGCCACCGCCCATTACATCGCCGAGCAGCTGCGGCCGTTGGGCGTTACGTTTTCACGCTTGGCTTACGGTGTGCCGCTCGGCGGCGAGCTGGAATACGTGGATGGCGGAACGCTATCGCGGGCCTTCTCGGGTCGCCAACCGTTTCAGTCCTGAGGGGCTGTCGTGGCATAATAGGCACCTTATCGAAAGGACAAGGGCGCGATCGCCTCGTTTCGAACGGTGGTCTGTCGCGGTTTCCCTTGAACAAAGCGGGCTTCGTGCCCGCTTTTTCCTTTGTCTGCCATCCGTGTCGCACGGATGCATCGTCGAACGGATTGGATACGAGTAACCTGCCATGACCCAGCCCTGGTTCTGGATCGATAGCCCTGAGGCGTTGAATGATGCCTGTGCCCAGTTGGCGCAGAGCGACGTCATCGGTGTCGATACCGAGTTTCTGCGTGAGACCACCTTTGCCCCGATTCCGGCCCTGATTCAGCTTGGGAACGGTCAGCAGGCGTGGCTAATCGACCCGATGGCGGTGGCGCCCACCGATGCCGTCCGTCAGCTACTGGGGCCGGAAGGGCCGGTCAAGCTGCTGCATGCCTGCGGCGAAGATCTGGAAATCTTCCAGCTGTGGCTAGGGGATATTCCACGCCCGATGATCGACACTCAGGTCGCCGAAGGCTTCTGCTGTGGCGAGGCAGGCATGGGTTACAAACGATTGGTTGAACAGCGGCTGGGCGTCGATCTGCCCAAGGATGCCACACGTTCCGATTGGACTCAGCGCCCGCTGACTGAAACTCAGTGCCGCTACGCGGCTCTGGACGTTCAGTACCTGCCGCCGATCTGGGCGCAGCAGAAGGCAGAGCTGACCGCCTCGGGGCGCCTGAGCTGGGTCGAAGCGTGCTGTCAGGCGATGATTGAGGCGGCGTCCCATCCCGTCGATCACTCGCACTACTATCTGCGCCATCGTCAGGCGTGGCGGCTTGATGCGCGCCGACTGGCTGCACTGGCCCGCCTGTGCACATGGCGTGAAGAGGAAATCCGCCGTCGCAACATCCCGCGTGGCTATCTGGCCAACGATGGGCAGCTGATGACCATCGCCGAGCGTCTGCCGAAGAACATTTACAGCTTGGCTGATATCCAAGGCTTGCGGCCTTCTTTTATCAAGCGCGACGGCGAAACCGTGCTGGGCATAATCCAGGGCGTACTGGCGCTGCCTGAAAGTGAGCTGCCCAAGACGTTGCCTTCACAGCAAGGCCCCGCATGGAAATCCACGCTTAAGCCGTTGCGTGCCGCCGTAAATGAGGTTGCCGAATCGCTCGGTATCGCGCCGGAACTGCTGATGCGTCGCCGCGAGCGTGAAGAGTGGATTACCGAATGGTTGTACGGGATGCGTCCTGCGCTGCCGGATGACTGGCGTGCACCGCTGCTTGCGCCGATATGGGACACGGTCTTCGTTCAGCCTGCTGCCAAGTAAGGAGTTCCATCGTGATGCAACGTTGCCTGTGTCAGGTCTATCGCAGTAAGCGCCATGACGGCATGTACCTGTTTGTCGAAAAGGCAGAAGGGTTGGCGCGCGTGCCTGAAGCACTGCTGGCCGAATTCGGGGTTCCGGAACCGTCGATTGTGTTCGTGCTGACGCCCGAGCGCTCAATGGCGCGCGTTGATGCGACGACGGTACTGGGCGATATCGAAGCGAAAGGCTTCCATCTGCAGCTGCCACCGCCGAAGGATGGCACCGTGCAGGGGCTGAACGCCTACAGCGCACCGACAGAGGGACGTTACTGATGAGTACGGGAGCTGTTCCTGAGCTGCGTGAGCGTTTCTGGGAGCGCTATTCGCTCGAAGAGATGACCGATGCCGAGTGGGAAGCGCTGTGCGATGGCTGCGGTCAGTGCTGCCAGATCAAGCTGGAAGACCCCGACAGCGGCGAGCGGGCCATCACCGATGTGGTGTGTCGTTTGATGGATACCAAGACGGCGCGCTGCAGCGATTACGAAAACCGCTTTTCGCGTGTACCGGAGTGCCTGCAGCTCAGCCGTGACAAACTGGAAGAATACAGCTGGCTACCCAACAGTTGCGCGTATCGCCGCCTGTACGAACACCGTGCACTGGCCGGTTGGCACCCCCTGCGAGCGGGCAGCGACCGTCGCATGCGCGAGAAGGGCATCAGCGTTGCAGGACGCGTGTACTCGGAAGCCAATGTGACTGATGCTCAGCTGGACGACCATATCATTGCTATCCTGCCGATTGCGCCATCGTTTCGATGAGCGTTAAACGCCGAGACGTTTGTACCCGCAATGCCCCGGAGGGAGCCCGTGTTGTTTCGTGATGGAAAACGAAAACAGCGCGTGGCTCCCTCTGCGCTTTCCGATGCGCTTCATATACACTAGAGGCACTGTCACGACGACAGTACATCCCGCCTGACGACAAGCCGAACGGGATGCCGCATTTCCATAACCCTCTGGTGTCACCATGAAGACCAGTCGCCTTGAGCAAAGACTGATCACCTACTCCACCCTGATGATGTCCCTCGTCGCCATCGGCGGCCTCGGCTTTGGGGTGTACTCTGGATCGCATTCCATCCTCTTCGACGGTTACTTCTCGGTCATTGCCGTCGCCATCAAACTGCTGATGTTCTTCATCGTTCGGCTCGTCGAGCGACAAACCAGCGACCGTTTCCAGTTCGGCTTCTGGCATCTTGAACCGATGGTACTGGTGCTAGAGGGCGCGTTCGTCTTCGTCATCGCTATCTACGCGCTGGTCAATGGCGTTATCGGTATCATTGGCGGTGGTCACGCCGTCGAGTTCGGTGCCGCGTCCGTATACGCTGTACTATTCACTGTGCTGAACGGTTCCTTCTTCTTTTACGTCCGCAACCGCAACCGAACGCTCAAATCACGCCTGATCCAATACGACAACGTGAGCTGGCTCGTCGATGCAATGCTGTCAGCAGGGCTGATGGTCAGCTTCCTGCTGGCGTGGTGGTTGCAGCAGACACAGTGGGCGTGGCTGTCGGTCTATGTGGACCCGCTGTTGCTGGTACTGTTGGCGATTGCCATGTTCCCGATGGCGATGGAGATACTAATGCCGTCATTCCGCGAGGTGCTCGGGATGGCACCAGAACCGCTAGATGCACGCGTGCAGGAGAAAGTCTCGGCTATCGTTAAGCGCTACGGCTTTATTGGTTACGAAACCTACGTCGAGCAGCATGGCAGAGGGCGCTTCATCGAAATTCATATTCTGGTGCCCGATGACTACCACGTCGAAACCCTGAAGACGTTGGACGTTATTCGCCAAGAACTGGCCGATGCGCTCGGCAAGCCCTCACCGCACCGCTGGCTGACAATCTCCTTCACTTGTGATGAAAAATGGATGTCGCCTTGAGTCCGGTAGGCGGATAGGTTACCCCTCCATGACAACGCCCATGTCGTCGACCTGACGGCATGGGCGTTGTCGTATGGTGAAGATGTCCGAGAAAAGGCCGCAGAGGAAAGGCATCGGGTGTCACGCAGCGTTTTGCCTCTGCACCGCCTTTCTTATCGTGTATAGCCTGCGCTTATGTCTCTCTATCTGTTTAGTAATACGCGAAGGGATGAGGCAGGTTGGTCGGCATATAGTGCAGCAGATACCCCCCCTTGAAGATCAGATAAGCCGACACCTGTGACAGCACATGCAGGCCTAGCATGATACGCAGTGATACACCTGCGGCGCGTAGCGTGCCGAATATCCCACAGCAAACCAGCATGGCAATGGCATTAGTGGTGAGCAATGACGAGGACAGCAGCATCACGACGATCGAACTCAGCGCGACGCCGAAATAGCCTGTGTTCGTGTCGATGCGCCGAAACAGGTCGGTGATGATCGCCATGCCGATGACCAACGGTACCTTGGAAAGTATCAGGTACGTCAGCTCGTACGGTATCGTGTCATGGCTGTAGGCCAGTAACGGGGCGATGCTCAGTATCACGGGTGAGAAGAACAGCAACGCCAGCACCAGAGTGAGCAGAACGATGGCTGATTTGAACTGCCGTGCCGCCCAGCGATCCCAGATGACCCCGACTATTGCGAACATGACCAGCCCCCACTTTGATATCAGCGGATAGAGCACGTTCATCAGGTTGGTGCCGTAGTCGAGGAGGGAGTCGGGCGGCGTCAGCAAGAACAGGTTGTAGGCACAGATCAGCGTAACGACGATGGCCATGTAAGCTGACGAGGATGTTGGTCGTCGTGCGTGGAGGAACGCCGCCAGGACGGCTGATTCATCACGGGGCGCGGAGGCAAGGTTAGCGCGGACGAGCGGCCAAATCAGGCACAGCACCGTGCCGACGATTAGGCCCGGCACGGTAAGGCCGACGGTGGCACGGATCATTGGTGAACAAAGGCCCATCGACGCAGGTAGGGCTTTCTGCACGAAGGCCGCCAATGGTGCGGCATGCCAGTAGTAGACCGCGAGCAGGACAGACAGTGTTATTCCACCCGCGTACAGCCTCATATGATGCGATGCAGGAGAGGCTTGATTACTCATAGAACGTGTATCCCTATAGATGGCGGTATTCACTGCGCGGCCGGCTGAAGCATGTCACTTAGGCGCGTCAGGCCGTTCTGCAGCGCCATCTCTATGGCGTAGTCAATGATGTGGGTGTTGTTGTTCTCATTGTAGGGCAGACATTCGCTGAAGCCGCGCTCGCCATGGATGATGCAATTGCCCTGTTGGCGTACCACACTGACCTGTCGCCACGGGAAAAACACGACTTCGGGATCCTTGAACAGCTTCTTACGACTGATATGGATTCCTTCATCGCTGACCATCGACCCACCAACCACATAGCGCTCACCTGCGCGGAGCCCTTCCAGCAGGCGTGTCAAAATCTCAATGCCTGCCATCTGCCAGATCGTGTCGACGATAGTGCTGTATACCGCTTTACGGCGGGTGCGGATCGTCATGGGGCGGCGTTTTTGGCGATCGTCTAGATGGATATCATAGGTTGTACCGGTTGGAATGCCGTTGTAGATGTGGCGCGTACCGCCCCAACCTGTGGAGACGATGTCGCTGAAGCGCACGAAGCGGCCTCTCCATTGCACGCCTTCCTGCGTGATGGTCAGCGTGCTTCTGAATATTAAACCTATCTTCACTTCATATATTGGCGTCTGCGTGGCGGGGGCCGGGGACGGTGTGGCGTTATCGGTCATACGGCGGTATCTCTAGGCGATAATTAATAAAAGCAGATCGTGGTTCGCCACGTGTGCGCAATAATGATCACAATAATTAAGAACGTATTCTAAAATGTGTAGCATTATAATAACGAGCGAGACCCAGACAGTGGGTTGCGGATAATAACCCGGCAACAGATAGGCGGTATTCTAGCGGAACGCCAGTGCCAATGATATGCGTCATTGTGGCAGAACAAGTACATTGGTGGGAATGTTAGTGGGATTATGCAAACAGGCCTTATTACTGTTGTATAAATAAGGATGACAATAAGTGCTTGATAAAGGCACGTGCCAAAGCCGCTGCCGTGAGAGTGGTCACTTCAAGAATACGTGTTATCACGAGTAACAATTCAGAACAGGCTAAAAAGCCTTCCCGAGTGGGAAGGCAAGGTGAGGTACACAAAGGGGCTTACTGCTGTTGGAGTTCCGGAGGCAGGTTCCAGAAATCATTGGCATTGTGGGTGATGACATACTGTTTGAAGTCGTTAGAAAGATACGCTTGCTTGATCTCTTCAGCCCACTTCGTCTTCTCGTTGCCAGCCTTGACGGCCACGACCAGATATAGATTATCGATCAGGTCTTCGCGCAGCAGGCTCTTGCTCTGATCAACCTGGGAGGCATAGGCCACGCTGCCGGGAATAACGGCATAGTCGACGTCCTGCAGCGTCCTCGGAATATTCGCTGAATCCATCTCGACGATGTCAATCTGCTTGAGGTTGTCGGCGATGTCATTGCGCGTCAGCAGCACCGGGTTAGCATCGGCCTTCAGTTTTATCCAGCCTGCTTTCTCAAGCAGACGGTAGGCGCGCGAGGTGTTGGAAGGATCCTGTGGAATCGCGATCTTGGCATGGGCGCCAATGTCGTTCAGAGATGCATGACGCGTCGAGAAAATGGCGGCGGCCACGGTTGGAATGCGCACCAGCGGCGTCAGGTCAGCACCGCGCTGGGTGTTGAACGTGTTCAAGTATGCGGTGTGCTGATCCACATTGAAGTCTACAGAGCCTTCGTTGATGGCCACATCGGATTCCAGCAGCCCCGTGAAGTTCACGTGCTTCACCGTATAGCCTTTCTGCTGCAAAATCGGCTCTACCGCGGAAATGAACAGCTCGCTGTACGGTCCCGGTGAGATTCCCATCGTAATGTCATTCTTGTCGCTGCCGACAGGGGCTTTGTCGTGGCCACAGCCAGCAAGGGCAAAGGGAACCAGTACGGCGGCCAGTGATGCACCAAGCAGATAGGTCTTCATGATCGTTATTCCTCTCAGTTCCCTTTGAAGTATCGGGATAGGGCATTGCCCAGTGATTGTAGTAGCTGTACGACGATGATCAGTGTGACGACCGTGATGATCATCGCGACGTTGTCGAAACGCTGGTAGCCATAGCTGATCGCCAAGTCACCGATACCGCCGCCCCCGATGGCGCCGGCCATCGCCGTGGCACCGATTAGGGTGATGATCGACGTGGTGTAGCTCAGAGCGATCGAGGGGCTGGCTTCGGGCAGCATAAAGTGCCAGATGATCTGGAAGGTGGTCGCTCCCATGGCATCGGCGGCTTCGATAATGCCGGTGTTGATCTCCAGCAGAGAGTTTTCCAGCAGGCGTGCGATATAAGGCGTGATGAAGAGGGTCAGTGGCACAATCGCCGCCGTCGAGCCGATCGAGCTGCCGACAATCAGATGTGTTAGCGGTATCACGGCGATCATCAGTATGAGCGAGGGCAGTGAGCGCAGGATATTGATGATGGTGCTGATGACCGTATATAGCGGAACGTTCTGCTTCAGCCCCAGTGGGCGCGTCAGGATCAGGATCAAGGCCAGCCCCATGCCCAGCACCGCGCCGATCGCGAACGATACGCCGGTCATGAAGAGGGTCTGGTAGGCCGACTGCAGGAAAAGTCCGGTGGTGATGTTAGTCGTCATGCTGGAACTCCCGAGGGTCGATCTGTACCGCTTTTATGTCCTGCGATGAAAGGTACTCAAGTGCATTGGCGATCTCCTGTTCCTGACCTTTTAAGATCACGAACATGTGGCCGATGATGTCGCCTTGGATATCGATCATGTTGGCGAAGATGATGCTGAGTTCGACGTCACCGCGGCGAATAAGCTGGGTCAGTGCCTGCTCGTTGGCGGTCGGATTGAGAAATTCCAGCCGGTAGAGGTGGTCGGCGTCAGTCTGTGACAGTGATCTGAACACGGTCACCGGCAGTTTCTGATTGATAATGGCATTAACGAATTGGCGCGTTACCGGGTGCGTGGGTGCCTTGAACAAGGCGGGGGTTTTGCCCTGTTCGACCACGCGGCCACCGCTCATCACCGCCAAGCTGTGGCACGCATAAGTGACCACGCTCATCTCGTGTGTGACGATAACAATAGTGACGCCGTGTTCCCGATTAATCCTTTTCAGCAGGTCGAGAATGGAGCGCGTCGTCTGTGGGTCCAGCGCTGAGGTGGCTTCGTCGCACAGCAGGATATCCGGCCTGTTGGTAAGCGCGCGCGCAATACCCACGCGCTGCTTTTGGCCGCCGGACAGAGCACGCGGGTAAACATCTTTCTTATCCTTCAATCCCACGTAGTCGAGCAGGTCATCGACGATCTTCCTGCGCTTTGATTTTTTGACCCCGTTGAGTACCAGCGGCAGGCCGACGTTCTCGGCCACGGTGCGGTTTTCCAGCAGGTTGAAGTGCTGGAAGACCATACCGATCTTCTTCTTCTGTTGTCGCACGGCCTGCGGTGAGGCCTGAGTGAGGTCGCGTCCGTCGATGAACACGCTGCCACTGGTCGGTGTTTCCAGCGCATTAATCAGGCGTACCAGCGTGCTCTTGCCCGCACCGCTGTGACCGATAAGACCAAATATCTCGCCTTTGGGGATATCGAGGGTGATGTCATCCAGTGCCAGAACATTGTTCTGCCTCTGCGAGAATGACTTCGTTATGTGCTGAAATCTGATCATTTCGTCTTCTCTGTCACTTTGCCTGCTGTGCCTCGAGCACATGCCGATGGGCGGCGGTAATGGACGTCAGCAGTGAAGGCGTCTGGATAAGCTCGATGGCTGTCAGGGCCAGTACTCGTGCACCTAGACCGATGCTGTCCAGTCCCTTGCGACTCTTGGCAGCCTCTCTTGAGTCTAGTGAATGCAGCACGATTGGCGTGTCCGAAATGCTGATCATGGGCTGAATCGTTGGTACGAGCTGGCTGACGTTGCCCACATCGCTGGAACCGTAGCCTTCGTTCACCGGTTTTTCTTCGAGCGTCTGGCCGTACAGTGCAAGGTTGCGGGCATAGACATCATCGAATTCACGGATGATCAGCGTGTTATCCAGTTTGTTGTCATATTTGTCGAAGAAGGCTGACGCGCCTGTTGCCAGCGCTGCGCCCTGCACGATATTGCGGAACCGTTCGGTCATGGCATTCAGCACCGGACGTGTTTCGGCTCGGAGAAAAAACTTGGCACTGGCGTGCTCGGGAATGATGTTGGGGGCGGAACCGCCATCGGTGATGATGCCGTGAACGCGTGCTCCCGGCGGCAACTGCTGACGCCAAGCATTGACGCCATTGAAGACCTGAATGACGGCATCCAGCGCATTGATGCCTGCTTCAGGCCGGGCTGCGGCGTGAGCGGCCTTACCAACGAACTGCACATCCACCATGTCCACCGCCAGAGAGGGCGAGGTGCGGGTGTGTCGATAGCCGGGGTGAGCGCACAGCGCTGCATCGACATCGTCGAAGAAGCCCGCCTTCACGAAACTGTCTTTGGCCCAGCCGTGTTCACCGCCTTCCTCGCCCGGTGTACCGTATACCCGGACTTCACCACCGATCTCGTCGATGACATGGCGCAGCGCACTGGCGGCCAGCGATGATGTGGTGCCGAATAGGTTATGACCGCAGGCATGGCCGATATCGGGCAAGGCATCATACTCGGCAAGAAACACGATGACGGGACCGGGCTTCGCGCTGGTGTAGCGGGCATCGAACGCGGTGCGATGGCCTGCCACCTCCTGCCGTACGGCAAACCCTTGCTGCTCCAGCAGAGCCACTAGGGTATCGCGGGCAAAGAACTCATGATTGCTGGTTTCAGGCGTTGCGTGGATCTGCAGTGCTGCCTGCTGGTAATCGTCTAAGAATGTCTCCACGAAGGTGTCGATTGCGTCGCGTAGTGCCATCTGCCCCATCCCTTTGGTATTAATGTCAGGATCGTCGAATGTCGGTGCGCGCGACGCCATGACCGCGATAAGCGGTCATGGTCAGCAATCGCTATTTTTATGTGATGAAATAAAAAAATGCTGATCTGACGGCGTAGAACACGACGATATGAAATAAATAAAAAATTTAAGTGCGCGTTATTTACATATTCTTAAAACATATGATGTGGAGCGTCAATCGAGGGGCTAGACGCATATGATCTTAAGATATAATAGGTGCAGTGTTTCTTTTACATTCGTGATAAAGATTCATTGATGATAACGATGGGGGAATGGGCCGTTGCTTTGGTGAGGCGCGATGAAGACGGGAGTTGCTGCCACAGCACACGATGCGCCGCCGACGGTGCGCACGGTGCTTTTTTTGTCAGGACTCCAGCAGGAAATAGGGCGCGATCGTCTTATTTATCTTCATTAAATAATAAGAATAGAGTCGTCGTATTACCTATGATTAGCGTCGGAATAATACGGCTATACAGGATATCGTTGATAATAAATGTCGCAGCAGTCAACGTAGGTAGGGTTACCTGCCTTGCGCGACGATGACATTTGGGCCGCGGCATGCGTGAAGGATCAGTGCCATATGTTCGGCTGCCATTGCTCGCGTAACGTCAGCCGCTATAGCGCGATGTGCCGCTGAGCGTTGTCTGATGGTCGGTGGGGGGCGTTGTTGGCATGCTCGCACGCCGCCCCGTTGAGAGGGCGGAAACGTGTCGGTGACACCGCTGGCTGGGCGTGGCGTAGTGCTGACGTGCTGTCGTCGCCGCCATGGAAAGCGGCGGGGCGATTGTCAGGAGTGCGGTGGGGCTGACAGAACGGCTTTCAGGCTTGCTGGGCCTCGTCGTAGGCCGTCTGGGCGGCGATGATGGCATTCATGTTGTGTTCGGCCCAATGAGTGAGCACCGTGACGGTCTCCGTAAGCGTCTGTCCCAGTCTTGTCAGACTGTATTCAACCGTGACCGGTACGGTGGGCTGCACTTCGCGGTGAACCAGGCCATCGCGCTCAAGTCGACGCAGGGACTGCGTCAGCATCTTTTGTGAAATGCCCTGTATGTCGCGCCGCAGGCTGTTGAAGCGAACGGGTCCCTGTTCTAACCGATCCAGAATCAGCAAGGCCCATTTGTCGGCAAGCCGCCCCAGCACTTCTCGGGCTGGACAGCAGTCGTTGTAGATATCGTAGGTAAACCGTTCACTCATAACCACTGTGTTCTCTTGAGGTAGTCACTCGGAGGTAACGTAGTGTCGTGCAGGTGCCTTCTTTCGCGACATTACCATTGTGTATAAGCTGAAAATGATTTTCATTGCCTAGCAAGGCGTCTGGGTGTGTATCGGTCGCCTGCCGCAGCGGCTGAAGGCGAGCTGTCCTGTACCGAACGCTAGGCTTATGCCACTCGAGCGAGGACGCTGTTTTCCTGCGCGAAGTGTGCCATTTTGACTATACCTACCTCTCTATGGGGTCGACAACGTTTAGCGACCACGAGGGGGTCTAGCATCAGTAGGCACGTGAATGCCTTTTCATAGCAAATGACCTGACTGTAAACCTTAGGAGGTTTCCATGCTTACTCGATTCAATACCGTAGTGGCTCACTCTGATTTTGGGCGACTGCTGCTGCGCCTGACGTTCGGCATCCTGATGCTGTTCCACGGCGTTTCAAAAGCCCTGCACGGTATCGGCTGGATCTCGGCCATGCTAGAAGCCAAGGGCATTCCGGGTTTTATTGCCTACGGCGTCTTTATCGGTGAAATCGTTGCGCCGATCCTGATCATCATCGGTGTGCTGACACGTCCTGCAGCGCTGGTGTATGCCTTTAACCTGCTGGTTGCGACGCTGCTGGTGGGCATGGGGCGTTTCTTCTCGCTGACGGACGTCGGTGCATGGGCTCTGGAAACCGAAGCGCTGTATTTCTTCGGCGGGCTTAGCATCATGTTCCTGGGTGCTGGTCGCTATGCACTGGGGGCCAACTCACGCTGGTCATGACGGCGTGAAGGTGCGGCCGTCTGAATATGCCATTATCAGGCGGCTGCACGAATAGTTTGCTAGAGCGCTAATCGTAGATGTATTGCGTCAGGCATGACGCAAGATTCAAATGCGATGAGCGGATGCTTTTTCTATACCGATATTCATCGTTTATCGAGCGCTAGCGGTGTCGCTCTCAAGATAGAAAAGGACAATTGGCTGTCCCACGCGGTTGTCTTAAGGGGATGTTTTATACTCCCATACCCATGTCATTGAGGAGGCTTCAAAGCATACAGTTGCGGTAGAAGCTGTCTGTTTTGGACAGAGTAAAAGCAATTATCCAGGTGATGAAACAGCCTCTAACCCCCCATTGTTCTGCTTGTCTATGCCGTAAATGGTGCTTTCTTTTGTTGTTCCCTTGCTTGTTGCCCTTGCTGTTATCCTGCCGCAAAAATCTGGCGCAGCTGCATTCAAAGCAGCATGCCTCTGTATTTGCCAATGGCCTTAATCGCCAGTGGATATACCTTCATTCATGCTGAGAGAACGTTTAGAAGGGCGCTCGCACTTGCTGGCGCCTACCTCAGAGCGGGGCGTAGGGGCGTACAAGGCCATCCGCTCTATTCCAATAATTGGCTGAGCTGATCGTAGCCGTGTTCGATGGCTGAAGACACCATCGCTTCGAGCAAATGGATGTTGTCGCACGAGGCATAAGGCAGCTGATGGAACAGCCCATTACGCTGGCCAATGAACAGTTGGCCGTTGTTGCTCCACAGGTCGACGCGATCCCATGTGAAGTAAAACATCTCCGACGGCCTTAACAGGCGAGGGCGTGAGATATACAGCCCTCGGTCGTCGATGACAGCGCTTGAAAACCGATAGCGCTTGCCATGTTGCAGGCCTACCAGCAGCGAGATCATCAGGCGCGAGCAAGCATGTTCCCACAGCTGCTCGACTATCTTCTTGTATACGCTCTTGCGGCGCGTCACGATCTGGGTCGGAAAGCGATCGCGGTCATCCTGCAGCAGAATGCAGTAGATCGTGCCGGTTGGGATGAAGCTGTAGATAGGGTACAGCCCGCCCCAGCCGGTTGCGGCAATGTCATTGAAATGAATAAAGCGATTTTTCCACCGCAGCCCTTCTGCCGTGATGGTGAGCGTCTTTCTGAAGATCAGGCCAATTTTGGTGGTGTAGACGCTGTCCTGATGGTCATGGTGCGTGAATTCAACGAGTGCCCCTGTCATTGCATCCCCTCCTGCCACCTCGGCTAAGATGTGCGGTGCCATTCTGAATATAAATATATGTATTGATTGATAGCGTTACATGCATCATTTAATTAAATGAAATCCTTTTTATCGGTGCATGTGATTTGTCATGGTGTTGATGGTCATTGATATCGGCATAGAGGCCATAGAAATTTGATATTTATTCTTCTTTATAATGTGGCATATTAAAGGAGCGTAAGGGCTTACTGATATTAAGATGGCATGATAATGACGATATTTCTGAATATTGAAGAGTGAGAATATTATGAGGGGAAGAGGGCGAAAGTTATCGTCGATCTTCTACCATCACCATGGATAGCCGATCCGCATAACAACCTTACCAATCAGTATTTCTGTTGACAGGGTATTGCTTCGTACACTCGAAGCAGGCCCTTTCATCCATTACGGCAGCAGGAGTACGACAGCATGGCATCGACATTCAAGAAAGTAGCATGGCTACTCCCGTTGTGGCTGGCTTATCAGCCGGTGGCGCATGCAGAGGACATTTCACTGCTGAACGTGTCCTACGATCCGACACGAGAGCTGTACCAGCAGTACAACCAAGCTTTTAGCCAATGGTATCGGCAGCAGAGCGGTGATCAGGTATCGATCCGCCAAAGCCATGGTGGGTCGGGAACCCAGGCACGCAGCATTATCGAGGGGGCACCTGCGGACGTAGCGACACTGGCACTGGCCTATGATATTGACGCCATCGCGGAACGCGGGCGCAAGCTGGTCGCGCCGGACTGGCAGAAGGCGTTGCCCGACCGCAGTTCTCCCTATACTTCCACGATCGTATTTTTAGTGCGCAAGGGCAATCCTAAGCACATCAAGGACTGGGATGATCTGATCAAGCCCGGCATTTCGGTGATCACGCCGAACCCCAAGACCTCAGGCGGCGCACGCTGGAATTATCTGGCGGCATGGGGGTATGGGCTGAAACAGTCGCTGGGTGATCTGAAGGCTTTGCATGATCCGGCGCGCAAGGCGGACGTGGCAAAAGCGCAGGCCGATGCGCAGGCATTTGTGACGCAGCTGTTCAAGCATGTACCGGTGCTGGACAGTGGCGCGCGCGGTGCGACCAATACCTTTGTTCAGCGTGGGCTGGGGGATGTGCTGATTGCGTGGGAAAACGAAGCGTTCTTGGCGCTGAAGGAATCGGGTGGGCAGGATTACGAGATCGTGACGCCGTCAATCAGCATTCTGACTGAGCCGCCTGTAGCGCTGGTCTCCGGTAACGTCGAGCGTAAAGGGCCGAAGGCCGAGCAGGCCGCCAAGGCTTATCTGGAGCATCTGTACTCTCCAGAAGGGCAGCGCATCGTGGCAGAGAACTTCTATCGACCCCGCCGTACTGAAGGTGTCCCGAAAGCGCTGCTGGACCGGTTCCCGAGCTTCCAGCTGACGACAATCGACGATTTTGGTGGCTGGCAGGCGGCACAGAAGACTCACTTTGCCAACGGCGGTACCTTCGATCAGATCTACAAGCGCTGATCGCACTCCACATCTGTTCGCTATCGTCATAGAGAAAAGGGGCCTAAGGCCCCTTTTTTTATTGTTATGTTTTTATTGTTATGGCGTGTCTATCGTCTTGCGTGTCGAGAGGGACGGATGGCTTTTTTGTCGCCGGAACTTGTGGTGAAGGCCTTTCTATCGATACTCAGCGTTATCAAGCATGAGGTAACGAGGTGGGCCGCCAGTGCTTACATGGGAAAACTGAACAGGTGATGAGGTGTTGCGAAGACACGCTCGCCGCGCGTGAAGCGCTGCTGTTCCGCAATATGGTGGGGCAGCAAGGCGTGCCAAGGGCGTTCCAGCCACGGTGCGTGCAGTTCGACGCGGACATGCGCGCCCAACGATACAACGTCATGGATATCGACGGGCAGATATGCCTTGGACGCGTCGGGCTGGCGGTCGAGTCCTAGGTCGTAGGGACGAATCTGCACCGTGGTGCTCTGGGCGGGCAGGTAGGCTTCACCGCATGTCAGTAGGCCGTCTGTCAGCTGGCCCTTGAACAGGTTGCTTTCTCCCAGAAAATTGAACACGAACGTGTTGCTGGGGGCCTGATAGAGGGCTGTGGGCGTGTCGATCTGCTCGATACGGCCGTGGCTCATCACTGCAACACGGTCCGACAGTTCGAGCGCTTCCTCTTGATCGTGGGTGACGAAGACACAGGTGAATTTGAGCTTGTCGTGCAGTGCACGCAGCCAGCGGCGCATCTCGACGCGTACCTGAGTATCGAGCGCGCCGAACGGTTCATCCATCAACAGCACTTTGGGCTCGACGGCCAACGCGCGAGCCAGTGCCACACGCTGCTGCTGACCACCGGACAGCTGCGCGGGCAGGCGCTTGGCCAGAGGGGACAGCTGGATCGTGTCCAGCAGGTTATTCACTCGCTCGGCAATCGCTTGTGGCGAAAGACGCTGAGCACGAGGCTGCACGCGAAGCCCGAACGCAATGTTCTCGAAGACCGTCATATGGCGGAACAAGGCGTAGTGCTGGAACACGAAGCCGATCTGACGATGGCGCACATGTACTGCCGTCATGTCTCGGTCACCGAAAAGGATGCGGCCCGCGGTGGGGTGTTCCAGACCGGCAATAATGCGCAGCAGCGTCGTCTTGCCGGAGCCTGACGGCCCCAGCAATCCGACCAGTTCTCCTTGTCTTATTTCCAGAGAGGTCGGATGCAGGGCCGTGACGTCTCCGAAGCGGCGTGCTACCTGATCTACGATGATGCTCATCCGTTACTCTCCTTCGGTGTGCGGCTGGGCATGACGGTCCAGCAGCGCCTTGATCAACAGGGTGAGGACCGCCAGCAGTGCCAGTATCAATGCACTCGCAAAGGCGCCTACGATGTTGTAATCCTGATAGAGCTGCTGGACCTGTAGTGGCAGTGTGCTGGTTTCACCGCGAATAGCCCCCGATACGATGGATACGGCTCCAAACTCGCCGATGGCGCGCGCATTGGTCAGTACCACACCGTACAGCAGCGCCAGACGGATATTGGGCAGTGTGATACGGAAGAACAGCGTCCAGCTGTTAGCCCCCAGTGTCACAGCCGCTTCCTCTTCCAGACGTCCTTGTACCTGCATGACGGGAATGACCTCACGCGCGACGAATGGGCAGGTCACGAACAGCGTGACCAGCACGATGCCCGGCCATGCAAACATCAGCTGTATGTCGTGGCCTGCAAGCCAGCCGCCCAGCCAGCCATTGGTGCCATACAACAGCAGGTACAGTAGCCCCGCGATGACCGGGGACACCGCAAAGGGAATGTCGATCAGGGTCTGCAGCAGGCGACGCCCGGGAAATGAGAATCGCGTGATCAGCCATGCCAGCGTGACCCCGAACACCAGATTGATCGGCACGGTGATTACCGCCACCAGCAAGGTAAGCAGTAGTGCTTTGACCGTGTAGAGGTCGGTGATACTGGCCCAGAACGGTTGAATCCCTTGCGCGAAGGCCTGCACAACAATGGCGATGAGGGGCACTAGTAGCAGCCAGAGCGCGACTAGGCTGGCGGCACCGATCAGCACGCGCCGAACAGTGCGCTGATAGCCGATCCTGATCATGTCTCGCCTCCATGAAGGCGGCGGAAGAAGCGGGCCTGCCACGCGTTGATGAACAGTAGAAGCAGCAGCGATGAGGCCAGCACCAGCGATGCCAGTGCCGCGGCGTTGGCGTAGCTGTATTCTTCAAGCTGCGTGACGATAGCCAGCGACATCACCTCGGTCTTGTAAGGGGTATTGCCAGCGATGAAGATCACCGCACCGTATTCGCCCAGCGAGCGGGCCAGGCTCAGCGCACCACCTGTCAACAGCGCGGGCCACACCATCGGAAACAGCGCACGCCAGAACGTCTGACGCTCGGTTGCACCCAGCGATACGGCCGCTTCTTCGAGTGTTGCCGGCAGTTCTTCCAGAATGGGCTGTACGCTGCGCACCACGAAAGGCAGGCTCGTGAATACCATGGCCATGATGATGCCCAGCGGCGAGTAAGACACCGTAATGCCCACTTTGGCCAGCCATGCTCCCAGTGCACCGTTTGGTGCGTACAGTGTGGCCAGCGTGATGCCGGCAACGGCAGTGGGCAGCGCAAACGGCAGATCAATCAGCGCATCAAGCAGAGTGCGACCGGGAAAGCGATAGCGCACCAGCACCCAGGCCAGCAACAACCCCGTCAGCACATTGATGACCGACGCTGCCAGTGCGGTCAGAACGGTCACCTTGTAACTCGCGATGTTGCGTGAATCGGTAATGACCCCCCAGTACTCTGCCCAAGATAGCTGCGACAGCTGCCCAATCAGGCTGGTCAGTGGCAGCAGCAGGATTAATGCGGCGTAAAGCAGCGTCGTGCCCAGCGACAAGGTAAATCCAGGTAGTACGCGACGCGTCGATAGCAAGGTCGAATCGCTCATTGGGACGCAGTACTCCTGCCGCGGTCGTGGGGTGCCGTTTCGCTGGCCTGTGCTTGCCATAGCGATGGGCTGAAGGTCGTCAGGCCGCCAAGACCCTCGTCTGCCAGCATGAAAACGCGCGGCATACCGCTCGCTGCGTGCTGTACCGCACTTTCTTCAAGGCGAACAACGTAAGCGATCTTCTGAAAGAACGCGCGCAGTACGAATGAAAGTGTCATGACGAACCCTCCTGTCAGCCACGGCCGATGGCATAAGGCGACGCGGGCGTCTCTTCATGTCATCGAGTCATGAAATAATGAGGTTTTAGAGTAAACAGCTTTGTAATCGGCTGACAATTAACGGGCTAGTTCCTTTTTCTCTAACCTTAGAAGCGCAGTGCTTCCCGTGCGCTAGAACAGGATGCTATAGGAATATGAAGGCGAGCGTGTTGGGAGGACGTGCAGGAGCGCATAAACGGCGGAACGGTGAGGCTCACAATGACCGAGAGGCCCTATGGCCGGGGGGGAAATGTATCTGAATTATAAGCGTGGGTCGCGATAGTAATCTTAGTTTTGAAGTACAAGTTATCAAACATGTAACACGCTAATAGGCAAGCGAGACTGCATTGCGCATAGCCACTTATGGTTGAATTCTTTTGACGATCATCCTTTAACGCGAGAGATGCCGGTGTTTGTCTGCATACAGTGGGTTTAAAGCGTGTTTCATACCCCTACTACCCATGTCGTTGAGGGGGCTTCAAGCTACAACATTGCGGTAGAGCGGTAGAAGGAAAGGGTAAAAGCAATCACTCAGGTTATGAAACAGCCTCTTAGAGCGTGCTTCCTAACCCCAATACCCATGTCATTGAAGGAGTTTCAAGCCACAACATTGCGGTAGAAGCCGTCTATTTTAGAGAGTAGAAGCCGTCTATTTTAGAGAAAGGGTAGAAGCAATCGCTGAGGTTATGAAACAGCCTCTTAGTGCCACAGCATTTTAGTGGCTAGTGTGATGGCAAGATGAGTGATATCTCGCTCACCTTGCCATCAGATTTATACCGATGCCGCTGCTTACCCTGCCAGCGTAGGGAGGCTGTGCGCATGATGGAGGTAGCGCTGGGTCGCTCAGTTCGATGGGCCCACAGCCACCGTGTATACGATCTGCTGTGGGCCAGCTATCACGGCGGGGTGGTGCTATCTATCGGCACATTGCAGCGCCCACAGAATGAACGCGTCCTGTCGCGCGGCATCGCGCCATGCTTCGAAGCGCCCCGAGGCACCACTGTGACCGGCATCCATTTCAGTGCGCATCAGCACAGGGCCTCGAGCCGTGCCCGCCTGCGTGATGCGGGCATAGAGCTTGGCAGGCTCCCAATAGGCCACGCGGGAGTCGTGCCAGCTGCCTTGAATGAACAGTGCGGGCCAAGGTTGATCGCGCAGGTTGTCGAGCGGCGAGTAGGCCTTGATGCGCTCAAACACATCGGGGCGTTCGGGGTTGCCCCATTCGGTGTATTCCGCCGTTGTCAGTGGCAGATCGGGGTTCTGCATCGTACGCAGCACGTCGACAAACGGCACATCCAGTACGGCGGCGCAGAAGGCTTCCGGGGCCAGATTGATGCTGGCACCTACCAGCAGACCACCGGCACTGCCACCATGGGCCACGACACGCTGCCCATCGCTGATGCCTTCATTGACCAACGCATCGCGAGCGGCAATGAAATCGGTGAACGTGTTGTGCTTGTGTTCCAGCTTGCCGGCACGGTACCACGGTTCGCCGCAGTCACCGCCACCGCGGACATGGGCCACCGCAAAGGCGACACCGCGTTCGAGCAGCCCCAGCCGCGGAATGGAGAACCACGGATCAAGCGTTTCGCCATAGGCACCGTAGCCATAGAGTAGCGTGGGCAGCGGTACACCACTGGCGGCTGCCGTTTTCGTCATCACGACCGATACCGGTACCTTTACGCCATCCGGTGCGGTGGCCCACAGGCGGCGTGCAACGAGATCGCTCGGTTGAAGATCACCATAGACGGGCTGCTGCTTCAGCAGCGTGCGACTGCCCGTGTCGAGGTCGCAGGCAATATAGCGCGGTGGGGTAGTGAAACTCTCTTCGCGGATGCGCAGCGTGCGGCTGTCGAAATGCGGGATGTCCTCCAGCATCAGACTGGAAGGCGATTCTTCCAGTGGCAGCAGCGCATCATGGGTCACCGCAAAGGTCGCCGTTGATGCCGCAGCCGATGGCGTCCCTTCGATAATGCGCAGCCGTACCTGTGCATCCGCATGATAGCGCTCGGTCAGCACGATGCCCCATTCGAAGGCATCTACGCCGTCCAGCGTGACATCCTCTCGTGCTGGAAGCCAGGCGTGCCACTGTGCCGGAGCGCTTTCCGGCGCCAGATCAAGCTGCCCCTGCGGTAGCGTGGTGTTATGCAGTACCAGAAATACACCAGGCATATGGTCCAGATGGTATTCGATGCCCGTTTCACGTGGGCGAACACAGTTCAACGAGCGTGAAGACAGATCGGCCGGCAGCAAGTGCGTTTCCGAGGTGTCCTTGGACGCCGTTTCGATCATCAGCCACTGGCGTGAGCGTGTTTTGCCCAGCCCAACCCAGAATTCGGTATCGTTTTCTTCGAACAGGCAGAACGGCGCGTCGGCCTGCTGTGTATCCATCGCCCATATGCTGGCCGGGCGCTGGGTGCCATCGTAGTGGCTGTACAGCAAGTGGCGGTTATCTTCCGCCCAGATCAACTCGGGGCCGATACCCTCTGCCAGCTTGATCGGTTCGCCTGAGGGCAGGCGGCGCATGTAGAGGTCGTAGTATTCATCGCCGCGGGTATCGAGCGTCCAAGCCAGCCATTGTTCATCCGGTGAAATGGCCAAGTCACCCAGTTCGGCGAACCCTGTTTCACGGGCAAGGGTGGGCAGGTCGAGCAGCGTCTGGCGCTGTTCAGGCTGGCCGATGGGATGCCGATACCATACGGGGTATTCCGCCTCGGCTTCGGTGCGGTGCCAGTACACATGATGGGGCAGCGTGGTGGATAGGCTGGTCACGGCCAGTTCTCGGCGCTTTAGTTGCTGGTCATACAGACGTTCGATCAGCGGCGTTAGCGGCGTGAACCAGGCATCGGCTTCCTGATTGGCGGCCTCAAGAAAGCGCCGGACCTGCGGGTTTTCCCGCGATTCCAGCCACAGCCACTCGGGATCGTGATCCTGAAAGAAAAGGTCAACGGGGCGTTTGGGTCTTGATGGAGACTGCGCTTTCATCACTGGGCGTGTACCATAGTCACTATTGTTCGTTAAACATTGTTCGTTAAACGTCTTGAAAACGAGGAGACATCCGTACAATGGCTTCGGTGCTCAATTCTCTTCCTACTCTCTGGATGCTCTACCTTGTGCTGTCCCTTATCGTACTGATAATGGGGTGGCTCGGCACGCGCTGGTTGCCACGCACGCTGCAATGGGTGCTGGTCGGCATCGTTGCGGGCGTCTGTTGGATGCCGTGGAGCTTCCATGAAACCGCTACCGTCACCGACGATAGCTTCTCCGGTGTTGCGCCAGCGATTATCGTCGCCATGATGGACGTCATGCGCCATCGTGCAAGCACGGCGTTGCTGGTCGTACTGCTGGCCGCCATCATCGGTGGGGCGGTGGGCGTTTTGTTCGGTGCTTGGCGTGCACGTCGTGCCTCGGGCGATGATCAAAGCTCGGGTGGCTCGACGCAGGCTGAACCGCAGCGGCGTGAACGTCGCGAGCCAACGCTCTGAACGGCGGCTGATTCAACGCTATAGTGCAGCAGCTGATCGTCAGCACTGCAATGAAAAAAGGCATCCTTTATGGATGCCTTTTTTGTTGGTGCAAAATGAGATCAGTCGACGTTGATATCTGCAAATAGCGGGCTCGTCAGGTAGCGTTCACCGCCATCGGGCAGAATGACGGCAATCGAACGGTCCTGGAACTCGGGGCGTTCAGCTAGTCGAACGGCCGCTGCTACGGCAGCACCACAGGAAATGCCGCACAGAATGCCTTCCTCGGTGGCCAAGCGACGGGCCATGGCAATCGCGTCTTCGCTGGTCACGGGCTGCACGTCATCGACCAGCTCAAGGTCTAGGTTCTTCGGAATGAAGTTTGCACCGATTCCCTGAATCTTGTGTCCGGCGGGTGTCAGTGGTTGGCCCGCCAGCGCCTGACTGATAATCGGGGACTCGGCTGGCTCCACCGCTACCGAGTGCAGCGGGCGTTTGCGAGCATGCTCAAAGTAGCGTGAAATTCCGGTCAGCGTACCGCCCGTACCTACACCTGCCACCAGTACGTCCAGCTCACCGTCGGTTGCCTCCCACAGCTCTGGTCCGGTCGTCCGTTCATGAATTTCGGGGTTGGCCGGGTTCTCGAACTGCTGCGGAAGGTAGTAGCGTGCCGGATCGCTGTCACGAATCTCGGTTGCCTTGTCGACGGCTCCCTGCATGCCTTTGGCCGGTTCAGTCAGTACCAGCTCGGCTCCCAGTGCCTTCAGTACCTTGCGGCGCTCAATGCTCATTGAAGAGGGCATGGTCAGGATGACCTTATAGCCGCGTGCGGCACCAGCAAAGGCCAACGCGATTCCGGTATTGCCGGAGGTCGGTTCGACGATGCTCATGCCTTCCTTCAGTTCGCCTGATTGCTCGGCGCTCCACAGCAGGTTGGCCCCCACGCGATCCTTGACCGAAAACGCAGGGTTGCGCGATTCGATTTTGGCGTAGACACGCGGATGCTGGGTCACGCGGCGCAGGCGGACTAGCGGTGTATTGCCAATGGTTTCCGTGTTGTCCTCGACGATACGGCTCATAAGACGCTCCCTAGCAGCAAATGAAGTGGCTTGCAGTGGCATGCGGTGGCGCACGGCGACAAGCGATTGAATCCAGCCTAACGCCAGAGCAGAACCCGGGCAAAGAGAAAAAGGTTATGACCTTAGAGTCTATTCACATCCTTTGATATCAAGATAGGAAAGCTCGGATGGCTTGGACAGCATGCCGACCGATAACATCAAATGGCAGTGTGTTATCATTCATAATTCATTGTTTTTAAAATATAAAAATACCACATCTCTATCGAGTGGCATGTGCCGCTTCTCAACCGATCATGCAAGAGGTACCGCGGCTTGCCGATAGTTGAGGGAGCTTGCTCACGCCTATAGCGACAGGGAAACCCTTGGTATCCGGCACGAAGCCGGTGACTGAACTCCCTTATCACAACACTACGGATGACGTGTACAAATGAAAAAGACACTGGTTCTTGCCGGCGTTCTGGGGGCTGCAACGCTGATGTCGGGCTGCGCCACTGAGTCTTCGCAGGCTTTGAAAGTCGAACAGGTCAACTCAGCACACAGCGACTATCACGGCCCACGCCAGCCGCTGGCGATCGGCAAGTTTGACAACCGTTCGAGCTACATGCGCGGACTGTTCTCGGACGGCACTGATCGTTTGGGCGGGCAGGCGCGCACCATTCTGGAAACGCACCTGCAGCAGACGCACCATTTCTCGATGCTGAATCGCGACAACATGAATGAGCTGGCGCAGGAAAGCGCGTATTCGAAAAAAGCCCAGCAAGTGAAAGGGGCCAGCTATGTCGTGACCGGGGATGTGACCGAGTTCGGGCGTAAGGAAGTCGGTGACCATCAGCTCTTTGGCCTGCTGGGACGCGGCAAACAGCAGATCGCTTATGCCAAGGTCAACCTCAACATTATCGACGTACGCACGTCCGAAGTGGTGTATTCCACGCAGGGTGCCGGAGAGTACAGCCTGTCTAACCGCGAAGTGATCGGTTTCGGTGGAACCGCCAGCTATGACGCCACGCTGAACGGTAAGGTGCTTGATCTGGCCATCCGTGAAGCCGTCAATCGCTTGGTAGAAGGCATCGACAGCGGGGCATGGGCTCCAGCTCAGGCGCAATAACTTCGAGGAAGATGTCATGGGATCAAGGGGGATCTGGGTGGGGCTACTGGCGGGCATGGCGCTTTTAAGCGGCTGTGCCAGCAAGCCAGCGCCACTCTATTACTGGCCTGGCTATCAAGAACAGGTCTATGCCCATTTCCAGAACGAGACATCTGCTGAGCAGCAGATCGACATTCTGGAGAAGCATCTGCAGAAGGCGCAGAGCAAGGGGATGACCCCGGCACCGGGGTATTACGCTCAGCTGGGCATGCTCTACAGCCTGACGGGGCGTATGGATGAAGCTGTTCCTGCGTTCGAACGCGAGCAGGCACTGTTTCCTGAGTCGGTGCCGTACATGCGCTTCCTGATGCGCAACATCAAGACCGATCACGGCAATGCTCGTGTTCATGGGAGCTGATGCATGCGAACTCTGTTCATAAAAGCGGTAGGTGTCGTTGTTGGCGCACTACTGCTGTCAGGCTGTGCCCTGCCGTCCACGCCGTACGACTACACGGCATATCGTGCCAGTCGCCCCACATCGGTGCTAATCCTGCCACCGATCAACCACTCGCCAGAGGTTAAGGCGACCTATAGCGTGCTGGCGCAGCTGAGCCGTCCGCTGGGCGAAGCGGGTTATTACGTATTGCCCGTCGCGTTGGTCGACGAAACGTTCCGTGGCAACGGCATGAGTACGCCCGAGGATATCCAGAGCATCCCGTTCGACAAGCTGCACGACACGTTCGGTGCCGATGCGGCGTTATACGCTGTAGTTGAGGACTATGGCACTTCCTATCACGTCATCAACAGTGACACGAGGGTGACGCTATCGGCGCGACTGGTAGATTTGCGGACGGGCGCACTGCTGTGGCAAGGGGCAGGGTATGCTTCGACCGCAGAAGAGCGCGGTCAGAGCAGCAGTCTGGCGGGCATGCTGCTGAGCGCCATCGTTAATCAGATCGTAGATTCCGTCAGCGATTACGGTCATGAAGTGGCGGGGCGAGCCGATGAACGTTTGCTGAGTCCGCAGCGCGTCAATGGCATCCTGCCGGGGCCTCATTCCCCTACCTATGCACAGGCGATGGCGACCCCTACGCCGTAGAGGCGTGATGTTCACTCCTGCTGTGTTATGAAAGGCCGCCGTGATGGCGGCCTTTTTTTACTTATTTCTCAGTGTGGTAGTGGGATTTTATTGCACTTCGATACAGGTTCCTTACCGTAACATTAGGTGTATCGTAACCGCGGCAGTCCGTCGAGCACATGACACTGACGCCACGCGCCAACGGCGCTGTTGTCGTGATGGACATGGAGTCTGCGCAATCTCTGTATGGTGGCATCGTGTCAGGGTGCAGGGATGACAATCAGGGAATGGGCTTGCCAGTGTTAGATAGCGGCTTGAAATGGCGATGGTAGGGCAATGCTAAGGTTTTCGATCACTCGGTTGGGCATGCGCTAACAGGGTGCGCACCATTCAGTGTCTGATCGTCCCGTTACCCTTTTGGCATGCGGCCAAATGCCCAAGTGATGTTACATTATTTCAAGCGTATGCTGTTCTTATGGACAGGAAGGGTTTTTGTCGCCCGTATGCGCACTAGCCCACCGGTATCCCCTGTTGCCTGCCTGTCCCGATGCGCAGTGCCCGCGTGCTGCGTAACAGATCGGTCGGGACATTGCTGTCCCTGCCACTCACCACGATTATCAGAGGGGCTGTCTTCAATGGCATCTTCAACATTCTATGTGCCACCAGTAAACGAAATGGGCGAAGGCTCTTTGGAAAAAGCCATCGGTGACCTGAAAGGCCGCGGTTTCAACCGTGCGCTGATCGTTACCGACGCGTTCATGAATTCCTGCGGTACGGCAGGTAAAGTGGCATCTCTGTTGGACGCGGCGGGTATCCCTTCCGTCATCTTTGATGGCGTTATGCCTAACCCGACAGTCGGCAGCGTGTTACAGGGTCTCGAACTGCTGAAAGAAAACGACGCTGATCTGGTTGTTTCCGTCGGTGGTGGTTCACCGCACGACTGCGCCAAAGCGGTTGCTCTGGTGGCTACCAACGGTGGTGAAGTCAAGGATTACGAAGGTATTGATCGTTCCAGCAAAGCTGCGTTGCCGCTGATCTCGATCAACACCACGGCCGGTACGGCTTCCGAAATGACGCGTTTCTGCATCATCACTGATGAAGAACGTCACGTGAAAATGGCGATCGTCGACCGTCATGTCACGCCGATCGTTTCCGTCAACGACCCGATTCTGATGATGGGCATGCCGAAAGGCCTGTCAGCGGCAACTGGTATGGACGCGCTGACGCACGCTTTCGAAGCCTACGTTTCTACCGCTGCAACGCCGCTGACCGACGTCTGCGCGCTGAAAGCGGCTGAGCTGATCGCTCGTTTCCTGCCGATCGCTTGCGAAGACGGCAGCAACATGGAAGCGCGTGAAGCCATGGCTTACGCACAGTTCATGGCCGGTATGGCGTTCAACAACGCTTCTCTGGGCTATGTACACGCCATGGCACACCAGCTGGGCGGTTACTACAACCTGCCTCACGGTGTCTGCAACGCCGTACTGCTGCCGCACGTACTGCGCTACAACGCTGAAGTCGCCGCTGCTCGCATCAAAGACATGGGTGCTGCAATGGGCGTCGACGTTGCGGGTCTGAGCGACCGCGACGGTGCTAACGCCACTATCGCTGCCGTTGAAGCGCTGTCCAAACGCATCGACATTCCGGCAACGCTGACGGATCTGGGTGCTAAACGTGAAGACGTCCAGATTCTGGCTGACCACGCGCTGAAAGACGCTTGTGCACTGACCAACCCGCGTCAGGGTTCTCAGGAAGAAGTCGAAGCGCTGTTCCTGGAAGCGTTCTAAGCGATTGAGAAAATGCCTGCGGGCATCACTCAATGCTGAAAAAGCCCGGCCTTTCTACAAGGTCGGGCTTTTTTGTGGCAGCAAAAGATGACGGTCGATACTCAGCATACTTTTCTTCGTTGAATGATGACGGCCTTCGCCACCTCCATTCACATTGATATCAACCTATTGGAGTGGGTTTCTCATGCCGTCATAAAGGTAGGTTTGCGCATGGGGTAGGGATAACCTGCAATCCGCGATAAAATAGCGTTATCTTTGGCGCTTCGCATTGGGTCCTCGGCATTGGGGGAGCGGAAGCGCATCACCGATTTTCTGTGAGGCTGTCTTGAGCGATTCTCCTTCTGTGCCCCATCATTCTGACGCGGCCGATGCGCAGCTGGCTCGGTTGCAGCAGTGCTGCGATCAGCTTCCTCTGCGTGAAGCGGCCGATGTGCGCAAGCGCCTTTCTGCACTGCGGCGGCGCGTCAAACAAGGTCAGCCTGTCGACCGCTCGCTGACGGCGCTACAGGCGCAGTGCGATGCCAGCCTTCGCCAGTTGGAAGCGCGGCTTTCTCAGCCTATCACTTTGCAGTATCCCCCTGAGCTGCCGGTGTCCGCGCGCCATGATGAAATCCTGAAGCTGCTGGAAGCGCATCAGGTTGTCGTGATCGCGGGGGAAACCGGTTCGGGGAAAACAACTCAGATTCCCAAGCTGTGTTTGGAAGCGGGCAGCGGTCGTCGTGGGCTGATCGGTCATACCCAGCCGCGGCGTCTTGCAGCGCGTAATGTGGCCGCGCGTTTGGCCGAAGAGCTGCAGGTGCCGCTGGGTGAAACGGTCGGTTTTCAGATGCGTTTTGCCGACAATACCAATGAGCATACGCGAATCAAGCTGATGACCGACGGTATCCTGCTGGCCGAAATTCAGCATGATCCTCAGCTGCTGCGCTATGACACCCTCATCATTGATGAAGCGCACGAGCGCAGTCTTAACATCGACTTTCTGCTGGGCTATCTGCGCCAGCTGATTCAGCGTCGCCATGATCTTAAGATCGTCATCACCTCGGCAACCATCGACGTCGAACGCTTCGCCGAGCATTTTGCCGACCCGCGTACGGGCAAGCCCGCTCCAATCATTGAGGTATCCGGACGTACCTATCCAGTCGAGACGCGCTACCGTCCGTTGATGCGCGACAGTGCCGAAGAAAGTGATCTGACGCTGCAGGAAGGCATCCTAGAAGCTGTCGAAGAGATTGCTCATATCGAGCGTGAAAAGCGCTGGTTTACGGGGCCGCGTGACATTCTGGTCTTTTTGCCGGGTGAGCGTGAAATACGCGAGACGGCGGAAACGCTGCGCAAGGCACAGTTACGTGATACCGAGATTCTGCCGCTGTATGCGCGCCTGTCGGTTAGCGAGCAGCAACGCATCTTCTCGCCGTCCGTCGGGCGGCGCATCGTGTTGGCCACCAACGTGGCGGAAACCTCGCTGACCGTACCGGGTATTCGCTATGTGATTGACCCCGGGCTGGCGCGCATCAGTCGTTATAGCCCGCGGGCCAAGGTACAGCGCCTGCCGATCGAACCGATCAGTCAGGCTAGCGCAGAGCAGCGCAAGGGGCGCTGCGGCCGTATCAGCGAAGGGGCATGCATTCGTCTCTACAGCGAAGATGATTTCATCCTGCGACCGGCTTTTACCGAACCGGAGATTCGCCGGACCAATCTTGCGGCGGTCATTCTGTCGATGCTGGCCCTGCGTCTGGGCAATATTGAAGCCTTCCCTTTTCTGGAGCCGCCCGAAAGCCGTGCGGTGCGCGATGGTTTCCGACTGCTGAATGAGCTGGGGGCGGTCGACAGCAATGATCGGTTGACGCCGCTGGGTCGCAAGTTGGCGCGTTTGCCCATTGACCCACGCTTGGCACGCATGGTGCTGGCAGGGGCCGAGTTCAAGGCGTTGCAGGAAGTGCTGATCGTCGTCAGTGCGCTGGCGGTGCAGGACCCTCGCGAGCGTCCTGCAGATCAGCGTGAAGCGGCGGACCAGAAGCACCGCGAGTGGGCTGATAAAGACTCTGATTTCGTCAGTTGGCTCAATCTGTGGAATGGCTTCGCGACCGCGCGCGATGATCTGTCATCAAGTGCGCTGCGACGCTGGTGTCGTACACACTTCCTGAGCTACATGCGTTTGCGCGAGTGGCACGACACCTTCCGTCAGCTGCGTCAGCTTGCACAGGAACTGAAGCTGGGCGAGGTGCATCCGCGTCTGGCACGCGACGAAGAGGGCAAGCTGGCGATCGAAGTCGATGGCATGCACCGCGCGCTGCTGACAGGGCTGCTGTCCAACCTTGGGTTGCACCTTGAGAACCGCGAATACTTAGGGGCGCGCAACCGTCGTTTCATGATTCATCCCGGTTCCGGGCTTTCCAAGCGAACGCCGAAGTGGATCATGGCGGCTGAAATGCTGGAAACCACCCGTCTATATGCGCGCGAAGTCTCGGGTATCAAGCCGCAGTGGATCGAGCCGACGGCCGGTGAGCTGGTCAAGCGCAGCTATAGCGAACCGCATTGGGAGAAGAAGCGCGCACAGGTCGTGGCCTATGAACAGGTCACGCTGTTCGGGTTGCCCATCGTGACCCAGCGCAAGGTGCACTATGGTCCGATCGCACCGCAGGAATCGCGTGAAATCTTCATTCGCAGCGCGCTTGTTGAAGGCGAGTTTCGCACTCAGGGCAAGTTCTTCGCCCATAACCGCGCACTGATCGGAGAAGTGGAGGCGTTGGAAGACAAGGCGCGCCGCCGCGATATTCTGGTCGATGAAGACACGCTGTTCGCGTTTTATGACGAACGCATTCCCGACAACATCACGAACGGCGCCAGCTTCGAGCGCTGGCGCAAGGATGTCGAGCATAACGCCCCGGAAGCACTGTTCTTCGACTTGGATGCGCTAATGGCGCGCGAAGCCGAGGAGGTCACCGATCAGCGCTATCCCGAGCGACTGATGGTGGCCGACATGCAGCTTCCGCTGTCCTATCACTTTGCACCGGGCGCTTCAGACGACGGTGTGACGGTGTCGGTGCCGGCGGTGATGCTCAGTACCCTGCCGCGTGAGGCGCTCGACTGGCTGGTGCCGGGGCTGCGGCGCGACAAGGGCATTGCGCTGATGAAGTCACTGCCCAAAGCGCTGCGCCGTCAGGTCGTGCCGATCCCCGACTGGGTCGATGCGGCGCTGGAAGCGCTGACGCCGGGGCAGACCTACATGACCGAGGCGCTGGGCGAGTTCCTGCGTCGCCGCACGGGAGTGCGGCTGTCGGATGAGGACTGGCACGTCGAACAGTTGCCGCCTCATCTGGTCATGAACATTCGTGTACTGGATCACAAAGGGAAGGTGCTAGGCGAGGGGCGTGATTTGGATGTGCTGATCGCGCGTTTCGAGCGACAGGCAGAAGAAGGCGCTGCGGCACTGGCCGATAGCCGCCAGCCGCGCACGGGACTGACCGCATGGCCTTCGCAGCGCCTGCCCGAACGCGAACGCCGTGAGCAGGCGGGCATCCGCGTCGAAGCCTATCCCGCACTGGTCGACGAAGGCGATAGCCTCGGGGTCGTGCTGTTTGACCACCCGGGCAAGGCTCACGAGCAGCATCGACATGGGGTGAAGCGCGCCGCCATGCAGGCGCTGCCGGAGCAGGTACGCTATTTTACGAAGTCGATGCCGAAACTGGATCGTTGTGCGCTGCTTTTCACCAAAGTCGGATCACGTCAGGCGCTTGCATCCGATATCGTAGATGCTCTGTTTCTACGTGCGTTCTCTTTCGACCCACTGCCCCGCAGTGCGGACGAAATGGCCGAGCGTATTGAAGCGCGTCGCGGTGATCTAGGCGAACTGGCCGATATGCTGGCCGATGAGGTCGAAGCCGCACTGAAGGGCTATCTTGACGTCACCAAGAAGCTGAAGGGCAATGTCAGCCTTCAGTTGGCGCGGGCCTATTCCGATCTGAAAGCACAGATGGCTCGATTGGTTCACCCGGGATTTGTCGTCGATGCAGGTGAGTGGCTGAGCCACTATCCCCGCTATATGCAGGCGGCACTGCTTCGCCTTGAGAAGCTGGGGCGCGACTATCGGCGCGATACCGTTGCAATGCAGGAAATCCACGATTTCGAAGCGCGTTGGGATGCGCGACGACAGAGCGTCAAGGGTGCCCTTGACCCCGCACTGGCTGAATTCCGCTGGTGGATTGAGGAACTGCGCGTCTCCCTGTTTGCCCAGCAGCTGGGCACACTGGACACCGTATCGGTCAAACGTTTGGAACGGCGCTGGCAGGAAATCATTGCCGGAGAATAACGTTTGGATACGGAACTTCGCTCTGTTGTTTGCTTTTGTAAAAGGGCAGGGCCAACCGTATAAGCATCGTGATACGATGCCCACATATTTGCATGCCATTGTGGACGGGCACATGTCCGCAGGCATGCTTCAAGTGTCGAAGAGGCAGGCATGAAGGCAGCAGGATTGAAATTCACGGCAGCAGCAGTGCTGGCGACCACGCTGAGCGGCTGTGCTGGCATGTACACACAGGACGGTGCGCCCAACGATCCATTAGAGCCAGTCAACCGTAAGGTGTTTGCGTTCAACGACGCGCTGGATGAGTATGCGCTGCGCCCGGTAGCCAAGGGCTACAACGCGGTGACGCCTCAGCCGGTACAGGACGGGGTAACGAATTTCTTCGGTAACCTAGGCGAAGTCAGCAACATGGCCAATGGCGTGCTGCAGGGAAACCCGAAGATACTGGGCATCTCGCTGTCGCGCTTTTTGATCAACACGACACTCGGGCTGGGTGGGTTCCTCGACCCCGCAACGCAGCTGGGTATCGAAGCGCGTCATGAAGACGTGGGCAAGACGCTGGCCGCATGGGGCTTCCGTTCAGGGCCTTTCCTGATGCTGCCGATTCTGGGGCCGAGTTCGTTGCGTGATACGGTCGGCAAGCCGGGTGACTGGTATGTCAGCCCGACGCACCAGATCAGCGATGACTATACGCGCTGGGGGTTGTATGGCCTGAACACCGTCAACTGGCGTGCGAGCATGCTGGAGCAGGAAAAGCTGCTGCAGGGCGATCGCTATACGCTGTTGCGCGATGCGTGGATGCAACGCCGTCAGTTCGAGATCGACGGTGGGCAGACAAAGCATGATCCTTTCGCCTCGGGCGATTTCGATTATGACGAACCGGCTGCCGAGGCCGCACCTGCCACACAGAAGTAACCCGCACTTCACGATGTGATCACCGTTCGAGAAAGTCGCTGCAATCAGCCTTTTTCGGACGGTCTTTTTTACCCTTCTACGCGATGTCCGCAGAAGGGGGCTATCGTGCGCTCGAATCCCCATTTTTTCGATAAGAAACAGCGCGCGATAGACGCAGTATCTGACCCGCGGCCTATCGAGGGATGACGACCGCGAGATGAGGCGCCAGGGCCGTCGTGACTGGCGTTGACCCTGACAGGCAGATAGACCGTGACAGCACATGAGGTATGAGTGAAAGGCCTTGGCATAGGCCATTGGCTGTCAGCAATGCTCCGACAGACTGCCTGGACATACTAATGATGAGAAAAAAAGGAGGTGCAGTCTTGAAACGTTTCGCCCCCCGCCGTCTGGCCCGCTTGCTGGCCCTGATGATGGCGTTGACACCTCTGGCAACGGATGCGTATCTCCCCGCCATTCCAGATATCGCTCGTTATCTAGGAACCGAAGCCAGTGCTGCCGCCAACTCTATGAGCCTCTATTTATTGGGCTTCGCCTGTGGTCAGGTCATTTTCGGTCCCATCTCTGACCGTATCGGTCGTCGCCCTGTCGCCATCGGCGGTATCATCGTTTTCTTCCTTTCCAGCCTTGCCCTTGCCTTCTCAAGCAGCCTGATGATGTTCTGCTCGCTGCGTTTCGTCGAAGCCCTAGGGGGCGGTGCGTGCTCTGTGAATGCGGCTGCCGTCGTGCGAGACCGTTTTTCAGGGCGTGAATCGGCGCGGATGATGTCGACTATGACGATGATCCTGTTGCTAGCGCCATTGGGTGCCCCGTCACTCGGCGCCTTGCTGAACAACTATGCCGGCGGTTGGCAGGCCATCTTCCTGTTTTTGGCGATCTATGCCTTGATCGCACTGACGCTGGTGAGTCGCAAACTGCCAGAAACGGCGGTGCTGTCCGGGCATGCCGAAGGGCTGGCAACCATTGCACGTCGTTACGGACGCGTGCTGGGGCACCGCGCTGCGCTGGGTTACATTATTGCCGTGGCCTGCTCGTACGCGGGCATCTTCTCGTTCCTGTCGGCGTCATCGTATCTGTGCATCAACTACTACAAGGTGCCCGAGTGGATCTATGGGTTGATGTTTACCGGCAACATCATTCTGGTGCTGGGGGCTAATCGCCTCAATCTATCGCTATTGAAGCACCACTCGCCGCATGACATCCTCAAGGTGGGCATGATGCTGCAGCTCTGCTTTGGGGTGATGGCGTTGCTGACAGTTGCATTGCGTTTGGATGCGGCCTGGACGCTGATGCCGTTAGTTATCATCTTCAGCTCAATGAACGGCTTGATTACGGCCAATGCCATCTCGTCGATGCTGGACTATTTCCCCAGCATGAGCGCCACAGCAACGGCGGCGCTGGGGTGCATCCAGTTCAGTTCCGGCGGTATCGGTAGCTTCATTGTCAATGCGTTTGGGGACTATGGCCCATGGCCGCTGGTTATCATGTTGACCAGCGTAGGCGTCATCTCCAACGTGATGTTTCGTCTGCTATCCGAAGCGCATGCGCGTAATACGTCCCGAGAGGGGCTTACAGAAAAACCGCATGCTGAGTTGGAGGATTCCTCTCTGCGCACCTGATGAGAGGAGATGGCGTGCAAGGTTCATTGAATGGGCCGTCGGCGAATGACCCATTCAATAGCGCGCGATAGCAAGAAGGCCCCGGCTTCATGGAAGCCGGGGCCTTCTTGTATAGAGACGTATCGTCAGCCGTTGCGAGCGATCAGATATGCTGGTCGATGAATGCTTCGAGCTGTTGGCGGTTCAGACCACCAGTAACGGCCGCAACGCGCTGGCCTTTGTTGAACAGCATGACGGTCGGGACACCACGAATGCTGAGTGCCTGCGTGACGTTAACGGCTTCATCGACGTTGATGTCGACGAAACGCAGGTCGTCATCGCTGCGTGCAGCGGCAACCTGTTCTGCGATCGGCGTCATGACCTTACACGGGCCGCACCACGGTGCCCAGAACTTCACCAGTACTGGGGTGTCGGCGTATTCCAGTACGTCTTTCTGGAAATTGCTGTCATTGACGTCAATGAACTTGGACATAAGGCTCTCCTTGAATTCGGTGGGGCAGGTTTAACCAACCGTTATAGTCAGATGGTAGCCTGATGTCAGAAGTGGAGCAAATACAACGCAGGCTATCTTTTTTATCAACTTACTCTATATCAGGTCACTGGGCGGCAAACAAAAGAGGGCGCACACTTTTTTTATCAACGGTGATCTTTTTGTCAACGATACTCATTTGTGCCCGCTCACCGAAGCATAGTCGGGTAAGTCCTCGTATGGATCATCAGCATGTTAGCAGAGCCTCTGACGCTCCATGACGGTCGGCCGTCGTGGAGTGGCAGATATGCGGTGCGATTCCAGAGGGCTGCCGAGGAGCAGAGGGCCGGGCTTTGGCAGCATGGCGACCTGCTGGATTGCACTGTAGTGGCTTCCAGCAGAGAGACTGCCTAATATCCCCGCGTATAGGCCGCATAGATAGGCAGTCCGTCCTCCGCCAACGCGGGCTTAGAGTGATACCGTTAGAGTGGCCACAGGTAGTGCAGGCCCATACCCAGCAAGATGACGGTCAGCACCCCACGTAGCAGTTTGTCAGGCATGCGTCGTGCCATGCTGGCACCAAAGTAGACGGCAGGTACCGAGCCGATTAACAGGGCGCACAGTAGGAACCAGTCGATGCCGCCCATGAACATATGGCCAGAGCCGGCAACGAACGTCAGCGGTACGGCATGCGCGATATCGGTGCCCACGATATGGCGAGAGGGGTATTGGGCGTAGATCAACATCAGTAGCGCCGTACCAATGACGCCTGCGCCGACCGAGGACAGCGTCACGCAGATACCCAAAAACAGTCCGGTCAGCACCGACAGCGTGGTGGCATGGCGCAGCAGAAAGCTGCCGTGAGCGTTAGCCCAATGGTATAGGCGGGCGCGGAAGATCAACGTGACGGCAGTCAACACCAGCAGGGCACCCAGCGAGCGAGTGATGAGCGCATCGCTGATGTCGCCTTCGGCCTGTAGGTGGCGCAGTACGAACAGCGTGAGCAGCGATGCAGGGATGCTGCCGAGTAGCAGGAAGGCCACCGTTTTCCAATCAATATTGCGCTGACGCTGATGGGATACCACGGCGCTGCACTTGGTGATTGAGGCGTACAGCAGGTCAGTGCCCACGGCCACTTGTGATGGAATTCCCATGAACAGCAGCACTGGCATCATCAGCGAGCCCCCGCCGATACCCGTGCACCCCATGCAGAATCCGATCGCCGCACCCGCTGCAATGAAAATTCCAAACGTTTCCAATGTCATGAAAGGCCTCTCAGCTCACACGGTGCGAATATAACTTGCCATCGTGGAAAAAGAATGTTGACACTGTAGGCGCAATTTCTTATATCAAAAAGTATCGTTTGTTCATTATCTTATTCCCTGATAGCTTGAAAAAAGTTCGCTCACTATCGTTCAGAAGGATATTGCCTTGAAACTTCAGCAGTTACGTTACGTTTGGGAAGTCTCGCGCCATAACCTGAACGTCTCCGCGACGGCTCAGCGGCTGTACACTTCCCAGCCGGGCATCTCGAAACAGATTCGTCTGCTGGAAGGCGAGCTGGGCATCGAGATATTTGCCCGCAGTGGCAAGCACTTGACGCGTGTGACACCGGCAGGACAGACTGTCATTGACCTTGCAGGTCAGGTGCTGCACCTCGTCAACAACATCAAGCAGGTGGCCCAAGAGCACAACGACGAAAACCAGGGGAGCCTCACACTGGCGACGACGCATACTCAGGCCCGCTATGTGCTGCCCGAAATCATCAAGCAGTTTGGTGAGCGCTATCCCGGCATCAGCCTGCACATGCACCAAGGCAATCCGCGTCAGATCGCGCAGATGGTATGCGATGGTCAGGCCGACATCGCGATCTGCACCGAAGCGTTGACCCAGTTCAACGATCTGGCGGCTCTGCCGTGGTATCGCTGGAACCGCAGCGTGCTTGTACCCAAGGGACACCCCTTGTGCGATGAAGAGCACCTGACACTGGAAGCGCTCGCCAAGTACCCGCTTGTCACATACACCAGTGGCTTTACCGGCAGTGCACAGCTGGCGGAGAACTTTTTGGCCAAAGGGCTGGAACCGAACGTCGTACTGACTGCCGCGGATGCCGACGTGATCAAGACCTATGTCCGTCTTGGGTTAGGGGTTGGGATTGTCGCGCACATGGCTGCGGAAGCGATCGACACGGACCTGGTTGCGATCGACGCGCGCCATCTGTTTGATTACTCCGTGACGCGTATCGCTCTGCGGCGGGGGGCTTATCTGCGCAAGTACATGTACGACTTCATCGAACGCATGGCCCCTCACCTGACACGTGAGCGAGTAGATGCGGTCATGCAGAACACTCGACAGGACGCCCAGCTGCTGGAAGATATCGAGTTGCCGGTGCGCTGATACGCGATATGGATACATGTTGCTGTGTGACAGACAGAGAACAGCCCCGAATGACATAGCGCCAGGCCCTTGCGGACCTGGCGCTATGCACATGTGGTGTCTGACAACGATCACCGACGACGCCTAAAAGCGTCCGGTGCGGCGCTTAATAGTGGCGTAGACGAGCGATGAATTCGTGCGCGCTGGCCACGAGGGCATTGTGGTTCAGATCAATGCTGTCTTCCTGCGCCAGTGGGAATTCAATGGAGCGCAAAGTATTGGGCTTAAAGGCGGTCCACAACGTCGACCACGCCGCCAGATGCGGTGCACGCGGCTGACAGACACGGGGTTGGTCGTGAACGATATCAATACTCTTGCAGTGGATGTACTCGACCCGAGCGCCGAGCTGACGTGCTGCGTCAATCGGGTTCTCGCCCACCCAGTACCAGTTGCCGGTATCGAAGGTCAGTCCTGCTTCTATGCCCGCTTCAGCCAACAAGGCCAGTGCCTTTTCCATGACCTCAATGTCACCGCCCTCAGGAGTCTGATCGTTTTCGATCACCAAGCGCACCGGACTCTGTTTGAGGCGAATCGCTACGGCCTCCAGCTCTTCACGCGAGAGCGACGGATCGGCTGGTAGGGTACCAATGCTGACTTTCAGTAGGCGCGCGCCCAGTTCTTCCGCGATCTCCAGTGCCTTGAGCAACCCTTCCTTGTCACAGTGCTCGTAGTTCCACACGTGTACTTTGGCAGAGAACGTGCAGCCCAGCTGCAGGTTGTCGAGCACGTTCTTGAGCGAGGAAAGCGGATAATCAGCCGGCGTCATTAGTTCCTGACGGACCTCAAGGCCAGCGGCTCCGGCGCGGGACGCCAGGTTGGCCGCCGTGGCGTGACCGTGGTGTTTGACGAACACGGGACCGAATGCGTTGGCACAGATGAAGACGGGAGCACTCATGGCGAATTCCTGCAGTGAACGGTGAGAAAAAAGCACCTAGCGACAGCGAGGTAGTCGAGCGGCCCTCTATCACTAATGGAAAGCATGCTTCGAAGATGTACCGAACTACCGCACTTATCAAGTGCCTGCGACTACAGTATGACGGCAATGGTACAGGATACCAGCCTTTTGCCGGGGGCACCTGTTCCGCGCCAATAGCGCGTCGGCCGCTATGAAAACATAGGGGCACGAATACGCAAAAGGCACCCCGAAGGGTGCCTTTTCAACGTCGAACCATACGATCAGTGCAGCTTGAGGCGTGGACGCAGCCAGTGGTTCAGGCGGTCGACAACGATCTTCGCCAGCATGCGCGGCGTACCGTAGATCGCCTGCTGGTGCATGCGGTACAGCGACGTGTAGAAGGTACGCGCCAACCAGCCTTCGATGAACAGACCACGTGTAGATGCACCGCGCATCAGACGGCCCGCTGCGTGGAAGTGCGACAGCGATACCAGAGCGCCCAGGTCACGGTATTCGAACGGCTTCATTTCCTTGCCGTTGATCAGGGCGACCAGGTTCTTATACATGGTGCTGGCCATCTGGTGAGCAGCCTGAGCACGCGGCGGAACGAATTTGTCATCCGCTTGCGGGCAGGCGGCGCAGTCGCCGATCGCAAAGATATGCGGATCATCGACGCTCTGCATGGTCTGGTGCACTTCAATCTGGTTGTTGCGGCGCGTGCTCAAGCCCAGCTCTGACAGGAACTTCGGTGCCATGACACCCGCTGCCCATACCAGCAAGTCCGCATCGATGCGTTCGCCCGTCGAGGTCTCGAAGCCGTGTTCATCAGCCTTGGCAACCATCGTCTGGGTGTGAATCTGAACGCCAAGGCGTGTCAGTTCCTGATGAACGTTGCTGCTGATACGTTCGGCCAGTGCCGGCAGAATGCGGTCGGCCGCTTCGATGATATGCACCTTGAGGCGCTGGCGATCGACGCCCGTCACGCGATAGCTGTGCAGCATTTCGACGGCGTTGAACAGCTCGGCGGACAGCTCCACGCCGGTTGCGCCCGCGCCTACGATGGCAATGGTCAGTTCCTTGTCACCGTCCTGGCCGTTGTCGGCCGGAGCGTTTTTCAGGAATGCGCTCAGCATTGCTTGGCGGAAGCTTTCTGCCTGCTGCGGACTGTCGAGGAAGTAGCAGTTATCGCGAACGCCCGGAGTACCGAAATCGTTCGAGATGCTGCCTACCGCCATCACCAGATAGTCATAGTTGAGCGAACGCTCGCCGATGATGACTTTGCCTTCTTCATCATTGATCGGCGCCAGCGTCAGCGTACGAGTTTCCTTGTCCAGCCCCGTCAGGGTGCCGCGCTGGAAGTAGTAGCCGTTCTGGCGCGCATGGCTCTGATACGACACTGCGTCGAGGTCAGTATCGAGTGCGCCGACAGCGACTTCATGCAGAAGCGGTTTCCAGATGTGCGTCGGATTACGGTCGACGAGAATGATGTCGGCACGCTTGCGTTTGCCCAGAGTGCGACCTAGGCGAGTGGCGAGTTCAAGGCCGCCAGCGCCTCCGCCAACGACAACGATTCGGGGGCTTGTCATGGAATGTTCCTTCGAGCGCTGATGAAAATAATCGAACGGCAACCGATCCCCGCATACGGCGGCTGAAAGACCGGTGCTTGCCGTCCCACGATAGAGGTCAAGCTTCAGTGCCTAGAGTGCAGTGTAGTAGTGGGCACTGGCTTGTGCTTGAATACCCTGGCTGTAGCCAATAATTGATCATAATACTACAGCTATATGTGACATTATGCCGCGAATTGAACGAATGCGGTATGGGCAATGTCAACTTTATCGACAAGCGATAAGCCTTCTTTATCTAAAAATCGCGCAAAGGCAGTGGGTTGGCGGGATAAAAAAAGTGAATGCTGTCGCTTAGCCGATACCGACTCCACGCAGCGCCAGCAACGGGTTATCGGCCTATCTCAATAAGTCTTCATGACGTCGCGGCTAATGCCAGAAGCCTTCCTCAGTTGAATCACCCCATCGACTCGTTTAGTGTCACTGGGATGCCCACGGCTGCGCGGCAGGCGGCCAATACGCCTTGCAGCGGCTCTCCTGCGCTCTTCCCACAGGATGTGCGCTACGATTCCGTATGGGCATTCTGTATTTGGTGCCGTGTATATCTTTCTCTTCGAATAATGAGAGCGCTGTCACATGATGACCCCAGAGCGTTTTGCTTCTCTTGCAGAAGCAGGCTACAACCGGATTCCAGTGACTCGAGAGTTGCTGGCTGATCTGGACACACCGCTTTCCACCTATATGAAACTGGCAGATGCGCCTTGGAGCTTTCTGTTGGAATCCGTTCAGGGGGATGAAAAGTGGGGGCGCTACTCTTGGATAGGCTTGCCGTGTCGTGAGCGTATTGAAGTGCGTGGGCACGTAGTACGCCGCTTCAAGGATGGGTATCAGGCGGGTGCCACTGAAGTGGCCGATCCTCTGGAATGGATTGAGCAGTTCCGTTTGCGTTTCAAGGTGCCCGAAGAGCCGGATAGCCGACTCAACGGGGGGCTAGTGGGTTATTTCGGCTACGATACCGTGCGCTATATCGAGCCTCGCTTGGCGGGTGTCGAAAAGCCCGATCCGCTCGAAATCCCCGATATTTTGCTGCTGGTTGCTAACGATTTCGTGGTCTTCGATAGCTTCAGCAATAGCCTGAAGTTGATGACCTATGTTGACCCGAGCGAAGACAATGCGTACGGCCGCGCGCAGGAGTATCTGTCCACGCTAGAGCACCAGCTGCGCGACAATGTGCTGACGCCCGAGCAGACAAAGGCTGACGTGGTCAGTGACCCCACGACCGAAGATGACTTCTTCTCCAGTTTTTCACAGCAGGATTACGAAGCGGCAGTCGAGCGCATCAAGGAATATATCCGCGCCGGGGACCTGATGCAGTGCGTGCCTTCGCAGCGCATGTCGACCCGCTGCAAGGTGTCGCCGCTGGTACTGTATCGCGCCCTGCGCAACATCAGCCCGTCGCCGTACATGTTCTACTTTAACTTCGAAGATCATCACGTGGTCGGGGCGTCACCCGAGATACTGGCGCGTGTCGAGAACGGCCAAGTGACGGTGCGACCGATTGCGGGCACTATCAAGCGTGGCTGCAATGCGGAAGAGGACAGTGCGCAAGCTGAGGCGCTGATCAACGATCCCAAAGAACGTGCCGAGCACGTCATGCTGATCGACCTCGGGCGCAACGACGTCGGGCGCATCAGCGAAGACGGTTCAGTATCGGTCACCGACACGATGGTGATCGAACGTTATTCTCATGTCATGCACATCACCTCGAACGTGGTGGGAACGCTGCGTAAAAACCTTGGTCCGATGGACGTATTGCGAGCCACGTTCCCGGCGGGCACGCTCAGCGGCGCACCGAAGATCCGTGCGCTAGAAATCATTGATGAGCTGGAACCCGTCAAGCGTGGCATCTACTCCGGTGCCATCGGGTATCTGGCATGGCAGGGCAACATGGACATGGCCATCGGCATCCGTACGGCCGTCATCAAGGATGGCAACCTGCATTTGCAGGCGGGTGCAGGCATCGTGGCCGATTCTGTTCCTGAAAAGGAATGGGAAGAAACACTCAACAAGCGGGCCGCGATGTTCAAAGCGATCGAACTGGCTGAGCGCGGTCTGAATCTCTGATGGTTCACGCCATATGACGAAAAGGCGGGGTCTGTGTTCTTCAGGCTCCGCCTTTTCATCACCGTGTGTCGGTGAATACGAAAGAACGTGAAAGCATATTGTAGAACAGCAGGTTAGGGGTGAGATGCCCCGTGCTATCCCGTATGATCGAAGACACGCACAAGATTGATTTTGTACTGAACGGCAGCCCTGCGGGCGCTGCCGAGCTGATTAAGACGAGGGGTTTCAATGAAAATCAAAATGATGCTGGGTTCTATCGTGCTGGCGACCACCAGCCTGATGGCCATCAGTGCACAGGCCGCGGTTGCAACGACACCGGAACAGGCCGTCCAGGGCTATTTCAGCACGCTGGAGAGCGGTGATGAAAATGGCTTCTTTGAGCTGATGAATATGCCGGAAGCCATGAACAAGCTGCCAGCACAACAGCAGACCGAAGCCAAGCACCAGGTCTTCGCGGGTATGCAGGGAGCGGTCAAGCAGGAAGGCGGTCTCAAGTCGCTGGACGTATCTAAAGCACAGGCCGGTCAGGACGGTGCGCATATGATCGTGCACTACAAGGCCGTTACGAACAGCGGGCAGACGCACGAAGAAGACGTTCCGGTCGTCAAGGTGGGTACACACTGGAAGGTTGGCCAATAAGCCCGACGTCGGGCGCGTCCGCGCACCTTGCCTTGCATGATGTCGTGTAGTGGCATGCCCGACCGTTGAAAGCGGACCGCTTCATGGCTGTTCGCCTACATTAGCAATGCACTATAGGGATGATAATTTCATGAAGATCAAAACACTGTTGGGTGCCATCGTTCTGACGGGTAGCAGCCTGCTGGCCGTTACCGCTCAGGCTGCTGTTGTTGCAACGCCCGAACAGGCAGTAAAAAGCTACTTCAACGCCGTGGATAAAGGCGACGAAGCGGGCTTCAATGATCTGATGCAGTTCCCTGATGTTCTGGCACAGCTGCCGGCAGAACAGTCTCAGAAGATCCGTCACGACATGTTCCAGCAGATGCAAGCCAGCTTGAAGAGCGAAGGCGGTCTGAAAGCGCTGGAGGTTTCCAATGCCCAGAAAGGCGCTGATGCTAGCCATATGACGGTGCATATCAAGGGGTCTACCCGCAACGGTGAAACGCACGAAGCGGATGTACCGGTCGTGAAAGTCGGCAAAGGCTGGAAGGTCGGTCAGTAAGTCCGCCGAGCGGCATACCGTACACAGGATGGGCCGCCCAGTATGATCTTGATCCTCTGCGGGTAGCACGGATGGCCTTCTTTGTGATGGGGCGCTTGATGAGCGATGGGCGTGATATATCACGGTCATCGCTTTTTTATGTACGGTGGGTATTGATACCCCCTCACAGGCCTAGCAATGAACGCCCCATGAGTGCCGATGGGAGGTGCTGCGGTGGTCTGACATCGCACCGCTGGCGAATATTTGTGGCATCGTGACAGGGCACGGCAAAGTGCTTGGCAGGCTGGTCAAGCCGGGAATCGACAGGGTGTTTTTAAAGAAATCGGTGTTCGGAGTGTTCAATCGTCATGTCGCTGCGCTTGCGACAGTCTTCGGGCGCTTGACAGGTCTGGCAGGATGTAGCATTTTTGAGCACATGAACAATTTTATACGTAACACTCTGACTAACGGCAATTGGTGGCGCTCCTCTTAACTGGTGCGGCGCTAACGTATGTCAGAATGAAACGTTCGAATGCCGCCCCTTTGAGGCGGCATTTTTGCGTTTATGGCTTCAAAGGGAACGGCTCGTAATGCGGGCAATATCTGCATCCAACGCATTTAGCGACTATCAATAAAAAGGGTGCAGGGTTCACTGAGGATAACCGCCATGAATGTACTGATGATCGACAACTACGACAGTTTTACCTTCAACATCGTCCAGTACTTGGGCGAGCTGGGCGCGAAGGTAGAGGTTATTCGCAACGACGCTGAAACGATCGAACAGCTTGCCCAGCGTGATTTTTCCCACCTCGTTATTTCTCCTGGCCCGTGCTCTCCCAATGAAGCGGGCGTTTCCATGGCGGCCATCGAACATTTTGCCGGACAGGTGCCGATTCTTGGTGTGTGCCTTGGCCATCAGGCAATCGGTCAGGTCTTCGGCGGCCGTGTTGTACGCGCTCCGCGTGTCATGCACGGCAAAACGTCGCTTGTCGATCACACCGATAGCGGTGTCTTCGAAGGGCTCGATAACCCGCTCGAAGTGACGCGCTATCACTCACTGATCGTCGATCGTGACACGCTGCCAGAATGTCTGGAAATCACGGCCGTTACCACGGCCGACGACATTACTCCCGGACTGATCATGGGGCTGCGCCACCGTACGCTGGATATCGAAGGCGTTCAGTTCCACCCCGAGTCAATTCTGTCGCGCCAGGGCCATGAGCTGCTGAGCAATTTCCTCAAGCGACGCCCTGTCGGTAACGCTGCCGCCTAACGGGCTGTGCACCGTTGATGTGCGGTGAGCGCCAAAGGTCAACGCGGTAGCGACGCCAAGCGGTACCGCCGACGCAGGCACCGTCAGTATGGTTTGCCGATGCGATTCACTTCGGCCGGCTTTATGAGAATGACAGGATCAATAACAAGAGAGAGTGAAATGAAGGAAATACTGGCGTCTTTGATTGAGGGGACAACGCTGTCGCGAGATCAGATGCATAAGGTGATGCAGACCATCATGTCCGGCAGCGCACAGCCCGAGCAGATCGCGGGTGTGCTGGTTGCGCTGGCAGCCAAGGGGGAAACCAGTCTTGAGATATCGGCGGCGGCGGAAGTGCTGCGTGAGCTGATGGTTCCCGTGGAACTGCAGGCCTCCGCGCCAGCGATTGATATCGTCGGAACGGGCGGCGATGGTGCCAACCTGTTTAATGTGTCAACGGCGGCCTGTTTCGTGGTGGCCGCAGCGGGTGTGCCGGTGGCCAAGCACGGCAATGTCGCGGTGTCATCGTCTTCTGGCAGCGCCAATCTGTTTCGTGCGCTAGGGTTGGATCTATCGCTGTCACCCGAGCAGATCGGGCGTTGCATCAATGATGTCGGTATCGGCTTCATGTTTGCGCCTCAGCACCACCCGGCCATGAAGCATGTCGCGCCGGTGCGCAAAGCGCTGGGTGTCAGAACGCTGTTCAATGTGCTGGGGCCGCTGATCAACCCTGCTCGCGTCAGGCATCATGTGATCGGGGTCTATGCGCCAGAATTGCTGACGGTCATGGCCGAAGCCCTGCGTGATCTGGGCAGCGAGCGGGCGCTCATCGTTCATTCCGAAGACGGTTTGGATGAGCTGTCGATTGCGGCACCGTCCCAGATGGTGATGCTCGATCACGGTGAAATCACGCTGTGCGATTTCGATCCCGCATCGGTAGGCATTTCAGGGTCGCTGGAGCCGCTGGTCGTCGATTCAGCGGAACAGAGTCTAGCGCTGATTCAGGCCGCCTTCGCAGGGGAACCGGGACCCGCTGCTGATATCATTGCCTTGAATGCAGGGGCGGCATTGTGTGTTGCACAGCGAGCAGGCACTATTGCTGAGGGGGTTGCCATGGCACGTTCTCTGATGATGAACGGAGCCGCCGCCGAACGCGTTCGACAGCTACGAGCTTTTGCGCCGGCCGCGTCGGCCTGATGGCAGAAGACTATTCAGAGGGGCCGTTTGCCCGCTCGACCGAGGAACCAGGTACCATGACACAACAACCTACCGTACTGACGCGCATCATCGCGGCCACACGCAAGCTGATCGACGCGCGCCAGCAGCAGGTCTCGTTGGCCGAGCTGAAGCATGCCAGCGAACAGGCAGCACCGCGCCGCGGTTTTGCGCAAGCACTGAACGTACGCATCGCTCGCGGGGAACCGGCCGTTATTGCCGAAATCAAGCGCAGCTCGCCTTCCAAGGGGCGTATTCGTGAGCATTTCGAGCCTGCGGATATCGCGCAGAGCTATGAACAAGGGGGCGCTGCCTGCCTGTCCGTACTGACCGAGCCTCATTTTTTCGAAGGCAGCCCTGAATATCTGCAAGATGCGCGCGCGGCGTGTGCGTTGCCCGTGCTGCGCAAGGATTTTATCGTCAGTGCTTATCAGGTGCATGAAGCCTGCGTGATGGGCGCTGATGCGATCCTGCTAATCGTAGCTGCGCTGGATGACAAGACGCTGCACTCGCTGCATGCACTGGCACTGTCGCTGGGCATGGATGTGCTGGTCGAAGTGCATAATGATGAAGAGCTGACCCGAGCACTGACGATTCCGTCACTGGCTCTGCTGGGTATCAACAACCGCAACCTGCATACCTTCGACGTCAGCCTCGAGACGACACTGACGTTGCGTGACCGCGTGCCTGAAGGTGTGACGCTGATTACCGAGTCCGGCATTCTGGATCGCGCCGATGTCGAGCAGATGCTGGCCGCCGACGTTTACGGTTTTCTGGTCGGTGAGGCCTTCATGCGTGCCGATGTACCGGGCGATGCGCTGCAGGCGTTGTTTTTCCCGCAACAGTTGTTTTTCCCACAACAGTCGTAATACACAAAGACGCCGCTGGAGTGAAAACTCAGCGGCGTCTTTGTTTTATGTGAGCTATTCGTCCAAAGAGCATGTATCTCTGGGGGGATAGGGCTATCGGTGGCGTCGAAATAGTCGTCGCAGGCCAGGGATACGCATGTTGACGGGGCAGCGTGCACCCAGTTCGCGTTCGCGGCTGTCGAAGCTCTCTGGGTCCATGTCGTACTGATGAAACAGCAGTGGGTCATCGGAAATCACGCTGTCCACACCACGTTTCCACCACGGAGCGAACGCTTTCGGGTCATTGATCGTATAGCAGACCATGGTCAGCCCCGCCGTCTTGATTTCCTTCATCTGTTCCGCATTGATATGTTCCCAGTTGGCATGAACGCCAACCGCATTGACGCGCTCGACGTCCCATGTCCACGTGCGCGGCACCTTCTCGTCATAAATGATGCTGAGCGGCAGCGCATGATCGAGCTTGCGTGCCTGATACAGCGCATCTTGACTGTAGCTGGCCACCAGCAGGCGATCCTGCAGCTTGCCTTTCAGGCGCGGAACGACCTGATTAGCAAGACGAATAGGGTCGCGGGCAAGGCATACTTTCAGTTCGAGGTTCAAGCCCATATCGAGGCGTTCGATTTCTTCCAGTGCCTCATCAAGGGTGACGATGCGTTCGTTCGAAAACGCAGGATCGAACCAGCTGCCCACGTCATAGCGGCGGGCCTGCTCCAGCGTGAGGTGAGCTAGCAGGGCGCGGCCGTTGCTGCAGCGTGCCATATGCGCATCGTGCCAGATGACCGGCGTGCCGTCGGCCAGACACTGGACGTCCAGCTCGACCCAGCGGATGCCCGCTTCTGCGGCAGCACGAATGGCGGCCAGCGTGTTCTCGGGCGCTCGTGCCGAATAGCCGCGATGAGCGATAAGCGCTGGAAGTTTCATGAGTGCTCCTGCTGGAAGAGAAAGGCCGCAGATGGCAGGCCTCGACATGTACGAACCGTGTGCCTATGGCAATCGGAGCCAGTGTGGCAATATGGAGGTCTTGGCGTACGAAACGCACCTGTTAGGCTGTCTTTGTTCAGTCAGACTACTTTCATCAAGAGTAGCCTTTCTTGGACGGTGAAGTACAGTCGAGGTGCTTCAGCTTCATATCGTGCAGCCTTTCTTCTACTTAGCAGAACCCGCAAGGAATTTCGTCTTACATGCATCTGATCGAACTGGGCGCTGACGAGCGTCGCGACGACAGTGTGGCGCTTTTGTGTGCCAATACTTATGGACAACAGGCCGGGCTGGCACCGCTGCTCGCTTACACCGGTGCACTGACCCAATGGCTGCCGCGTGATCAGGCTCGCGTGCTGGCGTTGGTCGATGCCGAGGAACGCATTCTCTGCGTGGCACTGCTCGTGCTGGAAGAAGGGGGCAAAGGGGCTGAACTCAAGTGGCTGACGACGCCCGAACCGCTGCGGGGCCGTGGTTATGCGCGTGCGCTGGTGTCCCGTCTAACCAAGCGAATGCGTCTGAAGGTAGTGGCTACCGAAGCGCATGAGCGCTGGCTGCGCGATGTTGGTTTCAAACGCTGGAGCTGGCGAGACAGCGGTGAGCGGATCGGCTTTACCCGTGGTACGCGCGAGTACAGCGCTACGCTGATGGTGGATGAAGATCGCATCATGCAGCAGTTCAAGACGGATCGTGCACTGTTCGAACGTCTCTCGGCGCGCTTCGTCAAAGGGCTGGAGCGTTTTGCGGGCGCCAAATAAGGCCTGAGTGACACGTGACGTGGATGTAATTGAAGGTTCGCGGCACGTCGTGATGCAAGGAGAAGGCTGTCTATCCGCTCGGCTGAGTGACCCACGGGAAGAGAATCCCGAAGAAAAGACAAAGCGTGGTCGTTCAACCGGTTTTGTCAGTCCAGTAGCCGTAGATAGATGGCCTTAACGATGGCTGATATTTTGTTGGGCGCGTCCAGTTTCAGCATTGCATTGCGCAGGTGGAAATTGACCGTCCCTACGCTTAGCGACAGGATGATGGCAATTTCCTCTGCTGTCTTGCCATCGCCGCTCCACTTGAGTATTTCCTGCTCTCGCAACGTTAGCGTGATGTGCTTTGCACTCTGCATGCGCAGCATGCTGCAATGCACGGCCGTTGCGATCCATTGCATGTCCATATCGACGGCCTGCAGCATTTTGGGCGTTAGGCTCTGGCTCGTATCCGCAATAAAAACACTGCAGGTGTCTAGGCTGTCAAAGGCCGATTGTGCCCAGCCGCCTCGGTGTCCCCATCCATAGTATTCTTCGAACAGTTCCGGTGCCTGCTTGAAAACGCTGTCGCTGGTGGTGCCGTACCAGTGGAACGGCGTAGTCGAGCGCGAACAGTGCTGCATGCAAGGCGACTGGTCATAACCGCCTTCGCGTCCTTTCCTGTGCACTTCGTCATCCGTCGAAGACAGGCCGAACGAGCGCTGCTGCGTCAGCGGTATGGGCAGCTGTGTCTGCCAGGCGCAGAACTCGAACCCCTGTTTCTGGGCGGCTTTGGTTGCGATGTCGAGCACGTCCTGCATGTCGTTCAGATTATAGAACGCATTCAGAAATGCCATTTGCCATGGGGACATGACGGAAGGCTCCCCTTGATGCACTCAATCCAGTAGGTCGAAAAACAGCGCCTTGGCGACCGCCTGCTGCGGATCAGGTGTCTGAAGCTTATATTCGGCAGTTTCCATATGGAAGGCCGTTGTTTCGAGGCTCAGCCGCATCCGGTCGGCAATCTCTTCGATCGTCATGCCGTTACCGATATGCGTCAGCACATTCTGTTCGCGCAGGGTTAGGGTCTGATCCTGACGTACCGGCATGTACAGCATGCTGGCGTGCACGGCTGCTGCAATCCACTGTAGGTCGGCGGCAGCGCGCTGGAGCTGTTCCTGTGACAGCGGCGAGAGGCTGTTGGCATAGAAGACGCAGTAGGCGCCGGTACGGGTATCGCGAGCTGAATGGCACCAGCGGCTGTGAACGCTGTCTGGTGTCGTGTCGTCATCTACCAGTTCGGGTGCTTTGGCATAAAGCTCGTCGCGTGTCATGCCGGCCCACAACGTGGTGCGAGAAGAGGGCTGTGATGCTTGGTTATCCACGACGTGGGCGTAGAGGTCTTCATCGGCAGACGCTACCGTCAGCACCTTCTGACGGATAGAGGGATGTGACAGCAGTATCTTCCAGCCACAGTAGTCGAAGTCATGGTGACGAACGGCTTCGGCGGCCGTGTCGATGATGTCTTCCATGCCGCTGGCCTGTGACAGCCCTGTAAACAGTGCAAGTTTCCAGTCATTCATATGTATGCCCCCCAGGGGATCCTTGTCGTGATGAACGGCGTGATTCTTGTGATAATCGCACTAGGATAGAAGTCATGCCGTCAGGATACACTCTGTACCTGAAGACAGGTGTGGCTGAGCTATCTGCATCGCGCCTTCAGTGCAGAAAGCCCATAAAGCATGCCTGAGCTATGGCCGTACGGATATCGGGAATTTCCAGCTTATAAAGCGCATTTTCAAGATGGAACTCTACCGTTTCGGCGCTGAGCTTCATTTTTAGGCAGATATCCGGTAGATCGACCCCTTCGCCAAGATAGCGCAGGATATCGCGTTCCCGGAATGTCAGCGTGACCGATGACGGTGTCTTGAAGGCCAGCATGCGGGCATGTACCGCAGCGGCGACCCAGGTCAGATGAGGTGAGCGCTGTTCGAGTTCATGCATGGGAATTTCATCGCGGCTGTCCGTATAGAACATATAGCTCAAGCCATCATCGAGGATGACTGACTGGGCCCAGCCTCCGCGGTGGCCGCTGCTGTAGTACTCTTCGGCGATGTCAGGGATCTGCAAGAACACGCTGTCGTTCGTTCCGCCCGTCCACATGAAGGGGCTGGTCTTGGCTGCGCAGTGGCGACGCGCGGGCGTTTCATCATAGCGCCCTTGGCGGATGCGTTCGTGAACGGCGTCTTCGGTAGAGGTGAAGCAGAGGTGGCCTACCTTGGGCAGCGGCTGTGCCAGCTGCGATAGCCAACCACAGTAGTCGAATCCTAAGGCATGCGCGGCCCGTGTGGCCGTACCCAGCACGTCCTGCATGGTGCTGACGTTGCCTAGTCCGGTGAAAAGGTCGTACTTCCAGTTATTCATCGTATAGCTCCTCCTTTTGTTATACGTGCGCCGCTACCTACAGCAGCCCCAAGAAAACGGCACGTGCTACGGCCGCCTGTCGTGTAGAGGCCTTGAGCTTCACCATCGCGGAGTGCAGGTGCATGTGTATCAGATAGACCGAGGTCGTCATGCGTTTGGCGATCTGTTCATCGTCCAGTCCTTCGCACAGCCAGCGCAGGATGTCGCGTTCGACGGGGGCAAGACGCACGGGAGCGGACTGCTTGACCTCATCCATGCGGCAGAGCACGGCAGCCGTGATCCAGCGCAGATTCGTATCAACATGCAGAAGATCATCGGGATACAGCACGTGCGAGCTGTCCATATACAGCATGCTGAAGTTTCCCTCACCTGACAGCAGAGACTGTGCCCAACCGCCATAGTGGCCACATTCGTAATATTCTTCCCACAACAGCGGCGCTTTCATGAACAACGGATCTTCGGTCGTGCCTCGCCATGAGATGGGGTCCGTCGACTGCGCGCAGTGCTGAGGAACCGGCGCATCGTCATAGCGGCCATCGTGTTCCTTACGAACGAAACTGTCTTCCCATGAGTGCAGCAGCGTATAACGTCCAATGGGGGCGGTTGGCACCAGTGCTCTCCAGCCGCAGTTCTCGAATCCGAACGGACGGATGACCTTGAGGGCGACGTCCAGAACGCCATGCATGTCCTGGGCCGAATCGAGTCCCGAAAAAAGGTCCAGTCGCCAGTTGTGCATAAGCGCCTCTATACCTCAGTAAAGAAGGCCTAGAAATATGGCCCGCACGACGGCTGCGGTCTTGTTCGGAGCATCTAGCTTTATCATGGCATTGCGCAGATGGAAGTTGATGGTGCTGGCGCTGATCGACAGGATGCTCGATATCTGCTCGACGGTCTTACCATCACCGGTCCAGCGCAGGATTTCCTGTTCGCGTAGCGAAAGCTTGATATCCGACCGTTCTCGAATCTGATTCATGCGTCCCAGTACAGCCATGGCGACCCATTGCATGTCCCTTGAACTGTTCTGCAGATCCTGCCGCGTAAAGGTATTGATGCTGTCGGCATGGAACAGACTGAAAGTGCCGACTCGGCCAAACACGGACTGAGCCCATCCACCGCGATGGTTGAAGCTGTAATACTCTTCCATCAGCGCAGGATCTTGCAGGAAGGTTTCGTCGTCGGTCGTGCCTTTCCAGAGCAGCGGGGTAGTCGTGCTCGAGCAGTGGCGAATGAGCGGTGAATCGAGATAGGCACCGCTGGAGATTTTGCTGTCGACCTCATCTTCCACCGTGGTGAGCGACGCGAGCCTAGGGCGCGTGAGTGGCAGCGGCAGCTGAGACTGCCAGCCGCAATAGTCGAACCCCATGGGCTTGATGACTTTCAGAGCGACATCCAGGACATCCTGCATGCTGTCGGCATCATTCAAGCCGGTGAACAGGTCGATCTGCAGAGTATTCATGGAAGCCTCCTTCGGCATCATGTGCGTGTGGTGGAACCGTACTTGCAGCGGGATTAGTGCAGCAGGCCAAGGTAGACGGCGCGAACGACGGCCGCTGTCTTGTTGGGCGCATCCAGCTTGGTCATGGCATTGCGCAGATGGAAATTAACGGTGCTCTGGCTGAGCGACAGTATTTGGGAAATCTGGTCAGCCGTTTTGCCATCGCCCGTCCAGCGCAAAATTTCCTTTTCACGCAGTGAAAGCTTAATGTTGGATTTCGTTCTGACCTGATTCATGCGACTAAGCACGGCCGTTGAAATCCACTGCATCTCGTAATAGATGTTGTCGATATCGGCTTTCTGGATAGGGTTGGACGTATCGACCCATAACATGCTGTATATGGATTTGCTTTCTACCAGTGATTGAGCCCAGCCGCCGAATCGACCCCAGCTGTAATACTCTTCCATGGTGTCCGGTATCGCTTTAAACAGCCAGTCTTCCGTTGTGCCCAGCCACGATATGGGATCCATTGATCGAGAACAGTGGGTAGGGACGGGTGCTTCGTCGTAGCCGCCATTGGCTGTCTTTTCCAGCGCATGATCTTCGGCCGTGTTCAATGCCAGCGTCTTTTTGGCGGACATGGGAAGAGGAAGCTCCGTTCTCCACCCTACATAGTCAAAGCCAAAGGGTTTGACTATTTTTAAGGTGGCATCCAGCACGTCTTGCATGTTGGTCGACTTATCCAGTCCTGTGAATAAATCTATCTGCCAATTGTTCATGATAAATATCCTTTAGTCGACAGGCGTTTATAGAACTGTTTGCGATATCAAAATGGTAGGGCCGTGATGGTGATGACGGGCTTTCTTATATAGAGAGTGTGTTATTTGAGTCGGGTTAGTATAAACAGTGCCGAAATCGCGTTTCTATCCATCCTGTTACTCTAGAGAAATGGCAGAAGGTACAGCTACTGTCTGTAGGTTCAGGTGAGGTGCCGTTGGCTTGGTAGCGCCTTGTGTGGCAGGGAGATGCGACAAGGTGTCCTTGCAAAAAACAGGTTGAGGCAAGGCAGTCGTGAGGTGAGGGCTGCTGTCTTGAGCATTTAAGCGACCCGACGGTTCGATACGACGTGTTTTCTTATAGAAAAAATACGTTGGTCGGAAATAGATGAATGACCTGCCATATTATAGGGTTTCTGCCTGTCTTATTTATGATTTAACGGCACTCACTCAATTCGTTTGCGGCGTTGAATAAGAAAAATAGTTGATCACAACCTTATCGAATTTATATTGGCTTAATATGTTGGTTATATATGTAATTAGTACAATGTTAACCCATGTGCGCAATGGCAGACTCTGATAATATCGGTCATAAATAGCCGTCTGCTATTTTATATGTCGTATCAGTTCAGGCATAAATTGCGCGCTACTCAGGATATCAGCCCAAGAAACGTCGCGCGTGTGATTACGCTGTGCAGGTCACGACACTCTAGCTTTTTCTTTATCGTTTTGAGGTTGGAAATGAGCGGATTTATGTTCCACCCCGTATGTTCTGCCGTCTTTTTGATACTGCCGTTGGTTTCTGACAGCACCCGCAGCAGTTCCTTTTCCTTGTGGGTGACCGTTGCCGGCAGCTCTTCCTTTATCTCATTGATTTTCATACAGGCTGCGGCACTGACCCACGGCATATGCTGCTCGGCGTGATACAGATCGGATTGCGAGAGCGTGTGCTGGCTCTCGACATAGAACATGCCGCGAGTGCCATCTGGTGCGATGGTGGTGATTGCCCAGCCGCCCCGGTGCCCAAGGCCATAGTAGGCTTCCATGAGCTCGGGAGATTGCATGAACATATCGTCTTCGAACGTGCCTTGCCATGAAATGGGCGTGGTCGAATGGGCGCAGTGGCGGGGAATGGGGCCTTTTTCGTAGCCGCCGCGCACCACCGTGCAATAGACCTCGTCTTCGACGGCGTTCAACGCGGTGATGCCACTGCGCTTGATCTTGCCTTCCAAAGGGAGATCGGTGCGCCAGCCACAGTAGTCGAAGCCAAATGGTCGGATAGCGTTCAAAGCGGCCTGCATGACCGATTGAAATGAATAGGCCGAGTCCAAGGATGTAAACAGGTCAATCTTCCAGTTATTCGTGTTCATGACCCTGCCTCTTTATCGTATTCAGGTTCCATTCTGCCTGCCTATTCTGCCAGGTTACTTTAGGGAACTATGAAAGGCGTTTGCTACTGTCCTTTAGTCTAGTTGGTGACACGTTCCGCAATGCGCCCATTATTGTAATATTTTGTTTTTAATTGGCTTTTGAGATAAGTCCTGGTGAGGTGTTTCAGAACATCAGGCAAATTACGCGCCGATTGGTTGGAATGTATGGCATGAAAATGCACTGATCGAATCGGTCCGTAATGATTTGACATAAATAGGTATTGCAAAGCGCACTCGTGCTATCAAGTAATGCTTGATATTGGTGCGCTTTACTCATCCATTAGCTGTCGGCATGCAAGCGGTGGGTGGGCGCCGTGCTGCGGGCCAGTGGCACTCGTCCCCGAATGCTATCGGCTATCCGCTCCGCCATCATAAGGGTCGTTGCGTGCTGGTTGCCGGTAACGAGCGTGGGCATCAGCGAAGCGTCAATGACTCGCAGGTGATCCGTGCCGTGTACGCGCCCCTGCGCATCGGTCACAGTCTCATCGCCTTCCCCCATACGACAGGAGCCGCCTAGATGGTGGGCGCTTACAGCGTGTGCCTGCACAAACGCATCAAGGGATTCATCTGTTACGCAATCCGGACCCGGTACGATTTCCTGCACTTGCCAGTTTTCGACAGCCGGTTGTTGGAGAATATGGCGGGCGATGCGGATGCCACGACGAAGCCTTTCCCTATCCTGAGCGGTGTTTGCATAAGCAAGCTGAATGCGAGGGGAGGAGTGCGGGTCGCGGGAGGTGATGTCGACCTGCCCACGGCTGCCCGAACGCATCAAGGTGACCACGACCTGAAAGCCACCATGAGTCGCGCTTTGGGGGCCTTGCAGCGGCAGCAAGCGGTATTGAATGTCAGGAGAGCATTCCTGCTCATCCGTACGGATGAAACCGCCCGCCTCAATCTGGTTGCTAACGCCTAGGCCGGTGCCTTTGAAAAGCCACTGTGCATTGGCTTGAAGGCGTTTCATGCGAGGCAGTGCTGCGTACAGTGCGGGTGGTTGCGTACAGCGATACTGCAAGCTGACTTCTAAATGATCTTGAAGGTGTTTGCCTACGCTAGGAAGGGCGTGTACCACCTCAATGCCAAGCGAGGACAGTAGTGCTGGGTCGCCGACACCAGAGCGCTGTAGTAACGCAGGGGAGGCGATGGCGCCTGCGCAGATGATGACATCGCTTTGTGCGAATGCGTCTCTGGTCTGGCCGTGCTGCTGATAGCGTACCCCGATCGCCCGCGTGCCATCGAACAGTATGCGGTCTGCGGTAGCCTGCGTTTCGATGCTCAGATTGCTGCGGCCTTTAGCGATATCCAGATAGCTACGCGCAGTGGAGGCGCGGCGTCCTTCATGTGTCGTGAGGCGGTCGATGGGGCCGAAACCTTCTTGGCGGTAGCCATTCATATCGGCGGTTTCTGCATAGCCCGCCTGCTTGCCCGCTTCGATAAAGGCGCGACTCAGCGGGTGGGCGTCGATATCGGCAGTGGTTACTGACAGCGGACCTTCATCGCCGTGGTAATCGTTTGGCCCGATATCACGGTTTTCAGCCTTGCGGTAGTAGGGCAGACAGTCAGCGTAGTGCCAGTCGGAAAGCCCGGCCAAGGTTGCCCAATGCTCTAGGTCCAGCGCATTGCCACGTAGATAGCACATATCATTGATCAGAGACGACCCGCCGAGCCCCTTGCCGTGAGCGCAGCTGATCCGCCTGTTGTTCAAATGAGGTTCAGGCGCTGTATCGTATTCCCAGCGATGGCGACTGCCGTGATCGGCCTCAATATGGGCGGCCGGCATCTGGGTACCAAGATCGAAACGACGCTCGGCATCGCCTGCTTCTAGCAGCAGTACACGCGCATGGCTATCTTCTGTCAGACGCATGGCGACTACGCAGCCTGCTGAGCCTGCACCGACAATGATGTAATCGTATTCGCGATGCTGACCGCGAGATGTGTTCGACATGACGGACCTCCTCTGGGCCAGTGTGCGAAAGGTGGCTTCTAATGCAAGGCCATACCGCAAGGGCACCGCAACGGTGGCAGATGGACCCACTGCCTAAAGGGTGCGGATGAATCACTGGTGCCGAGTATGACACAGCTTTTATGGCAGACTGAATCCATCGGGGATGCAGCGAGCCCCGAGAATGTCGACGGATGACCCAGAGAGGCTCTGGATGTTCGTGATTCAAGGGCGAACCCCGTGTAGGCAAAAATGTCGAAAATATAGTCGATCATATTCGCGATAGGTGTTTTGCTGGTGGTGCGAGAATGCGGAGGCTTGAAGGCAGTGCTGATGTCGTCTGGCTTCTGATATTTTTTAACGAAATCGGTGACATCCCTGTTGACGTTTTCGATCGGCTGCGTATAATACGCCTCGTGCTTAGGAAAGATGTTCCTCGATAGCTCAGTTGGTAGAGCAAATGACTGTTAATCATTGGGTCACAGGTTCGAGTCCTGTTCGAGGAGCCAAGCGCCTTACACACTGCTAGACAATCAGATATTCCTCGATAGCTCAGTTGGTAGAGCAAATGACTGTTAATCATTGGGTCGCAGGTTCGAGTCCTGCTCGAGGAGCCATCTGAATTCCCTTGTTTCCCCCCGCCTTTTTGATACTTCCCTGTATCGTATTTCTTCCCTAAAATCCGCGAACTACATAAATTCTTCCGTAATATTCCTACTCGGGTTCAGTCTCCGCTTTCGTCGTTTCTGGCGTTGATACCAGCGGAATGCTCAGATCGTAGATATCCATCATTGCACTGCTTCTATGCCCCGACGCTTCCTGTTTGTCATAGCGTGTTCCAGGCGTGTCTGTAATTCCCTGACGTTTTAAGCCGTAGATGCCAAATCGTTGTGAGGAGTGAATCACTTCTTCACGCAATAGCATGGCAATGAAGCGGAGGTAAGCCAGTTCCATTACGATCCACATGTCAGCAGGGCAAGCATCGGCCTATCCTCATGGCTCCTTCGGTGTAAGGCTGCCGCTTTCGATAGGTATATCGGGTGGCATCGTCTCAGTGTCGATCATTGCCAATGCGAATGGGAGACGTTGGATGCTGCTCGAATTAGCGGAATTGAAGTCGGATATTGCTATACGGTCATCGTGGGGTGGAGAGACTCATGCGAAAAAGGCCTGCCGCGTGCTTCGTTATCTGCCTTTGAGGAGTAAAGGTGCCCCCATATCGGTTGGACAGGTGGCGGCATTGAGCACGTCCAGCAGAATGCTGGGCTTGGTAGCATGCGAGTTCTGAATCCTCGCCGTAGAGCCGGTGTCAAAGAACTTCTGCAGCCCCTTGTGTTAGAGACTCTTGATCATGCGTATAGCGCATATATGCGTTATGCCGCTGTCGATTGCCCGCAGTAAGGCCCGTGGTGTCAAAAATATATCCACGCGGAATGATGTTATGAAAAAGCCTGCGCTCTATACGCGGGCTTTTTACTATCGCGAGACGCAAGTTTAGCGCGTGACGCAGTAGGTCACGACGGCTACTGCCATCAACAAAAGTGCAAGCTTACGTTCATGGCGTCGTTGAGCCACTCCCAGCATGACGGCCTGCAAAAGCACCATGCAGATGACCATCATGACTTTTACAGTGGCCCTATCGCCTGAATCATCGACAATGTCACTAGCCTGAATGGAAGGATCTATCTCTGACATCCAGTCGTACTTTTCGCCCTGTAGTGCAATCAGCAGTAGCCATAGATAGCCATAAGCGGCATATAGGCCATAGCGTATAAGGTTGATAAAAAATTTGACCATAGTTATCTAAGTCCGCCTAGAGCATGTTTCATAACTCCAATACCCATATCATTGAAGGGGCTTCAAACCACAAAAAGGCGGTAGAAACTGTCTATTTTAGAAAGGTTAAAGCAACCACTCAGGCTATGAAACAATCTCTTAGCTGTAGGGATTACCAGCACGTTGTCATTCATTGAAATGAGGACGAAGCTATACAGACATAAATGTATATCCCTTTGACATATCCATTTATGTGGCAGGTTTGGATATACGCAAGGTATATACGCTGGAGGCGGGGCATTATGCAAACAACAATCTTCAAAAGTAATCGTAGTCAGGCGGTACGACTGCCTAAAGCAGTGGCTCTTCCTGACAATGTCAAATACGTTGAAGTCATCGCTGTAGGTCATGCGCGCATCATCACGCCGGCCAACAAGGTCTGGGATGAGTGGTTCGACGGCGCGGGCGTTGGGTTTGACTATATGGCAGATCGCGAGCAGCCTAGGTTTGATTGTGGTCACGAATAATCGACGCGAGTTCGACCAAGTTCCAGGGCTACGCGTGGAAGGTTGGACACAAGCAGTATGAATTAAACGCTCTGGCAACAACCGCGGCGTTTTTTATTTTCGCACGATAGGTTTATCTGTGATAGCCACCGGCAGATGGCGTGACCGCGTCAGACGATGTGACCCCAATAGCTGACGCGCGTCCTATTTATGCGTGCGGGGTGTGCGGCGGTCGATCTTGTCGCGCAGGCCGAGTTCATCGAGCGCGTGATCAAACGCTACAACGTCGAGCATAGCGGCATCGACATCACCGGTATGGGCGACCCACCGCGTACCGCCTTAGCTGATGGGTATCATCCCTAACAACACAGGCGTCTTTGGAGACATGGAGATGGCCGAGGCTGTGTTGATGGCCAATGAACTGGAGCCGCTGCAGGAAATGCTATCGGAGTTCAACGACATGATCGGTCAATAGGTGATCCGCTTCGCCCCGTTTAGCCTTAGCCAGCCCCGTTCATAGCCCCTGCCTTATACCGATATCTAAGCCGCCCGCGAGGCGGCTTTTTTTCGTCTGTTTGACATTGAGACCCTCCCCCCCATCACGCAGGCGAGACCTCAACGCCACACTCCACCGCGCGCAGTTGCCCCCCACGCCTGCGGTTTCTAAATAGGTCGATTTTTATACAGGGTGGAAGGATATGAAAAAGCCCGCACGGTGCGGGCTGTGGCGAGATTTTGAGGGCAGAAAAATTATGCGGATTTATGCGTTTTATCTTTTACTTTACCTGTCTTGTAGTAGCCATTAACGCAGATTGAATTGCTTCGTATCTAGTAGGGGATTGCAGTAATGGTTGTTAAGTGTTTCTTTGGTGATGTTCTTACAAATTATTATCCAACATCAGTAGCACAGCATGGATTAGAGAAAAACTGAAAATCTTTTTCTTTTAAATATGCCAATAAATGTTGACCATTTCCTTGAAGGTCACTATTAGACCATACTTCATAAATCAATAGCCAATTTTTATCGTGTTCACGTTTTTCTGATTTCTTAAGATTGTTTGCTTTTTCTATGATAGTTTTTCTGATTTCTTCATTGTTGTTAATTATTGAATACTTTAACAATAGCACGTTTACTATACAGTCATCTAGAAATATTATCTTTTTAAGTTCATCGGTATCTATTTCTAACTTGAAATTGTATTTCAATGCAAGAAAAATTGCATGTGCTATTGCGTCGGGATAAATTTTCTGTAGCCCTAGACAAACCATAGATGTTGCAAATCTTATAATTTTATTTTCTAAGCCATCATGCCAGTATGGAATAAAAACATTTTTGTCTAATATTGATGCAAGGTAAGGGTAAGATAGAGCAAGATTTATGGATTTTTGTGCATACATTCGTTTAGCTCTTGGATTAAGTTCGCGATGCCTTGGCGCCTCTACTTCACTTATATATGTCTTTGACAATACCTTGATTGCATAGTTTAAGGGGGTTGATTTATCGATGGCATGGGCACAAGACAAAGCGCGGTCAATAAATGAGCGGATATCTTTAAATTTGAGTTTTCCATCTATAGGCAAAGGGTGCCTTTTTAAAACAAGGATCCAGTCTTCCTCACTTGGACGAGGTAAAGAAAGTATCTTAGTTTTTTTTTCGTTTAAAGACATTTCATAGGCACGAAGTTCTAACCCAAGATCTTTAATAAATTGTTCTGCTTCATTAAAACTTTTAGCATAAAAACAATAATCGTCTATATGACGAGTGACTTTAGAATATTTCTTTTGAAGCTGTGAATCTATTTTTGTGAGGATTATTTCGGAGATAATGTTTGAAGAGTGAGGGCCTATCAGTAATCCATTAGTTTGTTGATCTCGAGTGCACTGCGTGCACTTGTCCAATAAATTACCTGCCAACTCTAACCTTCGATTTTTCTTTGCTTCAGATATATCATGCAAAGCCCATGGAATTGAGTGTGTATAGATACTAGGAAAGCAATTTGAAATGTCTGCTTTAACTAGGAAATGGGCATCGAGCATCCAGCTTTGTTCAAGCTCTTCTTGTTGATAGTGTTCATAACTTTTGTAATTCATTTCGAAGATTTTATCACTCCTTGTCCTTCGTACATAGATTCGGCTGAATGTGAGTTGAGGGTGATTGCAATGTGTTATGATTGTTTGCCAGTGCTTCTTGATGGCGAGAGACTGAATAGCATAAGCCTCGGGATGAGGTATGCCTAAATGTCTGGGGATGTTGCTATCGCGTAATGATTCATAACGCATATAATCATGGGAATATTTGTCTGCAAGTTTTTTTAGTTTTCTTTCATCCGCATTATTGAATTCAGGCTCTATTTTTTGGGAAATTAATGCGGCCAATCCTTTACTGGTGAAACATGGAGGTATTTTATCTGCAAATAATCCATGGTCTAATAACCCTACGAATACATCATCAGAGCTCAAATTTTCTTTAAAATTTGATTTTTCATTTTCAATTGCCATAGTTGGCGTTTCTCCATATGCCAGAGATAGGTTATGCAGTCTCATGCTGGTTTTAAAAGTAAAGATTAATTTTACTTTTAGGGATATATAAATTGGTAGTCCAAAGAAGGGAGCAGAGAAAGAATTTTAGCCAAGAAATGAAAAGTTGCCGACCTATAAAAGATGCTCTACCAAATCTTTTCGAACCAGTAGCCTAGTCAAGCCTGTACCACTCTGTAGGTAGGTGAGAAGGTGTTCACTGGCGAAGAATGCTGACCAAAAAGCTGACCAAACCATGCCCAATGCTGACCAAATGAGGCCCAAAACAGACTAAACAGCATCTGCGCGGTATCTAGGGAATGGTAGCGAAAATCGCCAATAACCATATGTTTTAGCGATAAAAAAGCCGCCTCTTTTCGGAAGCGGCCTTTTCGGGATTTGGTGGAGGCGGGGGGAGTTGAAACCCCCGCTGCCTAAACCGCCTATAATTTCTAGTGTGGCTGTTAATTATTGGGCCGTAGGTTCTAGTCTTGCTCAAGGAGCCTTCTGAACCCCCTTGTTTTTCCTGCTTTTTAATATTTTCCAGCGTCATGTTCCTTCTCAGCTTTTCGCGCCTTCACATAAATCCCTTAGTGCTTCTTACATGCCGTATTGCTATCACCTTTGGCTCTCCATGCTCCTCATGCATCTGCCACTCCCAGTCGTTACTGATCATTGAAGCCGAATGTCATACAGAATATGAACTACCTCTCTTGCTTGTATAGCCGCTAACAATAGCCGCAGTGCTACAGGCCACAGGCTCTCTGGTTTTTTGCAGCGGATCTTCAAGCCGTATATGATCGGGCGCGGTCTCCAATAGGCTGATCTATAAGGGGCTGTTGGCTTCGGGAGTGTTTTTCTCCATGCTCACGCGTGGGCGGTATTGCGCGTGCCGATATCATGTGGGCATGTGTATGTCCTATGGATCACGAATAATCAGGCCGTGAAGGCTGCATCGTCTTTATTTAGCGGATCCGTCACTGTGGTTGGGGGCGGGTCCGTTATCATTCACGAATAGGGGATATTCATGAAATTGAAATTAGCGACTCTGGCCGTGCTGGCATCTTTATCCGTGCATGCGAATGCGGCATGGATGGTCAATCTGGACCCTTCAGCGTTCTCGGATAAGGAAGAGGGGTTCATCACCAGTGACGATGACAGTGATCAGTCCATCATTTTTGACTGTGAAGACGATACGCTGTCGGTGTCCTTGATCGAAGAATATGAGGAGCGGGCGGATGAAGAACTCAATTCTGATCTGAGTTCTGCCATGCGCTTGAAGGTCGGTCAGGAAACGCTCGATTTCGGGCCGACGGAAATCGTGCGTCGTAACAGTCACTATGTGGGGGTGGAATCCCGGCGTGAAAAGGATGCGGTGCGGGCGCTTTATATGGTGCGCAATGCCAAGGGGCCGATCACCATGGGCGTCAAGTTGGATGGAGAGCCTGTCAGCATGACCGTATCCTCGGCGGGGGCTCGCAATGCGGCTGATCGGATTGCGAAGGCGTGCCATATCGACCTGACCAATAAGACGTGGTGATAATCGCGCGGCTTCTGACCTAACCCGATAGCGCTTCGGCGTACTGAGGTGTGCCGGTGTTGTTGCCTGCCTTTATAAGGGCTCGAAGTGCCCATGCTATGGGCCTGCGGTGAGTTGCTCTCGGTAGAGCGGGTCGGCAGCAGCAGGCCTGACACTCATGAATATGGGGTTTGGGGACAGTGGCGAAGCCCCGGGCGCTGGATATCCAGTGCTCGGGGTTTTTTATATCGGCGATATGAATCAGCGGGCGTTTTAAGGATCGTCAAGGACGCCTCTGATTGCGTGAGCCCTTATCGTGCCACGGTAATGTCCAGCGGGGCTGCGGGTAGGCGCGGTTGAGAGCGTTGCCATCCGGAGCCGTAGCGCGTGTACTGTGGCGGTACTGGCAGGGCCACGTTCAGGTCGTCAGCGGCGGTACGGGGCCAGAAGGGATCTTTCAGCATTTCTCGGCCTACCAGCACGATGTCGGCACGACCGTTCTGCAGGACCTCTTCTGCCTGACGGCCCGTTTCGATCAGGCCCACTGCGCCGGTCTTGATCCCCAGCTCATGGCGCAGCAGTTCAGCCGCAGGCACCTGATAGTTGGGGTATGTGTTTACCGGAACCATTGCGATCCCTCCTGATGAGCAGTCGATCAGGTCGATGCCTTGTTCCTTCATCCATCTGCCGTAGACAAGAAAGTCGTCGGGTCGATTGCCGCCCTCTACATAGTCGCTAGAGGATATGCGCAGAAACAGTGGGCCTGTCCATTCGCTGCGTACGGCGTCGATGACTTCGCGCACGATGCGATAACGGTTCTCTTGGCTGCCGCCGTATTCATCGGTTCGCTTGTTGGCTAGTGGCGATAGGAACTGATTGAGCAGGTAGCCATGTGCGCAATGGATTTCAATGACATCGAAGCCGGCTTCCCGTGCTCGGCGCGCGCCCAGTCGGAATGCTTCGATGACTTCCTTGATCTGCTCGATGCTCATGGCCTGTGGCACACGCGATTCGGGAGTGAAGGGAATCGCTGACGGTGCGATTGAGGGCAGGTCGATGCCCAACTGGCGGCCCGCATGGCCGATTTGAGCGCCCGCTTTTGCGCCGAAGCGGTGGATGGCCTGAGTGACGCGCGATAGTCCTTCGATGTGGCTGTCGTTCCAGATGCCGATATCGCCGGGGCCAATGGGGCCGTTTGGAAGTACCGATGCGGTTTCCAGCATGATCAGTCCGGCACCGCCCAAGGCGCGTGCGCCGTAGTGCACGACATGAAAATCATTGATATGACCATCCTCGGAAGCCGAGTGCATGCACATGGGCGACATCGCGATGCGGTTGCGAAATTCAACGCCATTGATGGTGATGGGTTCGAAAAGTAAGGCTGACATGGATGTTCCTCTAGGCCAGTGAATAGGCGATGAGGGAACGCTACCATACAATTTGAAATCGTATATACGGCAAGAAAAAGCATATACTGACCAAAAGGTAACCATGGAGGCGAGCATGACGAAACTGCGCAATTATGATTCAGCCCCCGGCTGTTCGATGGAAGCAGCGCTGCATGTTATGGGGGGAAAGTGGAAGGGCGTGATCATCTATCACCTGTTCAAGGACGGCACGCTTCGGTTTAGCGAGCTGCAGCGTCACCTGGTCAGTATCAACCAGAGGCTGCTGACGAAGCAGTTACGCGAACTTGAAGAGGACGGCTTGATCCTGCGCCGCGTCTACCCTGTGGTGCCGCCCAAGGTGGAATACTCGCTCAGCGAGGAAGGACGAGAGCTAAACCGATTAGTGCTTGAGTTGAGTACCTGGGGCAGAAAGTGGTTGGAACGACGGGGTATGAAGACTGCGGTGGAGGAAGATCTGGAGGCGTTGAAGGATATCCTGAAAGACGTCGACTGAGGTATGCCGTTGCCGGTTTTCCTGTGAGCGTGCGTGCTTTGGGTGGCATGGTGACGTAGCGGCGTCGTGCAACTGTGGGGCGCCATAGGGAGAGATAGGCGAGATGTTGAATGCCATCGGCGATAAATATAAAAAGGGCCTATGCCATTGGTGCATAGGCCTTTTTGTCATCATGCGCTCAATTAATGAAGTTCTTGCCCTGCTTCAGAATGATATCGCACGCTTTTGTTCGAGCTTTCTTGGCTACAGGGGTGTTCTTGAGGCTGTCCAGATTGATCTGTTGTCCGTTGCTGGTATTGAGGATACCCGCCAGCCCTTGGGTGTAGTCGGTCTGCTGCTCCTGTTCCTGCGTGCCCGTCAGGCCCAGTTTGTTCATCAGCTGCGTCTTGACGTTTTCGGCATTGGTGGCCGATACCAGTTTCTGCTGCATGCAGTATTGCAGTACGCCGGTGGCGTTGCTCATGGTGCCGGAGCTCAGCGTCTGGTTGTTGCCGTTCAGCAGCCCTGTCAGGGCGCTTCCCGCCGTGGCGGTGGTTGAGGCCGACGTAGTGGTCGCTGACGTATTGCTCTGTGTCTGGCCGAGCTGGCCAAGGGCGCCGGAAAGGGAGTCCTGCAGGCTTACGGCCTGTGCGCCGCCTGCCGTCAGTGCGGCGGCGATACTGAGGGCGCTCGCGATGCCTTTGATTGATTTCATCGTATGGGGCTCCTGTTCTTTGATGGAAAAATAGGATATCGCCTAGGGTAGGTAAACGCGAGCCAACCTCTCTGGCTGGCTCGCATTTTCTTGATGTGGCGCCGCTTAAACGGTGTGTATCCACTATGCCGTGGTGATGCTTTCCGTGCTGTCCCATGTGCTTTTCTCTGCGCTGTCGAGCACGGGCAGGATCGTATATTTCATGCCAACCACGCGGCTTTCTAACCCTTTTAGCCATACCTGCACCGTAGGCCCGGCCGTCTTGACCGCTTTGCTCTGCCCCGTTGCGGTATCAAACGAGTAGTTAGCGTAGCTGATACAGTCGAATACGTCGGGATTGTGCGTGGGAATCAGCATCCAGCTATAGACGTACTGTGTGTTTTGCTCCTGCCCTTGATAGGGGGCCCCTAGCGATTTCTGCTGCACGACGACGCCGGAGTCATTGAGCGGGGTCAGCGGGCCGAGGAAGCGGTCGGCACGGAAGCCCAGCAGGTAGTCGCGGTTGGACAGGGCGGGGTAGTGCGTCACCAAGGTGTTTTTGTTGCCGTGACCGACCACAAACAGATACACGTGATTATCGTGGTCGATGATATTGATGCGCTCAATCTCATCGGTCACGAGATTGGCGGTCAGCCACGGGGGCAGGAACTTACCGTGGGTGCAGTCTTCATCCTGCAATTCGAGTACACCGACGCAACCGTTGGCTTTAAGGTCGTCGATGGTGGGCTGGTAGTCGGGTTCGAAGTCCTCGCCGCCGATGTAGTCGCGCCTGACGCTGCCTGCCGGGCAGAGAGCCGTGGCGGTGTTGGCTTCGAACAGCAGGTAGTGCTTGCCCGTATACGGGTCGACGTACTTGTGCGGATCGCGGAAGCAGCTGTTCTCGCTCTGGTCGGAGCCAAGGCTGCGGTCGTGGGACGTTGGGTAGTGGGACTCGCGCAGGCTGGCCTGTTCTGCTGTTTCGTAATAGACACCATCGGGTTCGGCCAGTACGTCATGATAGGTCGGGGCACTGATAATCAGCTTTCCGCCGGTGCTGCTAAGGGTCTGAAGCGCAGTGGCGAAGCGTTGGCGCGTTTGCCAGTTGCCGTTCAGTTCGACGCTTTGGGCCAGCGTATAGAACGTCTGCAGGCGGCCGTCGTTGCGCAGCACTGTCGAGCCGCTCCACTCCTGACAGTCATCGTACAGCTTGCTTTCGAACAGGAAGCCACCGGGAGTGTAGTGCTCACCATCGGCCGAGTAGAAGTACGCGATGCGGGCATTGGCGCTTTCGTTATCCTCGATGGGGCGTACCAGTGCGATCAGCACCTGGAACCCTTTGACGCTGGCAATCTGCTCGGCTTCCGTCATAACGAACCAGCTGTCCCAGACGTGGTAGCCGGGCATCAAGGGCAGCACCTTTGCTAAATTGAAGGGGGGAAAGGTGTTGGTCGAACTGGCCTGTATTCTGGCGGCGGTCTCGCGGGTCCAATGTGAAGGCTGTGTCGTCGTGTTCGTCGTCGTTGATGTCGTCATACATACCCCTTTGAACGGATACAGGATCGCCTGTGGAGCGCGGCAAGTGTGGGTAATCGGCTTGCTCTTTCGCTGGCGGTGCGCTGCTTGGAAAGATACTGGCGATGTTCGCAGTATGTTTTCGAGCAGCCGGTAGTAAGACGCATGACAGATATAAGCGGTTCCTGCGCTGGAGGTTGATCACGATTTCATGTCGATTGTGAAATGGCCATGTTCAATGGCGTCATCAAGGCTGAAGACCGGTATGGTTAGTGGCTGAAAGTAATGGTGTGTAGGTAGTTGAAAATGCGTGTTTTTCATCTTTTATTGCTAGATGTTGAATGCGCTTGTTCAAAAGAAGAGTCCGCGGTTCAAGCGGCATTGATTGCACTTTCATAAGAGAACGTAAGTCTTGCTGATAAGAATTATGGATGCGTTGTTATCCAATGATAATAATGCGTGTTATGTGAGCATGATGAATAAATAATTATCGTGACTCGCCCGATATTATTGGGCGGCTTTTATCCGTTCTCGTGTTCTATATATCCATTTTCCCTCCTCAATCCCTTCTACGGCACAGGCATGTTCCGATCGGTTTTTCTGATGAGACATGGTGTGTTGTGGAATCGGTAGCCTAAGAGCCTGTTTCATAACCCCAATACCCATGTCATTGAGGGGGCTTCAAACCACAATATTGCGGTAGAAAACACCTATTTTAGAAAGAGTAATTTAGAAAGATAAAAAGCAATCACCCGGTTTATGAAGCAGCCTCTAAATCGCCGTTGAGGGTCCAAGGGCAGCGTGAGCGTGTGGGACAGCTCTTGCTTGCACGTTTTATGGGGGGGGAGTGGGGCCGTCGTTATGCTGAGGTCAACTCAAGGTCTCTGTCGCAAACAGGCAGTAATACAAGAGGCTATCGTGCGTCGTGCGCCGAATGTGAGGGTGTATTCTGACGTCAATATCTTTCTATAGCCGTGAACGTGCACAAAATTAGTCGAAATTTTGCAATTTTGTCAGCCTGACCAATACTTCAAGCGCCTGCTGCTCCTGGGCTTCTGAGCGCTCAAGCCCGGAGGGTGGGCGTTTGTCATGAACAAGGATGTGACCCTCTTCAGGTGGGCACCATGAATGTCAGGAGCATAACGATGAAAAAAATCGCATGGCTGGGCGCGGTTGCGCTGGCAGGCGTGCTGCCGTTGGCGGCTTCTGCAGCGGACACGCCCGCTGCATCGCAGACGGCGCCGGGCGGCAAGATTCATTTCGTGGGTACAGCGGTCAATGCGGCTTGCGCGGTGGATGCCAACAGCGTCAATCAGGAAGTCCAGTTGGGCCAGGTGCGTACGGCCAAGCTGACCAAGAATGCGCTGTCTTCTAGCCGCATTCCCTTCAAGATCATGCTAGGCGACTGTGATACCAGCACCTATAAATCTGCCGCGGTATCGTTCACCGGTACGGCTGTTGCAGGCTACACCAACGTGCTGCAGGCCGGTGAAGGCAGCAGTGCTGCGACCGGTGTCGGTATCCAGATCTTCGACAGCACGGGTACCGCTGTGACGCTCGGCACGCCGTCAAGCACCTTCTCGCTTAACAATGGTAGCAACGAGCTGGATTTCAACGCCAGCTTCTACGGCACCTCTGACGCGGCGACTGCGGGGGATGCCAGCGCGACCGCCAACTTCAACATTACCTATTCCTGATCCCTGTCAGGCGCATATGGCAATGAGTTGAATCTGTGGGCACAGAGATGTCGGTGGCAATACCGGCATCTTCCTGCGCCATTCATCGGCGTGCGCTTGTTGCGCTAGCCGTAAGTGGGGAAGGGATGTCATGCCAATAGCAAAGGGACGTGATCTGTACCGCCGGGCCGCGTTGTCAGCGGGTGCGGTGGTGATGGCCGTTGCGGGGCTGAACGCGTCGGCACATGCAGGCGGGGTGGCACTGGGGGCTACGCGGTTGGTCTACAACGCCAGCGAGCGCCAAGCGTCGCTGCCCGTTATCAATAGCGATACGCAGCATGTCTTTCTATTACAGTCGTGGATCGAAGATATCGACGGCAAGCGCAGTGGTGATTTTGCGGTGACGCCACCGCTGTTTGTTATCAAGCCCGGCAGTGAAAACACGCTGCGTTTGATCCACGTGGGGGCACCACTGCCTGCCGACCGTGAGACGGCGTACTGGATCAGCGTCAAGGCCATTCCCGCACGCGATCAGAATCGGACTGCTGACCAGAGCACCTTGCAGCTGTCGTTCACCAGTCGAATCAAGCTGTTCTATCGCCCTGAGGGGCTTCAGCCAAGTGCTGACGATGCGCAGTCAATGTTGGCGCTTGCGCGTGAGCAAGGGGCTATCGTGGCACACAATCCGACGCCTTATTACATAACGATGGTCAATGTGCGTCTTGATGGCCGTGATACGGCCAGTGTGATGGTACCGCCTAAGGGCTCGGCGTCGTTGCCGGGCAGTGCGACGTCGCATGCGGTAGCGTTTCAGACCATTAATGACTATGGCGCGGTAACGCGCGTGCAGCAAAAGACGCTGCCGTAGGCGGAATCATTGGCGCAGCGGATGTCTGCGCCCAAGGGGTGATCGCCGGATGGAGGCGGCCTGCAAGGACGCAGGGCGTGGCGGTCAGAACGGTCATCGCTGGCCGTCAGCCGTATGGGGTACGCATGCCGCTGAGCGCCAGTGCTGTGATGGCAGTCGATCATGACATATGAATCGCCTGGCGTTGTGCGACAGGGCCACGGACGGCCGCGCCAGCAGAGAAAAACGAACAACGATACGCCATGGTTAATCCGCATCGCCACCGTCGCGCTGTTATGGCCTGCCTTGGGGCAGGCAGCGCCGGTGTTCAATCCGGCCTTTCTTGCCGGTGACAGTGGGGCCGTGGCCGATCTGACGCCCATCGAGCAAGGAGCCGTCATCCCTCCTGGACGCTACCGGGTGATGGTGTACGTCAATCAGCACTATCTGGCGTCCTACGACCTGACGTTCGCGCCACTGAGTACGCTGCGTCGAGATGAACCGCGCTATCTGCCGCTACTGATGGACGCGGGTGATATGGACGTGTGCCTGCCCGCATCGGTGGTGGGGCAGTTTGGGCTGCGTGAGGATGTCTGGCCCGCTGCGGGTATGTCTGCCACACCGTGCGTGCCGCTGAAGCAGTACGTGCCTGAAGCGGGCGGCAGCTTCGAAGCGGGCCATCAGCGGCTCGACATTACTCTGCCTCAGGCCTCGTTGGCGCATCGTCCGCGTGGCTATGTATCGCCGCAGGAGTGGGATGATGGCATTAATGCGGCCATGGTCAGCTACTCGTTTAACGGTGCGCATCAGCGCGGCGACTACCGCTACGATGACTATTTCCTCACCCTTCAGAACCGCATCAACGTGGGCGCGCTACGCTTTCACGATGATATGACGTGGCGTCATGGACGGTCGGGTTCGCAGTGGACCCATATCAAGACCTTCATGGAGATGCCGCTGCCAGCGTGGGAAAGCGATCTTGTCGTAGGGGAAAGTTTCTCTCCAGCGGACGTATTCGACGGGCTGGGGTTCAAAGGGATTCAGCTAGCGTCAGATGACAGCGCTTTGCCTGATAGCCGACGTGGCTATGCGCCCACGGTCAGGGGCATTGCCCGCAGTAACGCGCGAGTGACGGTGCGTCAGAACGGTTATGTCGTCTACGAAAGCAGTGTGGCTCCGGGGCCGTTCGAGATCACCGATCTGTACCCGGCCAGCAGCAGCGGCGACCTGACGGTCAGCGTGCAGGAAAACGACGGTGAAACGCACTCCTTCATTATCCCCTATTCGGCGGTGCCGATCCTACAGCGTCAGGGGCGTATCAAGTACGCCGTGACGGCTGGGCGCTTTCGTGGCAATACCGATCAGAGCAGTCCAACGTTCGGGCAAGCGTCGCTGATTTATGGACTGCCGCATGGCATGACGGTCTTCGGCGGTGGGCAGTACGCTGACCGCTACCGGGCGCTGGCGCTGGGCTGGGGCCAGAACATGGGCGAATTCGGGGCCTTCTCGGTGAGCGGTACGCAGGCGCACAGTGAGCTGGTGGACGGCTCCGAGCACAGTGGGCAGTCGTGGTCATTCCTGTATTCCAAATCACTCAACGAGCTGGGCACGACCTTTCAGCTGCTGGGCTATCGCTATTCCTCAAAAGGGTTCTACACCCTTGATCAGACCGCCAACCGCCATATGAGCGGTGGAGTCGTGCTCGACGATGAGCAGCGCCGCGAACGAGACCCGGCTTGGGTCGCCGATGCTCTCGATTACTACAATCTGCATCACTCGCGCCGCTCGCGCGTCCAGCTGAGCATTTCCCAGCGCATTCCCGGTGCAGGGACGCTATTCATCAGCGGTAGCGAAGAAGCCTACTGGCACATGGAGCGTAAGAACCGGCTGTGGCAGGCGGGATACTCGGACAGCGTGGGGTCGCTCAACTATTCATTGGCCTTCAGTGATAGCCGCAGCGCATGGAACGCGCGCGACAACCAACTGTACACCGTGTCGCTGTCGTACCCGATTGGGCGGTTGGGCGGCAGGCCCGGAGATTCCTCGCCGTGGCTGTCTTGGACGACGACACGCGATGACGATGGGCGCATGAACCACAGTGCGATTCTGTCAGGCACGGCGCTGGCGGATAACAATTTGGGCTACAGCGTGCGCCAATCCTATGCCAATCAGGGCAACGGCTATAACGGCGGGGTCAGTCTGGACTATCACGGTGCGTTGGCGGAAAGCCAACTGGGGTACAGCTACGACCGTGACAGCCGGCAGATCAGTTATGTGCTGCGCGGAAGCGCCGTGGCGCACCGCGATGGCCTGACGCTGGGGCGGCAGCTGGGCGATGCCAACATTTTGGTCAAGGCGCCCGGTGCACAGCATGTGAAGATTGAAGGCAACAGCGGCCTGGCCACCGACAGCCGGGGGTATGCCATCGTGCCGTATGCCTCTCTCTATCGTCGCAATCGTGTGGCACTGGATATCAACACCCTGCACAACAACGTCGAGCTGACCGATGCCGTGACACATGTGGTTCCGACGCGAGGAGCGTTGGTGCGTGCCGAGTTTGATGTCCATACGGGCATGCGCAGCCTGATCACCCTACGGCAGCCGGGTGGGCAGCCCGTGCCTTTCGGGGCGACCGTGACGCTGCTGCCGCGGCGCAGCGACCCGCGCACGGTGTCTGAAGGAATCGTCGATGACCACAGCCAGGCGTACATGGCGGGTCTGCCTCTGCGCGGCCGCTTGCTGGTGCGGTGGGGAGACGCGGAGGCCCAGCAGTGCCATATCGACTATCTGCTGACTGAATCCGTGCTGGAAGACCCGCTGACCTACATTACGTCGGAGTGTGCACCATGAAGCGATGGCTATGGGGGCTGCTGGCCCTGACCGTTGTCACTGTGCCTGTCGAGGCGGCTGACGTACTGATTCGTATCACCGGCAACGTCAAGGTCAACACTTGCGAGCTGAGCAGTGCGGCGCAGGAAATGACGGTGCCGATGAAGAGCGCCATGTTGGGTAAGGCGCGTTACCAGATCGGGGATGTCTTCGAGCCGACGCTCTTCACTATCGGTATTGCCAAGTGCAACAGCGCAACTGCCAAGGCGCGGGTGACCTTTTCGGGCACCGCCAGCACGCAGGACAGCCAGGTGCTAGCGCTGAGCGAAGGCGGAGCAAGCGGGTTGGGCATTCAGCTGCGCGATGCACAGGGAACACTGGTGGGACTTAATCAACCCAGCAGTGCCTATGCGCTGCTGCCAGATATTACCAATACGCTGACCTTCACCGCGCGCTATGTGGCGACGGACACCATACTGCAGCCCGGTCAGGCAGATGCCGTGGTCGATTTCGCCATTGAATATGAATAATAAGGACAGAGGGATGGATAAGCATCGACGTTGCGACCAAACGGGATGGCGCTGTCTGGCGGGTATCTTGGCGCTGTGCGTTGCCGTATGGTCGGTGGCTGCCAGCGCGTGGGTCACCGTTCAGGACCCGCTGACGCTGACCCCCGCCCCTAAAAGCTATTCCGGCCCCAGTGACAGCGCCGAGCTAGGAGGGCTGATCGCCGAAGACTGGGTAACCACCGGTAGCGAATGGAACATGTTTTCCTGCGGACCTACGCTTCTGATCGCCGGTCAGTGCAACGAGTCGTGGATATGGCCAGTGAAGACACCGCTGCCCCTGACGACCACTTGGAACGGCGTCAGCTACTCGGTGTTTGATACGGGTGTACCGGGTATCGGTTATATCGTCGGGATCAAGGACACCCATGCCTCGGCCTATACCCCGATGGGCAGCAGTGCCAACCAGTCCTTCGGGCGCGGTTTCCTGCAGCTGGTGCTGTATACCATCGGCTTCAATGCACATATCACGTTCGTAAAGACGACTGGCCACCTGCAAAGTGGCACCTATGTCATTCCCGCACAGTCCATTGCCTATGTGAGCGCTAAGGATCAATTGGGCACCGAGAAGACCTCCACGATCGACATTTCATCTACCACGCTGACCATCAAGGCCCGTGCCTGCACGGTCGGTTCGGCCCAGCAGAACGTTGACCTCGGTACGGTAACCCCCAACGATCTGCCCAGCGTCGGCAGTGTGTCGGCGGCGAAGGAGGTCACGATCGGCCTGACCTGTGACGATCAAGTGCATCTGAATGCCACGGTGTCCGATCAGTCTAATCTCGCCAATACCTCGCAGGTGGTGTCACTGAGTAGCGATTCGACCGGCGGAGGGGTAGGGGTTCAGGTGCTGTATGGTGACAGCGATGTACCGCTCGAACTGGGCCCTGACGACAGCTCCGAAGGGGCGGCTCACCAGTTCAAGATTACTGATGTGAGTGGTGATGGCGCTTCCGTTACGGTGCCGCTACGCGTGCGCTATGTCCGTACGGGTGATCTAAAGGGCGGCACGGCCAATGCGTTAGCGGGCGTCACGTTTTCCTATCAGTAGCGGCTAGTGCGCTGGCAGGGGCAAAAGAAAGGGGATTATTAGCCTAGGCGAAAAGGTTATTGGCATAGTCTGGAATATAAATGCTATTCCTCAAGGATAACCCGACACGCTGACACTGAAATGAAGGAGTACGCATGCCTCATTCCTCTGCACCGCCGAGTGGGCTTCCCGCACTGGAGGCCCGTCTACAGCAGGATCTGGAGTGGCTGGCTTTGCCGGCCGGTCGCTGGACCCCTCGCGTGCAGCGTGATGGACAGCCGGTTCAGGATGTCGTGGTGATCGGGGCCGGTATGGCTGGGCTGGCCGCGGCCGCGGCGCTGCAGTTACAGGGCGTTCACGCCGTGCTGTACGACAGAGCCGCTCGCGATTATGAAGGGCCGTGGGCCACCATTGCGCGTATGGAAACCCTGCGTTCTCCCAAGCACCTTACCGGGCCAGCGCTGGGGCTGCCTTCGCTGACGTTTCGAGCGTGGTATGAAGCCCAGTTTGGCCGCGAGGCATGGGACGCGCTCGACAAGATTCCGCGTCTGCAGTGGATGGATTATCTGCGTTGGTATCGGCGGGTGCTGAAACTTGAGGTGCGCAACGAACATGAGTTGATCTCGCTGGTGCCGCGTGATGATGGCGTGACGGTGCTAACGCTGAGCCATCGCGGTGAACGGCATACCGTGCTGGCACGCCATGTGGTACTGGCATTGGGGATGGATGCCTTTGGCGGTTCGTCGCTACCCGATGTTGTGCGGGATGTGCCGCAGCGCTACTGGTCGCATACCTCGGCACCGCCGGACTATGCGGCCTTGAAGGGTAAGCGGGTGGCTGTGGTAGGTGGCAGCGCCTCCGCGATGGATGCGGCCGCAACGTCGCTGGAGGCGGGGGCCAGTGAAGTGGAAATTCTGATTCGACGCCCTGATTTTCCGCGCTTCAACCGCACCAAAGGGGTCAGCAACCCCGGCTTCCGACAGGGCTATGCAGCATTGCCGGATGCCTGGAAGTGGCAGCTTGAGCATGCGCTGTTGACCGAGCAGATCGCGCCGCCGCACGGCAGCACACTGCGCGTCTCGCGGCACGACAATGTGTGGTTCAACTTCAGTAGTCCGGTAACGCGTATCCGTCCACGGCAGCACGACGTGCTGGTGCACACCCCGAAAGGGGATATCGCCGTTGACCATGTGATTCTGGCAACCGGATATCGTCTCGACTGGGCGGCCCAGCCTGCATTTTCAGCCCTAGTACCGCATATCAGACGTTGGGGTGACGCCTTCCAGCCGCCACCCGATCAGCAGCATGAACAGCTGGCCGAACATCCCTATCTCAATGATGACTTTTCGTTTCAGCCGCGCAGCGCACAGGCCCCCGCCGCGATCTCGAATGTCTACTGCTTCTGCCATCCGGCCCATCTAAGCAACGGACATGTGATCGGGTTGATTCCCGGCATCAGTCAGGCGGCCCAAACGGTAGCAGAGGCCATCGTTGGCAAGCTGTATGTCGATGATAGGGATCATCATTATCAAGGCATCATGGCGTACGACGACCCTGAATTGCTGGGTGATGAGTGGACGCCCGCGGGACCTTTTGATACCCACAGTGTGAATACAATAGATCATAGTGAAAGCGCCTAATCATAGGTGCCGTCTTCGTATCGGTAGGGAAAATAAATATTATATATTACTGTTTTTGTGGGAAATTGCTGAAATGTAATGTTACGTCACTTTGTGGATCATGATGAGATAATGGCCTAGTTTTTCCAAAAGGAAATGCTGGCAGCGGCCATGCTATCTAAGGACTTTTCAAGCGCTTTTAGACCGCTATGGTCAATGCGCACTCATCAGGAGATACCAAGGATGGACGTAACAGCAACACGACAGGAGATAGCTCGTTTCATTGATGGCGTTATTGACACTATTGAGACGCCCGAACTAAGTGGTGATCGGCTTGAACGGTTCAATGCCAGTGTGGTAGAGGCCGTTAGAGACTATATCAATCCGGGCCTTTTGGAGAACCGTAAATCAGTAGCGGAACAGCACGCTACTGCTGCCGTAGAATGGCGATCGAATGGTCCCAATACGTTGACGGACAGCCGCGGTAATGAGTATCTCGACTGTCTGGGGGGCTTTGGTATTTATAATGTAGGCCACAGAAACCCGTCTGTGATTAATGCCGTGCATTGCCAGATGGAAAAGCACCCGCTGCATTCCCAAGAGTTACTTGAACCCGTTAGTGCAATGCTTGCAAAAGTGCTCGCGGCATTGACGCCAGGGGCGCTCAAATACTCCTTTTTCACCAATAGCGGTGGTGAGTCAGTAGAAGCCGCTTTGAAACTCGCGAAGGGATATCAAGCTCCGCGAGGTCGGTCTACCATCATTTCGACGATTGGGGCCTATCATGGCAAGTCTCATGGCGCCTTATCTGCTACGGCTAAGCCATTCTTTCGTCGCCCGTTCTTACCATTGGTTCCTGGATTTCAGCATGTGCCGTTCGGCGACATCAAGGCCATGCGCCGAGTCGTATCTGACTATGAGCGTATGGGAGAACCCGTAGCGGCTATCATCCTTGAACCCGTACAGGGAGAGGCCGGCGTGATCGTACCCCCTGATGACTATTTGCCCGCTATACGCCAACTATGTGATGAATATGGCATTGTGTTAATTCTTGATGAAGTGCAGACCGGGTTTGGGCGTACCGGGCGCATGTTTGCGTGTGAGCACTATGATGTTGCACCGGACATTATCTGTCTTGCCAAATCGATGGGGGGCGGCGTGGTGCCTGCTGGTGCTGTCGTCGCCACAGAAGAAATATTCTCGTTACTGTTCGACAACCCGCTGCTACATATGTCGACTTTTGGGGGGAATCCAATGGCCTGCGCAGCGGCTTTGGCCACCATCCGAGAGTTGATTGACCGCAAGCTGCCAGAAGCTGCCGAAGAAAATGGAGCCATGATGCTTGATGGCATGTTGTCGCTGTGGAAGAAGCACCCAAATCTGATCATTGAGGCGCGCGGAAAAGGTCTATTGCTGGCATTTGAATTTTCTACCAATGACGTAGGTTATGCTTTCGCCAAAGGCATGTTCGATCGTGGGGTACTGGTGGCGGGCACCACCGCAAATGCCAAAAGTGTACGTATCGAGCCTCCTTTGACTATTACGCCTGCACAGTGTCGACATGCCTTAGATGTAGCATCCGAAGTGCTTGAAACCATGCAGGCCACCTAGGGCTTTTGCACTGCCATGTCGCTTTGGAGGGAACTGGAAGAGAGCACATTGAAAAGGGCTGGTACGGAAGAGAACCATTACGGTGCGTAAAAAATGCGTAAAAATGTGTCTTTAGTAGGGGGCGAGCTATTCCACCTGCCGCATGAGAAGCGTAATTTGCGCAACTCATCATCCTCAACCGTTGGTCGTGAATTCAATGTCCTCTCTGGCATCAACAGAATCCGCTCCCGCGATGAACGCTGCGCGCAAGGTGAGCACAGGGCTTGTGGTCGCTGCCGTAGGCGTTGTCCTCGGGGATATCGGGACCAGTCCGCTCTATGCGTTCAAGGAAATCTTCATCGGTGGCTATGGCGTGGCCGTGTCGCCCGATAGCATCAGGGGCGTGCTGTCACTGCTGCTGTGGTCGATGATCTGGGTGGTCAGTATCAAGTACGTGATGCTGGTCACACGCGCCGACAACCAAGGTGAAGGCGGGGTGCTGTCGCTGATGGCGCTGGCACGTCGCTATGTGAAACCCGGCACGCGCAGGCGCGGCCTGCTGGTGACGCTGGGGTTGCTCGGTGCGGCGTTGCTGTATGGCGATAGTATGATCACGCCGGCGGTATCCGTGCTGTCGTCCATCGAAGGGCTGGAACTGGCCTATCCGCATCTGGATGACAAGGTGGTGCCGATTTCGGTTGTCATCATCTTAGGGCTGTTCACCCTCCAGCGATTCGGTACTGAGCGGATCGGCAAGCTGTTTGGCCCGGTCATGCTGCTGTGGTTCCTGACGCTGGGCGTACTTGGGTTGATCAACATCCTCAAGGCACCAGCCGTGCTGGAAGCGGTCAACCCGTGGTGGGCGCTGACGTTCTTCCATCACAACCCGGGTGTCGGCATCACGGTCTTTTCCGCGGTTACGCTGGTACTGACCGGTGCGGAGGCGCTGTACGCCGATCTAGGGCATTTTGGGCGTCCGGCGATCATCCGAGCGTGGACGTGGGTCGCCATGCCCGCGCTGATTCTGAACTATTTCGGGCAAGGGGCGTTGCTGACGATCAACGGCGATGCACTGCGCAATCCGTTCTTTCTGATGGCACCGGATTGGCTGCTGTTGCCGCTGGTGATTCTGGCGTCGATGGCAACGGTCATCGCTTCTCAGGCGGTGATCACGGCGGCGTTCTCACTGACCCAGCAGGCGGTTCGTCTGGGCTATCTGCCGCGTTTGCGCATTCGCCACACCTCCAACCATGCCATGAGCCAGATCTATATGCCGGCCGTGAACTGGACCGTGATGGTAGGCGTGCTGCTGCTGATTACGCTGTTCCAGAGTTCGGCGCGCTTAGCCGCGGCTTATGGGGTGGCGGTTACCGGTACGATGGTGATCACCAGCTGCCTGATGGTCCTGATCGTGCTGAAGCACTGGCGTTGGCCGATCTGGTGTGGGTTACCGCTGGTGTTGGCGTTTTTGGTCGTGGATGTGGCGCTGTTCTACGCCAACTTGACCAAGTTCTTCCACGGCGGTGCAGTGCCGGTCGTTATTGCCATCGTGGTGTTCATTACTATGGATACATGGCGTCGTGGTCGCATGCGCCTCGAACGGGCGCAGCAGGACGGCGAGCCGAGCATGGACGAACTGATCCATGCACTGAAACAGCATCCGCCAGCGCGCATCAAAGGCTGTGCCATCTACCTGTGTGGTCGCTTCAACGGCACACCCTCTGCGCTGCGCCAGAACCTCGAATTCAACAAGGTGTTGCATGAACAGGTGCTGCTGCTAACCGTGATTACGGATGAGGTACCTCACGTCCCGGCGGACAGACGCTGCGAAGCGCGCTATCTGGGCAGCGGGGTTAGTCGGTTGGTGCTGCATTTTGGTTTTATGGAATGCACGGACGTACCGTTGGCGCTGAAGGAATGTCACAGCTGCGTTGCCGGTATCGACCCTGACAAGGCCAGCTGGTTTGTCGGCCGTGAGGTGCCGCTGTGCCAGAACGGTATCCTGCACTGGCAACAATGGCTGTTCCAGCTGATGTTCCGCAATGCGCGCAGTCCGGCTCGAGCGTTTAATCTGCCGTCGGGACGCGTGGTCGAGATTGGTGGGCAAGTCATGCTGTAAGCGGTATCGCTTATTGTCGTGACGTAGGCCGTCTTCCTTCAGGAAGACGGCTTTTTTTATGCCTGAAAAGAAAAGGCGGCAGATGGCAGAAAGGATATCCGTGGTCGCTTATGAGCCTGTCGGTGGCGCAAAGAGCGGTGCAATCAGCCGCAGTGCCTTTTCCAGCGCTTCCATATCGGGGGCCGCTGACAGGCTAATGCGCACAGCCTGTTCGGTATGAGGATGAATGGCGAAGACGTTTTCGGGGGTGACCTTGACGCCGCGCGCTTCGCAGGCCTGGGCCAGCTGAGGCAGGTGCCCTACGTTATGCACCCAGATGTGTGGCGATGGCTGGGTGCCCATCAGCATGGCGTGGCCGAGCAGGCGCTGCGCCAGCTGCCAGCGCTGTACCGTGGCCTGTCGCTGATGACGCAGATGGCGCTGGGCAATGCCGTGTTCGATCCAGTGGCGCGCAACGCCCAGCATAAGCGGTGACATGCCCCAGCGCGTCAGCTGGGTGTCGGGGTCGATCTGGGCCAATCGCTCTGGTTGGGCGTGAATGAACCCAAAGCGTAGTCCCGGCGCCACCGTTTTCGACAAGCTACTGACCAGAATGCCGCGGTGGCCGAGCAGCCGTGTGAGTGGTGGCACATCGCTCAGGCCGCCATACACATCGTCCTCGATCACCAGCAGGTCGTGATGCGCCACCACTTCGGCAATCGCTTGCTGGCGCTGCACGGTCATGGTCGTTCCAGTCGGGTTTTGCAGGATGGGGGTCAGCAGTGCTACGCGCGCTCCGGTGGAACGCGCCATGCGGTCAAGCTCTTCGGGCAATATGCCTTCGCTGTCCATGCGGATATCGTGCAATGGCAGGCGCAGCTGGCGGCAGCCCGAACGGATTCCCGGTGCGGTCAGCGCTTCCACCAGCACGGGGTCACCGCCGTGGCAGAACGACATCAGTACAGCCAGTAGCCCCTTCTGGGCGCCGGGGCACAGCATGAACTGGTCCGGAGGTACTTCCATCTGGCGTACCTCACGCATCCACTGCGCGCACAGCAGTTCACCCTGAAGCGCATCGGCATCGGTCAGGTAGTTCACCCAGCCCGAATGTGCATCGGCGTCATCGGCCAGATGATGCAGCGTATCGCGCATGTCGTGACCTTCCAGCGGGAGAATGGGCACGTTGGTGGTCAGGTCGATCAGCTCGGTGGCCGCGACCGTCGCCGTGCGCAGCCGGAACAGCGATGCTTCTTGGCTGTCGGCCAGCACGTAGGTGCCTCGGCCGACCTCACCCGAAATGAGATGGCGGCGCGAAGCCTCGCGATATGCCTGAAGCGTGGTGCTCGGGTTCAGGTCCATGGCCCACGCCAGACGGCGTTGAGGGGGCAGGCGATCACCAGCTTTCAGTTCGCCGCATCGGATGGCGGCGGCGATCGCCTCCACCAGTGCCAGATAAGTGGGCAGGTGGCTGAAAGGGCGAATGTCCGGGATCCATATCGCTTGCTGTGCTGCCATGGCGGCCTCTCGGTGTGGATTATGTCGTTTTGGAATAACGATATTGCTGCCCATGCAATATATCTGTTTACTCATGCAATGCGTATTTTCTAGCATGGCACTAACACCGCGTCACCTCCTAAAAGGAAAATGCCATGTTTACGCTGCTTGAACTTCGCCAGACGGCTGATCTCGTTCATCGTCATATGCCCGCAACGCCGCAGTACGCATGGCCGCTGCTGGCCCAGCGCCTGGGGTGCACGGTATGGGTCAAACACGAGAACCACTCGCCGGTAGGCGCGTTTAAACTGCGCGGCGGGCTGGCCTATATGGATGCGTTGGCCTCTACGGTGCCTGCTGGGCAGCCTTTGGTGACTGCCACTCGCGGCAACCACGGTCAGAGCATTGCCGTCGCCAGCCAGATGGCGGGATTCCCGCTGACGATCGTGGTTCCTGAAGGCAACTCAAGCGAGAAGAACGCCGCCATGCGGGCGCAGGGCGCAACCGTCGTGATCAAAGGGCGTGATGTTGACGACGCGAGTCAGGAAGCGAACCGTCTGGCTCAGGAAGAGGGCCTGCTGCGTGTTCCCTCATTCCATCCTGATCTGGTACGCGGGGTGGCCACCTATGCGCTTGAGCTGTTCGAACAGGCGGCTCCGCTGGATACTGTCTATGTGCCGATCGGCATGGGGTCGGGTATCTGTGGACTGATTCGTACCCGCGACCTGCTGGGGCTGGAGACTGAAATCGTAGGTGTGGTGGCCGAGGGGGCCGATGCCTATGCGCAGAGCATGGAATGCAGTGAAATCCGAACGACTGAGACAGCCGATACCATTGCGGATGGCATTGCCTGCCGCAAGCCTGATCCGGTGGCGTTCGATATGATCCGCCGTGGTGCCGCACGCGTGATCCGCGTCAGCGACGATGAAATTACCGCGGCGATGCGCCTCTACCATGAAGCGACCCACAATTTGGCGGAAGGTGCGGGAGCGGCAGCGCTGGCTGGCCTGTTGCACGAACGCGAGCGCCAGCAGGGACGATGCGTCGGTGTGATCCTGAGCGGCGGTAACCTGGACCGTGAAGAGTATGCTCGTGTGCTGATGCAGGGCTGAACGGGGCGGGCGGCGATGGAGATGACAATTCCTCGACGCCTGTAGTGGATCAGCTAGGCTGTTACTCAGTAGTGACATTTTGTTACGAATGGAGAGCTAACGGCCATGATGACCCTATCGCAGGGGGTAGAACCCCACGTACTCGCTTTTCTCGAACGGCTCAACAACAGCGGAGCTGCGCCTATTGAGTCTCTGACGCCAGAAGAAGCACGTCAGGTACTGGAAGACCTTCAGCAGCAGAGCAGTATCGACAACGGCGTAACGCAGCAGCGACAGGTCATCGACGTAGACGGCCGTGACGTGCCGCTGTACATCGTGACCCCCGCTCATGCCACTGTGGCGTTGCCGGTCTTCATGTTTTTCCACGGCGGAGGCTGGATACAAGGCAGCTATGCTACTCACCAGCGTCTGGTTCGTGATCTGGTGGTGCTGTCGGGTGCCGCCTGTGTGTTCGTCGACTATAGCCGCTCACCGGAAGTGAGGTTCCCGATTGCCATTGAGCAGGCCTACAGTGCGACCTGTTGGGTTGCTTCTCGCGGCGATATGCTCGGGCTGGATGCGTCACGTATCAGCGTGGTAGGGGACAGTGCGGGAGGCAATATGGCGACCGTAGTGTGCATGATGGCCAAGGCGCGTGGTGGCCCCAAAATCAGTAGCCAGCTATTGCTGTATCCCGTAACGGATGCCCGCTTTGATACCGTGTCCTACCAAGAATGGGCCAATGGCTATTTCCTGACCCGAGGCATGATGGAGTGGTTTTGGAACAACTACCTCGACAGTCGTGACCAGCGGCGTTTGCACCTTGTATCGCCCTTACAAGCCACGCGAGAACAGTTGAGTGGCCTTCCTCCCGCACTAATCCAAACCGCCGAGTTCGACGTGCTGCGCGATGAAGCTGAAGCCTATGCACGGGCGCTGGCGCTGGCGGGCGTCGAGGTCAGCTGTGTGCGTTATAACGGTCTGATTCACGGCTTCGCACAGATGAACGTATTGGCTAAAGTGCCTGCTGTGCGTGCGGCGGTACGACAGGCAGCGGGTGAACTGCGCTATCGACTGTCTTGCTGATTAAGCGAGTCGTTGGCGGCCATGGCTTTGGGCGGCGGTACGTTTGTCGAGGAGATGATGTATGGAGATCGATCCATATCTGGACTACCGTCAGCACCCTGAACGCTATCCTATCGGGCACGGTGAACGGGGCGTTCTGACGATCGAGCCTTATAAGAGCGAGCTGCTGCCGCTATGGCGTTTTAAGACACCGGACATTGCCGAGCAATCCGCTGCCGATCTGTTGCAACGCTATGCCGATTACAAAGCGCATGATGATTTCGTCGGCATGGACATGACACGCAAATTCATCCAGATGGGCTACACTCGCTCGCGTCGCTATGCCCGCCACCGCGGTGGGCGAAAATATGACCCCGAGACAGGCGAAGAGCGTCCATTAGAGGAAGAAGATCCTGTCAAAGCGGCTTCTGCACAGATATTCCAGCAGGCACTTCAAAAGATAAAGAACGATCCTGATTACCAGCGCCTTAAGAAACGCCATCAGCAACGTCAGCAAGCACAGCGCTAATGTATTCCCCCCTTTTGACGATTAAGTAAATAGATAAGCAATGGATGCGGTGTTAATTCAACGGGTTGAATGCTCTTTCTTGCCGTTAAGGTAAGGCTGTGCCCATTTCTACTCAGAAACGAACACGCGCATACCCATTGCTCTTTCCATGCTCGCGCATCCGCGCGCTTTTTTAGTGATCTGATCGAATCAAGGGGGTTCGATGAAACGTCTTGTATCAGCACTGGCACTGGCCGGTCTTGTTGCCACAGGTTCCGCCGTTGCAAAACCGGGGGATGTCTACCTGTTTGGTCATTACACCCATTCCAACTTCAATGGCCTGAGTTCACTTTACGAAAGTGAAAACGAAGATTACAGCGGCACAGAGTCCTTCAAACAGGAACATAACCGCTATGGTTTTGGTGCCGGCTATGTGTTGGATGACACGTGGTCTTTCGAAATGGGCTATAAGGATCTGGGCCGTTTCAAGTCCAGTTATAACGATGAACGCTCCACTTTCTCTGAGTCTGGTGGCCTGAAGATTTCTTCTCAGGCGTTGGTGTTGCGCTCCATCGCAACGCTGCCGATTACCCAAGAATTCAAACTGGAAGGTAGCGTAGGTCTGGCGATGACGCGCTCCAAGCTGACATCCAGTGACAATGACACCGGCGGCTATCATGCTGAGTATGACGAACGCCGCACAACGCTGGCGCCGACGCTGGGTCTGGGAGCGTCCTATGCCTTTACGGATAACCTGGCGCTGTTCGGTCGCTACGAATACATCCACAACGCTATCAGCAGCAAGCTGCTTGCCGATGATGACGGCGATGACGATTACGGCACCATCCATGCCAGCACGTTAGACCTCGGTCTTCGCTACACCTTCTGATCGCGGGTTAGGCTGACACTCGACGCCTCCTTCTTTGAAGGGGGCGTTCTTGTAGATAGATACGGGATCAGTGCCCCTAAGCGATCACCTTGCTCACTTCGCCGACGCTCAGCATGTATGACCGCTGCACAACCGCATGGCTATCGGGCCGTTCTGATATGCCGAGATTGCTTGTAGATTTAGACCGCTTGGAGTGCGCTGGCTAGCCCACTGCCCACTGCCCACTGCCCACTGCCCACTGCCCACTGCCCACTGCCCACTGCCCACTGCCCACTGCCCACTGCCCACTGCCCACTGCCCACTGCCCACTGCCCACTGCCCAAGACCACCGACCAAGACCACCGACCAAGACCACCGACCAAAACCACAACGCTGAACGTGGCAGGGGACAGTTGCGGTTATGACCGTGGGGTTATGGGGGCAATAAGCCGGGAGCTTCGCGTCGATGCTTGCGGGCGCAGGTATACTGGTGTGTGAGCTGACGTTCATCAGGAGGTGCTTGCATGTGCCGTTCTTCGCGCACGAGCTATACCGGACTGGACAGTGTGATGATGGCACTGGCCGCGTCTGATTTTCGACGGCGCTTTCGCCTGCGCGAGCAGGAGCAGCGCTACCTTTCCGACAAGGGCTGGGACACGATTATGTCGCACGGTGATGACTTCATCACCCAGCGTCTGGCCCCTGCATTTCCTGCCCGCGATGGTAAGCAGACGCCGATGAAAGGGCACCCCATCTTCGTGGCGCAGCATGCGACCGGTACCTGTTGCCGGGGCTGTCTGGCGAAATGGCACCGCATTCCGAAAGGGCATCCACTCAGTGAGGATGAACGTGCCTATGTGCTGGACGTACTGGAGTGTTGGCTGAGGATGAAGATCAGTGCTGATCATTAGGGCCGTGTTGACGAATAAAGCGGGCGTTGGCGCTCCCTGTTGAAGAACGTCCGTAGTGCTCTGTGTTCCTATGCGAGGCTGATCGGCGGCCCCTACCGTAAAGCGTCATTGCCACGACGTTGCGGCCAACGGTAGGTAGGACGGTAGGGCGACGGGACACCTCACGGTGTGCTTGATCGCCCTACGTGGGGGGAAGTGCTAGCGATGAGAGAGAACGGCTCCGTTCGGAAGGGCATAAGCCAGAATGCTTTCCGTATGGAGCGTTCAGGTGCGGTACGCTGTCAGTCAGATCAATCCGCTTGTTTGGTTGCCGATGGCCGGTAGCGGTGCATGAGCGCAATGGCCGATTTTGTGGCCAAGCCTACCAGCAGTATCACCGTTGCCAGAGACAGAACGCGGGCGATGAAAAAGGGCGTGTGGTAGTCGGTACGCACTGAAAATCCGTAGGGGTATATCGTATCGACGTCCTGTACCTGACCGCTTAAGGTGAGTGTGCCACTGTAATGGTGAGCAAGGTGATTGAGGAAGTCATCCCAGTCGCGGTGGCCTGTCGGTGCCGGGAAGCTGTCGCTAGGCGCAGCCAGTTGCAGAGTAGGTTTGTCCTGACGTATCGCGGTCTCGCCGTTGAAGTACTTGAGTTCATAGTGATCGAACGAGCGGATGAACCACGGCGTACGGCGATCCTGGTGGGCCAGTATGGATCGAACCCCATCAACATCCTTCTCATGTTCTTTGCTCAATACATTTTCGAGAATGGTGTGCAGGATCTCGCCCAGATGGCCGTCCAGCACGATGTCGTTAGGATGATCACGATCCAGCGGTGTTGAGAGGTAATCGCTGGTCAATATCTCTATCGCTATACCGTAGGCTTCGCTGCCCATACGGTTTTTGAAAGGTTTCAGTGCGCGTGCTGTAGCCCTGGGATCATGTACGATGTATTGAGTTTCCTGCGAGACCTCGACGGGATAAGCCGACATGCTCATGTACGAGGGCCTAATTTGCGTCGTGGGCAATGTCTTAGCGTGTATGTCGTCGTTGCCTTTCTGCAGTGCCGCCAGGGCTTGATGACGTTTGGGATCCTGGGGCAGGGAAAGTGGGATGGGAGCTTCTGGCTGTAGACTGTTGCAGTCGGGCAAGTCGTCCTGCCCCAATATACACAGCACGGGCAGTGCAGAGATATCCAGTACATCGCCAGCGGCAGGCGTATAGGCCTGCGCTTCTTCCAGCGTGCGCAGGGTGACACGGCGAGGGCCGTCAAAGGCCTCGCTTACATAGGTGTACGGTGCAAGCAGGGAGGTGTTGGTGATCAGCGCCACGGCCAGAACCAGCAACGTTGCGCCCAGAAATAGCGGTGTAGCGAACAGGCTACGCCGTGTTCCTTTGAGCACGCTCTTGCCATTGATGGCGATCACCTGGCGCTTGGGCGTGAGGTCGAGACTCATCACTTTGCCCAGATCACTATCAGTGAAGGTGTCACTGGCACGATTGAGCGTAGAGATGCTCAAGTTGCCGATGCTCAGCGTGCGCAGTGTGGGGTAGCGAGGGTGAAAGCGGCCCATTCCGAGACGGCCTTGGACGGTCTTGATCTGAGGGCGAGGAATCCAGCGCGAAAGGGTAGCCCAGCCCACCAATGTAGCGGCCAAGACGATAATGCACAGCAGTGATAGCGCATCTTGCGAGCTGGTGAACGATCCCCCGCTCCATATCAGCAAGCCGCCCGCTATCAGGGTCAGCAGACCCAGAGCGTACTGGAGTAGTGGGCCATAAATATAGAACGCTTCTGTGAGTGACATCTTTCGAGCATTGATGACGGCAATACCGCTGACGTCCTGTTCCGGCACGGCGTCTGTCTGGTCCCCTAGGCGGCCATTGTCATGCGATGATGCATGGTCGGCATGGGGGCGTTGCTGCTCGCTGCTCACGTCGCGTGACGTTTCCGTCTCTTTTTCTTCCGCCCCTTCTTTATTCGTTTTTGCCGAATCAGATCCGGTCAGTTGTTCAGAAATGATCTCTGCCTCTTCTACCTCCGTCATGGACATGGCCGTTCGTGTTTCTGGAACGTTAACGGGGGTTGCCGAAGGCGTTGCCTGTTCTGAAGAGCCGTGATCCGTCTTGAGATCGACATCTTCTTCGCTATCGTCGCGAGTGCCTGCCGGTAGATAAATGCCTTCGACCGGAGTGGCCGCCGGTGTCTCTTCCTGTGGCGGCGGTGTGTAAAGGTCTTCCTGTGGCGAAGCGATGGGGCCTACCGGATGATACTGGTGCTCAAAGTCTTGGATCGCTTTGTCACTATCGAAAAAATGTTCGATGAACCCCGCGCCTTCTACCAGTGAATAGCCATTGATGGCGACGACAACGGGCAGTTTATCGGTAAGGACGAATTCGATCTCGCACTTGGTGCCCTCTAGCCCTTCCCATATCGGCGGCAGGTTGAAGCGCAGCACACCTGCCTGACAGAAACGATACTGACTGAAAAAGCGTTCGATGCTGCATATTTTGAAGACGACATGCGCACCATAGACGCGATCGCTGATAAGCGACCAATCGCCTGACCAGCCATCATTGCGATAGCCGTAGCCACCGAGAAGCTTGGTGTAGTTTTCGACCGAGAGGGACAGGTAGTAGCTAAGCGCGTTACGCTCGTCCGCCCGCAGTATACGGTATGCGCCATCGGCACATATCTTCTCCAGCAGTTTACGATGTCGTATGCGTGGATAGCTTATGTTGAAGAACAGGATCGTTGCGAGAGCGACTATCGCCGCTGCGACGATAGCGATCATACTTAATAGTAGTTCCATAAGATTCCCCCTGAGCGAATTGGATGTATTGAATGAAGTGAAGCAATGCCATAGGCAATAGAACATGCGCATGGCTTATCTGAATGAAGGCCAATCGGTGGTGATATACGCTGGGCCTGCATGACTCATTTGTTCTTCTTGAGAGAACGAAACGGTAATAGTGTATCGAGCTCAATAACATAGAGGGGCTAGGTGTGGTGTCGCAGTGTGCGTTCTACCGATAGGATATGTTTTATACCCTGTCGGTGATACCTGCTTATTTCATTGAATGCTATAGCTTTTTATCAAAAATAGGTCAGTGCGGATAATGATGATGCCTGTTTAGGTTGCGGTTCGCGAATCGTATGTCATGCCCCCTTTCATTTATGTAGGACGTCATTGGCACGGGCACGGGTCATACCTGCCATACCCTATATCATCGTTATCGAATGGTAATAAGTGCGTGCTTTGTCCTACCGATATACATATGCGCTTACATAGTCATCGACCGTGCTGTACACGCAAAAGAAGTGCTTCCAATGCCTGATAGAAGAGTGACGGGGGGATATACCGCCGTCGTGAGTGGAGATGCCCATCGGAAGGTATTATGCCGCACGGATGTACCGCATAATGGCGGCGCATTTATAGAACAGGCGCAAGTGATACAACTCAATAATCACCTCTGACACGTTATGCGTCGTGGCAACGGAAATGGGCCTGTGGGTTGCGCCTTCTGCTCGCCATGACGACGCCTGTCGGACAAGTGCTGTCGATAGCTATTCTTCAAGGGACATCATGATCAGGTTTATTCGTGTCCAATGGGCATTCAGGAGGGGGATGACATGTTAGGAATACCACCACATGTGCAGTGGGTCGTGGGGTGTGTGGTCGTGCTGCTGGCGGTCGCCAGCGTGATCAGTATCGCCATGGTGAAGCTGCAGCCGCAGCATGACCATACCGAGCTGCGCCAGCGCATCCGTTCTTGGTGGTGGATGATCGCGCTGCTGTTTATGGCTCTGCTGTTCAACAGGACCGTAGCCATCGTGTTCTTTGCGGTGCTCAGCTATCTCGCGCTCAAGGAGTTCTTTTCCATTGTGCCGACGCGGCTGATGGATCGGCGCGTGCTGTTCTGGGCCTATCTGGCAATCCCGGTGCAGTATTTGTGGGTTGGTATGGGCTGGCTGGCGATGATCAGCATCTTCATACCCGTCTATGTGTTTCTGTTCCTGCCTGTACGGATGCTGCTGATCGGTGAAACCCGAGGATTCATTCGTTCGGCAGGCGTGATTCACTGGATGGTCATGCTGGCGGTCTACTGCCTGAGCCACCTAGGGGCATTGCTGATGCTACCGGCCACCAATGCGCAAGCTGGTTATGTCGGACCGGTGCTGTTCGTGCTGCTGATGACGCAGCTCAACGATGTGGCGCAGTACATCTGGGGCAAATCGCTGGGGCGACACAAGATTGTACCGAAGGTCAGTCCGGGCAAAACATGGGAAGGCATGGTGGGGGGCTGTATCACCATCGTGATCGTGTCGGCGTTGCTGGGGCCGTGGCTGACCGGATTGAGCGCTGCTATGAGCGCACTTGCGGGGGGCCTTATGGCGGTCTGCGGCTTCTTCGGTGATGTGGTGATCTCCTCCGTGAAGCGTGATCTGCAGATCAAGGATACAGGGCGTTTGATCCCCGGCCACGGCGGGCTGCTGGATCGTCTAGACAGTCTGATTTATACCGCTCCAATCTTCTTCCATTTCTATCACTATCTGGGCGGGGGGATCGCATGAAGACGCGTCTGCTCAAGTGCCTATTTTTCGTCGTACTGGTGCGCCCGCTGGTCATTCTGTTGATCGGGTTGAACGTGTATCACCGTGAGCGACTGCCGAAGGACGGGCCTCATGTGGTCATCGCCAACCACAATAGCCACCTCGATACGATGGTGCTGATGAGCCTGATGCCGTTGCGGCTGCTGTGGCGCACGCGCCCCGTGGCCGCTGCTGACTACTTTCTGGCGAACCGGTGGCTGTCGTGGTTCTCGCGCAACGTGCTCGACATCATCCCCGTACAGCGCAGGGGCCGTGCCGGGCAGGCGCATCCTCTGCAGGGCTGCTTCGATGCGCTGGACGCGGGTAATATTCTGATCCTGTTTCCGGAAGGCAGCCGTGGGCGTCCCGAGCAGATGCAGCCGCTCAAACGTGGCATCAGTCATCTGCTGCGCGATTATCCGCAGGTGGGGGTGACGCCCGTGTTGCTGCGTGGCCTAGGCCGAGCGCTTCCGAAAGGCGAAGCGCTACTGGTGCCGGTCAACTGTGACGTTGCGGTGGGGGAAGTGTTGTACCTTGAGGGTGATGAAGACGCATTTATGACCGCCATTGAGGAGCGTTTCCGGCAGCTGGCACCGTTGTGCACGGCAGGTGTTTGGCGGGATCAGACACCCGAGTAGCGGTTTATCTCTACGGTGAATACGGTGTGAAGGGTAAGCGGTGAGCCGTATTCTGCTGGCCGTACCGAGGTGATATCTACGGCTAGCGTTTGGCCTCATACGTTTCTGGTACCAACATGAAAAGGCCCACCGATCGGTGGGCCTTTTTTCGTCAGGGACGAGCGTCATTCACTCGCTGTCGATGTGCAGTGCTGCTGGTGTACGTCGCTTGCGGCGCGAGCGGAAATCGAACTCTGGCTCGCCAGCCATGATCGACCCGTAGGGGAGGATCTCGTCGATGACCTCGGCCAGCTTGTAGGTCTCGATCATCTGACGTTTTACCTCGGCAGCATTTTTGTAGGCCTGCGGCAGTTCTGAGGTGTCCAGCATGCCCGAGAAGCTGCGGATATCAACGTGCTGTGGTAGCTGCGGGTGCGGGTAGCGGCGTTGGAACTCGCTGCGGCTCATATTGCGGCCCGCGCCGTGAGGCAGGAACCCTAGGCCATTCTCTGCGCCCGTGCCGCGCGTGACCAGTACCGGCTCGGCCATGTTCATCGGCACCAGCGTGCGTTCGTAGCCTTCAAAGCCCGGCGTCGCGCCCTTGGCGTGATAAAAAAGATCACCACGTTTGAAGACGAAGTTGTGTTCGTTCCAGAAGTGGTCGAGTACCTCAAGTCCCAATGCCTGCTGGATGAGGTCGTGGATGCGCTTATGGTTCTCGTACGTCCACTGGCGCACGATTTGTAGGGCATCCCAATACTGCTGGCCTTCTGGTGTATCGAACGGTATCCAGGCCATGTCGCCCGCGTTGACGCCGCGCGCCAGCGGACGGCGATCGCGTACATCGTCAGGCGCAATATGGGCCGCGAACGAACGCGCTGTCGCCATTCCTTGCTTGTACAGCTTGGCCCCCAGCGAACGCGAACCGTGGTGCGTCACTACGCAGACTTTGCCGGTCTTGCGTGATGTACCAACGAACAGGAAATGGTTGCCGTCGCCCTGAGTGGCGAAGTCGCGCACGGCGCTGCCCATCAGCGAACGCGTTAGCGGGTTGGCGTCCAGCAGTGCTACCAGTTCATCCGGCATTGGCTGCGGTTCTGGGCGTGCCGTTGGGCCGAAATGCGTCACCTTCATAGCGGTATCCAGCACCGCTGCGGCATCCTCGGTATCGAACTCGGTCAGGCTCATCGAACAGCAGACATCTGCTGAATGAAAGGCCGGATGGATCGCATTGCGCGCAGCCACTACACCGCCAACGCAGATGGTGCCTGCCGGGCAGGCATCCGGCATGACCGCACCGGCCTTGACCGTTGGCAGGCGCATCAGATGCGACATGACCGTCACCACCTGCTGGTAGTTGTCGGCAAGGTAATGGCTATCGGCATCATCCGTGGAGGCTTGGCGTTCTAGGTTAATATGGAACGGGCTAGGAGCGCTGCGCCAAGTGTTTTTTCTGAACCTCGGCGAGTCCAACAGCTGTGTGATGATGTCGCGTACTCGTTCATCCGACAGCTCACCTTCTTCGGCGGCAATAGCGTTGATCTGTTCAAGTGCAATGGGCATCCAGCGATCGTAGGTATAACCGAGCTGGCGAATTAAATATGATTTTGTATAGAGCATTTATTATCTATCCCTGTTGCCGCTGTTATTTTAACGCGGCTATTCACTGCATATTCATTAACACTATTATAATGAATGGCATCCGGCATCATACACGTCGTTCAATGTAATCCCTATATATTCTCTCCCTATATAAAGAAAAACCCGCTCCTATAGAGCGGGTTGATCTCACTGATGGTCTACGGTCAATTATCAACCGTTCTGCTCAATACCTTGCAGATACCATTTTTCGTTCGGGCGCTGTTCGCGAATCAGGTGCCACGTTTCGTTGAACTCTTGTTCCTGACCCTGTTCACGGATGACACCGTGGAACAGTACCGTCGCTTCGTCCTGCTGGCCGATGCTCTGCACGTGGCCCATCTCGACGAACAGACGCACGATCTCCGTGACGTTGTTCTCGGGCTGCTTGCGGCGCTCGGCGTTCAGCACGTTATAGAACTCAGGCGTCACGTTGTCCTGGATGCTGGCCATATCGTTGGCATCCCAGGCTTTCTGCAGACGCTCGAAACGCTGGCGCATCTCGTTGAGGAACGGTTCGCGCTGGAAGTCGGCCGGTACGGTCGTGTCGGTGACGGCACTCGGGGCATCATTTTGCGAAGCATCGTTCTGGTAGCCCTGCGGCGCAGCGGCATTCTGGTTCATGCTGTCGTGCTGGCGCGAGTAGCTGTCGTTCGGTGTGCTGCCGAACGGTGAGGCGGTGCCGTGCGTCGAAGACGACGTTGCCGCTGCCGCTTCACGGCGACGCTTGAGGAAGCGGTAGCCGAAGTAGGCGATGGCCGCGATGATCAGGATATCGAGGATACCTGGCATGCTGAAGTGGCCGCCAAACAGCATAGAGGCCAGCAGGCCACCGGCCAAGAAGCCGGCCAGCGGACCCATGAAGCGAGACAGGCCGCCACGCGAAGCATTCGCGGCATTGTTTGCTGCGTTAGGGCGTGCCGCGTTCTGCTGTGCCGCTGCGCCACGGTTACCGTAGTTGCTGTTCGAGTAGGATGAACCCCCGCCGATGGAACGGGACATCTTGCCCGATGAGCCGCCGCCGCCGAAGCGTGCCGCGTTGGCCGCTTCGATTGTCGTTCCGAGCGAGAGCAGGGCGACCATCAGCGCGATCATGATATGACGCATTTGTCGTCTTCTCCTGTAGTGATGAAGCAGGACCGTATGTCGCTGCTTCGGATGACCCTGCGGCCCAGGCCGCGCGGTCGTCGTTCTGTCGTTCGATTCGTTCTGTGTTCGATAGTGTCAGCCTAGCGTGTGAACACCCATGTGTCGCTGCTGGAGTGTGCCGCTGAGTACTGATACCCCATACCGTCGAAGGCTTTGAGCTGTTCCGGCTCATCAAGCCCTTCGCGGATGATCCACGCCGCCATGGCACCGCGTGCCTTCTTGGCGTGGAACGAAATGATCTTGAACTCGCCGTTCTTCTCGTCCTTGAACACGGGCGTAATAAGGCGAGCACCTAAACGTTTGACATCGACGGCCTTGAAATATTCGTTGGATGCCAGGTTTACTAGTATGTCGGTATCGGCATCCTGCATGGCCTGTCGCAGTGTGTCGGTAATCACCGAGCCCCAATAGTCGTAGAGCGTACGGCCTGCCGAGGTGGTCAGCCGCGTGCCCATTTCAAGGCGATAGGGCATCATCAGATCCAGCGGGCGCAGTACGCCATACAGACCGGACAGAATGCGCAGCTGTTGCTGGGCGCGTGCGATCTCTTCTTCACTGAAGCGCAGAGCGTCCATACCGGTATATACGTCGCCGGTGAAAGCGAACAGGGCCTGCTTAGCAGGGTGCTCGTCGTCACCGAGCTGGAACGGGGTCTGCCACTGGGCGTAGCGCGTAGCATTGAGCGCTGCCAGCGTGTCACTGATCTTCATCAGTGCTCCGATCTCCGCGGGCGCGAACTCACGCAGGCGGTCGATCAGCGGCTGGCTCATCTCCAGCAGCGATGGCTGAGTGTATGCAGCCGTCGGGGCAGGTGTAGTGAAGTCCAATGATTTTGCTGGCGAAATGACGCAGAGCATGTCCCGTTACCTGTCAGGAAAATGAGCGGCAAGTGTAGCATTTATGCCTCTCTCTCCATTATCGAATATCTTGATGCGATTGATAGGAATTAAAAGCGTCGTTAAGGCTCGTCACAGATGCTTAGTGCGTGGTGATCAGCATTAGTGATAGGAGAGGGCGGTCCATACCCGATATACGCGGATGGGGACGTTATGATGAGAGATGGTTTGAAAACGGGTGGGAAGCCGTGAATGAAAAACGCCGAGCGGCATGGTACCCGCCCGGCGAAGCCTCGATTGAATCATCCGAACCTGTTTTCGGCCGCGGAGTAGGATCACTGTAGGGCTACGTTGACGCAGGCCGTGCGGGCTATGCGATCACGGCAGACAGGCGGCGACCTGTGGGTAGTGTTCGTCGATCCAGCGACCGATGGCATTGTCGCCGCACAGGTGGTGAGCGTACTGAGTGTGCAGGCAGCGGACCTGCGTCCAGTTGGCGATACCGCCTACGCCACGTTCCTTCAGCAGCGTATCGTAACCGCGGCGTTCGACCTCGGCCTTGACGTCATCCGGCATGTAATGCCAGCGCTGAGCGACATAGTCTTCGTGGCTGCGGTGGTACTCGGCCATGAACTCGGGGTCTTCGGCCAGCATGGCTTCCAACTGCTTGATCACGCCGGCCGCTTCAAGATGCGACAGTTCGATCTTGAGTCGATCGCTGCACAGCCAGTAGAGGGTAGGGAACGGCGCACCGTCCACTAGGCTCTGCATGCGCAGTACCAGCGGGGTACCTTCGCCATCTTCGGCCGTCACCGCGTCGATGCCGCGGGGTTCGCGACCGATCTGCTCGCGAATCAGCGCCAGCTGACGTTCATCGGGGGCCTGATCAAGGGTGATGACCATGAATGTTCACTCCGTGTGGTGAGACTGAATAAGCGCCGAAGGGGGCACTGCAAGCGGCAATGTTCGGGCAAGGCCGCGCCCTTCGAAAGGCAGCGCGCATGGTAGAGGTCGCGGCGCGTGACGGCAAGCGCAGGCCTGCCGTCACGTGCATCCGTTCAGAAGCGTGCGATCTCGACGATGTCCGCGTGGGTGATATCGACCAGATCCTGCGGCGCGATGCCGATTTCCAGTCCGCGCTGCCCGCCACTGATATAGATCTTGTCGAAGCCCATCGCTGAAACATCCAGCAGGCTGGGATGCGGCTGGCGCTGGCCCAGTGCACTGATACCGCCAACCTTGTAACCGCTGGCGCGCTCGGCCTGCGCTTGCGGGGCCATCTGGACGTTCTTTACGCCGAGGGCGCGTGCGACGGCCTTGAGGTCGAGCTTGGCCGCGACCGGTACCATCGCGGCGACCAGTGTGCGGTCATGGATCACCATCAACGTCTTGAAGACCTGCTCGGGGGCCTGTCCCGTCGCAGTGACCACGGCCTGCCCATAGCCGTCCTCGTGCGCCTGCATCGTGTATTCGATCAGTTCGTAAGGAATGCCGGCACTGTCGAGCGCGCGGGTAGCGGGCGTGGTTCTGGCCATGATCGTGTCTCCTGTCTTCGCAGAAATAAATTAACGTCAGCGTCTGGCTGACCGACGCTATGATACCGCGTCAGAGGCGCTGTGCCTGCATGTCCTGCCAGCCTATCGGCAGCGCATCGCTCAGCACGCCCTGTAGGTGTTCCGGCAGCGCGCGACAGGCATCGTCAACGGATGACCACGGGCGCAGACGCAGCCATAGGTACGCCCATGCTGCCTGCTCTACTGCGCTGTCGGGCACCGGTCGAGAGGGCATTTGGACGATCAAGAACAGCAGGGCTTTCAGCAGCCACAGCGGAGGATCGTCGCGTTCGCCACTGGCCCATTGCAGGAGCGTTTCGGGAGCGGGCAGTTCGACGGGTGGCTGCCCCAGATCGGCGATGCGGGCAGTGTCCGCCAGCATCATCAGCGAGCGCTCATCGGTCGCTGTAACGTGTGTGCGCCAGCGCTGAATCAGTGGCGCAAATCCTTGCCGTGCCAAGGGATAGAACTTGGCAAACGTAGGGGCTTCGGGCATGGTAAGGAAACACCTCTTGTCAGCGGCCTGGTTGTTGCTCTTGTTCGATGGCCTGGGGAAAAGCGGGTGATGGCACGAGCTGCCTTGAGGCCGGTCATATAGCGACAATCCGGTCCATGGGCCGCCGTGCACGACAATAACACCGAGAGTACCGATAGCGTCGCTGCGGTACTCGCTTCAATGAGGATGCATCATGGGCGCAGATTTCTCGACCCGTATCGACCGCCGTGAGGTCACGAGTACCAAGTGGCAAACCTACGATGATGATGTGCTGCCGTTGTGGGTAGCCGATATGGATATTGCAGTACCTGACTGTGTTCAGCAAGCACTGACCCAGCGTATTGCCCATGGTGTCTATGGCTATGCCAACCCACCGGTTGCCATGCGCAGTACGTTGTCCGAATGGAGCCGCAGCCACTATGACTGGGCGATCGAGAACGAGTGGCAGCACTGGCTGCCGGGCGTCGTGCCGGCACTGCACATCGCGGCGCAGGCACTGTGTGACGCTGATGAGGAAGTGTTGGTGATCACCCCGATCTACCCGCCATTCCTCAAGGTCGCCCAGCACACCCAGCGTCGCATGGTAACGGCGCCGATGGCTGAACCCAGCGAGGCTAACGGTCAGCGCTGGACGCTGGATTTTGAGGCCATGGAACGTGTGGTCACGCCGAAGACACGCCTGCTGCTGTGGTGCCATCCGCACAACCCCACGGGCCGTGTGTTCGACGATAGCGAGCTAGCTGCGCTGGCAGCGTTCGTTGAACGCCATGACCTGTTGGTCTGTTCCGACGAACTGCACTGTGACCTGATTCTTGACGGTACAGCACACCGCCCATTCGCCAAGAGTGCCCCGCAGATCGCGCACCGCACTATCACGCTGTGGGCCGCCTCCAAGACATTCAATATTGCGGGTCTGACCTGTGCGTGTGCCGTCATTCCTGACCCAGCACTGCGCAGCCGTTTTGCTGCGGCTTGCGAAGGCTGGATGCCTTCCCACAACGTGCTGGGTATGGTTGCGACCGAAGCAGCTTATCGTGACGGTGAGCCGTGGCGTCAGCAGCTGGTCGAACATCTGCAGGGCAATGTGGCGCTGATCCAGTCGTATGTCGATCGCTGGCCCAACGCGCGTTTCCTGCCGCCGCAGGCAACCTATCTGGGGTGGATCGATCTGCGTCAGGCCAATCTGGGCGACAACCCTCAGCAGACGCTGCTGAAGGACGCGCGGGTTGCGCTGTCCGACGGTGCCGATTTCGGCAACCCGGGGTTCGTCCGCATCAACTTCGGGACGACTCGCGATATTTTGGAAGAGGCGCTCCAGCGCATTGACCGCTGCATTGCAACGCGTCAGCCGTAAGCGCAGAAACGATTCGCGGGAGCTAGGCCGTGGCGGTACGGTTCCCGTGAGTCGAGCATTTCCTCTGGTATGAAATGACAAGGCCCCGTGAATGGAGAGCGTTTCGCTTCACATTCACGGGGCCTTGTCGTCGTGCACTGACCGCGCTCTGAGTTACGGTGTGCGCCTCAGTACAGCAGGGCGAACATGCGACGGCGGTACTGTAGCGTCAGCGGGTGATCGTTGCCGAGGGCTTCAAACACTTGGATCAGTAGCTTACGAGCAGCACCGTCATCGTGTGTGCGGTCGGCCTTCATGACCGACAGCAGGCTTTCCAGCCCGTCGTCATACTGGCCGTCCGCGATGGCGCGCAGCGCACGCTGAGTGCGCGATGTCAGGTCGTCGGCATCGCCCAGTGCCGCAATCTCTTCTGGCGTCGGCGCTTGGCGGGCGAAGGTCAGCCGAGCCTTGACCGCACGGGCGTCAGGAGTGGCCTGATCTTCTTCGGACAACGAGGCCAGTACCTGTTCGGCGTCTTCCAGTGCATGCGTCGCGACCAATACACTGGCCAGACCGATGCGCGGTGCGGGGTCTTCCGGTGCGGCTTCAATCCACTGTTGATAGAGCGCCTGTGCCGTAGCCGTATCGCCTGCCGCCAGCGCGGCTTCTGCCAGGCCTTTCAGATCACCTTCCGCGCTTTCGGGGGCTTCAAGAAATTGACCCAGCCATTCGCGCAGTTTGTGCTCGGGCTGGCTGCCTTGGAACTGGCCGTACATCTGCCCTTGAACGATGAGCTTGACGTCGGGCACTTGCTGAACGCGCAACTGCATGGCGATCTGCTGCTGCTCTTCGATGTTCAAACGTGCCAGCGTGAATGCGCCTTGGTACTCATTGGCGATCTTTTCGAGCGACTGCATCAGCGGTGCACAGTCGGGGTGTCCCGGCATCCACGACACCAGCATGACCGCCCCTTGCATGGACCCTTCCAGCACCACCTGCTGGAAGTTGTGCATGTCGATGTCGACGATGAACGGAGATGCGCTGCTCGCTGGAGCAGCACCGGTTTCCGTATGAGGGGTGGAGGACGCGGCGCGTATGGGCATGCCGGTACGCGGGTCGATGATCTGCATGGTCTACCTCGCCAGATGTGTCAGTGCCGATGGTGTGGCCTTCCATCATCGGCGGTCATGAGAAGAGCTGATGGGGGCAGTGATGTCTGAATTCAATAGCCAGCGCATGCGGCGGCCAGCGTCAGCGCTTTATGTCTTGCGCCGAGCGGGCGCCCACGCCGCGGGCTGGCTCCACAGTTGCTGCGTCAGGTAGCTGCGCCACGGCGAGGCCCGCTGGGGATCGAAGTCATCGGCGGGGTCCAGCGCTTCCAGTGCCTTGCGGATGCCTAGATCGCCGCCGATCCACATATCGCTGTCGCCGCGACCGCGCATGGCCGCGCTGTTAACCGTCCACGGCCCGATGCCTTTCAGCGCGAGCCACTGCGCGGGATCATCGGCGTGTTCGCCCGCTTCACTGTACCACTCGACAAAGCGTTTCAGCGTATCGCGGCGCGCATTGACCATCGGCAGCACGCCAAGATCGGTGTGCCGCAGCGCTTCGACGCTCGGAAACAGAAAGCGCATGCCCAGCGGTGTGTCGATGGGGCGGCCTGCGGCTTCTACCAGCGTATTTACCAGCTTGCTGGCGGCACCTACCGAGATCTGCTGGCCGAGAATGGCGCGAACACCGGCTTCGAAGGTCGACCACAAGCGCGGAATGCGAAGCCCTTCGACCAGTGGCAGATGAGGGAAATGATGGTGCAGGTGCCCTTCGATCCGCCGTGGAGAGCTGTCTAGGTCAAGCATGTGACGGATCTGTTCGATCACAGCATTGGTATGCTCGGGACGATCGAGCGCCAGTTCGACATCGAACCGCGCATGCTGTGGCACGACACGAGCGCAAAAGTAGCCGTGAGTGCCGTCGAGTTCGAACGTTCTTCCCAGCGCATCTTCCGTTAGCCATTCCTGTGCAGGAACGGGGTGTGATCGATAGAACGCGCACAGCAGCGGCCATGCATAGGGCGGTTCATAGGGCAGCGCATGCGTCTGGACCGTCAGCTGGCGGATCGAGATCGGTGAGCGTGAGGTCATGGCGACTCCTTGAGCACAGAGCGAAAGGGAAGGCACTGAGCGTACCGGCGAGGGCAAGCCTCTGGTCGACATGAGCGAAGGTGGCTATTGCACGCCTATCATTCTGCTCATGCCTTTCTATGCTAGAAATAGCTCACGGCATTCTTATCCCGCGAGACCGGCGGTGCCGATATGACGGGCGATGAACGCTCATAGACCGAGACTGTCATAACGATAGCACCATCCGGTTGTGCGTCGCGGGTCACATCGACACGGTTTTCCTTTACCATACGTACACTTTAGCCGTGATTCATCCTCTGCCTGCAGCAGCACGGCCTTCCCATCTTCCGTGACCTGTGACCTTCCGGCATGGGCACCCTGTCCTTCTGGCGAGATTTCGATATGAGCGACATCATTCATCGCAAACTGATCATCCTCGGCTCCGGCCCAGCGGGATATACCGCTGCCGTTTATGCTGCGCGTGCCAACCTTGAACCCATGTTGATCACCGGCATGGAGCTGGGCGGACAGCTGACCACGACCACCGACGTCGATAACTGGCCCGGCGATGCCGAAGGCGTGCAAGGACCGGAACTGATGCAGCGCATGCAGCAGCATGCCGAGCGTTTCGACACCGATATCGTCATTGATCAGATTCATGAAACCGTGCTGACGCAGCGTCCGTTCGTGCTGCGCGGTGATGCGGGCACCTATAGTTGCGATGCGTTGATCATCGCGACAGGCGCAAGTGCGCGCTATTTGGGGCTGGAGTCTGAGTCACGCTTCCGTGGTCAAGGCGTATCCGCCTGCGCGACCTGCGATGGCTTCTTCTACCGTGGCAAGGAAGTCGTGGTGGTGGGTGGGGGCAATACGGCGGTCGAAGAGGCGCTGTACCTCTCCAATCTGGCCTCTAAGGTCACGCTGATTCACCGTCGCGATACGCTGCGCGCCGAGAAGATTCTGCAGAACAAGCTGTATGAACGTGCCGAGAACGGCAATGTCGAGCTGCTGTGGCACCATGAGGTTGATGAAGTGCTAGGCGACGATACGGGAGCCACCGGCGTGCGTGTCAAAGATGTGCGTACAGGTGAAACGCACGATATCGAGGCACCGGGCATCTTTATTGCCATTGGCCACCACCCCAACACGCAGATCTTTGACGGCCAGCTGGCAATGAACAACGGCTATCTGGAAGTGGCGTCTGGTGCGCAGGGCAACGCGACACAGACCAGTATTCCCGGCGTGTTTGCGGCCGGTGATGTGGCCGACAGTATCTACCGTCAAGCGATCACTTCGGCGGGCAGTGGCTGCATGGCCGCGTTGGATGCCGAACGCTTCCTTGATCATCTTGATCCCAGCGTATCGCATGCTTGAGGCTGCTCGCCTGTGAGCGATGCACACGAATGACAAAGCGCCCGAGGGAGATCATCTCGGGCGCTTTTTTGTAGCGGCGCGCGCAGAAATGCCGTCATGGCGCATCACTGGGTGCGCAGGCTGAAATGGATCTTAACAAAGGGTCAGTAGTGTGGCGGACGTTCATCTTCCAGTGACGGCATGGGAGAGAAGCGGTTCTGGGTCTCCCCCTGTTCACGCAGACGCTGCTGAAGCAGGGCATTCATACGTTCAAGGCGTTCGATCTGACGGCCCTGTTCGATGACGGTGCGATCGAGCGATTCCAGCCAGTCTTCCTGAAAGGCGAGACGGGTTTCGAGGGCCTCGATCTGCTCCAGAAACGAAGCAGGCAAAGCATCTTGAGCCATGTTATATTCCTTCAGAACGCGCGGTTTAGGCCGTGTGTATGAGTGAGCGAGCAGGACGGTATCGCCCGAATGACTACAATGATACTGCATCGCCCAGGAGTTGTGATGAGGCTCCTGAATATCCTGCTGTACAGTGATTCCTCATCATATATGTGACTTCATCAAGAGAATGAGTGTGCCATGAGTCTGAAAGCATTAGTTCGCTGTTTTATTATCAGTATCCCACTTGCCCTTGTATCACCGCTGCTGATGGGACTGCTGGTCTCCATTACCGGTGACGAAAACGCATACACCGTTTTCCTTAACCATTATATCTGGATTGTCATTGCGGCTTTCATCCTGCTGTTGATTGCCACCTTTGCCGTACAGCTGTTCAGCCCGCGTCAGTCTTCCATTGCTGAACTTGAGAACGATGACCGCGAGACCGGTATGGTCAAATGGTTCAACGTCAATAAGGGGTACGGGTTCATCACGCGTGACAACGGTGAAGACGAAGACGTCTTCGTTCACTTCCGTGCCATCCGTGGTAAAGGGCATCGCACGCTGGTCGAAGGACAGCGCGTGCGCTATTACGCCATCCGCAACGAACGTGGCTTGCAGGCTGAAGACGTGACCGTCATCACCTGACAGGCAACACCGCAGTAAAAATAAACCCTGCGACCGAGAGGTCGCAGGGTTTTTTCGTTATGGCGTGAGCCATGAACCGGGCGTACTCACTGCCAGAGCAGTGTGCTTTCTTCGCCGTTGATAAGGCGGATATAGCATTCTGGCTCTTCGCCTGGCAGCCAGCCGCCCGGCGAGCAACGCACTTCGCCGCCAAGTGCGGCATGCAGGGCACGGGCACAGTCGATGTCGCGCGGCCACGGGGTCGCATCGCTGTCCATCGACAGGCTAGTGAACCCGTCCGCTGCCTTTTCCATGATCATACAGGGAACGACGGCACCGCCTTCGCCGCGGCCTTCACCGCGCCAGTGGCCCTTGCCTGCGGGCGTCAAAGTAGCCTGCAGGGTGTCCTGCAGCCATGCCTGCAGCGCATCAGTAGTGATGCCCTTGACGTAGACTTCGATATCGGGGAAGCGCTCGATGCTCATCAGAGCCTCCTTAGGCCTGATCGGCGAACAGGGTAGTCAGAATGCGCTCGTAGACGCGGCTTAAGGTATTCAGGTCGTCGGCGAGAATGCGCTCATCGACTTGATGGATCGTGGCATTGACCGGTCCGAGTTCGATGACTTGTGTGCCCAGCGTGGAAATGAAGCGACCGTCAGAGGTCCCGCCACTGGTCGACAGCACCGGCGCACGCTGGCATTCCGCTTCGACGGCATGAGACACCGCATCCAGCAGGCGACCGGGTAGGGTGACGAACGGATTGCCCGACAGCGACCAGTCCAATGTGAATGACTCGCCTTCGACCAGCCCATGACGTGTCAGTACCTCAGCAACGCGTGCTTTAAGTTCGTCAGCCGTGAAGGCGGTCGAGAAGCGGAAGTTGAAGCGGGCCGTCAGCTCACCCGGAATAACGTTTTCCGCGCCGGTGCCCGAATTCAGATTCGAGATCTGGAAGCTGGTCGGTGGGAAACCGTCATGACCATCGTCCCACTGGGTGCGGGTCAGTTCATCCAGCGCACTCAGTGCCATGTGGATTGGGTTGCGGGCCTTGTGGGGGTAAGCCACATGTCCCTGCTGCCCGATGACGGTTAGGGTAGCGTTCAGCGAGCCGCGACGGCCGTTCTTGACCATATCCCCCAGCGTGTCGACGCTGGAAGGTTCACCGACGATGCAGTAGTCGAGTTGTTCACCGCGGTCACGCAGTGCGTCAACGACCATGCGTGTGCCATGGATCGCCGGGCCTTCCTCATCACTGGTGATCAGAAACGCCAGACGTCCCTGATGGTTGGGATGTGCCGCCACGAAGCGTTCGACGGCCGTGATCATCGAGGCCACGCTGCCTTTCATGTCTGCCGCACCGCGGGCGCGCAGGTAGCCTTCCTCGTCGATAGTCGGCTCGAAAGGCGGTGTTTGCCACTGTTCGACAGGACCGGTCGGCACGACATCTGTGTGCCCCGCAAAGGCCAGCGTGGTGCCGGTGCCGCGGGTCGCCCACAAATTGGTCACCCCACCTTCAGCCAGTGTTTCCAGCGTAAAGCCGCACGCTTTCAGGCGATCACCGATCAGCTGCTGGCAGCCGGCGTCGTCCGGTGTGATCGACGGGCGCGCCAGTAGATCGCGTGCCAGCGCCAGTGTCGGTGTGTCGTCGAGCGTGGGAGCGGTGGGGTGTGTCATGCGTAGCAGTGTCCTGTGTCGGTCGATCCGTGGATCAGTTATGAGCGTGCAGCGATTTGTTCAATGCAACGGCCGTTTTGTTGGTACGGCATTCGAGGCGGCCCGTCTGCGAGTGGCGCAGGAACAGTAGATCGTCCTGCCCGGCCAGTTCGCGAGCGGCAACGATCTTGGCGACTTCACCAGTGCTGTCGAGTACGGCGACCTTGGCACCCGCAGTGATGTACAGACCAGATTCGACCGTACAGCGGTTGCCGAGCGGAATGCCGATCCCGGCGTTGGCACCGATCAGGCATTTTTCACCGACCGAAATGACCTGCTTGCCACCACCGGACAGCGTACCCATAGTGGAAGAACCGCCACCCAGATCGGAGTGTGCGCCGATGAAGACGCCAGCAGAAATGCGGCCTTCGATCATGCAGGGGCCTTCGGTGCCCGCGTTGAAGTTGCAGAACCCTTCGTGCATGACCGTCGTGCCTTCGCCCAAGTAGGCGCCCAGACGCACGCGGGACGTATCGGCAATACGCACGCCAGTCGGCACGACGTAGTCGGTCATTTTCGGGAATTTATCAACGCAGTCGACGGACAGCGTACGGCCTGCCAAGCGCGCTTTCAGCTGGCGAGCCGGCAGTTCTTCGATGTCGATGGCGCCTTCGCTGGTCCATGCAACGTTTTTCAGCACGCCGAACATGCCGTCCAGATTGAGGCTGTGCGGGCGGCTCAGACGATGAGAGATTAGCTGGAGCTTGAGGTAGACCTCAGGAACGCTCTGCGGTGCTTCGTCTGCCACGATGAAGGTCGCGACCAGCGGACGCTGGCTGTCTTCGAGGGCTTCGACGAGGTCGATGAGCGGCTGCACTTCCTGTTTCAGTGCGGCATCGTGGGTCAGCGCGGCCAGAGCGGCCAGAGCGCTCGCCAGTGCCGGGCACTGTTCCTGATGGACGCTGATGTTGGTGGTTTTGGTGATGGTGACGTCCAGCGCACGGGCTACCGCGGTAGTGACGGCTTCGGAAGGCGACAGCAGCGGTGCCGGGAACATCACTTCCAGCCATTCGCCCTGCAGATTCTGTGTACCGATACCTAGTCCAAGACTCAACATTGTAATCGTTCTCCTGAAGCCACCGTGTCGTGATCGAGCGCCGACGCGGTAGGCAATGTGGCGTGAAAAGGGCTTTCTGTCAGTGACGCCGCGAAAGCCGCGAATTCATTGAATGTGGGCCGTGAGCAATGCGCTCAGGCCAGCGCCGAATAGCGCGCGTCGTCGATGCCGACGATTACGTCGCTGTCCGTCACCAGTAAAGGGCGTTTCAACAGTGTGGGGTGCTGGCGCAGCAGGGCTCGTGCCTTATCAGCATCAAGCGCTTCACGGTCAGCGGCATCCAGCTGACGCCATGTCGTGCTGCGGCGGTTGAGCAGCGTTTCCCACGGCACCGTGGCCATGAAGTGAGCCAGTAGCGCACTGTCCAGCAGGCCTTCTGCATCGGTAGCATCGGCGCGCAGGTCGATGAAGCGGTAGGTAACGCCGAGTTCATCCAGCAGGCGGCGGGCCTTGCGGCAGCTGTCACACTGCTTGAGACCATACAGCGTCGGAAGAGGATGAGGCACTGTCATGCTCGGACTTCTCTGATCGAATGGGTGGAGAAGGCAGCGCGATGGGCTGCCTTCTGACGTTCAGGTCTGCCAGTGTACCAAAGCCGGACCTTAACTGCCGAGTACCGCATCAAGCACCTCTTTCAGCCGCGAAGTCAGGCGCTGATTGTAGTCGGCATTGCGTAGCGGGCCGCCGCGTGCGTCGGTTACGAAGAAGACGTCTTCCACCCGCTCGCCCAGTGTCGAGATCTTCGCCGAATGCACGGATACATCGAACTCGACGAACAGCCGTCCGATGCGGGCCAGCAGCCCCGGCCTGTCGGCAGCCTCGACGGTCAGGATACTGCCGCGGTGCATGCTGTCCTCACGGAAGGCCACCTGTGTCGGTACTTGGAAGTGGCGCAGCTGGCGCGAAGTGTGGCGCGTTACGATCGGCGGCAGGTTCTGCGGCGTGCGCAGCGCTTCGGTCAGTACAGCATGAATATGCCGCAGACGGGCGGGGTCTGTCACGGGCTGATGCTGAGCATCCAGCAGCGTGAAGGTGTTCAGCGTCCAGTCATCGCTCGACGTGATGATGCGTGCGTCGTGCACTGACAGGTCCAGTTGATCAAAGGTGCTGACGATAGCAGCGAAGAGACCGTTGACCGAGTGCGTGTGGATGAAGACCTGAGTGCCGCCTTCGGGGGTGTCATCGCCAGGGGTGCTGAACATGATGATCGGTACGCCGGGGCGCTCAAGAATGCCCAGCGTCTGCCAAGCAATTTCGTAGGCAGAGTAGGGCAGGAAGTAGTCGTCACCGCAGTGATGCCAGCAGCGCTCGACCGCCTTCATGTTGCAGCCCAGCGCCTCCAGCATGGCCCACGCATCGCGGCGCGTTTCACGGCTGGCATCGCTGCGATCGAACGGTACGGACAGGCCGCGCTCCAGTAAGCGGAAGGCTTCTTCAAACAGCTGGCGCAGCAGCGCCGAACGCCAGCCGTTCCACAGTGTCGGGTTGGTGGCCTGAATGTCAGCGACTGTCAGCAGATAGAGCGTGGCAAGGTGGCGCTTGTCCTGCACGATCTCAACGAACTCACGGATAACGGCGGGTTCTGACAGATCGCGTTTCTGCGCTGTCTGCGACATCAGCAGATGGTTCAGCACCAGCCACTCGGCCAGTTCGGTGGTTTCCGCCGACAGGCCGTGGCGCTCACAGAACACGCGTACGTCTTCTGCGCCCAGCAGCGAGTGGTTGCCGCCGCGTCCCTTGCCCAGATCATGGAACAGCCCCGCGATCCACAGCACCTCGCGTTTGCGCAGGCGCTGCATGATCTCAATCGCCAGCGGCGCATCGCAGCGTTCATCGCCTTCGAGGAACTGCTGCAGGCGCTGCAGCAGGTTGAGCGTGTGTGCTCCCACGGTATAGATATGGAAAAGGTCATACTGCATCAGCCCGCTGACACGTCCGAACTGTGGCAGGTAGCGACCCAGTACGCCGTAGCGGGCCATCAGCGACAGCGTGCGGGGAATATTGCCTTCCGCACGCATCATCAGCATGAATATCTGTTGGTGCAGTGGGTTGTCGCGGTACTCATCGTCGATCAGATGGCGCTGCGCGCACAGCGCTCGCAGCGTGTCGGCTCGGATGCCTTTGATATCAGGGCGCTGGGCCAGCCATGCGAACAGCGATAGCAGGGTCTCGGGGAACTGCTCGAAGGTATCAGGCTCCCGAATCTGGATGTGGTCACCGCTGAGCGCAAAGTGGGCGTCCAGCAGTTCGGTCGGGGCTTCGGTATCGAGATCGACCCACTGCTCACGGAAGTGCAGCAAGATGATGTCATTCAGCTCGGTCACGATCGCCGCTGTCTGATAGTAGACGTGCATCAACTGCTCGACGGCTAGCTTTTCGGGCGTGTCGACAAAGCCCAGCTGCTGCGCGATCACCTGCTGATGTTCAAACAATAGGCGGTCTTCTTCACGGTTGGTTTCGAGGTGCAGCGCGAAGCGCAGACGCCACAGGAACTGCATGCTCTGGTCGTAGCGTGTCAGGTCTTCTTCGGTCATGTACCCCAGCGTCACCGCTTCGGCCAGCCTGTGCACCCCGTAGTGGCGGCGAGCCACCCAAGCGATCGTGTGCAGGTCGCGCAGACCGCCAGGAGAATCCTTGACGTTGGGTTCCAGCAGCGACTCGGTCTGATCCAGCTTGCCGTGTCGCTGACGCTGTTCTTCTCGCTTGGCCTCGAAGAAATCGCGGGACGGCCACATGTGTGTGGTCGACGTGGCGGTATGCAGTGTGTTGAACAGGGCCTGAGGGCCGATCAGCAGGCGGCTTTCCAGCAGGGCACTGATGACCGTCAGGTCCTCGGCCGCCAGACGCTCGCAGTCCGCCAGCGTGCGCACGCAGTGTCCCGGCATTAGGCCGATATCCCACAGCAGCATGACGAAGGCCGACAGCGCTTCCTGATGGACCGCATCTTCCTGCTGGAGCACGACCCATAGGTCGATGTCGGAGTGCGGCAGCAGTTCGCCGCGGCCATAGCCGCCGACCGCCAGCAACATGATGTCGGTCGCATCCTCGGTGGGCAGTCCCGCATGCTGCCAAGCGGCCCTGATGATGCGATCCATGACCTCCGCACGCAGGTGGACCAGCTGGTCAATTGGGGCGCCTTGGCGAAAGCGTTCGGCAAGGGCATCGTAGAGTGTGCCGAGCGCCTTGCGGAAAAGGGGAATGGCCGGGCGATCAGCCAGTTGATGCTGTAGCTGATCGATATCTGGAAGCGCCAGTGCCGATGCTGTTGTCGTTGTATCCGGCATGTCGGGACCTCGCGAAAAGAGGATGAACAGAAAAGGCGTAATCGTCTGTTGGCATCATATCCGATCCTGACGCTGCGATGGAGAGCGAGCACGGCAAGAATCCGCACGTAATAGGCGTGATGCCCGCACGGTGCTGAAGGAACGATAGAGGAGTGCTTCTCATCCCGGCGTTGATGAGGCGTACGCCGTGCCAATGAAGGCTGTGATCCGATATGCCTTGATGCAGGATGAGTGATAAAAAACAGTAGGAATGAGGAGGCTACAATCCGCTGGCAACCCGCTTACATCAGGTGTTCGAGGCGTTAGAGGAAGGAAACGCGCAAGAAAAGAAATAAAGGATCGAAGGTGTGGCGTGGCCGAGGCACGCTGATGAACAGGTGCCTCGGTAACGCGTGCAGACAGGCTTACACGGTGACGTTCGGCATGCCGGAGAAGTCTTCATCCTTGCGAGCAGTGGTCACCAGTACGCCATCCTTGGTCATGATCAGCGTGTGTTCCCACTGTGCAGACAGGCTCTTGTCGCGAGTCACCGCCGTCCAGCCATCTTTGAGCACTTTGGTGGCATAGCCGCCCACGTTGATCATCGGCTCGACGGTCAGGCACATGCCTTCTTCGAGTACCAGATCGGTGTGTTCGTCATAGCCGTCGTAGTGCAGTACCTGCGGATCGGTGTGGAACTCGGTGCCGATGCCGTGGCCGCAGTAGTCGCGGACGACGCTATAGCCGTTACCTTCAGCGTGCTGCTGGATCAATTTACCGATATCAGATAGACGTACGCCCGGCTTCATGATCTCGATCGACTTGTACAGGCATTCCTGAGCCACACGGCTGAGGCGTTCGCCTTGGATGTTCTCGCCGACGTAGTACATGCGGCTAGTGTCGCCGTAGTAGCCATCTTTGATGACCGTGATGTCGATGTTGAGGATGTCGCCTTTCTTCAGTTTTTTGCTGAAGTTGGGAATGCCGTGGCATACCACGTGGTTCAGCGAGATGCAGCTGACGTTCGGGAAGCCGTGGTAGCCCAAGCAGGCCGGAACGGCTTTCAGTTCGTCTTCAATGTAGCGCTGGCAGAGCTGATCCAGTTCGCCGGTAGAGACTCCCGCCTTGACGTGCGGTTCGATCATTTCCAGAACGCTGGCGGCCATGCGGCCAGCGATGCGTAGTTTTTCGATCTCTTCGGCGCCGTAGCGAGGAATGTCGGTAGACATGAGTAGTGCAATCTCCAAAGGGTGATGCCCGGAAGATCTCTGTGCATACACGGATTTTCCAGGCAAGAGGTGTCAGAGCGAAGGCTGCATGCGCCGCCTCGCTCTTGATGTTGGGGGAAAGGATATCGCCTTATCGGACATGTGCACAGGGGTGATGTAGACGCATGGGGCGAATGCGCAGCTTCTCAATTTCCATCGGGTATGATATAAAACGCCGCGCTTAATGACGGATCTGAACGATTCTTCGGTGAACCCTCTATACTCTGTAGTGTTTCACTACAGATAGGCAGTGTTCACTGCGCTATCACTGACCCCACACACGTATCGTCACATGGTCCCGGGTGCCTGTCGCAGGCTGCGCTGGGTCGGATCCATGGGATGCGTGGAGGCTCAACCCGATTCAAGGAGAAATTCCATGGCAGTTTCAATGCGTGACCTGCTCAAAGCGGGTGCCCACTTCGGCCACCAGACCAAATACTGGAACCCGAAGATGAGCAAATACATCTTCGGCGCTCGTAACAAGATCCACATCATCAACCTCGAAAAAACACTGCCGGCGCTGAACGAAGCGACTGCGGTTGTTGAGAAGATGGCTGCGAGCAACAACAAGATCCTGTTCGTTGGTACTAAACGTGCTGCGAGCAAGGTCATCGCCGAACAGGCTACCCGTGTAGGTCAGCCGTTCGTCAACCACCGCTGGTTGGGCGGTATGCTGACGAACTACAAAACCATCCGTCAGTCCATCAAACGTCTGCGCGAACTTGAAGCCATGCACCAGGATGGCACGTTCGACAAGCTGACCAAGAAGGAAGTCCTGATGGCCACCCGCGAGCAGCAGAAACTCGAGCGCTCCATCGGTGGTATCAAGGAAATGGGCGGTCTGCCTGATGCACTGTTCGTGATCGACGTTGACCACGAGCGCATCGCCATCAACGAAGCCAACAAACTGGGTATCCCGGTTATCGGTATCGTTGATAGTAACGCCAACCCGGACGGTGTCGACTACGTCATCCCGGGGAACGATGACTCCATCCGCGCTATCCAGATCTACGTTGAAGCCATTGCTGATGCATGTGCCAAAGCGAAAGAAGGTCGTCCGGACGAGTTCGTCGAAGTTGCAGAAGCAGAAGATGCAGCAGCTGCCGAATAAGGTCAGCCGCTGACGCCTGGTTGCCCGCGCGCCCCGAGTGCGATGACAAAAGGCGAAAGGGGGGCCTCGGCCCCCTTTTTCATATCCACCTGAGAACCCTGCTGCTGTTCACCGACGCGTCGGCAGGCGTACCATGCGCCATATCATGGCGTGCGGGCCCTATTTTTTTGGCCCGGTGTTCGCCATAGGCATGCAGGATCGTCTAAGGTTCAGGAATACGACGCTCACAGGTATCATTTGGCCTGTGTGCTGCCTTCTTTGGATGGGGGCGTACATCACCCACGTTCGAAGAAACGTCTAAAGAATGGAGAATTAGTATGGCCGCTATCAGCGCTGCTATGGTCAAAGAACTGCGTGAACGCACTGGTCTGGGCATGATGGAGTGCAAAAAAGCACTGCAGGAAGCCAACGGTGATATCGAACAGGCAATCGACGATCTGCGCAAAAATGCAGGTCTGAAATCTGCCAAGAAAGCAGGCCGCATCGCTGCCGAAGGCGCTATCGTCATCCGCGCTGCCGACGATGCTTCCTTCGCTGCCATGCTGGAAATCAACTCTGAAACCGACTTCGTTGCTCGCGACGAAAACTTCAAAGCTTTCGCACAGAACGTTGCGGCCAAAGCCTTCGAAGCGCGCTCTGAAGACGTTGCTGCCCTGATGGAAGGCGAGCTGGAAGACGCTCGTAGCCAGCTGGTCCAGAAAATCGGTGAAAACATCAGCGTTCGTCGCATCGCGATCGTCGAAGCACCGGAAGGTGTTGTCGGTGGTTACGTGCACGGCGACCGCATCGGTGCCGTTGTCGTCTTGAAAGGTGGCAATGCAGACGTCGCTCGCGACATCGCTATGCACGTTGCCGCTATCAACCCGGCCGTTGCTCGTCCGGAAGATATGCCGCAGGAACAGCTGGATCATGAAAAATCCATCATCCTGGCGCAGCCTGACATGGCTGGCAAACCGACCGAAATCGCTGAAAAAATGGTTCAGGGTCGCCTGAAAAAATACCTGGCTGAAAACAGCCTGGTTAACCAGCCGTTCGTTAAAGATCCGAACGTCAGCGTTGCCGAATACGCCAAGAGCGCGGGCGGTGAAGTCGTTAGCTTCGTACGTTTCGAAGTCGGCGAAGGCATCGAGAAGGAAGAAGTGGACTTCGCTAAAGAAGTCATGGAACAGGCCGGCCTCAATAAGTAAGCGAGTGCTTGCATGACGATTATGCTGTCGTCACCTTCCAATGGTGGTCCGGAGCTTCCGGGCCACCATCCGCAGTGGCTTTCTCGCCACTGCCGCCAGCCGATCATCATGGATGCATCGGCAGGATTCCCGTTTCTCTCTGGCGTGCGTTGTTCGCACGCCAATTTGTATCTGTATAGTTGCGTCCAGCATGCCCATAAGTCGCGTGCTGCTTTCGCATGCCTGTAAGGAGCGCTGCCATGCCCGTCGTTCATGATCGAAGTGTCAAATACAAGCGGATTCTGCTCAAGCTCTCGGGCGAAGCCCTGATGGGAGAGCACGACTTTGGGATCGACCCCAAAGTGCTGGATCGCATGGCCCAAGAAGTTGGTCAACTGATCGGTATCGGTGTGCAGGTAGGTCTCGTTATCGGCGGGGGCAACCTGTTCCGTGGGGCGGCTCTGCACGAAGCGGGCATGGATCGCGTGACCGGCGATCACATGGGGATGCTGGCCACCGTCATGAACGGTCTGGCGATGCGCGATGCGCTTGAGCGTGCGGGTATCCGTTCACGCGTCATGTCGGCCATTCCGATGAGCGGCGTTGTTGAGCACTACGACCGCCGTACGGCTATCCGCTATCTGACGGCCAGCGATGTTGTGATTTTCTCTGCGGGTACCGGTAACCCGTTCTTCACGACGGACTCCGCGGCCTGTCTGCGCGGTATCGAAATCGACGCAGACGTCGTCATCAAGGCTACCAAGGTTGATGGCGTTTACGATAAGGATCCGGTCAAGCACGCCGATGCCGTCAAATACGACAGCCTGTCCTACGATGCGGTGCTTGATCAGAAACTGGGTGTCATGGACCTGACGGCCATCTGCTTGGTTCGTGATCACAACATGCCGGTACGCGTCTTCGACATGACCAAGCCGGGCGCGCTGCTGAATCTGGTAACAGGCGGTAAGGAAGGTACGGTCATCGAATAAGATGCCCCACGTTACGCTCAGGAGAGGGAGGTGCGAGGTGAATTCCTTGCGTGTCGCTCTCCTGAGAGTCGGCGACTTCCTGTATCATTAGTCCCTGCATATCGTTTCGTATACTCCTGACCGTTTCTTCATGGCGGTCAGTTTATTTTCAGGCAGAGGTAACGCCCATGATCAATGAAATTCGTAAAGACGCTGAAACACGCATGAACAAGAGCGTTGAAGCGCTGAAATCCGCCTTCAACAAGATCCGTACCGGTCGTGCGCACCCGAGCATCCTCGACGCCGTTCGCGTCGACTACTACGGCAGTGAAGTGCCGCTGAGCCAGGTCGCCAACATCAACGTTGAAGATGCGCGTACGTTGGCCGTCGTGCCGTGGGAAAAACCGATGGTCCAAAAGGTCGAGAAAGCGATCATGACCTCTGACCTTGGCCTGAACCCGTCAACTGCCGGTACCGTCATTCGTGTACCGATGCCGCCGCTGACCGAAGAAACGCGTCGCAACTATACGCGTCAAGCACGTGCGGAAGCCGAAACGGGCCGCGTTGCTGTTCGTAATGTACGTCGCGATGCCAACAACGACATCAAATCATTGCTGAAAGAAAAAGAGATCAGCGAAGACGATGCTCGTCAGGGCGAAGACGCGATCCAGAAGCTGACCGATGCGCATATCGCTGAAATCGATAAGCTGCTCGAACTGAAAGAACACGACCTGATGCAGGTCTGAGTCAATGACGGATTCCACGAAGACCGAGCCTACGTCCACGCCTGCGCGCCATGTCGCCGTCATCATGGACGGCAATAACCGCTGGGCGAAGGCAAAAGGCATGTCCGGCATCCGTGGGCACCACGCCGGCGTTGATGCCGTGCGGGCTACGATTCGTCGCGCTGCTGAGCGCGGTGTCGAAGTACTGACACTGTTTGCCTTCTCCAGTGAGAACTGGAAGCGGCCGGCCAAGGAAGTCAGTGCGCTGATGGAGCTGTTCATGCTGGCGCTCCAGCGCGAGGTCGGCAAGCTGGCGCGTCACAATATTCGTCTGTCGATCATCGGTGACCGAAGTCGGCTTTCCTCGGTGCTGCAGAAGCTGATCGCCAAGGCGGAAGCGCGTACGCGTGACAATACCGGCCTTCATCTGGTCGTAGCGGCCAACTACGGTGGACGCTGGGATATCGCGCAGGCCGCACGTCGTCTAGCCGAGCAGGTCGAGCAGGGCGAGCTGGCCTCGGCTGATATCGACGAAACACTGCTGGGGCAGGAAGTTTGTTTGGGTGGTCTGCCAGATGTCGATCTGTGTATCCGTACCAGCGGCGAGCAGCGCATCAGCAACTTCCTCCTATGGCAGATGGCCTATGCCGAGCTGTATTTCACGCCGTGCTACTGGCCTGATTTCGATGCGGCGGCTTTCGATGACGCGCTCGATGCCTTTGCAAACCGCTCCCGTCGCTTCGGCATGACGGGCGAGCAGATAGAGGTGAAGGGTGCTTAAGCAACGTTTTCTGACAGCGCTGGCCATTGGCCCGCTGTCACTCGTGCTGTTGTTCACGCTGACGGGACTGCCGTTTGCCATGTTCGTCGGCTTCGTCATCCTGCTGGGCGCCTGGGAGTGGGCCAACCTCTCCGGCCTCGAAAGCCCGGGTGGTCGCTTCGTGTATACACTGGCGATCGGGGCGGGCATGGTCGCCACCTGTCTGACCAATATCGTGCATCAGAACTGGCCGATGTGGGTCGCGTTGGCGACGTGGATCGTCTGCTGTGGCTGGGTGCTGACCTATCCCGCAACGGGGCGGATGTGGCACTCGCGCGTCGTGCGTCTGGTGCTGGGTGGGCTGATCATGTTGCCGAGCTGGATGGGGCTGCAACAGTTGCGTGAGATCGCAACCGGATCCTCCGGCTTTGCATGGTGGCTGTTGTACGTGCTGTTTATCATCTGGGGCGCCGATATCAGCGCGTATTTCGCGGGCAAGGCGTTCGGCAAGCGTAAGCTGGCACCGCGCGTCAGTCCGGGCAAATCGTGGGCGGGCGTCTACGGTGCGCTGGCTGGTACCGCTGTGCTGTCGTTCCTGATGGATGCCATTCAAGGGTTCGATCTGGGTCAGGCGATGGTGCTGCTCGGCGTGACGTGGCTGGTAACGCTGACGTCCGTTGTGGGCGATTTGTTCGAAAGCATGCTCAAGCGCTACCGCGGCCTGAAGGATTCAAGCCAACTGCTGCCGGGGCATGGTGGCATGCTGGATCGTATCGATAGCCTTCTGGCGGCTATTCCTGTCTTTGCGCTGTTCCTGCCTTTCCTCGTTCATTGATCTTATGCAGGCACCTGTGACGTAATGGTCGCAAGTGCCTGTTCTAGCTTCTATGCTCATAAGAGAACGCCTTTCTTTTCACTACAAGGACGACGTGTGAATCCGTCAATGCAGAAAAGGATTGTAGTGCTGGGTGCGACCGGTTCCATTGGCACCAGTACGCTGGACGTCATTGCACGTCACCCCGAACGTTACCGTGTGGCTGCCCTGACGGCGCACGTTTCGCGCGACAAACTGTTGGCGCAGTGTCTCCAGCATCGTCCTGATACCGCGGTCATCGCCCATGAGCACGATGCCCGCTGGATGAGTGCAGCCTTGCAGGGTGCGGGCTGCGAAACGCAGGTGCTATACGGTGAGCAGGCGCTATGCGATGTGGCATCGGCTGCTGATGTCGATGTCGTAGTTGCGGCGATCATGGGCGGTGCGGGATTGGCGCCTACGCTGGCAGCAGTAAGGGCAGGGCGCCAGATTCTGCTCGCCAACAAGGAGTCGCTGGTGATGGCGGGGCCGTTGTTTACCGAAGCGGCACGGCAGAGTGGTGCGCGCGTGCTGCCGGTGGACTCCGAGCACAATGCGATCTTCCAGTGCTTGCCGGCACCTTCATCATCGACAGCCTTGCATACCGACCTTGCACAGGCGGGCGTGACACGCCTGCTGCTGACCGCTTCCGGGGGCCCTTTCCGAGGCTGGTCGCGTGATCGACTGCACGATGTGACGCCGGAGCAGGCTTGTGCCCATCCTAACTGGTCGATGGGGCGCAAAATCTCGGTTGATTCCGCCACCATGATGAACAAAGGGTTGGAAATTATCGAAGCCTGCTGGCTATTCGATCTGACGCCTGACGATATCCACGTCGTGGTGCACCCGCAGAGTATCGTGCACTCGATGGTGGCCTATCGCGACGGTTCGGTATTGGCTCAGCTGGGCAATCCCGACATGCGCACGCCGATTGCACATGCACTGGCGTGGCCCGAACGCATCGACTCCGGCGTTGCGCCGCTGGACGTGTTCAGCATGGCGCAGTTCGAGTTCTGCCCGCCGGATGAAGAGGCGTTTCCCTGTCTGGGGTTGGCGCGGCGAGCCATGAACGCGGGTGGAACGGCACCTGTCGTGCTCAATGCTGCGAATGAAGTGGCCGTGGATGCCTTCCTGAACGGACAGATTCGCTTTACGGCCATTCCACAGCTGATCGATGAGGTCATGACAGCGTTGCCGGCCGTGGCCGCTGATACGCTGGAGACCATCTTCGCGCAGGATGCGTTGGCCCGTGATTATGCTGCGAAAATCGCCGCTCGGTGGTGTGATGAGTGAACGACTGGCACTGAGACGGGTCTGATGCTGGCGGGAGGTACTCGCCGCGCTCGCCGCCATGCTCTGCAACGGAAACGTGCATGAATATCGTTGAAAACATATTGGCTGCCATCGTCGTGTTGGGTGGGTTGGTCACATTCCATGAGTTTGGCCATTTCTTGGCGGCACGCTGGTGCGGTGTCCATGTCCTCGCCTTTTCGTTCGGCTTCGGCAAACCGCTGGTGAGTGTGAGAGGGCGCAAGGGTACGCGTTTCATGCTCTCGCTGCTGCCGCTAGGCGGTTATGTCCGTCTGCTGAACGATCCCGATGAGCTGGACGAAGAAGAGGTACCACACGGCACAACCATGGGCGCTCAGCCCTGCTGGAAGCGTGCCATCATCATGGCCGCTGGGCCGGCAGCGAACTTTGTGCTGGCTATCGTGGTCTGCGCAGTGATGTTCATGCGTGGTGCAACGGACATTACCCCGGTCATCGGCGATGTCGGTGACGGTAGCTGGGCGGCACGTGGCGGGCTGCAGGCTGACCAGCAGATCCAGCGCGTCAATGATGAAGCAACACCGACGTGGTCGCGTGTGAAAGAGGTGCTGGAATCGCGTGCGCCGAATGCGTCGATCACGATCGAAACGACAGATGGTGTTCAGCACCGCATGCCTGAGCTGGCAGCGAACGCCGAGGGGCTCTCCCTGTGGCAGCGAACAGGTATCGTGCCTTGGCAGCCGACGCTGCCACCCGTGATCGGCAAGGTGGTACCCAATACGCCTGCTGCTATTGCTGGGCTGTCGGAAGGTGTACGCATCGTGGCGATCGACGATCAGCCGGTCGTTTCATGGGAAGAGGTGCTGACGCACGTACGCAGTAATACCGAACATCGTGCGATGCGTCTTAGCGTACAGTGGTCACCGGGCGAAACTCCGCGTACGGTAGTGGTGCAGCCACAGACGCTGGGCAATGGCCACGATGCGGTCATCGGTATCCAGCCGCAGAACGTGGCATGGCCCGCGACACATTTGTATCAGCAGCGCTATCCTGTGCATGAAGCAATCATGCGTGGGGTAGGGCGTACATGGGACATGACAGTGCTGACCGCGAAAGGCGTCTGGCAGCTGGTGTCCGGAGCCGCGTCGCCACGAAGTCTCGGTGGCCCGGTTATGATTGCCCAGGTGGCGGGCGCTTCGGCGCGTAGCGGCCTGGAAACGTTCCTCGACTTCATGGCCTATCTTTCGGTCAGTCTCGGCATCTTTAACCTGCTGCCTATTCCGATGCTGGATGGCGGGCAGCTGGTTTATCTGCTGGCAGAAGCGATCAAGGGACGGCCGCTTTCCATGCGCGTGCAGCTTGGAGGGCGTGTGGTAGGGCTTATCGTGGTCGGTGGGCTAATGTTAATGGCATTCTACTTTGACCTGGTTCGCACGCTGACGAACCTTGTCAGGTAGGTCAGGTTATGTATAAGGTGCACGCTACGTGACAAGGTTGCAGGGACGACACGGCAACTCTCGGTAGCGACCTTGTGAAAGCGAATATTGACGGCATGGACGGCATGAAGAAGAAGACCCTTGGTTTGGCCGCAGCCTGGCTGCTCGGCAGTGCGCAGATGGCTTCTGCAGCACCCTTCGATGTAGCGAACATCCGCGTCGAAGGTCTGAAACGCGTATCCACGGGAACGGTGCTGAACGCGCTGCCGTTTTCATCACATCAGCGTCTTGACGATGCCCAGCTGTCACAGGCCGGGCAAGCGCTGTTCCGCACGGGCCTGTTCGACGACGTGAATTTCGTGCGCGACGGCAACGTGCTGGTCGTGCGAGTGGCAGAGCGCCCGGTCGTTGCGCGCCTTGAAATCAAGGGGAACCGCCAGCTGTCCACTGAAGACCTCAAGAAAGGGTTGACGCAGTCCGGGGTCAGTGAAGGGCAGGTACTGCAGCGTTCCACGCTAAACGAAGTACAGCGCGAGCTGGAGCGTCTGTACCAGTCCCAAGGACGCTACAACGCCACCATCCGTACCTCGCTGAAGTCGCTGCCGGACAATCGTGTCCAGGTCAACATCGACATCAACGAAGGGGCGAGTGCCCGCATTCGTCAGATCAATATCGTGGGTAACCACGCGTTCAGCGATGACACACTGCGCAAACAGTTCGAGCTGGCCGACAAGCCCGGCTGGTTCTTCGGGATGTTTTCGAGTGACCGCTACTCGCGCGATGCTATGACAGCCGACCTTGACCGCCTGCGTTCGTTCTATCTGGATCGTGGCTACGTCAACTTCAACGTCACCTCTACGCAGGTGTCGATCAGTCCTGACAAAGCGGATATCTATATCACGGTCAATGTCGATGAAGGTCAGCGCTATACGCTGGGCAACATCGGCTTTGCCGGCAAGCTGGGCATGAGCGAAGAGGAAGCGCGCAAGCTACTGACCGTCTCGAGTGGTCAGGTCTTCAATCAGGCCGAGCTGCAGAAATCAACGGAAGCCATGCGCTTGGCGCTGGGCAATGCCGGTTACACCTTCGCCAAGGTGGATGCCGTGCCTACCGTGCATCCCTCGGATGACCGCGTTGATATTACCTTTAACGTTGACCCGGGCCAGCGTGCCTACGTGCGTCGTGTCGCCTTCCGAGGTAACACCACGACAGCCGATGAAGTGCTGCGCCGCGAAATGGTACAGCTCGAAGGCGCGCCGGCATCGTCAGACAACATTCGTCTGTCGCGTGAACGCTTGCAGCGCCTCGGTTTCTTCAGTCAAGTGGATGTACAGACGCAGCCCGTTCCCGGTGAACCCGATCAGCTCGACGTAAACTACAGCGTCACCGAACAGCCGTCCGGTAGCATCTCGGCCAGTGTCGGTTTCGCACAGTCGGAAGGGATCATCTACGGGGCATCGCTCTCGCAGAGCAACTTCCTCGGTACGGGTAACCGCGTAGATGTCGGCGCCCAGAAGAGCAAGTACTACACCAACCTGCGCTTCGGGTTCACCAACCCGTACTGGACGCTGGATGGTATCTCTCGCGGCTATGACCTTTACTACCGCAAGACCAACTACGAAGACTCCGACGTCTCGACCTATTCGAGCGATGCAATCGGTGGCGGAATCAACTTCGGCTACCCGATCAGCGACTTGTCGCGCTTGAACTTCGGTCTGGGCGGTGAACACCTGAAGGTCAAGGCCTACAACGATTCTCCGGCCGAGATCGACCAGTACATCAAGGACAACGGCGGCGACTACAACAACTACAAGTTGAGCCTGAGCTGGACGCGCAACAACCTGAACCGCGGCATTCTGCCGACCAGCGGTAACTATCAGCGTGCGTCTCTCGAAGGTACCGGTCCGGGTAGCGATGCTGAGTACTACAAACTGCGTTATCGCGCGCAGACCTTGTTCGAACTCAAGCCGGAGTGGTCGCTGAAATTCAGCACCAACTTGGGCTACGCCAACGGCTATGGCAAAACCGAGCAGTACCCGTTCTTCGAGAACTTCTATTCAGGCGGTCTGGGTTCCGTGCGCGGCTATACCAACAGCACGCTGGGGCAGAAGACCACCAAGCGCAACGACGGTGACGACGACACGCTGGGCGGTAACATCCTTGTCGAAGGTTCGGCTGAGCTGATTTTCCCGCTGCCGTTCATTGAGGATCGCCGCCAGCTGCAGACCTCTCTGTTCTTGGATGCGGGTAACACATTCCTCACGGACTGCTATTCTACAGGTTCCGTAGCGCGCACTAATGAATGTAAGACCGGTGTCGATATGGGCGAACTTCGCTACTCTGTCGGTGTCGGACTGTCATGGCTGACCCCAGTGGGGCCGCTGACATTCAGTCTGGCTAAACCGCTTCACAAGAAATCTGGCGACGATACTCAAGTCTTCCAGTTCTCTTTGGGCCAGACTTTCTGATGCCATGCGATGCCTGCTGTGTAGTGTTTGCTAACCGAAATGGATATTCACCGGCAGCAGGCAATGTGACCTTCATATCCAGAGCGTGCTTGTCTCATCGCGCTGTATGAAGGTGACAGCACGTGTCGATCACGTTTCAAAAGGAGATAAGAATGCGTAAACTGACTCTGGCTCTGGGCATGGCTGCGGCCACGTTCATCGGTACGGCAACGGCAACTGCCGCTCAGGCAGCGGATATCGCCGTCGTGGACTGGCAGCAGGCGCTGTTGGATACCAACGCGGCCAAACAGTCCATGAACCAGCTGAAGAACAAGCTGGGCAACCGTCCGCAGCAGCTCCAGACGATGGGCCAAGAGCTCCAGCAGATGCAGCAGCGTTTGCAGCGTGACGGTGCCACCCTGTCTGACTCTGCACGTAACCAGCAGATGCAGCAGTTCCAGACCAAAGGTGCGGAATTCCAGAAACTTCGCGCTCAGCTCGAAGAAGAGCGTCAGACCCAGGAAGATCAGTTCCTGCGTTCCGCGCGTCCGCGTCTTGACGCTGCCATCAAGCAGGTCGTTCAGCGTCACGGTGTGAAAGTCCTCGTTGACCGTACCGGTGTCATCTATGCCGACGACGCACTGGATCTGACCGGCGAAGTCACACAGGCGTACAACGCCGCCAAATGATGATTCCTGTGGTCGGAAGGGCATGCCACCTTTCCGACCCTGTCACGGATAGCCATGAATACGATTGCCAAGCACGGCTACACGTTGAATGAACTGGCCGAACGCGTGGGAGCGACCGTATCCGGAAACGGAGACGCGCTGATCACCGGACTGGCCACCCTTCATGATGCGGGCCCCGAAGATCTGGCCTTTCTGGCCAACCCCTCTTACCTGCGCTTCCTGCAAGATACTCATGCAGGGGGTGTTTTGATCCGCGAAGAGCATAAAGATGCCTGTCCAGTGCCCGCACTGGTGCTCAAGGATCCTTATCTCGGCTATGCCATGCTATCGCAGCTTTTCGATCCGATGGCTATGAAGCAAGCGCCCACTGTTCATGAAACTGCCGTAATTGCCGATACAGCGACTATCGGTGAGCGTGTATCCATTGGGCCGCATGTCCATGTCGGTGCCCATGTAACCGTCGAAGACGATGTTGTTATCGACGCTGGCGTGGCCATCGGCGATGCCTGCATCGTCGGCAAGGGATCGCACCTCTATCCGAATGTCACGCTGTATCATGGCGTTACGCTTGGCGAACGTTGCATCATCCACAGCAGCGCGGTACTCGGCGGTGACGGTTTCGGCTTTGCCTTCAACGGTAAAGGCTGGACCAAAATCGCGCAGATCGGTGGTGTTCGTCTGGGCGATGACGTCGAAGTCGGAAGCTGCTCCAGCATCGACCGTGGTGCGCTCGGCGATACGATCATCGGCAACGATGTCAAGATCGACAGCCAAGTGCAGATTGCCCATAACGTCCAGATTGGCGATCATAGCGCGCTGGCGGGTTGTGTCGGCATCGCTGGGTCGACCAAGATCGGTCGCGGCTGTCTGCTGGGCGGTGGTGTCGGTGTTGCGGGTCACCTCGAGATCGCCGATCGCGTTCAGATTACCGGTATGAGCCTGATCACCAACTCGATTCACTCGGCAGGTGTATACTCCTCGGGTACCGGCGCGATGCCGAATGCCCAGTGGCGTAAGAATGCCGTTCGATTCAAGCAGCTGGACGAGATGGCACGCCGTCTTTCTCGACTCGAAAAGCGCTGATATTCGGAGAGTGTCTTGGCCCGCAAGGTTGCATCGGGCCAATACGCACTATATAAAGCCTGCCTGGTCGCAGGCATTTTAATTTTCAGAGGCCGTGCCTCAGAGGTTGACTACATGGTCATGGGTATCAAGGAAATTCAGGAGTACCTGCCGCATCGCTTCCCGTTCCTCCTCGTGGATCGAGTAGTGGAACTTGAACTGGGCAAGTACATCAGAGCTTACAAGAACGTTAGCTACAACGAACCGTTCTTCACCGGTCACTTCCCGGATCATCCCATCATGCCGGGTGTACTGATCACCGAAGCGCTGGCACAAGCGGCCGGTATCCTCGGGTTCAAGACGGTCAACAAGCTGCCGCGTGATGGCTACATCTATTACTACGTCGGCAGCAACAACGTGCGCCTGAAGCGTCCGGTCTACCCGGGTGATCGTCTGTACCTAGAAGCTCACATGGACAAGTCCAAGCGTGGCATCTGGAAGTTCACTTGCCGTGCCTATGTCGACGACGAGCTTGCCTGTGAAGCCGACATCATCTGTGCTGAGAGGAAGATCGCTTGATCCACCCGACTGCTATCATCGACCCTGAAGCGCGGGTCGCCGATGACGTCGAAATCGGGCCTTATAGCGTTATCGGGCCTGATGTCGTCATCGGACCGGGGTGTGTCATTGCACCCCACGTCGTCATCAAGGGTTCCACGATCATCGGTGCGCGCAATCGTATCTTCCAGTTCGCCACTATCGGTGAGGACTGCCAAGATCTGAAATATCACGGTGAAAAGACGTATCTCGAGATTGGTGATGAGAATACGTTCCGTGAAGGCGTTACCGTGCACCGAGGTACGGTTCAGGATCAGGCGCTGACGCGTATCGGTAGCCACAACCTGTTCATGGCCTACTCGCACGTAGCACACGACTGCGTTATCGGCGATCACTGCATCATGGCCAACCAAGCCACACTGGGCGGGCACGTCACCATTGGTGATCATGCCATCCTGGGCGGGCTGGCTGCCGTGCATCAGTTCTGTCACGTTGGTGCGCATGCCATGTGCGGCGGTGGCTCGATCATTACTAAGGACATTGCGTCCTTCGTCATGGTTAATGGCAACCCGGCTCATACGCACGGCATCAATGCGGAAGGGCTGCGTCGACGTGGGTTCTCCGCTGAAGCGATCAGCGCGCTGAAGGACGCCTACAAGCGCGTCTTCCGTGGCAAGCAAACGCTCAGCGAAGCGATTGCCGAGCTGCAGAAGGAAGAGACCCTGCCGGAAGTCGATATGTTCATCGACTCACTGGTATCGTCTACTCGAGGCCTTACACGCTGATACCCTCTATCGGCGTGCAGGACATACCGTCAGCACTGCTGGCGAAGGGTTTCCCGTTGCGTTCATGGAACACTGCCTGCGCTTCCATGCCGCTTCGGTGACCCTGTCTCAATGATCGGCCGTACAGACACGCCAGCCAGCAGGGCACGGCTCGCGCGACTGTGATCGGATCGTCCCGCCTATTCTCCGGTACGGTGACCCTACCCATGACTCAGACCGTTGCTCCCGCGCCGCTCAAGGTGTTCGTCGTTGCGGGCGAACTCTCGGGCGATATCCTTGGCGGTGGCTTGCTGCACGCGCTCAAAGCACGCTATCCACAGATTGCCTTCAAAGGCATTGGTGGCCCCCGCATGATCGCTGAGGGCATGGAGAGTCTCTTTCCGCTGGAAACGCTGTCCGTGATGGGGCTGGTCGAGGTGGTGCGCCATCTGCCGCGGCTTTTCAGCGTGCGGCGTCAGCTGCGCGAGGCTGCTCTGGCATGGGGGGCTGATATCATGATCGGTATCGACGCGCCGGACTTTACGCTTGGGTTAGAGCGGCAGCTACGCGATCGCGGCATGCATACGTTGCACTATGTCAGTCCCTCGGTGTGGGCATGGCGACAGGGGCGCATCAAGGGCATCAAGGCTTCGGCCGAGCACATGTTGACGCTACTGCCTTTCGAAGCCGATTTTTATCGCCAGCATCGAATGCCCGTCACTTTTGTGGGGCACCCACTGGCCGATACGTTGCCTGTAGAAGATGACCAGGCGGCCGCGCGCCGGACACTGGCGCTTGCCGATGAGGCTAAGGTGCTGGCGATCCTGCCGGGCTCGCGGCGCAGTGAAGTGGCGAGCATGCTCCCCGTCTTCCTAGAAACGGTGCCATTGCTGTTGGCGGATCAGCCTCAGCTGTCGATCGTCATTCCTGCAGCCACGCCTGCTCGTCACGACGAAATCAGAGCGTTGCTGGCACAGGCCGATCCCGCGGTGGCGGCTGCCATTGTCGTGACGGCCGAACCGGCGGCGACGGTCATGACGGCGGCCAATGCTGTATTGCTTACGTCAGGAACGGCGGCGCTTGAGGCTATGCTCTGTCATCGTCCGATGGTGGTGGCCTATCGTATGCCGTGGCTGACGCACGCCATCGCGAAGCGAATGGTGAAGACGCGCTGGATTTCACTGCCCAACCTGATCGCGCAGGACGATATGATTCCCGAGCTGATTCAGGATGAGGTCACGCCCGAACGGCTGCATGACACCCTGAGACCTTTGCTCCATCAGGACAATGCTGCGATCATGACGCGCTTCCGGCAGCTGCACGCGCAGTTGGCATGCCATGCCAGTGAGCGTGCAGCCGATGCCGTGCTGTCACTCGTTCAGAATTCGCCTGATTGACCGTAGTCGTGCTTGCCACGGCTGCCAGTAAAGGACTGTTGCTCATGACCGTACGTTCCTCTTCAACGCGCTCCCGCTCTCGTGCCGCCAAAGGTGCTCCTAAAGAGTGGCCGCCACTCGTCATCGAGTACGATGGCATGTTGCTGGCTGGTGTGGATGAAGTAGGGCGAGGGCCGTTGATTGGCAATGTCGTAACGGCCGCCGTAATTCTGGACCCCTCGCGTCCCATTGACGGGCTGACCGACTCCAAGGCGCTGTCGGCCAAGAAGCGCGAGACACTGGACGTACTGATCCGCGAGCGAGCGCTGGCCTGGGCGATCGGCAGTGCCTCACCGCAAGAGATCGACGAGCTCAATATCTATCATGCGACGCATCTGGCCATGCGGCGCGCCATTGACGCGCTGGCTCCGGCCGCCGAATACCTACTGGTTGACGGCAACCGTCTGCCGGGGCACCCGTTGCCGGGGCAAGCGGTAGTCAAGGGCGATGCACGTCATCCCGCCATCGGCGCCGCTTCCATTCTGGCCAAGGTGGCACGTGATGCGGAAATGGTCGCGCTGGATGCGCAATACCCCGAATATGGTTTTGCTCGCCACAAGGGCTATCCAACGCGCGAGCATCTGGCCATGTTGGAAAAACTGGGGCCTCTGCCCGAACATCGCCGTTCCTTCGGCCCCGTACAGCGTCAGCTATCCTTGCTGTGAGGCGTGAGGCTTCTGGAATGATGCCGGAAGTCTGCACCTTTCAGCTGCGATTCCCTGCCATGATGTGTGTTGCATATCACGGCGAGTGATCCCTTCTGCATGAAGGACGATCACCTCTGTTTCTTCTTCGAGAGTTGCCATGACGACGCCTTTCGTACATCTGCGCGTACATACCGAATATTCTCTGGTGGACGGTCTGGTACGGCTTAAGCCGCTGACCAAGACCGTTACCGAAATGGGCATGCCCGCACAGTGCATTACCGACGAAACCAACCTGTTTGCGCTGGTCAAAGGCTATAAAGCGGCACAGGGGGCCGGTATCAAGCCGGTAGTGGGCAGCGACCTGTGGATGATCAACCCGCAGGATGAAGAGCACCCGTACCGCCTGACACTGCTCGCCATGAACGCGGAAGGGTATAAGAACCTGACCGAGTTGATTTCCCGCGGGTGGCAGCATGGGCAGGTCAAAGGCGTACCGCTGCTGCACAAAGAGTGGATCTTCGAAGCTTCCGAAGGCCTTATCGCCCTGTCCGGTGCGCGAGAGGGCGAAATCGGGCGCTTCTTGCTGGCGGATCATGCTGAAATGGCGCGTACGCTGTTGGCGGAATGGCAGCGCTTCTTCCCTGATCGCTTCTATCTAGAGTTGCAGCGCACCGGTCGCCAGTACGATGAAGAGTGCGTGCACCTATCGGTCGCTCTGGCAGCTGAAACCGGCACCCCCGTAGTAGCAACCAACGATGTGCGCTTCTTGAAGCGCGAAGATTTTTGGGCGCACGAAACGCGCGTCTCTGTCGGGGAAGGGCGGGCGCTCAACGATCCGCGCCGTGAACAGCGCTATACCGAAGAGCAGTATCTGAAATCGCCTGCTGAAATGGCTGAGCTGTTCGATGACATCCCCGAGGCGCTCGAGAACACGGTCATGATTGCAGCACGCTGCAACGTCGACCTGCGCTTGGGTACCTACTTCCTGCCGGAATACCCCATTCCTGATGGTCTTAGCATTGAAGAGTTCTTCAACAAGCTGTCCCATGAAGGTCTGACCAAACGCTTGGAGCTGCTGTTCGAGGGTCCGAATGCTATTTATCGTGAGCGCAGCCGCGAGGAGGAAGAACCCAAGTACCGCGAACGTCTGGAGTTCGAGCTTCAGATCATCAACCAGATGGGGTTCCCCGGTTACTTCCTCATCGTCATGGACTTCATCCGTTGGGCCAAGCAGAACGGGATTCCCGTTGGGCCTGGGCGTGGTTCCGGTGCGGGTTCGCTTGTCGCGTATTCGCTTGAGATCACCGACCTTGATCCACTCGAATACGACCTGCTGTTCGAGCGCTTCCTGAACCCTGAGCGTGTTTCCATGCCCGACTTTGACGTCGACTTCTGCATGGAAAAACGCGACCGCGTTATCGACTACGTGGCCGACACCTACGGTCGCGATGCGGTATCGCAGATCGTGACCTTCGGTACCATGGCCGCTAAGGCCGTAGTGCGCGATGTGGCGCGTGCGCAGGGCAAGCCGTACTCGCTTGGGGATCGTCTGTCCAAGATGATTCCGTTCGAGGTGGGCATGACGCTGGCCAAGGCCTGGGAACAGGAAGAGCCGCTGCGCGATTACGTCGAGAGCGACGAAGAAGCGGCCGAAATCTGGGAGATGGCGCTCAAACTGGAAGGGATCACGCGTGGTACCGGTAAACACGCTGGGGGCGTGGTGATCGCGCCGACCAAGCTGACCGACTTCTCGCCGCTGCTGTGCGATGAAGACGGCTCGGGATTGGTCGTCCAGTTCGACAAGAACGACGTTGAAGAGGCCGGGCTGGTCAAATTCGACTTCTTGGGGTTGCGTACCCTGACCATCATCGACTGGGCGCTTCAGTGGGTGGATAAGGAACGTGCCCGCAGCGGCCAAGGTCCGCTGGATATTGCCACTATCCCGCTGGATGACCGCGAAACGTTCAGCCTGCTGCAGCGTGCGGAAACCACCGCCGTATTCCAGCTTGAATCGCGCGGGATGAAAGAGCTGATCAAGCGTCTGAAACCTGACTCGCTTGAAGACATGATCGCCCTTGTGGCGCTGTTCCGCCCCGGCCCCTTGCAGTCCGGCATGGTGGACGACTTCATCAACCGTAAGCACGGGCGGGCCGAGCTTTCTTACCCGCACCCCGACTACCAGCATGAGTGGCTGAAACCGGTACTGGAGCCGACCTATGGCATCATCCTGTATCAGGAGCAAGTCATGCAGATCGCGCAGGTGCTGGCCGGCTATACGCTGGGTCAGGCCGATATGCTGCGCCGCGCGATGGGTAAGAAGAAGCCGGAAGAGATGGCCAAGCAGCGGTCCGGCTTTATGGAAGGGTGTGCGAACAACGGTATCGACAAGGATCTTGCCGGTAACATCTTCGACCTTGTAGAAAAATTTGCCGGTTACGGGTTCAACAAATCGCACTCTGCTGCGTACGGTCTGGTCTCGTATCAGACGGCATGGCTGAAGACCCACTATCCAGCCTCGTTCATGGCGGCCGTTATCTCTACCGAAATGGACAACCTTGACAAGGTTGTGCCGTTGATCGAAGAGTGCCGACGCATGAAGCTTGAAGTGACGCCGCCGGATGTAAACCGCGGCGAGTATCGCTTCAGTGTCAACGAGAAAGGGCAGGTGGTTTACGGGCTAGGGGCCATTCGTGGCGTCGGTGAAGGCCCGATCGAAGCGATCGTGGAAGCACGTCGTCAGGACGGTGATTTCATCGACCTGTTTGATTTTTGTCGCCGAGTCGATGGTAAACGCCTCAATAAGCGTACGCTGGAAGCACTGATCCGTTCCGGCGCGTTGGATCAGCTAGGACCTTCTCGCGCGATACTGGCGGCGGCACTGGACGATGCGCTCAAGGCCGCTTCCCAGTCGCATGCCAACCAGTCCATCGGCATCGACGATATGTTCGGTGACATGTTTGCTGCTGAAGAGAGTGAAACGGATAACTACGCGCAGTATCGCGATGTGCGCGAGTGGACCGATCGCGAACGTCTGGGCGGCGAGAAAGATACGCTAGGCCTGTACCTGACCGGTCATCCGATCGACGAATATGAACCGGAACTGAAGCGCTTCGTCAGTACGCGCATTAACGACCTGCGTCCTTCGCGCGAGCCCCAGCGGGTTGCGGGACTGGTGGTCGGCACGCGTACCATGAAGTCGCGCCGCGGCGATACGATCGCTTTTGTGACGCTGGATGACCGCACCGGGCGCATTGAAGTTTCGCTGTTCGGCGAGCTGTACGATCAAGTGCGAGCCAGCCTCAATGACTCACAGGTGATGATCATCGAGGGCGATGTCAGCTCGGACGACTATAGTGGTGGTTTGAGGCTGCGCGGCAAGGAAATCACCATGATGGTGGATGCTCGCAAGCGCTACGGCGAGGCCATTGAGGTCACGCTGGACACGCGTCGGCTGGACATTCATTTCCCGCGCCGCTTGAAGGAAGGTCTGCAACCGCACCTCGATCAAGAGGGGCTGCCCGTGCGTTTCAACTACCGCAACGAACAGGCCGGTGGTCTGATCGAACTCGGGGCGGAATGGCGGGTCTCACCGAGCGATGAACTGATGATCTCGCTCAATGAACTTGAAGGACAGCGCGGTGTGCGCTTAACGTACCGGTAGAGTTTCTACTCTTGCACGTTTCGTTATGCGTGAGATAATGCCGTATATTGGAAACAGTGCGCTTTGTGGCATTCAGCCGTTATGGTGGCTGTTCACGCTACGTGGCAAGCGCCACTGTTGATTTACAAGATCGAGCATCTCGTGACGACCCCCGCACTGCCGTACTGGCAGTTCTGCGACAAGGGCGATGCTCGCAAGGTCGGTGCCTGCCGTTTTTTGCGGTGTCATGAAGGCAGGTACCGTAGCCACTTTCAGAAGAGCCTTTTCACGCCTTATGAATCCCAACTATCTGGATTTCGAACAGCCGATCGCCGAGCTGCAGGCCAAGATCGAAGAGCTGCGCCTGGTCGGTAACGACAGCAAGATCAATATCAGCGAAGAAATCGCACGTCTGGAAGAGAAAAGTCTCAAACAGACCGAGCACATCTTCAGCGATCTGACGGCATGGCAGGTATGTCAGCTGTCCCGTCATCCGGATCGTCCCTATACGCTCGATTACATCGACGCCGTGTTCACCGAGTTTGATGAGCTTCACGGTGACCGTGCCTTTGCCGACGACGATGCGCTGGTCGGTGGGGTCGCTCGCTTCGAAGACCGTCCCGTCATGATCATCGGCCATCAGAAAGGCCGTACGGTGAAAGAGAAGGTACGTCGCAACTTTGGTATGCCGCGTCCTGAAGGCTATCGTAAGGCACTGCGCCTGATGGAAATGGCAGAACGCTTCCGCATGCCGATCTTCACCTTCATCGACACGCCAGGGGCGTATCCGGGTATCAATGCCGAAGAGCGTGGGCAGAGTGAAGCCATTGCGCGCAACCTGGCCGTCATGTCGCGCCTCAAAACGCCGATTATCTCCACCGTTATCGGTGAAGGTGGGTCCGGTGGTGCGCTGGCTATCGGTGTCTGTGACGAGCTGATGATGCTGGAATACTCCACGTATACCACCATCTCGCCGGAAGGCTGTGCTTCCATCCTGTGGAAGAGCGCCGAGAAAGCACCCGAAGCGGCCGAAGCCATGGGTGTGTACGCTCGCCAGCTCAAGGAGCGTGGTCTGGTCGATACCATTATCGACGAGCCACTGGGTGGCGCTCATCGCAACCCAACCGTCATGGCACAGAACCTGCGCAAAGCGCTTAACCAGTCGCTGTCTCACCTTGAGGGGCTGAGCACTGAAGCGCTGCTGGAACGTCGCTTCAAGCGTCTGATGAGCTATGGCGCCATGTCCTGATGTGCTTGCCGACCTTGACGGGTCGGCAGAGCCTCTTCTCGAGACGGTAGTCGAAGCCTTGGCTTCGCTGCCGTCTTGCTGTTCTCGGCTATGGGTCGCGCTGTCTGGCGGCTGCGATAGCATCACACTGCTTCATTGCACCGCGCGCGCGCTGCGCCTGAAGCCTTCTTGCTCGCTTGAACTTCATGCTCTGCATGTCAATCATCAGCTTCAGGATGCGGCGGCTGATTTCGAACGCTTGTGCCGTTCCACTTGCGCTGAATGGGGTATCACGCTGCACATTGAGCGCGTGACGATTGATATCGACGCGGACGGTGGGCCTGAAGCGCAGGCGCGCGATGCACGGTACGCTGCCTTTATGAAAGTGCTGCGCGAGGGTGATGTGCTGTGGATGGCGCACCATGCCGATGATCAGGCTGAAACCGTGCTGCAGCGGGCCATGCGAGGCAGTGGCATCGCAGGCATAGCCGGTATGCCTGCCCTGCGGCCATTGGGCAGGGCGCTGCTAATGCGACCGCTACTGGCGCATCGTCGTCGAGTGCTCGACGCATACGCGCACTGCTATGGCCTTCAGTGGTGTGATGATCCCTCCAATGCCTCGTCGCAGTACGATCGCAACTATCTGCGTCATCAGGTCATACCATGTCTGAGTGAACGCTGGCCGCAAGCGGTCGCTGCGCTGGGGCAGGTGGCTACGCATGCGCGTGAAGCGCACGAACTGCTGGAGATGATGGCTGATCGACAGCTGGCGCAGTGGCCTAAAGCCCCCCAGCAGCTGCCGATCGACGCCCTCTCTACAATGGACGATAGTGAGGCGCGCCTGATGATACGGCGTGCATTGGCACATCAGGGAATTCCGATGCCGCCACGCGCTCGGCTTGAGACGGTGCTGGCGCAGTTGAAGGTCGGCCATGGGCATGTCCACTGGCCCGGCGGTGAGGTGCGGTTGTGGCAAGGTACCTTATATCTTGCGGCCAACTCTGCCGATGATGCTGTTCTGTCGAGTGCGACAATCGACGCCTATGCTCAATGGCGGGTCGAACCGCTTGCCGGAGGTGTCTCGTGTGATGTGCGCTTTGTCGCGCGCGAGGGCGGCGAGCGCTTGAGGGTCAACGGTTGTCGTCGTTCGATTAAGGCCCTCTTTCAGGCCCGCGGTGTGCCGCCATGGCTGCGCGAACGTTTCTGGATCGCGTGGGCGGGTGAGACTCCCGTGGCACTGGTATCCGATACCGATGCTATCGTGGCGGATGGGTGGCATGCTTGGCGTGACGAAACCGTCTGCGGACGCGAATAAAAGGGGGATGATGGGTGTCGTCTGGCTGTCGACAATGTTCCGAAACAGAAAATTGCGTTCAGAACTTGCACTTCCAAGATTCCTTGAATAACATCAGAGCATCCATCTGTTTAAAAACATCTTCAACGCTTCGGCGCGCATTTAAGTCACCGATATCCATTGGTACTGCCGAGCCACTCTCGTTTCCCTTTGCCACTCTCCCTCTGAGCTTACGTCTGTTTTCAGGCGTCAGGCGAGGCTATATGAAACCGAGGCGGTTTACTCGCTCGTCGCAAGCATGTCACGTCCGCTCGAGACCTGTCCGGCATGATGAGGTCACCACTGTTGATGGCATTCGCTCCGTCTGGCGTCATCGCCACGATAACGGCATTTACATGGCGTTTGTTCGCCGTGTGCCCGCGGTTGCTCTCGTTGACCGGCTCGCTGTCCAGACAGCCAATGCCGTGGTATCGACCACAGCAGGTTCAAGAGGATTACCTCGGGAATCACATGACGCTCCTGTTGAGTGTGTGTGGCTTCCCGCTCGCACGCTTCATGAGTCGTGTGCTTTCTAGGCCCACCGTCTCGTTTTCTTTCATGCTCATGCTGAAGCTTTCAGCTCTTTCCTATAGACGCCAATGAACCTTACCGAACTCAAGCAAAAAGCCGTTACTGAGCTACTCGACATCGCTCAGGATATGGGTATCGACAACGTTGCCCGTACGCGCAAGCAAGACATCATCTTTGCCATCCTCAAGAAGCACGCTAAAAGCGGTGAAGACATCTATGGCGATGGTGTGCTGGAAATTCTGCAGGACGGCTTCGGCTTCCTGCGCAGCGCCGATAGTTCCTATATGGCTGGCCCGGACGATATCTACGTCTCGCCGTCGCAGATCCGCCGCTTTAACCTGCGCAAGGGTGACAGCATCTCCGGCAAGATTCGTCCGCCGAAGGAAGGCGAACGCTACTTCGCCCTGCTGAAAGTCAACCAGATCAACTTTGATCGCCCCGAAAACGCCCGCCACAAAATCCTCTTCGAAAACCTGACGCCGCTGTTCCCTGATGAACGTCTGGTCATGGAAATTGGTAACGGTTCCACCGAAGACATCACTTCTCGTATCCTCGACCTGACCGCTCCGATCGGTAAGGGACAGCGTGGTCTGATCGTGTCGCCGCCGAAAGCCGGTAAAACGATGATGATGCAGAACATCGCCAATGCGATCGTGCGCAACAATCCTGAGTGCTACCTGATCGTGCTGCTGATCGACGAGCGTCCCGAAGAGGTGACCGAGATGTCACGTACGGTACGTGGTGAAGTGGTCGCGTCCACCTTTGATGAGCCGCCGGCACGCCATGTCCAGGTTGCCGAGATGGTCATCGAAAAGGCCAAGCGCTTGGTCGAACATAAGAAAGATGTCGTGATCATGCTCGACTCCATCACGCGTCTGGCCCGTGCTTACAACACCGTCGTGCCGTCCTCCGGTAAGGTGCTGACCGGTGGTGTCGATGCTCACGCGCTCGAAAAACCGAAACGCTTCTTTGGTGCGGCACGTAACATCGAAGAGGGCGGCAGCCTGACTATCCTCGCGACCGCACTGGTCGATACTGGCTCCAAGATGGACGAAGTTATTTTCGAGGAGTTCAAAGGGACCGGTAACATGGAAGCGCACCTCGACCGCAAGCTGGCCGAAAAACGCGTATTCCCGGCCATCAACATTCGCCGTTCCGGTACGCGTCGTGAAGATCTGCTGTGCAGCGAAGATGAAATGCAACGCATGTGGATTCTGCGCAAGCTGCTCAACCCGATGGAAGACGTGGCGGCTACGGAATTCCTTATTGATCGCTTGAAAGATACCAAGACCAATATCGAGTTCTTCGAGGCCATGAAGCGCCGCTAGAACAGAGTGCACGGATGATGCTGGCCTGTCAGGAGGACGCCGCATGAAGTATCGGGATCTGCGTGATTTCATCGCCCATCTTGAGCGGGAAGGGGAGCTGAAGCGGGTGACCGCCGAAGTTGATCCCTATCTCGAAATCACGGAAATCTGTGATCGCGTGCTGCGTGCTGGCGGCCCTGCGTTGCTGTTTGAAAACGTCAAGGGCAGCGATATGCCCGTGCTGGCGAACCTGTTCGGCACCCCGCGTCGAGTGGCAATGGGCATGGGGCAGAACGACGTTTCCGCACTGTGCGAGATCGGTGAGCTGCTGGCGTGGCTGCGCTCACCTGAGCCGCCGACGGGCATCAAGGACGCATGGTCGAAGCTGCCGCTGCTCAAGAAGGTCATGAGCATGGGGCCGAAGAAGGTTCGCCGTGCAGCGTGTCAGGAAGTGGTGCTGGAAGGCGATGACGTCGATCTCGATCGTCTGCCCATCCAGCACTGCTGGCCGGAAGATGCTGCGCCGCTCGTGACGTGGCCGCTGGTCATCACCAAAGGTCCTCATCGCAAACGTCAAAATCTTGGCATCTACCGTCAGCAGAAGCTTGGCAAGAACAAGCTCATCATGCGCTGGTTGTCGCATCGCGGCGGCGCCATCGACTTTCAGGAATGGCAGAAAGCTCACCCGGGCGAGCCGTTCCCGGTCGCTGTAGCGCTGGGGGCCGACCCCGCGACCATTCTGGGCGCCGTCACGCCCGTTCCTGACAGTCTGTCTGAATATGCCTTTGCTGGACTGCTGCGCGATGCGCGTACCGAGCTGGCCAGTTGTGGGCATGCTGACTTGCAGGTGCCGGCATCGGCGGAAATCGTGTTGGAAGGGTTCATCTATCCCGATGAACTGGCGGAGGAAGGGCCGTTCGGTGATCATACGGGCTACTACAATGAAGTGGACCGTTTTCCCGTCTTTACGATCACGCGCATCACCCACCGTCGCGATCCGATCTATCATTCCACCTATACGGGACGTCCACCGGACGAGCCTGCTGTGCTGGGCGTTGCACTCAACGAAGTGTTTGTGCCAATCCTGCAGCAGCAGTTTCCCGAGATCGTCGATTTCTATCTGCCGCCGGAAGGTTGTTCTTATCGGATGGCCATTGTCTCAATCCGCAAGCGCTATCCGGGACATGCCAAGCGCGTCATGATGGGCGTATGGAGCTTCTTGCGCCAGTTCATGTACACCAAGTTCATCATCATCGTGGATGAAGACATCAATACGCGCAGCTGGCAGGACGTAGTGTGGGCAATCACGACGCGGATGGACCCCGTCCGCGATACCGTGATGGTCGAGAATACCCCGATCGACTATCTAGATTTCGCTTCCCCCGTCAGTGGCTTGGGGTCAAAGATGGGGTTGGATGCCACAGATAAGTGGCCGGGTGAAACTGACCGCGAATGGGGAAGACCGATCACGCGCAATGACGATATCGTCAAGCGGGTCGATGAGCGTTGGGCAGAATACGGCATTTTGCCTGACTGAGCGTGCGCGCTTCTGTATAGGGGACACCGTGACTGCCAGCTATTGCTGGCAGTTGTTGTATTCATCGGCAGTCCATCTGCTGTGCCATTCATGACAGGATGTTATCCATGACACATGCCACTGTGACACCTCGTACCGTACGCTGCCGTGTGGTCGAACGTCAGCCATTGAGCCAAGAGGTCACACGGATCTGGCTGCAAGGGCCTGAATCACTTCGCTACCAGCCCGGGCAGTATCTGGAAATCCAGGCGAGCGTGGAGGGGGAGACGCGTTGGCTGCCCTTCTCGATCGCCAACGCGTGTACGCATGATGGGCGTTTGGAATTGCACGTCCAGTTCCAGTCAGTAAGCGCAGCGCTGGCCGCACTGGCACACCAGCTTGATGCGGAGTCGCCTCTGGCTGTGCGCTTGCCCAAGGGCGAGTGCGTACTGCAGGAAGATGATGACCGTCCCTTGCTGTTAGTGGCCGCCGCGACCGGTATGGCGCAGATGAAGGCCATAGCAGAGGCGGCCTTACAGCGCTATCCGCAGCGCCAGGTCGATCTGTGGTGGGGCGCGCGCGGTGCTGATGACCTGTACTTGCATACTCACCTGCGGCAGTGGGCCGCGGAAACGCCAGCACTTTCCTACTTCCCCGTTGTCGAGCAGGCGGGAGAACACGATATAGGTGGCGTCGTGGCACGCATCGATGATGCCTTGATCCAGCATGTTCAGACGCATCGTCACTACAGCATTTTTCTGTCGGGGTCACCGGGCATGGTATACGGCGTCGTGGATTCTCTGGCGTCTATTGAACCGATGACCGAGCAGGTGTTCTCGGATGTCTTCAGCTATGCACCGCGCTGATGCTTTTCGGATATGCCCAATAGGTTGAGTTCCAATACGAAACGATGGCGTGGTAAGGTAAATCATGTCCGATAGGTAAGGCATGAACGAGCAAGCGGGACGCTAGTAGCACTTGAGATGAAAGTAGTGTGCATTGAGCATGTTTTAATATGAGAAACATACTGTAATACATTGATATATTAATGCTTTATGCATTAACACTGCGTCTCTTGGCTCTGAAAAGAGGATACTGTAACCGTGCGCTTGATTAGGGGACGGGTATGTGGATACTAGCGTTACACAGCAGTAGGGAGCATGATCAGGCAAGTTGAGGTAAACTTCTCTGCACCTATGCAGTGCCAAGGGGTGTCGGGCACGGCCGCTGGATATGACAACGGGCAGTGGTTTCCCACTGCCCGTTAACGTCACGGCGACGCGATTTTCGATCTGTCGATGCTTATCAGGCTTGCAGATGCGCTTCGATGAACCACAGGTTGCTGTCCAGCGTACGAGATACGCCTGTCAGCAGGTCAGCCGTGTCGGCATCGCCCAGTTCATCGGTTTCGTCGATGCTTTTGCGGACTTTTGCAGCAACTCCTGCATAGTGATCGGCCAGCGCTTTCAGGTGGTCTTCCACTTTGTGGATGGTTGCCGGATAGGCTGCCAGAGACGTGTTTTCAGCGACGTTCTGGACCGTACCGAAGGCAGTGCCGCCCAGCTGTACCAGACGCTCTGCGGTTTCATCTACGTGAGCATCAATGCCGCTGCGGAAGCCGTCGAGCATTTCGTGAACGCCGATGAAGTTTTTGCCTTTGAGGTTCCAGTGCGCTTGCTTGATGACCAGAGACAGGTCGATCAGCTCGGCCAGACGGGCATTCATGATGGCAACGATCTGGCTACGCTGCTTTTCAGGGATGTCATTGCGGGTCGGGAACAGACGGGTCGCCGTTGCTTTGGCGTCTTTGAGATGGCTGGTTTTTGCACTGCTCATGGGAATGTTCCTTTTCAAAAGTGTGTCCTGAATAGGCGATGCTGTCGATAACCCAAGCATCCTGCCTTGCTTAGAAAGATGGCGCTGAATAGGGGAAACATCAACCCCTACAAAAACGGAAAATAGTGCAGAACACGCTGCATTTCCTAAGAAGCCTACTGCAATGAGCCGGTTAAGGGTTATGTAATCTGTCAATGGTGGCAATAGTCTGCGGTGAACGCTTCTCTGGGGCCGCTTTCCGCAGACCGGCATCAAGTCCTGCAATCGACGGTGCGCCTAGTGTCTGGCGAGGGTATGCACTGACGGTACGCGGGGGAGGGAATTGTAACTTTTCTGTAATAACTGTGGTGGGCCTCATGGGCAGGTATTAAAGTACCCAAGGCCCTGTACGTATTTTCCCCGCTTCTTCAATTGGATCTGAGTAAGGGGAAAGGTGTCACCATGCCGCGTACAGCTTTTTTCCTAATGAATCATGCAATGATATGAGCCAGGCACAGGACGTTGCCGGAACGCTGACTTTCAGGAAGGGGGGTCAATCGACCATCCGGCGACGATGTCCTGGCGATGATGACAGGCCTATGACAGCAGAATGTGTCGGTAGCGCCTCAAAATGACGACAGGGCGAGCGATGGAGTGTGCTTTGGAAAACGATCATATCCTGATCATCGAAGATGATGAGCGGTTGGCCGCTCTGACCAAGGAATATTTGGAAGGGAGCGGTTTCAAGGTCAGCGTTGAACATGATGGCAGTCGTGGCGTGAAGACCATCCTGTCACTGCGGCCGGATCTTGTCATTCTCGATCTTATGTTGCCGGGGGAAGATGGCTTGTCTATCTGCCGCCGCGTACGCCCCCAGTATGCCGGTCCGATCCTGATGCTGACTGCCCGCACGGATGACATGGATCAGGTGCTGGGATTGGAAATGGGCGCAGATGACTACGTCCCGAAACCTGTACCTCCCCGTGTTCTGCTTGCACGCATGCGCGCGCTTCTGCGCCGTTCGGAAACCGTGGAAACGGCACCTTCCGATGCCCGCCTAGAGTTCAAGGATCTGGTAGTGGATGCGGGAACGCGCGAAGCCTGGCTGAACGCCGAACGTATCGATCTGACCAGTGCCGAGTTCGATCTGCTATGGTTGCTTGCATCCAACGCGGGGCGAGTACTCACTCGAGAAGAGATATTCTCGGCGCTGCGTGGCATCAAGTATGACGGACAGGATCGTTCGATCGACGTCCGAGTGTCACGTATTCGTCCCAAGATCGGCGACGACCCGCATCATCCGCAGCGTATCAAGACGGTACGCAGCAAGGGCTACCTGTTTGTCAGAGATGCTTGATGTCTTATCTGAAACGCCCAGTGCTTGCTGGTTATCGACGCTTCATCCTGTTGGTTGTCTTGATTCTGACCCTGGCAGCCTCGGCCTTCTGGTACTGGGAGTCCTGGAGGGCCCAGCACTACCGTGAGCAGACGGCCAGCATGCCCATGGCGCTCCTGTCGTATATGCTGGAAGGCAAGCAGCCTTCCGAGCAGGCGCACTGGGTGGCGGTGTGGGGCCAACGGTTGGGTGTCGATCTGTCGCTTATTGACGAAGCCACGCTGCACTTCAACTATTTCCAGCAACGGCGGCTAGACAGTCTACAGACCGTTGTGGAAGCCAGCGATAACGGCTGGCGTCTCTTTCACCTGTTGCCCGATGGGCGTCAGGTGCTTGTGCTGGACACCATTTCCTTCACGGAACGTCAGCCCATCATTCTCATGCAACTGCTGCGTGAGTGGATTGAGCAGCAACCGCCCAAGGCGCGCGATGCGCGTTTCGATCGACTACGTCTGACCAGTGACTGGCCGATGCAGATGGGAAGCGAGTCGCTTTCCACCATGACGCCCGAGCAGCGTGAGCAGCTTAGCGCGCATCAGATCGTGACCTCGATCTCCGCTAAGGGACCGTCGCTGTCGATGTATGCGTTGCTCAACGATGGCCATTGGATTGCGGCAGGACCGATCACGTTCTACACCGCGACGCCGATCATGCCTGTGGTGATGCTACTGATAGCTTTGGGTGTCTTGCTGGTGGCGATGGGGTGCTGGCTTATTTCTATCCGGCAGCGACGCTTCGCGCGTCTGCAGCGGGCGGCCGAGCGCATTGCGCGGGGTGATTTCACCTATCGTGTGCCTGTCGACTTCCATGATCCGTTTCACCCGTTAAGCCATGCTATCAATGCCATGGCGGAGCAGGTGCAGGCGTCGCTCAGTGCGCAGCAGGATCTGATTCAGGCGGTATCACACGAGTTCCGTACGCCGGTGGCGCGTATTCGCTTCGCGTTGCAGATGGTGGCGGATATCAGTGAGTCCGAGGCCATCCAGCGCCAGCTCAGCGACATCGACAATGATATCGAAGCCATTGACCACCTGATGGACGAGATCCTGACCTATTCGCGCCTGGAAAGCTCGGCAGGGCAGCTGCCGCTGGCCAAGGAGTGGATCGAAGCACATGAGCTGATCAGTGATCTGATTGAGCAGCTGGCGGTACGCTATCCGCATATCGAGGTGCGCATGAAAGGGCGGGCCGTACTGTGGGTGCTGGCCGATCGGCGCTATCTGAAACGTGCACTGCTCAACGTGCTGTGCAATGCATGCCAGTATGCTGAGGAGCAGGTTGAGGTTCGTCTGGCCTATATCCGCAGCGTGGCGTGCATCCAGATCGACGATGATGGGCCAGGGATTCCTGCCAGTAGCCGTAACAAGGTATTCAAACCGTTCGTGCGTCTGGACGGTAGCCGCACGCGCTCGTCGGCCCCTAATCCGTTCTCAAGCGGGCATGGGCTCGGGTTGGCCATCGTCTCCAAGATCGTGGCTTGGCACGCCGGTCGGCTAATTATCTCTTCTGCGCCCAGTCTGAACGGCGCACGCTTCTCCATGCTAATCCCTACGCCCCCTCAGGATGCCAAGGGGCAGGAACAGCAGGCGCTGTTGCCGCGCGTCAGCCGCTGATCGTGGTTGGCGTGCGGGCAACACTCTCGCCTGCGTGATCTCCCTCTCTTCTGTTCCTACCTTCCTCTCTTAGTGCCAGTAGGCATGTTCTTATAGCGATGTGCCGTATACCGTGCGCCTCTGCATTGGCGCTACACTAATTCTGATTCATGCGCAGACGTTGCGCCGTCCCTCATGGCAGCTGAATACCGTCTAGCTCTTCGGAGGAGGTTTTGCGAGCGATCTGCAGGAACGCCTTCATCCAAGGCTGTTCGCGCTGTTCCTGACGAATAGCGGCGTACAGCGTGCTCCAGATGCCTTGTTCGCCCAGCTTCAGTGCCTTGACGTACTGGCGGTTGAGGTATTCGGTGAGGGCCCAGTTCGGTAGCGCGCAGACGCCACGGCCGCTGGCTACCAACTGCACCATCATCATGGTGAGTTCGGCGGTGCGTACTTCGTCCGGGTAGACGCCTGCGGGCGTCATGAACTTGCTGAAGACATCCAATCGTGAATGTTCGACGGGGTAGGTGATGAGTACCTGCTCGCGAAGATCTTCCGGTGCCACCCATGCGCGTTTTGCCAGAGGATGGTCTTGGGCGACGGCCAGCAGGCTCTCGTAGCGGAACAGCGGGATGTATTCAATGCCGTCCAGTGGCTGCGGGTCAGAGGTGATGACCAGATCGAGCTGTTCACGCAGGAGTGACGTGAGGGGTTCGAAGACATTGCTACCCATCAGGTCGACTTCGACATCGGGCCATTGCTGGCGATAGTGATCCAGTGTCGGCATCAGCCACTGGTAACAGCTGTGGCACTCGATCGCCATGTGAAGACGTGCTTCATGGCGTCGCATCAGACGGTCGATGTCGCGTTCGGCGAGGCGGATCTGCGGCAGTACCTGATCGGCCAGTACGAGTAAGCGCTGGCCAACGGGACTGAATTGGATGGGACGCGTCTTGCGTTTGAACAGCGTACCGACACGCCCCTCCAGCTCCTTGAGCTGGTGGGAGAGGGCCGACTGGGTCAGATGCACCCGTTCGGCGGCCTCTACCAGTGATCCGCTGTCACGCAGGGCGACCAGAGTGCGCAAATGTCTGATTTCGAGGCGTGGCATGAATTATATTCACTCAAATGATGAAATTTATGAGTTTGATTCAATCTCGAATGCAAAGGAGACTGAATCCATAAGCAGAGGCCGACACACAGAGCTGTTTACGGCTCTCGACCATCCATCGCTTTCCCTTTTCTCTACACACAGGATACAGGTACATGACCGTTACGGCACATACTCTTGGTTATCCGCGCATTGGGGCACAGCGCGAACTGAAAAAAGCTCAGGAAGGTTACTGGCAGGGTGATGTTTCCGCTGATGCACTGGAAGCCACCGCACGTGAACTGCGTGCTCGCCACTGGAACGACCAGAAACAGGCCGGTCTTGAGTTTGTCACTGTCGGCGACTTCGCCTTCTACGATCACGTTCTCAATATCACTGCGCTGATTGGTGCCGTTCCTGCGCGTTTCGAGCACAAAGCCGGAACAGCAGTCGACCTCGACACCTATTTCCGCATGGCTCGTGGCCGTGCGCCGAGCGGCAAGCCGGCCGCCGCTTGCGGGATGACCAAATTCTTCGGTACCAACTACCACTACATGGTGCCGGAACTGGAAGACGGTCAGACCTTCAGCCTCAGCAGTACTCGCCTGTTTGATGAAGTGCAGGAAGCGCTGGACCTGGGCCACAACGTCAAGGTCAGCTTGATCGGTCCGGTCACTTATCTGTGGCTGGCACGTGCTACCGGTAAAGCTTCCCGTCTTGACTACCTCGACCAGCTGGTGGCGCTGTACGGTGAAGTACTGGCGAAACTGAAAGCGCAGGGCGTTGAATGGGTTCAGCTCGACGAACCGCTGCTGGTTCAGGAAATTCCGGCTGAATGGGCGCAGGCCGTACAGAAAGCCTACACCGCGCTGAAAGGCAAGGGCCCGCGCATTCTGCTGGCGACCTACTTCGGTGCCGTACAGCAGCTGGCGAAATGGGTAGCTGAACTGCCGGTTGACGGTGTTCACCTTGACCTCGTATTTGGTAAAGGCCAAGACGCTGATTACCTGAACGCATGGCCGCAGGACAAAGTGCTGTCTCTGGGTGTCATCGACGGCCGTAACATCTGGCGCAAAGATACCAAGGCGGCAGCTGCCGCGCTGGAAAAAGCGCACACCGCACTGGGCGATCGTCTGTGGGTTGCAGGTAGCAGCTCTCTGCTGCACACGCCGGTCGATCTGTCCTTTGAAACCGACCTGCCGGACTATCTGGCACCGTGGCTGGCCTTTGCACGCCAGAAGCTGGATGAAATCGCACTGGTTTCCCGTCTGGTCGATGGCAGTGCCAGCGATGCTGACAAAGCCGCCGCTGAAGATGCAGCCAAGGCCGTTGCCGATCGCGCTGCCTCCACGATCGTTCACCGCACACACGTGGCCGACCGTCTGAAAGCTGTCAAAGACAGCGATTACGACCGTCAGCACCCGTATGCGGAACGTGCTAAAGCACAGCGTGCACGCTTCAACCTGCCGCTGCTGCCGACGACCACTATCGGTTCCTTCCCGCAGACGCAGGAAATCCGTGCCGCACGTCGTCAGTTCAAACGTGGCGAGCTGGATCAGGCGGGCTACGAAGAGCAGATGAAGGCTCAGATCGCCGATGCGGTTAAACGCCAAGAAGAATACGGCATCGACGTACTGGTGCACGGTGAAGCCGAACGTAACGACATGGTCGAGTACTTCGGTGAGCAGCTCGACGGTTTCGCCTTCACGCGCAACGGTTGGGTTCAGAGCTACGGTTCTCGCTGCGTTAAGCCGCCGATCATCTTTGGTGACGTCGAACGCCCGCAGCCGATGACGGTACGCTGGAGCCAGTACGCTCAGTCGCTGACCGACAAACCGATGAAAGGCATGCTGACCGGTCCTGTTACGGTTCTGCAGTGGTCCTTCGTCCGTGACGACCAGCCGCGCGAAGTCACTTGCCGCCAGATCGCTCTGGCCCTGCGTGACGAAGTGGTCGACCTTGAGAAAGCCGGTATCGGCATCATCCAGATCGATGAACCTGCCGTTCGCGAAGGTTTGCCGCTGCAGCGCAGTGCATGGGACGCGTACCTGAAATGGGCCGTAGGCTGCTTCCGTCTGTCCGCTGCTGGCGTACAGGACGAAACGCAGATCCACACCCACATGTGCTACTCCGAGTTCAATGACATCATTGAATCCATCGCTGCACTGGATGCCGACGTCATCACCATCGAGACTTCTCGTTCGCACATGGTGCTGCTGGAAGCGTTCCGTAGCTTCGAATACCCGAACGAAATCGGCCCGGGCGTCTACGACATCCACTCGCCGAACATCCCGAGTGTCGAAGCGATCGTTGATCTGCTCGACAAAGCAGCGCAGTACATTCCGGTCGAACGTCTGTGGGTCAACCCAGACTGCGGTCTGAAAACGCGTCGCTGGGAAGAAGTTGATCCGGCACTGCACAACATGGTGGCTGCTGCTCGCCAGCTGCGCGCTCGCTACCAGAAGTAAGCTGTATCAGGCCCTTGCCTTTCCGGTGAAGGCCTGCGATCCGCAGCACTGCGGATCCCCGAACAATCGATAATCCGTTAACGCATGAACGGCGCTTGATAAGCAGGCAAACGATAGGCAAAGTGATCCACACGTCACTACAGTGGATATCAAGGCCACGATCGTTGCCCGCAACAACAAGGAGTGCTGTTCATGCGTTATCTACATACGATGGTCCGTATCCAGGATGTCGATGCCTCCCTCCATTTCTATTGCGACCTGCTGGGTCTGCGCGAAATGCGCCGCGTCGATAACGACAAAGGACGCTTCACGCTGATCTTTCTGGCCGCTCCACACGATGAAGTCCGCTCGTCTTCCGAGCGCGCTCCCGAACTCGAACTGACCTGGAACTGGGACCCCGAAACCTACAGCGGTGGTCGCAACTTTGGTCATCTGGCTTACGAAACCGATGATATCTATACCCTCTGTCAGCGTCTAATGGACGATGGTGTTGTGATCAATCGGCCGCCCCGTGATGGGCATATGGCCTTCGTCAAATCTCCAGATGGCATCTCCATCGAACTGCTGCAGAAAGGCGAAGCGCTCGCGCCTGCTGAACCGTGGAGCAGCATGGAAAATCAGGGCAGCTGGTAAGTTGCCCCGCGTGTTGCCCACGCCGCTATACATCCTTCATGCACTGATGTCCACATCGATGTGAAGGGTGTTTTCCTCCGCGTGAACATTCCTCATTCAGCGGTGTTTGCGCTCCGATGCCGTTGCCGATGCTGCTAGACTGGGGGACACCTTGCCGCAGACCTGCATGGGCGCAATGGAAAGGGAACTCTTCCGCAGGAACACCACAAGGGACATTTGATGCATCAAGAACGCGATACCGTTGACGTTGCAGTGATCGGGGCGGGAACGGTAGGGCTCAGCGCTGCGCTGGCGCTGCTGGTTCAGGGGTTGTCCGTTGCCGTCATTGATCCACGGCCTGCTGCCTCGCTGCAAGATTCCGAATACGACGGGCGCGATGTGGCCTTATCTAACGGTATTCTGGACTGGCTTGATACATTGGGAGCGTTGGATGGACTCGCTGACGGTGAGCGTTCTCCTATCCGCGGCGCGCGCGTTAGTGATCTAGAAGTGTCTCGCTCGCTGTCGTTTGGACCGGTACCGGGGGCGGACCGAGTGGGGGAGTTCATCCCTGAACATCGTCTGCGTGATGAGCTGTTCACCTTGGTGACTCGGCAGGCCGGTTTTCAGCCGTTACTGGAGCGTCGCTTGAGCGGTGTCCGCATGCTGTCCGATCGCGTTCAGCTGACGCTTGATGATGGACGTTCGCTGGATGCCCGCTTGCTGGTGGCCGCTGATGGTCGCGGTTCCAAAACGCGTTCGCTCGTCAATATCAGCCACCGTACAGATGACCAAGGGTTCGACATGCTGTGCTGTCGAGTGAAGCACTCTGAGCCCCACGATGGTTGGACGCTACAGCAGTTCGATAATGGCGGTAGCATTGCTACGCTGCCGTTGCAGGGGCAGCAGACATCGCTGGCCTTGATGCTGAAACCTGTCGATGCCGATCGCGTGATGATGATGGATGAAGGGACTCTGCGCGCCTATCTGGATACACGCCTGCAAGGGCGACTGGGGGATATCGCACTGACGTCGTCGCGCTACCGCGTGCCGCTCAGCGGTAGCTATGCTGATCGCTTTCACGCTGAACGTACCATTCTGCTGGGGGATGCCGCCGTCGGCATGCTGCCGATCACGGCGCATGGACTGAACCTAGGGCTGATGGGGGCGCGTTCGCTGGCGGCCGAGGTCGCTGTGGCCTGCCAGAACGGTGATGATATCGGAGGCGATAGTGTGGTGGCGACCGTAGCACGTCGCGCTCAGCTGACCGCCCGCCCGCTGTATCTGGCGACGCAGGAGATCGCTCGACTGTTCACTCAGCGCGATGCGATATCGCGCAAGTTGCGCTATCTGGCGATGACGGTCAGCCATCCCTTCCAGCATTTTGTGGGGCTGAACTGTGAGCAGCGCGACGCGCGCTCCGTGCCCTGGATCGGTGCCTTAAAGGAAGCGCTGCCGCTCTGGAAGCGCTCACGTCCGGCCTAGTGCCCAGTATCGCGTTGTGTTACCCCGGCCATTGCGAATAGTGCTCTAGGCCATATCATTGCTGATCGTTATTATCGACGTTAATGGCCGCTCGCCATACAGAAAGCCCTTTCTTATTCGCCGTAAGAGGGGGCTTTTCGTAGGAGCCAGATGCGATGGTTCATGGCCTCAGCGGATGCCGCGACGGAATCATGGTGCGCAGCAGGTACGCAGTGTCATATGAAGAGTAGGGCCACGATATGAGAGAAGATATGGACAAGGGCTACACCGTACAGCGTCGATCGCAGCGAAATACCGCTCATTCTTAGCAGGGTAGCAAACAGTACATTGATGGCTGTAAAGGCTGCATGGGTAAGCACCATGTAGGCCAGATACTTATTAAATGCTAGCAGGGAGTAGACCCTGATGGCAGGTAAGGCAAAGACAATGAACAGAAAGGCCCCTGACGCGGCCATCATCGAACGCTTCCCCCCTTGTTGGGCGATCGATAGGCAGGGACCGCACAGTGCTGCCACCATTGGCAGCTGTAGAAGCGCTATCAGAATAATATGGCTGCAGGGCTCATGACCGTAGTGATTGGGGGTCAGCAGGGTCAGTGTAGCTATCGCCGCAAAAAAGGCCGCCAGCAAGGCGAAGATAAGCGTGATGCTGCCTCTAAACAGCATCAGATCTTTCTCATTTAGCGGAAGTTTCATGATGATGATCTGATGGAAATAGTACAGCCCTAGCAATTGCATCAGCGGTGCAACGATTATGATGCCGTTGGAAAATGCCATCAGCCATGCAAATAGCGGATAGAATATCGGCGTGTGGTTGACCAGAATGTCATAGATATCTCTGCTCAGCAGCATACTGTGCCAGGGCAGCAGGTAGTACATCGCACCACCGAGCACGATGCTGATCAGTGCCCACTTGAATGAGTGACGGGATGCAGTGTTCGACGTCATTTATTTTCCCCTCTTTTGATTCAAAATAATCCCTATGTTACGGGCGCCGTATAGGCCTCCGTACTGTTGTCGTGTGCGAATAGTGCCAGATAATGGTGTTCTTCGGCGAGCAATGGACTGATTTTGCTGGAGATGAAAGGGGGGCGTGCGTAAGCCATGATGCAGGATGTCGTGCGTGATGAACGGTGTTAAGCATTGGCGTTGCGTTCAAGACGGCTCACGCGGGAAGACGGGGTGGGGCAAGATTAGGTGGGCGAGTGAGGATAACGTGGGAAGATGGGCAGCGGGGCGGAGATATCAGCTCCCGCTACCGTATGGCATGGGCGATGCGCTAGTCGTCTGCCTGTGCATCCTCTTCATCATCGGGTGATGACTGACGCCGACTGACCAAGCGGCCAAACAGCAGGCCGGCTTCGAACAGTACCCACATGGGAACAGCCAGCATGCACTGTGAGAGCACATCGGGGGGCGTAAACAGCATGCCGATCACAAAGCAGCCGATGACCACGTAGCCACGTTTCTTACTCAGGGTGTCGACGCTCACGATGCCGGTCATCACCAGCAGAACCGTGGCGACAGGCACTTCGAACGCAACGCCGAACGCGATGAACAGCTTCACGACGAAAGAGAGATAGGCGTCAATGTCCGTCATCATTTCAACGTGTGCGGGCACGGTGCCCGTGAAGAAATGGAACAGCACGGGGAAGACGACGTAATAGGCAAAGGCCATGCCTAGATAGAACAGCAGTACGCTGGAGACCAGCAGCGGCAGCGCCAGCCGTTTTTCCTTGCGGTACAGGCCGGGCGCGACGAAGCCCCAGATTTGATAGAGCAGGAAAGGCACCGTGATTACGATGGCCGTCAGTACGGTCAGGCGAAACGGGGCAAGAAACGGTGATGCCACTTCCGTGGCGATCATGCGTGTGCCCTGCGGCATCATGCGGATAAGCGGCTCGGATACGAACTCGTAAAGTCGGTTGGAGAACGGGTAGAGCGCGAGGAAAACGACTACGATCGACAGTGCGCAGCGAATCAGTCGTTTGCGCAGTTCAATCAGGTGTTCGATTAGCGGGGCGCGCAGGCCACCGTTTTCATCGTCGGGCGCAGAGGAAGGCGCTTCATGAGTCATCGGCATTCCTTGTCGTGGTAGCGGCGTTGCTGTCTGAAGATGGCGTGGGGCGTAGGGCACTCGCCGCAATGCGCGGGCGCGGTGCATCCTGCACGGGTAGGGATGGTGCTGGCGTGGAGGCGGCGGGCCGCCAAGGTGCCACCTCGTCTTGCTGCGCGTAGTGATCGCGAGGCGGTGCCATCGCGGTTGATACGGGCTTCGTCGGATCAACCGTGGCATCCGTTAGGGCGTGCTGGGTGTCGCGCTGCACCTGAGCGAGGGCCTGTCGCGTCTCCTGCATCTGTTCATCCAGCAGGCGCTGATGCTCGCTCATTTCCTTGCGCAGTTCTTCTGCGTCCAGCTGTGAGGTCAGTTCCTGCTGCATCTGGGTCGCAAAGCGGCGTGCCTTGCCGATCCAGCGTCCGGCCGTTCGCGCGGCACTGGGCAGCCGCTCAGGGCCCAGTACGACCAGCGCTATCGTGCCGACGACCGCCAGTTCTGACAGGCTGAAATCCAGCATGATTATTCACCTCGTTCACTATCCGATGAGCCGATGGCCGGTTCCTGCCGTGTCGTTTCGGCGGAGGCCGCTGCCTTGCGATGGCGGTTCGCTGGACGGAAGACGCGCAGCAGTCGCCACAGGGCCAGTACGATCAGCAGGACACCTATGACCATCATGACGGAAGAAAGGGATACGCCGTTCAGCATTGGGATTCTCGCAGGGACATCAAGGTGACTCGATAAAGCCTGTTCGGTCCACGGGCGCGTTCGGCGATCGGTATCGCATCATTCTGTGTGCAAGGAATGCGCCAGTGGCGGCCATCAGGAGCGGGTGCGTGATGCTTTCTCTTCCAGTCCTGAGGTACCGAAACGGCGTGCCAGTTCGGCCTCGACGTCTTCAAGCCCCAGTCCGAGGTGTGAAAGCGCTACCAGAGAGTGGAACCAGACGTCGGCCGTTTCTTTGACGGCTTCAAGGCGAAGTCGTTCACGATCGGCGTCGGCCGGATGTTCGGCATCCTTGGCGGCAATGATCATCTCGGTGGCTTCTTCGCCTACTTTTTCGAGGATCTTGTTCAACCCTTTATGGTGCAGCTGCGCCACATAAGAAGAGTCGGGGGACGCGTTGCGGCGCTCTGCCAGTACCTGGCTCAGACGATCGAAAACATCACTCATCGGTAGACCTTGTCGTTATCGTGGCATAGGCCTCGGATGTGCCCGAGGCCTTTCTATCATACTGCGGATGGGAATGACGCTACAGCAGTAACAGCAGTAGACCCACCGCGCCGGCCGTCAGAGTGCTCCAGTGCTGCTCGGCCACCCAGTCGCTCAAGAAGGGCTGCCACGCCAGTGCCGTGGCCAACAGCAGTAGCCCGATGCGCAGGCGGCGGTAGCGGCGCGGCTGATGGCGTGACTGACGCAGCTGCTGTGACTGTGCCACTGCCAGTTGCTGGCGGTGGCGCTGCCCGTGTGCGTAGGTACGCAAGGCCTGGTGTGCCAGCAGCGGCAGCTCGGGCAGTCGATCGGTCAGTTCGGGCGCATGGCGCTTGAGCGATTTCCACAGCCCGCGTGGCCCTGAGCGCTCGCGCATCCAGTTTTCGAGATAGGGCTTGGCGGTGTGCCACAGATCTAGCTCGGGGTAGAGCGTACGGCCTAACCCTTCGATGTTGATTAGCGTCTTCTGCAGCAGGATGAGCTGCGGTTGCACTTCCATATTGAAACGCTGTGCGGTCTGGAACAGCCCCATCAGCGCTTGCCCAAAAGAAATATCCTTCAGCGGTTTCTCGAAGATCGGCTCGCATACGGCGCGGATGGCCGATGCAAATTCGTTGGCACGAGTGCCTTCACCCACCCAGCCCGATTCGATGTGCAGGGCCGCGACTTCGTAATAGTCCTGGTGGAAGAACGCTAGAATATTGCGAGCCAGATAGTCCTGATCTTCACGCGTCAGGCTGCCGACGATGCCGCAGTCGATAGCAATATAGCGAGGGTCGGCCGGATCGCGCGCATCCACGAAGATATTGCCGGGATGCATGTCGGCGTGGAAGAAGTTATCGCGGAAGACCTGGGTGAAGAAGATCTCGACGCCACGTTCGGCCAGCAGCCGCAGGTCGACGCCCTTGGCGCGCAGGGTCTCAATATCCGCCACCGGAATGCCGTAGATGCGCTCCTGTACCATGACATTGCGACGCGTGAGCGGCCAGTAGAGCGTCGGAACGTACAGCAGGTGCGACTGGCTGAAGTTGCGGCGCAGCTGCGAGGTATTGGCCGCTTCCTTATGCAGATCCAGTTCGTCGAACAGCGACAGGCGGTAGTCTTCGACCACCTCGACCGGGCGCAGGCGTCGGAACTCGGGCACGCAGCGCAGCAGGCGTGCCACACGGGTCAGCAGCAGCATGTCACTGCGTAGCACCTTGTCGATGCCGGGGCGGATGATTTTGACCACGACATCATCACCCTCAGGCAGTCGTGCCGCATGCACCTGAGCGATGGAAGCCGACGCCAGTGGTGACGCTTCAAAGTGCGAGAACAGACGGTCGATAGGGGCACCAAGGCTTTCTTCAACCACGCGACGCGCGACGTCGTTGGGAAACGGGGGAACCTGATCCTGTAGCTTCTTCAGTTCGGTCGCAAAATCGCTGGGCAGTAGGTCGCGGCGTGTCGACAGCATCTGACCGAACTTGACGTAGATTGGCCCGAGCGTTTCCAGCGCCACGCGCAGCCGTACGGCGCGGGGAAGATCGCGCTTCGGAAACAGCCAGAACGGCAGCACCAGCAGAAGCAGACGCATCCGTGTGGGCAGGCGGTGGCGGGGTAGTAGCAGGTCAAGGCGGTAGCGAGCAATGACCCAGAAAATCCGCAGCAGGCGCGTTAGCATCACGCGGGTGGCTCCTTGTTGTCGTCGAGGGAAGTGCAGCGGTGTTCGATATGGGCCAAGCGCCGTTCGTTGCGTTCCAACTGGCGCACAAGTTCATCCAACTGGTCACGGATGACGTGAAGCTGACGCTGGCCTACCACTACTCGCGCTTCTTCGGTCGCGTAATCGGCACTGTCGTTGCGCAGTTGTGTCCAAGTACTGCGATACAGCGCATGCTGGCGGCGCAGCTGACTCATCAGCGCGTGGGCGGGCAGTGTACCGATCAGTTGGGCCAGTGCGCCTTCCAGATCCGGGTTCAGACGGCGTAGCAGGGTGCCGAAGTGGCTCAGCCGTGCCGTATCGCCTTCCGCCCGTACGCTGCCTTGCAGAATGACGGTTTCGATATCGGCTCCGCCCAGCAGCGCACCGAGGGCCGCCGGTGTCAGCGTAAGGCGAACATCCGGTGAGGAGGCCGATGAGTCATCGGCAATACGCAGCCCGGTGTCAGTCGCCACCAGTACGATCTGGGTCGCTGGTGCGGTCAGCACGAGGCCCAGCGAACGTCCGGCCAGTGGAGCCAGACGCTGGGGCGTGGCTGGATCGCGCTGCAGCAGGGCGTTGAGCGCTCGCTCGGCACGCCTGAGCATAAAACGGGGTAGAAACATCATGAGCCAGCTGTGCCTCGGCCGTTCAGAACTTGATGCCTGTGTGCAGGGCGACGATACCGTTGGTCATGTTGGTGTACTCGACGCGGTCCAGTCCGGCCTGTTCCATCATGCCCTTGAGCGTTTCCTGATCAGGGTGCATGCGGATCGACTCGGCCAGATAGCGGTAGGAATCGGCGTCCTGCGTGATTAGACGGCCGATACGCGGCAGGATCTGGAACGAGTACTGGTCGTAGATTTTCTCAAACAGAGGATTGGTCGGTTTTGAGAACTCCAGCACCAGCAGACGGCCACCCGGCTTGAGTACGCGTGCCATTGAGCGCAGGGCCTTGTCCTTGTCCGTGACGTTACGCAGGCCAAAGGCGATCGTGATGCGATCGAAGGTATTGTCGGGAAACGGCAGGCTTTCTGCGTTGGCCTGAACGTATTCCACTTCATGACCGATGCCCATGTTCATCAGCTTGTCGCGTCCGACGTTCAGCATCGAAGCGTTGATATCAGCCAGCACCACGCGGCCGGTCGGGCCAACCTTTTTGGCGAACTTGGCAGTCAGGTCGCCCGTGCCGCCTGCAATGTCGAGGATCGTCTGACCGGGGCGAACCGCCGCTTTTTCGATGGTCAGCTTCTTCCAGATGCGGTGGATGCCCATCGACATCAGATCGTTCATCAGGTCATAGCGCTGTGCCACGGAGTGAAATACGTTGGCAACGCGGCTGGCCTTTTCCTCGACGGGTACGTTCTGAAATCCGAAGTGGGTCGTGCGCTTGTCGTCCATGATGTGTCCCTTGAGGCGTCTTATCGTGGCCTGCGTAATCCCAAAAGGGCAGGCCAGCCGGATGAATGTCGAATAAAGCGATGGATAGTTAGAGTTTAGCGTTGCAGGGCCGCAATGTCTGCCGACATGGCCTCTGATTATGATGAAGGCCTCGCGATGGATGTCGCTCAGAGTGACGCTAGCCGCTGGCGAGCGGCCAAGATGCCTGAATGTGTCCGCTTATGGCAGCGCTAACTAGGGGAATATTGTTCGTTCGACCGCCCCCGGTTAGAGGGCTTTGAAGGTAATGGCCGTTGGTTCGCGCGATGCACCGGCGGTTTCCAGCTGTGCCAGATAGCGGTTCCACCATGCGTCCTGTTCGCGTGCCATGCGATACAGGTATTCCCAAGTGAACAAGCCGCTGTCGTGGCCATCGTCGAAGTGCAGTTTGAGGCTGTAGCGTCCGACGGGGGTGATGTCGTTGAGGCCGACCGTGCGTTTGCCCGTTTGCAGTATGGCCTGCTCGGGAGAGTGGCCCTGTACTTCGGCCGACGGCGAGTAGACCCGCAGCAGTTCGGCAGGCAGCCAATAATGGTCGCGCCCTTCGTCATCGATCTGTGCGGGGGGCGTGCCTTGGCTGTCCGCTGCTGCGTAGATCAGTTCAAGCATGCGTTGATCGCGGTGATAGTGAACGTGGCAGGGAAGTGGCGTATCCGTCATGGGAGCGTACCTCGTGACTGCGGGGGCATTGGGTGATGCTGATGATATTGTCGGGATTGTGAAAGTATGTCATGCAGATACGGCAACGGGCACCCGAAGGTGCCCGTGGAAGACCGGCTGGCGTAGTAGGATCATCACGGTGGTAAGTGACAGCCGTTTGTGCCAGCGGCCTGGAGGACGTGCGCTTGTTTACAGGATGTAGCGCGACAGATCCTCGTCGCGGGCCAGATCGCCCAGACGTTCATCGACGTATGCACGGTCGATGACCTGCTTTTCAAGCTCGCCACCGGCGAACAGGGGTTCTTCCAGCAACCGTTCCATGACGGTGTGCAAACGACGTGCCCCGATGTTTTCGGTGCCTTCGTTGACCTGATACGCGATTTCGGCGATGCGTTTGATACCGTCGGCGGTGTACTCAATGTCGAGGCCGTCGGTTTTCAGCAGCGCCTGATACTGGCGCGTCAGAGCGGCAGATGGCTCGGTCAGGATGCGTTCGAAATCATCCGGTGTCAGCGCGCTCAGCTCGACGCGGATCGGCAGACGTCCCTGCAATTCCGGAATCAGGTCGGACGGCTTGGCCAAATGGAACGCACCAGAGGCGATGAAGAGGATGTGGTCCGTTTTCACCATGCCGTACTTGGTCGAGACCGTGCAGCCTTCGATCAGTGGCAGCAGGTCGCGTTGGACGCCTTCGCGGGAGACATCGCCACCGCCGGTGTTCTCGCCACGCTTGGTGACTTTGTCGATTTCGTCGATGAAGACGATACCGTTCTGTTCGACGGCCTCAATGGCGCGCTGCTTGATGTCGTCATCGCCGACCATGCGCTGCGCTTCTTCTTCGATCAGCAGTTTGCGTGCTTCGGCCACGGTCATGCGGCGCGATTCGCGTTTCTGCTTGCCAAGATTAGAGAACATGTTCTGCAGCTGGCTGGCCATTTCTTCCATGCCCGGCGGTGTCATGATCTCCATCGTGCCATTGACGTTCGGCGCGACGTCAATGTCGATTTCCTTGTCTTCCAGCTCGCCTTCACGCAGCTTCTTACGGAAGACCTGACGTGTAGAGCTGTCTTTACGGGCGGCGCTGTCGTATTCACCGCCGCGTGCCGGTGGCAGCAGGGCGTCAAGCAGGCGCTCTTCTGCTGCGTCTTCTGCCTTATTGCGCACTTCCTGCTGGGCCTGTTCGCGCACCAGCTTCATCGACATCTCGACTAGATCGCGGATGATAGATTCCACATCGCGACCAACATAGCCCACTTCGGTGAACTTGGTGGCTTCGATCTTAAGGAACGGGGCGTTGGCGAGCTTGGCCAGACGACGTGCAATTTCGGTCTTGCCGACACCGGTTGGCCCGATCATCAGGATGTTTTTCGGCGTCACTTCGGCGCGGAAGCTGTCGTCCAGTTGCATGCGGCGCCAGCGGTTGCGCAGCGCAATGGCTACAGCACGCTTGGCTTCCTTCTGACCGACGATGTGCTGGTCAAGAGCATGAACGATCTCGCGCGGCGTCATCTGTGCTTTGACATTCATCAGTCCAACACCTCGAGCTTGATGTTGTGGTTGGTATACACGCAGATATCTGCCGCGATATTCAGGCTTTTCTCGGTAATTTCCCGCGCGGTCAGTTCAGTGTTTTCGAGCATGGCGCGAGCCGCCGCATAGGCGTACATACCGCCGGAGCCGATGGTGGCGATGCCGTGCTCGGGGTCCATGACGTCACCCGTACCGGTCACAATCAATGAGGCCGTATGGTCGGCCACGACCAGCATCGCTTCCAGCTTGCGCAGGGCGCGGTCGCTGCGCCATTCCTTCGCCATTTCAACGGCGGCGCGGGTCAGGTGACCCTGTGTCTTCTCAAGCTGGGCTTCGAAGCGCTCGAACAGCGTAAAGGCATCGGCGGTACCGCCCGCAAAGCCTGCCAGTACCTGACCGCGGTAGAGGCGACGGATCTTGCAGACGTTGCCTTTCATTACGGTGTTGCCCATGGTGGCCTGGCCGTCGCCGGCGATGGCAACCTGATTTCCCCGACGCACGGATACAATCGTGGTCATTGTGTTCTCTCGCTACTAGTGAGTGGTGGCCTGGTGTGTCGGATGAACTCGATAAATCACCAGCACATGACGTTGTAGGTGCGGGCTGCTCGCATGCAAATCAAGGGGGATTTTTTCTAATCCCCGTCAATTTATGCTGAAAAGAAGTGTTTCTTTTAGAATCTGGCACGAATGTGTGCCTGTGGCGCAGTCTTGCCGACGATCGTGCACTGCTATGCAAGAGCTCGGCACCACTGCTTGCTGCCGTGCATCGCAGGCTTGATCGCTAGTGCAGGTAGCGTTGTGCCAGTTGGCGTGCCTGTGCGCCATAGACGCTGCCGAACAGCGCGGCATGCAGCAGGATACAAGGCAACTGGTGCAGGTCGATGAGGGTTTCCCACTGTGTGGGAAGCGGGGTGACGTGTTGATAGCCCGCCACGATATCGTCGAAATGGGCGACGCCAAACAGGGCCAGCGAGGCGATATCGGTGAGTGGGTGACCGCCATGCGCTGCAGGGTCGATCAGGACGCCGCCAGTGGGTGTCCACAGCAGATTGCCTGACCACAGGTCGCCGTGGATGCGAGCGGGGGGCAAGGTGTCGTCGAAATCGCCTGCGCGTAGCCGCTCGGCTAGCTGTTCGAATGGGGCCAATGATGCCAGCTGGCCGCGCGCATGGGCGATTCGAGCATAGGCTAGCAGTCGATGGTCGGCGAAGAACCGGCCCCATTGGTGCTCGTCAGCATAGGCCATCGGCAGCGGTTCTTCCGTGGGGCCGTAATAGCCGTGATCAAGCGGTGCCAGAGGGGGAGGCGCACCGAACCCTTTTGCACCTGCGGCATGGGTGTGGGCCAGCGCTTCGCCGAAGCGATAGGCCATGTCGGCGTTGGGGCGGCCGCGTACCAGCGCTTCCAGCACCAGCGTCGACGCCGATACGGATACCACTTTCACTACTTCGGCACCGTGGGCTTCGCGTAGCCATTCCAGACCGGCCGCTTCGGTTTCCAGAAAGCCTTTCGGTGCATCGGGTGCGCGCTTGGTATGCGTCTGCATCGGCACTTCTCCTTGTCCGTTGAGCTGCTCTCGAAATGAAGACGGCCCGTGATCGACATGCAAGCAAAGCATGGCGGCACGGGCCGTAGACGTACATCCGGTTCGACGTCAGCGTACTCGGATCACCATGGGGTCCAGATGCTGTACGCGGATCAGTCCCAGCGCGCGATCGCGTTCGGCCCCTTCAGGGAACGGACCAGACTGCACGCGGTAGGTGGTCTTGCCGTTCGCAAGCTGCACGGCCCGTACTTGTGTCGGCAGGCCCAGATCACGCAGACGTGCGGCCACGGTGTTGGCTCCTTCCTGCGAGCTGGTCGACAGCGACTGCAGAATGTAGCTGGCACCGCTGGTGCTGGCTGCTGCAGGGGCGCTGGTCGTCGCTGCTGCCGGCGCAGGGCGCGCAACGGCGGCGGGCTGTGCTTCTGATGGGCGCGCCTGCGTTGCCGTTGTTGCTACGGCTGGGCGAGACGGTGCTACTGTTGCCGCGGGAGCCTGTGTCGCGCGGGGCATAGGCGCCGACGAGGTCGGTGTAATCTCGGACGACGGCAGAATGGTATAGAAGTCGAAGCTTTGCGCTTCGTTCTTCTTCTGCTCCTGCGGTGCCTGAGCGGCCGACGTGGCGGGGCGCTGTGCCGTCGCTGCTGGCTTGCCCACGTTCCCGGCCGTGGGCGGCTGAACGGGGCTGACGAGCGGCGGTGTCGGGGGAGTTGGTGCAGAGCTTTCCTTTTTGCCGAAGACAAAGTAAGCAATGCCAAAGCCTACGGCAACGAGCAGCGCGCCTTTTGCCCACCCCGGCAAGCCACTAGAGCCTGTCGAAGCGGAACGCGGTGTCGTCTTCTTCCGTGAAGGTGTGCGGGAGGCTCCGCGGGCCATTTACATCTCCTCTGGGGCCGATACGCCCAGCAATTCGAGGCCGTTGCGCAGGGTCTGGCGAACAGCGATGCCCAGCGCCAGACGGGCGTTGCGCAGCGCATCGTCATCGACCATGACGCGGACGGCGTTGTAGTAGGTATGGAACTCGCTGGCCAGATCCTGCAGATACTGTGCGATCTGGTGCGGCTCACGCTGTACGGCAGCACGTTTGACCACTTCAGGATAGGCGGACAGGCGGTTGAAGAGGTGCTTTTCGCGCTCGTCTTCCAGCAGGGCCAGATTGTCGAGGGCCAGCGCCTGATCGAATGCCTTGTCTTCGCTTTCGGCCTTGCGCAGTACGCTGCAAACACGCGCATGTGCGTACTGGATATAGTAGACCGGGTTGTCGCTGGACTGCGAACGGGCCAGGTCGATGTCGAAGGTCAGCTGTGAATCCACACGACGCACGGCGAGGAAGTAGCGGGTCGCATCGCAGCCCACTTCTTCGATCAGGTCGCGCAGGGTGAGGTAGCTGCCTGCACGTTTGGACAGTTTCACTTCCTGACCGCTACGCATCACGGTGACCATCTGGTGCAGCACGTATTCCGGCCAGCCTTGCGGGATACCCGTTTGCAGCGCCTGAAGGCCTGCGCGAACGCGGGTGACCGTCGAGTGGTGATCGGCCCCCTGTTCATTGACCACGGTGGTAAAGCCGCGGTTCCATTTGTCCTGATGATAGGCAACGTCAGGCAGGAAGTAGGTGTAGTGACCGTCCTGCTTGCGCATAACGCGGTCTTTGTCGTCGCCGAACTCGGTGGTGCGCAGCCACAGTGCACCTTCGTTTTCGTAGACATAGCCGTTGTCCATCAGACGCTTGACGGTCTCTTCAACCTTGCCGTCCTGATAGAGCGAGGATTCAAGGAAATAGACATCGAAGCTGACGTTGAACGCCTTAAGGTCCAGATCCTGCTCATGGCGCAGGTAGGCGACGGCGAATTCGCGAATCGCCTCCATGTCGTCGGGATCGGCCTTCGCCGTGACCTTGCGGTCGTCCGCTTCGATGGTGGCACCGTCCAGATACGCTTTGGCCACGTCCTGAATGTACTCACCGCGATAGCCATCGTCCGGCCATTCCGCGTCGTCCGGTGTCAGTCCCTTGATGCGAGCGGCCACCGACAGGGTCAGGTTGGTGATCTGCGCGCCGGCATCGTTGTAGTAGAACTCACGGGTGACGTCGTGGCCTGTCGCTTCCAGCAGGCGACAGATGCTGTCGCCCACTGCGGCACCGCGGCCGTGGCCTACGTGCAGCGGCCCTGTCGGGTTGGCAGAGACGAACTCGACCTGCACCTTTTCACCCTTGCCGAAGTTATGGCGGCCGAACTGCTTGCCGCTGTCGAGGATCGTGCGTACGACGGTGGCTGCTGCGGCGCTATTGGCGAAGAAGTTGATGAAGCCCGGCCCGGCGATCTCGACCTTGCTGACGGCGTTGTCCTGCGGCAGTGCCGCAACCAGCTTCTCGGCCAGTGCGCGCGGCGGCATGCCTGCCGGCTTGGCCAGCATCATGGCAATGTTAGAAGCATAGTCGCCGTGGCTCTTGTCACGGGCGGCGTCCAGGCGGATGGCCGGGGCTGCATCTGCTGGGATGACACCATCGGCCTTGAGGGAATCAAGGGCGCGTTCGAGCAGGGAAACAAGGGTATCTTTCATGAAGAAGCCGTATCGTCGGAAGGACCTGAAGGCCGATGCAGGCATGGCACGGTGCACCGGTTACGAAAATAGGGCACCGCCCATTCGCGGACGAACGGCGGTGCTGAATAGCGCCATTATGTGGCAGCGGGCTACACGGCTCAAGTCGTGTGCGCGCCAAGCGGTGATTAAAAGTGACTGGCGGCATGCTTTGGCGGGGTTACCCCATTAGCTGTGGGTCGATATCCACCGACCAGCGGCAGCGGCGCGCCAATGGGTGCTGAGCCAACGCCTGAATCAAGCAGGCTACCGTGTCATGGCGTGCGCTGCGTTGCTCGCTGGTGACCAGCAGCTGTACGTGATAACGGTTCTGACGGCGCTCCATAGGGGCGGGCGATGGCCCCATGCACAGGGCGGGCAGCTGATGCTGCTGAATATGCGCGCGCGCGGTATCGGCCACTTCTTGAGCCAGCGTCATCACCTGTTCCATCTGTGCACCTTCGAAGCGTAACAGTGCCATATGCTGGAACGGGGGGAGCTGCGCCATGCGGCGCTCGTCCAGCAGCTGGTCGGCCAGTGCGTCATAACCTTCGGTGGTTAGGGTGGTCAGCATTGGATCGTCGGGATGCATGGTTTGAATCAGCACCTGCCCCGGCAGCGAAGAACGTCCGGTGCGGCCCGCCACCTGTACCAGCAGCTGCGCCATATGTTCGGGGGCACGAAAGTCGGCGCTGTACAGGCCGCCATCGGCGTTGACTACCACCACGAGCGTGACGTGAGGGAAGTGATGCCCTTTGGCCAGAATCTGGGTGCCGACCAGCAGGCAAGGTTCGTTACGCTTGATTTCGTCGATGGCTTCTTCAAGCGCATGGCGACGGCGCATGCTGTCGCGGTCGATGCGCAGAATGCGTACGTCTGGCAGCAGTTCGGCCAGCGTTTCCTCGGCGCGTTCGGTGCCGGCTCCCAGCGGACGTAGGTCGGCGCTCTGGCACTTAGGGCAGGCATCGGGAATGGGCCAGCGATGCTCGCAGTGGTGACAGAGCAGCATGGGGGGCTGGCGGTGATAAGTCAGACGGGCATCGCAGTGGCTGCACTCAAACACATAGCCGCACGCTTGGCAGCTCAATGTGGGAGCAAACCCACGCCGGTTAATGAATACCAGCACCTGATGGCCCGCTTCCAGCTGGGCTTTGATGGCCTTGAGCGCGACGGCCCCGATGCCGCCGCGCCGCTGCCCGATGCGCAGATCGACCAGCTCCAACTTTGCTGGCATAGCGTTGCCGGGACGCTGGGTTAGGCGCAGATAGCAGTAGCGGCCTTGGCGTGCGTGCAGCAGCGTTTCCAGCGACGGCGTGGCGCTGCCCAGAATGACCGGGACGTTCTCGCGGCGTCCTCTGACCAGCGCAAGATCGCGTGCGTTGTAGCGCAGGGTGTCCTGCTGCTTGAAGGAGTTGTCATGCTCCTCATCGACGATGATGGTGCCGAGCGCCTGCATGGGGGTGAAGATGGCCGATCGCGTTCCGATAACAATCTTGGCGCGGCCAGAGCGCGCCGCTTCCCAGCCGTCCAGTCGCTCGGTGTCGCTCATGTTGGAGTGCATGACCACGATTGGCGCATTGAAGCGCTTGCGGAAACGCGACAGGGTTTGCGGTGTCAGACCGATTTCCGGCACCAGCACCAGCGCTTGCTTGCCGCGGCGCAGCACCGCGTCGATCAACTGGAGGTAGACTTCGGTTTTGCCGCTGCCCGTGATGCCATGAAGGAGTACGGGGGCAAACTCATTGATAACCTGATGCAGGCGCGACAGCGCTTCCCCCTGCTCACGGTTAAGTGGTAAAGCGGGTTCGGCCAACAGTGGCTTACTGGACGAAGCGCCTCCCGTTACCCATTCCTGCTGATGAGAGATCAATCCCTTGTGTTCCAGCCCTTCCAGCTGAGGGCGAGTGAAGCCGTGCGCCATGATAGCGCTGCTGAACATGCCGAGCGGATGTTGTTCCAACAGGGCCAGCAGTGCTTTCTGGCGGGTAGCTCGGCCCAGACGCTCGCTCTTTTCTTCCTCACTAAAGGGCGTGCCGTTTTTCTGCGTGGCGACTTTCCAGCGCTCGCGGGTCTGTGCTTCGAGGGCGCGTCCTTGACGCAGCAGCTTGGGCAGAGCGTGGGCCAGCGTTTCGCCCAGCGGGTACTGATAGTAGCGGGCCGTGAATTCGCATAGCTGTAACCAGTCTTCCGGCAGCGGAGCGTCGTCCAGTACGTCGGTGACCGGTTTCAGATCGGCGTAGGGCAGGTCGCTGTTGCTGTCGACGCCCATGACGATGCCGACCACCGTGCGGTTGCCGAACGATACGCGGACACGAATGCCCTTGCACCAGCCGCATTCGGGGGCTGTGCGGGACGGACGATAATCGAACAGGCGGCGCAGTGGAGAAGGCACCGCCACATGAAGAACCAGCGGGAGAGACATGGCAGTATCGTTCACGGCAAATCAGGGAGTCAGGCGCAGCCGTCGGTAGGAACTCCGCGCCATCGTATTCAGCATGCCATGATGATGGGGGCCGCGTGCGGATCGCGCAAGCCGAAACATGAGTGTCAGAGGGAGTGGTCATTCGCTGAGGACACGTGTTATAATGCAGCGCTTCTTACGCGCGTGGTGCTGCAATACGTCGGTTGATTGTTGTACGTGCGGTGAGAGAAAATACCCATTCTAATCATCAACGCATGCGGTGCCCGACACCTCTGGTGATCGCGCGGCGGCATGTCTCTATGAGGTATATGCTCATGAAACCCGGTATCCATCCGCAGTACAACACCATCACTGCCAACTGCTCTTGCGGTGCTTCCTTCGAAGTTCACACAACTGCAGATCACGACCTGTCTCTGGACGTATGCTCCAACTGCCACCCGTTCTATACTGGTAAGCAGAAACAGGCGACTACTGGCGGCCGCGTAGAACGCTTCAACAAGCGTTTCGGTGCTGCTATCAAACGCTAATCGCGTTTCGATACAGTCCACAAGAACCCACGCCTTCGGGCGTGGGTTCTTGCATTTCAGGGGATGAAAAATCATTAATACCCCTTGCAGTTGCTGGTGGCGCGTTCATCATTACTGCCACACGCCACACGCCACACGCCACACGCCACACGCCACACGCCACACGCCACACGCCACACGCCAGTCGTGATGATTTCTGCTGGGTAGCGTTTCAGGCGGGTGAAGGGCGGCTTTTTCGGACCTCGCTTCGACAGATGCCCTCTGAACATCTCTGTGGGTAGGTCTGGCATTCTTTTTTGAAGTGCCCGAAGCGATATCTGCGCAGGATTGGGCGCACTGTGTCGGTGAGTGTTGTTGTGTCGGAAGCATTCTGTTCTGCCACCAACGACAGCGGGGGCGACCCTTAGGCCGCCCCCGCTGCATCGTACTGTCTGGCTAAGCGAACGATTAGAAGATCGAGTCGTAGCTTGCCGTGCCTTCCGATCCCGATTTCTGCTGCAGTTCAGGGTCGATCGTCATTTCCTTGAACTGAGGCAGGTTGTCGGCGCGGAAGACTTCCGAGATACCGCCCGGTTGTTCATCGCGCAGGCGCAGACCGCTGTCCGGATCAATGCGGGCACGCACGATATTGTCCGGCGGCGGCATGATGGCGTTCGGCTTGCCTTTCAGGGCCTGACCCATGAACTGTACCCAGATGGGAAGGGCGGCCTGAGCGCCGTACTCACCCGTCGGGGAGTTGTTGTCCATGCCGACCCAGACCGTGGTGACGAGGTTGGCATTGAAGCCTGCAAACCACGCATCACGCTGATCGTTGGATGTCCCGGTCTTGCCTGACAGGTCGCTGCGGTGCAGAACGCTGGCGCGCTGCCCAGTACCACGCACGATAACATCGCGCATGATGTCCTGGATCATGTAGACCGCGGCAGGATCAACAATGCGTTCGGCTACCGGATAGGTCTTGCCATCGGCCAGTGTTGTAGTGGTCGCCGTTGTGCTGCAGTTCGGGCAGGCGACCGGCGGCAGATGATAGCCTTCCTGCTGTTCCAGCAGGTTGGTCGGATCATCGTTCTGCGTCACGCTCTGGATGTACCACGGTTCAACCTTGAAGCCACCGTTGGCAATTTCGGCATAGCCGCGTGCCATTTCCAGCGGCGTGAGCGACGCGCTCCCCAGTGCCAGCGACAGGCCCGGCGGCATCTGGTCGCGTTGGAAGCCCATGCGCACCAGCATGTCGATGGCCTTATCGACGCCCACTTCGTTCAGGGCGCGGATCACGATCATGTTACGCGAGGTGTACAGCCCAACACGCAGACGTGTCGGTCCCTGGAAGGTGCGGTTGTCGTTCTCAGGGCGCCATACCTTGCCGCCTTGGGATTCGACGATCGGTGCATCGTTCAGTACGGTCGCCGGGGTCATGTTGCCTTGATCCAGTGCGGCCAGATAGATGAACGGCTTGAAAGTGGAACCCGGTTGGCGACGTGCCTGCGTTGCGCGGTTGAAGCTGCTGCTGGCGTCGCTGAAGCCCCCCTGCAGTGCGCGGATGGCACCCGTGGTCGGATCAAGCACCACGATGGCCCCTTCGATGCGCGGTACCTGAGAAAGCTTCCAGCCACCATCCTTCAGCGGCAGCACGCGGATCATGTCGCCGGTTATCGGCGATGCGGCGCGGGCACGTGCGGCCCAACGGACGTCGTCACCGCTTAGTGTGATCAGCGTACCATTGCGGCACAGCGCCTTGATCTGCTGACCGTCGGCGCTGACCACAATTGCAGGTTCAAGCGGGCCGACGTTGGCGGCATTGTTCAGCTCGTGCATCCAGTTGGAGACGTCGCCGTCGATACCGGGAATGCGCGCTACGCTGCGTTCGGCAGCGCGACGAGTGGCCTGTTTGACGTCTGCCGACACCGCCTGCTCTTCATCCGCTGCGCTTGTACGGCTTGCACGCTGCTGTGCTTCCACCAGCGTTTTCGGAATGCCTTTCTGCTCTACGCCGCGCCAGCCGTGGCGTACGTCATACGCGACCAGCCCGTCGATCAGTGCCTGTCGAGCCGCTTCCTGCTCGGCACTGTTGATGGTGGTCTTGATGGTGTAGCCGTTGGTGTAGGCCTGTTCACCAAAGTGGCGAACAGCGTACTGGCGCGCCATTTCCGCGATGTAAGGGGCCTGTAGCTGCATATCGGAGTGCGCCTGGCGAACATCAAGCGGTGTTTCCAGCGCGTCACGATACTGCTGCTCGGTGATGGTATTGGCCTGACGCATGCGACTGAGGATCCAGTTGCGGCGGTCCAGCGAACGGATCGGGTTCACGACGGGGTTGAAGGCAGACGGTGCCTTTGGCAGCCCGGCAATCGTCGCCGCTTCTGGCAGCGTCAGCTGGTCGATCGGCTTGTTAAAATAGACCTGTGCCGCTGCGCCTGCCCCGTAGGCCCCTTGCCCCAGATAGATCTTGTTCACGTACAGCTCGAAAATCTGCTGTTTGGAGAGGATGCGCTCCATCTGCAGTGACAGCATGATTTCGCGAATCTTGCGTGAGAAGGTCTGGTCGAGGGTCAGCAGATAGTTGCGCGCCACCTGCATCGTGATGGTACTCCCACCTGAGCGCACCTTGCCGTAGCCCGCCATGTAGGCGAGGGCGCGCCCGATGCCTTTGGGATCTACCCCGGCATGGTGGAAGAAATCCTGATCCTCGGCGGCCAAAAAGGCATTGACCAGATGAGGCGGCAGATCGTCATAAGACACGATCTGGCGGTGCTGTTCCCCAAACTCACCGATCAGCTTGTCATCGCTGCTGTAGATGCGCAGCGGGGTAGACAGCTGATAGTGCTGGAGGTTGTTGATGTCCGGCAGGCTTGGCGTGAAATAGATGACCATGCCGACTACAGCCAGCGTAATGGCCGCCGTAACCGAGAGTGCCAGAGAGACAAGAGTTAAGACTATGCGTGTGATCGACTTCATCGTTATGGGCAGCCCATCTCATGGGAATTGCGATGGGAACGGGAAACAGTGCGGGCAGGCGCGCGGCAGGTGCCGACGACCGTCCCGGACCGTGAACGCTGCGCCATCGGCCGGAATGAGAGCAATTTAGCTGTCATGAGAACAGCCTAGTATAAGGCGCATGAACAGGAGGAACCAGTGAAAGGAGCTTGCAAACCGAGACACACAGTGCAGGAGATCCGATGACATGATTGCGCACGTATCCGATAGCGGTGCACGACTGTGGCAGAGGCTGCAACGCATAGGCTCTCGCTATGCTCCTGGGATAAATGAACGGCAGGGAATCGACCTAGCTTCAGGGGCGCGCGCGTCGCGTTGTGGGGCAAGTAAGCATGCATTTACGCTGAGGCGGCGGCAAGCGCTTGTCTTGGCAGTACCTCAGCGAGCTTTCCAGCTTCATATTGTTCCGTTCGAACCACCGCTGTCGCGGGAGCAGATCATGGCGGTACTGCAATCAAGGAGAATGTGTGCACGCGATCAGTGCCTCGATCTACTCGTTGAACCGCAGGAGCGCCGCTCGGTGGCCGTCTTCTCACTGCCTCGCGCGCAGGCAGAACAATGGCGTGCGCGCTACGCGGCAACGCAGGGAAAAATCGTCGCCATCGAACCGGACTGTCATGCTCTGTGGCGCTACGCCCAGCGGCGGCAGGCGGCTCATCAGGCGTGGCTGGTGGCAATGCCCAAGGGGAGCGCACTGTATTGGCCTGCGGCATGGCCGTGGGCCTATCACGCCGAGCCGCTTCCTTCTGCGTGTGCACTCGCGCCGGAGGATGCCCGCCACACGCTGTACAGCACGGTCCGGCGCGCCGGATTGATGACGGGCAATGACGAACCTTGCCAGTTTCCGATACGTCTGGCGGGTTCGGCGGCACTGTGCCAGCGCTGGCGGGCATGTGGCGATCGGTTCGACTGGCAGTGTTGTGGTGATGTGCACCCTATTGCAGCGGGGGCGGCGCTCAAAGGGAGGCGGCGATGGGCATGAGGCGGTTCGATATCAATATGCTGCCATGGCATGAGTATCGTCAGCAGCGATGGCAGCGGCAGAAAGGCTGGTGGTACGGAAGCGTCGTTATGTTGGTGGGGTGGTGCGGCTGCGGACACCTATGGCACAGCGGGTGGCGCAATCATCTTGCTGAACGGCAGAGGGTATATATGCAGCATGTCGATGCGCAGCGTGCGCCTGAGCGCCGGCGACAAGAGTCCCAATGGGCTGCCGAACAATGGCGTTTGGATGCTATGACTCATCAGCAGCGGCGTCTGGAAGATCAGCAGGCGCTGGTGTCGCTGTGGCAGGCGCTGACGATGGCGGGTCTGCCTGTCCAGTCCGTCGATTGGCAGCCTGAGCAGATTCAAATGAAGGTGATAAATCCCTCGCATCGGCCGCTTGATGAGCACGTGTACAGTGTAGTGCCGTGGCTGACCTGTCAGGCGTTGTCGGAGACGTTTCTTCGCTGCACTCGTCTTGATGATCAGAGTAGAGAAGGGCGCCATGACTGAGCGCTACCGGGAAGCTGGTCGCTGGGCAAGGACCGTGCTGTTGCCAGCGCCGAGCACCGCCGTCGCGATTGGTATGCTGCTGGGGCTGTGGTGGGGCGGGCTGCAGTGGATGATCGCGCCCCAGTGGCGACGCATCAGCCGTCAGATCGAACAGATTTACACGCAGCGCCAGCATGCGGAGCATGTTGCGGATGCGGTGCATCGGCTTTCTACCTTAGGCCGTCTGGTACGCGTTACTGAAGCGCCGTTGCTACAGGCATGTCGCGATCAGGCCTCTCGGCGTGGGGTCGATCTGGTGGCGCTGCAGTGGCATACCCGTGAGGGGCGGCTCGACGTATCGCTGCGCGGCGAGAGCACGTCGCTGCTGGGGTGGTGGGATGATGTTGGGCGTTCTGTCCTCTTAGGGCGTGTTCAACGGTGGCAGTGGCAGGCATTGCCGAAGGGTGATGGCAGTGTGGAAACGGTGCACGGACGGTATCAACTGGACGTGACCCTGCTGCCCGAACCTTGGCATTGGGAGGCGCTGTCATCATGAGCCCTCGTAAAGAGAAGGGGCTGTGGGCGCTGTGTGCAGTGTGGTGTACAGGACTGCTGGTGCTGGGGTATGGGCTGATGCCCCGGGGGATCAGCATCGTTTCTCCCGCGGCCTTGGTTGAACGGCAAACGGCGGCGCCGGACATCGCGGCGGGTGAGATAGCATGCTGGCCTTCGTTGATGACAAGCGTCGTAACGGCTCCCGTTGCCGAGCCGGATACCCGCGGCCATGAGGCCCTTCGTGGTTCAGTGATTAGCCACGGACAGACCTTTGTTATTCAGCAGGATGCTTCTGGGCATCTTTACCGACGATCCGTGCCCGTAGAGCACGCGATGCATAACGATAAGCGGCCCCGCCACGAAGATGCGGTGCGGGTGGCACATAACGCAGGGAAACTACATGACTCGACGCCTTCACACGGTGTGGTTGATGGCATCAGTGATATCCGGCACTGCGGTGCTGAACGTCTTGCCGACAGCAGCACAGCCGATAGGGCAGGCACAGGACTGTCGTCACCTACATATTGATAATGCACGTGTTCCGATTAGGGACATGCTGACGCTGCTGGCCGATAGCGCCCATCTGAATATCGTGATTTCCGATAAGGTAAAGGGAGATGTCAGCCTTCATCTTGATGATGTGACTTGTGAACAGGCGCTTAGATCAGTAATGTCATCAGAACGCCTGCACCGTACACGAGTGGGAGCGGTCGATATCATCGAACCGCAGAATGACCGCCCGTTGTCGGAACGCACCGAAACACGTGCGTTCCGACTTGCCCATGCCAATGCCGTCGAGGTGGCTGCACTGATGCGGCACGATGGCGCGAGCCTGCTGGGTGCAGATGCCGTGTTACAGGCCGATCCGCGTACCAATCAGCTGCTGATCAGTGATATGCCCTCGCGACTGGATCACCTCGCCGCGTGGGTTGCGCTGCTCGACAAGCCGGTGCATCAGGTGCAGATCGAAGCCCGTATCGTCGTCATGCGAGAGCACCATGCCCGCCAGCTGGGCATTCGCTGGCAGCACGACACGCCAGGTGCCGTTGAGGCATCGACGGGTCTGACGCTGCTGAGCGACCCCGCAGCGAGTACGGCCGCCCGATTGGGGCTAGGCTTCGTCACTCGCCATCGCTTGCTGGCATTGACGCTTGAAGCGCTGGAAAGCGAGGGCAGCAGTCAGACGCTGTCCCAGCCCAGCGTCGTTACCGTGGAACGTCAGCCCGCTGTTATCCGGCAAGGGCAGCAAGTTCCCTATCAGGAAACCAGTGCCTCAGGGGCCACCAGTTCGCATCTGCATGATGCCGTGCTGGCGCTCTCGGCGACGCCGGTCATCATGACCGGGCGGCAGATTATGCTGACGCTGGACATCCAGAACGATAGCGTGTCTGATCTACGATTCAACGACATGCCGGTGATCGACACCAACCGCATCCAGACGCAAGTGGCCGTCAACGATGGCGAAACCATAGCACTTGGCGGTATTCTGACGCACAAACAGGTTGAGCGTCTCAGTCAGGCACCCTGGCTGGCCGACGTTCCACTACTGGGCGCGCTGTTTCGCGCTCGGGAGAACGGCAATGAACGGGCAGAGCTGCTGATTTTCATCACTCCGAGAATAGTTGACACCCCTGCAGTGGCAGATTGATGCAAAGAACACGCAATATTTTTCTGGTCGGCCCAATGGGCACAGGCAAGAGCACTGTAGGGCGGCTGTTGGCTGCCGAACTGCAGCGTCCTTTCTATGATAGCGATCATGAGATCGAAGCACGCTGTGGTTGCCGAATCCCCTGGATCTTCGATGTCGAAGGTGAAGAAGGGTTCCGTCAGCGCGAAATAGAAGCGATTGCTTCCCTGACCGCGATGGACGGTATAGTGATGGCCACGGGGGGCGGGGCTATCCTGCGCCCGGAGAATCGCCAGTGCCTGCGCGAGCGCGGGCTGGTCATCTTCCTAAGAACCTCCGTCGAGCAGCAGATGCGACGCACCATGCGTGACCGCAATCGTCCGCTGTTGCAGTGCGATGATCCCGAACAGCGCCTGCGCGCACTGTTCAAGGTCCGTGAGCCGATCTATCGTGAAGTGGCTCACTGGACCATCAGTACCGAACGACGCAGCCCTCGGGCCGTCGTTAATGAAATAAAGCGCCGATTACGCCAGTAACCTGCATCATCCATGCCAGGAGGGGTGGCGATCATTTTCTGCGCATCATCAAAGGATAGAGTCATGCAAACCCTGATGGTCGAATTGCCTGATCAACGCCAGTACCCGATTCACGTGGGCAGTGGCCTGCTGGATGACGGCGACACCTATGCCCGCTATATCGTGGGCAAACAGGTCATGATCGTGACCAACGATGTCGTGGCACCGCTTTATCTCGATAAAGTGCGGGCCCAGCTCGAAGCGCGCGGCTTCGGTGTCCACCATGTGATCCTGCCTGACGGCGAACAGCACAAGACCGTTGAAATGGTCGAGCGCGTCTGGCGTGCACTGCTGGAAATCAACAGCAACCGCCGCGTCACGATTATCGCGTTGGGTGGTGGCGTCATCGGCGATATGACCGGGTTTGCCGCCGCCTGCTATCAGCGCGGCGTGGCCTTCATCCAGATGCCAACGACGTTGCTGTCGCAGGTCGATTCATCCGTTGGTGGCAAGACCGGCGTCAACCATCCGCTCGGCAAGAACATGATCGGTGCCTTCTGGCAGCCGCGCGCGGTCATCATCGACATCGACACGCTGGCCACGCTGCCTGCGCGTGAACTGTCCTCCGGGCTGGCTGAGGTAGTCAAATACGGATTCATCCGTGACAGCATCTTCCTCGACTGGCTCGAGAACCATATGAGTGCACTGCGTGGTCTTGATCCCACCGCACTCCAGCACGCCATCCTGACCAGCTGCGCCATCAAGGCGGACGTCGTGGCCGAGGATGAAACCGAGCAGGGCGTTCGTGCTCTGCTCAATCTTGGCCATACGTTCGGCCACGCCATCGAAAACCACCAAGGCTATGGTAATTGGCTGCACGGTGAAGGCGTAGCTGCAGGTACGGCCATGGCCGCTCATTTCTCTCAGGAACTGGGATATCTGACCGCTGCCGAAGTTTCCCGCGTGGAAACCGCTCTGATCTCTGCTGGCCTGCCGACCCATGCGCCACAAGGCATGAGCACCGAAAGCTTTATCTCGCTGATGCGCCGTGACAAGAAGACCCTCGATTCAGGCATCCGCCTCGTGCTGCTGAAGGCACTGGGTGAAGGCTGCATGGAAGAGGGCGTCGACGAAGCGCGCTTGCGTGCCTTCATCGAGGCCTATCCGCGAGATACGCTCACCATCAGCGCCTGATACCTGTCGGTTTCCTCTACTGCTGCGGTAGAGGGCCTTCCCTCAACGCTCGCTGTTCTTCGGCGGGCGCTGTGCACTCATCACCGGCGATCCCACTTGTCGCGGGTGATGTCGTGCGCTGGTGTAGAGCATAACGACAATGACGGATCTGCTCGCGTCTCGAAATGACGTGGCAGGAAAGTCCGCACAAGCAAGAGGCTCATACATGACGCAACGTCTTCATCGCTCGTCAGAGTTCAGAGACAACTGCGGTTTCGGCCTGATCGCCCATATGGAAGGCCAGGCCAGCCATGAACTGCTCGACGCGGCCATAGATGCACTGGCCTGCATGACCCACCGTGGTGGTATCAACGCCGATGGCAAAACCGGAGACGGTTGCGGGCTGCTGATTCGCATGCCCGATGTCTTCATGCGCGCCATTGCTGAAGAATCGTTCGGTGTCACGCTGGGCGATCAGTATGCCGTTGGGACGATTTTCGTCGGCAACAGCGATGCCCAGAGCCGTGCCGGCTGCGCGGCCATCGAGCGCAACCTTGGTCGCTACGGGCTGACCTTGATCGGTTGGCGTGACGTACCCGTAGACTCTTCCGTCTGTGGTCCGCTTGCCCTTGATGTCATGCCGCGTATCCGCCAGGTGTTCGTTGCGCCGGCAGAAGGTCGCGAGAGCGACATGCTGTTCATGGTCGATCTCTACCGTGCGCGCCGTATGGCCGAACAGGAAATGGTGGCCGACGAGGACTTCTACGTTTGTTCGCTGTCGCCCAAGGTCGTGTCCTACAAAGGCCTCGTGATGCCGAAGGACCTGCCTGCGTTCTATGCCGATTTGAGCGATTCGCGTGTCGAGACTTCCATCTGTGTATTCCACCAGCGCTTCTCGACCAACACCGCACCGCGCTGGCCGCTGGCTCAGCCGTTCCGTTTTCTCGCCCACAATGGTGAGATCAACACCATTTCGGCCAACCGCAACTGGGCCAACGCACGCCGCGACAACCTTGTCAGCGAGTTGCTGCCAGACCTGAACGAGCTGGACGAACTGGTATCCACCAACGGTTCCGACTCCATGAGCATGGACAACATGCTTGAGGTGTTGGTGACCGGGGGCATGGAACTGTACCGTGCGATCCGCCTGATGGTGCCGCCTGCATGGCAGAACGCCGAAACGATGGACGTTGAGCTGCGCGCCTTCTTTGAATACAACTCCATGCATATGGAAGCGTGGGATGGTCCGGCGGGTCTGGTCATCACCGATGGTCGTCACGCGGTCTGTACGCTTGACCGCAATGGCCTGCGTCCGGCGCGCTGGGTAATTACCGACAACGGTTTTATCACGCTGGCATCTGAAGTAGGGGTCTACGACTGTAGCCCCGAGCGTGTCATTGCCAAAGGGCGCGTTGGACCGGGCCAGATTCTGGCGATCGACACTCAGACGGGTGAACTGCTGCAGACCGACGACGTCGACGATCGCCTGAAGTCCGCTCATCCGTACCGTGAATGGCTGCGAGAGAGTGCACGCTACCTGGAATCGACGCTGACCGAAGAGAGCCTCTTCGAGCCGATGAACGCCGATGATCTGGTGCGCTACCAGAAGATGTTCCTCGTCACAGCCGAAGAGCGCGATCAGGTACTGCGGCCGCTGGCGGAAACGGGGCTCGAAGCCGTTGGCTCTATGGGGGACGACACGCCGATGGCAGTGCTGTCTCGCCAGCCGCGTCTGCTGACCGATTATTTCCGTCAGAAGTTTGCACAGGTCACCAACCCGCCGATCGACCCATTGCGCGAAGCGATCGTGATGTCGCTGGAAACCTGCCTAGGGGCCGAGCGTAACCTGTTCGATGCCACCGAGCGTCACGCTCATCGCCTGATTCTGACATCGCCGATCCTCACACGTCAGAAGTTCGAAGCACTGACGACGCAGCAGGACAAAGCGTTCCGTTCCCGCACCATTTCTCTCTATTACGATGAAGGCATTGGCCTGAAGGCCGCCATCGACCAGTTGTGCGAGCAGGCGGCTGATGCTGCCCGTAGCGGCGACGTTATCGTGGTGCTGTCCGATGCGCACATGGAAGAAGGCAAGCTGCCGATCCATCCGGCACTGGCCACCGGTGCTGTACATAGCCGCTTGGGTCGCCAAGGGCTGCGTACGCGCATCAACCTGATCGTCGAAACGGCCTATGCGCGTGACTCTCACCATATGGCGGTGTTGTTTGGGTCTGGGGCGACGGCGGTTTACCCGTATCTGTCGTACCAGATTCTGACGCGCATGCAACAGGAAGGCGAAATCATCGGCGACCCAGCGGACTGCCGTGATAACTATCGCCGTGGGCTGCAGAAAGGCCTGCTGAAGATCCTCTCGAAGATGGGGATCTCGCACATTGCTTCTTACCGTGGCTCGATGCTGTTCGAAGCCGTGGGACTGGCAAGCGAAATTATCGACGACTGCTTCCCTGGCATGGCTTCTCGCATCGAGGGCGCCGGTTTTGCCGAGCTTCAGATGCAGCAGGCACTGCTGGCCGGCGAAGCGTGGTCATCACGCAAGGCGCTGCGTCGCGGTGGGCTGCTCAAATACGTGCATGGCACGGAATACCATGCCTTCAACCCTGATGTGGTCAAGACCCTGCAGGCCGCTGTGCAGCATGGCGACTATGAGCAGTGGAAGGAATTCGCACGTTTGGTCAACGACCGCCAGGTTATGACGATCCGCGATCTGTTCCGTCTCAAGCCCGGCCAGCGCCCGATCTCGCTTGATGAAGTCGAGTCGGTGGAATCGCTGCTGCCTCGCTTTGACAGCGCGGGCATGTCGTTGGGGGCATTGTCGCCTGAGGCGCATGAAGCGCTGGCGCAGGCCATGAACGAAATGGGTGGCCGTTCCAACTCTGGTGAAGGTGGTGAAGACCCCGTTCGCTATGGCACCGTCAAACGCTCCAAAATCAAGCAGATCGCTTCCGGGCGATTTGGTGTGACGCCAGCCTATCTGGCCAGCGCCGACGTTCTGCAGATCAAGGTGGCGCAAGGGGCCAAGCCGGGCGAAGGCGGGCAGCTGCCGGGCAGCAAGGTCAACGGCCTTATCGCACGGCTGCGCTATGCCGTGCCGGGCGTGACGCTGATCTCGCCGCCGCCGCACCACGATATCTATTCCATTGAAGATTTGGCGCAGCTGATCTTCGACCTCAAACAGGTCAATCCGCGTGCGCAGGTGTCGGTCAAGCTAGTATCCGAGCCGGGCATTGGGACGATCGCATCGGGTGTTGCTAAAGCCTATGCGGACCTGATCACTATTTCCGGTTACGACGGCGGTACGGCCGCCAGTCCGATCACTTCCATTCGTCACGCGGGTTCGCCGTGGGAGCTGGGGCTGCCGGAAGTGCATCAGGCGTTGCGCACCAACGGCCTGCGCCACAAGATCCGTCTCCAGACGGATGGCGGTCTGAAGACCGGGCTAGACGTGGTCAAAGCCGCGATCTTCGGGGCAGAAAGCTTCGGTTTCGGTACTGCACCGATGGTGGCGCTGGGGTGTAAATACCTGAAGATCTGTCACCTCAACAACTGTGCGACGGGGGTAGCGACGCAGCATGAGCAGCTGCGCCACGAGCACTTCCGTGGCACCGTCAACATGGTCAAGCACTACTTCCACTTCATTGCGGAAGAAGTACGCGAAATCATGGCGATGCTGGGCATTCGTCGCTTGACCGACCTGATCGGTCGTACCGATCTGCTGGAACGCATCGAAGGCGATACACCGCAGCAGAAGCGTCTTGATCTGACTCCGCTGCTGCTTAACGATGAAATCGATCCGCATGCTCCGCAGTTCTGCACCTTGACGCGCAATGCACCGCACGACAAGGGGCTGAAGAACCGCGAGATGTACGAAACGATGGCCAGTGCCATTGCCCGTCGTACAGGCGGCGAGTTCTCGTTCACCGTCACCAACTGCGACCGCTCCGTCGGGGCGCGTGTGTCCGGTGAAATCGCACGTCGCTATGGCGAAGAAGGTATGGACGAAGCACCGCTTGACGTGCATCTGCGCGGTGTCGTCGGCCAGAGCTTCGGGGTATGGAACGCTCGCGGGCTGAACATGTACCTCGAAGGCGATGCCAACGACTATGTCGGTAAAGGTATGAACGGCGGCAAGCTGGTCATCACTCCGCCAGAAGGTAGCCGCTTCGAAAGCCGTGAGACAGCGATCATGGGCAACACCTGCCTTTACGGCGCGACCGGCGGCAAGCTGTTCGCCGCAGGAACGGCTGGCGAACGTTTCGGGGTACGTAACTCCGGTACGCATGCCGTGGTCGAAGGCGTAGGCAACCACGGCTGCGAGTACATGACTGGCGGTATGGTCTGCGTACTGGGGCCGACGGGCGTCAACTTTGGGGCGGGCATGACCGGTGGTTTTGCCTATGTGCTGGATGAAGACCGCGGCTTCGTGGATCGTTATAACCATGAGCTGGTCGAAATCTGCCGCCTCAGCGGTGAAACGATGGATGCCTATCGTCGTCACCTGCGTGAAGTGATCGAAGAGCATGTGGCCGAGACGCACTCGGCATGGGGCCAGTGGATACTGGATGACTTCAACGCGTATCTGCGCCATTTCTGGCTGGTCAAACCGAAGGCCGCCAGCCTGCACGATCTGCTGAAGCAGCCGAGTCGCGGCGCTCAGTAACGGCAGCTTCGGCACTGTGGTGTCGGAGAGCACAATGGCAGGCAGTGCCCGTGGGCGCTGCCTCTCGACGGATGCAGAATCGAAAGAGGTTTTCTCATGACCGAACGTCTTGCCAATAATTTTCAGTTCATCGATGTAGGTCGGCACGATCCCGAGAAGAAAGATGCCCGCCTACGCGCTCGCGACTTCAACGAGATCTACGCGTCCTTCCGTCCGCAGGATGCGTCCAGTCAGGCGCACCGTTGCCTGGGCTGCGGTAACCCGTACTGCGAGTGGAAGTGCCCGGTCCACAACTACATTCCCGACTGGCTACGCTTGGTCAGCGAAGGCAACATCCTCAAGGCCGCGGAGCTGTCTCACCAGACCAACTCGCTGCCGGAAGTCTGTGGTCGTGTGTGTCCGCAGGATCGCCTGTGCGAAGGGGCCTGCACGCTGAACGATGGTTTTGGAGCCGTCACCATCGGGTCGGTAGAGAAGTACATTACCGAAACCGCTTTTGCGTTGGGCTGGCGCCCCGACATGAGCAACGTGCGCTGGACGAGCCGCCGCGTTGCCATCGTCGGTGCCGGTCCTGCCGGGCTAGCCTGTGCGGACGTGCTGGTACGCAACGGTGTACGTCCGGTCGTCTACGACCGTCATCCGGAAATCGGCGGGCTGCTGACCTTCGGGATTCCCGAATTTAAGCTCGAAAAGACCGTGATGACGCGTCGCCGTGCGATCTTTGAAGACATGGGCGTTCACTTCCACCTCAACAGTGAAGTGGGACGTGATGTCAGCTTTACCGATCTGATCGAAGGCTACGATGCGGTCTTCATCGGTACTGGTACCTACAAGTCTATGACCGGTGGGCTGCCGGGCGAAGAGCTGCCGGGTGTGCACAAGGCGCTCGACTTCCTGATCAGCAACGTCAAGCACCGCCTGGGGTTGGGAACGGACGTCGAGTACCTGTCGATGCGCGACAAACGCGTCGTGGTGCTGGGCGGCGGTGATACCGCGATGGACTGCACGCGTACGGCGATTCGTCAGGGCGCGGCTTCTGTGACCTGTGCCTATCGTCGTGATGAAGCGAACATGCCGGGTTCACGCCGCGAAGTGAAGAATGCGCGTGAAGAAGGCGTCGAGTTCAGCTTCAACCGCCAACCGATCGCGATCGAAGCGGGAGCTGACGGTCAGGTGACGGGGGTCAGGGTTGTCCAGACGCGTCTGGGATCACCGGATGCCGAAGGGCGTCGCGTCGCAGAAGTCATCCCTGGCTCTGAAATGGTCATGCCAGCTGATGTTGTCATCATCGCCTTTGGCTTCCAGCCGCACGATACACCGTGGTTGGCCGAGCACGGCATTGATGTGGACAGCCGTGGCCGCGTGGTGGCATCGGTGCAGGAAAATGTTGGTGGTCAGTTGGCGTATCAGACCACCAACGACAAGGTGTTTGCTGGCGGCGATATGGTCCGTGGTTCCGATCTGGTGGTGACCGCCGTGCATGAAGGACGCGTAGCGGCCAGCAGCATTCTGGACTACCTGAAGGTGTAATTCACGGCATGCATCTCGCCCCGTATCACCGGTGAGGTCGCGTGCCGTTCACCCGCATCAACAGGTTCTGACTGGCGGGTGAGCGATGTTTTAAACAGAAAGGCAGACTCATGGAGTCTGCCTTTTTGCGTTTGGCTCTGGGGGCCATATGGAATGGACTATCGCTGTGGGGAAGGCGGTTGCGAGTGAACAGGTGATGGTTAGTTTTATCGTTCAGCTTTCGCTGATAATGAAATGTTTCCAGTGCTGGGGAGCCTGCTGGAATACGTTCTGTTGGCCTTGAGCATGCTTGAAGTATGACTCGACCACCAGCGGAATCAGCTGTTCCACTTCATTGCTTTCTATTTCGTGGATGTGGGAAAAGTCATGCCCATGACCATAGGTTTGAATGATTTCCCTATAGCCATCTATATCGGCCAGTACTTCTACATTGCCGGTATGCACAAAGAACGAAGCGATTTCTTCCAGTAGACTTCTTCTACTATCAATGGGGAAGAACATCTGTCGCACACGCTTTTCGATACGCTGCCTGAAAAGTTCGTCTCGCGGGGGCTTGAATAGCTTGATTCCCCAGTAATACCTTTCCCAGAAGGGGTCTTCTATGAGGGCTTGTATCAAGGATTGAGACCCTCCTTCCATAATAATTGTGCTGCGATCCTTCAGTAGCGATGTCGCGAGATCCTTGGCTCTTTCATTGGCGTGTTGCGCATCAATGATGCCATGTGAGAGGGCATCTGTCGTATCGGTTAGATAATAGCGTTGCGTATGCTTCAGTTCTTCCTGAGAAGGGGCTCCGCTACCCATTTCTATTTCTCGGTAGCCTTGGAATCTATCCAGTGCGATTACAGGGGCATCTTTATCAATGGCGAGCTTGACGGATAAGTCCGTTTTGCCAACCGATGTTGGGCCCCATATCAGCAAGATGGTTTTTTTCATGAGCGATGCATATCCTCAAAGAAGTGTTCTGTTACACGAAATGCCTTTCTCAATACGCCTTTTCCCCATTTCCCAAAAACAGTAATAATGCTAAGTCTATTATTACATTCTATTGATATAAATCCGTTGTTGAGATATATGCATTTTTTATTCGAATTATTGATGCGATTAAGCGTGAATATTTCGATGGTCTTGAGTTCAGCTTCCGATATAATGCAATCACTAGGGTGGATATTGTCGGTGATTTCTACTCTCTTTATATGGTCGTTGAACGTAAATATTACGGTCTTATTGCCGTATACGAAAGAATGGCGGTGTCTGGTGTCATGTTCAATCAGCCCAATAAACGCGCTTATATCCCAGTCCAGAAAGTCGAATATATCCTGCTGTATGATTTCCTTGATACAGATAAGTTCTATCAAGTTGGGATGGGAGGGAGGCCATTGGCCGGGGCTAGTATCATCCAACGTTATGATCTCTCCTCGCTGTAAGGGATTTTCTGGAGTATGTGATACTTTGCTCTCTATTGGTAACTGTACGTTCGGGTAATCCTTAAAAAATGTCATGAAAAAGATATCTAAATAATTTTTATATATTTGCAATATTTTGGAATAAGAAAGAATGTCATGCCATCTTGTGATGGTTTAAATGAGGAACAATTTTATTGTGAGATACTGTAAAAAGGCGGAGTAAACAAATAGGTGTTGAATGCATGATAAGCATTAACACCTAGTATCAGTATAAAGAATATGGTGTATATCCGGTATTAGCGTGCAGCCAAACGCCATATCAGGTAAAAGGACAGACTCATGGCGTCTGCTTTTTTGGGGCTGACTCTTTAGGTGGCAGGTGCCCCTCTGCCTACACATCTGACCTGCTCTACGCTTTCAGCAGTGCCTCTGGGCTGCTGCTGTCGCGTGTGTTGATCACCTGGCGCGCTAGGGCCAGGCCAGCTTCGCTATCGTCGATATTGATAAGAACGACTCCTCGTAAGGTGTTGTCATCGTCGGCGTAGTAGATCACCCCGCACGGGGTGTTACCGGGGGAGGGCGGCGTCTTCCAGTGGCAGATGAGCTGCAGGTCGGTGCTCATATGGCCGATGCCCTTGAGGTCTAGCCCGAATAGGCGGGTATAGAAGTAGGGTGTATGTGTATAGGCCTCGGACGAACCGGCCATGTTGCGTCCGGCACAGCGCCCCATCTGCTGAGCGTTGTCCACGTGTTCCACGCGCTGCCGTCCTAGTCGGCTGTCAGGGTAGAACGCGATATCGCCAGCGGCGAATACGGTAGGGTCAGAGGTCTGTAGGTATTCGTTGACGGTGATGCCGTCGTCAACAGCGAGGCCGCTTTGATCGGCCAGTTCGTCACACGGGGCAATCCCAGTACACATCACCGCAACGTCGGCGCTGATGTCCGAGCCGTCTTCCAATATTAGCGATACGCCATCTTCGCTTTCGTCACCCTGTAGCACATGATTCTCGCTGAGCATTTCCACGCCGTGGGTGCTGAAGGCGTGGTGTAGCCATGTGCATAGCGCGGGAGGAAAGCGGTCGGTGCCTGGCTGCGGTTGGGAAATGACCCATTGCACCCGTACGCGTTCCTGCTGACACAGCGCTGCGGCAAGCTCCATGCCGAGCCAGCTGCCGCCCACGACGGCGGCGTGCAGAGTACTGTCGGTGTGGCTCCACGCGCGCAGCACACGGTAGTCGGAGACCGTGCGGAAATAGAGTACGCGTTCGCTTGGCGGTAGCTGTTGCAGGGTGGGCTTGCCGCCGGTCGCCAGCAGCAGCTGACCATAGTGGAAGCGGGCACCGTTGCTGCAGCGGACCGTGCATTCATGGCGATCCAGTTCGACGACGTGATGCTGAAGATGAAGGTGGGCACCTGCATGCTGGTCGGGACGCATCCATATCTTCTGCAGGCTAAAAGTGGGGTCGAGCCACAGCTTCTTCGACAAAGCGGGACGAGTGGCCGGTGGGTCAATGTCATCGCCAAGGATCCCGATTGAGCCACTCTTGTCGCGCTCACGGATGCCTTGAGCCGCGCAGGCGGCCGCCATACCTGCGCCAACGATGAGGTAGTCGTAGTGCTGTGCGCTCACGGTAGTTCTCCTTTGTCCGACTGATGGCATAACGGCGATGTACTGCTCTGAATAGCGTCTTTTCTGCGACAATCCTTGGCGAAATGGAGCAGTTATGGCACGACTCGCGTATGATATTCAGCATAGAGCACACTGCTGACACTCGCCTGATGATGAAAGGAGCGCATCATGTCCAGCCGTTTCCCGACCACTCGCCTTCGCCGTTTGCGTCGCACGCCAGCCCTGCGCGATCTGGTCCGTGAAAACACACTGAGTGCCGAACATCTGATCTATCCCATCTTCGTCGAAGAGGGGCTGGATGAGCCTCAGCCCATTAATGGCATGCCGGGCCAGTACCGCATTCCCGAAAGCCAGTTGGCCGATGAAGCGCGCCGTCTGGCGGCGCTGGGGCTGCGCAGCATCATGCCGTTTGGCGTATCGCACCACAAGGATGATATCGGTAGCGATGCACTGTCGGGCACTGGGCTGCTAGCGCGTATGACGCGTACGATCAAGGAAGCCGCGCCGGAACTGGTGGTTATTCCCGACATCTGTTTTTGCGAATACACCACTCACGGCCATTGCGGTGTCATCTGCGATGATCACGTCGACAACGACATCACCATCGCCAACCTCGGGCGTCAGGCGGTGATCGCGGCCGCCGCAGGGGCTGATATGGTGGCGCCGTCGGCAGCGATGGACGGTCAAGTTGCGGCCATCCGCTCGGCCCTTGATGACGCTGGCTTCTCCCATGTGCCGATCATGGCCTACTCGACCAAGATGGCCTCGTCGTTCTATGGTCCGTTCCGCGAAGCGGCGGGCAGCACGCTGAAGGGTGACCGTAAGGCCTATCAGATGGATCCGATGAACGGGCGCGAGGCGCTGCGTGAATCCTTGCAGGACGAAGCCGAAGGGGCGGACATCTTGATGGTCAAGCCTGCGATGGCCTATCTGGACGTGATGGCCGACATCCGCCGCCACAGCCTGTTGCCGCTCGCGGCCTATCAGGTCAGCGGTGAATACGCGATGATTAAGTTTGCGGCGCAGGCTGGTGTTATCGACGAGCGTGCGGTCGTGCGGGAATCGCTGGGCGCTATGCGTCGTGCGGGAGCAGATCTGATTCTGACCTATTTCGCTGCGCAGCTGCTGGAAGAAGGGCTGTAGGCCACTGGCAGGTATCTTCATTCTTCATGGGCCGCTGCGTGCACCGAGGGTGACGGGCGGCCGATCATCATCCTGATCAGGCGAGGGACTAAGCGTGTCGATCAGCACCGTAGTAAAAGCAGGGCTGTGCTGTGCCACTCTCATGGGCGCTGGCGTGGCCGCCGCTGCACCGCAGCAGGCTCCGATTGTCGTGCAGGGCGCAATGAGCTCTGAAATCGATACCTTGATCAAGCAGCTCAAGGACGCCAAGCCGATGACGATTGGCAAGTGGCAGTTCTGGCAAGGGCAGCTTGATGGCTATCCGGTTATCGTGTCCAAAACGGATATCGGCATGGAAAACGCCTCGGCGGCGACCGCGCTGGCTGCGGCCACCTTCCATCCGGTAGCGATCATCAATCAGGGCACTGCCGGTGGGCATGATCCCGAGCTGCACAATTACGATATCGTGATCGGTAAGGAATCCATCAACATCGGCAGCTTCAAGACCCCGTTCAAAGCGCGCGGTGAAGGCACGCATGCCGAAACGTGGGCCCCCATGGATCTGCTGACCGAGGAAGAGGACACCAGCGACAAGATCGTTGACAAGCCGATGCGAGCGTTCCCGGCCGATGCTGGCTTGCTGAAGGCTGCACACCGCGCCGCTGAGCACTATTCCCGCGGTAAGGTGGTCGATGGTGTCATCGCTTCTTCTGATGTCTGGAACAACGAGCTAGACCGCATCGCTCTGTTCCATCAGCAGTACGGGTCGTCGATGGAAGAGATGGAAACCGCTGCGGCTGCGCAGATCGCCAGAGGATTTAATATTCCGTTCATGGGCGTGCGCGTCATCACCAATAACGCGACCAACGGTTCGCAGTTTGAACCGGCAACGTCCGAAGCGAGCCAGCTGTTCACCACGGATATCGTCAAGGCGTATATCCATCAGCTGAAGCGCTAAGCCTACGGCTCGTCGGACGTGCTGTCGCTAGAACGCCACCCTTGTGAGGGTGGCGTTTTTTTATGGTCGATGAGAAGGCACGACGCCACACTTGCATAGCTCTGTGCTATCGGGCGTCATGCGCTACCCGCTACCCGCTACCCGCTACCCGCTACCCGCTACCCGCTACCCGCTACCCGCTACCCGCTACCCGCTACCCGCTACCCGCTACCCGCTACCCGCACAAGCACAAGCGTCCAAGTGACCAGAAGGGAGCGTCGATGAAATCGGGCACTGGCTCTGCTTTGTGTGGACTGTGGGCGGTGTCGTGCATGCCGCTATGGTTGATCGCTAGTGCTTACTGCCGAGCTATGCGATAGGGGTTATAGGGCACTGTTATTCTGAGACGGTGGGTGTTGCTGGTGCCAGTAGAGGGTCTGCTGGGCGATGTACCACTGGATGAGCTGGGCGAAGAGGTCATGCACGAAGGTGCCGTCCAGCTGGTGTTCTTCCGCCCACTGCATGCGCTTGGGCAGCATTGCTCTGACGCGTTCAGGGGCGGGGATGCTGGCGGCATCGGGCTTGAAGTACGAGGCGGCCAGTACGTAGTGCATGCGTTCGGCCAGCTTCAGGATGATGTCGTGGTCGATGCGGTCGATGGCCTGCCGGATATCGGTCAGGCTGCGGCAGGTGATGGGTGTCTGCATGGGGAGCCTCTAGTACCGCGTGGGAATATAAGTGGCCTGTCAGATGGTTCTTATGGTATGGCACCGATCACACTGGTGCCATACCATATTCTTTAGAACAAGTCGGCACGGACATTGAGACCGATGGTTCGGCCCATATTGACCTGTCCGAAGGCGCTGCTGCCGCTTAGATAGCCATAGGTAAAGTAGCGACGATCGAATAGGTTGTCGGCGTACAGTTCAACGCTCAGGCGCTGAGTGGCTTGCCACCCCAGACGGGCATCGACGGTCGCATAGGTGCCCTGGCGTAGCGTGTTATCCCCTTCGAAGTAGTGCGAGCCGACGACGTGGCCTGCAAGGCGTGGGGTCAGCGCGCCATAGGACGTGTCGATGTGGCCGCTCAGACCACTGCCCAGCGTATAGCGGGGGGTGAACGGTGTGCGTTTGCCCGCATAGGAGTCGCTGTCGTTGGCGAAGACTGAGTGCACGACGTTACCGTTGATATCCCAGCTCCAGCTCGGAGTGAATTGCCAGGCCGCTTCCAGTTCCACGCCCGTCGCGTCGGCGGTGCCCGCATTGGTCAGGGTCTGTAAGCCTTGTGCGCCTGAGTACAGTTGCAGGTCTTTAGTGTGGGTGTGGAAGACGGCACTCTGCAGTCGAACGGCATCGCTTTCGTAGCGTGCGCCCAGTTCGTAGTTGATAGATCTTTCCGCTGCGAACGGGGTCGCCGACAAGCCGGGTGACGGCACGATGTTGTAGCCCGACGGTTTGTAGCCCTGTGCGATGCGGGTGTACACACGCCAGTCGTCGTTCAGCATATAGCCTGCGGACAGCTGTCCCAGCACCTGATCGTCGCTGCTGCTGTTCTGGTCACCGAACGGTGAGCCGAGCATGCTACCGGAATAGTGTGTGCTTGCTTTGTCATGGGAGAAGCGCAGACCACCGCCGAGATCGATGCGGTCGGTGACGTGCCAGGTTAGATCGGAATAGGCGGCCAGTGTATTGCTGGTGGTGCGGGACTGGGTGGACAGGTAGTTGCCGGTGGGCATGTCGTAACGCATGTCCAGATTTTCACGCGTGTTCTGGCGGTAAAGGCCCAGTGTCACGTCCACGGGACCGCCAGGATTGGTGGTCGCTCGTAGCTCCTGGAGGTTCTGGTTCCAGCGTTCCGGAGTATTGGCGATGAGCGTGCTGTTAGGGAAAATGCGGTCATAGTGCTGCTGCTGCCAAGCATTGATCAGTGAGAACGTCCACGCATCAGTGGTGTACTTGCCTGTCAGTGTCTGGCTGTTGGTGCAGCGGTCGAGATAGGGATCAGGCGAGCCCGACACGACACTCAGCGTGTGGTTGTGGGGATCGCCGAACGCAACATACGTATCCTGCGTGGCGCGGGTGCATTCGCGGGTAGCGGATACCCCGATTTCCCACGGCTGGTTGTCCGGAGCCAGCAGCAGTTTGACGTTGCCGGTATTGGCTTTCGCTCCCCCTAGATCATCGTGGCCCGTGGCAGGGTTGGTCATGTCGCCCCCATCGACCTGGCGTTGCAGGGTCATGCTGCCGTACAGCAGGCCTTTCTGCAGTGGGCCGCTGAGGTGTAGCTTGCTGTGGTAGCCATCGCGGCTTTCGATGCCGCCCTCAATATAGCCATGAGGAGTATTCGTCGGACGGCGAGTCGTGATATTGATGACCCCACCCTGTGCGCTTTTGCCGTACAGCGTGCCCTGTGGGCCGCGCAGTAGCTCGACGCTCTGGACATCGGTCAGCGCTTGTATCGTGTTGGTCGAAAGCTGCGGCACCCCATCTACGTACACGGAGAGCGCGGGGTTGTAAGGGTCCTGTGCTGACGTGACGCCACGCAGGGAAATAGAAGGAAACAGCAGTGAGCCAGCGTTTTCCATATGGAGCCCTGGCAACACGCGATCCAGCTTCTCGGTATCAGTGACGCCTGCGGCCCGCAGGGCGGGGGCATTCACCACGGTCGAAGCGGCGTTCTGTGATGATGCTGAATCGGGGGAGACCTTGCTGGCCGTGACTTCGTAGACATCGGATGTTCGCTGTAAGGCTCTTGCCTGGGCAACGGGCAGCAGCAATACGCCGCTTAGCGCAATTGAGTAGCGCCTGATGATGGACATGGGGTCTGTCTTCCTGATGTGTTGATGGCCTTCTGAACGCGTTGTGCTTGTAAATGATAATCGTTTCTATTGTTGCAGCTACCCGATACGAGCAGCATTCTGCCCGTGTCGGGTCGTAATTCCCTTGTTTATACTGGGATATTTATGAAGCAGTCTCAGGCGAGGCGGCAGTAGCCTGCCGGATAAGCGCTTGGCGGTCGATCTTACCGACGGCCGTGAGTGGCCAGTGCGTTACCGCCATGAGCTGATCTGGGAGTGAGTGACGGCTGAGGCCGCGCTCGGTCAGGGAATGACGAAGCTCGGGCAGCGATGGCTGCGAAGCCGAAGTCATGGGGGATGAAAAAAGGTATCTGATGCCATGAGTCCTCCTGACGCTGGCCTGCGGGCGGCTCATGACGTCGGAACGACATGAAGCGATAAGCGTTATCAGCCAGATCGAGCGCCGTATGGGTACGGTGTCACGCGATGAATGACGGTATTTTCTTTTATGAGAATAATATTCATTATCATTTGAAGGCTACCCGAAAAGGGTTGGCTTATGCTCTATTTGGTATTGATAACCCTTTCATCATTAATGAATTTTTGAATAGAGGGGCCGCGCGGAAGCCCCGACGCAGGCGCGTCAGGGCAGAAAGGCGGGGGATATCGCTAGGGGGAATATACGCAAGAGGAAGGCATCGCCTCAGTCGGTACTTTCACTCCAGAGGGTGCGATAGGCGGCATTGCGTGCCATTAGTTCGGTGTGCGATCCGTGGTCGGTGACGGTGCCTTGTCGCATGAAATAGACCGTATCTGCGGCCATCAGCGTTGCTAGGCGGTGGGTGATCAGTACCACCGTACGCCCTTGGGCCAGTCGTTCCAGCGCACGCTGAACCGCGTGTTCGCTTGCCATGTCGAGTGAAGCCGTTGGTTCGTCCAGCACTACGATGGGGGTGTCTTTCAGCAGTGCTCTGGCGATCGACAGACGCTGGCGTTCACCGCCCGACAGTGTTACGCCCGCATTTTCGATGTGCGTCTGCCAGCCTTCGGGCAGCCGTTCGATTACCTCAAGACACTGCGCCTGTCGAGCCGCTTCCTGCACCTCTTCGCGTGATGCCTCTGGGCGCGCCATCCACAGATTGGTCAGCACCGTTTCGTTGAATAGGAAGACGTCTTGAAAGACCACCGAAATGTAACGGTTCAGCTGCTGCGCAGTCAGGGCGCGGATATCGACGCCGCCGATCCGGATCGTGCCGTGCTGCGGGTCCGCGTAGCGCTGGAGCAGCTTGGCGACGGTGCTTTTGCCTGCGCCGGAGGCCCCGACCACCGCACTGGTACGCCCGCTTTCGAAGTGGGCCGACAGCGTGTTGACGGCATCGTGCGGTGCCTGTGCGTAGCGGAACGTCACTTGATCGAAGGTCACCTCAAACGAATCGGGCTCTGCGGCGCTGGGCAGTACGGGAAGAGCAGGCATATCAAGCAGGCGCTGAAGGTGGTGCAGCGTTGAGGAAAGCAGCTCTAGCACCACTGCTTGGCTGATGAAACTTGCCATTGGCTCGGAAAAGCGGCTGATGATGATCATGGCGGTCATCAGTGCGGGCAAGGCCAGTGATCCTGATATCACCCACAGTACACCGAGGCACACCACGCCGAGCAGGCTTAGCTCGATGGCGCTAGAGGTGAGCAGCGTGGCATTAGCGCCACCGCGGTGCAGGCGCTGCTGGAGCCGCTTGAAGGCGTGGCAGCGATCACGAATGGCCGCGTAGCGCGCCTCTTCCTCGCCACAGAAGCGGAGCGTTTCCTGCCCCTGCACGAATTCGACGATGTCCCCGCTGAGTCTTTCATTGGCCTGCACTAGCTCGCTGATGTGGCGTCGCTTCATCGGGCGCTGCCAGTGGTTCAGCAGTGCCATCAATGGAAACATCACCAGCAGGGCAAGCGCCAGAGGCGCATTGACGGCAGCGGTGATGGCCGTCACGGTGAGCGGAGTGGCGATTGAGGTGAAGGCGGTATTGGCAATAGCAATGACGTAGTTGAAGTGCTCGTCGATGCTGCCGAGCAGCACGGCGTTCATCTCGCCCGCCCGTGTTTGCTGCAGCGCTTCCAGTGAGATGCTGCGGAGTTTCTCGCCCAGCCTCAGCCGCAGGGCATAGGTGGCGTTAGCAAGATGACCCGCGTACTCGAATCCCTGGCCGTACCAACGCAAGGCCAGCGACAAAAGGCCGGTGATTGTCATCACGGTGGCAGGAGCCCTTATGCCCGCAATGGGCTGGCCGTCGATGATGATGGTCACGATCGGGTACAGGCAAGAAAACGCGATGCCTTGCAGTATGGCTGCCAGCAGCAGCGCTACCAGTGAACGCGTCAGTCGAGGGGCGGCCGGGCCGACGGCCAGTCGCAGGCGGTGGTACAGCGTCAGTAGCCGGGAAGGCAGCGAAAGGGTGTGCATAGTCGTCATGGCGGGCGGATCAGCAATCCGTCTCGTCCATCTCCGCGTGAATCATGACTGAGCACCGCGAGCATTGTTGGCGGTCGCCCACAGTGCGGCATAGTCGGGTACGGTCGCGAGCAGAACGGCATGCGTTCCCTGTGCGACGATCCGTCCTTCTGCGAAGAACAGAACGTGATCGGCTTGGCTCGCGATCGTGGGTTTGTGGGTAATAAAGAGGATCGTTCTGCCGTGCCGCTCGGTACGCAGCGACGCCATCAGCGCGGCTTCGCTGGTGCTGTCCAGAAAGGCGGTGGCTTCATCGAGCACCATCAGCGGGCGCGGTTGTAGAAGAGCACGGGCTACGGCAAGTCGCTGACGCTGACCGCCCGACAGCGACGAGCCCTTTTCACTTACTACGGTGTCATAGCCGTTGGGTAGCTTTTCGATGAACTCGTGAGCGCAGGCCAGACGAGCGGCTGCGATGATGTCGTCTCGCGCTGCATTGGGCAGGCCCACGCTGATGTTGGCTGCTACCGTATCGGCGAACAGAAAGGTGTCCTGCGCAACGTAGGCGATCTGCTGCATCAGGGTATCGGTGGTCATGGCGCGAACGCCGATACCGCCTAGCGTAATGCCCCCTTCTGTAGCGTCTGCGAAACGGCAGAGCAGCCGCATAGCCGTGCTCTTGCCCGCCCCGGAAGCGCCGACCAGTGCCGTCATTGAGGCGGCCGGAGCATGGAAATCAATGTCGGTTAGGGTGGTGTCACCGGACGTGCCCGGGTAGCGGTAGCTGACATGTTGAAACGTCACGCTGGCATCGGCAGGAAACCGTGGGTGCGCGGGCTGCGGCTGCTCTTGCTGCGCCAGCAGGCGCTGGATGCGCAGCGCACACAGGCGTGTGCGTTTCACCAGTTGCTGAAGGGATATCATCGGCATTACCGCCTCGGCCATCCCGCTGCCGATCAGTAGCACGGTCACCCATGCAAAAGGGGGCAGGCTCCCCTGTGCGGCCAGGCCATAACCCAGCCAGACCAGTACCAGCAGGGTCGGTAGGGGGCCGATCAGTGCAAACGACAGCCGAGCAGAACAGGAGGCTTCTCGGTACCAACGGGTCAGCACGTCTCGCCACGCCTTCAGCGCACGCTGATAGTTGACGAAGCTGGATGAGCCGCCGTCGAACATGCGCACGACGGGCATGGCCTGCATGAACTCGATGATTGCAGCACTGACGCGTTCGCGTGCTTGGCCGTATTGATGGCCCATATCGCCATGGCATCTCGCCCAGTACATAACGCCCCCGCCCAGCAGTAACACGCCCAGCATGCCGCAGGCTAGTCGCCAGTCACAGTAGGCCGCTACCAGAAACGTGCCCACCGGCATAACGATGGCACGTGCATACAGCGGCGTGCTGTCGGCGACGAAGGCATGCAGAGATCTCACGTCCTCCTGCATGACATTGGAGAGTGTGCCTGTACCGAGGGCATGCACATCTGACAGCGATAGCTTCATGAGTTTTCGGGCGAGCGAAGTGCGTAGCTCCGCTTCCAGCCGGAAGGCCGCTTCATGGGAAACGGTGAAAGCGGTCAGCCGCAGCAGATAGGTCGCCACGGTCGCTGCTAGGCAGCAGCAGAAGGGTAATGTCGGAAACCACAGCGGGGATATCGCGAGTGAATGAATGACCCAAGCCAAGCAGATCAGCGCTCCCAAAGACGTCAGAGCTGCCACGCCGGAAATTGTCATCGCCATGATGATAGGCACATGTACGGACGCCATTATATGCCACAGTGAACGCGACTTTATATCATTGCGCTTATATTGTGCCCTGAGTTTGGGGTGTAGTAGCATGAACTCTCTCCCGGCGAACAGAGGGCGGTGTCGGATATAACCGCGACAGAGTAATGCATGGTAAGAATTCATCTACCCCAAAGGGTATTTTAAATATCCGTATCGGTGCTGAACCATGTCATATGGAGCGACAGCCATCATGAGGGAACGTCACCTCTGCGATGACATCGCCATCAGTCGCCTGCTGGACGGGCAGCCCGTCCCCCAGCTGGATCACGATGCCCAGTACATGCTGCGCCGCTATCCCGTGCAGGAAGGGATGGAGCTGATCTTATGGCGCACCCATCTGTCCTCCCCTCGCGAGTTCTATCTCTATGACGACTCCGGGCGTATCAACTTCAGCTGCATCCTCAATGGGAAATCTCGCATCATTCCTGATATGCGGCGTAGCAATAATGAATGTGTGTTAGAAACCGGCACGTTTTATATAAGTCATACTTCAGGCTGTCGTGGTAAAGCTTTTTACGAGGGCGTTTTTGAAAGCATCACATTATCCATCGACCCTATTGTATTGAAACAATGCGTTCCCGATGTAAACGATATTCTTCAGCAATGTGAAATATCATACGGCTATTGTCAGCGTAATAATCACAGCGCTGAAATACACGGTGCCGCACAGATGCTGTGGAATGCATTGATCAATGCTGATGAACGTGGTGGCGACGCGTTGGCCACGATGTGGCAGAAAGGGCAAAGTCTGGTGATGCTGAGTCTGATGCTCGAAAAGCATATGGAGATCGACCGCTGTGTCGGTTGCCCGCTACGACAGCCCGACCGCCAGAAGTTGATGAAGGCCAAGGCGCTGTTACTGTCCGATCTGACCAAGGCACCTACGATCACCGAGCTGGCGCGCGAAACCGGGCTTAGTGTTTTGAAGGTGAAGAAAGGGTTCCGCTCAATGTTTAACAACAGTGTCTATGGGTTGTTCCAGGCGGAGCGGATGCAGGAAGCGCGGCGTCGGCTACTGTGCGATAACGTCTCTGTCATGACGGTGGCCTCCGATCTAGGCTACGCCAATGCCAGCCATTTCTCGGCGGCCTTCCAAAAGCAGCTTGGCGTGCTGCCATCGGTCTTCAAGCGCTCCATCCACGTCGACGGCATGACCCGGCTCTGAACCTCATGCCTTAACGGCCACGCCTTTATCTCGATATAAAGAAAGCCCGCATGCACCAGCATGCGGGCTTTCTTTGTCAGCACAAAATGAGCACCGGTTGGATCAGTTATTGACCGGGATCACAGCGCCTTTGTACTTGTCGCGGATGAACTGCTGGATTTCCGGAGAGCGCAGCACTTTGACCAGCGCTTCGATCTTCGGATCGTGTTCATGGCCGCGGTGAACGGTAATGATATTCACGTAGGGGTTATTGTCCGGGCTTTCGATAGCGATCGGATCGTGGACCGGATCTAGGCCCGCACCCAGTGCGAAGTTGGCATTGATGACGACAGCGTCGCCTTCATCGTTGCGGTACATGGTGGGCAGCATGGACGCTTCGATGTTCGGGCGGAAGTCGAGGTGTTTCGGGTTGTCAATGATGTCAGCAACGCGAGTGGAAACGACCGGAATGCCCGGTTTCAGCTTGATCAGACCGGCCTGCTGGAAGATGGCCAGCGTACGGCCTTCATCCGATACTGTGTTGCGCATCAGGATTTTGGCGCCTTCCGGCAGATCGTTCAGGCTTTTGTATTTCTTGGAGTAGATGCCGATCGGCTCGAGGTGAATAGCCCCAGCATTGACGAAATCGTACTTCGGATCGCCTTTGTGCTCTGCGATGACCGTATCCATGTAGGGCAGGTGCTGCGAATAGTTGGCATCGACGTCATCGTTGGCCAGTGCGGTGTTCGGGATCACGTAATCCTGCACGACTTTGATGTCGAGGTCATAGCCTTCGGCTTTCAGCAGCGGCTTGGCCTGTTCGAGGATCTCAGCGTGCGGTACCGGCGTCGCTGCGATGGTCAGCGTATGCGGGTCATCCTTCTTGCCGCCGCAAGCTGTCAGTGCAAGAGCAGCGGTCAATGCGGCCGCCGTGGCGATCAATGTCTTTTTCATCAATGTTCTCCTGAGAAGCGTGTCCTGAGCGCAAAGCGCAGTATTGAGCAGATCATATAACGATTAGCCGTGAGGACAAGCGACTAATGGTTATAACGTTATCATTACCTTAGTCATTGACCGGGATTATTGCGCCTTTGTATTTGTCGATCACGAACTGTTGCACCTTCGGATCGCGCAGTGCACTCAGCAGCGCTTCGATCTTCGGGTCGTGTTCGTGGCCACGGCGCACGGCTACGATATTGATATAAGGGTTGTTATTAGAGGCTTCGACGGCGATCGGGTCGTGGATCGGATCAAGGCCTGCCCCCAGCGCAAAGTTGGCGTTTATGACGATGGCGTCGCCTTCATCGTTGCGGTACATCGCGGGCAGCATGGAGGCTTCGATGTTGGGGCGGAAGTCGAGGTGCTTCGGATTGTCGATGATATCGGCCACGCTGGCAGACACAATCGGTACATTCGGGTTGAGCTTAATCAGCCCCTCACGCTGGAAGATGGCCAGTACACGACCTTCATCGGCCACCGCATTGCGCATCAGCACTTTGGCACCGTCAGGCAGGTCCTGCAGGCGCTTATAGTGTTTGGAGTAGATGCCGATAGGGGCCAGCAGATAGCCGCCAGCTTTGACGAAATCGTACTTGGGATCACCCTTATGCTCGACATGGATGACCGTGTTCATGTAAGGCTCGTGCTGGAAGAAGTTGGCATCGACATCGTCGTTGGCCAGCGCAGTGTTCGGCACGATGTAATCGTTGACCACCTTGATATCCAGCTCATAGCCCTGAGCTTTCAGGATCGGGCGCGTCTGTTCGAGCACTTCCCCATGCGGTACGGGGTTGGCCGCAACGGTGATCGTATGGTCGGCATCTCGCCCGCCGCCGCAGGCCGACAGCAGCAGTGCAGTAGCCAGAGCGGCCGTGGTGGCCATCCAGTGTGTCTTCATAACGAAATCCTTTTCGTGTGCCAGCGGGGCGGGAAACCGTTTGTCAGACAGCGCCAGCGGGGGGGCTGACGCTGTCCGGTATGACGGCAGGAAGGAAAGGGCGATGCCGCTGTAGGCGGCATCGGTGCAGCTCGAGGGGAGTCGCCTCAGCGTTTGTCCAGACGACGGGTGACCCTGTCACTCACGAACTGCACGATGATGACCAGTGCCAGTAGGATCAGGGTCGTGCAGACCGTGACGTCCGTCATACCGCGCTGGTGACCGAAATTGTACGCCAGATCACCCAGACCACCGCCGCCGACGAAGCCCGCCATGGCGGTGTAACCGATCATCAGGATGGTGGTGACGGCAATGCCGGACACCAGTGCCGGAGATGACTCAGGCAGCAGGATCTTGAAGATGATGTGGCGCAGGTTGCAGCCCATAGCCTGAGCGGCTTCCAGCACACCGTGATCAACTTCCTTGAGCGCGATCTCGACCAGACGGGCATAGAACGGCGCCGCACCGATGATGAGTGTCGGCAGGATCGCTGTCGGGCCGAGCGTCGTGTGCACCAAGAATTTGGTGAACGGAATCAGCAGTACCAGCAAGATGATGAACGGAATGGCGCGCAGTGTGTTCACGGCGAGTGCCAGCGGACGATAGATCCACGGACGATCCAGCGCCTGCCCCGGCGAGGTCAGAAACAGGAAAACACCAATAGTCAGGCCAAGCAGGCACACAATCAGCGCCGAAACGAACGCCATGTAGAGCGTCTGCAGGGTCGCGGTCTGTAGCATGTCCCACGTGACGTTGGGCAGCAGCCCGAAGAAGTGGCTGCTGTCGGAAAGGCTTGCAAGGCTCATGAGGAAATAACCTCCATTTCGACATCCTGACTTTCGATGAAGGTGCGCATTTCGAGAATCTGTTCCGGTGAACCCTGTACGTGCAGGAACAGTAGGCCGAAAGCGCCTTCCGAGGTGTAGTTGATCGAACCGTGAAGAATACTGATCGGCAACTGATAGCGCTGGATCAGGGTCGCGATCAGCGGCTGCTCGGACTGGTTGCCAATGAACGTCAGCTTGATGATGACGCCCGGCAGGTTCGCCTTGCGAAGATGCGCAATGACCTGATCGGCTGTGTCTTCGGCCCCGGTCAGCTGGCGGATGAAGCTACGCGTGATCTCTTGCTTCGGATGCGCGAAGACTTCCAGCACCGGACCGCTTTCGACGATACGGCCCGCTTCCATGACTGCCACACGGTGGCAGATCTGGCGCACAACGTTCATCTCGTGCGTGATCAGTACAATGGTCAGCCCGAGGCGACGATTGATGTCCGACAGCAGTTCCAGAATGGAATTGGTGGTCTTGGGGTCGAGCGCAGAAGTCGCCTCGTCGCACAGCAGTACGTCGGGGTTGTTGGCCAGCGCACGGGCAATGCCAACGCGCTGCTTTTGGCCGCCACTCAGCTGGGACGGATAGGCATGTTCGCGCCCGTTCAGCCCAACAAGCTCGATCAGCCCCTGTACGCGCTGCTGGCGCTCAGAGGCCGGTACGCCTGCCACTTCGAGCGGCAGCGAAATGTTCTCTTCAACCGTACGTGACCACAGCAGGTTGAAGTGCTGGAAGACCATGCTGATCTTCCGGCGTGCGGTGCGCATCTGAGCGGTCGTCAGCTTGGGCAGCTCATGACCGGCCACCTCAAGGTAGCCTTCGCTGGGCAGTTCCAACCCATTGAGCAGGCGAATCAGGGTACTCTTGCCCGCACCGCTGTATCCTATGATGCCGAATATCTGTCCCGCTTCTATGTGCAGCGTGACATCATCGACGGCCGTCACGATGCCGTGGCGTGTCTCAAAGCGCTTGGACACGTTCCTTAGCGTAATCATCGTTATTGAACACCTTTACTTTGCCATGCGTTCGCCATGCCACTGTCGAACACGTCTCAGCGGGTGACCTTGGCCTGTTCGCAGAATGAAAGTATAAGAGTACATGGTCTGTCGCTTATAATAAATGAATAAGAACCGGTTGGGTTATTCAATATATACATATTCAGATAAGCAGAGCATTTAACACAGAGTGCTAAAAGTGGGATCACGTCATATCATTGTGACAGAGGTCGATTCCATGATCTGCAAGGAGATGACGTCCGTGAACAGTGACTGTCAGCGGGTACCGGATGACCGGTTCCTGCGCATACTGCTGAGCTGCAGTACCGGTGATCGAGCCGAAATCGAATACAACAATGGCTACTACGTCGGTCAGATCGTACGCGTTGACGCCCACCACATCGTGATTGCCCCTGTGGGCAAGCGGCCCGCGTGCCTCAGCGCGGCCATGACGCCTGAAGACGTCTACGGGGCCGAACTGCCCGTCAGCACCGTTATCGGCGTCGAGAACCGCGGCCAGCGCTATGGCCGCATCGCCCGCACCACCGCGCTGTGACCCAGCAGCGCGGCATTCTCACCTTTAGCGATACACCAGCCCCATCATCAGCCCTAGATTAACCCCTAGCATGATCAGCGCTGTCGGCCATTGCTGCCGGATGACCGCATGGCGCGACGAAAGCTGGAGCAGCGTGGCCGGTAGCGTGTTGAAATTGGCCGCCATCGGCGACATCAGCCCGCCACAGAATCCGCACAGCATGCCCAGCGAGGCCATAACCGTCGGGTCACCGCCCGACTGGATCACGATGAACGGCAGCCCGACGCCAACGGTCATGATGGGAAACGCTGCCAGCGCATTGCCCATAATAAACGCCAGCAGAGCCATTCCCAGCCCATAAGTCAGTACGGCCACCTGAGGGTGGGCCAGTGGTAGTATCTGCTGAAGCAGCTGAGCAATAGGCGCGCCCACACCGGCTTTGGCGAAGATGGCCCCCAGTGCGGCCAGCATCTGCGGCAGTATGAGCGTCCAGCCGATGGTGTCGTACAGCTGTGTGCCTTCACGCATTACCTGGGCTGGGCGTACACGCAATACGTACAGGCTCACGATGAACGCCACTCCAATGCCCAGCGCCAGCGCCGCCAGAGTGGCATGGTGTGGGTCGATCAGCGGGTAGCCTTTGGCTGCGCTTATCTTGAAGAGCGCTGTGCCCGCCAGTGTGATGGGCGGCACAACCAGCATCGGCAGAAAAAGGCGTCCCTTGAACTGCGCGGCGCGCGTATCGCGATGGGTACGATCTATTTTGGGCCGCTGGCTGCGGCCGATACCTCCGCGCGTTGCCACCAGTGCAATCATGATCATCACCAGCACGCCGCATGCGAAGGGCGGCAGCTGGCTTCCCGCCAAAAACAGCACGGCATTGATCGACCAGAATGCGGTGGCCTTGAGCCGTTGGGTATGATGACGATCAAGTGCTGTGAATGCGCTGACACAGGCCAGCACGAGGCCCATTAGCAGATAGAGCAGCTCAAGTGTGCTCATGAGGCCTCCCGGTGCCCGGGGGCGTGGTGGCTGGCACGGCGCAGCTGGCCTTCGAAGTGCCAGAGGCGGGTACTGTGCAGCACAAAGACGATCACTGCACTGGGAATTGCCCATACCGCAAGCTGAAGTGGATCATAGGCGTAGCCCTGTGCGGCAAGGAAACCCTGCATCAGCAGCAAAGGCCCTACGGCCACAAAGGTGTCTTCACCAAAGAACAGGCCGATATTATCGACGGCCGCCGCGTGAGCGCGAATCTGCTCGCGCCAGTGCCCAGGAACGATGCCATAGCGGTGGTGGGCCGCGCTTTCCGCCATGGGGGCTACCAATGGGCGTACCATCTGCGGGTGTCCTCCTAGCGCCATCAGCCCCAGCGATGACATCACCTGCCGCAGGGCCAGATAGCCGATCAGCAGCCGTGAGGTCGAGAGAGCGTGTGCCTTACGCATGACATGCTGAGCGCGCTCGCGCAGCCCGTAGGCTTCCAGAATCGCGATCACGGGCACGACCAGAAAGACCAGTACCATGAAGCGCTGGTCGACAAACGCTGTGCCCACAAGCGAGATGACTTCTACCCATGACAGGCCCACGCTAATGCCAGTGGCGAGCGCCGCCGCAAGGGCAATCACCAGCGGGTTGAAACGTAGTGCGAAGCCAATGATGACGATGGCAATGCCTGACAGTGCCCACATCCGTGTGTCGTCCTTTTAATGATTGATGATAAAGGTTAATGATTGATGATAAGGGATGAATAAAAGCGGGCGTGCGGCGCCCGGTCAGCGTTGGCGAAGGGCTTTGTGCCGTCCGCGAACGGTAGTAAACGGTAGTACAAGCGCGGCACATGTCGACGTTCGGTGCCTGTAAGGCAGCCTCCGACGTGGACGTTCCATAGCGGTTGTCTTTACCATAAGCGACTTTGTGGCCGTGTTCGCTGTCCAACGGAGGACAGGCGCATTCAATCAATCCGATGTATCAAGTATGGTATTGGGCGAAGTAAAGGTAAGGAGTATTCATGCTGTTACGAGGCGTACGATGGATGATCGCGCTGCTGGCCGTGGGTCTGATGGGTTGTCATCCCAGTGCCGAGGATGAAAAGGCGAAGCAGCAAGCGCATCAGCAGTACCAAGTGGTGTTTTACGATACGGCGAGCATGTCGCTGGTCTCAAGCATCGCCTTTCCCAAGAGTGTCGCCGAGCATGCGGATAAAACGATCGTGACCAGTGGTCAGATGGTGGCGCCCGAGCTGTTCGGAACCGACACACCTGTCAACGTGCTGCTGCAGATACAGGGCAGTACTGCGCATACGCCGGGACAGCATCTGATGATTTCAGCCACGCCGTGCGAAAACGTGACGCGTTCGACGTCAGCTGATGGCAAGCGCGTGCTGCACTGCGAACATCCGTTGGACGACACGCGCCCGACAGAAATCACTATCCGCGACCATACGCTGCCGTTGCCGGTCGCGATGGCCTATGGCCTGACAGCGGCCATTTCCGACGGCGGCTGAGTCGGTGTGTCGGCAAGGTCAGGCCGTTTAATTGACGGCGAACCGACCCTGCCGACAGCATTGAGCGATGATGTTAGTGCACAGTTTCTTCCATGATGTGCATAACGCCGTCTTGCTCGCCCGCCGACGGGCGGTCTTGATAGTTGTCCATATAGTGGTTGAGCGTTTCGGTTGCGCGCGTCAGCTGAGCCAAGCGTGGATCAGAACGGTGCAGGGTCTGACCCGCCACCTTGAGGCGGGCCGCCAAGCTTTCGCTCTGATCGACCGCACGCTGATAGCGTTGCTCGAACGTGCGACAGGCCGGCGTTGTCGCCGAAGAACGATGATTCTTCAGTGACGACATGCAGGCCTCGCCGGCCTGATTCGCATCGTGCGTGATGGACAGCATATCGTGGTAATACGCGTCGACGGCAGGTTGAGAGGCAGGTGCCGCGACGGCTGCAAGGGGCAGACCGACGGCGCTCAGGGCCATCGCCAAGACAATCCTTTTCATGGACATTCTCCTGAACAGACGAGGACGAAGTGTAGCAGCTGACTGCTGCGAATGTTGAACGTTGCGATGTCATGAACCATATATATTGCTATACCTAGCTGGTGTAGCATGACGTTATATGCCGTTCGCCGCACAAAGACATCCAAGGAGTGGAAATGAGTACCCGAAGCGTCGTCACAACGTTCATTCTCTTCATCGTAGGGATCATGCTGGGACGCTGTTCCGCACCTGCTCCTTATCTCGTCGATGGCGGTATCGATGTCAAGGCGATGAGCAATGATGCTCGACAGTGCCTTTACAGTAATCTGCCCAGCGTTCACACCGACAGGGCATTCGATTTCGTCGCCGCGGACTGTCAGATCAACAGTGGGTATTCCCACTGATGCCGTAATGGCACCGTAACTCATGCACCGACACGAAGAACCCTCATGATATGAAGAAGTCCACTCTCGCGAACGCTGCTACCGCGCTGCTGATGCTAGGCCCAACGATGGCCTGTGCTGCGCCCAATGCCGCGTTGGCACCTTTTCCCCAGCCCGAGCCCGGCCAGATCCGCCACGTCATCCAGTTGCCTGCGCGTGCAGAAGAGCCCCGCTTCCAGGTTGAAATTCAGGTAGGCAAGACGCTGACCATCGACTGCAACCACTACGCATTCGGCGGCGAGCTGGTTGAACGCCACGTACCCGGCTGGGGCTACGATTACTTTGTGTATGGCAAAGAGCATCCGTTAGTCTCGACGGAAAAGGCCTGTCCGCTCGACAGCGAGCGCAGTGCATTCGTTCAGGCTGTCGATGCTAACCGCATGCTGCGCTACAACAGCCGGATGCCCATTGTGATCTACACGCCCGCCGATATCGAAGTGCGCTATATGCTGTGGCGTGCGGATGCCGACCCGATGCCTGCCGAGCGGCTGTAGGCCTACAACGGCGGCGCTATCGCGATAGTGTTGGTAGGCCGCGTTATCGTGTAGGCAAATGAAAAGGCAGCCCTCGTGGGCTGCCTTTTTGTGTTCGCCTTTGCCGTAAGGAAGGCAAGCGGGGACTGAAAGGGAGAGGTTAAACCAGTCCGTCGTTCTTTAGCTCGCTTTTGATATACGCATAGTAAATCGGGGCCGCGATCAGGCCGCCCAGACCGAAGGTGGCTTCGAAGACCAGCATGGCTACCAGTAGCTCCCATGAGCGTGCATTGATCTGGTTTCCCACGATGCGGGCATTGAGGAAGTACTCCACCTTGTGAATGGCGACCAGATAGCCGAGCGTTGCCAGTGATACCCAGAACGACACCGACAGCGCCAGAATGCAGATCAGCGTATTGGAGATCAGGTTGCCAATGATTGGCAGCAGTCCCACCACAAACGTGAAGATAATCAGCGTTTTGGCCAGTGGCAGGTGGATGCCGAAGATCGGCAGTATCACCAGCAGGAAGATGGTCGTTAGGGCCGTATTGACCAGCGAGATCTTCAGCTGAGCGAACACGATATTGTGGAATGCTTGGCGTAGCAGGATCACGCGCTGCAGCAGGGCAGACGTGAACGGCGTCATTGAGGTTGATACGGGCGGCCGCTGTAGGGCCACGATGGCCCCGATGATCATCCCCAGCAGCATGGTGATGAAGATATGGATCGCTCCCTTGCCCACCAGCTGCAGGTCGTAGATATGCTCGTGCAGCAGCTCCTTGAGCGTCTGATGTACTTCTTCAGCGCTGCCCGGCAGCCGGGCGACGACGCTGGCAGGAAGCTGCTGACGGGCTTGGTTGATGATGTCCATCGCATTGTTGAACAGCGTGCCGGGATTGCGTAGCTCATGCGAGACCGCACTGATCCCTAGAATAGCGAGAACAGCCAGAATGGCGACGATACACGCCCCCAGTAGTGCCACGGCCAGCCAGCGTGCGCGTTCGCCCGGAATCAAGCGCTGTAGCGGCAGCGTCAGGGCATTCACCAGCTCGAACACCAGCAGCCCTGCCAACAGACAGGTCAGCAGGTGCAGGGGAAACATCATGATCAGGCCCCCAGCAAAGAGGAGGCGGCTGGTAATAACCGCCTGACGTTTCGACATGACATGCATGAGCTAGGTTTCTCCACGAAGATGAGGGGGTGCCGCGATGTACCGAGCGCTCAGCGACCCTACAGGTTGAGTGCGATTATACGGAATTCGTTTCTGAATGGGCGACAGCCTGCGTGACTTGGCCGCGATTCCGGCGATTTGGCGCTGCAGAGCAACCCCAAAACACGGTATACTGCCTGTCGGTACATTGCGTTGGCTGAATGTCTACTGAATCCTGCCGATAGGACACCTAGTCACGTTGCCGATGTGCGTTACCGTCGCAGGTGGATGCACGAGTGAATGTGATATAAATGGTGCGGTATAAGATCAGTCGGCCAATCCAATAGACCAAGGGTTTCTGGCTCCTGCGCTGTGGGCGTATCATGGGGCCGGCATATGAATCCAGAGCGTGGGTGAGGGTTTGCCCGCCTCGTTCCTACCTCCTGTCAGGAGTCTTTCCATGTCCGAACTCAAACAGTTCCCGGCGGAATTCACCGCTGCCATCGACAAAATCTGTGCACGTGCAAAAGTACTGCCGGTTATCGTCGTCAACCAGATCGAAGACGCTGTACCGCTGGCGAAAGCGCTGGTTGCAGGTGGTCTGCCGAACCTCGAAGTCACCCTGCGTACTGACTGTGCACTCGACGCTATCCGTGCGATGAAAGACGTTGAAGGCGCTACCGTCGGTGCTGGTACCGTTCTGACCGTTGAACAGTACAAACAGGCTGAAGAAGCTGGCGCTGAGTTCATCGTGACTCCGGGTGCTACTTCCGAGCTGTTCGAATACTCCGTCAACGCCAAAGCTCCGATGCTGCCGGGTGTTGCGACTATCTCCGAGCTGATGGAAGGTATGCGTTACGGCCTGCGTCGTTTCAAATTCTTCCCGGCTGAATCCAGCGGTGGTGCTTCTGCCGTTAAATCCTTCGGTGGTCCGATCCAGGGCGTCAAATTCTGCCCGACTGGCGGCATCACGCTGGAAAAAGCGCCGACTTACCTGAAACTGTCCAACATCATGTGCGTTGGCGGTTCTTGGGTTCTGCCGCAGAACCTGATCGACGCTAAAGACTGGGACGGCATCACCAAGCTGTGCCGTGAAACCGTTGAAGCACTGAAAGACTGCTAATCGCCGTCTGATGTGCCACAAGGTAGCTTGGCTACCTTGTGAGCGGATTCAGTAGAAAGGGCCTCTTCGGAGGCCCTTTCGCGTTTCTAGACACACTATCATGCCTCAACGGCTCTGATGCTTACTGCAGTGGTGAGAATTGGTCGGGTGTCAATATTCGGCTTTCCTGCCTTTCAACGAGTGTCAGCGCCTTGGGAATAAATGCGGTCAGCCATTCTTCATCCTGAAATAGTGCGTGATGCTGGCGTGTGCGCTCATCCAGACTGTCATAAGACCATAAGTGAAGAATCTGATTGAGCTCGCCGGAAGCCGCCTGCCAATGCCCAATGAGCTTGGCATAACGCGAAATAATCGGCAGACCGACTGTTTCAAACAGTGCCAGATAGTCATGCATGCCGCCCATTTTAATCGTATAAGTACGCAGCTCGAATACCATGAGATCATCCTTTGAGGCGATGGCACCGCGTGCAGATGCCGTGTGGAGAGTAAGTTGCGTGACTGTGTAGGCCTGTCCATACAGACATGCCTTAAATGTGTACCAATTAACTATGTTTTAGCGCAATAGAGGTCGTTTGACTAGAGTACGAGCGGAATCTTGAGCGAAGAACGAGAGAGGAAATGTAGAGGTTAACGTATGACGGTAAGGTGGCCATTGTTGCGGAGACATAGTGTCGAAAGGGCTATTAAGGCCGCCGTTACTGAATAAGTTAAACGTACATCGCAAAAAAACCGGCTCCTAAAAAGGAGCCGGTTTTTGCGTACAGAGCATGCTTATTTGTTTTTAAGCATGCTCTGTTCGAAACCGCCGAAGGTGCAAGCACCGGCTTCAGACGGACCTACCAGTTGACGCATGCCCACGAACAGTTCGCGGCCCATGCCTACGTGGTAAGCGCTGAGGTCTTCTTTGACGACTTCGCGTTTAGCCCACTCAGCGTCATCGATGAGGACGTTGAGTTCGCCTTTGTCTGCGTCGAGGCTGATGATGTCGCCATCACGCAGCTTGGCCAGCGGACCGCCTTCCAGTGCTTCAGGAGTGAAGTGGATAGCGGCCGGTACTTTACCGGAAGCACCGGACATACGGCCGTCGGTAACCAGCGCGACCTTGAAGCCACGGTCCTGCAGTACACCAAGGAACGGCGTCAGTTTGTGCAGTTCCGGCATGCCGTTGGATTTCGGACCCTGGAAGCGGACAACGACGACAACGTCACGGTCCAGTTCGCCAGATTCGAAAGCGGCTTTCAGCTGGTGCTGATCGCTGAAGATACGTGCAGGTGCTTCGACCTTGCGGTGTTCCGGCTGAACGGCAGACGTTTTGATGACGCCACGGCCGAGGTTACCGTCGAGAACGGCCAGACCACCCGTTTTTGCGAACGGTTTTTCGATCGTTGCGATAACGTTTTCGTCGAGGCTCTGTTCCGGACCTTCACGCCATACCAGTTTGTCGCCGTCGAGGAACGGTTCTTTGGTGTAGGCTTCCATACCGGTACCGAATACGGTCGGGATATCGGTGTGGATCAGGCCGCCTTTGATCAGCTGGCGAGTCAGGAAGCTCATGCCGCCTGCTGCGTGGAAGTGGTTCACGTCAGCCTGGCCGTTCGGGTAAACCTTCATCAGGCCCGGTACGACAGTGGACAGCTCGGTGAAGTCATCCCACGTGATGGTGATGCCCGCAGCACCGGCCATAGCAACCAGGTGCATGGTGTGGTTGGTGGAACCACCAGATGCCAGCAGACCAACGATCGCGTTGACGATGGTACGTTCGTCGACCTGTTTGTAGAACGGAGTGAATTCGCCGCCCTGTTTGGTCATTTTGACCGCACGCTGAGTCGCGTATTTCGTCAGCGCATCACGCAGCGGCGTGTTCGGGTTGACGAAAGAGGAACCCGGCAGGTGCAGACCCATCAGCTCGACCATCAGCTGGTTGGAGTTTGCAGTACCGTAGAACGTGCAGGTACCCGGTGCGTGGTAGGACGCACATTCGGAATCCAGCAGTTCTTTACGGCCAACTTTGCCTTCAGCGAATTTCTGACGAACTTCGGCTTTCTGCTTGTTGGAGATACCGGTCGTCATCGGGCCAGCCGGAACGAAGACGGTCGGCAGGTGACCGAAACGAGCGGCACCGATGAACAGACCCGGTACGATTTTGTCGCAGACACCGAGGTACAGCGCGGCGTCGAACATGTTGTGAGACAGACCGATGGCCGCGGCCATGGCGATGGTGTCGCGGGAGAACAGAGACAGTTCCATACCCGGCTGACCCTGAGTGACACCGTCACACATGGCCGGAACACCACCAGCGAACTGGGCAGTGGAGCCTACTTCACGAGCCGCTTTGCGGATCAGGTCCGGAAAGACTTCGAACGGCTGGTGAGCAGACAGCATGTCGTTGTAAGCGGAGATGATGCCCAGGTTGGCGCTGTTCATCAGCTTCAGAGACTGCTTGTCGTCGCCACAGCAGGCGGCAACGCCGTGAGCCAGGTTACCGCAGTCAAGTTGGCCGCGGTGTACGCCGCGAGCTTCTTGCTCTTGCATGTGTTTCAGATACAGAGCACGACGTTCAGCAGAACGTTCCTTGATGCGTTGAGTGACCCGGGTCACTGTTTCATTCATGGCCATTTCTATACCTCGGGATGATCACTGGTTTGTGATGTAGGTAAGTTTACCAACTTTTTGGGGCAAAGTCTCGTTCATATCGGCATTGTATACTGAGAATGTATGTAATCTTTCTTCATATGTCGGTGGGATGACACGACGCTATGAGACTATTCTCGAATGCCCATCTGAAATAACCTTGCTCCACGGTATGCTGATCGACCGTCCTGCCTTCCCATTCTACAAGACCTGCAGGAAAGCGGGGAAATTGAATATGCGTGTTTCTACGCTAACGCGCTAAAGACTGTCTTTGCTATCGGCCTTTCTGCTCAGAGTTGAACCTGTGATGTTGCTGAATGCCGCTAGATGGCGATGTCGAGGGTAGGAAATACTCACAAAAAAGGCTGCCCGGGTAGGGCAGCCTTCTTCATTTACACATCACGCCATCAGTCTTTCTTGGGCGAGGTGTGATCGTCGTGCAGGTGCGGATGGTCGGCGATGATTTCCGCGCGACGCTCGTTCAGGGCGCGCAGTTCTTCTTCGACCTCTTCCAGCTCGTTTTCCAGGTTAGAGCGGTGCTCCTGCAGCAGTTCGCGGGCTTCCGCACGAGAGGAAGCGGCCGGTGCCGAACCTTCCAGCGGCTGAGCCGCGGTTTCACGTGTCAGCAGGATCGTGATCAGACCGATGATCGCTGCTGCGATCCAGTAGTAGGCCGGAACGTCGATGCTGCCGGTATGATCCATCAGCCACGTGTTGATGGCCGGCGTCGGACCCGCAAACAGCGCTGCGGAAATGTTGAACGCGATTGCCAGGCCGCCGTAGCGCACGCTGGTCGAGAACAGCGACGGCAGCTTAGACGGCATGGTGCTGGAGAAGCAGCTCTGGATCAGTGAGAAGCCCAGCAGGCCCAGACCGATACTCAGCAGAGAGCCTTGCTGTACCAAGTGCAGCAGCGGTACGGCAAAGATCATGGTGAGGATACAGCCGGTAATGATCAGCGGCTTGCGCCCTACCTTGTCTGCCAACAGACCCAGCAGCGGCAGGAAGATCAACATGGCGCACATGATAAAGGTCATCATGCCGTCAGCGGTCAGCGCGCGGATGTGCTCACCCGTATTCGGATCGGTCACGTGCTGCTGCATGTAGGTCGGCATGACCGTGGTCAGCAGGTAGGTGCTGACGTTCATCAGCAGTACCAGACCGATACACAGCAGCATCGGCTTCCAGTGCTGAGTGAACAGCTCTTTCAGCGGCACGCTTTCGCTGCTGCCTTCCGCTTTCTGCTTTTCAGCATGTTCGGCAAACGCCGGCGTTTCTTCCAAACGTGTACGCAGATACAGACCGATCAGACCCAGCGGGCCGGCGATGAAGAACGGGATGCGCCATGCCCAGTCATGCATAGCTGCTTCGCCGGTGAAGTAGCTGACAGCGGCTACGGTCAGTGAGGCCAGAATGAAGCCTGCAAACGTGCCGAACTCAAGCCAGCTGCCCATGAAGCCACGCTTGCGGTCAGGAGAGTACTCTGCCACGAAGGTAGCGGCACCGCCGTATTCACCGCCCGCAGAGAACCCTTGTACGAGTCGGAAGGCGATCAACAGGATGGGCGCTGCCAGACCGATGGCGCTGAAGCTCGGGATCAGACCGATACAGAAGGTGCTGATCGCCATCATGATCATGGTGAGGGCCAGGACCTGCTTGCGACCGATACGATCACCCAGCGGGCCGAAGACCAAGCCACCCAGCGGGCGCGCAAAGAAGGCCACCGCGAAGACGGCGAACGCGCTCATCAGCTGAATGGTCGGAGAAGCATCCGGGAAGAAGTTCTTACCGATGGAGGCAGCCACAAGGCTGAATACACCGAAGTCGAACCATTCCATGGCGTTACCCAGCGCAGCGGCAGAAACGGCTTTGCGCAGGGTGCTATTGTCGACGATGGTGATGTCGTCCAATCCTAGATGCTGGTGCGATGTCTGACGCTGTTCGTTCAGCGTTCGATTGTCATGAGCCGAGCTCATCATGTGCTCCTTTGGCAGGCAATAATACAGACGTTGAACCAATCAATAATGATAAATTATCAAACAGGAAAGGATCCATTATACAGGAGAATAGAATAATTTCTTCTGTGGTGCGGGCCCTTAACCTCTGAAAATGAGCAGTAACTAGCGTTCATGCAACTGAATATAGCGGTATCTACTAAGAATTTCGGAATATACGCCTCATAAATGACAGGATGGCAGAGGCTTCAATAGAAATATGGCAATCTTTATCCTGTCAGGTTCCCTCTGGCAACACGCTTCATGCAGCAAAGGACGTGCCAGAGGGGGCAAGAAGGTACTGCTGGACTCAGGAGCGCTTGCCTTTATCTTCCGGAGTATCCGTCGATATAAGGCGGCGATCCTCATGGGAAGGATAGAATGAAAACCGCACTTGGCAATAGGCCAGTATCAGCAGTGACAGGCTCAGCAGCACAATGGCGCCTGCGCTGAAGATCAGGTCGTGCTGACCGAATTCCTGCGAGTCCGCCATCATATGACGCGCGATACCAATGATGGCAATGAAGATCGGTAGCAGTACCGATAGGCGTCCTTCGTGCCAGTAGAGTTTGACCATTGTGATCAGCTCAAGAAACATGAACAGCAGCAAGATATCGGTGACAGTGACGATCTGGACTTCCCACATCGCTACGCATTTTTCGCCAATGGCGAACAGAATGACCGCGGTGATAATCAGCAGTCCTGCTCGTTCGATCCAGCGAAAAGGGGAATTCTCCTGAATTTGCATAAGGGCTTCTCCATGACAGGGTGAAATAACTGCGGTCGGGCAGCGGGTGAGTATGGTGGATATATACCTTAGTGAATTGCTTGTGTAAGCAATTTTTTAGCACGTTGTCCTGCTGCTAAGAATAGAAAGGTCGGGCCAGATTTGCCGCGGTTAAGCTTCGCCTTATGCGGCGGCCTAGCGGGGGACGGAAGAGCATGGAGGGTGGGAGGAAGAGAAGTTTCCCAGTGAGTGCGCGCGTGAGCAGTTGAGTGGGTATAACGGCGCTTGCTCATAGAAGCTGTCGAGCGACGCCGGTGTGGAGGACAACACAATTCACTGCACCAATAAGCATCTTCTTTATATAGACGATGAACGGACATTGATCGTGAGAGGTGCTCGGCTAGCTGCGAGTGGCGACGTTTGGCTAGCGAATGAAGGAAAAATCCTACCCAACACCCAACACCCAACACCCAACACCCAACACCCAACACCCAACACCCAACACCCAACACCCAACACCCAACACCCAACGCACAACGCACAACGCACAACGCACAACGCACAACGCACAACGGGCAGGAGAGTGTTCTCTCCTGCCCGTTGGATACGACTAGGTCGTATGGTTTGCGCTAGCGATTACAGGTTGTAGCCGCGTTCGCTGTGTTCGGCCAGATCAAGGCCGGTCGCTTCAGTCTCTTCGCTGACACGCAGGCCCAGAGTGGATTTGAGCACGCGCAGGATGATGTAGCTGATAATTCCGCTATAGAGCACGGTGAAGATCACGCCTTTGACCTGTGCCCACAGTTGCACGCCCATGGCGTAGTCCACGGCGCCATTGCCGTTACCGCCGAAGAGCGGAGCGGCGAAGACGGCGGTCAGGATGGAGCCGACAATACCGCCTGTACCGTGAACGCCGAACACGTCGAAGGCATCGTCATAGCCGAAGAAGTGCTTGACGGTCGTCGAGGTGAAGAAGCAGACCACGCTGGTGATAGCCCCCAGCAGAAGGGCGCCCAACGGACCACAAGTACCTGCGGCAGGCGTGACGGCCACCAGTCCCGCAACGGCACCGGTGACGGCGCCCAGTACGCTGGGTTTGCCAGCACGGAACCACTCGAGGAACATCCAGGCCAGTGCAGCGGCAGCCGTTGCCACCTGTGTCACCAGCATCGCCATCCCAGCGTTGCCGTCTGCGGCAGCGGCAGACCCCGCGTTGAAGCCGAACCAGCCCAGCCACAGCAAGCTGCCACCGATGACGGAGTAGGTCAGGTTGTGCGGGGCCAGGTGCTGAGTCGGATAGCCTTTGCGGCGACCCAGCATAATGCAGGCTACCAGCCCGGCAATACCTGAGTTGATGTGTACAACCGTACCTCCCGCGAAGTCGATGACGCCCCAGTCACTGCCCATGAACGCGCCGCTGCCGCCCCACACCATGTGGGCTACCGGGAAGTACACCAGTGTGACCCACAGCACCGAGAACCACAGCATGGCTGAAAATTTCATGCGTTCGGCGAAAGCACCTACAATCAGTGAGGGTGTTATGATCGCAAAGGTCATCTGGAACATGATCCAGACGCTTTCTGGGATCGTGCCGTGTACCGCTGCCGCTGTCAGATCGCGCAGGCCGATATGGCTTAGCCCGCCGATAAAGGAGTGCAGGTTGAGCTCTCCTTCTTTCATGCCGGTGTCGTCGAAGGCGAGCGAATACCCGTAGAGCACCCACAGCACGCTGACGATAGCGGTCAGGCTGAAGCAGTGCATCAGCACCGACAGTACGTTTTTGCTACGTGCAAGACCGCCGTAGAACAGAAACAGGCCAGGAATGGTCATGGCCAGTACCAAGACGGATGAGGTCAGCATCCAAGCCGTGTCACCGCTGTTGAGCGTGGCCGTATCTGCATTAGCCGCGCCTGACCAGGCCATGATCGCGCCTAGCACGGCGAGTGGCCATCCTGTCCGATAAGATGAAAACATGAGGCGTTTCGGCAACATATCCCGGCTCCTGAAGCAAGAGTGATAGCGTTCGTAGGTAGAGTAGGCGTGATGGCTACATGCCCTGCGGGTAAGCATTTTTCCGGCCTTTTTGTTTTTTTGTTTTATTTTTCAATGCATTGAGAATGAAGGACGTCTTTTCTTACGCCGTTCATGCGCAAAGGCTGCTGTGTTGTGCACCATGATGATGCATGCGCAAGAATGATGAAAAGCCGAGTCAAGCGTAGTGGATTGATCTGCGCAGCGCGCTCTGAATGTGGTTCAATGGTGCCAATAAAAAAAGGCGGGCCACCGTAGGCCTATCGCTTCCCCCTTATTTTTCGGGTCGCTGCATGTAGCTTCAGCGGCCGTTTGTGGAGTCCTTCTTTTCATGAACAAGCATTCGGCAAAGGCCCAAAGGCCGCTGCAACAATCGTCGTATCGCCAGCGATGGTGCGGGTTTAAGGCGCTGCTGGTTCTGTTGGTAAGCTGCCTGTCATTCCAGATGCACATCGCTCAGGCCCATGAGCATGCCTCTAAGCCTCAGGCTCAGCAGGGGCGCCAGAAGTCTCCCGAACGTCGTGCTGCGTCTAAGCCCACGCCGCACACCCCTCCTAAGAAAGAAAAGCCCAAAGCCACGCCTTCACGCACCAAACCAGCAGCTTTCGAGCGTAAAATCGCTGCCCAGCACAAGACGTCACCTTCACGTGTTCAGCAGGGTAAAGCCTCGTATTACGGTGGTGCGGCGCTGAATGGCCGCTTAACGGCCAGCGGTGAACGGTTCAATCAGAACGAACTGACGGCCGCTCATCCCACGCTGCCTTTCGGAACGCGCATTCGTGTGACCAATCTGTCTAATCAGCGTCAGGTCGTAGTGCGTGTCAACGATCGTGGGCCGTTTGTCAAAGGCCGCATTCTTGATGTGTCTACGGCGGCGGCGCAGCGCATGAACATGACGGGGCAGGGGGTAGCGCAGGTCCGTGTTGAAGTGCTGAACGGCGAAGAAGTGGCGTCATCACGTACGGCGCAGAAAGCCCCAGTATCTTGAGGAACGGACATACCGCACTGTTTCTGCTATGAAGTATGACAGTGCACGGCGTACCAACGACAAGGGCGGCCCTAAACAGGCCGCCCTTGTCGCATTTCATACAGATGCTTGTCGTGATCGAATGGCCCTTTATTCAGGGCAGGTCGGGTAGGCGCGTCGCATAGTGAGCGTTGAGGATATCAAGGTACTGGCGCGGCGGTTTGGGTGTCAGCTGGAAGGCCGGTTGATCGACGTGGATGACCAGCAGTCGTGACAGCCAATAGCGCAGCGCGGTCAGCTTCATCATATCGTGCCAGTAGTCGCGCTCCGCATCGGTTACGGGGCGTTTCTGCACATAGGCGTTGATCATGGCGGTGTAGCGGACTTCGTCCAGAGTGCCGTCTTCCGTATGGCACCAGTCGTTGACCAGTACGGCCAAGTCATAGATGAAGTCACCTACGCACCCGTTATAGAAGTCGATGACTCCGCCCAGACGATCGCCTTCGAACAGCGAGTTGTCACGGAACAGGTCGCCGTGGATAGCGCCTTGCGGTAGAGCAGGGGCATTGCTGAAGCGGTCGCAGAGCGCGTGACCATAACGGGTCATCAGCGCCTGTTCGTCCGTAGATAGGAACGGCAGTACGCGGGGGATCTGGCGTTCGACCCAGCGATGATCGCGCTGGTTACTGCGCTGGCCGTCGAAGGTGTGTGAGATTTGGTGCATGCGCCCCATAAAACGCCCTATTTCGGTGCATTGGGCGGGGGTGGGGGCTTCAGGAGAGCGGCCGGGCAGGCGCGGGAACAGCAGTGCAGGGCGATCAGCCAGCGTTTGGAGCGCCTGTCCACTACGGTCAGCAATCGGGCCGGGGACGGGCAAATCGTGATGGGCCAGAAAGTCGAGCATATCGACGAAGAACGGCAGTTCATCCGTTCCACCCTGCTCGAAAAGGGTCAGCACCATGCGCTGCTGGTCGGTCGTGACGAAGAAGGTGGAGTTTTCCGTTCCCCCAGCGACTTCCGTGAGTTCGTCAAGGGTGCCTACATCGTAGCGTTCGAGAAAGGAAGAGACCTGGTCTGCGTTCAAAGGGGTGAAGACCGCCATACGTTCGGTATCCTGAAGCAGTGTTGGAATGTGTTGTTGTGGGAGTCAGCGTTGACTCTATAAAACAGGAATTCGCTGAGTATACGGAAGGCCTACCGCTCATGTCACTGACAGCAAAACGACCGCTTGAGTGCCAAGCGGTCGTTTCTGATCGGAACATTCGGGCGAGGGGTTACCAGCGGAGCAGGGTCCATTCCGGAATGGCAATCCGCAGGTTGCGCTCCATCTGGAAGTTGCCGTCGCCAGAGTGGTCAACCAGCATGTACGGTTCGCCTCGACTGGGCGTGATCTTGATCGCGTACAGCTTACCGTGGATACGATACTCTTCGATCGTCTGATCTTTTTCCTGACGCGTGGTGATATCGGGCGTCTGCTGCTGAGCCTGTGTCGCTGCAGGCTTGTCGTCGGCGTGGGCCGCCACTGTCGTAAGACCCGGAACGGCGGCCGTCACGACCAGACCTAGAGCCAGACGGGCGAACCGTCGACCTGATTGCGTATGCTGCATGAGTGCCTCCTGCTTGATCATCTGCGCGTGCCGTCCAATTACGATAGAATGGCATAAGACATCACGCAGTGTAAGCGGTAGCCGATGCGTACGCCACGTCGACCTTGGCAGGTGCCATTGTCGGGCGGTATTGCGCGCCGACCTTCGCGGGCCTGGCCGTGATGTAGGCTACCGTGTCCCGGAATAGAGCGGCCTGATGCCTTCTTCATTCCATGCCTGTGCCAAGGGCGAGCTGCCGTGGCACGATGCCCATTTCTTCTGGCTGTGCGCCGTTGTCCTGCGCGCAGTGCGACAGACCCCTTCCCGTGTGGAGTTACCATGACTGCCCAAGCCGTGCCCCCCATCGTTCTGGTTGATGGTTCTGCCTATCTCTATCGCGCTTTCCATGCGTTGCCGCCACTGACGACGTCGGATAACCGGCCGACGGGGGCCATCCGCGGGGTGGTGTCGATGCTGCGCAGCCTGATTAACAGCTGGCCGGACAGCCCGATGGCAGTGGTATTTGACGCCAAGGGCAAGACCTTCCGCGACGAGCTGTTTGATCAGTACAAGGCCCATCGACCGCCGATGCCTGATGACCTGCGTGCGCAGATCGAGCCTCTGCACGCGTGTGTCAGAGCGCTAGGGCTGCCGCTGCTGTGCGTCGAAGGCGTCGAAGCCGATGACGTGATCGGAACGCTGGCCGATCAGGCGCGCGATGAAGGGCGTCAGGTCATTATCTCAACCGGCGACAAGGACATGGCGCAGCTGGTCAACAGCCACGTCACGCTGGTCAATACAATGACCAACGAAACGCTGGATATTGACGGTGTCACCGAGAAGTTCGGTCTGCCGCCCGAGCGCATCATCGACTTTCTCGCGCTGATGGGCGACAGCGTCGACAACATCCCAGGGGTGCCGGGTGTGGGCAAGAAGACCGCGCTGGCACTGTTGACCGGCATTGAGGGTGGGCTGGACGCCATCTACCAAGACCTAGAGGCAGTGACGGCGCTGAGCTTTCGTGGGGCGAAGTCCATGCCTAAAAAACTGGCCGAGCATCGTGAGCAGGCCTTCCTGTCTTATCAGCTGGCCACGATCAAAACCGACTGCCAGCTGCCCGTGTCGCTGTGCGATCTGACGCTGCCTGCGCCCGATGCCGACGCGTTGCATCAGCTGTTTGCCGACCTAGAGTTCAAGGGGTGGCTGAAGGAGCTGGATAACGGCACTTTCAGCAGCGTGTCCCGCACGGCCCAGACCACCAGCACTGCGGACGCTGCTCCAGCTCCAGCCTCTTCCACTGGGCCGCAGGGGGCGCTGTTCGGTGATGATGACGAGAATGATCACGCCGAAAGCGTCGAACTGCCGCCGATCACACAGGATCAGTATCAGACGGTGCTGACACCCGAAGCGTTCGATGCATGGGTAGCGCGCCTAGAGCAGGCCGAGCGTTTCTGCTTCGACCTCGAAACGACCAGCCTCAACTATATGGAAGCCGAGATCGTCGGCATCGGGTTGGGGTTAGCTCCCGGCGAAGCAGCCTATGTGCCGGTGGCACACGATTATATTGGTGCTCCTGATCAGCTGGATCGCCGTCAGGTACTGGCGCGCCTCAAGCCGCTGTTCGAGAATGCCGCTATTGCTAAGCTGGGCCATAACCTCAAGTACGATATCGAGGTGTTGGCGCGCTATGAGATCGGTGTGGCGGGAACGCTGCTCGATACCATGCTGATGTCGTATGTGCTGAACTCCACCGCCAACCGTCATGACATGGATTCGCTGGCGCTGGCACACCTAGGTCACACCACGACCAGTTTCGAAGATGTCGCGGGTAAAGGGGTGAAGCAGCTGACCTTCAATCAGGTTGCGCTGGAAGAAGCCGCGCCTTATGCCTGCGAGGATGTCGACGTCACTCTACGTCTGTATGACGTGCTGGCACCGCGCGTGGCACGGGAAGGGCGGCTGGGAGAGGTGCTCGATACGCTGGAAACGCCCTTGATCCGCGTACTGGCGCAGATGGAGCGCAACGGTGTCAAGATCGATGCGGCGGCACTGGATGCGCAAAGCGCTTCGCTAGCGGCTGAGATCCAGCAGTGTGAACAGGACGCCTATGCTTTGGCGGGCCGCGAGTTCAATCTGGGCTCGCCCAAGCAGCTGGGAGAGATTCTGTTCGAAGAGCAAAAGATCCCTGTGCTGAAGAAGACCCCCAAGGGAGCCCCGTCCACGGCCGAAGCCGTACTGGAAGAACTGGCACTCGACTATCCGCTACCCAAGGTCATTATGAAGCATCGCGGGTTGTCGAAGCTAAAATCGACCTATACCGACAAGCTACCGCAGCTGGTCGATCATCATCAGCGTGTGCATACCAGCTATCATCAGGCGGTGACCGCGACGGGGCGTCTGTCGTCGTCCGATCCCAACCTGCAGAACATCCCGGTCCGTACCGAACTGGGGCGTCAGATTCGCAAGGCGTTCGTGGCACGCGATGGCTATCGCATCGTCGCAGCGGACTATTCGCAGATCGAGCTGCGCATCATGGCCCATCTGTCCGGTGACAAGGGGCTGCTGGACGCCTTCGCGCACGATCGTGATATCCACTCGGCCACGGCGGCTGAGGTCTTCGGCGTACCGCTTGACGAAGTGACCGGCGAACAGCGTCGCAGCGCTAAGGCGATCAACTTCGGGCTGATCTACGGTATGAGCGCATGGGGATTGGCACGTCAGCTGCGCATCGAACGCTCGCAGGCGCAGATCTATATCGAGCGCTATTTCGATCGTTACCCGGGCGTGGCGCGTTTCATGGACGACATCCGTCGTCAGGCCGCCGAACAAGGCTATGTCGAAACGGTCTTCGGGCGTCGCCTCTATGTGCCGGACATTAATGCACGTCAGCACAACCGTCGTCAGGCGGCCGAACGTACGGCGATCAATGCGCCGATGCAGGGGACTGCTGCTGACATCATCAAGCGGGCCATGATTGATGTGGACCGTTGGCTGCGCGATACGCATCAAGATGCGCTGATGGTCATGCAGGTACACGATGAGCTGGTGTTCGAAGTGCGTGATGAGCAGGCTGATAACTTTATTGTGGAAGTGCGTAAGCGTATGGAAGCAGCGGGCGATCTGGACGTTGCATTGGTCGTTGACGCGCGCGCAGGTCGAGATTGGGACGAAGCGCACTGATACGTCTGATGGGCGCTGCTGCTGAGGTGCTGCCGCGCTAGGTGTCGCACACGCTTCTATTGTTAATGATAAGGCCCTGATCCGTTGAATCGGATCAGGGCCTTTTGCGTATGGGCAGGGTATAAATAGGAGCGTCTGTTGCCTGCATGGGGGCATGAGCGGGAATGCTGATGACGGTGTGGGTGAGGGCCGTGATCGTTAGGGAGGAGTGCGACGTAGCACTTTGCGCAGGATGCCGGATATAGAGAGAAGACCCCGAGGGGTTTGGGCCCGGAGCGTTGCTTATCGAGCGGTGGCAAATTAGTGACAGCAAATAGAGTATGACTGCGGTGAAAGAGCGCTGTGTATCGGCAGGGACATTCTAACGTTACCGTGGCGGAATGCCTTGCCATTAGGAGCATTTGGGGTATGTATTGAGGTCATTGTTGAGCGTTTGTCTCAAATGATAATGATTATCATTATATTGATGTCGCTCCTCTTTTCTCTCATACTGCGCCGATAGCAATGACGTTCTTGGATGGTTGTGTGTCAGGGGGAGTCAGGCATGAAGCGCAACATGAGTCGGCGTGCTCTTTTGAAAGCAGGGGGACTGGGCGTTGGTGGTCTGCTGCTTCCGGGGTCGCTGCTAGCAGCGGGAGAGATGCCTTCTGGCACCGCACCGAGAGCGCGTCGTGGTGGGGTGCTACGTGCAGCATTTGCTGGCCGTGCCGGTACGCCCATGAATGTGTTGCAGGCGACCCGCAGTCCTCTCGACTATGTGCGAGCACGCTTGGTCTGGGATGCGCTGGCCGACACCGATGATGGGCATATCGACTACCGCTTGATGACCTCGGCGGTGTCTGACCGAGCGGCGACCCGTTGGCGACTGACAATCCGACGCGGCGTCACCTTCAGTGATGGTCGACCGCTGACGGCGCGTGATGTGCTCTACAGCCTGCATGTGTTGGCGAGCAACCCTTGCACGCAGAGCGGCTGGTTGGACCCGTTGGATACCGCTGCGTCCCGCATTGACGATGATTACACTCTGACGCTGGCGCTGAAGCAGCCTATCGGGGCTTTTGACTGGCGGCTGGCGCAGGGCATGTTCGTTTTTCCTGCGGGTACCCGTGACCTTGATCATGCGCTGGGAACGGGGGCGTGGACACTGACGTCGTCCAGCGATAGCGTCAATACCTTCTCTCCGCGAAGCGACTACTGGGACAGCGAGCGTGGGCCGTTGCTGGATCGCATCCAGCTGTACGGCATCATGGACATGAACGCGCGCGTCAACGGGCTGAAGGCGGGGCAGTTCGATTATGTGGGGGGTGTGGCGCTCACAAGCGGCCTCACCGAGCAGCATAATCCCAACGTCAAGGTAGTGACGGCACCACCGGCCCTCTGGGATAGCCTGATGTTCTCGATGAACCTCAGTAAGCCGCCGTTCGATTCGCCCGACGTATGCGAAGCGTTGAAGCTTTCCATCGACCGAGAGGCGATGGTGCGTACGCTGTCGTTTGGAAAGGGCGATGTGGCCAATGATACGCTGGGACAGGGGCAGCCGTGGCACAACAGTACGCTGCCACAGCGCCACTACGACCCTGAGCGGGCACAGGCGCTGCTTAAGAAGGCGGGGGTGTCGCCCCACCTATCCATTTTGACCAGCAACTATGCTTGGGGGCTGGCCGAAAGTGCGACATTGCTGCTGCGCCAAGCCAAGCCTGCTGGATTCACCCTGAGTCTCAACAAGCTGCCTGCCGCCGACTACTACAGTGACTTGAATGCACTGTTCGATGCTCCCCTCAAAACCAACTATTTCCACCCAATGCCGCTGCCTGTCGCGCTGCCGTTCTATTACGGTCGCCGTGCGCCTTATCCGTTTACCGGTCCTTCTTCACCGAAACTCAATGCGTTGATACAGACATTGCAAGCCGCACAGGGCGAGGCGTTGGTGACCGCCGTGCACGATGTTCAAGAAGAGCTGTATTTCCACGGGGGGGATGCCATTTTCATGCGTATCCCTTCTATCGCCTTGAGCTCTCCTCGCGTCAACGGCGTTGAGGCCGCGGGGTATTTCGACTATCCCACACTGCGCAGTGCCTGGCTGGCGGACTGAGGAGGCGGCGTGCATATCTTCAGAGCCATGCTATGGCGGGTCGGTAAAGCCGCCATCACGCTGTTCGTGCTCTCTCTCATACTGTTCTGGCTACTGTCGCTTATCCGCGGCGATGTCGCTTCTGCTCGGTTGGGCAGTACCGGAGGCCTTGAACAGGTGGCTGCGCTGCGCCATGCGCTCCATCTCGATCAGTCCCTCGTAACGCGCTATGGCACGTGGCTGATGCACATGTTGCACGGCGACTTCGGTCACAGCGACGTCAGTGGTGATCCTGTAATGCCGTTGCTAATGGTGCGTGGCAAGGCCTCGCTGCTGCTGGGTGCGGTCACGATCGCCTTGCTTGTGCCGCTGGCGATCGTGCTAGGGGTGTGGAGCGGTCTGCATGAAGGGCAGTGGGGTGATCGTCTCATCAGTACGCTGTCCTTGGTCGGGCTAGGAACGCCCGAGTTCGTGATCGGTACACTACTGGTGGCATTGCTGTCGTTCACACTGCACTGGCTGCCCGCACTGTCGCTGTGGAATGACGGAATGTCGTACCGTGAGCGGGCGTTGATTATGGTGATGCCCGTACTGACACTGTTGAGCGTTTGTCTGGCCCAGAACGTGCGTCTAATCAGGGCGGGAACGCTGGTGGCCACCCGCAGCGAGGCTTGTCAGATGGCGCGTCTGAACGGGTTCAGCGAAAGACAGGTGATCATGCACTGGATCATGCCTATGGCGATGATCACCTATGTTCCTCTACTGGCGCGCTACGTGACGGCACTGCTGAGCGGGGCGCTGATCGCTGAAACCCTCTTTTCATGGCCGGGGCTGGCCTCGACGCTACTGGAAGCGACACAGAGCCGTGATGTGCCGGTCATCATGGCGATCGCGATGCTGATCTGCACCTTTACCGTCGTCGTCAATGCGTTGGCGGATGGGCTGGCGCGGTTGGCCAGTCCTGCCGCTAGACGGGAGGCGTCATGATCGCTCGCCGATCGTTGACGTGGACGCAGTGGTTGTTGCTGTTCTGTGCGGCAGCGGCGCTGCTGATAAGTTTGTGCGGTCCATTGCTGGCGCCCTATGGCATGGATGACATTACCGATATGCCCTTTGCGCCGCCGTCAGCTGATCACTGGCTGGGCACTGACTATCTGGGTGCCGATGTGTTGAGCCGTCTACTGGCGGGTGGTCATGAGTTGATCGTGTTGGGGCTGGCGATTGTGGTGTCGGCATGGCTGATAGGCGGTGCGCTGGCGATGCTAAGCGCACTGCGCGGCGGCTGGTTTGAGCGCCTAGTGCTGTCTGTGGTCGACGTGCTGCAGAGTCTGCCCAGTTTAGTGGTGCTGATGGTGACGGTGGCGCTACTGGGTGCGGGATATCGCAGTGCGGCCTGCGCTGCCGTGTTGATATCCGCTATCGATATCATTCGCATTGCACGGGCCGAGACCCTACAGGCCATGCAACATGACTATGTCGATATCGCGCGACTGCGTGGTGAGTCGACGCTGTGGATCCTCACCTACGAGATTGCGCCGAACCTTTGGCCGTTGGTGGTCGCCGACGTTGGCGTACGCTTTATTGCGGCGGTCTTCATCATGGCTACTGCCAGTTTTCTGGGGTTGGGTGCACAGCCCCCCATGGCTGATTGGGGGTTGATGATCATGGAGAACAGCCAAGGGCTGGGCATTCAGCCGCTAGCGGTGCTTGCGCCCGTCGGTGCGCTGTTGTTGTTGCTGGTGCCCGCCAACCTGCTGCTTGATGGTATCGTCGCGCGTTCCCGAGGCCCGAAACGCCATCTGAAGGCACCGCTATCTCGGCAGTCGGCATGCACCTCACCGTGCAGCGATGTGCTGGATATCCGCTTGCTCAGCATTCATCACGTTGACCGGCCTTTGCTGCAACAGGTATCGCTAACACTGGAGGCGGGAGACGTGGTGGCGTTGATCGGAGCCTCCGGCAGTGGCAAGACCACGCTGTTGCATGCAGCGCTCGGTGAACTACCGCACGGCTGCCATGCGACGCAGGGCAGTGTCTGGCTGGCCGGAGAGGACATGCTGGCTGTCCCCTCTGCGCGTCAGCGCCTTCTTCGCCGTCGCTATGTTGGCTATCTGCCTCAGGATGCGCGAGCGGCACTATTGCCGTTTCAGCGCGTGGGGCTAGTGCTGAAACGGCGTGCCCGCGCGCTCGGTCTGCCTCGATCGGCACGCACTGCCCGGTTGCTTCAGCAGCTGCAGGAGGTTGGGTTACCCGCTGATGCCGCCTTCTTGCGCCGTTATCCCCACCAGCTATCTGGAGGTCAGCGTCAGCGCATCATGCTGGCGCTAGCACTGCTGGGACAGCCGCGCTTGCTGGTGCTGGATGAACCCGCTAGCGCACTGGACGGCATCGCCACTCAATCCCTGTATACGCACATTCGTCGGATCGCCCGCCAGCGCGAAATCGCGGTACTGATGGTCGCACACGGCCTAGAGCAGGCCGCCAGCATTGCCGACCGTTTCATCGTGTTGGAAGAAGGGCGTATTGCCGAACAGAGTACGGTGGCTGATTTTCTTGCCGCACCCACAAGTTTGGCAGGCCGACGTCTGATGAAAGCGCAGCAGAGCGTTACGGTACCTGGCTCCGAATACCCTTCGTCGATATCGTCGCCCGTCCTGAGCGTGCAGTCTTTGGGGTGCGGTCATGGGGCGACAGCGCCGCTGTGGCAGGACGTCGGTTTCCGGCTGGCACGTGGGGGCTGTTTGTCCATCGTCGGTGAGTCGGGGTGCGGTAAGACCACACTGCTGCGCTGCCTGCTGGGGCTTCATACGGCGTCGGCTGGATCGCTGGCGCTGCACGGTCGGCCGCTGGCCCAGCGCCTAAACGAGCGCACGCGTGAACAGCAGCGTTGCCTGCAGTATGTGCCGCAGGATCCCTACGATTCTCTCAATCCCTTTTGGTCAGTCAGGGCGCTGCTAGGGCGTTCACTGCATCTCTTTTCTCCTGAATTGCCGCGCTCAGCACGCGAACAAGCACTGGCCCAGGCCATGCAGCGGGTAGGGTTGCCCGAGTGCTTGCTAAGCGTGAAGGTGCAGCGGCTGTCTGGCGGTCAGCGCCAGCGCGTGGCTCTGGCAAGAGCCTTGCTGGCGACACCGGATGTTCTGCTGTGCGATGAAGTGACCAGCGCACTCGACAGCGAACGGCGCAATGCACTGCTGGATGTGCTGGATCATCTGCGGCGTGAGCGGCAGCTGACCCTGATTATGGTGACTCACGATATGGCCGTTCCCGCTCGGTTGGGCGGTGACATTCTGGTGATGGGTGAGGGCGGTATCGTTGAATGCGGTGCCGTTGGTGATGTCTTTGCAGCACCGAAGCACCCCGTTACACATGCGATGCTGGCCTATGCCGGCATCAAGCGCGTACAGCAAGAACGCGTATAGGCCCGCACTGGAGCCGATGTCTCTTCTCGCGGTGTGCCTCTCAGGACTGTTGATCACTCGCATGTGTTCTGGGCGTTTGTTGACTGAGCGTCATCCTCTTATGGCGAACATAGCGCAATGCCTACCCGCTTATCATCATGAGCGGCTTGTCTACATGCCGCATAGATAACGCGCGCAAGCGACGATGGCACCGTTAACGACGGCCCCCAAGACAACACGTTCGAGCAGGCGCGTCTGGCGATGGGTCTTGTCATGGAGTTCATCAGTGTCGATGCGGCTCTTTCAAGGGGAGATATGAGATGAAGGGATTCGAACTCATTCAGCAGTTGATCCGCCTGTCACCGACGGTACGGTCGCGCATTCGCTGCGGTATTGCACTGGGCGTCGCGGGTGGTTTGTCAACGGTCGTTGGTCTGACGTGTTGCGCCTATGCTGTTGGGCAGCTGGCGGCGGGTTTGCCGTTGCCAGCCGTGTTTTGGTACTGGCTGGTGGGCGGGGCCTTGGGGCTGTGTGGCGGCTTCATGGCACGCAACCTGGCCGACCTCATCACGCACGATGCGTCCTTTCATCTTGAAGTCGTGATCCGCAAGCGGCTTGCCGATACGCTGGCCCATCTGCCACTCGGAGAGGTACAGGGGCTAGGGGCTGGGCGTCTGAAGAAGGTCATGCACGATGACGTCAAAGGGCTGCATGCGGCGGTCGCCGATGCATCGCCGTTCGTTGGTGTCGGTGTCAGCCAGCCGCTGGCGGCATTACTGATTCTACTGCTGGTGCAGTGGAAACTTTTCATTGTGGTCTGCTTGATGATGCCCGTCATCATGCTGTGCATGTACATGATGACGCGTGACTTTGCCACCCAGCGCGAGCGTTACAGCACCGCTAGCGAGAACATTAACGCGGCCGTGATTGAGTTCGTACAGGGGATGCCGGTAGTGCGCACCTTCGACGGCGATCGCGTTGCCTTTCGGCGCTTCAGCGATAGGGTGGACGACTTCACCCGAGCTGTGGCGCAGTGGCTGGCGGCATCGCGCCGCTCCAGCAAGGCCAATGCCGTGTTCATCGCGCCGCTGCCGACCCTGTTATTGCTGGGGCTACTGGGGGGACCGATGCTGCACGCGGGCATGATCTCGCTGACCGATCTGCTGCTGGCGCTGATGATCGGCACTCTGCCAGTGCAGGCGGTCATGCCGCTAATGTTTTTGTCCAATCTGTTGAACGATGCCAAGGCGTCAGCGCATCGCATCTGTCAGATACTGGCCCGCCCGCCGCTGCCCGAAACGCAGTCCCCTCAGACGCCGCAGCGTTTCGATATCCGCTTCGATCACGTCTCGTTTTCTTACGCTGTGCAAGGGCGAGGGACGGCTCTTACTGACGTGTCGCTGACCATTCCTCAAGGCACGGTATGCGCACTGGTTGGCATCTCCGGCTCGGGCAAGTCGACCTTGGCGCGACTGATTCCTCGCTTCTATGACGTCAGCCAAGGGGCCATCCGTATAGGAGGCATCGACCTACGTGATATCGCCAGCCGCACGCTGCTCCAACAGGTGGCCTTTGTTTTCCAAGAGCCGTTTTTGATCAAGGGCAGCGTGGCGGACAACATTCGTCTGGCGAAGCCCGAGGCCTCCGATGAAGACGTTGAACGGGCCGCTCGGGCGGCCAACGCACACGACTTCATCATCAATGTGCTGGAGGACGGTTACCAGACTCAGGTGGGCGAACGTGGTGGTCGGCTATCCGGCGGGCAGCGCCAGCGCATCACTATTGCGCGGGCGATGCTGTCTCAAGCGCCGATCGTGATTCTGGATGAGGCAACGGCCTATATCGACCCTGAAAACGAAGCCGAGATTCAGGCTGGCCTTGCCCATCTGATGCGTGGCAGAACGGTGCTGATCATTGCTCATCGCCTGTCTACCATCACTCAGGCTGACCAGATCGTTGTGCTCGAGAGCGGACGCGTAGTCGAACAGGGGCGTCATCACGCATTGCTGGCTAAAGAAGGGCGCTATGCCCGCATTTGGCGTCACTACGATGCCACTCAGCAGTGGGGCGTGAACGGTGGCAGGCAAGGAGAGGCACGATGAAACGGCTATACAGATTGATGATGCTGATTGCGGGTCGATATGCCCCGCAGTTCCGGCACACGCTAGGCTATGTACTGGCCGCGGTGGTGGTTCAGGTGATGTCGTATGCCGTGTTGGTGCCGTTGTTCTACATCATGTGTACGCCTACCGTGCTGCTTGAACAGCTCTGGCCGTGGCTCGGCCTGTATGCTCTGTTGGTGGTGGCCGAAGCGATGCTGCGTCTGAAGAGCATGGGGTTCACCTGGCACTGCTGGCACCGCGTGATCGGTGATACCCGCCTGCGGCTAGGGCAGGCGCTGTACGACATGCCGCTGTTGACACTGCGCCGATACGATGCAGGCGAACTGGCTGATACCATTGGTGGCAACGTCAATGTAGCAGCCTCTGCACTGTCGTCGCTTGCCACGCTGTTCGTGCAGATGGTGACACTTCCTGCGCTGATGATCGTGTTGATGTTGCTGATCGACTGGCGGCTAGGGTTAGCGTTCTCCGTCGCGGGGGGGCTTATGTTGCCGCTTATCCGACGAGTACAACGGCTCTACCAGCGCGACAGCCTGCGTGTCGATGCCGCCGATGCGGCCAGTGCCGCACAGATCGTCGAGTACGTGTCAGGGTTGGCGGTGTTTAAAGCGACAGGCCAGGCCGGGGCCGATTCTCCGCGTCTAAGTGCCGTATTCGCGCATCAGCACGATGCTCAGCAGGAAGGCAGTCATTCTGCGGCGTACTATGTCTCGCTGTGTCAGCTTATTGTGCAGCTCGCACTGATCGCGATGATTGCCGTTGGAGGAATGTTGGTCGCACACGAGCGGCTGAATGTTGCCACGCTGGCAGCACTGCTAGTGATCGCTGTACACCTGATTGAACCGCTGGGCATCATCGCCACCATGAGTAAGCTGTTCGAAATGGCCGAAGTGGCGCTGTCGCGGATCAATGCGCTGCTGAAGGTGGCACCACTGCCATGCGGCTTAGGCGCTTCGATGCCAGAAGACGTTACGATCGAACTGAAGAACGTTAGCTTTGGCTACCGTCCCGATCAGCCACTGCTGCATAACGTTTCGCTGACGCTACCCGAGCATAAGATTACCGCGCTGGTTGGGCCATCAGGTGCCGGCAAAACCACCATCACCCAGCTGATTAATCGCTTTGCAGACTCGTTGTCGGGCAGCATTACACTGGGGGGTGTCGATATCCGCACCTTTACGCCCCAGCAGCTCGCTCACGCTATCTCGGTGGTGTATCAGGACGTCTGGCTGTTCGACGATACGATTCGCGCCAATCTCTTGTTTGGCCGTCCCTCGGCGACCGAGCAAGAGATGAGAGATGCCGCCAAGGCTGCCAACATCCACGACGTCGTGAACGCGCTGCCACAAGGCTATGACACCGTGGTCGGTGAGGTGGGTGCTATGCTGTCCGGCGGGGAACGTCAGCGCCTGTCGATTGCCCGCGCAATTCTCAAGGATGCTCCCATTGTCCTGCTGGATGAGCCGACAGCGTCCCTCGATTCCGAATCGGAGTTCGCTGTACAACAGGCCATCGACGCACTGGTTACGGGAAGAACGGTCGTAATCGTTGCGCATCGCCTGACCACGGTAGTCGGTGCCGATCAGATTGCGGTGGTTGACGAAGGGCATATTGTCGAATGCGGTACGCACAGGGCGCTGATAGCAAGCGGTGGACGCTATGCTCGGATGTGGCAGGCCCAGAGCGGTCACGGTCGGCGTGGCTGAATAAAAAGCGTGCGTAGCAAAAAATGGCATGAGTCGAGGCCCTGCACGCTGCTGACGCGCTGCGCTTTTTTGCAGCGGGATCAATGTGCTGCGGCAAATAGCGCTATCTCGTTATATTTCTTTTTATATTCATTAAGTTAATGGATAATATGGCGGGTGGTTAAAGTTTTTTTTAAGCATTTAGGGGGAGAATTTCAATGTCAACCACGACACTTAGCGCACAGGTTTCACGCATGCTGTCCGTTGCCGTGCTGAGCGGTATGCTGGCGCTGACCGGCTGCAACAGCGATATCCACAAGACGGCGCCCAGCCAGCAGGAAGAAGCCATTGCGACCAAGGCCTGCCAGCTGACCACGCAGCTTATGCAGCGCGGCGATACCAATCATGAATGCATCAAGGTAGAGCTTGATCGCAAGGTCACCGACACCTTCTACCAGGCGCATGCCATTCTTGAAGATGGTGGCGAACAGCCGATGGGCATTCGTCTAGTGGATAAGGAATCTCAGGAGATCACTATCGTCCTCCGTGGCTCGCTGTGGTAAGCCCTTGGTCACCGACCATTGAGCCGAGCTTTGAAAGCCGCCTGATCAGGCGGCTTTCTGTTGTTTTGAACGCCTACAGTGCGCTTGAACGGCGTGATCTGATCTTATAGACAGTAGTCGCTGCATTCGTATTTTTTTTAGAGTAATCAATCTGTTTTTAAGCTGGCAGCTTATAGATGCTACGGGCGTTCCAGCACGTTACAGACGCTACTTTTCATCGCGAAGATGGCCGGAACGTCTCCGACGAATACTGCCTAGCGCTGCATGCACAACAAACGAAGGAGGATAGGTCCATGAACGCCAATAATTGGAAGATTGACCTGTTCTCCTCGCTGGATGCTGCCCAGTCGTTACAGAGTGTGATGGATGCTTCCGTTGCCGCAGTGCGTCCTTTCGGTTTCGATTTCTGTGTCTGGCGACTGGCATCAAGCGACGCGCAGGGTGGGCAGCATCTCTCTATCACCTCTTCAAACGATATGGCGCACCAGCAGGAAAGCGCCCGCCGCTATGATGATTCCCCGAGTTCCCGCCATTGTTTGCAATCGTCGGCACCGTTCATCTGGTTGGGGACAACCCAGGACGAAGCTTTTCATCTGGCGCCGGAACTGTTCGAAGAATATTACGGTCTTGGTCACTACGCGGGCTGGTCCAAGTCGATAGATACCGATGAACAGCGTTACAACATGTTCTACGTCGAGAGCACGCAGCCATTTTCCGCCGCCGATATGCACAGCGCCGATCAGCACCTGCAATGGGTATGCGCTGCTGCCTATGTGCGACTAAACGAACTGCCGACTACGGTGGACATTGCCCTGACGGCCGAACAGCGCCAGGTACTGCGGCTCTACGCGCAGGGCTGTCCGCACGTCGAAGAGATCGCCGATGTCCTGCATAAACCTCTCCGGTGGATCAATGCTGTGCTGGAGAATGCCTGCAAGTTGCTGGGCTGTACGGACATCAATATGGCGGTGGCACGCGCCATTTTTCTCAGGCTTCTTTATTAGGATGACCCCCTAAGTAGCAAAGGACACTCGAAATGAACAACTGGCAGGTTGATTTATTTACGGGCCTTGGACGTGCCGATACGGTGCAGGACATAGTGGATGCGACCGCCAAGATCATAAAGCCGATCGGGTTTGAATATTGTGGCTTTCGGTTGCTGTTTCCCTTGCCGCTCTCTCGTCCTCAGCTGATAACGACCTATACCGCTGAGGATGAGATGTATGAGAAGGAAAGGAACGGTGGCTATCTGGAAACACCAATGTCGGTGCACTGTTCGCGATCCATGACACCCTTCGTATGGGAGGGCACCACCGAGGATTCCGTCTTTAGGCAGATGCCAGAAGTCTTCGAGGAATACTACGGTTACGGCCATCGAGGCGGCTGGGCACAGTCGCTGATCGAAAAGCAGAACATGTTCTGTTTACAGGTTTGGAACGGGCAACGAACATGCAGGACGTTCTTGTTACAACGCTGAGGACGGTGAGGGATTTTGGTTTCGATTATGCGGGCTGGAGGACTGAGCTTCCGCTTCCTATTACTCAAAAAAGAACGCTGGCCCTTAATACATCAGAAGATGAAGTGCTCCAGAAGGTCTCAGAGGGTGGGTACGATGACTCTCTTGGAGTGAAACACTGTTCTAGGTCAATGGAGCCTTTCTACTATCTGGGCAATACGCATGATGAGACCTTCTTTAAGCAACCCGAACTGTGGGAAGAATATTACGGCTTAGGACGTTACGCCGGCTGGGCGCAATTCCGATATACAGCTGTCACTGCGGGAAAGAGAAGTGCTGCGCTGGACAGGCGAGGGCAAGACAGCTGATCAGATCGCCGAGATACTGATGCTCAGCCCCAGCGCGATCAATTTCCACCTGCGCAAGGCCATGCAAAAACTGGATGCGCCCAACAAGATCGCCGCTGTTGTACGTGCCATCTTCCTTAATCTGCTGTTTTGACATGCCGACCGATCATGCAGGCCGATCGAATTTCCACCTGCGTTATACCATGAAGAAACTGGACGCATCCAACAAGAAAACCGCTGTCAGGAAGGCGCTATATTGCCACTTTTTCTAGAAGAAGATGGTCAGCAACAATTACAGCAAAGGACGCTTGAAATGAACAACTGGCAGGTTGATCTATTTACGGGCCTGGAAAACGCAAACGGCATGCAGGATGTGCTGGATGCCACCATAAAGGTCATTGCCCCTATCGGGTTCGAATTCTGCGGGTTTCGCTCCCTCATTCCTCTGCCTTTGGCAACCCCCAAGATAATGACACTGTATACGGCAGAGGATAAGACATACGAACGCGAGAGGAATGGGGATTATCTGGAAACGCCCATGTCACGTCACTGTGCTCGGTCAATGACGCCATTTTCATGGGAAGGAACGACTGAAGATGCCGTCTTCAAGGAAATTCCTGATCTGTGTGAGGAATACTACAGTTCTGGCCATCGTGGGGGATGGGCCCAGTCCTTGGTGGAGCGGAAAAACATGTACAGCGTTTTCTATGCAGATAGCAGTGACAGCCTAACCAAGCGCTATTTGGATAATGTCGATTTCAGAATGCAGTGGGTCGCGACCGCGGTATTGAGCCGGATGAACAAGGTAAGAAGCGATACCGATATACAGCTGTCACTGCGGGAAAGAGAAGTGCTGCGCTGGACCGGCGATGGCAAGACAGCTGATCAGATCGCCGAGATACTGATGCTCAGTCCTAGCACGATCAATTTCCATTTGCGCAATGCGATGAAGAAGCTGGACGCGCCCAACAAAACGGCAGCCGTTGTACGCGCCATCTTCCTGAAACTGCTTTTCTAACCATGAACACTGAGTGCACGGAAAGGGAGAAGGCCGCTTCCCGTGCGCGTGGTGTCATTACGGCATTTCGGCCATTAAACGCGCCACTACCTGCGGTAGGTCGCGCAGGTCATACAGTTCCAGTGCGCCTTCTGGAGTCGGCTCGTCAGGGTGATGAGGCTTGAAATGCAGTGTGTGCATGCCTGCTGCCAGCCCTGCATTCACCCCTACTAGTGCGTCATCAATGACGATGCTGTGTTCTGGTCGGCTGCCTAGATCCCTTGCGGCCTTGAGGAACATGCCCGGGTCCGGTTTCCAGCATTTCAGGTCGTAACCGGAGTAGAGGTGGTCGCCGAAGTAGCGGCCGAGACCAGTGACCTGCATCGATAGGCGTACCTTGTTACCTGGACCGTTAGAGGCGATGCAGTGGGGGATGTCCGCCAGTGCGTCGAGTGCTTCTTCGGCGCCGTCGATCAACCCCATATCCGTTTCCATGCGCTTCAGTAGGCGCACGCGCATCTCTGCCTCGGCTTTAGCGGCCTGTTCGGTAGTCACCGGAAGCGGGCCGTGGCGCGCCTGAAGCTGGTTGAGGATGGATAGGAACGCTGTGCCTCTGTAAACGTGCAAGTAATCATCGGGAACGAAGGGAAAGCCCAGCGATGTGAACGCAGTGGCGATTTCGTCGGCCAACAGGGGTTCACTGTCAACCAGCGTGCCGTCGCAGTCGAAAATCAGGCACCAGTCAGATGTTGCCGCCATAAGGTTCTCCATTCACTTGATCTATAAAAGGCGCATTGATGAGGCATGCTAGCGCGTCTGGGGCGTGCAGTCAGTCTGGCAGTGTCGCCATGGTGCCTTTCAGTGACACGTTGGCCGTCATGCTGCCCACATGGCACTGGTAGCTGTCACTGTCGTTACGCGGTGAACGTGAGTAGTCGCTAACGATATTGACGACGGCGTTGGCACCTACTGCGCGTGCACGCTCCTGTAGCGTCACTAGGTTTTCCAATGCGACATTGCGGCAAGCGCTTTCAGCCGATTTGAACAGGGCATTGCCCGAGCGATCGACGAAGTAGTCGTGACGCCACGAGGTGGGCTGGGGGAACTGTTGCTGGCCGAAGAAGAGCCGTACGGCAGGATCGAGTCGTTCCTGCGCCTGAGGCATGGCCAGAACGTCGCGATAGGGCAGCGTATAGCCGGTATCGTCGGCCTGCACATTGCCTGCCGACAGGCCGATAAAGCCTACAAGCAGGGCACAAAGGTATCCGCGTTGCATCATGATGATCGACCTCTGATGGACAGAAGAAGGAGGGCAGGCATCGGCCTGTCGCTGGATTCTTATATCGAGTATATCGTCATCCCCTAGCGCTCACTATCGGAATACGGAACACTGTTCGATAGAAATGCACACATTTGCATCATCTGCCGCTACAATGGCGGAGCCAGTGCGTTGCGATGGTCTAGGCAATCGCGTACCCTTTCTGGCGTGATCGCGTCCGTGCCTGTGCTGTTCGTGTGCCAGGCCCACTCGGTCGGCCCTATTCCTGTTCGCCCGCTTATATCTCCTTGGAATCGCCATGCATGCATTGACCAGAACGTGGCTGAAACGCTTCATCATCACCCTTGTCGTCTTTATCCTGCTCGTCGTCGGCATGTTTATGCTGGTGTCCTGGCTGCAGTCGGGGCGGTTTCACCAATCGACGGACAATGCATATGTGCGGGCGGATTCTGTGTCGTTGCGCAGTGAAGTTACCGCGCGCGTGCTCGATGTTCCCGTGATTCATAACCAGCAGGTGAAGGCCGGTGATGTGCTGGTCGTGCTTGATCCTACCGATTATCAGCGTCAGCTGGAAAAAGCCATTGCGGCATTGGATGAATCGAAAGCCTCCAGCGTTGAAGCGGCCCGCAACATTGAACTCCAGCGCGCCACCATCACTCAGTACAATGCACAGCTGGCGTCGGACACTGCACGCGACGAACAGGCTCGCGTTAGCTTGGCGCGTATCCAAGAGCTGTTCGACAAGGGCGCGGTGTCTCGACAGCGCCTTGACGACATGCAGGCCGACTACGATGTGGCGCATGCCGCTGTGCGTGCCGAACGTGCCGCCATTATCTCTGCGCACCGCAGTCTGGAGCTGCGCGAGGCTTCCCTCGACCGTGCACGTGCCACGATTGCCGAAGCGCAGGCTCAGGTCGACTATGCGCGCCATCAGTTGACCAAGACGCGCATCATGGCACCCACCGATGGTGTTATCGGTAACGTTAGCGTCGAGAAGGGAACGCTGGCGCAGCCGTCCCAGACCCTGATGACGCTGGTACCGGTACATTCGTTGTATATCGTCGCGAACTACAAAGAAACGCAGATCACGCGCATGCGTATCGGCCAGCCGGTCGAGATTCGCGCTGATGCCTACCCTGATATTCGCTTTACCGGACAGGTTGAAAGTCTGGCACCGGCTACCGGCTCGGCCTTTAGCCTGCTGCCGGTCGACAACGCTACCGGTAACTTCAACAAGATCGTTCAGCGTGTGCCGGTGCGTATCCGCCTGACTGGGCCGCTCGATAAGCTCAATCTGCTGCAGGTTGGGCTGTCTGTCGAACCCAGCGTTGACACTCATGATCTCGGCGGGAACACGTTGTACGTTGCTCCTGCGCTGCGCACGACGGTAGATGAGGTGTCTACTTCCACCACGGCAGATAACGCGAACCACTCATGAGTGCAGTCAAGGCGCTAGGCCCACAGGAAATGCCACCACTGCGGGTGCAGATAGGGTTCTTCGCCGCAGTGCTGGGGATGTTTATGGCCATTCTGGACATCCAGATTGTGGCCAGCTCGCTCAACGAGATACAGGCGGGCGTGTCGGCCAGCCCTGACGAGATCGCATGGGTGCAGACGGCTTATCTGGTCGCTGAAGTCATCATGATTCCGCTGGCCAGCACCATGGCGCGCATCATTTCCACGCGCATTATGTTCGTGATCTCAGGGGGCGGTTTCGTACTGGCGAGCGTTGGTTGCGCCATGTCGGAATCCATCGGGCAGCTGATCATCCTGCGTGCATTGCAGGGGTTCCTCGGTGGGGCGATGATCCCACTGGCCCACGCCATCAGCTTCACGCTGTTTCCGCGCAATCAGATGGGCAAGATCCAAGCGCTCATCGCCATCGTGGCTACCACGGCACCTTCCATCGGACCGACGCTCGGCGGCTACATCACCGAGCACTTGAGCTGGCACTGGCTGTTCCTGCTTAACGTGGTGCCGGGGGTGCTGGTTGTGGTCGGTGTTTGGCGCTTCCTAGATATCGACAAGGGCGAGCGATCGGTACTCGAACAGCTCGATGTGATAGGGCTTGTGCTGATGGCGTTCTTCCTCGGAACGCTGGAGTACATTCTTGAGGACGGGCCGCGGCACGATTGGCTTTCCAGTCAGCCGGTGTTTGTCTGCGCCGTGATCTGTGCCATTTCAGCCGTGCTGTTCTTCCTGCGCGTCTTTACTACCGCTCACCCCATCATTGACCTGCGCTTGTTCCGACAGCGCGATTTCTGCGTCGGTGTCTGGCTGAACTTCATTCTGGGTGTGGCGGTCTACGGGCTGGTCTATCTGATGCCGCTGTACTTCGGTACGGTGCGAGGTTTCAGCAGCATGCAGATTGGCAATATTATGGCTGTTACCGGTGTGGCGATGTTCGTCTCTGCGCCGATCTTGGGCCGCGTCAGTGACCATGTCGACCTGCGCATGTTCATCTTCGGTGGCTTTGCACTGGTCGGCTGGGGATCGTTGATGAACGCAAACCTGACGGCGCAGTCCGATTTTCATGAGTTCTTCTGGCCGCAAATCATCCGCGGTGTCGGAATGATGATGTCCTTCATCGCTATCTCGCGTGTGGCGCTGGGGAACCTGCCTGCGCGCGATGTCGGTCAAGGCTCGGGGATTCTGGACGTTATGCGCAACCTCGGGGGCGCCATCGGTCTGGCACTGCTGAACACGATTCATCTGCGCCAAGTCAGTTATCACTGGAACCAGATGATTCCTGCCATTAATGATGGACGGCCAGAAGTGGTCGAGCGCCTGCAGACCTATGAAGTAATGCTGTCGTCTACTGATCATCCGTGGACGGCCGGCCTGAAAAGCATCGCGGCTTCAATTACTACCCAAGCGGAGGCGTTGGCATTCACCAACATCTTCTATTGGCTGGGGCTGATGTTCTTCATTTCCCTTCCTCTCGTGCTCTTACTGCGCAAGGCGCAGTCCAAAGGCGCGCACTGATCGCCATTGATGATGGCGAGGTGCGCCGCCACCCGCTACAGTAAGCCTTGAATACTGACAACTTAGGTCAGAATTTTGGCAAGCATCATGGTCAACGTGCCGATATGCTTGAGAGGCATTTTGCCGCTGATTATTCTCTAGTTCATACATGGAAACGGCGCTCGGCTTAGGTTGAGCACGGAGGGCAGAGCGCTCTGCCCAGGGAGGAATCGTGATGATGAAGCGTTCGGTAGTAATTCTTGGCATGGCTGCTCTGCTGGCCGGTTGCGGGCACAGCAAGACGGAGAGCGATAACACGCCACCGACCTTGAATGACGCAGTGAACAACCACGTCTTCGAACTGAAGGAAGTCGATGGCAAGGCAATCGACTCGCGTGAAGTGGGCGCACCGTCCCTCAGCTTCGTGCGTAACGATGACGGCTCACTGCGGATTGCAGGGCAGATGTGCAACAGCTTCTCTGGCAGTGCCAAGCTGGACGGTCAGGTGCTGACAGCCCCGATGCTCGCCATGACGCGCCGCCTGTGCGCCGATGATCAGCTGAATGCACTCGACCATGACATCGGCACCATGCTCGAAAAAGGTGCCACGGTAGAGTATGGTCGCGGCAAGCTGACCCTCAAGGCCAACGCGAAGACACTGGTATACTTCATTAAAGTCGGCAGTGCTGCCGAAGAAAAGCCAGCCGCTAGTGGCGGTCATCACTGATCGTTAACCTCACATTCTCACCCGGAGAGAAACGCTGCGTATGACGGTGCGGTGTCTCTTGAGGGTGAGTTTGGTCGGTCGAGTGAATAAAGGCCTGCATTCCGTAGAATGCAGGCCTTTTTGTATGTGAGTGAACCAAGAGGTTGTGGATGGGGAGTCGATGACCTCTTTTCAGCACAGCAGGGTGACCGGGGCGGATACATGCGACGCCGATGGCAAACGCAGAGGTGACGTTTGCCGAACGGGCAAAGAGCGCCGAACCGTTGATATGCTGGCTCTTTATGACAAGAGGCCCCGCTCACCAATGTGAGCGAGGCCTCTTGCGTTTTCAGAGCGCTAACCGCTCCGCTCTGTACTCATCCAGAGTCTTTGGCTCAGGGGCGCGGTGCCGCCGGAGCATGCAGTGCGTTATACAACAGATCGGCATTGTGCTGCATCATGCCGAGGTAGGTGCTGGCATCGCCCTTGGCCGCCAGTGCATCGGAGTGCAGGGTGCCGGCGATCGGAACGCGCGTTTCCTGAGACAACTGGTTCAGCAGGGCCGAGCGCGTCATGCTTTCATTAAACAGTGCGCGTACGTGATGTTCGTTGACCGTGCGTACCAGTCCGGCAACGCTGGCCGCAGACGGGTCGTCTTCGGTGGACAGCCCTTGCAGTGCCATAAACGGCAGGCCATAAGCGTTGGCAAAATAGTTGAAGGAGGCGTGGCCGGTAATGACGACGCTATCTTTCGGCAGTTGCTGCATCTGCTGACGGATTTGGCCGTCCAGAGTCATGATGCGCGCGATGTAGGCGTCGGCACGCTGGCGATAGTCATCGGCATGGGCCGGATCGACCTTGATCAGACCGTCGCGGATGTTACGGACATACTGGGCACCGTTGCGCAGATCCTGCCACGCATGCGGATCCTGTGGACCGTGATGATGGTGATGTTCATGGCCCGCTTCATGCTCATGCGCATCATGATCATGATCGTGGTCATCATCGTCATGCTCTTCTTGATTCTTAAGCGGTGTGATGCCGTCACTGGCAATGACGACAGGGTTGCGATAGTGCGCGGCATCCAGCAGGCGCGACATCCAACCTTCGAACTGCAGGCCGTTGAAGACCACCAGGTCTGCTTGAGCGATGGCCCCTACGTCACGCGGGCGCGGGTTGTAGCCATGCGCATCACCTTCTGGCGAGATCAGTGAGCGAACGTGGACGTGTTCACCCCCGACTTCTTGCACCATGTCATCCAGGATACTGAAACTGGTAGTGACGTTGATGGACCGTTCGGCGGCGTGACTGGCAAGTGGGACGAGCGACAGCATCAATGACATCATGAACGCGACTGGCTTCATGGGCGATCTCCTTGTCTATTACGTTGGAAGCGGGCAGCGCCTGATCTAGAGGGTGCTGTCCAACGGAGCGGCACGTTTGCGCCACTTGCTGAGCAGGCTGTGCTGGCGACCTAGCAGTGCGGACAGCAGGTACGCCAGACCAGCCAAGAGGATGATGCTGGGGCCGGACGGTAGATCCAGATGGTAGGAAATCATCAGTCCGAATACGCTTGAGAGCATGGCGATCAGAATGGCGATGCCGATCAGCCCTTCAAGGCGGTTGCTCCAGAAGCGAGCCGCCGTTGCGGGCAGCATCATTAGGCCGACGGCCATGAGCGTGCCCAGTGTCTGGAAGCCCGCGGTCAGGTTAAGTACGACCATGCCGAGGAACAGTCCGTGAATAAGCCCGCTGCGCACGCCTTGACCACGCAGGAATAGCGGGTCGAGGCACTCCACAATCAGGGCGCGGAACGTGACCGCCAGCAGCAGCAACGTTACGCTACTGATGGTTAGGATCAGCATCAGTGCCGTGCGATCAACCGCCAGCAGCGAACCGAACAGTACGTGTGTTAGGTCGACGTCCTTGCCGCCCAGCGAGATCAGCAACACACCGCCTGCCAGTGACATTAGAAAGAAACTGGCCATGGCCGAGTCTTCTCGGTGACCGGTCATCTGTGAAACGCCACCGGCCATTCCGGCCACGATAAGACCTGATAGAATGCCGCCAATGCTCATGGCGGGAAGCGAGAACCCCGCCATGTAGAAGCCCAGTGCGATCCCGGGCAGGATGGCGTGAGACATGGCATCGCCGATCAGACTCATGCCGCGCATCATCAGAAAGACGCCTAGCGGTGGGGCCGCAATCGACAGTGCTAGCGATGCCACCAGTGCCTGCCGCATAAAAGCGAAATCGAGCCAGTCGAAGAACTGGGTGTGAAGAAAAGAAAGAAGGTCGGCGATCACAGCGCAGGCTCCTTGGTACCGGCAGTGGCGATGGGCTGGACGGGAAGCATCATGCCCGGTGTGGCGTCGATAGCGGCCATGATCTGGTCGCGGCTGTACCAGTAGCTTTTGCCCTGCGCCAGTAGCAGCACTTCATCGGCCAGTTCGGCCAGCTGCTGCTGATCGTGAAGTACGACCAGAATCGTGACCCCTTCATCGGCCATACTGCGCAGTACACGGGTCAGCACGTCAACGGTGTTGGTGTCGACGTTGGCGAACGGTTCATCAAGAATCAGCAGGCGTGCATTCTGCATCAGCGTGCGGCCCAGCAGGGCGCGCTGGCGCTGGCCACCTGATAGCTCGCCCAGCGGGCGGTGAGCCAGATGGGAAATGCCCAAGCGTTCCATGATGTCGCGCCCACGGCCATAGCAACGGCTGCAGTAGCCACGCAAAGCGCCATGTGTCGGCCAGCAGCCGGTCATGATGAGCTCTTCGACGCTCATCGGGAAACTGAGATCAAGCACCAGCTGCTGGGGCAGCCATGCGCGACGCTCGCGGGGAACGTTGCACTGGATCTGTCCCGATACCGGTGCAAGTTCGCCCATGATGCCGGAGACGAGCGTGCTCTTGCCCGCGCCGTTGGCACCGATGATGGCCGTGATGCGTCCACTGGCAAATTCACCGGAAATATCGTCCAGCACGACGCGTCCGCTGCGGGCCAGTGTCAGGTGATCAAGACGGAGTTGGGTAGAGGTATCGTGTGTCATAGGCCTGATTTCAATGCCCAGAATGCCGCCAGCCAGAGCATGGCAATGGGAATGAGCGTAAGCCCTACGCGCTTGATCGCCGACATCGACATCAAGGAAAACTGGCAGGCTCTGTCACGACGATGCTGGTGCGCCATATGCCGTTCCGTATATGAAATGAAGAAGGGAGGAGAACCCAGGAAAACAGAAGGTCTCTAAAATAGTTATAATATAACAAAAACGCAATGATTTTATGCCTTGAAACGACAGAAGCCCTACGCCGCCGCGTTGCGATCGTTCATCCCTAGCCCTGAAGAGAGCCACTCCTGCTATGACCCATACCTGCTCTGCTGCCGTTACTCGCTTGCGCGATTGGCACCGCTATCTGTCAGCGCTGCGTCAGCGCCGGTTATGGGTATGGTCGGGAAGCGTGTGTGTTTCTGCTTTGAAGCCTCTGTGGCAGGCCTTTCCCGCACCGCACGTCTGGATAGGTACCGCGCCGCCCGAAGCGCTGCCCCCCGATGTACATTTTTTGACGCTGAAGCAGGCGCGTACCCAGCTTGGGCGAGAAGTGGGCACGCTGGTTGTCGATGCCCGCGAGCAGTTCGACGCCGATGCGTTTGGGGCGATTGCCGGCGCGCTGACCGGGGGAGGCGTCGCCATAGTGTTAACGGCGGATACCGAGGGGGCCGCTGATGGTCTTTTTGATCAGTGGCGACGGCAGGTGATGGCGGAAGATCCTTATGTGCTGTTCATTCCTGACGGCGGGCTGGCGGCTTTACCGATCCCCCCAGCACAGCCTGTGTCACCGTCTCGCGGTGCTGCTGTGCCACCTATCGTGCGCTCTGAGTCCCGCTTGGCATGGCCGCTTGCCCAGCAGCAAGCCATTACCGCTGATCAACGGCAGGCACTTATGGTTCTCAAGGGCGCCCCTGAGCGGGCCGTAACGGTGCTGACCGCGGCAAGAGGGCGAGGCAAAAGCGCTGTTCTGGGGCTTGCCGTCGCTGCATGGCTGCAGGAAGGGGCGTTTGAAACGCTGTGGCTGACCGCGCCGCGTGCCGCTGCCGTAGAGGCATTGTTCGAGCGAGTGCAGTGCCTTTGTCCGGAAGGCCGCCGTGATGGCAACCGCTTCCAGCTTGGAGAGCGGGCGCTGCAGTTCATCGCACCGGATGCGCTGATTCAGCAGCTTCAGGATGAAGGAACTGCACTGCCAGAAGTGCTGCTGGTCGATGAAGCGGCCGCTTTACCGCTGCCATTTCTGAGGCGCTGGCTGTCACGGTGCCCTCATGTCGTGCTATCGACCACGCTGCACGGCTATGAAGGCAGTGCACACGGTTTTACAGATTACATCCAGCAGCTTCAGCAGCGACTTCACAGTCAAACGCACGCTGCCGGTGTTCTTCACTATGAACTGCTGATGCCTATCCGCTGGGCTGCTGACGACCCCCTAGAGGCTCTGACGGCGCGGCTGCTGCGGCTAGAGGCGGCACCGTGTCCGGTACTGGCAAACGGTGCACTGCATATCGAGACCGTCGGCCAGGCACAGTTACTGGCGCAACCTGCATTGCTGGATCAGGTCTTTGGCCTATTGGTACAGGCTCACTACCGCACGTCGCCCAGTGATCTGCAGACGCTGTTCGATCACCCTGCGCTGTCGCTGTGGGCAGCCTGTGTGGCATCGGAAACTGGCGTACCGCAAGTTGCAGCGGTGGTGATGGCGTTTGATGAAGGTGGCCTGTCTGAAGACTTGGCTCAGGCAGTGGCTGACGGTCGTCGTCGTCCACCGGGCCATTTGTTGCCGCAGACTCTGGCGCTGCATACGGGGAACCCTGAGGTTGCCCGTCAGCGCTGGCGGCGCATCACGCGCATCGCTGTGCATCCCCAGTGTCGTAGGCAGGGGATTGGATCGCGGCTGCTGGCACACGTTCACCATGCCTGCGTGCAGGACGGTATTGATCTGCTCGGGGTCAGTTTTGGTGGCAAGCCTTCGACACTGGCGTTCTGGCAGCACAATGGTTTCACGACAGTGAGGGTGGGATTAAAAGACGACACGGTGACCGGTGAACGCGCTGTAATGATGGCGCGCGAGTGCCGTAAGGGCCACGTGAGCGTGGCGTCGCTGAGTGGTCTGTTTTGGCCAACATTCATCGTTCAGCTGGCGTTCGAGTTGGCCGAACTGTCGCCAATGCGGGTGGCAGCACTGCTGCGTGATCGACACAAATCGCTTCCGCCGACTGATGGCACAGAGCGCGATGCGCTTCGGCGCTTTGGGGAAGAAAAGGCACCCCTGGCGAGTGTGCGGCCTTTTCTGCAGCGGGCGCTGCTGCGCTATGCCGATGCCCTCACATTAGAAGAAGTGGCTGTCATGGCGGGCGTGCTGTTGCAGGGGCGTTCGGAAACGTGGGCCAAAACACAGCTTCCTCAACTGACGGGCAAGCGTGCATTCGAACAGTGGCTGCGCGGAAAGGTTGCACTGTGGACGCGCTATTCTGCATGCTGAGACTATCGCTGCAGTCGCCTTCGTGCGCTGCCATCGCCCGCTTTCTCTATAAGAGGTGTTTCTGATGACCGATTTCGCTGCGTCACCCAATGCTCATCTGGATCGGCTGGATCCGCCGATTCTGTGGAAGCACTTCCGTTTTCTCTGTGATACGCCGCGCCCTTCCGGCAGTGAGGCTGCCGTTATTGACGGCATTGCCCAATGGGCCGCGGCGCGAGGTCTGGAAACCGTCAAGGACGCTGTCGGCAACCTTCTGGTGCGCAAGGCGGCGACGCCTGGGCATGAACAGGCCCCTGGCATCGTGCTGCAGGGCCACGTGGATATGGTGGCACAGGCGGCCGTACCTCACGATTTCCAGCGTGACCCGATCGAAACCGAAGTACGCGACGGCTGGCTGCATGCCAAAGGTACGACCCTCGGTGCGGACAACGGCATCGGTGTAGCGGCTGCGCTGGCGGTACTCGAAGACGATACGCTGGTACACGGCCCGCTCGAAGCACTGTTCACCATTGGGGAAGAAGTGTCGATGGAAGGTGCCTTGGCGCTGGACCCTGAATGGCTTGACGGCCGCTATTTGCTCAATATGGACGCCGAAGAGTGGGGCAGTGTCTACGTGGGCTGTGCAGGTGGCGTGCATGTGCTGCTGGATGAGTCGCTGCCCGTGCTGCCGCTCAAAGAAGAGTTGCGTACGGTACAGCTTGCCGTTTCCGGGTTAAAAGGCGGTCATTCAGGCATCGATATTGGGCTTCAGCGCGGCAACGCCCACGTACTGCTGGCGCGCGCGCTACTGGCTGTGCGCGAGAGCGTTGATGAACTGCGCTTGGTGGCCATAGAAGGGGGCACCATGAGCAATGCGATCCCGCGTGATGCCATTGCGACCATTGCGGTACCCGCTGATCAGGCCGAACGCGTTGCCAAAACGTTGGAAGGTCTGCAGCAGGTGGTGCGTGCCGAATGGGCGCATCCCGACCCCGATGCCACCTTGTCGTTGAACCAAGCGGCACAGCCAGAAAGCGAAGCGCTGTCCGCAGAAGCCTCTGCCACGCTGATCGACCTGTTGAATGCGCTGCCCTATGGCGTCGCGCGCTGGAGCGACGAACTGGAGGGCGTGGTCGAAACATCTAATAATATCGGCAAGCTGCGTTTGGCTGAAGGTCAGCTGACGCTGGATGCCATGGCGCGTTCGCTGTGCGACAGTGCAGCACTGGCGCTGGTGGCACGAATCAAGGCAGTATGCCGCCTAGCAGGATTCTCACCCGCCACCAGCAATGTCTATCCCGGCTGGACGCCAGCACTGCAATCTGTGCTGCTTGAGCAGTTCCAGCAGCAGCATGAAACCGTGCTTGGGCGGCCTGCTGATGTCCGCGTTATCCATGCTGGCCTTGAATGTGGCTTGATCGGTGCGAAATACCCCGATATGGACATGGTGGCGTTCGGACCGACCATCAGAGGCGCGCACTCGCCGGACGAACGCGTCGATCTGGCGACGGTTGCTGCTTTCTGGCAGCTGGTCAGAGGGCTCGTCGAACGGATCGGACGCACCACGCCTGCTGCGCGCTGACGCTTCGCACTCAACAGGACAACACCGCATGACGATCGACCGTCGCCGTCTTATCTGCCCCAGCCTTACGCGCCCTATGAGCACCGGAGACGGCTGCCTAGCACGTCTGGCACCGCTTGATCGCGCGCTTGAGGCCAGTACGCTCCATCATCTGGCTGCCGCAAGTGACACATGGGGCAACGGTGTGTTGGAAGTCACGCGGCGCGGTAATTTACAGTGCCGTGGCTTTCCCTGTCGTGAAGACGATGCCTTCCGGCCTGCGCTGGGCGTCTTGCCCGGTCAGGCCGGTAGCCGTTTCCCCATTTCGCTGGATCCCTCTGGGCTGTTGATGCCACAAACGGCTGTCGTCATGCGGGCCTTGTATGCAGATCTGCACGATCGGCTTCGTACAAGCGGGTTAGAAACGCACGTTGCGCCGAAGATTTCACTGGTGATCTCGGCAGGCGGTGGTCTTGGCTACGATACGCTGGCGGCGGATATTCAGTTGCACGTCACAGCAGGTGCCAACACCTGCCGCATTCATGTCGGCATCGGCCGCTCTCTTGCGCCGGGCGACATGCGCTGGCAAGGCATGACGTCTTCGCCTGAGCAGGCTATCGACGCTGTGGCTGCCCTACTGTGGGCCATCGGAGATCAAGGGCCTTTGGTGCGTGCGCGAGGATTGCCAGATGAGGCACTGCCCGCGCTGGGCCTGCAGCCCGGTCATCCTGCTTCTACGCCAGCATATGCAATAGGGGATACCCTCGCAGAGCCTTTGGCTCGGCTGTGGGGCGTTCCGTGCGGGCGTTTGGACAGCACTACTGTTGCTGTACTCGGCGATATCTGTGCACGCCTTGATCTCACACTGTGGCCCATTCCAGAGCGACGCCTGCTGATCGTAGGGGGGCGCGCCCGTGAAGCGGATCAGGCGTTGCGTTCATTGGGATTGATCGACGATCCTCGGCAGCCACTGCCCTATATCGACCTGTGTGCTGGTCGTGACTGCCCGCGTGGCGGCATTGACACTCATGCTACGGCTCGACGACTGGCCGCTTTGCTGACAGCGCTGCCATCGACAGTAAGTGCTCATATTTCAGGGTGCCCTAAGCGCTGTGCACGAGATGTGCCTGCACTGATAACGCTCAGTGGGGATGACCGCGATGATCGCCTGCGCTTCATCCTTAATGGACAGCCTGGCGATCCCGCACTGTGGGAAGGGGCCAATCACGATGACGTATGGACGATGCTGACATCATTGGTCGAGCGAGTGGCGCAATGCCCTGACGAAAGCGCCAGCGTAGAGCACTGGCAAGCGTGCTGGCAGGCGCTGTGCGATGAGGCGTGTGCTTAGCGGCCACCGCATGATCATGCATAATGGATGACACTCTGTGCGAAGCGCATTTACTGCCTTCGCACTCTTTTTTGATCGAACACGGTGCCTGGTTCTTATGGGGCCGTGCTCGTATTGAGAATCAACGATGACTGACGAGCTACTGCCACAGCGTGGGCGCTACACTTACGAACGCAACGGGCAGGCTATCTACGAGTGCTCCTTTGCGACCATTCGCCGTGAAGCCGATCTGCAACGTTTCACGCCGGAAGAAGCCCATGTCGTGGTCAGGATGATCCACGGCTGCGGCATGGTAGAACTGGCGCAGCATGTACGCTGTGCGCCCACGTTCGCGCATGCCGCACGCCAAGCATTGCGACAGGGCGCGGCCATCCTGTGCGATGCTGAAATGGTGGAGCGTGGCGTGACGCGCCGCCGGTTGCCTGCCAATAATCCGGTTATCTGTACGTTGAAAAGTGACGCGACAGCACCGAAGGCAGTACAGCTGGGTACCACGCGCTCTGCCGCAGCCGTGCAGGCGTGGCTGCCACATCTTGCCGGCAGCTTGGTCGTGATTGGCAATGCTCCTACGGCGCTGTTTCACCTATTAGAGCTACTAGATGCCGGAGCACCCGCACCTGCGGCCATCATCGGTGTGCCCGTTGGTTTTGTCGGTGCCGCTGAATCTAAACAGGCGCTGGCGGAGCATCCGCGCCAGGTGCCGTGGCTTATCGTTGACGGGCGCTTGGGCGGTAGTGCCATGGCAGCCAGCGCGGTTAATGCGCTTTCCAGTGACGACACATGAGGCTTGGATGAAAGGACGACTGTTCGGCGTCGGGGTGGGCCCTGGTGACCCAGAACTGCTGACACTGAAAGCCCTGCGCATATTGCAGCAGGTGGATGTCATTGCCTACTTCACCCGCAAGGGCAAGCTTGGCCACGCGCGCGCCATCGTTGGGCCGCACTTGTCAGGATTTCATCATGAAGAGCCGCTGGTCTACCCGCTGACGACGGAAATCTCCGCACGCGATCCGCGCTATGCCGCGGCACTGGACGCCTTCTATACCCAGAGCGAAGCGCGGTTGCGCACTCATCTGGAGGCTGGGCGTTCGGTCGCGATTCTGTCCGAGGGTGATCCGCTGTTCTTCGGCTCCTATATGCATCTGCACGTCCGGTTGCATGATGACTATGACACGCAGGTCATCCCGGGTATCACTGCCATGTCGGCCAGTTGGGCGGCCATGAAACGCCCTTTCTGCCAAGGGCAGGAGGTGGTCAGTGTCCTGCCGGGCACGCTGGCTGATGAACAGCTGGCGCTTCATCTGGAGCGCAGTGATGCCATTGTCATCATGAAGGTCGGGCGTCATCTGGCGCGTATTCGTCAGCTGCTCGACCGTCTGCAGCTGCTTGATGGCGCCCAGTACATTGAATACTGCGGTCAGCCATCTGAACGGTGTATGCCGTTGTCTCAGCTGGCCCCGGATGATGCGGCACCTTACCTCTCCTTGATTCTGGTGCCCGGGGCACGCGCGCTGAGTGCCGCACCTATCGTCGCAAACGAGGTGACAGGCTGATGTGCGACCAGGCAAAGAAAGGCATCGGGCACCTAGCTGTCATTGGTATTGGCCCGGGCAGTCAGGCCTGCTGTACGCCTCAGGCGCAGCAAGCCGTGGCGGATGCCACGTTGATATACGGCTATGGGCCTTACCTTGATCGTCTGACTCTGGCACCGCACCAACGGCGCATAGCGTCTGATAACCGTGTCGAAGCACAGCGCGCACGCGAGGCATTGACTCAGGCGGCGGCCGGGCATCGTGTGGCGATGGTATCGGGTGGCGATCCCGGGGTCTTTGCTATGGCGGCGGCGGTCTGCGAACAGATTGAATCGGGGCCGGCTGAATGGCGTACGCTTACCGTGGCGTTCGTTCCCGGTGTGACGGCGATGCTAGCGGTGGCTGCCGAGTGTGGTGCGCCGCTGGGGCACGACTTCTGTGCGATCTCGCTGTCCGACAACCTCAAGCCGTGGACGACCGTACTCAAACGCCTCGATGCGGCCGTGGCGGGGGATTTCGTGATGGCATTTTATAACCCTCGCTCGACAGCACGGCCTTGGCAGCTGGACGCTGCGCTTGATCATTTACGTGCCCGCCTGCCTGCCGATACCGTCGTACTCTACGGGCGTGCTGCCGGTCGCTCTGATGCGTGCTATTGGGTAAGTGCGCTGCAAGAGGCTTCTTCAGAAGGCGTGGACATGGCAACGCTGGTGATCGTTGGGGCAAATGCCACACGTGTGATTGAACGCCCCCAGCGCCAGCCACTGGTGTACACGCCGCGCTATCAGCCATAGCGCAGCTTTGATAATAACGAATAAGGCAGTGGCCGCAATGGTGGCTTTCACGAGCCACACGGCTTGCCGCCTGCCAACAGGGACATCATATGCAGTTGAATGATATCAGTCGCTTTCTGAGCTACGTTCTGCGCCACGACCCCGATGCCATTTCGCTGACGTTAGATTCGCAAGGATGGGCTTCAATTGATGAGCTAATCCAGAAAGCGCGAGCCAGCAAGCGCGTATTCACGCGAGAGCAGCTGGACGAAGTGGTCGCCACCAATGACAAGCAGCGCTTTGCTATCAGTGATGATCGCGCATCCATCCGAGCCGTTCAGGGGCATTCACTCGAACGAATCAAGATCCGCTATACCGCCTGTCAGCCGCCCGACGTGCTCTATCACGGCACCGCATCACGCTTTTTAGGCCGCATTCTTGCTCAAGGGTTGGTCGCGGGAAGTCGCCATCATGTGCACCTTTCTGCGGATCAAGGCACGGCCGTCAAAGTAGGCGCACGTCACGGTGATCCCGTGGTACTTACAATACTGGCACGAGATATGTACTTGGCCGGGCAGGCCTTCTACCAGGCCGATAACGGCGTTTGGCTGACGGACAGTGTTCCAACGGCGTATATCGATGAAGATCGCCTGTATTGGCCGAAGGCCTGAGTAGCGCAGATGGGCCATGGCACGTGGTGGTGTTATGAATGGCCTTAATGTGCGAGAAAATGGGGCAGAGCGGGGATGAGTGAAGCCACAGACTCAAAGGTGCTGACGTTGATCGGTAGCCTAGGCCGCTCGACCATAATTACGGGGATGCCCAGTGCATGTGCCGCCTGTAGCTTCGCTGCCATAGCTTGGCCGCCGCTGTTCTTGCAGACCATGCGCGTGATGTCCCAATGCGTCATCAAGGCCTCTTCTTCGTACAGTGAAAAAGGTCCGCGCGCCAGCAGCGAGTGAAGATGGGGCAGTGACATGTCGTCATCCAGTGGCTCTATGCTGCGCACAAGATACGTATGTTGAGGTGCCGCCGCGAACGAGGCCACTGACTGACGGCCAATAGGCAAAAACACGCGCTGAGGCGCTTCGCCCAGACGTTGTACAGCCTGTGAGAGTGAATCGCATCTGTGCCAATCAGCGCCAGGTTCAGGTAACCATGCCGAGCGCAGCAGCCGAATAGTGGGGATGCCCGCTTGTCGCGCAGCGGCCACGGCATTAACCGGCATCTGCGCAGCAAAAGGGTGGGTCGCTATGATCAGCAGACTGACCTGGTGTTCGACAAGCCAGCGTGCGAGCCCCTCCACACCGCCAAAGCCACCTGTGCGCGTGGGAATGGGCTGGCGTAGTGGCGAGCGCGTGCGTCCGGCCAACGACATCGTCAGTCGGCAGCCCGGTGCGTGCATAGTCAGCTGCTGAGCCAGCCGCTTTGCTTCCGTGGTGCCGCCTAGAATAAGAATATGGCCCGCAGGTCGATGAGAGTGGCTCATGGTGAGGCTCGGTGTGTGTGGCAGATGGCAATGGTCGACGCGATGTAACATAACCTTCTTTGTTACGATCGTCTTGTGCCCGTTGCACTCCGCGCATGATTAGCAGCGCCTTGTAACGCCGTTCATGGTCGAATTTTCGTCACGGTAGCTTGATCTTCAACAGACTTTTCTTGATGAATGCCGCTGCCCGCTGCCCGCTGCCCGCTGCCCGCTGCCCGCTGCCCGCTGCCCGCTGCCCGCTGCCCGCTGCCCGCTGCCCGCTGCCCGCTGCCCGCTGCCCGCTGCCCGCTGCCCGCTGCCTTTGGGCGAGGTGGCGCTACGCTACTGTTGAGATGTCGACGCCAATGTCTGAAAAGACGCGGATGAAAGAGGGGAACGGTATCCGTGAGTCATTGCCGCGATGAACAGGCTTTCTGCTGCCTGTTCGAGGTGGTCCCTCGTGGTCTGGCTGCGCAAATGACGCGCAATGTTCGTGAAGCATTACGCTGTGATTCAACGTTAGGTGCAAGGTATCCATATGCACGATGTCATGGAAAAATCCGCCCGCTGGCTTATCGTCATCGGCGTAGGGGAAGAGGGCGAACAAGGACTAACGCCCGCAGCGAAGAATGCCCTAGCCAACGCCACTTATATCTTCGGTGCGCGGCGCTTACTGGATAAAGTGGCTCCGTCTACTGCCTGCACGCTGCCTTGGCCATCACCACTGAGCAAGGGCATGGACGCACTGCTTCGGCTTCGGCACACCCCGCATGTCGTCGTGCTGGTCAGTGGTGATCCCTTCCATTATGGTTTGGGTGGTTGGCTGGTTGAACGTATACCGCTTCATGAAATGACCGTTATCCCCGGTGTCTCTTCCATCAGTCATGCCTGTGCGCAGATGGGATGGTTGCAGCAGCACACCCTCGTACTGTCGTTGCACGGGCGCGATGAAACTTCTCTGTATCGCGTGTTAGAGCACGGACAACACGTACTAGTGCTGACCTCTGATGCCGAAGCGCCTCATCGCTTGGCCGGTATGCTGTGCGCGGTGGGGTTCGGTCGCTCTCATATCACTCTTCTGGAAGCGCTTGGCGGCGATCAGCAACGTTGTCGTCGTCTTCAAGCCGATCAATGGCAAGGTGTGCTCGGTCAGCAGGATCTTCATTCACTCAATATCATGGCGCTGGAGCTGACCGCAGATTACCCCGACCGATGCCACGGCCTTGCTGCGGGACGCCCCGACGAGCTATTCGAAAACGATGGGCAGATTACACGCAGCGATGTGCGTGCCATGACGCTGGCGCATCTTCGGCCTCATCCTGGTGAACGGCTTTGGGACCTTGGTGCAGGGTCAGGCGCTATCGCCATCGAATGGCTGCGAGCTGGGCCAGAGATGGTGGCCGTCGCTGTCGAACGTCACTTGGCACGCTGCGAAATCATCCAACGCAACGCCCAGCGTTTTGGAGTTCCCCATCTACAGCTTTTCGAGCACGACCTTCACACTGGCACCGCCATTCTCGACGCCCAGCCCTCACCGGATGCAGTCTTTATTGGCGGCGGCGCCTCACATGCACTGGTCGATTACTGTATGTCACGCCTGACATATTACGGACGACTAGTGGTCAATGCCGTGACCCTAGAGACCGAACAACTGCTGTATGAACTGCATAAACAACACGGTGGACAGCTGACCCGTGTAGCCATGGAATATGTCGAACCACTAGGGCGTATGCGCGGCTGGAAGCCCGCGCGCACGATTACCCAATGGTGTTGGCAGCAAACCGGACCAGTGTCGTCAACACGTAGGTAGAAGTAGGTAGAAGTAGGTAGAAGTAGGTAGAAGTAGGTAGAAGTAGGTAGAAGTAGGTAGAAGTAGGTAGAAGTAGGTAGAAGTAGGTAGAAGTAGGTAGAAGTAGGTAGAAGTAGGTAGAAGTAGGTAGAAGTAGGTAGAAGTAGGTAGAAGTAATGTGAGTACACACATACTTAATAAGCTGCCATTGAACTGCTTCCACGCTATGTGAATATGTAAAGAGGATATCAACGCATATGAAGGCTTGCGTACACTTTATCGGAGCAGGGCCTGGTGCCGCGGATTTGATCACGCTGCGAGGCATGCGACTCCTTCAGCGCTGCGACTGGTGCCTGTACGCGGGATCAACGGTGAATGAAGAACTGCTGAATTATTGCAGTGAAAAAGCCCGACTGGTAAACACGGCGCCTTTAGACCTGCTGTCACTGACGGCGCTCTATCAGCAAGCTGCTGAAGAAGGACGCCAGGTTGCTCGCCTTCATTCCGGCGATCTTTCATTTTTCAGCGCATTGGCAGAGCAGCTCCGCCTACTTGAGCAACTGTCCATTCCTTATACGCTAACGCCGGGTGTTCCCGCTTTTGCTGCGGCCAGTGCATTGTTACAGCGAGAGCTGACCGTGCCGGCAGTTACGCAGAGCGTGGTGCTGACACGCATTGCTGGCCGAGCCTCAACGATGCCTGCCAACGAAACACTGGAGTCATTTGCCGCTACTGGGGCCACGCTTGCTGTCCATTTGGCCATCCAGCAGCTCGAGAGCGTCGTTGAGCGTGTACTTCCTTTCTATGGAGAGGGGTGTCCTGCTGCGGTCGTATATAGGGCAAGTTGGCCTGATGAGCAGGTCATCAAGGCGCCATTGGATAAGCTGGCGCAGAAGGTAAAGGCGCAAGCCATCACGCGCAGTGCACTTATTCTCATCGGCCCTGCATTGGAGGCGTCTTCGTTCGAAGGCAGTGCTCTTTATACGAAAGATTATGCACGCCAGTTTCGCGTTTCGAAATGAAAGTGCATTTTCCTGCATAAAGCCCTTGCCAACCCCCGGTGATCTCTGTAAAGTACGCCCTCGCTGCCAGGGCAAACGCCGGGTGGCACGGAAGCTAACCTCTTGTAGGTCTTCGCTTTTTCTTGAAGATGGTTCAGTTGAGAACGTTGTGTGATCTTCTGAAGCGATCGCCAAATCGGCGGTTGACAAAATCTCCAGAAAATGTAGAATGTGCTTCCACTTGCTGAGCAGCGAACGCCGCTCGCAAGACGCTCTTTAACAAGATGGTCAGGCAATTTGTGTGGGTGCTTGAGGTTTTCGAAGTGAATCATCATTTCGAGCATCAAGTAACTCATCAATTCAATGAGTTGTTTCGATACTCGAGCCGGATTGGTCACCTAATGACCAATGAAAGATTTAAACTGAAGAGTTTGATCATGGCTCAGATTGAACGCTGGCGGCAGGCCTAACACATGCAAGTCGAGCGGCAGCACGGGAAGCTTGCTTCCTGGTGGCGAGCGGCGGACGGGTGAGTAATGCATGGGAATCTGCCCGATAGTGGGGGATAACGTGTGGAAACGCACGCTAATACCGCATACGTCCTACGGGAGAAAGGAGGGGATCTTCGGACCTTTCGCTATCGGATGAGCCCATGTTGGATTAGCTAGTTGGTGAGGTAATGGCTCACCAAGGCAACGATCCATAGCTGGTCTGAGAGGATGATCAGCCACACTGGGACTGAGACACGGCCCAGACTCCTACGGGAGGCAGCAGTGGGGAATATTGGACAATGGGCGAAAGCCTGATCCAGCCATGCCGCGTGTGTGAAGAAGGCCTTAGGGTTGTAAAGCACTTTCAGTGGGGAAGAAAGCCTGAGGCCTAATACGTTTCAGGAAGGACATCACCCACAGAAGAAGCACCGGCTAACTCCGTGCCAGCAGCCGCGGTAATACGGAGGGTGCGAGCGTTAATCGGAATTACTGGGCGTAAAGGGCGCGTAGGCGGTCTGTTAAGCCAGATGTGAAAGCCCCGGGCTTAACCTGGGAACAGCATTTGGAACTGGCAGACTTGAGTGCAGGAGAGGAAGGTAGAATTCCAGGTGTAGCGGTGAAATGCGTAGAGATCTGGAGGAATACCAGTGGCGAAGGCGGCCTTCTGGACTGACACTGACGCTGAGGCGCGAAAGCGTGGGTAGCAAACAGGATTAGATACCCTGGTAGTCCACGCCGTAAACGATGTCAACTAGCCGTTGGATCCCTTGAGGATTTAGTGGCGCAGCTAACGCACTAAGTTGACCGCCTGGGGAGTACGGTCGCAAGACTAAAACTCAAATGAATTGACGGGGGCCCGCACAAGCGGTGGAGCATGTGGTTTAATTCGATGCAACGCGAAGAACCTTACCTACTCTTGACATCCAGAGAACTTTCCAGAGATGGATTGGTGCCTTCGGGAACTCTGAGACAGGTGCTGCATGGCTGTCGTCAGCTCGTGTTGTGAAATGTTGGGTTAAGTCCCGTAACGAGCGCAACCCCTATCCTTATTTGCCAGCGATTCGGTCGGGAACTCTAAGGAGACTGCCGGTGACAAACCGGAGGAAGGTGGGGACGACGTCAAGTCATCATGGCCCTTACGAGTAGGGCTACACACGTGCTACAATGGCGAGTACAGAGGGTTGCGAAGCGGCGACGTGAAGCTAATCCCAGAAAGCTCGCCTCAGTCCGGATCGGAGTCTGCAACTCGACTCCGTGAAGTCGGAATCGCTAGTAATCGCGAATCAGAATGTCGCGGTGAATACGTTCCCGGGCCTTGTACACACCGCCCGTCACACCATGGGAGTGGATTGCACCAGAAGTGGCTAGTTTAACCTTCGGGAAAACGGTTACCACGGTGTGGTTCATGACTGGGGTGAAGTCGTAACAAGGTAGCCGTAGGGGAACCTGCGGCTGGATCACCTCCTTAAACGTAAAATGATCACCTCGTGATCTCAAGTGTCCACAACAAATTGCCTGATCGTAGTAGAGCGAAGTACTGCAGGGGATATTCCCTGGCCGTGCGCAAGCAGTTGCCGGGTCTGTAGCTCAGTTGGTTAGAGCGCACCCCTGATAAGGGTGAGGTCGGCAGTTCGAGTCTGCCCAGACCCACCATTATTATATGGGGCCATAGCTCAGCTGGGAGAGCGCCTGCCTTGCACGCAGGAGGTCAGGAGTTCGATCCTCCTTGGCTCCACCATCTGACTGTCTTGATGGCCGGTTCTCCAGTACTTAGTTTAGTGATCTAGCTTCTAGTCACGAACCAATCTTCATCGCGTTATGATTGATTATTAGATGTCTTAATAGTCAACGATACAGCGTGTGATGAATGTTGTTTCCTGACTGCAAGCTTCTTGCTCGCAGTATTGCTCTTTAACAATGTAAATCATGCTGATGCCAAGTCCAATGGAACGCGATCAGATTTTACTTCCTCGGAAGCATTATCCGATAGGCCGTGACATTGGCAAATGAGATACGTCTCAAGCGTATCCGGCGAAAATTGTTTTCGTTTGAATCGTGATCTATGACTCTTTCGGGTTATATGGTCAAGCGATTAAGCGCACACGGTGGATGCCTAGGCAGCCAGAGGCGATGAAAGACGTGATAGCCTGCGATAAGCATCGGGGAGGTGGCAAATGACCTTTGATCCGGTGATCTCTGAATGGGGAAACCCACCCGTCATAAGACGGGTATCCTTACCTGAATACATAGGGTATGGAGGCAAACCGGGAGAACTGAAACATCTAAGTACCCCGAGGAAAAGAAATCAACCGAGATTCCCCCAGTAGCGGCGAGCGACCGGGGACTAGCCCTTAAGTCTTAGTTGTATTAGCGGAAGTGTTTGGAAATGCACGCCATAGTGGGTGATAGCCCCGTACGCGAAAATGCAATTAAGGTGAAATCGAGTAGGTCGGAGCACGTGAAACTTTGACTGAACATGGGGGGACCATCCTCCAAGGCTAAATACTCCTGGCTGACCGATAGTGAACTAGTACCGTGAGGGAAAGGCGAAAAGAACCCCAGTGAGGGGAGTGAAATAGATCCTGAAACCGTGTGCGTACAAGCAGTGGGAGCAGACTTGTTCTGTGACTGCGTACCTTTTGTATAATGGGTCAGCGACTTATTCTCAGTAGCGAGCTTAACCGTATAGGGGAGGCGTAGGGAAACCGAGTCTTAAATGGGCGACATAGTTGCTGGGAATAGACCCGAAACCGGGCGATCTATCCATGAGCAGGTTGAAGGTTGAGTAACATCAACTGGAGGACCGAACCGGGATCTGTTGAAAAAGATTCGGATGACTTGTGGATCGGAGTGAAAGGCTAATCAAGCTCGGAGATAGCTGGTTCTCCTCGAAAGCTATTTAGGTAGCGCCTCATGTATCACCGCCGGGGGTAGAGCACTGTTTCGGCTAGGGGGTCATCCCGACTTACCAACCCGAGGCAAACTCCGAATACCGGTGAGTGCAGCATGGGAGACACACGGCGGGTGCTAACGTCCGTCGTGAAAAGGGAAACAACCCAGACCGTCAGCTAAGGTCCCAAAATCTTGGTTAAGTGGGAAACGATGTGGGAAGGCTCAGACAGCTAGGAGGTTGGCTTAGAAGCAGCCACCCTTTAAAGAAAGCGTAATAGCTCACTAGTCGAGTCGGCCTGCGCGGAAGATGTAACGGGGCTCAAACCAAGTACCGAAGCTACGGGTTCAACACTTAAGTGTTGAGCGGTAGAGGAGCGTTGTGTAAGCCTGCGAAGGTGTGCTGTAAGGCATGCTGGAGGTATCACAAGTGCGAATGCTGACATGAGTAACGATAAAGGGAGTGAAAACCTCCCTCGCCGGAAGACCAAGGTTTTCTGTTCGACGTTAATCGGAGCAGAGTGAGTCGGCCCCTAAGGCGAGGCCGAAAGGCGTAGTCGATGGGAAACAGGTTAATATTCCTGTACCAGACAGTACTGCGATGGGGTGACGGAGAAGGCTAGGTGAGCCAGGCGACGGTTGTCCTGGTGAAAGTATGTAGGCTGAGCAAGTAGGCAAATCCGCTTGCTTAAGGTCGAGATACGAGACGAACTGATTCCTCGGACTCAGGAAGTCATTGATGCCACGCTTCCAGGAAAAACCTCTAAGCTTCAGGTACTGTGTGACCGTACCCCAAACCGACACAGGTGGTCAGGTAGAGAATACCAAGGCGCTTGAGAGAACTCGGGTGAAGGAACTAGGCAAAATGGCACCGTAACTTCGGGAGAAGGTGCGCCGGCGTAAGGTGAAGAGACTCGCTCTCAGAGCCCCAACCGGTCGAAGATACCAGGTGGCTGCAACTGTTTATTAAAAACACAGCACTCTGCTAACGCGTGAGCGGACGTATAGGGTGTGACGCCTGCCCGGTGCCGGAAGGTTAATTGATGGTGTTAGGACTCGTCCGAAGCTCCTGATCGAAGCCCCGGTAAACGGCGGCCGTAACTATAACGGTCCTAAGGTAGCGAAATTCCTTGTCGGGTAAGTTCCGACCTGCACGAATGGCGTAATGATGGCCACACTGTCTCCACCCGAGACTCAGTGAAATTGAAATCGCTGTGAAGATGCAGTGTTCCCGCGGCTAGACGGAAAGACCCCGTGAACCTTTACTATAGCTTCACACTGGATGCTGATGTTGTCTGTGTAGGATAGCTGGGAGGCTTTGAAACTGTGACGCCAGTTGCAGTGGAGCCAACCTTGAAATACCAGCCTGACATCATTGGCGTTCTAACTTGCTACCGTTATCCGGTAGAAGGACAGTGTGTGGTGGGTAGTTTGACTGGGGCGGTCTCCTCCCAAAGAGTAACGGAGGAGCACGAAGGTACCCTCAGTACGGTTGGAAACCGTGCAGTGAGTGCAAGAGCATAAGGGTGCTTGACTGCGAGACAGACACGTCGAGCAGGTACGAAAGTAGGTTCTAGTGATCCGGTGGTTCTGTATGGAAGGGCCATCGCTCAACGGATAAAAGGTACTCCGGGGATAACAGGCTGATACCGCCCAAGAGTTCACATCGACGGCGGTGTTTGGCACCTCGATGTCGGCTCATCACATCCTGGGGCTGAAGTCGGTCCCAAGGGTATGGCTGTTCGCCATTTAAAGTGGTACGCGAGCTGGGTTTAGAACGTCGTGAGACAGTTCGGTCCCTATCTGCCGTGGGCGTTGGAAGTTTGAGAAGAGCTGCTCCTAGTACGAGAGGACCGGAGTGGACGAACCTCTGGTGTTCCGGTTGTCACGCCAGTGGCATTGCCGGGTAGCTATGTTCGGACGGGATAACCGCTGAAAGCATCTAAGCGGGAAGCCCCCTTCAAGATGAGACTTCCCTGGGGCCTTGAGCCCCCTAAAGGACCCTCGAAGACTACGAGGTTGATAGGCACGGTGTGGAAGCGCAGTCAATGCGTTGAGCTAACGTGTACTAATGGTCCGTGAGGCTTGACCATATAACCCCAAAGGGTTATAGACACGATCCGAAAATAACGGATACGCGACGAGACGATCTCGGCCCAGCATGATTTACAGATTTAGGTAGCGGTGCCTTAGGCATCGAGACCGAACCGAATACGCTTGACGACCATAGCGAGCGGGTACCACCTGATCCCATGCCGAACTCAGAAGTGAAACCGCTCAGCGCCGATGGTAGTGTGGGGCTTCCCCATGTGAGAGTAGGTCATCGTCAAGCATCTCTACTGAATACCCCCGGCCAGCAATGGTCGGGGGTATTTGCTTTGGGGGTAGGGTAGGCAAGCGCAGGCCGAAGGCAAATAACGGCCGTGCCAGCCCCTAGATCCTGAGCCGTCACTCAACAGCGGCAGATGAGCAAAAGAGAAAAAAGAGAAGAAGGGCGGTAGCGTAACCGCGAAGCTCCTGCCGCCAAGACGACAGACACGTCAGTAGCCCACCGTCCTCCCCACCCCCAGCGCTGTCTGCCGATCGCCCATCTATCAATACAGTCAAACACTAGATGCCGTTATAAAAACACCCCCGATGATGGCCTGAGCCGCAGATCATCGGGGTGTTTTGTTATCGGCGAGACGTCAATGCTCGAGCGTCTAGCAGTAACGAGCGTACTCTGGTGTCCAGAAGTGTGCCCCAATGCGCTCCTTCAGGTGAGCGCTATCACGGCCTTCCGTTACGCCATCTTCAACGGCTTGCTGAGCGACCGCCTCGGCGATGCGCAGGCTGACCTCTTTTATATCTTTGAAAGAAGGCAGGACGGCGCCTTTTCCGGATTGCGCTACCGGAGAACAGTCGGACAGCGCTCGAGCAGCGGCCATCAGCATGCTGTCTGTTACCCGATGTGCCTGTGCCGCAATGATGCCAAGGCCAATACCCGGGAAAATATAGGCATTGTTGCACTGTGCGATGGGGTAGGAAGTGCCATTGATATTTACGGGCTCGAAAGGGCTGCCTGTTGCTACCAAAGCGTTGCCTTCCGTCCATTTCAGAATATCGGCAGGTACGGCTTCGATACGTGATGTAGGGTTAGAAAGCGGCATGACCAGCGGCGCTGGGCAATGGCGATACATGGTGGTAATGACGTCTTCATTGAAGAGGCCTGTCTGGCCTGATACGCCAATAAGAATTGTTGGTTTGACGTGTTCTACGATCGTAGAGAGCGCGCTTTTTGCTGTCAGATTCCACGAAGCAACAGTGGTTGCTGGTTGTGCCAGTTTTTTCTGGAAGTCCGGGATGTCTTTCATGTCGTCGGTAACGAGACCATTGCGGTCGATCATGAAGATCCTACCCCGAGCTTCCTGCTCGCTGAGACCGTCTTCCTGCATAGCGGCGACGATCTGTTCGGCAATGCCGCAACCCGCGGAGCCTGCACCGACAAAGATGATGCGCTGATCGCGAAGTTGTACCTGGCGTGCTTTGCAAGCGGAATAGAGGGTGCCCAGTGCCACAACGGCTGTGCCTTGGATGTCATCGTTAAAGCAGCACAGGTGATCACGATACTTCTGAAGCAAAGGCAGTGCATTGATCTGTGCAAAGTCTTCAAATTGCAGTAGTACATTCGGCCAGCGTTTCATGACGGCCGCTACAAAGCGCTCAACGAAATTGTAGTACTCTTCGCCACGGATGCGTTCGTGATGCCAGCCAATATACGTGGCGTCATTCAGCAGGTCTTGGTTATTGGTGCCTACATCAAGAGTGATCGGAAGTGTTTTGGCTGGATCGATACCACCGCAGGCCGTGTAAAGGCCAAGTTTGCCGATAGGAATACCCATTCCGCCAGCGCCTAGATCACCAAGGCCTAGAATCCTCTCCCCATCGGTTACCACGATGACACTGATATCATCCTGATCCACATTGGCCAGAATGGCATCGATATTGTCTTGGTCTGGGTAGGCAATGAACAAGCCACGACTACCACGATAGATGTGTGAGAATGTCTGGCAGGCTTCGCCTACGGTAGGCGTGTAGATAATCGGCAGCATCTCTTCGAGATGGTCGCTTACGAGGCGGAAGAACAACGTTTCATTGCGATCTTGCAATTCACGAAGATAAATGTGGCGGTCAATGGCCTTCTCGTATGAACTGAACTGCTGATAGGCACGTTTGGCCTGGTCATCAAGGGTTTCTATCTGGAATGGGAGAAGTCCACGGAGTCCATAGGCTGCGCGTTCCTGCTCGGAGAAAGCGGTATCTTTATTGAGCAGCGGGTTGCTGAGCAGGGCGGAGCCTTGCTGATCTATCGTAACGGATTTCTGTGAAGACATAATGGCGTCCTTGACCTTGTGAGTAAGAAGGAGAGTGCCAAATCACCGCTAAATAGGGGTGAAACCACTCTGGCGCGCTTCCCGAAGTACGCCTCGAAACCAAAACCATATAAAGCCCCGGTCTTGGTTTGGGGATAATGTCAAGATAGCTATAAGTTTGAATAAAGACTAACACCGAAGTTATTCAAAGAAAAATGTGCACGTTATGACAGAGGGTAGTGATGTACCGCTGCCTATTTTTTGACCGAGAAATGGTCAAAGGTGACTGTTTGAAATAAAAGAAAATTTCGTCATCCCCTATAGCGAAGAGCGCTGAGAAAAAACGTGGAATGTTGAAACTGGTCTAAAGGTCAGGCTTTTGCTCTAGCTATCAAATTCAACGGTTTTGCTAGATTTTTGCGGAAAGTGGGCTTGCCAGAGGGGTGAGAGGCTCTATCATACTGGCCGCACATCCGCACATCCGCACATCCGCACATCCGCACATCCGCACATCCGCACATCCGCACATCCGCACATCCGCACATCCGCACATCCGCACATCCGCACATCCGCACATCCGCACATCCGCACATCCGCACATCCGCACATCCGCACATCCGCACATCCGCACATCCGCACATCCGCACATCCGCACATCCGCACATCCGCACATCCGCACATCCGCACATCCGCACATCCGCACATCCGCACATCCTGACGGTGCAGTCGGGCTTTGGGCAAAAAGAAATCTAGACAGTAGGAGGGAGAGTTATTTGTGCTGATAGGGTGGGCCGTGTTGGTATGTAGCCCACCCTTGCCTCGATCTTACACGGACGGTGCGTATATGAAGATGAAGTGCAGAATGATGGGCAGATAGATGAACGATAGCAGTGTCGAACACAGTACGAGGCCTGCCACGGTTTCTGGCGAGCGTCCGGCGCGTTGTGCGAAGAGGTAGTTGTAAACGGCGACCGGCATGCAGACCTGAAGCAGGATCTGACCTGTCTTATACGCATCAAGATGCAATACCGTGCTGACCAGTAAGCAGATGGCCACGGCCAGCAGGGTGCGGAGCAGACCGAAGCTGAGGCCCACCACAATGTTCTTGGCCTGAATGCTGGCAAGGGATACACCCAGTGTGATTAGCATCAGTGGAATGGTGAAGCCGGAGATCAGGTCCACGGTGTTGAACAGCCAGCCGGGGAGGTGGCTGTCTGTTGCCATCATGATCAGTGAGATCGCTATGGCATAGATAGTGGGGGTCTTGATGAAGCTTAGTAAGGGCTTCTTGGAGGTCATGCTGCCCTGGGTGAACTGCACGAGACTGACGATGACCATGATTGCAATTGCGATACCAAACCCTTTGTCTTTGAAAGCGTACTGCGAAATAGGCAGCCCCATATTCCCCGTGTTGGGGAACAGCATGGCGGGGAGATATACCTGCCAGTCCAGTTTTCTCCAACGGCATAGGCCGTAGCCCGCGATCGCCATCAATATCATGATCATTACCATGGCGACGAGAATGGAGTTGAAGTTGGCCATCGTAACGCCCGATGTGGGCAGCTTGGCGAGAATCAGGCATGGAGTGCCGATGTTGAGCGTCAAGCGAGAAACGAAGGAGGTCGGAAAGGAGTAGCCCAGTTTGATCCAGAAGAAACCGAGCCCTGCGCCGAACAGTACCGGTGCCATGACTGCAAAGAGCTGGCTAAACATGGGGTGTTCCTTGTAATGGGGATGTTGGAGTAAAGAGACGACAATCTGGTCAGCGCAGTGGCTAACACTCTCTCATGTCAGCGTATCCGGCTCATTCTGTCAAACGTGCCTGTTACGTATCCATTGAGGTGATCGATATCGGCAGCGTATCCGGAAATTCTGGCGAGTCTCTGGGGTCGGTCGTTGTTTTGCAGCAGGGCTATGGCTTGTTCTTGGCAGCATGCAACTATCCCATGCAGGATCGTTCAGGATTGGTGTTGGGGAGCATGCGTGCGTGGTGAGCCATGATGGATACCGCATAGACTTGGCAATAGGGGCTGACACAGTGAGATACCTATCTGATCATGTCAGGCGGGGATCGTGAGCCACGTCGTGATGTATGCAGGGCTGTGGGCGTAGTGGCATATCAGCGTGGTGCCTGCTGGCCATTGTTCATTCAGCGTGCAATCAAGGCGTAGCGTCAGTGTCTGCGCCCCTTCATTCAAGTGCACCAGTGACGCGTCATGGAAGTAGAAAGAGGTGCCGGTGAGCGGATTGAGCGCTTTGAACAGCGATTCTTTGGCCGAAAACAGCAGTGTCAGTTGTTGGGCGAAGCGGATGTCATCTTCATCAAGCAATTGCTGTTCATGTGGTTGCAGAATGGCGCTGGACAGATGGCGTGCACTTTCCGTGTTGATCCAATGTTCGATGTCGATTCCGAGCCCTTGCCAGTGCCGTGCATGCCCCACAAGTGCGGCAGCGACACCGTGACTGTGGGTGATGGTGCCGGTGCATTCTTTGGGCCAGATGGGGTCCCGGCGTTCAGCTTTGCTCCCTGCTTGCCCATCAATGCCTAGCTGTGCCAGCGCTTGTCGGGCACATATTCTGCCGGCCAGAAATTCGCTTCGGCGTTTGGCGACCGCACGCTGCAACCGGGGAGGCTGTGGTATGTTGTGGCGGGAAAATTCATCATCGTGATAGGCCTCGACGGAAAAATGGCACTGTACCAGCACCAGTGGGCTTTCCGGGGGCACCCATTCAGGCCAGGCAGGAGCATCAATGGTAAGGGCGGAGATGAATGAAGACGCGGGCATGATGGCTGTCGCTGTGGTGATCTGGACGTAGGTTCCCGGCCGGCGTTTGCCGCGGCCGGGAAGGTAGGAACGAGCGCACGATGTGGTGCTGACTTATCCCTGTGTGCGTAGTGTACCGTGAAAAGTGACCTGTGCGTGGTTATCAAGTTGCTGATAGCCAAGCAAGTTGGTAATTAGCGGGGCGTTGTCTTGGCGCAGCAGCGGGCTGATGTCTACGGTCACGGGCGACGGTGTGGTCATCTGGATCAGCCCGTCGTTTAGTCGAGTAAGCTGAACAGGTGTCGTCGTGATTTGCCGACTGTCTGGATGATGAGCCGGATCCCACAGCTTCACGGTAGTCGTCGCGCTCTTGTTGGGAGCCAATTCGCTCAGTACGGCAGGGTCGATGTGACCTTGAATGTGTTTTGTACCTTGCTTGAGCGCCTTCTGGGTCAGCATTGGAGGAAGCTGTGCGACAACGTCCAGCTGGTTTAATGACAGTGGGACATCAATGTCGCCTCGTGCGTTGATTGTGCCGGATATTGGAGCTGCCTGCATGCGTGTTAGCGTGTTGCCTGCTTGACGGTGGTCGGTCAGCTGGATATCCAGTCGGCTCTGCTGGGGTTCCAGTGTCCAACCTGTCGGCGCTGCGTTGGCCGATAAAGCCAGCGAACCCATCAGTGCCGTGGCCGTGAGGGCCAGTGAATGAAGGTATCCTTTCCGTAAATTCATAATATCATCCTGTATCAAAGCAGAGGGTTACATCACCATGTCGCACTAGCTTTGGGAGCTAGCTTTGGTTATCATATGCGCGCTTTTGCTTTGGGCCTATAGCTCAGTTGGTTAGAGCAGGCGACTCATAATCGCTTGGTCGCAGGTTCAAGTCCTGCTGGGCCCACCATTCTGTCCTTTCTCGTGTTTCCTTCCCGGCTTTCTTTCTTCATTACCTAGTTCGGCTTCTGCATATCTGCATGCAGTTGAGACAGGCAATCCTCCTTTCGGTTTCACTGTCATCTTTGGTATGACGTCCATCGCGCGATTCTTCGCGGCTGAATGTACCGTTCAATATCAGTGGCTTATTTCCCACCAAATAACTTCCTTATTTTCTGCGCGCCAATCATCTTGAAATAGTCTGAACTGAAGCTGAAAGTTTTCTACGCTGGTATCACAAGGTAACGACAAGCGACTGTCGATGCCTTCATGCCAAGCGTCATGAGGCTGAAGCAGTTTGCGACAAGGAGGTGCGTATGGCTGTCTGGCAATCCATCCAAAGTGTTGCCATCATCGTGTTGATCATTGCGCTGGGGTATGTGCTGCGACGGCGAGGTTCTCTGGCGGATAGCTTCTCCGGCAACATTTCACTGCTGATCACCAAGATTGCGTTGCCAGCGTCCATCTTCGTTTCCGTGCTGCATTATCTGAAGCGTGATGAACTGGCCAGTCTGGGTATCGGTCTCATCTGCCCGTTTATTGGCGTGGGCATTGCCTATCTCGTGGGGTTCCTGCTGGTCCGTCTGTTAAATATTCCTGTAGGGCGTCGGGGAATATTCATCAACGGGATCGTCAACGCCAACACCATCTTCATTGGGCTGCCGCTCAACATTGCGTTGTTTGGCGAAGCCAGTATGAAGTACTTCCTCATCTACTATGTTGTGAATACGGTTTCGACCTGGACGTTGGGGGCTTTCCTGATCGCCAACGATACCCCGCAGGGGAAAGGCCAAGCGCCTTCGTTGAAGGTAACGCTGCAGAAGCTGTTGCCGCCGCCTCTGCTGGGCTTCATTGCCGGGGTATTGTATCTGCTGAGCGGGCTGCCGTTGCCGGAAGTGCTGGGTAAAACCCTGTCCTATGTCGGTAGTTTGGTGACGCCGCTTTCACTGATCTTCATTGGGATCGTGTTGAGTGACTCGGGGCTGAGCAGTATTCGCTTTGATCGCGATACGATCATCACGCTGCTGGGGCGCTTCGTGCTGTCGCCGCTGGTGCTGGCCGTACTGCTCACGTTTACGCCTTTTGATATCACGATGAAGCAGGTGCTGGTTATGCAGGCGGCAACGCCGATGCTAGCGGTGCTGCCGGTACTGGCCAGACAGGCGGGTGGCGATGTTCGCTTCGCGACCAATATCGTGACCACCAGTACCGTGCTATTTGCCGTTGTCGCACCTGTCGTGATGTGGCTGCTGCAGTATATGGCGTGAGGATGGCATTACGCTGAGCGTTCGATTCAACGAGAATGAAAAAGGCGCCACGCTCTTATCGGAGGGTGGCGCCTTTTGGCATGCCTGCCGTGCACTACTGAGCTTTCAGGCGGGAGGATCAAGTTCGGTCAATGCGACCACGAGAACCGCACAACCTAATAGTGGAATACCCAGCAGTGCTTCCAGACTGCCGATGATGACCAACGCGCCCATCGCGGTGCCCAAGGCGCTGAGCACGACGACTCTGCATGGGGTGAATGGCCCACCGTGCAAGGCGATGAAGGTGCCCGCAATGGCTACGGAGAAGGATAGCCAGAATAGAATGATCATGACCCCACCTTGAGTATCTGCCCATGAGCAGGTGCCAGAAATGGCGGTGCCGTCTATGCCATTACCAGAGTTGCCTTAATGAAGGATATCTACTGTTGTAGAACTTGCCAGTCAGCGTTGGCTGTGTCATGAATCATGTAGAGCACCCAGGTTATATCGGCAGGTAGGCTTTGAAAATCCGTGTAGGATACTCTATCTTGAGATGCGAAATGTCGTGTGAACACAAGGAGATGGTTCCATGAAAATCAAGACTCTGGCTGCTGCAGCTGTACTGGCTGCGCTGGCAGGCTGTGCAAGCGGTCCGCAAACCCCTTACACCAAGCTGGCAGGGCAGTACGAAGGGGTTCTGCCGTGCGTTGACTGCTCTGGTATCAAGACGAATCTGAAAGTCCGTGATGCCAATGACGGCAATGCTGGAACGTTCGAACTGGTCAGCGTCCGTGAAGGGAAAAGCAGTCAGGCGCTGCTGACCAAAGGTAACGTCTTCACCGTCGAAAATGCGGGTGAAATGAAATATCCGCTGATCTATCAGCTGCGCGGACCGGAAGGCAATGCCATCTATAACCTGCTGCCGCTGGAAAACGGTGACCTGCAGTTGCTGGACACCAACATGAACCAGCCGAAAACAGGCATCGACATGACGCTCAAACGTCGTTGATTCTGTAGAGGTAGATCAAAAGGCAGCTGTGCTGCAGTTCTCTACCTGATAAAGATAAAAAAGAGGCATCCCCGTGGGGATGCCTCTTTGCGTTTCGGGCGATGTATTTATGAACCCTTGCCTTCCTGTGACGGTGCATTGCCATTCTGTGCGTAGGCACGATCGTTGTCGGGGGAAGAGAGACGTGCAATGAACTGCTGGGCCTGGCGCTTGAAGCTGGCCAGCTGGGCACCGGACAGCTGCTGGCCGTTCGGCAGCTTGACGCGCATGGGGTCGACAGCACGGTTGCTGACCAGCACTTCGTAGTGAAGGTGAGGGCCAGTTACGCGGCCAGTGCTGCCTGAGAGTGCGATCGGGGCGCCCATGTTGACGCGTTCGCCCTGACGTACCAGCGAGCGTGATAGGTGCAGATAACGGGTCTTGAGGCCGTCACCGTGATCGATGACAAGATAATGACCCGCATACTGGTTATAGGCGACCTGCGTGACCACCCCTGCACTAGGGGATTTGATGGTCGTACCCGTCGGCATACCGAAGTCCGTACCGTGGTGCGGAGCGACGCGATGCGTAACCGGGTGCAGGCGCGTCAGATCGAATGCTGAGGTGACGGGGTGCTGGCCGGAGAATGGGAAACGGTTGAATGACGGATCCAGCCCACGGCCGTCCGGTGTATAGAAGCTGTCGTTGTAGCGTACGAGCGTTACATTAGCAGAAGCCCCTTTGTACTGGATGGCCAGTACGCGTGAGCCGAGCTTCTTGCCGTCCAGCGTGTCTGCTTCGACCAGTGCTTGGAATTGGTCACCGGCACGGGCCTGAGCGCGGAAGTTGAGCTTGCGTGACAGGGCGCGGGTGATTTCGGTGACTTCGCTGCTGGAAAGCCCACTGGCCTGTGCGGATTGGCCGAAGCTACCGTTGACCGTTCCCGCGTAGGTGCGCTGCATGGGCTCTACGTTGCGATGGATATTGGTGTAGGCATAGCGGCCGCTATCTTCGTGCGTCAGCAGCAGGCCATCGCGAGCAGTACGCATAACACGCAGCGATACCAGCTGGTTGCGTGCGTCGACCTGATAGTCGATGGACATGCCGATGCGCAGCTGAGTCAGAATGCGACGCGTGTTGTTATCCGGCAGGCTGTTGAGCAGGTTGCTGACCTTGACGGCATCCAGTCCCATGCTCTGAGCGGCAATCGAACCGAAGCTATCGCCCGGCTGTACTGTATAGCTGAGCCAGCGCAGCTGATCATCGCTTGGCTCAGTTGCGACTTCCTGATCCAGCGCACCTTGGTTGCCGAGTGCGTCATCATCATAGGGAAGTTCGTCTGAGAAATCGGCATCGTTACCGGTGGTCAACGCCGAAAGAAAGCGCTGGTGAAAGGGTGAAATGGTGGTGCTATCAGTGTCGATCGGATCGGTGTGGCTGAGCGCTGTCAGCAGTTGGGCACCTGCCGTATCAACGGCGAAGTGGATGTCGTCGCTATCGCCGTCATCGTCTTCATTATCGGTATCGCTGACTTGATTCATCGCAACATCGGCTGTGTTGTGCGGCGCATCCTGCGAAGGGGCCTGCGGGCGATGTTGCTGGTAAGCGTGGATGCCCAGAACAGATACCATCGACAAGATGGGCACCATGAGAAATTTATGGGGGCGAGGCAGCGCGGTAAATAAACGGAACATGAATGAAAAGACCGTGGCCGTAAGGTGGATGATCGAAAAAGGTGAATAAAATACACCGCCATTTATATTGAGACGGCCAACATTACCCGATTGTACAGGGGGTGAACAGGAAAGTAGCTGCTGTATTAACCCTTGATTTACGGTTTGCACCGTGGTGTAGACGGGAAACGAAAGCCCACTGGTATGACCAGTGGCACAGCTGTCAGTGCCAGCTGTAATGTGCAAAAAAATGAAAATTTGTAATCATGGCAAGCGCATGACCACTATTTTGCACGGTTGACGGTTACGTTTCCAGTCTGGATCGGGTCTATGACCGTGACGATCATAATATCGGCTTTCAAATTGAATGACTTGATATGGACCTTATAAGAAAGCATGTTTCGGTTATATGTTTATTTTTACAGGCATGTTATTTTGTACAGTATTAAATATTATTATCGCTAGAGAATGAAGCAGCACCTATATATTTAATAAAACGTTAATCTAAAGGTGTGAATAGAGCCCTTTGATCTTGTATGTCCTTTAATGTGTAGATGTCGCTTGGCGGTAGCGATTTCTTCATTGGTATCTGTGATTCGGCACTGGCATGGCACTGATAATTCGCTTGATGGTCGCCTTGAAAAGGTGTTCGCTCCCCGCAGACCCCGCAGACCCCGCAGACCCCGCAGACCCCGCAGACCCCGCAGACCCCGCAGACCCCGCAGACCCCGCAGACCCCGCAGACCCCGCAGACCCCGCAGACCCCGCAGACCGTGGCGCTGGGCGTGTGGCAGTTAAAGGGCGCGAAGGGCATGGGGCTCAATACGCGTTGGGTGTCACGTCGAAAGCGCATTGAGCCACAATATCGGGGCACGACTGTTCACGTGGAACGCGCTGGGCGGGGGAGACGTGCAAGCTGTCGGTCGAAGGCGTTAGCGAACTGCTGGATATCACGTGGTCCCAGCGGCTTCGCTCCGCCGTGATGTTCACCGCTGGCGCGCATCGTTTCCATGAAGTCGCGCATGTTGAGGCGTGGGCCAATGTTGTCGAGCGTGAGCGGTTCCCCGCGATGGGTGAGCACTAGCGCGCCTTTCTTAAGCACATCGGATGCAAGAGGCAGGTCGGCCGTGATTACGAGTGCACCGGGCTGTACGCGTTCGGCGATCAGAGCGTCGGCGGCATCGGCACCCTGCGGGGCATTCAAGGCAATCGCGAACGGTGTGCGGGGCAGTGGCACGAGGTGGTTGGCGACGAAGCAGGCCGGTAGTTGAGTGCGTACGGCGGCGCGAACAATAAGCTCGCGGATAGCGCGTGGGCAGGCGTCAGCATCGACCCAGATGGCAATCTGTGGGGTAGTGTTCATTAAAAACCTTGTGTAATGGTCATAAAGGCATAGGCATGTTATCCCTTTTGGTGATAGAATACGCTTTCTTCGCTATGTGCAGACCCTACCCTCAATAGTGATTCGCCCCCTCCCAATGTCCTGTCGATGCCGGACGGACTCGATTTGTCCCGGTATGCGTCAGCGTCCATTCGGTCATGCGGCAAGCCTGTGATGGCTTGTAAGTGTGGGAAAGATATCAGTATGGCGAGCGTCACGTTGGGTACTTTGAATGACAAGCCCCATGGCCTGTTGTCGATGTATTGGCTTAACGCTTTGTCTTTACTGGTATATCGGTCTCCACTGGTGCGTGCATGAGGAATGGTGTCATCAGCTGTCCGCTGATGGCCGTCCGACAATGTCAGGTGCGATTCGGCCACGTGGTTCGTAGGGTGGCCTGAATTTCCATGTATCGCCGTGTTCGTCGACCTTGCATCTATGTATGAGGGAATTCCTTCATATAGCTGTCATGCAGGGTGGGCCTGTCCGGCTCGTGTAAGGTGTGAAATGACTTCGATGTCCGATGTCTCGTCTGATTTCCAGACGCTTGGGCTGCTGCCCGCTGTTCTCCGGTCTCTTGATATCCTCGGATACACGACCCCTTCTCCCATTCAGCTTCAGACCATCCCTTCCTTGCTGGAAGGCCGTGATCTGTTGGGTCAGGCCCAGACGGGTACTGGCAAGACGGCGGCCTTTGCGCTGCCGATGCTGTCACGTCTCGATGTTTCGCGTCGTGAAGCTCAAGTTCTGGTGCTGGCGCCGACGCGCGAGCTGGCTCAGCAGGTAGCCGTCAACTTTGGTCGTTATGGCCAGTTCATCGAAGGCCTGGAAGTTGTGACGCTGTGTGGTGGTCAGGACTACCGTGACCAGCTGCGCAGTCTGCGTGCTGGTGCTCAGGTCGTCGTGGGTACGCCGGGGCGCGTTATCGACCACCTGGACCGCGGTTCCCTGAACCTGTCCGGGCTGTCCGCCCTCGTGCTGGACGAAGCTGATGAAATGCTGCGTATGGGCTTCATCGACGATGTTGAGCGCGTTCTGCGTGACACGCCGAAGACGGCTCAGCGCGTCTTCTTCTCTGCGACACTGCCGCACGAGATCGAAAAGATCGTCAACCGTTACTTGGTTGATCCGGTCAAGGTGCAGATCGAAGCGAAGGCGGTTACTACCACCATCACGCAGCGTATGTGCCGCGTAGAAGGTAGTGCCAAGCTGGAAGCGCTGTCCCGCCTGATCGAAGTCGAGAACATGGACGCCGCGATCGTTTTCGTACGTACGCGTGCCGCCTGTACGACCGTTGTTGAACACCTGTCTGCGCGTGGCGTAGCAGCTGCAGCACTGTCCGGCGATCTGGATCAGAGCCTGCGCGAGCGCACCGTTGCGCGTCTGAAACGCGGCAAAATCGACGTTTTGGTCGCGACAGACGTAGCCGCACGTGGTCTTGACGTGCCGCGCATCACGCACGTCATCAACTATGACCTGCCGCACGATACCGAAGCCTACGTTCACCGTATCGGCCGTACCGGTCGTGCGGGACGTGAAGGCACCGCGATCACCTTCGTCGGTGGCCGTGAAATGCGTCGTATCCAGTGGCTGGAACGCGCTACCGGTCAGCGCATCGAATCCATCGCCCTGCCTGATGAAAAGGCACTGCGTGCGCATCGTGACGAACGCTTCAAGGCGCGTGCTATCGAAGCCCTGAGTGGCGAATCGTCCATGGCACAACGTGCACTGGTTGAAGAGTTGGTCGCTCAAGGTTACGATCCGCTGGATCTGGCTACTGTCTTTGCTCAGCTGGCTCGTGCTGATGAAGCACCGATTCGTCCGCTGCCGCGTCAGGATAGCCGCAACGACCGCAATGATCGTAACGATCGCGGTGGCCGTGGCGAGCGTAGTCCTCGCGGTGAGCGTAGCGAACGTGGCCCGCGCCGTGAACGCGGTCCGCGTGAAGGCATGACGCGCTATCGCGTGGCCGTTGGTCATCGTGAAGGCATCAAGCCGGGTCAGCTGGTAGGCGCTTTGGCAAACGAAGGTGGCATCGAAGGCGCGCGTATCGGTCGTATCGACATTCGTCAGTCCTTCAGCACTGTCGAACTGCCGAACAACCTGCCGGCCGCTACTCTGGCGAAAATGGCGCGCGCTCGCGTTGCGGGTCGTACGCTGGACATCAGTGAAGACACTGGTCGTCCGGAACGTCGCCGTGAAGAGCATCGTCCGGCGTAAGTCGTTCGATATCGGGCAAGGCTGACGCCTTCTCGGTCATGCAACGCCCCCGCTGCCCCTGTGGTAGCGGGGGCGTTGTCGTTTGGTGCGGTCGCTTTGGCGAATGAGAAAAGGAAAGAAAGGCTTTGAGATCGCGGTGCAAGATGAAGTGATATGCTGAAGACCGAGACCGAGACCGAGACCGAGACCGAGACCAAGACAGGTTGAGTACCGGCAGCAAGGGGAGGCGATATGGAGCAGTTGCATGCGTGGATCGAAGATCCGAGAGCGGCCATCCAGTTGCAAAAAGCGTTAGCGCCGCGGGTGATACGAGAGGACCGTTTGCCTGCGTCTGTTGATCTGATTGCGGGGGTCGACGTGGGCTTCGAGCCGCTCGATCCGAAGCGCAATGCGCGCGTGGACCCTGCTGCCCCGTCATTAACGCGGGCGGTGATCGTGGTGATGGAATATCCCTCGCTGAGGGTGGTCGAGCAGGTGCTGCATCGGCAGCCGACGACCATGCCCTATATTCCCGGTCTGCTATCTTTTCGGGAGCTGCCCGCTATTCTGGAAGCATATGCCTGCCTTGAGCATCGCCCCGATCTACTCATGGTGGACGGGATGGGGATCGCTCATCCGCGCCGGATGGGAATTGCTACTCATCTGGGGCTGTGGCTTGACAAGCCGTCCATTGGCGTGGGCAAAAGCCGTCTGTGTGGTCGCCATGCGGATGTACCCGATGTGAAAGGGGCAACGGTCCCCCTGATTGATAAGGGGGAGGAAGTGGGGCGTGTCATGCGTTCGCGTGAGGGCGTTAAGCCGCTCTATATTTCGCAGGGCCATCGTATTTCTCTTGAGACGGCGTGCGACTGGGTGCGTGCTTGCCTGACGCGCTATAAGTTGCCAGAACCAACGCGCCAGGCGGATCGCTTGGCATCACGCCGCACCCAGGAAGGTGTGTTGATGCGGGAAGCGCGCTCTGAGGGGCAGAATCAAGTGTGAGTCGCGCTGTGCGGTGCTTCACGGTCCGACAAGGAGGTCGACATGACGCATTATCATTTGTTGCTGGGGACCTATACCTCAGGCAGCAGTAGTAAGGGAATCCATCATTTTAGGCTGGAATGTGCGCCGTTTCAGTGCCGTGAATGGGCGCTGACGCCTGCTGACAATCCTTCTTATCTGGCACTCGACGAAGAGGGGGCGCGTGTATATGCCACCCATGAAATCGGTGCCGATCGTGAGGGCTGGGTCAGCAGCTACCGGTTAGAGGCGCATACCGGCATGCTGCAAGTTATCAGTACCGTGCCCACGAAAGGTTCGGACCCCTGTCACGTAGCGGTATCACCCCAGGGGCGTTTCCTGTTTGTATCGAACTATTCCAGTGGTTCGCTGGCCGTGGTGCCGTGTGATCGGCACGGGCAGTTGCACGATCCGGTTGCAGTCATCACCTATGGTGGCGGGAGCGGTGCACAGCCCGAGCGGCAGCAGGGTGCGCATGTACATTTCGCCGCCGCGACTCCGGATAGGCGCTATCTGCTGGTCTGTGATCTGGGTAACGACTGCATGTACCGTTATCCACTGCTGGATGAAAGTGGTGATGGCTGTCCTCTGGCCTTGGATAAAATGCAGCGTATCGAATTGCCGCGGGGCAGTGGGCCGAGGCAGGTGAAGTTTTCTCCCTGCGGGCGCTTTGCCTATGTAATGGGGGAGCTGGACGGCTGCGTCTATCTTTTCGACTACCAGGATGGTGATCTGCGTCTGCGTCAGTATGTGCTGCTTGCGGAAGCGTGGGGTGAGCAGGAGCACGAGGGCGGTGAACTGGCCATTTCAGCCGATGGACGTTTCCTGTATGCCTCCAATCGTGGTGACTTCGATGAAATCGCTGTTTTCGCTCTGGATGGCGGGCAGGGAACGATGCGCCGTATCCAGCGGCTCAAGACTGAAGGCGTGATGCCGCGCCATTTCGAGATTACTCCCGATGGCAGTTATGTATTGGTCTGCAATCAGGGCAGCGGCACGCTTCAGCTGTTCGATCGTGATGAGCACAGTGGCTATCTGACCCATATGCAGCAGTGCGCGTTTGTCGATCAGCCGGCGTGTGCGTTGCTACTGCCATTGCCGCATTGACCGCACGGGGCCATGTAGTGTCGCATGGCCCCAAACGTCGCGTTAACCGAGATCAAGCAGCGAGCGTGGCGAGGATATCTTGAGATGGCTTGATCCTTCTCGGCCACCCGGGCACACCTGCACCTGTACGGGAATGCGTTCATGCAGTTCCTGTACGTGCGAAATGATGCCCACCTGGCGGCCTTGTGCCTGCAGTGCTTCAAGTGCATCCATTGCCATGGCGCGAGCGCGGGTATCCAAGCTGCCGAATCCTTCATCAATGAACAGTGTGCCGATCAGCAGTCGGTCTGATGCCATGGCGGCCAAGCCGAGTGCTAGCGCTAGCGATACTAGGAACGTTTCCCCTCCCGACAGCGAGTGCACAGAGCGCTCTTCATCCCCCATTTCTCGGTCAACGATCATCAGCCCCAGTTCAGTGCCGCCGCGCTTAAGACTGAAGCGGCGAGCCAGCGTCTGCAGGTGATGGTTGGCATGCACGACCAGCATGTCCAGATGCCATTGCTGGGCCATCTTGCGGAACAAGGCGCCGTCTGCTGAGCCGATCAGGCCACTGATTTTGCCCCAGCGCTCCAGTTCCTGCTCGGCGTGCTGGTGTTGATCGGTGAGTTCGGCATAGCGCTGACGTCGCTGGTCATCTTCCCGCTGGCGCGACCGAGCTGCTTCATGGCGCTCCTGATGAGCCTCTACCTGCTGGCGTTGGGCCTGCTGGCGCTCATCAACCTTGATCAACTGTTCGTCTAGGACATTCAGCAGTGTGGCAGGAGTATCGAGCAAGGTGTATTGGTCATCATCGAGCTGGATGTCGCACTGCTGCCGATAGGTGCGCTGACGGATATCGGCGTCGTGGCGTGCGTTGTCGAGCCGAGTGAGGGTCTCTTTCAACGCATGGTGTTCGTGAGGCGTGATGGCCAGCAGGCGTGTCAGCGCTTCATCGCTCTGCCACGCTGGTGGTTGAGCGGCGCGCCATTCGTCCACTTGAGCCGTGAGTGTTTCCATGCGTGAGCAGTGGGTTAGCCATTGCGCATGGTGTTCCTGCTGCGCGCGCCGCGTGGAGTCCTGCTCCGTGCGGCAGCGTTCAAACTGTTCCAGTGCGGTTTGCTCGCTGTCGCGGGCCTGCTGGAGTGCGGCGTCACGAGCCGTTTTCCACGCGCGCGCGGAGGTGTGAGTGCCCAGCTGGTCGCTCAGTTTGGTTTGCTCGGCCTCTATTCTTTGTTCCAACCGTTCATACTGGTGCTCGACGTCGAGTCGTTGAGCGCTACCGTGTTGCTGCGCACCCTCGAGGCGTTGGCGTTGCTGTTCCGCGTCCTGCAGCTGTTCTTCCAGCGAATGGATGCGCGCAATGCAGTCGTCGAGTGCTTCAACCTGTCGCGTGGCACGTTGGTGGCGCTGCTGAATGCCATCCACACGTGATTGACAGTGAATGAGCGGATAGACGGTTTCCGTTGCCATCAGTTGCACGACGATCTGGTGTGCCTGCTCGCTGTGGGCCTTGGCTTTCGTTAGGGCCAGTTCTGCTTGGTGGCGTTGTTGCTGCGCGTTCTCGTACTGCTCGCGAGCGGTTTCCAGAGCCTGTCGTGCGGGCTCAAGCTGTTGTCGTGCGGCTTCGCGTTGTGCCTCGACAAGTGCCATCGCGGTCGGCGGTGGTGGCGTATGTTCGCTGCTGCCGCAGACGGGACAGGGAGCTGAATCGCTGAGCAGGTGGCGCAGTGCCGCCAGCGTCTGTTCGCTGTAGGCCAGCAGTGCATCGTGCAGACGCTGATGATGGTTGGCGGCATGTGTCAGCGCTTGCTCTGCCTGTTGGCAGCATTGTTGGCGCTGTGAGAGGGTTGCGTCGGCCTGCTGCTGCTGGGCGAGGTAATCGTCAAGCTGCTGCTGATGGGAGGCCAACCGTTGGGCGGTGTCCTGTCGCTTTATCCAGCGCTGGCGTTGCTGATCGAGCGCGCTTATGCGTTGGCGCAGTGAATGCAGGCGCTGTGATGGCGGAAGTGTTGTCAGTAACGCACGCTGCTGGCGTAGAGCGTTGAGGCGCGAATGGTCATCGTGATGAGCATCATCGAGTTGCTTCAGCTGTTCGAGTCTCAGGCGCTGCTGCTTATCGAGTGCCGCCAGTAAGTCCGTGGTCTCCTTGCGTTGCTGGCGGAGGTGCTGGAGCTGCTGCTCCAGTGCCAGCGCCGCGTCCAGTCGGGGGGCTTCTTCGCGTTGCTGTTCCTCAAGCCTCTGGCGCTGCTGTCGGGTCTGTGACCAAGCCTGTTCCGTGAGCGCGGTGGCCGACGCTGCACTCTCAACAGCGAGAGTGCGTCGCTGCTCTTCCTCACTCAGTGCTTTGTGGCGCTGCTGCTGATCGCGGCATTCCTGTAGTGTTTCTCGGATCGCTGCGAAGCGGTCAAGCGCGACACATTGCTCGCGCTGGTCCTCGCACTGTCGCCACTGTTGGTCGAGTGCCGCAAAGGCTTGCTGCTGCGAGTGGTAGTCGTGAACCAGAGTGCGTCGCTGGTTCAGTTGGCGGTGCTGTTCTTCCAATGCCGTCAGTTGAGCGCGGTGGTGCTCCAGATCGCTGTGCGCCTGATGAACGGCATTGTCCAGCTGGGCGCGCTCCGTTTCATCGCAGGGGCGGGTCTGTTCTAAGTGCGTTGCTAGCTCAGCATGCTGTTGTTTGGTCTCACGGTACTGCTGGTAGGCACGGCGCGAAATGCGCGAATAGATATCGCTGTCGGTCAGGCGCTCCAGCAGTGCACTGCGATCGTTGTCATTGGCTTTGAGAAACGCGCTGAACTCAGCTTGTGCCAGCAGAACGGCGCGGGTGAACTGATCGAAGCTCAGTCCGAGCACCTCGGGCAGCTTGCGACTGAAATCCTGTTTGCCATCCGTGATGAGCTGTTCTTCAGGATCAAGGCGACGCAGTACCTGAGCGCTGTTTTGGATCTTGCCGGTAACCGAGTTGCGCGCGCGGCGAACGCTCCATGAGGCGGTGTAGCGCAGGTTATCGACGCCCATGAGCGTCACTTCGGCAAATGCATGGGTGCAGCCGCGGCGCAGCAGAGTGCGAGGGTCGCGTAGCTGCACGCTGTCGTCCTGTGGCAGTGTGCCGGCACCGGGCATCTGGCGCAGGCGAGGGGTGCTGCCGAATAGGGCGAGGCACATGGCGTCGAGCAGCGTGCTTTTGCCTGAGCCTGTTGGCCCTGTGATAGCGAACAGGCCGCACTCCGAAAGCGGTGAGCGGGTGAAATCAAGCGTGTGTTCGCCCGCGAACGCTGCCAGATTGCATAGACGCAGGGTTAATATCTTCATGCGTCCTCCTCGTCGTGAACATGCTGGATCAGCCAGGCTATATCTTGTTGGACCTGTTTGTCCGGAGGCTGTCCATAGCGCTGTTGCCAGTGGTGAACGAACAAACCTTCGGGGCCCATTTCATCCAGCTGCTGCCCGGCCTGAAGTGCTGGCTGTTGGTCGTCATCATCGGAGGGATAGTGGGCTGTCAGTGCCACTAAGCGCACCTTGAGGTCGTTCAGGCACTGCTCGACCTGGTGGCGCAGGTCGGGGCGTGGCGCTTCCAGCCGCACTCTAATCTGAAGCCATGGCCATGTGTCGCGGCGGTCAGGGTCGGCGGGCTCGGGCAAGTCGTTCAGAGCGGTAGGCAGCTCTTCCAGCGCAAGCGGTCCCACAATGACCATCGGTACGCTAAGCGGTACCTCATGCACGTATAGCTCCGGCGGTAGCAGGTCATCCTGTAATGTCAGTTCGATCACCTGGTGATGGTAATGGCGCTCGGAAAAATCCAGTGGATAGGGTGAGCCCGCGTAGCGAATGTGCGCGGCACCTACCTGCTGGGCGCGATGCAGGTGGCCTAACGCCACATAGTCGATGGCAGCAGGGAACAAGGCGGACGATGACAGGGCTTCTTCTCCGCCGACCACGATGGGACGTTCGCTGTCTTCCGATACCTTGCCGCCCTGTAGATGAAGGTGGGCCATGGCGATCAGGGCCTGCCCTGGCTGACGCTGGGTCATGCCGTGTTCACACAGCTGGTGATGAAGTGCCGAGACCCGCTCGGCATAGTCGAGCGGGTGCTGGCACACCTCGGATGGCCGAAGGAACGGCATCGCCAGACACCATGCGCGTACCGCGCCGTTGGCATCCGTCAGTGGGACACACAGATCATCAAGGTTGGGCTGGCGCTCGCCCGTGGCAGTGCTACACCAGTGCAGGCGTCCGAAGGCATGTGTGCGCAGTGACTGCATCAGCGGGGCGGGCAGCTCGATGCGGGCTCCGCTATCGTGGTTGCCCGCGATCATGACAATGGTCAGCGCCGGACACTGATGGTGCAGTTCGACAATGAAGTCGTACAGCAGACGCTGAGCGCGTATCGATGGCGATGCGACATCGAAGATATCGCCGGCAATCAGCAGCGCGTCTATTTCCCGCGCAACGATGAGTGTGCGCAGCCAATCCAGAAATCGTTGCTGTTCATAGAGGCGATCATGGCCGTGAAACTGCTGTCCCAGGTGCCAGTCTGCCGTGTGAAGAATGCGCATGCCTTATCCTGATGAGTCGGTGCGGTATGACGTGAAGCGCAGCGAGTAGCCGAAAATCAAGGTGTTCGGCAGGTGTTGATATGCCCCAGGGCATGATGTGGGTGTATGGTGTCATGATAAGACATCTGTAAGGGCGTTGCCGACCCTGCAAGAACAACAAGGCTTGGTGCGAGAGGAGAAAATGACAATGGCAGTACGAGTGGAATTCAAGCAGCACGGTGGACCTGAAGTGCTGGAGCTGGTGACGTTCGAGCCGCAAGCGCCTGGCAAGGGCGAGGTCCGCGTACGCAACGAAGCCATCGGCATGAACTTCATCGACATTTACTATCGTGAAGGGCTCTATCCGGTCGATAGTTTTCCGGCGGGGCTGGGCGGCGAAGGGGCTGGTGTCATTGACGCTGTCGGGGAAGACGTCAGCGGTTTCGCGGTAGGTGATCGCGTGGCCTATGCCTCGGTCGGTCGCGGTGCCTACGCCGACCAGCTGTGTCTGCCTGCCAGTCGCCTGGTGCATCTGCCTGATGATATCAGCTGTGAGCAAGCGGCTGCGGTCATGGTGAAAGGGCTGACCGTTCAGTATCTATTCCGTCAGACCTATCCGCTCAAGGCGGGCGACACCGTTCTTTTCCATGCGGCGGCGGGTGGCGTTGGCACCATTGCTTGCCAGTGGGCGCGTGCGATGGGCGTCAAGCTGATCGGTACGGTCAGTACGGATGAAAAGGCGCACCTGGCTAAGTCGCTAGGGGCGTGGGCCACGATCAACTATGCCAAGGAATCTGTGCCCGAGCGCGTACTGGAGCTGACGGAAGGGCGTAAGTGTCCGGTTGTCTATGACTCTGTGGGCATGGCTACCTGGGAAGATTCGCTCGATTGCCTTGAGCCGCGTGGCTTGATGGTCAGCTTCGGCAATGCCTCCGGCCCAGTGACGGGCGTGGATCTGGGTATTCTGAACCGTAAGGGGTCCCTGTTTGTCACGCGCCCAACGCTGAAGCACTACGCTGACACGCCCGAGCACACACAGGCGATGAGCGATGAACTGTTCCAGCTGATCCGTGAAGGTCATATTGATGCTACGCCGCGCAACCGTTTTGCCCTAAAGGATGTGCGACATGCGCAGGAAGCACTGGCGTCACGGGCACTGATGGGGCTGCACGTATTGCTGCCCTGATGAGTCTATGGGGAACGGCGGGCACCGCCCATGAAATGAAAAAGGCTGCCTTTAAGGCAGCCTTTTTGTTTGCGACTTCTTTAGCTGTGGCTTCCGTCGAGCGGACGGAGATGCTTCAGTAACGCGGCGGTTGCGGGTCATCGTTCTGGCGTGCATCCGATGCTGACGACAGCGGGGAGGTATCTACTTCTTCGGCATAGTCGCGCGGAGCGTGCAGAGACAGTGCCGCTTCTTCCTCTTCTTCCGTCATGGCGCTCTGCCCGTTGAGCAGACGCACACGGCGCTTCAGTTCAATATCGCTATCGAGCAGCTGAGTCTCGCGGGCCAGCAGCTGGTTGAGCTGTTGGCTCTGCGTGTGCAGCTGTTCGGCCATGTCGGTGACCTGGCTCAGGTGCTGGTGCATGTGCGTGTGCATCTGGTCGATTTCGCGGTCACGCTCGGCCAGCATCTGGCGGTAGTAGTTACTGCCGCGGCCCAGCAGCTTGTGCAGAAGTGCACCCGCGCCGACGCCGATCAGCAGGGTAATGATGATCAGGATGATGCTCAAGCTCGTACTCATGGAATCCTTTTCTCCGCAGCGGCAGGCCGGTCTTGCAGCGTGCCTGTTGGGCTTGAGTGCACTGACCGTGACGACGGTAGGCACTGGTGCGTTGAGGTCCTGCCCACATTATACGTGTCAGGCGGCTGTCATACACCACTTAGGGGAAGTTTTCATCTTATCAAGCTTCCTCAAAGGTGCATGGTTTATCTCCCGATGCGGCTAAAAAAGGGTGTGAGAGGGGCTTACACCGCTTCGAAGTCTCGGGTATACTACGCGCTCGCTCATTGTTGTCGATCGTTGGCAGGGCACCCGTGAGGGCGCAAGCGTTCGAGTCGACAACTCAAGAAAAATAGGGATTGGTGGGCATCACTTAGTCATTTCAGACTTTGTGATCAAACACCCGAACAAGGTATTTTCTCGATGAAAACGTTCAGCGCTACCCCGCAGACCGTTAAGCGCGACTGGTACGTCGTCGACGCTACGGACAAGACGCTTGGCCGCCTGGCAACCGAACTGGCACGCCGTCTGCGTGGCAAGCACAAGCCCGAATACACTCCTCACGTTGATACTGGCGACTACATCGTTGTCATCAACGCTGAGAAAGTGCGCGTTACTGGTAAGAAAGGTGGCGCAAAACAGTACTACCGTCACACCGGTTACCCGGGTGGTCTGCGTTCCATGAGTTTCGATCAGTTGATCGACCACGCTCCTGAGCGTGTTCTCGAACTCGCAGTCAAAGGCATGCTGCCGAAAGGCCCGCTGGGTCGTGCCATGCACAAGAAGCTCAAGGTTTATGCTGGTGAAAACCACCCGCATACTGCTCAGCAGCCTCTAGAACTGAACATCTGATCTGACAGGGAATTACATCATGGCACAGCAGTACTACGGAACGGGTCGCCGTAAGACCTCTACCGCACGCGTGTTCCTGAAAGCGGGCACTGGCAAGATCGTTGTCAACCAGCGTGAACTCGACACCTACTTCGGTCGTCCGACCGCTCGTCTGGTGGTTCGTCAGCCGCTGGAACTGACTCAGACTTCTGAACAGTTCGATCTGTACATCACCGTTGCTGGTGGTGGTGCTTCTTCTCAGGCTGGTGCTATCCGTCACGGTATCGCACGCGCGCTGATGGACTACAACGAAGACCTGCGTCCTTCTCTGCGCGCAGCTGGCTTCGTTACCCGCGATGCTCGTAAGGTCGAACGTAAGAAAGTCGGTCTGCGCAAAGCACGTCGTCGTCCGCAGTTCTCCAAACGTTAATCGTTACTGGAGCCCTGTGGCGGGCGTTGCCTGTTGCACCGACAAATCGCCTGTCCCCTTCGGGGGCGGGCGATTTTCGTCTGTATGGCATATGCCAGCAGGCGGGTACGGCCCTGGGCGCCCCGTAATGGGCCATAACATGGTATAATCGGGGCAATATCATTGTGAGGAGATTCCAATGGGTGTCGTAGCCAAGCGTTCTTCCATGACGTTCTATACCGGCAGCAACGACCATAAAAGTCATCGTGTCAGGATCGTGCTGGCCGAGAAAGGCGTATCTGTCGATATTCTGGAAGTGGATGACAACAATCCGCCTGCAGAATTGGCTGACCATAATCCTTACAACAGCGTACCGACGCTGGTGGATCGTGATCTGGCGCTCTATGAGTCCAAGGTCATGATGGAGTATCTGGATGAGCGCTTCCCGCATCCGCCGCTGTTGCCGGTCTATCCCGTTGCACGTGCCCAGAGCCGTCTGTGGATGTTCCGCATTGAGCGCGAATGGAGCAGCAAGCTGGATATCCTGATGACCGGTAACGGTACCAAGAAGGAAATTGATCAGGCCCGCAAATCTCTGCGTGAAAGTCTGATTGGCATCAGTCCGATTTTTGAAGATCTGCCTTATTTCATGAGCGAAGAGTTCTCGCTGGTGGATTGCTGTATGGCACCTATCCTGTGGCGTCTGCCCAGTGTCGGCATCGATCTTCCCGAGAAGCAGTGCCGTCCTCTGCTAGGCTATATGCAGCGCCTGTTCGAGCGTGAGTCCTTCCAGGAATCACTGCTGGACAGCGAACGCGAGCTGCGTTCCTAAGCGCGAAACGTCAAGGTGAGCTGGCCTTTCCAGAGGCTGGCCGCCACGACCCTCCCGAGTTCCGAGGTCACCATGCTTTCTAGTCGCCCCTATATTGCCCGAGCGCTGTATGAATGGCTGCTTGATAACGACAACACGCCGTACGTCGTCGTTGATGCCATGCAGGAGGACGTGGTTGTGCCGCGTCAGTTCGTACAGAACGGCCAGATCGTGCTCAATATCGCGCCGTCAGCGGTGCGTGATCTGGATATCAGCAATGAAATGATCACTTTCAACGCCAGTTTCAGCGGCGAGCCCATGCAAGTATGGGTGCCGATCATGGCGCTGGTTGCGGTGTACTCCAAGGAAAACGGGGCCGGGATGGTCTTTGGGCACGAGCCGGTCATTCCTGCGCCTGCAGAAGACGAGCTGGATGAAGAGGCGCCTAAGCTTGAAAGCGTGCCGAAGGCTTCCGACGAGCCGAAGCAAGCGCCTGTCCCGTCGTCTTCCGAGCATGATGATGACACGCCACCACCGAGTGGTGGTGGGCGTCCGCCGAAAGGTCGGCCTGCACTGCGTGTAGTTAAGTAGTCTCACGCATAGCCCGTAGAATGATGAAAAGCCCGATGCATTCAATGCGTCGGGCTTTTTTTATGCTGCGTATGCGTAGGAGGAGGGGCTGCTTGGGTGAGCATGGGCTCTCAGCGTTTGCTTGGCCTCTTGCCTTGGACGTCAATCGACGTATTCGAATGCTTTTACTACACCGCTGACGCCATCGACCTGTGCCGCGATGCGGGCCAGACCGTCGGCTTCGTAGCGCTGGATGGCACCCATGAGAAAGACGATTCCGTTTTCGGTGACAACGTGAACACGTGACAGTGATGACAGTGTGGAGTTGTCGATACCGCGATTCACGCGAGCAGTGATCATACTGTCGGAAATGCGGCGCCATGTCGGAGTGTTGTCGCCGACCGCCAATCCATTGTAGACGCCGCGTACGCCGCCCGCGCTGTGGGCGATTTCGTCTGCGCGGCTGATCATGCCTTGAAGCGGTACCTGTCCAGACAGCACGATATAGCCGTTGAAGACATCGACGTTGACGTGGCTGGTCGAGAAGCCTTGCACGTCGTTTAGACGCATCTTGATGGTGTCAGCAATCGCATTGTCGGCGTTGACGGTATCGGTGCTGCGTGCGGGTCCCAGCGTGTTGGGTGAGCCGGTAGTGACGCAGCCTGACAGGCCAAGCAGCGCGCACAGCGCTGCCGCGGGCAGAAATCCTTTCTTCATGATGATCATGGTCTCTCTCTCGTGAAACCTTGGGCGATTCAGAACGTCACTGTCATGATCGCGCAGGCGTATTTCATTCTTCCAGGCCAAAGAGCTGTTGATCAATTAGATCGACCAAACTGTGGATGACCAACAGGTGCGTTTCGTGAATGCGGGCCGATGACGTGGCCGGCACGCGAATCTCGCAGTCTTCCTGCCCCAGCAGTGAGGACATATCGCCGCCGTCGCGTCCACTAAGCGCAACGACGGACATTTCACGGTCGTGTGCGGCCTGAATGGCCTGGATGACGTTGGCTGAATTGCCTGTCGTCGACAGTACCATCAGGATATCGCCGGGCTGACCTAGGGCGCGTACTTGACGCGAGAAAATGTCGCTATAGCTGGCGCTGTTGGCGATTGAGCTCATGACCGGGTTGTCGGTGGTCAGCGCTAGTCCCGGGAGGCCGGGGCGCTCGCGCTCTTCACTATTGATCATTGATGCGGCAAAAAGTTGGCATAGCGCGGCGCTGCCGCCGTTGCCGCAGGCCAGCACCTTGCCGTCGTTGATCAGACATTGGACCATCATATGGCTGGCAATCTCGATGAACGTGGGCAGAACTTCGCTCGCATAGGTCTTGGTGTCGATGCTGGCGTTGAACTGGTCGAGGATGCGGTTCTGAAAATCCATGGTCGTGAACGGCTCAAAGAGTGAATGAAAGTGAATGATGTTCAGCAGGCATCGAAGGCGTGGCGCATCCAAGTGATATCGGGAGCCTGAACGGTGCCGCTGAGGCCGATGATATCGAAGCGGCAAGGCATATCCAGTGCATGCTGCATCAGATAGTGCTGTGCTGCCAGAATGAGTCGCTGCTGCTTGCGAGGGGTGACGCTGTCGAAGGGTGAGCCATGCTGGCTGTGCTGGCGATAGCGTACTTCGACGAATACGCAGGTGTCGCGATCAGTCATGACCAGATCAAGCTCGCCGTAGCGAGCATGATGGTTGCGGGTACGCAGTTGCAAGCCATGACGTTCGAGGTAGCGGCATGCCAGTGTTTCCATCCACTGCCCGAGTGCGCGTCCGCGTGGCGCGGGCAGTGGAGGCGGTGTCACGACTGAGATGTAGGCTGGGCCGGTGTCGGGCGGCCTTGCTGGAAGCGTGCCCATGGCAGCTGACGCTGGAAGCGGTGATTGGCGTCCAGTTGCAGCGTGCCGGTTGCGCCTTCCAGTTTTGTGTCGGGGCTATCGTTAAAGCGTGCCAGGCGCTGTGCCAGTTCGTAGGCATCGACTCCCATGGCGTTGAGCTTCAACAATGTGATACTGGCCTTGCCGTCGGCATTGAGGCGCTGATAGCTGTCCTTATAAGGCATAGGGTTGCTATCGCTGTAGAGCTCAGGCAGGTACCACGGGATGTTGGGGAACAGCACGCCGTTCAGGTCGCTATCCTGAGAGGCATTGGCGCGGCCGGTGTAAACGTGAGAGGTCGCGTAGATCGGCAGGTTGTCCATATGCAGGTATTTCAGGAATGGCGGTACTTGGCGAGCGTATTCCGGCATGGCGAACATGAATACCATTTGCGGGCGGCCAACCGCGGCGAGCGTCTTCACGCTGCCTGATACCGGTGCGGTTGGCGCGTAGCGTACCGCTGTCATGATCTGGTGATTCTGGTACTGCCACTGCTGGCGGAAGGCGTCTTCGACGCGGTGTCCCCAGTCGTTGTCGGGGGTCAGTAGGCTGGCCTGAGTGAGGCCCGCGTCGCCTGCGTACTGTGCCGCCTGACGTGCTTCGTCTTCAGCGGACAGGCCGTACTCATAGAGCGACTGCGTGGCGTTCTGGGCACTGCTGCCGTAGTTGAGCGCCAACGTTGGCAGTGTGACATCGCTGCGTGATTCGAGGGCGGTTACGGCATCTTTGTCGAGCGGCCCAATCACGACCTGTGCGCCTTTGGCCTTGGCCTGAGCATACAGATCGTCGATCGTCGCCGTTGTCGTGTCGTAATAGTCAACGTCCGGTGCAGGCTGTCCGGCGCTCAGAAGTGCACTGCGTTGCGTGTCGATACCCGCCTTGATTGCTTTGGCCAAGGGGGCGAGCGAACCGCTCTGAGGCAGGAATACGGCAATGCGCGTAGGAGTGCCTGTCGGTGCCTGGGCGTTGCTTGATGGCGTATCCGTGCTCGTGGAGGGCGTGACGACAGCGGCAAGACCGGCCAGTTGTGCCAGTGCGGCTGGCAGCTGTATGGCGGCGGGGTGCTGGGCGTGGCGCTGTTGCCAGTCGCGGACGGCGGCCTGTAGTGCATCCTGCTGGCTCGTGCTGCGCGCAAGCGCGGACAGTTCCTGCCAGCCGATACTCAGATCATCCTTGCCGGGCAGTAGTGACAGTTGGGGGTTGCTCAGCAGCTGCAACTGCAGCCATATGGCGTCGTTGTAACCCGCATCGCTATTGGCGCGGCGCTGGGCGTCTAGCAGCATAGAGGCAGCCTTGAGGTGGTCGCCCTGTTCGCCGAAGGCCTGTGCGCGATAGATGGTCAGCTGGCGACGATCTTCGGTGGCCAGCGATAGGTTGGAGTTCTCAAGCAGGGCAACGGCCTTGAAGGTGGCGCCGCTGTTGTGCTGTTCAAGCCCCAGTCTGGCGGTAAGCAGTGCCCATTGAATGCGATCTTGAGGGGAAAGCAGGCGGTCATCCAAGCTGCTGAGGATCGAGAGGGCTAGGCCCTGTTCACCCTGCTGGGAAAGCAGCGTCGCCGCCTTAAGACGTGTAGCCGTCGCTTGTGGTAGCGGTTGGCTCTGTGCGTCAGTCAGTAGCCGCTCGGGAGAATTGCTGCCGAAGCCGCCAAAGAAAGAAGGCGCTGAGGCACACCCTCCGAGCAAGGTGGCCGTCAATGCGAGGCCGGCCAATCGTTGGAATGCGTCACGCATGGTCTCTTTCCCCAGTCTTCATGTGATTCATATGAGTGTGGCGGTCGTTTTACTCAAGACCTCTGCCTTGAGGTATAGTGCCGCTGGCAGAGCGGCGACGGCCTTGTCGATGTCTGCGCCTTCAGCGGCGCAGACAGTTCCCCTCTGACCCGAAGCGTAGTCAATCCAGGAGCAATCGCATGTCGCGCAGCAGAACCCTTCATGACTCCCCCCGTCATTCGTCTTCACGCTCAGGTCCGGGAGGCGAAACAATGGGCATATTGTACGTGGTCGCTACGCCGATTGGTAATCTGGATGACATTTCGGTGCGCGCCCGCCAGATTCTGTGCCAAGTCGATTTGATCGCGGCAGAAGACACGCGGCACAGTGCGCGACTGATGCAGCATATCGGGGCGAAGGCACCGCTAATCTCAGTGCACGATCATAATGAAAGTGCGCGTATTGAGATGCTGTGCGAACGCCTGCAAGCGGGACAGGATGTCGCATTGATTAGTGATGCGGGTACACCGCTGATCTGCGATCCGGGCTACCACGTCGTCAATGCGCTGCGCAGCCGTGGACTGGGCGTTGTGCCAGTTCCTGGTCCCTGCGCTTTGATTACGGCACTTTCCGCAGCGGGTTTACCTACTGATCGTTTCCGGTTCGAAGGGTTCCCCAGTGCGAAGCGCGCTGCTCGTCAGGGATTGCTCAAGGCGTTGCGTGCTGAAACGGCGACGGTAGTGATGTACGAATCGCCGCATCGCATCCGTTATCTGCTGGAAGATATCGTCGATACGCTGGGCGAACGGCCGCTAGTGCTGGCGCGCGAACTGACTAAGACGTTCGAAACCTTTCTGTCGGGCACGGCGGCAGAGCTGCTGGCGCTGATGGACGAGGACGCTGATCAGACGCGCGGTGAGTTCGTGGTGATGATCGGTGGTCATGTGGCTGCTGACAATGCCAGCGAAGAAGACGGGGCGTTCGGCAGTACCGAACTGCTTGAAGCGCTGCTAGAAGAAGGCGTGGGAGTGAAGCAGGCAGCAGGGGTTGCGGCGCGCCTACTGGGGGGGCGTAAGCAGCAGTGGTATCAGCAGGCCCAGACACTGAAAGAACAGCGCTGATCGGCTAAAGATTTGTCGGCCGGAATGATATTTCTGGGCCGATCGTGACATTTACGGTTGAGCCGTCTTGCTGGCACTGGTATTCTCGCGCACTGAAAGTGGCTCAGACAATCGCTGCCGGACTTCGGTCCGGGAGAGGAAAGTCCGGGCTCCATAGGGCAGGATGCCAGGTAACGCCTGGGCGGCGTGAGCCGACGGAAAGTGCAGCAGAGAGCAGACCGCCTAAGCACGCAAGTGCCGGCAAGGGTGAAAGGGTGCGGTAAGAGCGCACCGCGCGGCTGGTAACAGGCGTGGCATGGTAAACCCCATCCGGAGCAAGACCAAATAGGAACCCCATGGTACGGCCCGTACAAGGGTTCGGGTAGGTTGCTTGAGGCGTACGGCGACGTGCGTCCTAGAGGAATGATTGTCCCCGACAAAACCCGGCTTATCGAGCCACTTTCATCTGATTTCCCGATATCCCGTTACATCTCGTAGCCAAAACGCTGCATTTGTTTCACAGCAGCACACGCTTTGTCACGGTAGCGTAGGCACCTGTTGCCACGGTCATGACGCCCGTCATGGCAAAACCGCTGCCCAGAGCAGATTGCGAGTGTAACGGGCTCTCCATTTTTCTTGCCAGTGTGGTACCCACGGACATCATGTCATCTATGCGCTCGTCTTCTTCATCGGTGACTGACGCCATGGCGCAGTCGTCTCCTTCAACGCCACATATCAGCGTGCTTCTGGAGGGGGCGGTCGATGCACTGGTACATGACCCTTCCGGCAACTATCTTGATGGCACCTTCGGGCGCGGCGGTCACAGTCGTGCCATACTGAAGAATCTTGCACCTGAAGGGCGCCTGATCGGCATTGATCGCGATCCCGAAGCATTGAAGGCCGGGCAGGCCATCGACGATGCACGCTTTACGCTCGTACGCTCCTCGTTTTCCGAGCTGGATGACGTGGCGCAGCAGCTGGGTGTGTTCGGTCAGCTGTCGGGCATTCTGCTCGATATCGGCGTATCTTCGCCCCAGCTTGACGATGCCTCTCGTGGTTTCAGCTTCCTGCGTGATGGTCCGCTGGACATGCGCATGGACCCCGAGCATGGGGTAAGCGCTGCGCAGTGGATCGCTGACGCTGAGGAACACGAGATGGCGCGCGTGTTCAAAGAATACGGTGAGGAGCGTTATGCCCGTCGGTTGGCGAAGGCGATCGTTCAGCGTCGCAAGGAACGACCGTTCCTGCGTACCGTGGATCTTGCCGAGGTAGTCAAGGCTGCCCACCCGGCGTGGGAAAAGCACAAGCATCCGGCAACGCGCGTCTTCCAGGCCATTCGCATTCATATCAATGATGAGCTGGGCCAGTTAGATGCGGCACTTGATGCCGCGCTGGAAGCGCTAGCTCCGGGTGGTGTGCTGGTCGTTATTAGCTTCCACTCGTTGGAAGACCGACGGGTCAAACGCTTCATTCGTGACAAGGCGCGCGGTGATATTGATATCCCGAAAGGGTTACCGCTGCGCGAAGATCAGCTCAATCGGCGGCTGGCGCCTGTTGGCAAGGCACAGCGGCCATCCAAGGAAGAGGTCGACGCCAACCCTAGGGCACGGAGTGCCGTGATGCGGGTGGCGCGCAAATTGGCATAAGGTCTCACTCGTGGTCAAAACTCAGACGCAGGAACAGTCTCCACTGCATCGTCTTCATCGTTTTACGGCGCGTTTGTTCTTTGGGGCATCGCTCGTCAGCATATTTGTGATGTTCTGCGCCGTGCTTGTGACTGCTTTCGTGATTACCACGACGACCCATCAGACCCGAGACCAGTACCGACGCCTGCAGCGCCTTGAGCGCGAGCAGGATGAACTGCAGGCCAACTGGACTCGCCTGCGTCTCGAAGAAGGGACGCATTCTTCTCCTTCCCGTATCGAAGTGGAGGCGCGCAATCGTCTCATGATGCATGTGCCTCAGACGCGTGAGCTTGAGGTGCTGGCCCCATGACTCAGCGCCGCTATTCCTCTTTTTCCTCTCGTCAGTCCTCTTCTTCCAAGCGTAATCCGCTTGGCCCGAGCGCCAGCTGGCGCATGGTGCTGGTGCGCATGATCCTGATTTTGGGGCTGTGCGCACTGATCGGCCGCATCGTTTGGCTGCAGGTGCTTGATCACGACTTCCTGCAGGGACAGGGGGATGCGCGTACCGTGCGCACCGAGATCATCAGCGCCAACCGCGGGGTCATTATGGACCGCGAGGGCGAGCCGCTGGCCGTTTCCACCCCCGTCATCACGTTGATCGGTAACCCTCGTGAAATGTCGATGGAACGCCAAGACTTGGTCGCACTGGCCAAGGCGCTTGAAGAGCCGTCAGTCGACGCCTTCGTCAACCGAATGGTGGATCAGCACAACCGCAATCGCTCGTTCGTCTATTTGGCGCGTCGCATCACGGCCGACAAGGCTCAGCAGGTCCAGGCGCTGAAATTGCCGGGTATCGAATCGCGCAATGAATACAAGCGCTACTACCCTGCCGGGGAAGTGACGTCGCAGCTGGTGGGTATCACCGATATCAATGATGAAGGCAGCGAAGGCATGGAACGTGCCTACAACGAACTGCTGCGCGGTGTGCCCGGCGAGCGCAAGGTACTCAAGGATCGTCGCGGCAACTGGGTGCGCGATATGCCGCTGTTCTTCAAAGAAGCCAGTCCGGGGCGCAATATCCAGCTGTCGATCAGCCTGCGTTTGCAGTATCTGGCGTACCGTGAATTGCTGAATACCGTGCAGGCTCACAATGCCGACGCCGGTTCCATCCTGATCATGAATGCGCGTACGGGTGAGGTGCTGGCCGAAGCCAGTGTGCCCTCCTATAACCCCAACAACATCAGTGGTGGGGTCGAGCGTAACCGCCCGATCACCGATGCGATGGAGCCGGGGTCGGTCATGAAGCCCTTGGCGATGGCGACCATTCTGGAGTCGGGCAAGTTCTCTCCGGACATGACGCTCGATACCTCGCCGGGCTACATGCGTCTGGACAACTTCACCATTCGTGATGTGCGCAACTTCGGCAAGCTGACCCTGACCGGGGTCATCACTAAGTCCTCCAATATCGGGATGACCCAGCTGGCGCTGGCACTGCCCAACGACGTGCTGTGGCAGGCCTATCGCCGCATGCGCCTCAATCAGGCGCCCGGCACGGCATTCCCGGGGGAAAGCGCCGGTTCGCTGCCGATTCCTGCTGTATGGTCGAAATCCACTCGCGCCACGCTGGCCTATGGGTACGGTTTGGCCGTTTCCCAGCTACAGCTGGCCAGTGCCTACACCACGATCGCTAACGACGGCCGCTATCTGAAACCCTCGCTGCTGAAGCTGCCCGAAGCACCGCAGGGTGAGCAGTTGATCCAGCCTCAAACGGCCCACCAAGTGCTGGCGATGATGGAAACCGTCGTCGGGCCATACGGCGGTGCCGGTGGTGCCGCCATCGAAGGCTACCGTGTAGCTGGCAAGAGCGGTACACCACGCAAGCTCAGCGCACAGGGCAAGTATGAAGCCAACTCCCACCGTGCCAACTTCGTTGGCATCGTGCCAGCCACCAACCCACGCCTGATCATGGTCATCACCATCGACGACTCTAAGCAGGGGGGCTACTACGGTGGGGCCGTGGCCGCGCCGCTGTTTGCCCGCGTGGCAGGGCCTGCGCTGCGTATGCTTGATGTGCCACCCGACGATAAGCGCGATGACGGTGAAAACAGCCGCCATGCCGATGATGCCGTCAAGGTAACCGGTATCCGTCAACCGGGTGCCGCTGAGGCCGCTGCGCGTTCGACCCCCAATGATTGATTCTCTTTAGCTGTGACAGGAATGACGATGGCCCAGTCCGTGCTTTATCCGCGCCCCGATCGAGAGGGGCTTCGCTCGTTCATTTCACGTACTTGGCCTCGCACGTCGCTTGGCGCTCTTGATGCGCTGGCGGCCGATGCCGGTGTGACGCAGGACAGTCGTCAGGCTGCGCCGGGCATGCTGTTTATTGCGGCGATCGGTGCGGCTGGCGATGGTCGCGCTTACATCGAACACGCCTTGGCTCAGGGCGCTGTTGCCGTGCTGGCCGAGGCACCGTTCGAAACGGATGATCCTCGGGTGATGGTGGTCGACGACCTTAATGCCCACCTGCCTGCGTTGATCGCCGCGCTCTATCCGCAGTCACAGCAGGGCTGCCATATTGCCGTGACGGGCACCAACGGTAAGAGTTCGGTGACTCACTATATCGTTGAGCTGTTGAATGCGCTGGGCGAGCGCGCGGCGCTAATCGGTACGCTGGGAATGGGGGAGCCGGGCCATCTTGTGGCATCAGGTTTCACTACCCCGCATATGCTGACCGTCGCGCAGCAGGCGGCTCGCTGGCACGCTGATGGCATTCGCTATGTGGTGCTGGAAGCCTCTTCCCATGCGTTGGATCAGGGGCGGTTGGACAGTATTCCTCTCCACGCTGGCGTATTCACCAATTTGACCCGCGATCACCTTGATTATCACGGCAGTATGCTGGGCTATGCCGCCGCCAAGGCGCGTCTGTTCAGGCGTCCCGAGCTGCGTTCCGCTATCGTCAATGCACATGATGAGCATGTGCGGCTGATGTTGGCAGGCTGTCAGTGCCCGGTCACGCGTGTGGATGCGTACGGCGGTGATGCCGATTTCAGCGCTACGGGTTGGCAGCCCACGCATACGGGCCAGCATGTCGAACTGGCGACACCGACAGGCGTTCACTCTATTGATTTGCCACTGCTGGGCCGTTTCAACCTTGATAACGTGCTACTAGCGGTCGCTACGCTCTACGCGCAAGGATTCGATCTGGCTCGCCTGCTGACGGCTGTGGCGTCGCTGCACCCCGTGCACGGGCGCATGCATATCATTACCGAGCCGGGTATGCCGGTCGTCGTCGTTGACTACGCCCACACGCCGGATGCACTTGACAATGCTCTGACGGCGCTGCATCAGCATGTGCCGGGACGGCTTTGGGCTATCGTCGGCTGCGGCGGTGACCGCGACAACGGTAAGCGTCCACAGATGGCCGCAATCGCTGAGCGACAGGCCGATCATGTCGTGCTCACCGATGACAATCCGCGTACCGAAGACCCTGAGCAGATTCGTCAGCAGATGCGCGTTGGTCTGCAGCATCCTGATGCCGCATGGAACATCGGTGATCGCCGTCAGGCCATCACGACCGTTGTGAAGGCGGCCGCCGCAGCCGATGTCATCCTTATCGCAGGCAAAGGGCACGAAGACTATCAGGACATTCAGGGCGTCAAGCATCCCTTTGACGATGCGCTGGTCGCGGCTGAAGCCTTGGCGGCGCGTGCCGAGGAGGGCAGGGCATGATGAACGTTACGCTACAGGTGTTGGCAGAAGACATTCATGGCTGCTGGACGGGGGCCGCGGACACGGTGGTCACCGCCGTTGGTACCGATACGCGCGCTGTCACGCCAGGCATGTTGTTCGTGGCACTGCGCGGTGAACGCTTCGATGGTCATCGCTATGTTCAGCAAGCGCTGGAGGCCGGGGCGGTCGCTGTGGTGGTCGATCATGACCTTAGCGAGCAGTATCCCAGCGTGGCGGGTCGGCAGTTGATCGTCGCTGATACCCGACTGGCGCTTGGGCAGCTGGCGGGGGCCGTACGTGACCGCTGGACGGGCACTGTGATTGCATTGACCGGTAACAGCGGCAAGACCACGGTCAAAGAGATGGTGCTGACGCTGTTGAGTGAAGCGGTTGGTGAGCAGGCGGTGTTGGCGACTGAAGGCAATCTCAACAACGATATCGGTGCTCCACTGACGTTGCTGAAATTGCAGCCTCGGCATCGCTATGCGGTGATCGAGCTGGGGGCCAACCATATCGGTGAGATTGCATGGACAGCCGCACTGGCGCGTCCTGATGTTTCCATTATCACCAACGTGACCGGTGCGCATGTGGGCGAGTTCGGTGGCATGGGCATGATTGCGCAGGCTAAGGGCGAAATTCTCTCTGCAACATCGGTATCTGGGCATGCCGTTCTTCCGGCCACTGACCGCTATTTGCCGTTCTGGCAGTCACTTGCGTCACGTCGGATACAGGCTGTTCCGGAACTGTTTGGCCTGGATTACGTCGAAGGCTGGCACGTTCGTGATTGTATGCCGCTGGCAAACGGCTTCCGCTTCACGCTATGCCATCAGCAGCGTGTAGTGGGAGAGGTCACTTTGCCGATGTTGGGGCGGCACAACGTTGTCAATGCGCTGGCGGCCGCGGCGGCGGCACATGCCGTGGGTGTCGAGGATGTGGCCATCGTTGCAGGATTGAGCCGCTGCCGTTCATATGCACAGCGGATGCTGTGTGTTGAAGGACGGCGTGGACTGCGGGTGCTGGACGACAGCTATAACGCTAACCCCGGCGCCATGAAGGCAGCGCTAGAGACACTGGTCACTCAGCCTGGTCCTCACTGGTGTTTTATGGGGGCGATGGGTGAACTGGGTGCGGCTTCGGCTCAGCTGCATACCGACGTTGGCCGCTATGCTCGTGCGCTGGGCGTATCGCTGGTGACGTTCGGTGACGATGCCCGTGCGGCGGCAGCGGCCGCCGATGGGCGGCATTTCGAGGACTGGGACGCATTGGTGGCCTTTGCTCGCCGGTCGCTGCCTGATCATGCCTGCGTGCTGGTCAAGGGCTCGCATGCCATGCATATGGAGCGGCTGGTTGAACAGCTGCGTGCCTGAACGCTGGATTCCCGAGCGCAGTGGGCGATAGGTAGACTGGGGCACGGGGCGGCAGTGGCGCTTCGGGCGACAAGAATTCACAACATGTTCAAAGGGTAAGTACGACAGATGCTCCTTCTGCTTTCTCAATGGCTGGTCCAGTACTCCAGCATTTTCAACGCCTTTACCTACAGCACCCTGCGGATGATTATGGCGACGCTCACGGCGTTGGCCATCTCGATTCTGATTGGCCCGTACATGATCCGCCGTCTGGTCAGCCGCCAGATCGGGCAGGCCGTGCGCAGCGATGGCCCGCAGTCCCATCTGTCGAAGGCGGGTACGCCCACCATGGGCGGCGTGCTGATCCTGATTTCGATTGCGATCGCGACCTTGCTGTGGGGCGATCTGTCCAACCTGTACGTGTGGATTCTGCTGGTCGTGACCATCGGCTTCGGGGCCATCGGCTGGGTCGATGACTACCGCAAGGTCGTCGAAAAGAATTCGCGAGGTTTGCCGGCGCGCTGGAAATACTTCTGGCAGTCGCTGTTGGGCTTCGGTGTCGGTGTTGTTCTCTATGTGGCGCATACGCAAGGGGCCGATCTGCCGTCCTTCCTGCAGGGCTACGGCACGCCGTCGGACAACAGCCTGCTGTTACCGTTCGTCAAGAACTATGCCGTGCAGCTTGGCGTGGCCTATATCCTCATGACCTATCTGGTCGTGGTTGGTAGCTCCAATGCCGTCAACCTGACCGATGGGCTTGATGGGCTGGCCATCATGCCGACCGTGCTAGTCGCCATGGGGCTGGGGGTGTTCGCGTTTGCCAGTGGTAACGCTGAGATTGCCAGCTACCTGCATATCCCGTTCATTCGCGGGGCAGGTGAGCTCACTATTTTCTGTGCGGGCATCGCTGGTGCTGGTCTGGGCTTTCTGTGGTTCAACACCTATCCCGCTCAGGTCTTCATGGGTGATGTGGGTGCATTAGCACTGGGGGCGGCACTGGGTTTGATGGCCGTCATCGTACGTCAGGAAATCGTACTGGTAGTGATGGGCGGCGTGTTCGTGGCTGAAACGGTGTCGGTCATCCTGCAGGTGGCTTCCTTCAAACTGACCGGCAAGCGCATCTTCCGCATGGCACCGCTGCATCATCACTTCGAACTGAAAGGGTGGCCGGAACCGCGTGTCATCGTGCGCTTCTGGATCGTCAGCGTGGTACTGGTGCTGTTAGGACTTGCTACTCTCAAGATGCGTTAAGGAGTCGATCGGATGAGTTTCGGTATTCCTGTAGGGGCTACGGCAGTAGTAGGGCTTGGTGTTTCCGGTCAGGCCATCATTCGTCATCTTGCGGCACGAGGCTGCTCGCTGGTGGCGCTGGACGGGAATCCCGACTCTCCCGGCGTTACATGGGTACGTACGCATTATCCTGATGTGCCTGTGTGGGCGGGGGATCTGGCCGCACTGGATCTGACGCCGGCAGCCGAGGTCGTGCTTAGCCCCGGCATTGACCCGCATCAACCGGTGTTTGAGGCCGTGCGTGAGCGTGTCGTTGGTGAGATCGGTATCTTCGCACGCCATCTGCCTGCCGGCATGCAAGTGGTGGCCATTACGGGGTCTAATGCCAAATCCACCGTGACGACACTGGTAGGTGCCATGGCTGAAGCCGCCGGGCATCGACCAGGCATTGGTGGCAATCTGGGCGTACCTGCGTTGCAACTGCTTGATGAGGGCGATCACGATCTGTACGTGCTGGAGCTGTCTTCTTTCCAGCTCGAAACTACGCCGTCGTTGCGTACGCGCGTTTCTGCTTTCCTCAATCTCAGTGAAGACCACCTTAACCGACATGGCGACATGGCGGGCTATCGCGCCGCCAAGCAGCGCATCTTCCTTGATGCTCAGCACGCAGTCGTCAACGCAGATGATCCGGCAACATGGCCGGATGGCGAGCCTACCTATGAAGTGATTCTGTTCGGGCTGGATGCTCCCGGCGAAGCCGAGTGGGGCATTATTAGCGATGCGGGGGGCAAGCTTTGGCTCGCGCATGGCGTGTTGATGGTGATGCGATTGGATGAACTGCCCTTGCAGGGGCTTCATCACTATGCCAACGCTCTAGCGGCGCTGGCGATTGGTACGGCGATGGGCTGGCCGATCGACGCGATGTGCAGCGTGCTGCGTTCATTCAAGGGCCTAGAGCACCGTGCGCAGATCGTCGGTGAGTTTGACGGCATTCGTTGGATCGACGATTCCAAGGGCACCAACGTTGGTGCATCGCTGGCGGCTATCGAAGGCATTGGGCCGACCATCGACGGTCAGCTGATCTGGCTGGGTGGAGGTATCGGCAAAGGTGCTGATTTCACGCCGTTGGCTGAACCGCTGGCGCGTCATGCGCGAGCGGCGATCCTGTTTGGCCGTGATGCGGCCCTGATCGAGCAAGCGCTTGACGGTGCGGTCCCCGTGCATCATGCCGACACGATGGTCGAGGCTCAGGAGCTGGCACTGACGCTGGCCGAGCCCGGCGATGTCGTGCTGCTGTCCCCGGCCTGTGCCAGTCAAGATCAGTTCCGCAACTACAATGAACGTGGAAACATCTTTCGTGACAAAGTGATAGCGCTGGACGCGCGTCGGCACCGCTAAGGAGAGGGCATGAAGGAAAGAAAGGCAAAAGCCGCCGCTATTCCCACCCCGCATCAGCCCCGCAATGCTGGCATCATGATTTCGGCGATGGCGTTGTTGGCCATCGGCTGGATCATGGTGACCTCGGCATCCAGTGAAGTGATGGGTAGCAACCCTTACTACTACAGCATCCGTCATGGCAGCTTCGTGCTGATGGCCATTGCCGTAGCACTTATCGTGATGCGCATCCCTATGACTTGGTGGCGCGCGCGCGGTGCGGCGCTGTTTATACTGGCCGTTATTCTGCTGCTGGCCGTGCTGTTGGTCGGGCGCACCGTCAACGGGTCGAAGCGCTGGATTGCGTTGGGGGTGCTCAACCTTCAGACCTCTGAGATCGCCAAGCTGTGCATGGTGGTGTACCTGTCCAGTTACATGGTGCGTCATCTGGAACGCGTGCGGACGACATGGCAGGGCTTTGGCATTCCGATCATGCTGGCCGGTCTGCTGGCCATCCTGCTGATGATGGAGCCTGATTACGGCGCCACGGTGGTTCTGCTGTCGTGCACGATGGGGATGCTGCTGCTGGCGGGTGCCTCGGCACACCGCTTTTTCTTGCTCTTGTTGGGATTACTTGGGCTCGGGGTGCTGATGGTTATCATCGAACCGTATCGTATGCAGCGTGTCACCGGGTTTCTTGATCCGTGGGCGCGACCGTTCGATACGGGCTACCAGCTGACCCAGGCGCTAATCGCGTTCGGGCGCGGTGGTTGGTCCGGCCTCGGGCTGGGCAATAGCGTTCAGAAGTTGCAGTACTTGCCTGAAGCGCACACTGACTTTGTGTTTTCGGTACTGGCTGAGGAACTGGGTCTGTTTGGTTCCGTCGCCGTGATCCTACTGTTCATCATGTTGGTTTGGAATGCCTTCGGCGTGGGCCGCGAAGCCGAGCGCAGCGGCCGATTCTTTTCCGCCTATGTCTGTTATGGCTGTGGCATGATCTTTGGAGCCCAGGCGTGCATCAACATCGCCGTGAACGTGGGCCTGATGCCAACCAAAGGGTTGACTCTGCCGCTACTGAGCTACGGTGGTTCGAGTCTGCTGGTGTCGGGTGCCATGGTTGGACTGTTGCTGCGTGTCGATGGGGAAACGCGAGCGTACAAGGCCGCCCGCGGACGACGAGGGCGGCGCTCGCCAGAAGCTGTCAAGGAGGCTAGCGCATGAGCGCGCCTGAGAAGACATCCACTGCGACGGTAACCGCGCAGGATGCACATTTACATGATTCACCCTCATCGCTTCAAAAAGTGATGATCATGGCCGGTGGTACCGGCGGTCACGTCATTCCTGCGCTGTCGCTTGCCAAAGCGCTGACGGCACGAGGTGTTGAGGTCCACTGGCTAGGCTCACCGCGCGGCATCGAGAACACGCTGGTACCGCGTGCTGGCTACCCCCTGCACCGCATCAACGTGGCAGGGCTGCGTGGCAAGGGCGTAGTGGGCTGGTTGCAGGCACCGTTTCGCCTGTGGCGTGCCGTGCGACAGGCCAAGCGCATCCTGCGCGATGTCGCCCCCGGGTTGGTGGTCGGCATGGGCGGCTTTGCCAGTGGTCCCGGCGGTTTGGCCGCGCGACGCATGAAGCTGCCGCTGGTGATCCACGAACAGAATGCGTTGGCCGGCATGACCAACAAAGTGCTGGCGCGCATGGCAACGCGCGTCTATACCGCATTCCCGAATGCGCTGCCTGATCGCGTTCGTCCGCAGGTCATCGGCAACCCAGTGCGCGGCGAAATCGCGGCGCAGGGCGAGCATCTGCGCAGTGCCGATGATATGGCCGCACGTCGTCTGCGCGTGCTGGTGCTGGGTGGTTCGCTGGGGGCCAAAGCGCTCAATGAGCGGCTGCCGCATGCGCTGGCGATGATGCCTGACAATGAACGCCCGGAAGTGCGCCATCAGGCCGGTCGCGACAAGGAAGAGAGCACGCGCGAGCAGTATGCGCTTGCAGGCGTGCAAGCTAACGTCAGTGCCTTTATCGACGATATGGCCGAAGCCTATGAATGGGCCGATCTGGTTGTGTGCCGTTCCGGCGCGTTGACCGTGGCCGAGCTGGCTGCGGCCGGAAAGCCATCGCTGTTGGTGCCGTTCCCGTTTGCCGTCGACGATCATCAGCGCTTCAATGCGCGCGATCTGAGCGATTACGGTGCGGCTGTTCTGATGCCCCAATCCGATATGACGGCAGAGCACCTGCATGAAACGCTGGTCGCTCTGCTCGACCCTGAAACGCTTGCCTCCATGGCCGTGCATGCTCGCGAGCGTGCACGTCTTGATGCCATTGATGTTTTGGCAAGCGGCTGTATGGAGATTGATCTTGAGCCACATTGAATTCTCTTCTGACACGGCGACTCCCGCTCGACCGGGGCGTGTCTGTTCGCGCGGCAATATGGGGCGTATTCGCCGCATCCACTTCGTGGGTGTTGGCGGCTCCGGCATGTGCGGCATTGCGGAAGTGCTGGCCAACCAGCACTTCGACGTCAGCGGCAGCGATATCAAGGCGTCCAGTGCCACTGAACACCTGACGAGCTGCGGCGTGAAGGTCAGCATTGGTCACCGCGAAGAAAACGCACACGGTGCCGACGTGGTTGTAGTCTCGACCGCTATCAACGAAGCCAATCCTGAGATCGGTTACGCGCGCGCTCATCGCATTCCGGTCGTGCGTCGTGCCGAGATGCTGGCGGAGCTGATGCGCTTCCGCCACGGCATTGCTATTGCAGGTACACACGGCAAAACGACCACCACCAGTCTGACAGCCACGTTGCTGGCCGAAGGCGGCCTTGATCCGACCTTTGTGATCGGTGGCAAGTTGACCAGTGCTGGTGCGAACGCGTGCTTGGGCAAGGGTGAGTATCTGGTGGCCGAAGCCGACGAATCTGATGCGTCCTTCCTGCACTTGCAGCCGATGGCGGCTATCGTCACCAACATCGACGCTGACCATATGGCCACTTACGGTGGCAGCTTCGAACGCCTACAGGATGCTTTTGTCGAATTCCTGCATAACCTGCCGTTTTACGGACAGGCCATCCTGTGCGTTGATGACGACACCGTGCGTGGTCTGCTGCCGCGCATCAAACGTCAGTTCGTGACCTACGGTTTTTCCGACGATGCCGATTTCCGCATCCGCAACTTCACCCAGGCGGGCAACCTGATCCACTTCACGGCCGAACGCCCTGAAGGCTACGCGCCGTTGGATGTAACGTTGGCCATGCCGGGGCGCCACAATGCCCTCAACGCATTGGCTGCCATTGCCGTAGCGACCGATACCGGTGTCGCCGATGACGATATCGTGCGGGCACTGGCGGGCTTCAAAGGTGTCGGGCGCCGCTTCCAGGTGCACGGTAACTTCCCGCTGGCCGATGGCGGCGAAGTGATGCTGGTCGATGATTATGGTCACCATCCGCGCGAAGTCGATATGGTGATTCAGGGAATCCGTAAAGGGTGGCCGGACCGTCGCTTGGTCATGATCTATCAGCCGCACCGCTATACCCGCACGCAGGATCTGTACGAAGAGTTCGTGCGCGTGCTGTCGGGCGTTGACACGCTGCTATTGATGGACGTATACAGCGCGGGCGAAGCGCCGATCAGCGGTGCCGATGGGCGTTCGCTGGCAGGCTCGATCCGTCAGCGCGGTCAGGTCGACCCGCTGTTCGTCGAAGACAAGCCGGCACTGCCCGCACTGCTGGGCAACGTGCTGCGTGACGGCGATATCGTGATTACACAGGGCGCCGGCGATATCGGCACCATCAGTCTGGCGCTGGCTAACAGTGGCATGAACATGGAAAAGGTCAAACTATGAGTGATCGTGACCGCGTCGCAGAGACGCTTGGCCGCGTAGTCGTATTGATGGGAGGGCGTTCTGCCGAGCGCGAAGTCTCTCTGGCCAGTGGGCGCGCCGTGCTTGATGCGCTGTTGCGTCAGGGCGTCGATGCCATCGCGTTCGACCCCGCCGAACGGCCGCTGCTGGAATTGGGCACGCTGAAGCCTGACCGCGCTTTCATCGCCCTGCACGGTCGCGGCGGTGAAGACGGCATGCTGCAGGGAGCGCTGGAATGGCTCGGCATCCCTTACACCGGAAGCGGCGTGCTAGGCTCAGCGCTGGGCATGGATAAGGAGCGTACTAAGCACGTCTGGCGCAGCGTGGGGTTGCCCACACCCGACAGCATGCTGCTGGACAGCCATCACGACTGGCAGAATGTCGCTGAGCGGCTAGGCTTCCCGATGGTCATCAAGCCCGTCAACGAAGGCTCGACGCTGGGGTTGAGCATCGTGCACAGCGCTGCCGATCTGGAAAAAGCGTGGGAACTGTCGCGTCGCTACGATGCGCAGGTCATGGCTGAACGTTTCATCGAAGGTGATGAGTACACGGTGGCAGTGCTGGGTGATGAAGTGCTGCCGTCCATTCGTGTCGAAGCGGCCTCTGGCTTCTATGATTACGAAGCCAAGTACACGCGCAACGACACGCTCTACCATCTGCCAAGCGGCCTGTCTGTCGAAGATGAAGCTGCCATTGCCGAGCTGACGCGCCGTGCGTTCAATGCGGCAGGTGCGCGAGGCTGGGGACGTGTTGATGTCATGCGCGATGCCCAGAACCAGTTCTGGCTGCTGGAAATCAATACATCGCCGGGTATGACCGGGCACAGCTTGGTGCCGCAGGCGGCTGCCTACAAGGGTATTGATTTCGATACGCTCGTCGTCCGCGTAGCAGCTTCGGCCTCGCTCGAACTGTCGCAGGCAGCACCGAAGCACTGACGTCGAGGTGCCGCGAAGACGCGCACCGTCAAAGAGGGGAGGATCTGTCCTCCCCTTGTTCTCTATTTTGCACCGGTGGCATGGCTGCCCTTGTACACAATCCCAACGAGGCTGTAGATGGCTGGACGCCTTACCAACCGCATGTTTGGACTCGTGCTCGTGCTGGCATTGCTCGTGGCAGGTGGGCGTTCGCTCTGGCTGTGGCTTGATCAGCCCGTGCGTCACCTCGACGTGCGCGACGACGCGCATCGAGTCAGCGGGCAGCAGCTTCAGCAGCGTATTGCGCCTCTGGTGAAAGGGTCGGGCTGGCTGTCGGTCGACCTGCAGGCCCTGCGTGCGGAAGTGCGGCAAGTGCCGTGGGTGCATGAAGTCAGCATTTCCCGACGCTGGCCTGATACACTTCGTTTCGATATTCAAGAGCAGCAGCCGGTTGCATGGTGGAACGATAGCCGTCTGCTGAACGCTCAGGGCGAGGTGTTTGAGCCGGGTCAGCAGAAGATAACTGAACGGATGCCTAACCTGTCAGGCCCCGATGAGCGTGCTGCCGACGTATTAGCGTATTATAATAGGTTACAGAGCGTACTGGCGCAGAAGCAGCTGACCATCACCCAGCTGACGCTGGAACCGCGCGGTGCATGGCGTTTTCAGGTCGACGACAGTTTCTGGGTGCTGATGGGGCGTTCGCAGGTCGAACCGCAGCGCGAGCCACGTCTGGCGCGCTTCCTGACCGCATGGGACCGCATGCTGTCGGGCCGCCGCGATCAGATTCGCTATCTTGATTTGCGCTATCCGAACGGCTTGGCAATTGGCTGGCATGGGCAGACGGCAACGGGTAACGTATCGTCACGCTAAGATACTCAACCCTTAAGTTCTATTGAATGAGTATCAAGTTGTCATTCATTCGGGCGGCTTGATTGCAATAGGTAACACTATTGCAGGTTTGTGGAAAAACTAATATCCGGTGGTCAGACAGGGCGATTTATGTTTTTTTAGCGTCCACTGACCCATAGAAACTGCAAAGTCTGGATATTTTCACGATCCAGCGATGACCTCTCGTTCAGAATGTTCTAACGTCATGCTATGGACTCTATACTTATCGCTGGTGCCATGGCTCTAAATTGTCGCTCGCACTTCAGTTGAATGGCGAATCGACCGTTATCTCGTGGGCACATTAACTGCGTTTAACGGTCAACGAATTAAAGTGCTCGATTTGTTATCGGCAATAAACAGCAGCGATATGTGCTGAGTGCGGTAAGGCAGAAGGTCGGTGTCTTCACATCGGGACGTGCACTACTGATATCAGGAAACAGGTATGCGCAGCAGCGATCGTAAGACTGCGCATAGTCATGAAATAAGGGAGTAAGCCCGACCTATGGCAGGACAATCCAACACTTCCAATATGGTCGTCGGGCTGGATATTGGAACATCCAAAGTCGTGGCGATCGTCGGCCAGCCCACTGATGATGGTGGGATCGAGATCGCCGGTATCGGATCACACCCCTCTCGCGGCATGAAGAAAGGGGTCGTCATCAACATCGAGTCGACCGTCCAATCCATCCAGCGCGCCATCGAAGAAGCCGAACTGATGGCCGGGTGCGACATTCACTCGGTGCATGTCGGCATCGCCGGCAGTCATATCAGCTCCATGAACTCAGATGGCGTCGTGGCGATCCGCGACCGCGAGGTCATGCCGTCCGACATCGAGCGCGTGATCGACTCGGCGCGGGCACGAGCCGTGTCTGAAGGGCAGCGCATCCTGCACGTTATTCCTCAGGAATATGCCATCGACAACCAAGAAGGCATCCGCGAGCCGCTCGGCATGTCGGGGGTGCGCCTCGAGGCGCGGGTTCACTTGGTAACCGCTGCACTCAATGCGGTGCAGAACATCGAGAAATGCGTGCGTCGATGCGGGCTGGACGTTGATGATATTATTCTGGAGCAGCTGGCTTCGAGCTATGCTGTATTGACGGAAGACGAGCGCGAGTTGGGCGTTTGCATGGTCGATATTGGTGGTGGCACGACCGATATCGCGGTCTTCACCGAAGGTGCTATTCGCCATACGGCGGTGATTCCGATCGCAGGTGATCAGGTCACCAACGATATTGCAATGGCATTGCGGACGCCGACTCAGTACGCTGAGGACATCAAGGTCAAGTACGCCTGTGCCTTGACGCGCATGGCGTCCAGCGACGACATCATTCGCGTGCCCAGTGTCGGCGATCGACCTGCGCGCGAACTGAGTCGTCAGGACCTGGCTCAAGTTGTTGAGCCGCGCTACGAAGAGCTGTTCACGCTGGTGCGTGAAGAGCTGCGTCGCAGCGGTTATGAAGATTTGGTGGCGGCCGGGATCGTACTGACCGGCGGTACCTCGCGGATGGAAGGCGTTACCGACCTAGCGGAAGAGATCTTCCGTATGCCGGTGCGCGTGGCCTGTCCGCAAAACGTACGAGGATTGGCCGATGTCGTGCGCAATCCCATTTATTCGACTGGCGTGGGGCTGCTCCAATATGGCATGCAGCATTCCCAGCCAGCGTACGGCGCTGAAACGTTTGATGATGTACTGCCCCGCCGTGAGGATGGCGCTAGACGCAAGCCAGCACGGACCAGTCTGACCGGGGAAGGCCTCTCTTCAACGATCGAACGTATTCGGGGCTGGTTCAAGGGTAATTTCTAGTCAAGACCGCAAAGCGGTTAGGGAGACGGGGCTTATGTTCGAGCTGGTAGACAATGCGCCATCCAACAATGCGGTCATCAAGGTGATCGGTGTGGGTGGCGGCGGCGGTAATGCCGTAAACCACATGGTCGAAAATAGCATTGAAGGGGTTGATTTCATCTGTGCGAACACCGATGCGCAGGCCCTGAAACGCGTTGCGGCCAAAACAGTACTTCAACTGGGTAACGAAATCACCAAGGGTCTTGGTGCAGGCGCTAACCCGGAAGTCGGCCGCCAGGCTGCAATGGAAGATCGGGATCGCATTGCAGAATTACTGCAGGGTGCCGATATGGTATTCATCACCGCAGGAATGGGTGGTGGTACAGGTACCGGTGGGGCCCCCGTCGTGGCGCAGGTCGCCAAAGAGCTGGGTATTCTTACCGTCGCCGTTGTCACGCGCCCGTTCCCCTTCGAAGGACCGAAGCGTCAGCGTGCAGCAGAGGAAGGGATGAAGGAGCTGTCGGAACACGTCGACTCTCTTATCACCATCCCCAACGAAAAGCTGCTGACCGTGCTGGGCAAGAATGCCAGTCTGCTGACGGCTTTCAGTGCCGCCAACGATGTACTGCTTGGCGCTGTACAAGGTATTGCCGAACTGATCACCAGCCCGGGTATCATCAACGTCGACTTTGCTGACGTGCGTACCGTCATGTCTGAAATGGGCATGGCGATGATGGGTACCGGGGTTGCCGTAGGTGAGAACCGAGCGCGCGAAGCGGCCGAAAAAGCCATTCGTTCGCCGCTGCTTGAAGACGTCAACCTCAACGGTGCACGCGGTATTCTGGTTAACATTACCGCCGGCCCGGATCTCTCCATCGGTGAGTTCAACGATGTAGGGGCGACCGTTCAGGAATTCGCTTCTCAGGATGCGACCATTGTGGTGGGTACTTCCATCGACATGGATATGTCCGATGAGCTGCGTGTTACCGTTGTGGCAGCAGGGCTTGACGGACTGCGTCAGGAACGCCCGGCAACACGCGAACATCATGCCGCGGCCTCTCGCGCCGAGAAGACGGACTATCGCAAGCTTCAGCAGCCGACGGTTATGCGTCAGCAGGCCGCTAAGGAACGTGAGGAAAAGACCGAGCGCCCCCGCCAGAAAGCGCGCGATCTCGATGATTACCTCGATATTCCTGCGTTCCTGCGTCGTCAGGCCGATTGAGTTCAGCACTATCCTCGCAGCGTAGGCAATGCTTGCCGTGACTGCTTTACATTCATCTGCTCCTTCTTACGAAGTGAGCAGATGAATTGTGAATAAAAAAAGTATTCTCTGGCATGCGATTGCAAAACGAACAGTGTTCGTTGGTTTGGTGCTTACTGAATGTTACTATTGACTCCAACTTGCACCGATGCATTCCCTGCGTGGCCTTGTACCTATGATCCGACAAAGAACCCTGCAAAACACTATCCGCGCCACCGGGGTGGGTCTCCACTCTGGTGAGAAGGTCTATCTCACGCTCCGTCCGGCAGCTGCCAATACCGGGATCATTTTTGTTCGTACTGATCTTGACCCCGTTGTTCAGATCCCTGCGCACCCGGAAAACGTGCATGACACCATGCTGTGCACTGCGGTAGAGAAAGACGGCGTCCGCGTAGCGACCGTCGAGCACCTGATGTCAGCATTGGCTGGTCTGGGTATCGACAATGCTTACGTTGAAGTCAGTGCGGCGGAAATTCCGATTATGGACGGCAGTGCGGGACCGTTCGTCTTCCTGATCCAGTCTGCGGGCATTCAGGAACAGAACGCGGCCAAGCGCTTCATCCGTATTACCAAGCCTATCGTAGTCAACGTTGACGATAAGCGCGCTGAATTTCACCCTTTCAATGGTTTCCGGGTGAAGTTCATGATCGACTTCGATCACCCCGTTTTCGAGCACCAGCGCCAGACGGCGTGCGTCGACTTCTCGACGACCTCGTTCGTTAAAGAAGTCAGTCGTGCCCGTACGTTCGGTTTCATGCGCGATCTTGAACACCTGCGTGCACGCAACCTTGCGCTGGGTGGTAGTCTCGACAACGCTATCGTAGTGGACGAGTACCGTATTCTTAACGAAGATGGTCTTCGCTACGAAGATGAATTCGTACGCCATAAGATCTTGGACGCCATCGGCGACCTGTATCAGCTTAACTATGGCATCATCGGTGAATTCATCGGCTATAAATCAGGTCATGGTGTTAACAACCAGCTGGTTCGCGAACTGCTGAAGCAGCAAGACTGTTGGGAATTCGTGACCTACGAAGACAGTGAGCCCGCTCCTATCTCCTATGCAGCGCCTGCAATGGCGTAATAAGGGATACAGGGAAGGCATGGAGAAACCGGCGATCAGCCGGTTTTTTCATTTCTGGATGGCGTGAAGGCGATCTGAATTACGAGTGGGAAAGGCAATGCGCGGGCGAGGGCGTCATTAAGCGCTGCGTAATGTCATAGTAGCGACTACATTTATCTCCTCTCGTGCGCATTGCTTGCCTTAAGGTAGGCTAATCTTGGGGAGGCGGGGCGGCATGGGCGGCCAGTCGTTGCAGTGCCTTCTGCAGGGCCGGGTCCTCAATATCATGTGCACAGGCAGTGATATGCTCGGCGGCTTGCTCAGACAGAATGCGTTTTTGGACCAATGGGGCGCGCGTCTTGCGCAGCGGCCGCACCTTGAAGTTCAGCCGTAGAATATCTTCCAGACCGCGCACGCTGGTAATGACCTGTAGCAGGCGCACACGCTCGAAGCGCAACCATGTCAGCCAGACTGCGCGATCTGTGAGCAGTGTCAACTGGCCGTCATGATGACCACCTACCATGACGTGGCCCTTCATTTCGTCAGGCAGCACGCGATCAAGTTGGCTCTGTGCCTGTTCGATCAGGTGTGCTGAGTTCATCAGCGACCCGATGCCGTGGCGTGGCGAAGACAATAGTTGTGCGATGGGCTGGGCGCGACTTTTTCTGGCCTTTATACTCATGGCGTAATTGTCCACCTGGCAAAAGAAGACGATAGCGATATTCATTGATGACTGAGTGCAATGTAACACATCCACACCGCTGGCAGCGTACGCGACAGCGCTGGTGGGCCGGTTTCCTTTTCGGGTGCCTGCTGCCGGTTACGCTGTGCCATCCGGACGCCTTAGCGCGTCTGGACGCGCTATCGGTGCGTTTGACTCAGGTGGCCCTGCATATGTCGGGGCAGGTCAGCCTGCGTCAGCGCCGCACTCGTCTTAGACGGGGTCATCACCGTCTGCAGCGTCGCGTTCATCGCGTCGTGGGCCGCATCCGGCAGTGTGCCCACATTCTGTGCCGTCATGTGGCCGACGTCGATGTCCTGTCGCGAAGAGGGCCACCGAAGAGCCTGTTTGCATAAGGTCTTCAATGGCCTGCATGACCGCCGATGTGCTGGTGCGCTGCGAATAATCGGGACCAACGCTTGAACAATGTCCGACGCGCCCTCATCAACACAACACCATGCGGTGTTATCTGGCAGTCTCTGCGGCCTTGATCCTTTTGCATGCGATGACGAACAACACGCTCTACGACCTTTTTCACTGTCACTATTTGACCAGGACTACACATGTTTTTAAGCACTCTGTTCCGCAGGATCATTGGTAGCAAGAACGACCGGGAACTCAAACGCATGCGCAAGGTGGTGGATGCCATCAACGCGCTTGAGCCGCAGATGGCCGCACTCTCTGATGATGAACTGCGCAACAAGACCCTCGAATTCCGTGAGCGTCTGAACAACGGTGAAACGACCGATCGGCTGCTGCCGGAAGCGTTTGCTGTCGTGCGCGAAGCGGGCAAGCGTGTCATGGGGATGCGCCACTTTGACGTTCAGCTGATCGGTGGGATGGCGCTGCACGAAGGCCGCATCGCCGAAATGAAAACCGGTGAAGGTAAAACGCTGGTTGCTACGCTGCCGACATACCTCAATGCCCTGACCGGTAAAGGGGTGCACGTTGTCACCGTCAACGATTATCTTGCTACCCGTGACGCCAATATCATGCGTCCGCTGTATGAATTCCTCGGCCTGAGCGTCGGCGTCGTCACCTCTGGGCAGATGCCTTATGAAAAGCGCGATGCTTACGCTGCCGACATCACTTACGGTACCAACAACGAGTACGGCTTCGATTACCTGCGCGACAACATGGCGTTCTCGCTCGAAGAGAAAGTTCAGCGCCCGCTGCACTATGCGCTGGTGGATGAGGTTGACTCCATCCTGATTGATGAAGCGCGTACACCGCTGATTATCTCCGGTCCTGTCGACGACAACGTTGAGCTGTATCGCAGCGTCCATCAGCTGGCCGTTCAGTTGGTGCCGTGCGAGAGCGATGAAGAAGAAGCGCTAGAACACGGCGACTTCACCATCGACGAAAAACAGAAGCAGGTCGAGCTGACCGAACGCGGTCACCAGCGTGTTGAAGAAATGATGCTGTCCTCTGGGCTGTTGGCGGAAGGCGATTCTCTGTACGCAGGGCAGAACCTGGGGCTGCTTCACCATGTTAATGCCGCTCTGCGGGCCAATCATCTCTATCAGCGTAACGTCGACTACATCGTGGCCGACGGCGAAGTGGTAATCGTCGACGAACATACTGGTCGTACCATGCCGGGGCGCCGCTGGTCGGAAGGTCTGCATCAGGCGATCGAAGCCAAGGAAAATGTCGAGATCCAGAAGGAAAGCCAGACGCTGGCATCCACGACGTTCCAGAACTACTTCCGCCTTTACGACAAGTTGAGTGGGATGACCGGGACCGCGGATACCGAGGCCTATGAATTCCACGATATCTATAAGCTCGACGTACTGGTGATCCCGACTAACCGCCCTCTGGCGCGTAAGGATCATAACGATCAGATCTTCCTGACGGCAGAAGAGAAGTTCATTGCCATCGCGGAAGACGTCAAGCGCACGGTGGCCGAGCAGCGTCCAGTGCTGGTGGGTACAGCGTCTATCGAAACGTCTGAACTACTGTCCGATCTGCTGCGCCGCCAAGGCATTCCGCACAGCGTGCTCAACGCCAAGCACCACGACCGTGAAGCAGCCATCATTGCGCAGGCGGGTCAGCCGGGCGCGGTGACGATCGCCACCAACATGGCCGGTCGTGGTACCGACATCATGCTGGGCGGTAACTGGGAAGCGGAAGTGGCCGAGCTCGAAGAACCGTCGGACGCTGAAATTAACGCGATCAAGGCGCGCTGGCAGCAACGTCACGATGCCGTTATCGCGGCAGGTGGTCTGCACGTCGTCGGCTCTGAACGCCACGATTCACGACGTATCGACAACCAGCTGCGCGGTCGTGCTGGGCGTCAGGGTGACCCGGGTTCCACGCGCTTCTATCTGTCGCTGGAAGACAACCTGATGCGCCTGTTTGCGGCCGATAAGGTTAAGCGCGTGATGTCGATGTTGGGCATGAAAACCGGCGAAGCTATCGAGCACCGCATGGTGTCCAATGCCGTTGAACGGGCGCAGAAGAAGGTGGAAAGCCACCACTTTGACGCGCGTAAGCAGGTACTCGAATACGATGACGTGGCTAATGATCAGCGTAAGGTAGTCTACCAGCAGCGCGATGATATCCTGTCTGCAGACGACATTTCCGACAACATTCACGGCATTGCCGAACAGGTGATCGAGTCTGTCGTTTACAGCTACATTCCGCCGGAGAGCCTGCCGGAAGACTGGGACATCGAAGGTCTGGAGCGTCATCTGCGTGAAGAGCTGAATCTTGAAAGCCCGGTTAAGCAGTGGATGGACGAAGACCCGTCGTTGAACGATGCCGGTTTGATTGAGCGTCTGCGTCAGGAACATGCCGACGTCTATCAGGCTAAGCGCACCGAAGTGGGCGACGAGATGATGAACCGCTTTGAGAAGCAGGTCATGCTGCAGGTGCTCGATACGCGCTGGAAGGAACACCTCCAGTTGATGGATCACCTGCGCCGTGGTATTCACCTGCGCGGCTATGCGCAGAAGAATCCGAAGCAGGAATACAAGCGCGAAGCGTTCAATCTGTTCCAGCAGCTGCTGTCGGATATCCGTTCCGATGTCGTGCGCATTCTGAGCCATGTGCAGGTGCAGCGTCAGGAAGATGTAGAGCGTCTTGAACAGGCACGCCGTGAGCAGCTCGAACATGAACGTCAGAGCAGCCATGAAGAGCGCACCGACGATGCATTGGACGATGGCGCGCTGGACAGTGCGGAGCAGGTGGCTGGCGGTGCTGAAGGGCAGGATTCCCGCATTAGCCGCAATGCGCCGTGCCCGTGCGGTTCCGGCAAGAAATACAAGCAGTGCTGTGGGCGTCTGAGCTAATCGCTCATTTGTTTTCGACGACGCGGGGCATGTCCATCTGGGCATGCCCCGCGTGCGTTATGGGGAAGCAGTAAGTCGCGAAGCGGCGGCAATTGGGTTGGTGTGTATCGCAGGGCTGGCGTCGCCCGCCCTGACATGGCATAACAGAAGGGCTGTTTTTATTCTTTCATTCTGTAGCGTATTCAAGAGCGAACAATATCATGGCAACAGGTAGCGGCGCATTTCCAGACATGCCTTCCATTGCGGGTATCCGGGCGGGTATCGCCAGTGCGGGAATCAAGAAAGCAGGGCATCGAGACCTTGTCGTTTTCGAGCTGGGTGAACGAAGCCAAGTGGCGGCCGTGTTCACGCGTAACGTGTTCTGCGCCGCGCCTGTTAAAGTGGCTCGCGATCATTTGGCGTCAGGTGCGCCTCGCTATCTGTTGATCAACACGGGTAATGCTAATGCGGGAACCGGCGAGCATGGCCTAGTGGCTGCCAATGCCTGCTGCGAAGCCCTCGCTCGCGAGGCCGGTGTATCGGCACAGCAAGTGCTCCCGTATTCCACTGGCGTGATCGGGGAGCCATTGCCCGTTGAGCGTATCGACGCTGCCTTGGGCGCTGCGCTGGCAGATTTGGCACCGGATCACTGGCAGCAGGCAGCAACGGGCATCATGACGACTGATACGCGCCCGAAAGGCGCCACGCGCACGCTACAGATCAACGGTCAGTCCATCACGATCAATGGGATTGTGAAGGGCTCCGGCATGATCTGTCCCAACATGGCGACCATGCTGGTCTTCATTGCGACGGATGCGGCCATTGAGCAGGCAGCGTTGGCCGCAATGCTGCGCAAGGGCGCGGACCTTTCGTTCAATCGCATTACCGTTGACTCGGATACTTCCACTAACGATGCGTGCACGATGGTAGCGACGGGTGAAGGCGCCGTTGTGGCCGGCGATGATCTCGAGGCCTTTGCCGCCGTGCTGGACGATCTGATGCTGGAACTGGCACAGGCGGTCATTCGCGATGGCGAGGGGGCCACAAAGTTCGTCGCCATTGAAGTAGCCGATGCACAGATCGAAGAGGAAGCCCTGAAGATCGCCTACAGTGTGGCGCATTCTCCGTTGGTCAAGACGGCACTTTCTGCCAGCGACGCCAACTGGGGGCGTGTACTGATGGCCATCGGCAAAGCCGGTGTCGATCTTGATGTGGCATTGACGACGCTCACGATTAACGGTGTATTGATCGCACAGTACGGTGAGCGGGCGCCGGGTTACAGCGAAGAGGCGGGCAGTCGAGCCATGTCCGAAGAGGATATCGTCATTCGTATTACGCTGGGGCGTGGTGATCAGGCGGCGACGGTCTGGACGTCTGATCTGTCCCACGAGTACGTGACCATCAACGCTGAATACCGCACCTGAAGATGTTCATTCGCCGTTACCGCCTGCCCACTGTGGTGGGCGGTGGCGGTGAGGGTGGGTATGCCGAGGCGGGATAAATCTGCCCTTTGGGCAACCCGAATACCTCACGGGGTGCGGATGGTGGTAGAATCCCCCCATTCGAGCGGTTGTCTTTCCTTAACTTATTGCTGTCGCAGTGGAGTACACGCACGTCATGTCGGAATCAACGTCCAAGCGCCACCTCAATGTCGCAGCGGCGGCCATTTTTAATCAGAATGGTCAGGTATTCCTATCTCGACGCCCTTCTTTCGTCGATCAAGGTGGACGCTGGGAGTTTCCTGGGGGCAAGCGTCGCCCTTATGAAACAGGCTTCGAGGCGCTCAAACGAGAACTGTTCGAGGAGCTAGGCATTCATGTGCGTCGTGCTCAGCCGCTGATCCGTGTTCCTCACGATTATGGCGATTACACTGTCGTGCTGGATGTGTGGGCCGTGCATGATTTCAGTGGTGAACCTTTTGGCCGTGAAGGCCAGGTGGTGCGCTGGGTCGACGTCGACGATCTGTGGCACTACAACTTCCCTGAAGCCAACCAGCCCATCATCCGTGCGGCGATCCTGCCGTCCTACATGATGGTGACAGGGGAAGCTTCCAGCAACGATGCTTTTGCTGAATCGCTTGAGGAAGCGCTGACCGAGCACCATCTGAAACTGGTACGCGTACGTGCGCCCGAGCTGGCAATGGACGATTATGCGCAGCGCGCTGAAATCGCCGTTGAACTGGGACGCAAACACGGTGCTCGCATTCTGCTGGGTAACCGTGACGAGCAGGTGAAACCGGTCGCCGACTTGGTCGAATCGCTGGACGCCAGTGGTCTCTACCTGACGTCGCATCAGCTGCACGGCTTGAAAGAGCGCCCGGTGGCAACGTCACGCTGGTTGGGTAGCACGGTGCATAATGAGCAAGATCTGATTATGGCTGAGCAGCTGGACTGTGATTTCGCGACGCTGTCGCCGATCCGTCCGACCGAGCTGTGCCGTGATCAGACGGCGCTGGGCTGGCATGACCTGCAGGAATGGGTGGCGCCTCGCCGCCTGCCTATCTATGCGATGGGTGGTCTGGAAATGGACGATATCGACCATGCGCGCGGTGTTGGGGCGCAGGGGATCGCATCACAAGGCTTTTTCTGGACCGTTCGCTGACGCGTTGTCTTTTAGAGCACAGCAGTACCTTACAAAGCACGCTTTAGGGCGTGCTTTGTGCGTTCTGGCGTTCCAGTTGCAGCACCATCTCATCAATGGCCGTTTCATCCATGGCTTGTTCACCTGGAATGCGATGCGATTCGCTGGCCCATGCGCCTAGGTCAATCAGCTTGCAGCGGTGAGAGCAGAACGGACGATCCGGGTTGGCCGACGACCAGTTGACCTTGGTGTGACAGGTGGGGCAGGCCACCTGTAGCGGTTTGTCCTGTGACATGGGAAGCCTCTTGTGGTGAGATTCTATCGTGAAAAAGTAAGCCGATAGGCAAGTGCGAAAGGTTGAAAAGCCCAGAGCATCTACCCCTGAGCACCGTTTCGCACTGACCTTATCGTAAAGAGATGCGGGCAGTGCGCTGGCTTTCAAGCAGTGCCGATCAGCGTGACTGCTTGGCGAGCTGTCGATAGTGGTGGTCCAGTTCAGCGACACGCTGTGCTAGCGCGGGGTCGCCGAGCGCTAGGCTATTGTCGATCACGTCGTCTGCCCGTGCTAGGCGTTCAGTACGGGTCAGCTGCGCGTTTAGGATGGCCTCTATCTGAGCATCGCTGCTGTGGTCGCGCGCCTTAAGGCGCGTACGCTGAAGCGCTTCGGGAATATCGATCACCAGCACGCGATCCACTTGCTGATCCAAGCCGGTTTCGAACAGTAGCGGAACGACAAGTAGGGTATAGGGTTCAGGCTGACGGGCTACCTGCTCAAACATGCGCTGCCGGATGGCCGGATGCATAAGTGCTTCGACCCAACGCCTTTCTGCGGGGTCTTCGAAAATGACAGTGCGTAGCGCCGCGCGATTGAGCGTGCCATCAGGCAGTAAGAGGTGCTGCCCATAGCGTTCGACCAGCTGGGTCAGTACCGGTTCACCCGGCGCGACGATGTCACGCGCTACCTGATCGGCGTCGACGTGGCCGATACCATGGGCGTTGAATAAACGGGTAATGGTACTTTTACCGGAGGCAATACCACCCGTCAGGCCGATGATGAGCATGACAGATCCAAGGCTGAAGCTGAGCTGCCGAGCGCGGCGTGCTCAACGTCAGATGAGTGGCGGAGCCCAGTGGCGCATCAGTAGCTGTTGAAGTAGCGCAGCGATGACCAGAAATGGGCCGAAAGGCAGTGTGGCTGCGCGCTGGTGATGGCGCCCTGTGGCAAGGCCAACGCTGGCCGCCATAAGGCACGCACATGATAGCAGTAGCAGTAGAGTGTGGATACCCGACCATGCCCCCAGTGCCGCCAACAGCTTCATATCGCCGCCGCCAATGGCATGGCGCTTGTGTAGCGCCCACCAGCTCCAGTCTATGCCGAATAGAATGAGGTAGCCCACACATGCCCCAAGCAAAGCGTTTGACCAGTGGGGATAACCGATTAGGACGGCATGAAGCCCGCCTGCGGCCAGCAAAGGCAGGGTGAGTGCATCCGGCAGTCGCCCCGTGCTTGCGTCTATCCAGGCCAGACGACTGAACGCGGCGAAGGCCAGCACCGTCATCCATGCCGTGGGCGAGCCGTGGCTCAGGCTCAGTAGCGCGTAGCGCAGCCCGGCATCAAGCAGCAGACCAATCAGCACGTAGGAACGCTTCAATCGGTGACGAAAGGGCCATGCAATCACTATGCTGATAGCGGCCGACATCACCACGTCAAGCAGTAACACGGTTTCTGGACTCATATCATCACATCTTTCATATCGAGAATGGGCAGGTACAGGCTCAGCATGAGCGTGCCGATGACAAGGCCCAAGCAGGACAGCAGAATCGGTTCCAGCCATGCGGTCAACGTCTGTCGATAGTGCTCACTGCGCTGCGCTATCAGTTGACTGGCTTGTTCTAATACGTCGTCCATCTGACCTGTGTGTTCGGCAATCCGAAGGAGATGGATGACGTCCTTAGCAAACAACGGCCGAGAGCCGCTACGACATGAGCTTAGAACGTGACTGAGCGATGCTCCGGCAGCCAGCGCATGCTGAAGGTGATGAGTAAGGACATCTAATGGCTGCTGCGACGCGGGCATTGCAAGCAGTGGTGGCTGACGACGCGTCTGGCGCATTAGCAGAAGCTGTTCCAGCAGTGCGATGCCCAGTCTGTGCCGCTGCAGCGTCGCGATAACGGGCAGATGAGCCGATATCCGCGCGATATAAGGGTGGTGACGACTGCGCCAGATGACCACTACGAGCGCCACCAGCACCACATAGGGCCATGCGCTAGAAGTAAGCGCATGAGTCAGTGTGATGAGACCACGGGTCAGCAGGGGCAGTGCATGGCCTGATTGCTGATACAGCTGGGCGAAACGAGGCACGACCATCTTCATCATCAGCGTCAGTGTTCCCAGTCCCGCGACAATGAGCGTTAAGGGATAGCGCATCTGCTGACGGCAGCGTTGCTGCCAGTCATGCTGGCGCTGTCTGCGCTCAACCAGCTGCTGTAGCCCGTGGTCCAACACGCTTTCCTGTTCGGCGGTCGCCAGCAGGGTTAACTCTATCGGCGGCACATGGGCGTGCGGTGTTGCCTTCAGCGCGTTGGCCAGCGACTCCCCCTGCGCCAGAGTGTGATGAACCTGATGCGTCAGCAGTTGTGTAGCCGGTGAGGATGACATCTGCGCTATTACCTGCAGCGCTTGGGGTAGGCCGATATCTGCGGCTAACAGTTGCTGAAGCTGTCTCATCCATTGGGTTAGCGCTGTGCTTGAACAGCAGGGTGTGCCGAATGTTATGAAGCGTCGAATGATGATCGGTGCGATGCTTTGCTGATGCAGGTTGTCTCGCGCCTGTCGGCGATCCGCGGCCTCAATGAGACCACGCTGCCGCTGTCCTTCTGTATCAATTCCCTGCCATTGCCAATAACGAGGCCGCCTAGCTGAGTACATTGAGCACCTCGTCAAGGCTTGTTTGTCCTGCTGCAAGACAGCGCAGCGCGGCATCGCTCAGAGTGGAATCCTTTGTTGTCGCTAGCAGCGCCTGCGCCGATGCGATAGGGGTCGATGTTAGCAGCGCATTGCGAAGAGTGGTCGTCATCGGGACGACTTCGAACAGTGCCATTCGCCCTTGGTACCCTTCTCGACACGCATCGCAGCCGGCCCCAGCACGGAAGAACGCTGTCTCTTTGAGGCACGGGTGCCGCTGCAGCAAGGGTGCTGGCGCGATGTCGGGTTGACGGCAGGATGGGCACAGTCGACGTACAAGGCGTTGCGATACCACTAGGGTGACGGCGCTCGCCATGTCGTGAAAGGGAATGCCCAATGCGTGCAGGCGGTTGAAGGTTTCGGTAGCTGATCCTGTATGCAGCGTGGATAGCAGTAAGTGCCCCGTCTGTGCGGCGCGGATGGCCATGCCCGCTGTTTCGCCATCGCGTATCTCACCTACCATCAGTACATCAGGGTCTTGACGTAACAGCGCCCGCAGGATGGTGGCAAAGCCTAGACCTTGTGCCGAATGCACCTGAATCTGGGTTAGCCCTTCTAGACGTGCTTCCACGGGGTCCTCTACGCTGCACAGATTGAGCTGGTGGCGGTGTTCCAGTGCCATCAGCATGCGATAGAGCGTCGACGTTTTGCCGCTGCCAGTCGGACCAGTAACCAGCACCATGCCGTGTCGGCCGAGGGCGTGGACCACCTGCGAATAATGGCAGGAGGAGAGGCCGATATCGGCCAGCTTCAGCAGCGACTGACCGGCAGGAATGAAGCGCAATACCACCTTTTCACCGTGCAGGGCTGGCAGCGTGCTGAGACGCAGGTCAGCGTTGCGCCCGTTCTCTAGCGCCATATGGAGCGCACCGTCCTGGGGTAGGCGCGTCTGTGCGATATCAAGGCCTGCCTGAAGCTTGAACTGGCGGATCAGGCGCGCGCTGCGTTGGCGAGGCCAGTGCTCCACCGTATGTAGACGTCCGTCAATGCGCAGCCGCAGTACGTGGCCTTCTGGAGCCGGGTCAATATGGATATCAGAGGCGGCCTGGGACGCCGCCTGCTGAACCAACTGACGCAATGTTTTCAGCGTGTCGTGATCTTGCTGTTCGTTATCAGGCGTCATGGCGGAAGGGGATGGTGAATTTTGCAGCTGTGCTGCCAGCTGTCTTAGTCCTTCCGACAGTGTGTCGGGGGCGCACCAGTAAGCTTCGACTTGGCTGCCCGCAGCGAAGGCCAGAGTGTTCAGTGCGCGTAGGGCACTGATCGACGCTACGGCAATGGCGATCTTTTCGTCGCTATGGCTGAGAGGCAGGATGCCGTGGCGCTGCCAGTATTCGAGTGGTTGCGTTACGGCGGGCCAGTTTGTTGGCAGCTCGGACTCCGACAGAAATGGCAGACCGTGTAGATGTGCGAAGCGGGCTGGAGCGGATGAAGGCATGGCGTACTCCCGTAGCGGTTGGCTTACAGGATGGCGGCCTAAGGGAAAAAAGATTGACCCGCTCCGCAAATTTTTTTACCGACTCAAGGTGCCAGTGGTACTGCCGCCATAGGGAGTGTCAGCCACTCCTTATTGAGAGTTATCGAGAGGAAGTTACGATGTCGGTATTCGCACAATCTGAGGTTCATTCACGCTTGGCGCAGCGCCAAGCCTCCAGCGGCGAGCGCCTGTGGGCGCAGAGCGGTTTTACTCTAATGGAAGTCATGGTGGTGATGGCCATCATCGGTATTCTGGCGTCCATTGCGGTGCCGGCGTATCAGCGCTATACCGCGCAGGCGCACATCACCTCGGCAATGGGGAGTCTGCGTAGCCAGCAGCTGGACGTTGAACAATTCATGATGAGTGGCGGTGGGCTGGCCCACTATGCTTTGGAAGAGTCGAGCGCCGCCTACGGTGATATCACGCTTACACAGGAAGGGCAGCAGCCCTCCTTGCACTACCGCTTTAATGCCGATAGCGCAGCGGGGATAGGTGAAGGTAGCGAAGAGGCGGTGCTGCATATGGTACGCAAGAGCACGGGGGGCTGGGCGTGTCGAGCAGAAGGTATCACCTCCCGCCTAGTGCCCAGCGACTGTCACTCTTCGTGAGCAGGTAGGTGCTTTTCCGTGCAAGGTACGGCGGCATGCCAGATGTTTAGTTCGCCGCGCCATGGCAGATCGGCCGTTAGCGAATAGGCCTGCTGCAGGGTCGCATCGTCGAACACTACATTGCAGGGTAGATAGAGATCGAGGTCGATATGACGAGTCTGGTGGTCTCGATGTGCCTGATAGTGCAGGCTCATTTTTTGGCAATGAGGCCACCAGCTCTGATCCTGCCACGCCTTGTCGAGCGCCGCCTTGACCTCCTTACGCAGGGGAAGATGCTGTGCGGCATGCTTGTTGAGGTGGTCATCTTCGACATCTACATGGAAAGTAATGTCGCGGATCGTTGGATGGTCACGTCGAATGGCGGCCACGGCGGCATTGCCGATTTCATGTGCTTCCGAAGCGCTCAGGTCGTCATCGACCAGTAGGTGGACATCGAGGCAGATCATCGCCCCGACGTGACGGGCGCGCAGATCATGGATATCGCGCAGTTCGGAGACGGTCAGGGCGCTCTTACGTACCGAATCGATTTCATCGTCGGACAGTGTCGTGTCGATTAGCTCGCGACTGGCCTGCCAGAGTGTTTCAGCACCGATGCGACCGACAAGGAGGGACACCAATAGCGCGGCCAGCGGATCTAGCCAGTGCAGTCCGAACAGACTGCCGATTAAGCCTATCAGAACGATAAGCGATGAAAGCGAATCGCTACGAGAATGCCATGCGCTGGCTTCCAGCAGTTGCGAGCGCTGTTCGCGTGCGGTGCGAAGGGTCCAGTGGAAGATAGCTTCCTTGACCAGCAGGGCCAGAACGGTGACGCCCAGCGCTGCATAGCCAATGGCGCCATGCTGAGGAACAAACATAGCTTGCAGACTATCCCAGCCGATGATGACGGCGATGGCAATCAGCAGGAAACCCAAGGCAAGGCTGGCCATGGTTTCAATGCGGCCATGGCCATAAGGATGCTGTTTGTCTGGGGCTTGTCGACCGAAGTGCATGGCCACCATCACCATGAGATCGGTGAACAGATCGGCCAGAGAGTGAATACCGTCTGCAACCAGTGCGCCAGAGGCTGTGAGGCTGCCCACGCCGATCTTGACCAGACCGAGTAAGCCATCGGCCACGGCCGTTACAATATTGATGCGCTGGGCCTGTTGAAGCTGCGTTCGAGAAGAGGTCATGGCTATGGGCTTTTCCGGGTGCGAGTATCGGATGTCTTCTAGCATAGGGTGCGGTACAGAATAGTGCAGAGGATCAAACGACTGCACAACCGCTGTTTTATGTCAGGCTCGCATAAGGCTATGCAGCCGTTCATACTGTCGCAGTGCTGAACGCTGTAGTGAGCAGCGACAGCCGTCATCTTCCTATCTGAGTGTAGGCGGCCTGAAGGCCGGTTTCTTTGCAATGAGACCACGCAATATGCCCTCATCACGATCACCGTTCGCAACGATGCGGCTCTTGCATCTAATCGACTTCATGCCGGTGCTGCGCATTCTGGCAATCTTGCTGTTCATTTTGGCTTTGGTCATGGCGATCCCGCTGGTCGTGCTGGCCATCGAGCAGGACCCCGATGTGCGCGCGTTTGCCACCTCTGAGGTCATCACGCTGAGCACCGTAGGCCTAGTGCTGTTCTGGACGCGCAATGCGCGCATGGAACTGCGCCCGCGGCAGATGTTCCTGCTGACCGTGCTGAGCTGGGTAGTGTTCGCCGGTTTTGCCAGCCTGCCGATGATTCTGGGGCAGCCGCGCCTGACTGTAGCGGATGCCGTTTTCGAAGCCGTGTCGGGCGTAACCAGTACGGGGGGAACCGTGCTGGTGGGTATTGAGCACCTTTCCGTTGGCATCAAACTGTGGCGCGGACTGCTGCAATGGATGGGAGGGATCGGGATCATCGTGATGGCGATCGCCATCTTGCCCTTTCTCAAGGTCGGTGGCATGCGGCTGTTCCATACCGAGTCTTCTGAATGGTCGGATCAGGTCGCACCGCGTGCGGGCACCGCTGCCAAAGCCATTGCCAGCATCTATATCGGCAGTACGCTGGTGGCGTTCATCACCTATCGGGTGCTGGGCATGACCTGGCTGGATGCCATCGTGCACGCCATGAGTTCGGTATCGACCGGTGGCTTCGCCAATTACGATGACTCTTTCGGTGTGTACCAGAACCACCCCGCTATCCTATGGGCTTCCATGGTGTTCATGCTGACCAGTGCGCTGCCGTTCGTGATGTATATCCGAGTGCTTGGGCGTCGTTCTTGGCAGCCACTGTGGCGCGATCAGCAGGTGCGAGGCCTATTTTGGCTGGTCACACTAACCTCGCTGAGCCTGACGCTCTATCGCCTGCATCAAGGGGCGACCGCAGGTTTTGGGCGGGTGTTGACGGAAACGGCCTTTAATGTCGTGTCCGTGATTACGACGACAGGGTATTCCTCCACCGATTACACCCTGTGGGGAGCGCTGGCCGTCAACGTCTTCTTCTATCTGCTGTTTATCGGAGGGTGTTCGGGGTCGACAACGGGGGGGATCAAGATCTTCCGCGTACAGATCGGTTGGCTGATGTTGCGCAATCACCTGCGCCATCTGGTGCATGCCAATGGGGTGTTCGTGCAGCGCTACAATGGCCGCTTGCTGACCGACGATATCGTGCGTGCCGTCATTGCGTTTTCCTTCTTCTTCTCGCTGACCGTGGCGGTGATGTCGATTCTGATGTCGATGATGGATGTGGATTTGCTCACCTCAATCAGTACCTCCGTGTCTTCGCTGGCCAATGTGGGCCCGGCGGTAGGGGGGCGTGTCGGTCCCGCGGGCAACTACCGTGATCTTCCTGATATGGCAAAGTGGCTGCTCAGTGTGGCGATGATTATGGGACGACTTGAGATTTTGACGGTCATGGTGCTGCTGACGCCGGCGTTCTGGCGCAAGTGATGCCGTATATGCCCGTGTAGGGTGGGTGCGCTTTGCTATGCGCGAGATGCTTGTACTATCGGGAGCGTTTGCCTGCGCGCATTTATGGTCGTCCGTGATAAAGAGCGTTGATGATAAATAAACAGAAAGGGCAGCCTAATCAGGCTGCCCTTTCTCGTTTGTGCACTGTATCCACCGTTGCGCTACGGGCATAAAAGAGGCTTATTCTTCGATTAATCCTGCGCGGTTCAGCACCGGGTTTGCATACTGCTGTAGCCACCAAGGACGCAGATCTTCAGGTACTTCGGCCAGAGCAGCGTTAAAGCGTTGACGATCATCCTCGGTGATGCCTGTCTCATCGATCAGCTCATCATGACCGCCGAGCATCTTCAGTGCCAGCATGTGGGGCGGAAACAGCGTATAGCCTTCTAGTACCTGACGGTCGATTTCCGCCGCAACCTCTTCGGCCGTTTCAAACGGATAGCCGTCAGGACGTACGGACAGCGGGGTGCCGAAATGCAGGCTGACGCGGCCTTTCTGCCCGGTGATGCCAGCGGCGATGGACTGCATGTCTTCCATGGACTGCTTTTCGTAGCTGCCGTCCGTTTCGAGTGCTTGCAGTTCACGGGCCTTCATCAGTGCGCAAGGGTCGTACTCGTAGCTGATCGACACCGGTACGATATTGAGTGCTTTGATGGTGCCGCCCAGAGGTTGCTTGCCCTGAGACATGCAGATCATCTTGATAATGCCCGGTTCGGTGCGGTCAATACCATCCTTGGCGCGCCCCTGGCGTTGAGCGATCCAGATGGAATGCTTTTCATCTTTCAGTGAGTGCGCGATGTAATCGGACAGCAGGCGAAATGCTTGCAGCATCTCACGCTTGCCGCTGGAGGAGCGCGGCACGATAAAGCTCTTGTTGAGGCGCATCAGGTCCGAGGCAAAGGGGCGTTTCAGCAGATTGTCGCCGATAGCGATCCTGACGGTGTCGCGGCCCGAATGGTGCAGTGCCAAATTGAGAAAGGCCGGATCGAGTGAAATGTCGCGGTGGTTGCCGATGAACAGATAGGCATTGTCCGGGTCCAGATGAGCGGCCCCTTCCGTTTCGAAGCGCGTGACCGTTTTGGCGATCATATCGTTCATATAATCGGCGATATGCTGCTGAAAATCGGCGATTGTCAGCGTGCCTTTCATACGCTTCTGCAGACCTTGACGAGTCAGGAAGCGGGCGAGGCACGGCAGGTGCTTCATCAGGCGCGGCAGTCGATAGCGCCCGACAAGGTTCAGAAACTCGTGGTCATGTGCCAGTCGGTCAAGTACGGCAACGACCTCATCGTCTCGATAGGGGCGCAGCGAATCGAAGCGATCGGGTGTCGAAGTAGTGGTCATGGTGACGTTCATAGATGAAGGAATGATAAATAACGGCAACTCACCGATATAACCGAGCGTGGTGGCAGCACGTCACTGCCACCACGCATTAACAACAATACTATACGGCCGTGGCGACGGCGGGGTCCTGTTCGCCGCCCAGCCAGCCGATGAGCTGCTGCACGGCCGACGTCAGTGCGCCTGCCATCAAGGCAAGGTCGGTGTCGATACGGAGGATGGGATCGCCATCATCGTCGGCATCGTTGGCTTCGTCTAGCAGAGCATCGTCGAAGGCCAGCGATTTGAGCACGAGGTCTTCCTGCAGTGTCAGTCCCAGTACGCCTTCGATCTGAATGGCAAGGCGGCTGGCCTGGCGTCCCGAGGCAATGGCCGTCTGGATCTCATCGCCATCAAGATCCATCGCACGTGCCCGGATAATACCATCATCGTTGCCGCGCAGTTCGATCTGGTCGCCGATGACCAGTGAATCGGGGCGTGAGGATGCGTCGGTCAGCCAGTGTGTCATCGTGCGGGCGATCGGTTCGCGTACGGCCAGCGGTGTGACCTTCAACGAGCCCAGCGTCTGGCGCAGGGCATCCAGCACGCTTTCGGCACGTTTCGCTGACGCACAGTTAATGCCGATCAGACGGCTGCGTGTATCCCACCACAGTTCGGTCACAGTCGTGCGTGCAAAGGCCTGCGGCAGCAGTTCTTCGATCAGGGTTTCTTTGAGTGCCTGACGTTCGCGGCGTCGGGGCGGAAAGCCTTGCTTGGCTTCCAGCTCGGCGCAGCGTTCTTCCAGTTCTTCCTTGATGACGCTGGAAGGCAGCAGACGCTGCTGTTCGGCCAGGCGGATCAGACGGTGTCCCTGCACCTCGTGAACCAGCAGGTCACTGTTGCGGCCTGCCGGTGCGCTCCAGCCGTGACGACGCGCTTCATGCGGGCCGACGGGTTGGAAGCGATGGGCTGCCAGAGCGTCGCTCAGCTGCTCAAGCGGAAGGATGTCGAAATCGTGTACGCGATACAGATGAAGGTGCTTAAACCACATGGTCTCTCGTCCTAATCGGAAGTGGGCATTATGTCGGAAGTCCTTATCACCACGCCACTTCCTGGTGAGGGTGTGTGAATGCCGCGAGGTGTCGCGTGTCGATCATGCCTATCGTAGCTAAAACGTACTGATGACGCGTCAACACATCTCTATATGGTACACTGGTCGTCAATGATGAGGCGCGTGCCATGCGCCAAACCACAGCTGCGCCTGCAGTCGTCTGGCTGTATGCATGGACATGTGGTTAATGTGAAAGTCAACTTCAGGATTTAACGACTCATGGGTGAGATCGCCAAAGAGGTTCTGCCAGTCAACATCGAGGACGAACTGAAGCAGTCGTATCTCGACTACGCAATGAGCGTCATCATCGGGCGTGCACTTCCCGATGTACGAGACGGGCTCAAACCGGTTCACCGGCGCGTGCTGTATGCCATGCATGAGCTGAAGAACGATTGGAATCGTGCTTATCTGAAGTCCGCGCGTGTGGTTGGTGACGTTATCGGTAAATATCACCCGCACGGCGACTCGGCCGTTTATGACACCATCGTCCGCATGGCACAGTCCTTCTCGATGCGCTACGTGCTGGTCGACGGGCAGGGGAACTTCGGTTCTATCGACGGCGACAGCGCCGCGGCCATGCGTTATACCGAGGTGCGCATGGCGCGCATCGCGCACGAACTGCTGGCCGACCTCGAAAAGGATACCGTCGATTGGGTCGACAACTATGACGGTACGCAGCGCATTCCTGATGTGCTGCCAACGCGCATCCCCAACCTGCTGGTCAACGGTGCTGCAGGTATTGCTGTCGGGATGGCGACCAATATCCCGCCGCATAACCTGACCGAAGTTATCAATGCCTGTCTGGCACTGATCGACGACGACAGTCTGACCGTCGATCAGCTGATGGAATACCTGCCGGGGCCCGATTTCCCGACGGCCGGTATCATTAATGGTCGCGCCGGTATCCTCGACGCCTACCGCACCGGTCGCGGACGCATCTACATGCGTGCACGTCACACCGTCGAGCACGATGACAAGACCGGTCGCGATCACATCATCGTGACCGAGCTGCCTTACCAGGTGAACAAGGCGCGCTTGATTGAGAAGATCGCCGAGCTGGTCAAGGATCGCAAGATCGAGGGTATCGCCGAACTGCGCGACGAGTCCGACAAGGATGGTCTGCGCGTCGTGATCGAGACCAAACGTGGTGAATCCGGTGATGTCGTCGTCAACAACCTGTTCGCACAGACGCAGCTGGAAACGGTCTTCGGTATCAACATGGTGGCGCTGGACAATGGTCAGCCGAAGACGCTCAACCTGCGTCAGGTGCTGGATGCCTTCGTGCGCCACCGTCGTGAAGTGGTCACGCGCCGTACGCTGTACGAACTCAACCGTGCGCGCGAACGTGGGCATATTCTTGAAGGTCTGACGGTCGCGATCTCTAACATTGATGAGGTCATTGCCCTTATCAAGGCCTCCAACTCCTCTCAGGAAGCCAAGCAGAAGCTGGTTGATACCGTATGGCAGCCGGGCCAAGTGCTCGAAATGCTCGACCGTGCGGGTGCCACTTCCTGCCGCCCTGACGATATTGAAGGTGAGTTTGGTCTGGCGACCGATCGCTCTGGCTATCGTCTGACCGAAGCTCAGGCTCAGGCCATCCTCGAACTGCGTCTGCACCGTCTGACCGGTCTCGAAACTGAAAAATTGCTCGAAGAATATCAGGGCATCCTCGAACGCATCGCCGAGCTGACCGAAATTCTCGAAGATCCGGACCGCCTGATGGAGGTGATCCGTACCGAACTGCGCACCGTGCGTGAACAGTATGGTGACGAGCGTCGTACCGAGATTCTGGCTAGCCGTAGCGACCTGCGTACCGAAGACCTGATCGCCGAAGAAGACATGGTGGTTACGATCTCGCGTACTGGGTATGCCAAGACTCAGCCGCTGTCCGACTATCAGGCACAGCGTCGCGGTGGTCGAGGCAAGTCCGCTACCGCGATGAAGGATGAAGACGTCATCGAACACCTGCGCGTGGCTTCGACACACGACACGCTGCTGATGTTCTCCGATCGCGGGAAAGTGTACTGGCTCAAATGCTACGAGCTGCCGCAGGCGAGCCGCGGTTCGCGTGGTCGCCCGTTGGTCAATCTGCTGCCGCTGGAAGACGACGAGTGCATCTCGGCACTGCTGCCCGTGCGCGAGTACGCCGAAGACAGTTACATCTTCTTCGCGACGGCGTTCGGTACGGTTAAACGCACGTCGCTTGAACAGTTCTCACGCCCGCGCTCCAGTGGTCTGATCGCGCTGGCGCTGGAAGAAGGCGACCGTCTGGTCGGTGCTGCCATCACTAACGGCAATGACCATGTCATGCTGCTGTCCTCCAACGGCAAGGCGATTCGTTTCGAGGAGCAGGTTGTACGTTCAATGGGACGTACGGCGCGCGGTGTCCGCGGCATGCGTCTTGCAGAAGGCGCGCGCGTCATCAGTTTGATCATTCCGTGCACGACTGAAATCGATGCTAGTGCAGAAGTGGAAAATGAAGATTATCAAGAGGTAACAGCTGACAACGATGTTCAGCAGTGTTATATCCTGACAGCTTCGGAAAACGGTTACGGCAAACGTACGCGTCTCGAAGAATTCCCGCTGCGCGGACGCGGTGGCCAGGGCGTGATCGCCATGCAGACTTCCGAACGCAACGGTGAGATGGTAGCGGCCATCCAGGTGGCCGATCAGGATGAGATGATGCTGATCACCGACCGCGGTACGCTGGTGCGTACACGTGTCAGTGAAGTGTCGTGCACGTCTCGTAACACACAGGGTGTCACTCTGATCCGTGTTGGAGAAGGTGAGCGTCTGGTGGCGAGTGTCCGCCTTGACGAGCCTTCCGATGATGAGCCCATGATTGAAGAAGAAGAGGGCGAACAGACCTCCGGTGAGGCTGATGAAAATCAGGCCGCTGACGGTGACGACACGACTGGAGCCTGATGCCCCACAACAATGATGGTTGTTCGAGGAGCTCCCGATGAGACATTACAACTTCAGCCCGGGCCCGGCGACATTGCCCGAGGCTGTACTGGAACAGGCACAGGAAGAACTGCTGGACTTTCACGGTCTGGGCGCTTCCGTCATGGAAATCAGCCATCGCGGCCCTGATTTCATGGCGTTGGCCGAGCAGGCAGAAGCCGATCTGCGTGAGCTGATGGGCATTCCTGATAACTACCGTGTGCTGTTCCTGTCCGGGGGGGCCTCGACACAGTTCGCCAGCGCGCCGCTCAATCTGGCAGCGCAAGGGCGTCCCAACATCATTGATAGCGGTATCTGGTCGTCTAAGGCGATCGACGAGGCCAAGCGTCTGACCGGCGTGCACGTTGCTGCGTCCACCAAAGACAGCAACTATTCGCGTGCACCGCTGCAGGACGAGCTGGTGATCTCGGATGATGCGGCCTACCTGCACTACACCGATAACGAAACCATCGGTGGCGTGCAGTTCGACTACATTCCGCAGGCCATCATCGGCGGTCAGGACGTGCCGGTTATCTGTGACATGTCATCGTCCATTATGGGACGTGAAATGGACGTGTCGAAGTTCGGCATGATCTACGCCGGCGCCCAGAAGAACATTGGGCCGGCTGGCATCACGCTGGTGATCGTGCGCGATGACCTGCTGGCACGTGAGCCAAAGGCAGGCATTCCCACCATGCTTGACTATCGCACTATGGTGAAGACCGATTCCATGTACAATACGCCGCCGACTTTTGCGTGGTATCTGTGCGGTCTGGTCTTCCAGTGGATGAAACGTCAGGGTGGTATTCCGGCCATCGCCGAGATCAATCAGCGCAAGGCATCGAAGCTGTATGCCGCCATTGATAACAGCGACTTCTATTCCAACCCCGTGGAACTGCGTCATCGCTCTATCACCAACGTGCCTTTCATTCTGGCGGACGAGTCGCTCAACGCACGCTTCCTCGCCGAGTCGAAAGCCGCAGGGCTTCTCAATCTGAAGGGGCATCGCAGCGTCGGTGGCATGCGCGCCAGTCTGTACAACGCCATGCCAGAGGCGGGCGTCGATGCACTGGTGGACTTCATGAAGGCCTTCGAACGCGATCACGGATAACCGCATCACAAGGTAAGTACGCTCGATGAATGAATCGAAGGATCTTGATCAGCAGAACGCGCTGTCGCTCGATGCATTGCGCAAACGCATCAATGCGGTCGACAGCGAACTGCTGTCGCTGATCAGTGAACGTGCCCAGCTGGCTCAGCGTGTGGCCGAAGCCAAACTGGCGGAAGACCCCGATACGGTCTTCTATCGTCCCGAGCGCGAAGCTCAGGTCATGCGGCGCATCATGGCGCTCAACGAAGGTCCTCTGTCCGACGAAGAGATGGCTCGACTGTTCCGTGAGATCATGTCTTCCTGTCTGGCGCTTGAGCAGCCTGTCAGTGTGGCCTATCTGGGGCCTAACGGCACCTATAGTCAGCAGGCGACGCTGAAGCACTTCGGTGGTGCCGTCGAAGGCGTTCCTGTCGCCACTATCCCCGATGTCTTCCGTCAGGTCGAAGCGGGGCAGGTTGCGTACGGGGTCGTCCCCGTCGAGAACTCCACCGAAGGTGCGATCAACCAGACCTTCGATATGTTCGTCAGCTCCAATGTGCGGGTGTGCGGGGAAATCTTCCTGCCTATCCACAACAACCTCATCGGGCGTCGCGGGGCGCTCGATGAGCCGATCGAACGTATTTATTCCCATTCGCAGCCGTTGGCACAGTGCCGCGGATGGCTTGCCGTGCACTATCCTCAGGCAGAGCTGATCGCCGTATCCTCCAATGCTGAAGCCGTACGGCTGGCTGAGCAGGACAAGAACGGTGTTGCTATTGCAGGATCGCACGCGACCCACTATTTCGATGTCGATGTTCTCGTGCGCAATATCGAGGATCTGGCCAGCAACGTGACGCATTTTCTGGTTATCGGGCGTGAGCCTGTGGGGCCGAGCGGCGATGACCGCACCCTGCTGCTGGCGTCCGTGCATAACCAGCCCGGTGCGCTCGAACGCTTGCTTGAGCCGTTGAGCCGCCACGGCATCGACATCACGCATCTCGAATCGCGCCCTTCGCGTGTCCAGCCGTGGCATTACGTCTTCTTTGTTGAAGTGAAAGGGCATTGTGAGGATGGCCCGCTGGCGCAGGCCTTGGAAGAATACGAAGGCTCGATGATCGATATCCGTGTTTTGGGTTCTTGGCCCTCAGCGGTTATCTGATTCTTTGATGAAGGCAGCGGCTCTATGGGTCGCTGCACCATTTCTTATCGTTTGCAGTGCCGCGACGGCCGTGAACGCAGATTGCAACAGGTATAGGCGACGTGAAGCAAAGGCCCACGCCCCAAGAGTCGGGCATCCTTATCCTTGGGGTAGGAATGATCGGAGGTTCGCTTGCCGCCGCATTGAAGCAGCAAGGCTATCCCGGCGTCATTCGCGGTAGCGATGTGCGTGAGGAAGAGCTGGTGCTGGGGCAGCAGATGGGGCTGATCGACAGTGGTGATACCGATCCTTTGACCCAGCTCGATGGCATTTCGATGATCGTTCTGTGCGTGCCGGTGATGGCGATCGGGCCGCTGATTGAGCGCCTAGCCCCTCATGTCGCCGACCGCGACATCGTCGTGACGGATGTGGGGAGCAGCAAAAGCGTCATCCGCGATGCCGTCGTGGCCTCCATGGGCTATCTGCCGCCGTGGCTGGTACTGGGGCATCCCATTTCTGGGGCGGAACATACCGGTGTAGCGGCAGCCGATCCCGAGCGCTATGTCGCGCACAAGGTGATCCTTACACCAGAACCGCAAACTGCCGAACGCTATGTCGAGCGCGTCGCTGCCGTGTGGGAAGCCGCCGGAGCCGAGGTGGTCACCATGTCGGTCGAGCGGCACGACGATATTCTGGCGCGAACCAGCCATCTGCCCCATCTTCTAGCCTTTTCTCTGGTCGATACGTTGGCGCGTCAAGATGAAGGGCTTGATATCTTCCGCTACGCCGCCGGTGGCTTCCGTGACTTCACCCGTATCGCCGGGTCCGACCCAGTGATGTGGCGTGACATCTTCCTTGGCAACCGCGATGCCGTATTGGGCGCTTTGGACGACTTCGAGGCGGGCTTGGCGCGCTTACGACGTGCCATAGAGGAGGGTGATGCCGAATCCCTTCACGCTATCTTTCAGTGCGCCAGTCAGGCGCGACACCACTTTCAGACCCTGTTGAACCAGACTACTTCATGAGTGAGCAGACCATGACTCAGCACAATGTTCGTTATCTTGCCCATCAGGGCGGCAGTGTCCGTGGCCGCATCCGCGTGCCGGGCGATAAATCCATGTCGCACCGTTCCATTATGCTGGGCGCACTGGCTGAAGGTGTTACCGAAGTGGACGGTTTCCTTGAAGGCGAAGATAGTCTGGCTACGCTCAAGGCCTTCCGTGCCATGGGCGTACAGATTGAAGGGCCTGATAACGGGCATGTCACCATTCACGGTGTCGGTATGCACGGTCTGAAAGCGCCGCAGGGCGATCTGTATCTGGGAAATGCCGGTACGGGGATGCGTCTTTTCTCCGGCTTGATGGCAGGGCAGGCGTTCGACAGCACGCTGACAGGTGATGCTTCTCTGTCGAAGCGACCAATGAACCGTGTTGCGGATCCGTTGCGTCTGATGGGGGCATGCATCGATACAGCCGACAAAGGGCGCCCGCCGCTGCATATTCACGGCGGTCAGCCGCTCAAGGGCATCACCTATGACATGCCAATGGCCAGTGCTCAGGTGAAATCCTGCCTGCTATTGGCGGGCATGTATGCCGAAGGCGAAACGCGTGTGACGGAGCCGGCACCGACGCGAGATCATACTGAGCGCATGCTCAATGGTTTCGGTTATGAAGTGCGTCGCGAAGGGGCGACGGCCATCATCCAAGGGGGCGGGCGTCTGACAGCGGGTGCGATTGACGTACCGGCAGATATCTCTTCGGCTGCTTTCTTCCTCGTTGCTGCGTCCATCACGCCGGGGGCTGATCTGGTGCTTGAGCATGTTGGGATCAACCCCACGCGTGTCGGCGTCATCAATATCCTTAAGGCCATGGGGGCAGACCTCACCTTGTCCAACGAGCGCGAAGTGGGAGGCGAGCCGGTTGCCGACATCCATGTTCGCTACGCGCCGTTGACAGGCATCGACATTGACGATGAGCAGGTGCCGCTGGCCATTGATGAATTCCCAGTGTTATTCATCGCTGCCGCCAATGCTGAGGGCACAACCCGCCTGCGCAATGCCGCAGAGCTGCGCGTCAAGGAATCCGACCGCATCCAAGCAATGGCTGACGGCCTAGCGGCCATCGGCGTTGAGCACACCGTCTATGATGACGGTATCGATGTTGTCGGTGGCACTTACCATGGCGGTCGTATCGACAGTCACGGCGACCACCGCATTGCTATGGCCTTTGCCGTTGCGGCACTGTGTGCCGAGGGTGATATCGACATTCTGGACTGCGCCAACGTGGCGACGTCCTTCCCGAACTTCAAAACGCTGGCCGATACCGTTGGCATGCGTCTGGATGTGATCGAGGAAACGGCATGAGTGAGGTGCCAGTAGTCACACTGGATGGCCCGGGCGGCGCAGGGAAAGGTACGATTTCCAGCATGTTGGCGGCCAACCATCGTTGGCACCTGCTGGATTCTGGCGCGCTGTATCGCCTGACGGCGCTGGCCGCACACAACCACGGTGTCGATGCCGCAGATGAAGCCGCCGTAGCGCATATCGCGGAAACACTGGATGTTTGCTTCCTAACGGAGGCTGATGCCTCGGTGAAGGTGATGCTGGAAGGCGAAGACGTCTCACATGCTATTCGTCAAGAAGCCATTGGCAATGCTGCTTCGGTGGTAGCCAGCATTCCTGCAGTGCGCGATGCGCTCCTGCAACGTCAGCGCGATTTCGCTATTGCCCCGGGCCTGATCGCGGACGGCCGCGACATGGGAACGACCGTTTTTCCTGCCGCAGTGCTGAAGATATTCCTAACGGCTTCGGCCGAGGAGCGTGCTCGGCGGCGTATGAAGCAGTTGCAGTTAGCGGGTATTTCTGCTAATTTTGGGAGTCTTTTAAGAGATATTCAGGTTCGTGACGAGCGCGATCAGAATCGCAGTGTTTCACCTCTGAAACCTGCAGACGATGCCATCGTGCTGGATACGACCGAACTGAGTATACCGGACGTCGTCGCTCGCATCGAAGCTCTGCTGGATGAGCGGTTGAAGGCTTGAGTTTAGCGGTTCGATTCACGACGATGGTCGCTGTGCGCACGGTGGCCAGACGCCATATCCGGATGCTCTGGGAGTACGTCAACGAAGCGGTACGTCATCATTCATTCCAACGATGCGAACCGTTTCCAAACCGGCGGTAACGTCTCCAGAGTGCGTAGAATAGGCCCACGCTAGTCGGTGGTGTGGAGAAAAACGGTCTTTGACCGTCATCACGTTGATCACGTAGGAATATCATGAGCGAAAGCTTTGCTGAACTGTTTGAACAGTCTCTGAATGACATCAACATGGAGCCGGGCGCAATCGTCGAGGCTACAATCGTTGACATCGAAGGCGATTGGATCACCGTTAACGCGGGTCTGAAATCTGAAGGTCAGATCCCGGCGTCCCAGTTCAAGGACGAAAGCGGCCAACTGAACGTTAAAGTGGGCGACACTGTTAGCGTTGCACTGGAAGCAGTCGAAGACGGCTTCGGTGAAACTCGCCTGTCACGCGAAAAAGCAAAACGCGCTGAAGCTTGGAAAGAGCTGGAAGCTGCATTCGAAGACGACCAGATCGTCAAAGGCGTGATCAACGGTAAAGTCAAAGGCGGCTTCACCGTAGACGTTAACTCTATCCGTGCGTTCCTGCCGGGTTCTCTGGTTGACGTCCGTCCGGTACGTGACACGACTCACCTCGAAAACAAAGAGCTGGACTTCAAAGTCATCAAGCTCGATCCGAAACGCAACAACGTTGTTGTTTCCCGTCGTGCCGTTCTCGAAGCTGAAAACAGCGCTGAACGTGAAGCTCTGCTGGCGACCCTGCAGGAAGGTCAGCAGATCAAAGGTATCGTCAAAAACCTCACAGATTACGGTGCATTCGTTGATCTGGGCGGCGTTGACGGCCTGCTGCACATCACGGACATGGCATGGAAACGCATCAAGCATCCGTCTGAAATCGTTGCAGTAGGCGACGAAATCAACGTGAAAGTGCTGAAATTCGACCGCGAACGCAACCGCGTTTCTCTGGGTCTGAAACAGCTGGGTGAAGATCCGTGGGTCAACATCAAAGCGCGTTACCCGGAAAACACCAAGGTCAAAGCACGCGTCACTAATCTGACCGACTATGGCTGCTTCGCAGAGCTGGAAGAAGGTGTTGAAGGTCTGGTTCACGTATCCGAAATGGATTGGACCAACAAAAACATCCATCCGTCCAAAGTCGTCAACGTTGGTGATGACGTCGAAGTTATGGTTCTGGATATCGACGAAGAACGTCGTCGTATCTCTCTGGGTATCAAACAGTGCACTCAGAACCCGTGGGAAGAGTTCAACTCTACCTACAACAAAGGCGACCGCGTTTCCGGTACCATCAAGTCCATCACTGACTTCGGTATCTTCATCGGTCTGAAAGGCGGCATCGACGGTCTGGTTCACCTGTCTGACATCTCTTGGTCTGAAGCTGGTGAAGAAGCGGTTCGCAAATACCGTAAAGGTGACGAAGCTGAAGCCGTCATCCTGTCTATCGATCCGGAACGCGAACGTATCTCTCTCGGCATCAAACAGCTCGAGAGCGACCCGGTTGCTGAGTTCCTGGCCGTCAACGACAAAGGCGCTATCGTTTCCGGTCGCGTTGTTGAAGTTGAGCCGAAACAGGCACTGGTCGAACTGGCTACTGACGTCGTCGCTATCCTGAAAGCAAGCGAAATCAGCGAAGAGCGCATCGAAGATGCGACTACTGAACTGAAAGAAGGCGACGCTGTTGAAGCACGCATCGTCAACGTTGATCGCAAAACGCGTACCATCAACCTGTCTATCCGTGCGAAAGACCAGGCTGAAACTCGTAAAGCGATGAACACGCTGCGCGAAGAAGAACCGGAAGTTGCAGGTCCGACCACCATCGGTGATCTGATCAAGCAGCAGCTCAACCAGGACTGATCTGATCAGCTCTGAGTGAGACCGATGTGAATTGCCCGGGCCTTGCGCCCGGGCAATTTCGTTTGAGGTCTTGTCTTTTATAGCAAGAGGTTGAGCAAGGAAATGTATCGGAAGTGGTTGACGGCAGTTGCGGGCAACATCATGCTGCTCCACGCTCCACGCTCCACGCTCCACGCTCCACGCTCCACGCTCCACGCTCCACGCTCCACGCTCCACGCTCCACGCTCCACGCTCCACGCTCCACGCTCCACGCTCCACGCTCCACGCTCCACGCTCCACGCTCCACGCTCCACGCTCCACGCTCCACGCTCCACGCTCCACGCTCCACGCGCCGCCCACGCTCCACGCCCACGCCCACGCTCCACGCCCACGCCCACGCTCCACGCCCACGCCCACGCTCCACGCTCCACGCTCCACGCTCCACGCTCCACGCTCCACGCTCCACGCTCCACGCTCCACGCTCCACGCTCCACGCTCCACGCTCCACGCTCCACGCTCCACGCTCCACGCTCCACGCTCCACGCTCCACGCTCCACGCTCCACGCTCCACGCTCCACGCTCCACGCTCCACGCTCCACGCTCCACGCTCCACGCTCCACGCTCCACGCTCCACGCTCCACGCTCCACGCTCCACGTTCTCATGATTGCAATACCTTAATGCAGACTGCTGCATGGTAGTGTGTCGACTCAAGAGAGGGTGGCAGTGATTGCAATGTTCGCTTTTGAAAGAGGCAGAATAAGTGTGGTTGTATCCTTTAGGAACATGTTGGCGGGAGGGGGAAATCAAATGGCGCTTTTTCTTGACCATGGCTTCATGATAAATGCGTGGTTATAGGGTATATGCGCAACCTGATGCCAACACACCGGGCATTCCAGAAGGATGTACCATAGACGACGTTTATGTAGGTTTTTAGTGCTGTAAATCCTTTTTTGTTGGTAGCGAAATGCTTATGGTGCCTATATTTTACAATCATCTGCTGTTCGCTTATCATGTCGTACAATCTGGAACACCTCAAAGTACCGCACGTGCAAGGATTCATTCTCCATGAAAAAGTTAAACGGCCGAGACTTATTAGCGTTGGGGTTTATGACGCTAGCACTGTTTCTCGGAGCCGGTAATATCATCTATCCGCCCCTTTTCGGTTTGCAGCAGGGAGACAATACGTGGTATTTCGCCTGTGGCTTCTTGCTGACAGCAGTTGGCTTGCCTGTCCTAACCATAGTGGCGCTGGCGCGCGTCAATGGCACCATTCAGGTGCTGAGTCATCCTATCGGGCGGTTCTGTAGCGTACTGTTTGCCGTTGTTTGCTATCTCGCGGTCGGGCCGCTGTTCGCGACGCCACGTACCGCCACGGTTTCCTATGAGATCGGTGTCCAGCCGTTTTTGTCCGAATCTCTGCTGGGAAGCCGTTGGCCGCTCGCCATCTATTCGATCTGTTATTTCCTTGTCACTATGGTGGTGTCGTTCTACCCAGGACGCCTGCTGGATACGGTGGGCAAGGTGCTGGCACCCGTAAAGGTCATCGCCATTTTGCTCTTGGGTGGAAGCGCGTTCGTGATGAGTGCCTATCTTGTGCATTCTGGCGTTAGTATCAGTGCCAATGATAGCCGTTTCAGTATCGTTAGCTCGGGTATCAGCAACGGTTACCTGACAATGGATACGCTGGGTGCGCTGGTGTTCGGCATCGTCATCGTGCGTGCAATCCAGTCGCGAGGCGTAACGGACAAAGGGCTGGTGACGCGCTATGCCATTATGGCTGGTCTGATGGCCGGGCTGGGGTTGGCTGTTATCTATATCATGCTATTCCGGTTGGGCATTGACAGTCAGCAGATTGCGATGGGCGCCGACACTGGGGCCAAAGTGCTGAGCGCATACGTAAAGAACGTATTCGGTATCGTTGGCAATTTCATTCTGGCGTTCCTGATCATCATTGCCTGCTTGGTCACGTCCGTTGGGCTGACCTGTGCGTGTGGCGAGTACTTTGGTCGATTGCTCAACAAATCTGAGAAAATGATCACGGTGCTGCTGGTTGTCTTCTCGATGGTCGTCTCGAACTTGGGCCTCAAAGAGCTCATTAAGTTCTCCGAGCCGCTGCTGTACGGCCTTGGCCCCATCTGCGTCGTCTTAGTGCTGCTGAGCCTTGGCAACAGTTTCTGGCACAACCGCCGTCTTGTGATCGTCCCGAGCATGATCGTAGCGCTGATATTCGGTATTGCGCAGGCGTTGCGTGCTATTGATTGGAGTGCATCTATCTTTGTAGGTACAGGTCTGGACAAGATGCCTCAGGCGCTGAAGATGAGTCTGGGGCACTTGCCGCTATACGACCATCAGCTGGAATGGGTGCTGCCTATTACCGTGGTTGCTGTGATATCGATCATCATCGATGTCTCAGTAAGGCCTGCTTCTACGGATAACTTCATAAGATAAAGAATATCTTGTCAAATTTAATTCACCACGGGGCCTTATGGCCCCGTTATCATATGTGAACAATGATATTCTTCCCTCTGTTGTGTATGGCCGTCGCCATATCTGGCAGAGGCCTTGATGAAAAAGAGGGACTAATGACGTCACTATCGAAAGCGGGGCGTAAACGTAGCGACAAAGCCCGACAGGCTATATTGAAGGCCACATTGGCATTACTGGATGAAAAGGGGTTTAGTGGTTTGGCTGTCGAAGCGGTGGCTGCGCGTGCAGGCGTGGGCAAAGCTACGATCTATCGTTGGTGGAAAAGCAAGGCTGCGCTGGCCATGGAAGCCTTTATGGAGGGGGTGTCTGACGAGGTCTCGTTTTCACCCTCCGAGTCGGCGTGTGAAGACATCCGGGATCAGCTCATCAAGATTGTGGCGCTCTATCACGGGCATGCCGGGCGCATCCTGTGTGAAGTCGTCGCCCTAGGTCAGAGCGAGCCGGATGTACTGACATCTCTGGAAACGGAATATCTGGATCGGCGGCGTGAAAAAGTGAATGGGCTGTTGGATCGCGCTATCGCTCAAAAGGAGATCCGGCCGGATATCGACAAGGATGTCGTAGTGGAGGCGCTGTATGCACCGATCTTTTGCAAGATGCTGATGCGCTTGCGGCGCTTCGACAAGGAATACATCAGTGCACACTTCGACCTCATCATGCAGGCCATTCGCCTCTGAATGATGTGTTCTTCCTCTTACGGCAGACATAGCGGCGTCCATTTTGGACGCCGCTTTTCATTTCAGCGGGAGGACAAGGCCTTGATCATGCCCATCAGCATTGATAGCTCTCGCTGCGATAGGTCGGCGCGCTGGAAGATGTTGCGCAGCTTTTCCTGGGTGTGAGCGTGAGGTTGGTTGAAGAAGCCGGCGGTCTGCAGCGCATCGTCTAGCTGAGCGCAGAAGTGGTCGAACTGAGCGCGCGGTGGGCGTGGTTCATCGTGGCTGTCATGGGCTTGGCTGAGCGTCGGAAAATGATCCGGTGCGGCACGGCGTGCAGCATTGCGCAGTTCGTATGTGCACAGCTGGACAGCCTGTGACACGTTGAGTACTGGATGTTCGGGGTTGGTTGACAGCGAGAGCTGGTGTGTGCAGTGTTGAAGCTCTTCGTTGGTCAGGCCGAAACGCTCGCGGCCAAACACAAGAGCAACCTTGCCGTGGTGAGCGCGAGCCACGGCTTCCTTCGCCATGTCGTCACCTTCATCGAAGTGCGGCAGTGGCATGTTGCGCAGGCGGGCGCTGGCACCAATAACGCATACGCAGTCAGCAACGGCATCTTCCAGTGTGGCGTGCACGATCGCTCGATCAAGTATGTCGCTGGCACCTGTTGCCATGCGAGTGGCTTCTTCATCAGGGAAGCAGCGGGGCACAATGAGATGAAGATCCGAAAGTCCCATGGTCTTCATGGCGCGAGCCGTCGCTCCAATGTTGCCGGGATGATAGGTCTGAACCAAGATGATGCGAATATTGTCGAGCATGAAAGTAACCGCTGATGGGAGTGGCGTGGCTGCTTAGTGTACAGGGAGCGTTAGTATACAGGGCTGGCGCGCAATGGTAATGAAAAAGCCCCCGTACCTTGGGGTACGAGGGCTTCGTTCGTCAGCGGAAGCTGAAGAATGGGGTGGGGGGATTACATCATGCCGCCCATGCCACCCATGTCGCCTGCCGGAGCAGCAACTTCTTCAGGATCGTCTGCTACCATGGCTTCGGTAGTGATCATCAGACCGCCTACGGAACCAGCGGACTGCAGCGCTGTGCGCGTTACTTTGGCCGGGTCCAGAACGCCCATTTCGAACATGTCGCCATATTCGCCAGTGGCAGCGTTGTAGCCGAAGTTGCCTTCGCCTGCTTTAACGTTGTTGACGACAACGGAGGCTTCTTCACCTGCGTTGGTAACGATCTGACGCAGCGGTGCTTCGAACGCACGCAGTGCGATCTGAATACCGTGAGTCTGTTCGTCGTTATCGCCTTTCAGGTCTTTCAGCTTGGACAGAACGCGGACCAGTGCGGTACCACCGCCAGGTACGACGCCTTCTTCGACGGCAGCGCGAGTAGAGTGCAGCGCATCTTCAACGCGTGCTTTCTTCTCTTTCATTTCGACTTCGGTAGCTGCGCCGACACGGATAACGGCAACACCGCCTGCCAGTTTGGCAACGCGTTCCTGCAGTTTTTCGCGGTCGTAATCGGAAGAAGTTTCTTCGATCTGGGCACGGATCTGAGCAACGCGTGCTTCGATGTCTGCTTCAACGCCTGCGCCATCGATGACTGTAGTGGTTTCTTTGGTCATGGTAACGCGACGAGCAGTACCCAGGTTTTCTACGGTAGCCTGTTCGAGAGACAGACCGACTTCTTCAGAGATAACCGTACCACCTGTCAGGATAGCGATATCCTGCAGCATGGTTTTGCGGCGATCACCGAAGCCCGGTGCTTTGGTCGCAGCAACCTTGACGATACCGCGCATGTTGTTGACCACCAGAGTAGCCAGCGCTTCGCCTTCGATGTCTTCGGCGATGATCATCAGCGGTTTACCCGCTTTGGCAACGGCTTCCAGTACCGGCAGCAGTTCGCGGATATTGGAGATTTTCTTGTCGACCAGCAGCAGGTACGGGTCTTCGAGTTCGACGGACATGGTGTCCTGGTTGGTCACGAAGTACGGAGACAGGTAACCGCGATCGAACTGCATACCTTCGACTACTTCCAACTCGTCTTCGAAGCCACGGCCTTCATCAACGGTGATGACGCCTTCTTTACCCACTTTCTCCATCGCTTCAGCGATGATGGTACCGATAGTGGTGTCGCCGTTGGCGGAGATCGTCCCGACCTGAGCGATGGCTTTAGCATCTTTGCTCGGTACGGACAGCGCCTTGATTTCGGCAACGGCAGCCAGGACGGCTTTGTCGATACCGCGTTTCAGGTCCATCGGGTTCATGCCCGCGATGACACCTTTCAGGCCTTCATTGACGATAGCCTGAGCCAGAACGGTTGCCGTAGTGGTACCGTCACCAGCAGCGTCGGAGGTTTTGGAAGCGACTTCCTTAACCATCTGAGCGCCCATGTTCTCGAACTTGTCTTTCAGTTCGATTTCCTTAGCAACGGAAACACCGTCTTTGGTGACGGTCGGGGCGCCGAAGGATTTTTCCAGAACGACGTTGCGACCTTTCGGCCCCAGAGTCGCCTTGACGGTATCAGCAAGAATGTTGACACCGCGAGCCATGCGCTTGCGCGCGTCATCGGAGAAACGGATCTGTTTAGCAGACATGTTGTTCCAACCTCAATAATCAAGTCACAAACGGTTATGACGGAAATGACACAGCGCCGTCAGATCAGTCTTCGAGCACACCCAGAATGTCGGTTTCGCTCATGATCAGCAGTTCTTCGCCGTCAATTTTCTGTTTCTTGACGTGGTAGCCTTCGTCGAAGACCACAACATCACCAGGTTTGACGTCGAGCGGACGTACTTCACCGCTTTCGAGAATGCGGCCATTACCCACGGCAATCACTTCGCCACGTGTCGGCTTTTCCTGTGCACTGCCAGGCAGGACGATACCGCCAGCTGTTTTCTGTTCTTCTTCTACACGGCGAACGACGACGCGCTCGTGCAAAGGACGGATCTTCATGGATTGTGTTCTCCTGAGTCACTTGATTGTCGATCTTGAAGGTCAGAAGACAAGAAAATGGGGATTCATCTGACCGCCAGACAGAACCGACGGCGTCGGTTCTAATCGAAACCCTGATGAGTGGTTCGTCTCACTAGATAAGGCCGCTCTTTCGCTTTTCAAGAGCACGGGCCAAAAATTTTTTACTTTTGTCACAGAGGACTGCCACTGTGCCCATCAGCATGAGCTCAATGCTGGCGGGGTTCATCATCGCGGCGCGTATCGCGTTCAATGTATTCGCCTTCGATGATGTTTCCTTCGTGTGAACGCGTCGTTGAGGCTTCGCCTTCATACGTGTGACCGGTAGTACCCGAGCGACGGCCGCGGCGTAGCAGTGTAGGCAGCACCATAGCGAGGCCAAGTACGTCGCTGATCGGCCCCGGCAGTATCATCAGCAGACCGCCCAGCAGGAACGCACTATTGCGCATGATGCCGCCGAGCGACTGCTGACCTTCTGCGAGGCTGGTCTGCATGTCCTGCAGTGTTTGCCGGCCTTCCTTGCGCATGAGCTGAACGCCACAGATGCCGCTACCGATGATGAGGGCCAGCGTGGCAATGGCGCCGAAAGAAGAGGCAAACAGAATCAGCGCCACGAAATCGATGATGATGTAGACGCCCAGTATCGTTCGAATAGGCATGGGATCTCCCAGATGAAATGCCGTGAGTTAAGGATATGGGCGCCTTCCGATCGCAATTCAATGGCGGGGCCACGATTGGACTACAGGGTGGCTTCAGGAAGCAGGCCTATATCAGAGCATAGCGCAACAGTATGAAGGGCTATGGCTTCATCTGTATATGTATAGACGCTGTATCCATCAGGAAGTGCTATGGCCGATGAAAGCTCAGCCGCTGTTCGAGAGTGTTTGCCAGCCTCTGGCCGATGCCCTTGACGCGGGTCAGATCGCGAGCATCGATAAAGGCACCGTGCTGCTGACGTTCTGCGACGATAGCCGCGGCCTTGCGCGGGCCTAGTCCTTTGAGTGTTTGTAGGTCGTCGGCGCTGGCATGGTTAGCGTCAATCACGCGCTGTTCAGTGGGTGTGTCAGACGGTGTACAAGGTGTCTCGGCTTCAGCGGGTAGAGTGACACTCAGCAGCAACAGCAATGCAATGATAGAGCGTGGCATAGGCATGACCGTTCTCCGATGATGGTGAAAATCCACGGTGCCTACGGATAGCGGCGCCCCAAGGCGCGCCTTGAGGGCTAAAGGGGAGCGTCTCAACTTTGCCATACTGCGTGCGAGACGGTATAAGAACGGGCACCTGCACTGCTGCGAGTGCTTCCATTCATGATTGAGGGAATGTTCATGCAGAAACCCATTATTGTCGCGCTGGACCATGATCGGCTGGATGATGCCTTGGCAACGAGCGATTTGATCGACCCAGCGCTGTGCCGAGTGAAAGTAGGCAAGGAGCTGTTCACATCTGCGGGGCCGGCTGCCGTCAATGCTTTGCATCAGCGTGGTTTCGATGTCTTCCTCGACCTCAAGTTTCACGACATTCCCAATACCGTTGCCAAGGCCGTGCTGGCAGCAGCGGATCTCGGCGTTTGGATGGTGAACGTCCATGCAAGTGGCGGCGAGGCGATGATGGCGCATGCCGCCAGTGCATTGGCACAGCGTAACCTGCCGACCAAGCTGATCGCGGTTACCGTATTGACCAGCATGTCGGAAACCGACCTGAAACAGGTCGGTGTCGATGGCGGTATCGATGCACAGGTGTTGCGACTGGCGACGCTGGCACAGCGCGCAGGCCTAGACGGTGTTGTCTGTTCGGCGCGCGAGTCGGCAGCGCTGCGAGAAGCGCTAGGAGATGAGTTCCTGAAGGTGACCCCGGGCATTCGCCCAAGCTTTGCGGCGGTAGATGATCAGCAGCGGATCACGACGCCCGCAGAGGCGCTGACCAATGGCAGCACGCATCTGGTGATTGGGCGTCCCATCACGCGCGCCAAGACGCCGCGCGAGGCGCTGGCGCTGATTCAGCGAGAAGTTGAAGGGGTCTTGAGCACGCGCTGAGCCGGTGTTTCACGCTGGGCTACGACCGGGTCGACGCTATCGCGCGGCTTGATAGTGGCCCAGCGTTTGCATTTAGGGCAGTGCCAGTAAAGGTGCGTATAGAGTGTGCCGCATTTCTCGCAGCGAAAGCGCGGTGTATGCGCGTCAAGGCGCTGAAGATGATCGTGAAGCTGACGAAGCATGTTAGCCGCGCGCTCATTGTTTGGGGCCGACAGTTCAAGCATGGCCTGTCGTGAACGTAGCAGGGCCAGAAAACCGATGCCTCTCAAGTGAGGCTGTTGTTGCTGGAGCGCGTCAAGCTGTGCCGCGACGGTAGTGATGCCTTCTCTGGCAACGCCCAACTCTGCACGCTTGATGACTGCCTCCATGCTGTGCGTGGCGTGGATCTGATCGTCCAGAAAGCGCATCAGCCCCTGTTCATCGTCGAGTAATCGGAAGGCCGCAATAGCGCGTTCGATGATGATCGGTGCGAAGTCGGGCGACTGGGCGGCAAGGCGTTCCAGCATTTTGATTTCATCACGATAGCGCTGCTGGCGATGGTAGTGCTCTGCCTGCAGCCAGTAGGCGCGGACACACTGCGCATCAATGGACAGCGCCTTCTTGAGATGGCGGCGCGCTGCACGGTCATCGTGGCGTCGGAAATCTTGTTCCGCCAGCTCACAGTGCCAGTGAGCGGCGGCGCAACGCAATTCCTCTTGGCGGGCCAGCAGCGATGACGGAACCAGATCGAGTGCCTGCTGCCATTCGCGTTCCTGCTCGTACAGCTGGATCAGCAGTTCACGCGAAGCACCGCGAATATCGCTGTGCTGGGAAGTATCCACGAGCGGGCGCAGCAAGTTTTCCGCGCGATCGAGCACGCCGAGGTGCATAAAATCGCGCGCAAGCTCAAGCTGCACCTGATCATTCTGGCGGTCGTTTAGTGCCGGACGGGCCAGCAGGTTCTGGTGCAGACGTGCCGCGCGGTCGGCCTCGCCTCGCATGCGGAAGAGATTGCCCAGTGTGATGTGGGTATCAATGGTGTCACTGCTGACCTCTAGGGTCTCGACGAAAGAATCCAGCGAACGGTCGGAGTGTTCGTTCAGCAGATAGTTGAGGCTGGCTAAGTAGTCCCGCGACAGCGCGGGCGGAGCCTCAGCCGCATCGTCTCCCTTGGAGGGCTTGCTCAGACGTCCAAGCAGCCATCCAATGGCAATAGCGACGAACAGTACGATAAGGATCAGCAGATTCTGCATGTCACTGCGTTCCTTGCGGAGACTGAGCAGAGTGAGTGGACTGAGATGCTGTCCGGGCCGAAGTCTGGCGGCGCAGGCGTGTCAGACGCCGATGGAGACGAAAATAGTGGCCTCCCATGGTCAATATTCCAATGACCACGCCGATGCCGAGTGAGAGCAGAAGCCACAGCGCCAGTGAGGCGGGGGGCAGGGTGACCCACAGCAGGTCAAGCGGTACCTGGTACTGGTTGTGCAGTGCAAAGCATGCACCGACCACAAGCAGCACCAGGGTAATAAGGCCTAAAGCGAGGCGTTTGAACCAGCGCATGCACGTCTCCCATGGTCAAGGGTGTTGGTCGAAGCCTATAAGCTTAGTAGCCCAACGTGCGGCTGGCGTTAACCTGTTCTCGCAGTTCCTTGCCGGGCTTGAAGTGCGGGACGTACTTGCCTTCGAGCGGTACCGGATCGCCTGTTTTGGGGTTGCGGCCAACGCGGGGTTCACGGTAGTGCAGCGAGAAGCTGCCGAAGCCGCGAATTTCGACGCGACCACCTTCCGCAAGCGTGTCGGTGATGTCATCCAGAATCTGTCGTACTGCGCTTTCAACGTCGCGCAGCGCCAGATGTGGGTGGCGATTGGCAATTTGTTCGATCAGTTCGGACTTGGTCATGAATGTACTCTCTATGCGCAAAATCCCTAATTACTTGTATCTATTGTATTAGTGCGTAAAGGCCTGTCTTGCAACCTTTTCGGATTCAGCATAGCTGCGCCCTAGGACAATGACAATCTTCACAAAGCAATGAAATACATTTGATACAAGCCCCTATGAGGCGTGAGCTATGGTCGCCTCGCCATCATCCATGATCACCTTGCAGCAAGGGGAAACTTCATTGATGCCCAATGCCTTTGACCAGCCTGTAATCATAAGGTTGCAACGCTCGCAGTGCCAATGGATGCTTGCTGCACTCATCATGATCGCAGCCATTCTGCTTGGCTTTTGGTGGCGCGTACAGCCTCATTTACTGTTGCCGTTTACGGTCATGATCGCTTGCCTCCAAGGGCAGCGTTGCGTCTTGCCGCTGCTGAAATATCATCGCCACCAGTGGTGGCTGTTTCAGGGTGCCCAGTGGCAGCTCGTCACCCTTGAGCCTTGTTATATCGGTAGCTGGCTGATGAGCATGACGGTTGAAAACAGGAATATCATCGTCTGGCCCGACAGCTGCACGCCTCGTGAGCAGTGGTATCTACGCCGTGCGTTGCTGGCCCGTCAGCGCGCTCGGTTGGAAGAAGAGCCTGCTCCCTCTCTTTGGCGGCGCTTATGTTGCTGGATTCTAGGCTAAATCTACACCGCATTATATCTGATACGACGCGTTTCTATACGGATCGTTCCCATCCTATAAAAGAATATAGCGAAGGTGAAGCGGGATGCGCATGGCGGCGTTGTACGGAAATAAAGGGGGAGTAAGTAGGAGATAGACACTGAATGCCCCCAATGGCGCTGGAGCGCTAGCGTGCTTTTGCCCTTTGCACGAGAAACAGCGACCGGGCCTAAGGGTAGTGTCTTGCGGCGGAGAGTGGATAGTCGATGAAAAAAAGCCCCTGCAAAAGCAAGGGCCGGTATGAAATAGCGCTGCAGGGTGCGGTTCAGTCGCTCAGTACGTAGCCGTGACTCGCGCGCTTGCGCAGGCGTCGGCTGGGCAGGCGTTGAATGTTGGACAGTGTGGTCACCAGCGCTGATGTCTGCTGCGAGAGCTCCCTGTTCAGCCACAGATAGCCACTGGGGCTGAACAGGGCCTTGCCCGAATCACTTTGCGCATTGAGCGCAGTATCCGCATAGGGTTGTAGGTCGAAGTTGTCCATGTCGATCTTGATCGGTTGGCCGGTGCGGATTTCATAAGCCAGTGTGCTTAGTGCACCCGCCAGCTTACGCTGCTGTTCGCGCAGGCCTGACAGACCTTCGATCAGATCGTGTCCGTCGCGCGTGTCCCAGTGGGTTTCGATCAGCAGTTCGACGGTCGAGATCATACGGCGCTGCAGTGACAGGATATCGCTAAAGGTGCCTCGTTTGACGCGGCCTTCACGGTGCACTGCTTCGATCAGCGCGCGCTGCTTGACCAAGCGTGTTCCCGCTTCCTTCATCAGTTTTGAAGTGTAGTCGGGGTCGTATGCGCCGGTGCGGGTATGAATGCGATACACGCGCGATAGACGGTCGAGGTTGCCTGCCAGCATGAAACGCATCACATCTGTCGCTTTCTGCGGCTGGATGATGATTGAGGTCAGAATGGCTGCGCTGGTGCCGATGAGTACGTTGCAGGAGCGCCATACCGCAACGGAGGTGTCCAGTGTTCCATCCCCCAGCACCATGACGATGGTGATGTTGAACATCGATACGCTATAGCTGTAGCGGGATGAAAAGGAGAGATAGCTGGCAATACCGACGGAGGCCACCATCAACAGCGGCAGAAAATGGAAGTCCTGTAGGAACGGTAATGGGGCGTTGGGAAAGTGGACTTCGCGAAGAAAGGGGATTTGAAGTGCGATGATGCCGAATAGCCCGCCGATGATGGTGCCGGCCAGTCGTTGCAGCCCTTTTTCGACGACACCGCCGATATGCGGTAACCCCCCCATGACCATGACGACACTGACCAGTGCCCAGCTGCCGTGTTCAAGATGAAACAGCATGATGATGGACAGGGTGATCAACATGGCCACGCAGCCTCTCACGGTATGAATGAGCTGGCGGTGACGATAAGTGAAGAATGGATCCAGAAATGGCAGTGATCGCATAGTGATGTGATCTGACTTCGCAAGAGTGGATGAACGACGGGAATTAGGGATCTCATCGGCCGATGGCGGGCAGGCTGAAGCACCGTCGCGGGCATTATACGCACCGCGGATCATAAACCCAGGGGGCGATGATGTCGCATGGCGGCGATCAGGCATGCAGGGGCCCGAGCATACGCCTGCCGGGCCTTATTCGCACTACTGATGTTATGTATTATCGGAAGTCTTCAGCCGACACGTGCCAATGGAGCCCCGCCGTGGACAGTGTCGCCATCGCGCCATACGGCCAGGCATGATTGACGGGGTAGTGCCCGAACGGCAGCTGGTGGTGCAGCGGGATGTTCAGCGGTGCCAGCCATTCCGCCAGTGCGGCGTGGCTGCTGGTGGTCGCGTCGCCTTGTCGCGTGAAGCTGCCAAGGCATACGCCGCTGAGCCAGCGAGTGTCCAGCGAAGACAGCAGCTGGTGAAAACAGCGCTCAATGCGGTAGTCGGCTTCGCCCACTTCCTCGAGCATTAGCAGTGTCGGGCGCTCCAGTACCATTGCTCCCGGCGTTCCGCACAGACTGGCCAGTGTGACTAGGTTGCCACCGCGCAGCTGTCCGCTCACGGTCATGTCCGGCCCTGCAAAGCGTACCGTTTCCATATGGCCGTCGGTGTGCGCATGCACGTGTTGCAATGACCGCATTGACTGCCAACGTGCATCGGTTTCTTCGGGGGGCCAAGGGGACACGAGTGCCAGCTCTGTGGCAACGGGGGCGTGAATGGCCGGTAAACCATGGCGATAGAACGCTTCTAGCAGTACGGTTACGTCGGAATAACCCACCAGCGCTCGCTCGGGATGACGGGCGATGCGTGTCCAGTCGATGAGTGGCAGAAGATGGTCGGCGCCGTAGCCACCGCGCAGGCACCACACGACGTCAGCGTCATCGCGTTCGAAGGCTTCGTGAAGGTCATTCACGCGCTGCTCTGCCGTGCCGGCCAGATAGCGATGTCGGTCGAGCACATGCTGGCCGGAGACGACGGTCGCCCCTAGCTGGCCCAGACGTTGCAGAGTCAAGGCATAGCGTTCCTCGTCGACGGCACCTGATGGGGCGATCAGCGCAACGCGAAGAGATGCGCGTTCAGGGGAAGAAAAAAACGTATGCATTGTTATGATGCTCCTGAGGAACAATAGGGAGTAGGGTAGAAGACCTGCGTCTGATAGGCTGGTGGTCATCCCGCCTATCGCTGACCGCACAGGCTTTACCGTGCGAGCGCGCTGTATAAGTGAATAGTGCCGCGAAACGGTTTATGAATACAGTCTATGGGCACCTTGATGTCAGGAGAGTTCATGTCAGATCACGCTTCTTCTTATCACGATGAACGTCCACGTACGACGGCTGTCACGGACAGCGACCGCGTTGCCGTGCTGCAGGTGGCCGTGGTGGCACTGTCCGAGCTACTGCGTCAGCAGTCTGCTGAAATGCAAGGGCGTTGGGTGAACTGCCTGCAGCAGACGCGCGATATGCCTGAGAACCTGCCGTTGTCGCCCGCCTTTGATGAGTTGTTGGCGCTGGTCGACCATGTGCAACGTGATGAATAAGCGGACTTCATTGCTCGACCGCGATGACCCTGTTTTCATAAAATGAGTATATGCTTTCCGGAGCGTGCCACGATGATGTGGTGAGCCGTATGCCAACGGTAAGCCAATCTTTCCTCCACTCCTGTGCTGCAAGGACGCCTGTTCGACCATGAATATTCCGAATATCCTCACGCTGATCCGGATCGTGTTCATCCCATTGCTGGTGGTGAGCTATTACCTGCCGGGTACATGGAGCTATTCCATCGCAGCCTTCCTTTTCGGTGCCGCTTCGGTAACGGACTGGTTTGACGGCTTTCTGGCGCGCCGCTGGAATCAGAGTACCCCCTTCGGTGCTTTCCTCGACCCCGTGGCCGACAAGCTGATCGTGGCCATTGCGCTGGGACTGCTGATCGAGCGCTATCATGTGGCATGGATGACACTGCCGGCGTTGGTCATTATCGGGCGTGAAATCGTCATTTCCGCACTGCGTGAATGGATGGCTGAACTTGGCAAGCGTGCCAGTGTGGCGGTGTCCTATATCGGTAAGCTGAAAACGACCCTGCAGATGTTCTCTATCTTCGTGCTGCTCGGTACGGCACCTTATACGGTCTACAACATCGTGGGCATCGTCATGTTATATGCAGCGGCACTGCTGACGCTGTGGTCGATGATCAACTATCTGCGTGCTGCATGGCCGGAGTTGACCCGCGAGATGTAATATCGGTATCGACCCCTGTTCTTCCGCAGGGGTTGACAGATTGCCGGTGAGGGCTATAATTGCTTTCGAAATCAAGCGGGAATAGCTCAGTTGGTAGAGCGCCACCTTGCCAAGGTGGAGGTCGCGAGTTCGAGCCTCGTTTCCCGCTCCAGAATTGAAGGATCACTTGCTGGTCCGTGAAAAGAGCCTCTAGGGGCTCTTTTTTTATGCCTCGATATTTTCCTTTCCAATATCTGTTTTGCCCAGAACATAGACGGCTGATGCTGGCTCGCGTCTTAACAGCGGAAGGCGTACGGGTTGACGCGTCCGTCGTACAGTATCCCGTAGACTTTCGCGCAATACCTGATCAATGCGTCAGATGTGGTGATGGCGTTCACGCCCCTTTCCGATCAAGCTAGCTGGGCTATCCCGCCGCTTATGCGGTACCGCTATTTTATTATCAAGTACGTTAAGTAATAATCCTTCATATGAACGGTCCGAAGGACGGGGTGTCCCACCTCAGGCGATGTTAACGGGCATTAAGGTAAAGGAAGATAATGATATGGACATGCTGCGAGTAGGCGTTATCGGGTTCGGGTATGCGACCAAGACCTTTCATGTACCTTTGATTCTGGCAACTGAAGGGCTGGCACTGGCCGCCATTTCGACAAGCCGTCCGGATGACGTGGCCGCCGTGCTGCCGAATGTGCCCTGTGTGGACTCTCCTGAAGCACTGCTGGCGCTGCCTGATATTGATATCATCGTCATTCCTACGCCTAACGATACCCATTTCCCGCTGGCCAAGCAGGCGATGGAAAGTGGTCATCATGTCGTGGTTGATAAGCCTTTTGCGCTATCGGTAGCGGAGGCGAGCGCTCTGACGGCACTGGCAAAAGAAAAAGGGGTTGTGCTGTCGGTATTCCATAACCGCCGCTGGGACAGCGATTTCATGACGCTGCGTAATGCGATCGACGAAGGGCTCCTCGGCACCGTCACGGAGGCAGAGCTGCGTTACGACCGGTATCGACCGGAAGTCCGACAGCGCTGGCGCGAACAGAACGTGCCGGGCGGTGGCCTCTGGTACGATCTAGGGCCGCATTTGCTTGATCAGGCTGTGCAGCTTTTCGGCATGCCTGATGCCATTCAGGCCGATATTGCCTCGCTGCGCCCGGGCGGCCTGAGCGACGACCATGCGCAGGCTACGCTGTTTTATCCGCAGCGCCGCGTAACGCTACACGCCTCCATGCTAGTGGCCACCGAAACGCCGCACTATACCGTGAATGGCACGCAGGGTGGCTACGTCAAATATGGTCTAGACGTGCAGGAAGACCAGCTGAAAGCGGGTATGCAGCCCGGCGACGATCAATGGGGCGTCGATCCCCGGCCGGCGCTGCTACTGACGCGTAACGAGCAAGGTGGCCTTGATGAACGTGCCTATGCGTCTGTGCCCGGTGATTACCGTTGCTACTATCGCCAGTTCCGTGATGCAGTGCTTGGAAAAGGGGATAATCCCGTGACGCCAGAACAAGCGCTGCGCGTCATCTATCTGATCGAGCAGGGCATTGCGTCGTCACAGTCCGGTGCACGGATTGCTATAAAAGATATACCGTTATCTTGATCGCTGCACCCGATGCCTTTCTCTGTCTATGAAGGTATCGGTGGGTTATTGCGTAGCGAAGTGCGTATGAAAAAGGGTGGCGTCATCGACGCCACCCTTTTTCTGTAATGACATTGTGTACTCAGGGTATCAGGCTTCTTGACGGCTAGCGCTGTAGGCGTCGATATCCTGGTGCGTCGAAGGCAAATCGACGACCATGCTGTGCAGCGAGCGCAGAGCGGCGTGGTGCGCCACGCTCAGCAGTGTGACGTCGGGCAGTGCATCCAGCACCAGTGTGTACATTTCCCACTCGGCACGAGCGTCCAGTGCGGATGTCGCTTCATCCAAGAACAGATAATCCGGCCGAGTGTAGAGCGCTCGAGCAAAGGCCAAGCGTTGCTGCTCGCCCGGTGACAGCTGCTTACTCCAGTCTGCCGAAGTATTGAGGCCGTGAATATAGTGGCTCAGGCCGACGCGATAGAGCAGGGCCGCTCCTTCTTCATCACTGAGACCGGCGTGCAGCTTGGGATAAATCAGGGCATCTTTCAGCGTGCCTTCTGCGATGTAACTTTTTTGAGGCAGGAACAGCATGTTCTCTTGGCGTGGAAGGCGCACTGTCCCGCTGCCGTAGGGCCATAGCCGCGCCAGCGTGCGTAGAATGGTGCTCTTGCCGCCGCCGGAAGGCCCTTGCAGCAGGCAGCGCTGTCCTTTTTTAATCACTAGCCTATCGATGTGATTGATGGGCGTGCCATCTGTGCGATTGAGCTGTACATCAAGCAGTTGCAGGCTGCCATCCGTTGAAGGGCGATAGTTGAACGTGCTCTCAATGGGCGTGGACAGCTGAGCCTCAAATTCGCGCAAACGCAGAAGAGTGGCGCGTACGATGGCCAGGTCTTCGTAGTTGTAGACGAACCACGACAGTGATGATCGAAGGCGTGCGCAGGCCATGTTCAGCTGCATCACATCGCCCAGTGATATCAGGTTGTTGAAGTAGCTGGGCAGAGTGAACACATAGGAATAGTAGTTCCCTGCCTGCATGTAGACCGTTTCCGTCAGCGTACGGCGGCGCGAGAAGCGCATTAGTTCTCGCCAGTTGCGATAGATAGCGCTGAAATGCTGGAGCGCGCGTCTCTTTTCATGCTGATGACCACGATAGAAAGCGATCTGTTCGGCATTGTCCCGAATGTTGAATAGCGAATGGCGGAAATCCGCTTCATGGCGCTGGCGCTGATAGTCGATGCCGACCATCGGCTTGACTAACTTCTCCATGATCAACGAGCCGAACAGCACAAAAAGCACGGTGCAAATGATCAGTAGACCGCGGAACGTAAAGGGCTCACCAACGAAAAAGTAGTACACGAGCACCTTGGAAATTACCCACAGCTTGATGCCGTAGATAAAGATGTTGGCGAGGTTCTTTACCAGTCCAATCCCCAGTCCAACCACCTTCTCGACCAGTATCGAAACGTCCTCGGCCACACGCTGATCGGGGTTGTCGCTCAGCCTGTTCGAGCTGCTCGACTGCCCCATACTGTGATAGGCCGGGCTGTGTAGCCAGCGCTGCATGTAGTCGCGGGTAACCCAGTTGCGCCACTCCATTTGCAGCCACTGCTGAAAGTAGGTCGCGAAACTAGAAGAGGGGATGAAGATGGCCAAAATCAGCAGCCCCTGCAGCGTGATAGGCATTAGGGCCGCGGCGTTGCGGTCACCCACGGCGTCGAAGAATATCTTCTGCCAATCAGTGATTTCGTTGATGCTGTAGAGGTAGACCGAGGTTGTGGCTATCAGCATCGCCAGCAGCAGCCAGCCGAACAGGCTGTCGCGGCTGATCCAGTAACGCGTCAGCAAGGCTATCGTTGAAGGGGCACCGGGAGGCGCCTTTTTCGTATGAGACGTTGGCATTCAACGCGCTCCCTGACAGAGAATTGATGAAAACATATTACTATTTTATAACGCCATTGCGGATATCGTTATTTCTATTTAAAAGGTAATAACGTATTGCTGAAATATAATAGAAGTCCGCATGGAAAGTGATATTCATTGTGCCTACGATCACTAGACATAAGCAAGCCAGGCACAGCAATAACGGCTGTGCATGTAAGCAGAGAAGGGTGTGGCTGATTCAGGCACTTGGCGCGGGTGAGACGCATCATGCGGGGTTTACACGTGATAGAGGATAAGGCTCGTTAAGATTCACCGCGGTAACCATATAACGTGTAGTGGTAAGAATATTGTGTTATGCGCTCAATAGGGGTAGTCTAACCTTGTTGAGAATGTTTATCAATTGGCTTTGCGGATCACTCTTCTTTCCCCTGAAGTAGAAATGATGCGGGCCTTACTGTATTCAGGAATTGCCAACGTATGAATGCTCACCCCTCCCAGCACAAGCGTCCATCCCGCCTTTCTGCTTCTGACAGCGCCTCTGGCGGCTCAGGCAGTTCCCCCTTTGCGGGAATGACCTTTAAAGTGCTGACATGGGGGATGACCTCAATGCTTTCGCTGTATGCCGCTCAAAGCATGGCTGCTACGGCATCCACCAGCGATAGCGATACTCATGCTGAAACGACCAATAACGAGCTGCCCACCGTCAATGTTGTGTCTACGGCACTAAGCGACACAACGGAAGGCACTGGACTATGGACAACAGGCACAACGACCAGTTCGATCCGTCTGCCAATGTCCGTTCGTGAAACGCCACAGTCCGTCAGCGTGATTACCGACCAGCGCATGAAGGATCGCAACATGACATCGCTCGAAGATGTCATGCGTGATGTCACAGGGGTCAACGTGATGACGGATACAGGGGGACGCTATCACTTTGAATCGCGCGGTTTCGCCATTCAGAACGTGCAGCAGGATGGGGCCAACTCTTTGCCGGGTTCTCCGTCTGGGAATGCTTATAGATCAGCCGTCGATCTGCCTGATATGGCCATCTACGACCATATCGAAGTGCTGCGTGGTGCATCTGGCCTATTGCAAGGAAACGGCACCCCTGGCGGTTCCATAAACCTAGTGCGCAAGCGCCCCACCGATACGTTCCAAGCATCCACCTCTATGACCGTAGGGTCACATGGGCTGCGCCGTAACGAGGCTGATATTTCGGGGCCTATCGGCTTACAGGGTCGTCTGAAAGGACGGGCAGTAATCGTCAATGAAGATCGGGGCTCGGCCAAGTCCGATGTTGACAGTGACCTGAGCGGTTTCTTCGGCACGCTTGAATACGATTTGGATGATCACACTCGTGTGGATGTCGGCCTTTATCGTCAGCGTTCTCACAAGACGCCGGATATCTACGGGCTACCGCTTGATAACAATGGACAGGATCTGGGCCTTTCTCGTTCGACGTTCTTAGGGGCTGACTGGAACGCAGCACAGTATGATCGTCTTGATCTGTTCACCAGCGTTACTCATGATTTTGATAATGGTTGGACGACCAAAGGTACGCTGAACTTCACACGTTCTCGTGCGGACAGTAAAGGTGCCAATGCGTACGGAGCCGTTGATGCTGATACGGGGTATCGTGTTGCTGGATCCACCTTATACGATGGTGCTTCCCAGTATCACAATACGGCTGACCAGACGGCCTTTAACTTCAACTCGACGGGGCCGTTCCATTTTCTTGGGCGTCAGCATGAGCTTGTGCTGGGTGCCGATATCAGAACGGATTCTTCCTATAACTTGACGAAGTTGAAGACGTATAGATCGACCAATGCCACTGATGTGTCGGCTGACAAAGGCCTGTCAGCAAACGTTTTCGACTGGAATTCTGGCGCGATTCCTGAGCCTGATTGGGCCAGCATGTCGGCCTCACTTAACGTCCACTACCTTCAGCGCCAACAGGCCGTCTATGCGGCAAGCCGTTTCTCGCTTACAGATGATGTGAAGTTCATCGTAGGTGGTCGTTTGACTGAATATGATATCTATACGCTCGACCGTGATGACCACACCTCGACTCGCAATCGCTGGCATGGTGTGACCACACCGTATGCAGGACTGACATGGGACTTCATGCCCAACTGGACAGCCTATGCCAGTTACACCAGCATTTTCCAGCCTCAGACGGCTACTGATGCCAACGGCAAAATGCTTGATCCTATTGAAGGCAACGGATACGAAACAGGGGTCAAGGGAAGCCTGTTCGATGGTGCTCTGGACGGTAGCATTGCCTTGTTCCGTATTGATCAGAAAAATCGCGCGGTTACTGTAGCCGACAGTTCTGAATGCAAAACCTCGACATCTTGTTCTGAAGCAAGTGGTCTGGTGCGTAGCCAAGGCATTGAGCTTGAGTTGGCGGGTTCGCCGCTGAATGGCCTGAGGTTGGGCGGGGGCTACACCTATAACGATATACGCTACGAAGAAAGCGAAGGGCGATACACCAAAGGTGATCGTGCCAACAGCTATACACCACGCAATATCCTGCGTCTGTACAGCCAGTATCAGCTGCCAGGCGAATGGAATCAGTGGAGCATCGGTGTTGGCATGTCGACCCAGAGCGATACAGTTTCTGCCAAGCCGTTCAATATTAAGCAGGGGGGTTATACCTTGTTTAACGCATCCATCGGCTATCGCTACAACGAGCACTTCGATATAGCGCTGATCGGTAACAACCTGACGGATAAACGCTATTACGAGGCGTATAACAACCGCTCGAAGTACGCCAACAACTTCTATGGCGATTCTCGTAACGTTGCACTGCGCGCTACGCTTAGATACTGATATGCACTTTGCTTCTTGGGGGCTTCATGCGTAATCATCGGACGTCTCATTCTGTCAGCCCGTCGGATGCGGTGTTGAGAATGTCATCGCCCAGACGCACGCTGGGCATGAAGACAGCGATCATCGTGGTGGTGGCCTGTCTGCATGCGGTGGGGTTGTATTGGGCGCTGATGCATACCATGAACGTCATTAATATCCCTGATCAGCAGCCGTCGGCGATCACCTTCGAGCTGAGTGCCCCCGCGGCGCCCAAAGCGGAGGCGCCTGGGCCGGTCTCGGCGCAGCCCGCGGTACCTGCCGCGCCGCCTGTGCCTGAGCAGAAGCCTGTTCAGCCTGAAAAGCCGCCGCGGCCTGTTGAACCCAAGAAGAAACCTGTAGAGAAGAAGCCTGTCGAAAAGTCCAAGCCGGTGAAGTCCGCACCTGCGCCTGACAAGACGCCGACGGCTCCCATCGAGTCTGCTCCTGCCGCACCGTCTGTTCCGACGGCGCCAGCTGCCACACAGCCCTCTGATACGGGGGCCAGCGGCGCGGCAGCGGCACCTGCTGGCACGAGGGCTCAGAAAGCGGCCACTGTTCCAGCGCAGGTAGGGCGTTTCCAAGCGAATAACCCAAATCCGAAATACCCTATGCAGGCACGTCGCCGGCATATGGAAGGACTGGTGGTGCTGACGGTGCGCGTCAACGAGGAAGGGCGGGTCGTTGATGCGCGCGTTAAGTCGTCCAGTGGGCATGATTTGTTGGATGACAGTGCACTCGAAACGGTGCGCCAGTGGCAATTCGAACCGGGGCGTCAGGGCAGCAGCACGACGGCCAGCTGGACGGATGTGCGCATTAATTTCCGCTTGAACTGAGTGGCTGTCTGGCCGCAGTGATCGCAATCAATGATTCTGGAAGGGACATGACATGACGCAATTCTCTGTTGAACAGTATGCCATTGGTATCCTGATCCTGTTTTCCGTAGTGACATGGGCGCTGGCGCTTATCAAGGTCGGTGTGCTGCTGAAGGCGCGTCGACAGAACACGGCGGTTATTGATGCCTGGTCGAAAGACGGCAAGGCGACAGCTCATCGTGATGGCAACAGTGCTTGTGCGCATCTGTTGGCCGCAGCGCAGGATGTTGTGGCGCAGTCCGGCGAAGGTGAAGACGCGCGTGAGCGTTTGGAACGTGTCCTGCATCAGCAGGTGCGTATCGAACGACGTGGACTGGAACGCTGGCTGCCCGTGCTGGGGTCCGTGGCCTCAACGTCCCCTTTCATCGGGTTGTTCGGTACCGTGTGGGGCATCATGTCAGCACTGAAAGGCATTGGTATTGCGGGTACGGCCAGCCTTGATACGGTTGCCGGGCCAGTGGGGAGTGCCTTGATTGCTACCGGTATCGGTATTGCCGTAGCGGTGCCTGCCGTACTGTTCTATAACGGCTTGCTGCGTTTGGTGCGCGCCGAAGTGCACCGCTGGGAAGACTTCGCCTTCCTTCTGTTCGATCAGGCGCAGCGCAACGATATCGACGGTTCAGCGACACGCAGCTAGAAGCGCACGATTTGACGAGCAGGAGAACATGCCATGCGTTTCCACGATAGTGAAGACGGCGAAAGCACCCTGAATGACATCAACGTCACACCGTTGGTCGATATCATGCTGGTGCTGCTGGTGATCTTTATTGTAACGGCGCCGCTGCTGACCAATACGATCCCGGTCAATTTGCCCAAGACCGATACGGTTGATAATGTTGCGGCACCGGTTACCCCACTGGTGATCAACGTAGACCAGCAGGGCAAGATTACCCTAGATGACCGCACCGTTGCACTGGAGCAGCTTCAACTGCAGCTGAGTGATGCAGCGGCCAGTCGCAAGGAGCCGCAGGTTCAGCTTCAGGCGGACGAAGGCGTCAATTACGGTACTGTTGCCAAAGTGATGGCCATCATCGAGCGGGCAGGCATCACACGCCTATCGGTCATGACCGAGCGCTAGGCAGAAGGCTCTCGGCCACGCATGATTTTCCTACGCTTTCCGTGCGTAAGGACTTGCGCCGAGAGCCGCTCTGGTGCATAATGCACAGCGTCAGTCAGGGCACGTTTCTTGGCAGACAGCGCTTTCATAGCGCTATGGATATGGCTGGATGGCAGAGTGGTCATGCAGCGGACTGCAACTCCGTGTACGCCGGTTCGATTCCGACTCCAGCCTCCATTTCCTTCTTGGTATTTCCCCTTGCAGTATCCTGCGTATCTATAAGCCCGAATGGCGAAATTGGTAGACGCAAGAGACTTAAAATCTCTCGCCCTTTAGGGCGTGCCGGTTCGATTCCGGCTTCGGGCACCAGTCCCATCAATGGGTTATAATTCCCTTCCTTGTATTGCTAATTATCTTGGTTGCAATTCGGCCGTATTCCTATTGCATAGCGCGTCGTTGCTATGTGCTCTTTATATCTGCTTTTTAGCTGATAGAATACTTTTCCCTCGTCGTATATCTGTAGTGGCATTTTTGCTGGCGTAAAAGCGAATTTATCTGCCGTTGGTCTTGTTGTGACCGTATCCGAAGCTGATGATGAAACGCCAACCTGCCAACCTGCCAACCTGCCAACCTGCCAACCTGCCAACCTGCCAACCTGCCAACCTGCCAACCTGCCAACCTGCCAACCTGCCAACCTGCCAACCTGCCAACCTGCCAACCTGCCAACCTGCCAACCTGCCAACCTGCCAACCTGCCAACCTGCCAACCTGCCAACCTGCCAACCTGCCATGCTCTTGCGAATTCTCGGCTTTTCACTCGTTAATTCGGTATCAAAGAGTGTGAATTAAAAAAGGTCTGCGGTGATTGTAAGTGTGCTTTATATTCGAGTTTTTAATTTAGATATTAACCCGATAATTAAATACTCCTGATTGCAATCATTATTACTATCCTTTCAATGATATACCGAGGTTAAAACTGTAAACGGTGTGTGTGGAATTGGCTGTTGTTTTTTATATATGATGCTTGTCCTCCTTGGTTGCCCAATGAACAGGTCTCGCTATGTCTGATGCTCTCTCTGTAATGCGCGTTGCTCAATGCCATCTGGCTGCGGAGGGTGCGCGATGAGTTTCGTTGCACTGTTGCTTGTCGGGCTGGCCATGTCGGCAGATGCGTTTGCTGCTGCCATTGGACGTGGGGTGGCCTTGCGTTCGCCTAGCTTTCTTCAGGCTTTTAAGATCGGACTGGTGTTTGCGTCAGTTGAGGTCATTACGCCACTGATTGGGTGGATGATCGGTCGTACGGCGCTGCCTTACATCTCTGCTTGGGATCATTGGGTGGCCTTTTTGCTGCTGTTGGGCTTAGGGGTCAATATGGTGCGCCAGGCCGTGTTCTGTAGGAATGAAGACGAGGATGGTGCTGATGCACCTGCTGCGGGAAAAAGCGGGCGTTTCGATATTTCGCTGATCCTGCTGGCCTTTGCTACTAGTATTGATGCCTTGGCCATGGGGGTAAGTCTCTCGCTACTGTCTGTCAGTATCGTTGAGGCAGCGGTAGTGATTGGTTGTTGCACGTTGGCGATGGCGACGATCGGTGTGTTGCTCGGTAATTTTCTCGGGCGCTGTGGCGGTCGGCTCGTCGAAGTGCTGGGGGGCATACTGCTGATCGGTATGGGCTTTCATATCCTGATAACCCATCTATAGGGTGAGGTGCTTTTCTGCGCTCGCGCCTGCATTGAACAATCATTAAAGGCCCGGCTGTCATACCGGGCTTTTTTGTGCGTTTCATTCGCGTAATGCAGGCGCGAGGGGGCGCGGTCTTATGCGGCGTTTGCCCCTTAGTGCTCGTGTGTGGCGGTGTTTGCCGAGGCAGACGATGGCAAGGGGGCTGATGGTTCGCCATTCGTAGGCAGAGCATCATCCTGAGGGCGCGTGCCGTCGGGCGTATCCGTACCCGGCAGGGTATGCAGATCGTCGAGCGCTTCCTTGCCATTAACGTTGTCGAATTGGCCGTGAGCCTCGCCGATGCGAACGGTAATCGGGCGGTCGCTGGTAATCAGATCGTACAGGTAGTCGGTGTCTTCGGCGCTATGCGGTCGGTAAAGGCGCGAATGACCCTCGCAGCGCGACTCTGCTGCCAGTGTCTTCTGATTGAGTTCCAGTGTGCCATCGGCTTGCCACGGTGACGTGTCGGCTTCGCTGCTGTGCAGACAGCGCTTGTCGTGTCGAAGTGCAATCACGGTTTCGGCGGGCGAGGAGGGGTCAAGCGATAGCGTGCGCATGTGCAGCACCATATCGGCATCCGTCGTCGCGGCAACGGCCATATAGTGCTGATCATCGACAGGGAACCAGTCTTCGTCAGCATATGAAGTGTCGGTGTCATCTGCGGCAGCATTGATCGACAGGATAAGCAGAACGATGGCCGCAAGACGATAGGTCATCAGGGGGAGTGCTCCGTGCATTGCACAATAAGGTCCGTGTCTATGTCTTCTAGTCTGCTTGCTCTGCTTTCTCAAGCCATTCGAGAAAAAATAAAGCCGTCAGGCGCTCGACGGGCCCATTGCCTAGCGAGAAGGATTGCGTGAGCAATGTGGAATAAGGCAATTGATAGGCACTCAGTAGAAATATATAGGGGCAGGCGCGCTGATTGCGCATTTTTGTGCGGATAATTGTAATCGGGTGGCGTCGGTATCTTTTTTTATGTAACGAGTGTGTCTGGCGTGCATCATAATGGTAAGAATGAAGAGTGGCTATTGCTTTCAATGTGTTACTAGAGGCATAGCGCTTGACGAATGGGACTGCGCACCGGCGCTTTAAGCAATGCCTTTAAGAACAGGTGAGGAAACGGTCGAAACGGTCGATGTATAAGGTGTCCATAAGAAACACGCGCTGAGCGATGAAGGGGGCACAAGCGTGGCATATATCAGCCTTATCCTTGAGTACCATGCGAATCATGTTCTTGAGGCGAGGCATGAAGGGGCGCATGGGGTGTGCCGCGCGGGTGTTATAAGGACGGTCACCTTGACGAGCCTTGATCGAGTGAGGTGGTTCAAGGTGCGCAGAAGTGCATGATCGGAAATCATATCAGCATGAAGTAAGCAGTTTCTGGCGGGGAAAGAAGAGAGATCACGCAGATGATCATCCTTTGCAGGGGGGAATGGCGCCGTACAAAGTGCCATCATCGATTAGGCCCTCATCCGAGGGCCTGTTCTTATTTATGTGAAGACCGCGGTGCGTTTGAGGCCGCGGTCTTTTTTTGTGCGTCCTAACCATTGAGCGCTTGATAGATTGTGTCCGCCAGTGGGCGACTGATGCCGGGAACATTGGCAATATCGTCCAGACTCGCCTTGCGGATGCCTTGTAGCCCACCGAAGTAGCGCAGCAATGCCTGGCGGCGTTTGGGGCCGATGCCCGCGATACCTTCCAGCGACGATGTTCGGCGCTGCTTATCACGCTTGCGGCGGTGCCCCGTAATGGCGAAGCGGTGCGACTCATCGCGGATATGCTGTACCAAGTGCAGGGCAGGTTCGGTGCCTTCCAGTGTCACCGTCTGGTCGGTGGTCTCCAAGAACAGGGTTTCCAGCCCGGGCTTGCGCGTTGTGCCCTTTGCCACCCCAAGCAACGTCATACGATCGGATATCGCCAGCTCTTCAAGCACGTCGCGGGCCATATTGAGCTGTCCTTTACCGCCATCCACGATCAACACGTCGGGAAACGTCTGGTCTTCATCGCGCAAACGAGTATAGCGGCGCGTTAGGGCCTGGCGCATAGCGGCATAGTCGTCACCGGGTGCCACACCGTTGATGTTGAAGCGGCGATATTCGGATGTATTGGGTCCCATGTCACTGTCGAACACTACGCAAGAGGCGACGGTGGCTTCACCGTGGCTGTGGCTTATATCAAAGCACTCCAGCCGCTTGGGCGTTTCCGCTAATCCCAGGGCTTCGCGCAGCGCAATGAAGCGCTGCCGGATCTGTTTCTGGTTCGACAACATTGATGCCAGATGCTGCTCGGCATTGGTTTGGGCCAAGCGTACCCACTGCGCACGATGCCCGCGCACTTGACTGGTCACACGAATGTGCCGCTCGGCATAGTGCGAAAGCGCTTCTTCAATGAGGGCTTGATCTTCCAGTGTCACGTTGACCAGCACCTCGGTAGGCACGCGCTGTTCTAGCCCTAAATAGTACTGACTGATGAACTCGCCCATCAGGGCTTCGCTCGGCAGATCCAGTCCATTATCCGGAGTGAAGTGGCGCGTACCGAGCACGCGCCCGTCACGAATGCTCAGCAGCGTAATGCAGAGCCCACCGGGTTGCTCGATATAGGCGAATACGTCAGCGTTGCCGTGCTGCATATCGACAGACTGGTGGCTCTGCAGGCTGCGCAGTTGCTGTATTTGGTCGCGGATAAAGGCCGCCTTTTCGAAGGCCAGTGATGACGCGGCGGCTTCCATCTCATGGCTGAGGCGTATGGCAACCTGTTCGCTGCGGCCTTCAAGGCATTGTGTTGCGTGTTCGAGCTGTTGCTGATAGTCGTGCTCGTTAATGTGGCCCACGCAAGGTGCCGTACAGCGGTTGATCTGGTACTGCAGGCATGGTCGTTCGCGATGGGAGAATTCGCTATCTTCGCAGTTGCGGATGCGGAAGATTTTCTGCATAAGCTGAAGCGTGTCGCGCACAGCAACCGAGCTAGGGTAGGGGCCATAATAGCGTCCGTCGTTGCGGGGTCGCCGAACGCGGCGCATCTCTAGCTTGGGAAATGCATGTCGAGTGTTTGCGAAGACATAGGGGTAGGACTTGTCGTCGCGCATTAGAATATTGTAGGGCGGGCGCTCTTTCTTAATCAGCGTCTGTTCAAGCAGCAGTGCTTCGGTTTCGGTGTGAGTCACCGTTACCTGGATGTCGGCGATATGGGACACCAGTGCGCGCGTCTTAGTGTTGAGGCCCGTGCTGCGAAAATAGCTCGACAGGCGCGCCTTCAAGCGGCGTGCCTTGCCTACATAGAGAATGTCGCCCTTGGCATCATACATACGGTAGACGCCAGGTGCTTCTGAGACGCTGCGCAGAAAGGCGCGCGCGTCGAAACGAGTGTTCGTCGAGTCGTTTGTAGACACACGAGGTACCATGAATGCGGAGCCGGTCGAAAATCGTTCGAACGGTTCAAGGTCGAATAGAAATAGAGGCGCTAAGGCAAAAACGGGAGGCGAGATCGTTGCGGCCATCGGCATTGATCACACACGCCTTGATATCGTCCCACAATGGGGGCATTCCGTGAACAGTGCAAGGTGATAAGGGAAAGTGTTGACTTTCATCTTACATCTCAATAGAATGCGCAGCGTGGTCTGGGGCCTTAGCTCAGTTGGTAGAGCGCAACGCTGGCAGCGTTGAGGTCATCGGTTCGAACCCGTTAGGCTCCACCAGATCTTCTACTTTGAATTCCGCTACCCATCTTGGTAGACGGAATTTTTTTGTATCTGCAGTTTCTCTCCTTTTTTCCCTGCCTCATGATTTTCTTATTGTCGAATGGCACGGTCGCTTGTTCTCTTTACCTTACCCCTTACCCCTTACCCCTTACCCCTTTCGAGTGTTCTATCTACGCTATAGCATGATCTTCTCGAACGCTGCCGCTTTCCGGTGCAGTAGTCGTGTCCGTTATAGCCAAACCTGATGGGCATCATGAAGTGCGTTCATGGCCTGTGCGCTGGTATGAGTAGGGGAGGCATGCGTACAATAGTGGTAAGTCGTGCAGCGATGCACATCGATTCCCGTTCACGAACAGAGGACCGATCTCATGAGCGAGACGCTCGATACCATCAAACAGCAAATCAACGACAACACGATCTTGCTGTACATGAAAGGCACGCCGCAGTTCCCGCAGTGCGGTTTCTCTGCTCAGGCGGTTCAGGCGCTGATTAACTGTGGCGAGCGCTTTGCTTTCGTCAACATTCTGGAAAATCCGGATATCCGTGCTGAACTGCCGAAATACGCCAACTGGCCGACGTTCCCACAGCTGTGGGTCAACGGCGAGCTGATCGGTGGCTGCGATATCATCGTTGAAATGTACCAGAGCGGTGAGCTGGCAACGTTGCTGAAGGAAGCGGCAGCCAACGATGACGCTGAGAAAGATGCCTAAGCGTATCTGTCGTACATAGTGACAAAAAAAGCCGCTCGATGATGAGCGGCTTTTTTTGTGGGGAACGTACGTCTGACGAGCAATTCGCAACAGTGCTGTAGCGGGTATCCGCTCAGTAGAGGTCGTCGTCGTGGGCGTCGATGCCCTGTTCGCGGCAGGCAAGGTTCCAGCCGCCCAGATCGCGGTAACGGTTGACCATGGCGCAGAAAAGGTCAGCCGTACGTTCTGTGTCGTAGCAGGCCGCGTGCGCCTGTTCATTATCGAACGCGATTCCCGCCGCTTCGCACGCTTTCGCCAGTACGGTCTGGCCGTATACGAAACCGCCGAGTGTGGCCGTGTCGAAGCTGGAAAACGGGTGGAACGGATTACGCTTGATACCGCTACGCGCGATGGCGGCGTTCAGAAACTGATGGTCGAAGGCCGAGTTGTGGCCGACAAGAATGGCGCGGCTGCAGCCGTGGGACTTGATGGCCTTGCGCACCATGCCGAACAGTTCACTCAGTGCCTTTTCTTCCGTGATGGCAGCGCTCTGGCGCAGTGCGCTGTCCAAGCGTATGCCGGTAAAGGCCAAGGCCGATTCCGACACGTTGGCGCCTTCGAACGGGGTGATATGTGCGCTGTACGTGGTGTCTGGCAGCAGCTGTCCCGTGGCGTCCATGGTGATCAGTGTTGCACCAATTTCCAGCAGGGCATCGGTCGATGGGTTGAAGCCGCCCGTTTCAACGTCAATCACGACGGGAAGATAGCCGCGAAAGCGCTGGCTCATCTGGCGGGCCACATTGGCATCGGTCATGCAGGTATCCCTTGCATCAGAGGTCATCCGCGGATGGCCTTCATGAGTAAGAAAGACATGCCTTTAAGAGGCAAGTGGCCGCGATTGTATCAGATTGGGTGTGATTCGTCCTCGGTGGTGTACGATAGGTCATACATGACGATATACTGCGGTATCAGCAATTTCATATGCATAGTGCGGATATGACCGCCTATGGCGTACGCTGGCTGTACCACGATCAGTACAAACAAAAGGAGATGAGCATGTCCGACGTGAAGAAGGTGGTGCTAGCCTACTCGGGTGGGCTGGATACTTCCGTGATCGCCAAATGGCTTCAGGAAACCTACAACTGTGAAGTCGTGACGTTCACGGCCGATCTGGGTCAAGGTGAAGAAGTCGAACCGGCACGAGAAAAGGCACGTCAGCTGGGCATCAAGGAAATCTACATCGAAGATCTGCGCGAAACCTTCGTGCGTGACTATGTATTCCCGATGTTCCGTGCCAACACCATCTATGAAGGCGAGTACCTGCTGGGTACTTCCATCGCACGTCCGCTCATCGCTCGACGATTGGTTGAAATCGCCAATGAAACTGGTGCCGATGCCATCGCACACGGTGCTACCGGTAAAGGTAACGACCAAGTGCGTTTCGAGCTGGGCGCTTATGCGCTCAAGCCGGGCATCAAGGTCATCGCGCCGTGGCGTGAATGGGATCTGAACTCCCGCGAAAAACTGATGGCCTACTGTGAAGAGCACAACATCCCAGTAGACTACGCTAAGAACAAGAAAAAATCCCCGTACTCGATGGATGCCAACCTGCTGCACATCTCCTATGAAGGCGGCATGCTGGAAGATCCGTGGGCCGAAGCGGAAGACGACATGTGGCGTTGGAGTGTCAGCCCCGAGCAGGCTCCGGACGCTCCGACCTACCTCGAAATCACCTATCGCAACGGTGATCCGGTTGCACTGGACGGCAAGGAGCTGGCACCGCACGAGCTGCTGGCCGAACTGAACCGTCTGGGTGGCGAAAACGGTATCGGTCGTCTGGATATCGTTGAGAACCGCTATGTAGGCATGAAATCCCGTGGGTGCTACGAAACTCCGGGGGGCACCATCATGCTGAAAGCGCACCGCGCTATCGAATCCATCACGCTGGACCGCGAAGCGGCTCACCTGAAGGATGGTCTGATGCCGAAGTACGCAGAAATCGTGTACAACGGTTACTGGTGGTCTCCGGAACGCCACATGCTGCAGGCCGCCATCGACGAAACACAGAGCGTCGTCAACGGTGTGGTTCGCGTTAAGCTGTACAAAGGCAGCGTAACGGTTGTCGGCCGTAAGTCCGATGACTCCCTGTTTGATGCCTCTATCGCAACGTTTGAAGATGACGCGGGTGCATACGATCAGAAAGATGCTCATGGGTTCATTCGCTTGAACTCACTGCGTCTGCGTATCGCTGCTTCTAAAGGTCGTCACGAAGTCTGATCTTTAGGTAGATGCGTGAAAAATCGGCGCCTCATGTGGGCGCCGATTTTTTTATGGAGAACTTACGGTGGTGGTCTTGCCGTGCTGGCTGCATATTTGATCGCCTTTTCGGGATGATCGCTATGCCAGCATTCCTGAATGAGTGTGCTCTATGCTTGAGTTAGGCCGTATAAGGGATTGCGCGCGGTGAAAAATGCACACAGTATCGTGGCAATGACTTGTCATGCCTATAGGAGGGAAGCGCTATGTTGAAGTGGTTGAAACGCATTCTGGGCGGGACGGAATCGGCCGCGGGAAGCAAGAAACCGCAGGAAGCTGAGCCGCTGCGCTATCAGGGATGCGATATCGTGGCTGCTCCCGTTGAACAGAATGGTCAGTATCGCATCAGCGGTACCATTCGACAGCCGCCTGAGGAAGATGGTGATCTGTCGATTCCTTTTGATCGTGCAGACACCTTTCCTGATCGTGAAACGGCAATACGCATGACGCAGCTCAAGGCGCGTCAGTTTATCGACGAACAGGAAACGCCTCTGTTCTAAATAAATGTATTGCGTAGATGAAGATGAAATAGAAAAGGGACGCTAGCGTCCCTTTTGCTTTTTTCTATGGGGCGCTATTTGGTGCACCGCAAAGACGAGAATGAAAGGCTGCGGTCATACGCTACTGCTGGGGGCTCATAACTGCGTAAGGCTATCAGCGTATATGAACGAATGGCGGTTCTGTTCAGCGTGAGCTTGTATGCATGGCGGTCAAGCCGTAGCGGGCTCGGTTTTGTCCTTGAATTCGCACAGGTCTTCAATGATGCAGCTGCCACAGCGAGGCTTGCGGGCCACGCAGGTATAGCGACCGTGCAGTATAAGCCAGTGATGCGCATCCAGCTTGAACTCATCTGGTACGACCTTCAGCAGTTTCTGCTCCACTTCATTGACGTTCTTGCCCGGTGCCAGCCCAGTGCGGTTGGAGACGCGAAAGATATGCGTATCAACAGCAATGGTGGGTTCGCCGAATGCGGTATTGAGGATCACGTTGGCTGTCTTGCGTCCTACGCCCGGCAACGCTTCGAGTGCCACGCGCGAACGGGGCACCTCACCTTGGTGGTGCTCAAGCAGTTGCTCGCAGAGCGCGACGATATGCTTGGCCTTGTTATTGTAGAGGCCGAGCGTGCGGATGTGCTCCTTGATGCCGTCCAGTCCAAGCACCAGCATGGTCTGCGGTGTGTTGGCTGCCGCAAACAGCGTGCGCGTGGCTTTGTTGACGCCGACATCCGTGGACTGTGCCGACAGCAGGACAGCAATCAACAGCTCAAAAGGATCGTCGTTCCACACCAGCTCTGTCGTGGGGCGCGGGTTGGCATCCCGCAAACGAACGAATATCTCGTGGCGTGTGGCCTTGTTCATAACGGCGGTCGCATAGTGAAAAGGTGTGATGGATTTGCGGTGCAGTATAGGGAAGCCTAATACCGTTCGCATACGTCGGTCAGGTCGGATCGAGTGCTTGGCGTGCACGTTCCAGCTGCTGCTGCGCGCGCGCCAGCTGTTCTTGGGCTGCGGCTATTTCCGTTGGGCCTTCCTGGCGTTGGCAATGAGTCAGATGCCGTTCAGCACGGCGCAGCGTGTCTTCAGCTGCTGCGAGGGCAATGCGGTGAGAGCGAGCCTGCTGAGCGGCAGACGTGGCAGCACGGGGGACTGTCTGACCACCTAGTGCCTGTAGCTGTGCTTCGAGTTCGGGGCGATGGGGATCATCCTGCTTCATGCGGGCCAGCTTTATCTTCAAACGACGGCGCAGCGCTGCGTCATCGGTGGGTGTGCTCGCTGCAGGTGATGTCGGGGTAGCGATGCGCTGGTGGCGGCGCGCACGGCGACGTTCCAGCGCTTCCGCTTCCCACTGGGCGATACGGGAGGTACGTGCCTGATGGCGTTGGCGTCCCTGTGTGGCGCGGCGGGTCAGCCAAGCATGCTGTTCTTGCTCGGAGTGTGCGGCCAGCCAGCCGGGATGTGCGACCAGTCTGATACAGTCTACCGGGCATGGCGTAACGCACAGCTCACATCCTGTGCATTCGTCGCGCAGGATGATGTGCATCTGCTTGGGTGCTCCGAGGATGGCATCAACGGGACAGGCCTTGATGCACTTGGTGCAGCCAATGCAGATGTCTTCGTCGATAACGGCAAGCAGGGGCGACTCGGCGGGCTGAGCGAGCGGCAGCGGTGCCTTGTCCAGCAGAGTGGCCAGTGCATCGGCGGTCCGCTGCCCCCCAGGGGGGCAGCGGTTGATCGCTTCACCATCAACGATGGCCTTGGCATACGGCAGACAACCCGGATGCCCGCACTTGCCGCACTGTGTCTGCGGCAGAAGCGCGTCGATCTGATCAACGGTGATGTGTGACGCCTGCATGCTTAGCTGACTCGCTGGCCCGGCTGTGCGCCGCAGTCCGGTGAGAGCAGGTACAGACCGTCATCGTTGCCCGTCGCCAGCACCATGCCTTCCGACACACCGAAGCGCATCTTGCGCGGTGCTAGGTTAGCCACCATCACCGTCAAGCGACCGATCAGCTGTTCAGGCTCGTAGTGCCCGCGAATACCGGAGAAGACGTTGCGGGTTTCACCGCCGAGATCCAGTGTCAGTTGCAGCAGCTTCTTGGAACCTTCGACATAGCCAGCGTTCGCAATGCGGGCGATGCGCAGATCGACCTTAAAGAAATCGTCGATGGTGATTTCATCGGTAATCGGTTCCATCGGCGCGGCAGCTGTCTCGGCTTTGGCATCTTGGCCTCCGTTGCGGATCTGCTGCTCTTCTGCCAGTACTTCCTTGGACGCGTCGAGCATTTGCTCAATGGCTTTGGGGTCTACGCGCTGTGCCAGCGGCTTGAACGGTGCGATGGCGTGATCGACCAGCGGCTGAAGACGGCTGTCCCAGCTCAGCGTGTCGACCTGCAGGAAGGCTTGAGCCTTAGTCGCCATAGCGGGAAGAATCGGGTACAGGTAGGTCATCAACTGGCGGAACAGGTTGATGCCCATTGAGCAGATATCGAGTACTTCCTGCTCTTTGCCTTCTTGCTTGGCCAGTGCCCACGGTGCTTTGTCGGCAATGTAGGTGTTGGCGTCATCAGCCAGTGCCATGATCTGGCGAACGCCTTGGTTGAACTCGCGTGCTTCGAAGGCGGCGGCAATGTCATCCCCTGCGTCAATGAAGCGCTGCAGCAGTTCGGGTTCCGCAACCGTGCTGGATAGGCGACCGCCTGCTTTCTTGATAAAGCCCGCACAGCGGCTAGCGATATTGACGACCTTGCCCACCAGGTCGGAGTTCACGCGAGTCACGAAGTCTTCAAGGTTGAGGTCGAGGTCTTCAACGCGCGAGTTCAGCTTGGCGGCGAAGTAGTAGCGCAGGTATTCCGGTTCAAGGAACTGCGCATAGGTATCGGCCTTGATGAAGGTGCCGCGGGATTTGGACATCTTGGCACCGTTCACGGTCACGAAACCGTGACAGTTGATGCCTGTCGGCAGACGCATGTTGGCGCCTTTCAGCATTGACGGCCAGAACAGCGCGTGGAAGTAAACGATATCCTTACCGATGAAGTGATACAGCTCGGCATCAGCATTCGGGCCCCAATAGCTGTCAAAATCCAGCCCCTCGCGATCGGCCAGCTGCTTGAAGCTGGTGACATAACCGATAGGCGCATCGACCCAGACATAGAAGAATTTGTTCGGCGCATCCGGAATCTCGAAGCCGAAATAGGGCGCATCACGCGAAATATCCCATTCTTTCAGGCCGTTTTCGAACCACTCCTGCAACTTGTTGGCAATCTGCGGCTGCACGGTGCCGGACTGCAGCCATTCTTGCAGGAATTCCTTGAAGTCGGGCAGCTTGAAGAAGTAGTGCGTCGAGGTGCGCAGTTCGGGCGTGGCGCCAGAAATGGCCGATACCGGGTTGATCAGCTCGGCCGGCGTATAGGTCGTGCCGCAGGCCTCGCAGTTGTCGCCGTACTGGTCAGGCGTATGGCATTTCGGGCAGGTGCCTTTGATGAAACGATCGGCCAGAAACAGCCCTTTTTCAGGGTCGTACATCTGCTCGATGTCGCGCGTGGCGATATGGCCTGCGTCGCGCAGACGACGATAGATCTCGCCGCTGAAATGACGGTTCTCATCGGAGTTGGTCGAGCTGTAATTGTCGAAGTGCACACCGAATTTAGCGAAGTCGGCTTGGTGGGCTTCATTGACGCGGGCGATCAGCTCTTCTGGCGTAATGCCTTCCTGTTCGGCGCGCAGCATGATGGCTGTACCGTGCGCATCGTCAGCGCAAACGTAGTGGCATTCATGACCGCGGCTTTTCTGGAAGCGAACCCACATGTCGGTCTGGATGTACTCGAGCAAGTGCCCTAGGTGGATATCTCCATTGGCGTAAGGAAGCGCGCTGGTAACCAGAATCTTGCGTCTTGACATGTGGTATGGCCTCGAACATTTGAAGTTGCCTGCACTGCCATGCCCTGCGGTAATCGGTGCTCAGGTACGTTGGTGCATGTGCAGACAGCGGCAGAATCCGGGATGATGAAGTGAAACGTCGCAATCATCCAATACTGATAGAATCGTACATTCTAACGCGTTAACCCGCATTTCGGTATGGGGTACGCGGCGGGAGCGCCAATAAAAACGCCACTTTTTCTGAGGGCGTCATTATCGCGCGCAAGCTAGCCGTTGGCCTGCGATCGGAGTATGGCATGGCGGGCCAAATCATAGTGTTGTTGTGGGGTAATGGCGCGTGTCGTTGTAAAGTAGAGGAAGAGAAACGTCTGCGTGGTTAGATGTGTGTCGATGCGGGAAAGAGGCGAGTCGTGCTGTCACCGAGTTGAACGGAAAGAGGATGCGTCCTTGGTGCCTTGGTGAGAGCGGCGGCGCTTATGCCACCGAATGAATAAAGAAGAGGAGCAGGCCGATGGCGAATACGATCGGGCATATCATTGCCGTTGCATCGGGCAAGGGCGGGGTCGGCAAATCGACGGTGACGGCTAACCTAGCGTTGGCCATGGCCGCACGGGGCAAACGAGTGGGTGTGCTGGATGCCGATATCTATGGCCCGAGTCAGGCACATATGCTGGGTGTTGATCCACAGACGCGTCCTGACATGATCGACGACAAGACCATGCGCCCCATTGATGCGCATGGTCTTCGTGTGATGTCGATCGCCTTTCTGGTCGACGTGACCACGCCGATGGTGTGGCGCGGACCGATGGCTTCGACGGCCTTTCAGCAGCTCTACAATCAGACGCAGTGGGGCGAACTGGACTATCTGTTCATTGATATGCCGCCCGGTACGGGAGACATCCAGCTGACGCTGGCGCAGAAAGTCCCCGTATCCGGTGCCGTCATCGTGACCACGCCGCAGGATATTGCACTGCTGGATGCTGAGCGAGGAATCGAGATGTTCCGCAAGGTGCATGTGCCGGTGCTGGGAATCGTTGAAAACATGAGCTTACACACCTGTTCATGCTGTGGTCACCAAGAAGCTATTTTTGGTGAAGGTGGTGGTCAGCGCATTGCTGAACGCTACGACGCCCCCGTCCTCGGTCGTCTGCCATTGGCGCTGACGGTTCGTGAGCAGATGGATAAAGGCGTGCCGCCCGTCATCGCTGCACCGGATCAGCCTGCCGCTCAGCACTTCGCCTCGATCGTGGCGCAGCTGGATGAGGCGTGTCAGGCGCAGCCGGAAGCCTCCGGTCCCTCCATTGGCTTCAGCTGAGGCGGGCAGGCGTGACCGATAATGTGGTGATGGGGAAAGTCTGGTATCCTCGCGCACAAGCACAGACGGCTGGCCATGGCGGTCAGTCATGACTTCACAGATTGACAGGTAGGCGCAGCGCATGAGTATCAAATCGGACCACTGGATTCGTCGAATGGCACGCGACCACGGCATGATCGAGCCTTTCGAAGCCGATCAGGTCCGTAACGCTGAAGATGGACAGCGCGTTATTTCCTATGGCACTTCCAGCTATGGCTATGACGTCCGTTGTGCGAACGAATTCAAGGTGTTCACGAACATCTTCTCTGCGACCGTTGACCCCAAGAACTTCGATGATCGCAGCTTCGTAGACGTGACGGGCGACGTCTGCATTATTCCGCCGAACTCGTTTGCGTTGGCACGTACGGTAGAATACTTCCGCATCCCGCGCAGTGTTCTGACCGTGTGCTTGGGTAAATCCACATACGCGCGCTGCGGCATCATCGTTAACGTCACGCCGCTGGAACCTGAGTGGGAAGGGCACGTTACGCTGGAATTCTCCAACACCACTAACCTGCCCGCGAAGATCTATGCCAACGAAGGCGTGGCGCAGATGCTGTTCTTTGAATCCGACGAAATCTGCGATGTGTCCTACGGCGATCGTAACGGTAAATACCAAGGTCAGCGTGGCGTCACTCTGCCGCGTACCTGATCGCGTACGACTTTGCTAAGGCGAGCACGACCGCCGGCTGCGCCGACATATTGCTGTTTGTGAATGAAAAAGCACCAACCGTTAAGGTTGGTGCTTTTTTTATGCGCTGTGCACAAACGAAGAGTTTTATCGTAGCGACGATGTTCAGAACGCCTTGATGTGGAGAGCGGTGAACGATCGGATGTTTAATGTGTCGGGCCATGGCACTGCCTGAGAGCTCCTAGGCTATGGCGTAATAACGCATCAATGGCGTCATCTAACTGTCATCAATCGGTGGCTATAGTGGGCGCAACATCTTGAAGGCAAAAGGAGATAGGCAGTGAAGATCATGCAGTGGTTCGCCAGTAGTGCACTAGCGGTACTTTTTTCCGCACCGTTTGCATCGGGAATGGAGGGGGCGACGCAGATCCGTATGCCTTGTCCGATGGGAGATTGTTCGGCAGGTGTCTCTCTGAACTATATCGGTGAGTATTCGTTACCGTGGGATACTCAATTTGATGGCATTCCCTTCGGAGGGATATCGGGGCTGGATTTCGATCCCGCAACGGGCCACTACTGGGCCATCAGCGATGACCGATCGCAGAAGGCTCCCGCGCGTATTTATGAGCTGGCCATCGACATTCAGCCCGGACAGATACGGCGCGTCGATGTGGTACGCACCATTACGCTTAAGGATCGCAATGGGCAGCCTTTCGCCGCAGGCAGTGTCGACCCGGAATCGGTCCGGCGTGGGCCGAACAACCAGCTCTACTGGACGAGTGAAGGCAGTGCGCGTGCAGGCCTGCCGTCCGTGGTGCGTGTTGCTGACAATAATGGCGCTTGGGTCAGAGAATTTTCAGTGCCGGAAGGTTTTGCGCCTGCAGCGGACAGACAGAGTGGTATTCGTGACAACTTGGCATTCGAAGGGCTTGCCGTACTGCCTTCCGGTGATTTGATCGCAGGGATGGAAACGTCGCTGCGCCAAGATGGATCGATCGCGCGGCTGACGTCTGGTAGCCTTGCCCGATTCGTGCGCTACGACGCCCGCAGTGGCCAACCGACGGCGGCCTATACCTATCCCGTTTCACCGGTGCCGCAGCCTGCACTGCGCCCTCCATATTCCAACGATAACGGCGTATCGGAAGTGGTGGCACTCGACGATCATCGTCTGCTGGTTATTGAGCGCAGCTTTGCCAGTGGCTATGGGGCGACCATTAAGGTTTTCATGGCGGATATCGCGGGGGCGACCGATGTCCTGCATCTGTCATCGCTGACGAACACCAGTCAACGTATCACTCCGATACGCAAGAGCCAGTTGATCGATTTTCGTGCGATGGGACTCGTGCCTGACAATATCGAAAGCGTTGCTCTGGGGCGTGCCGCCGATGGCAGTGAGGTGCTTGTCTTTGCGTCGGATGACAACTTCAGTGTGCATCAGAAAAATCAGTTCTTCGCATTCAAGATTGAGCAGCGACCGCACTGATGGATACAGACGACTACCCTGCGCTGTGGCAGGGTAGTCGACATGCATCTCTATACTATTACTATTCCCGCCCTATCATTCGCCGTTAAGTTCTTCTTCGGCGTCTTCGTTTGACAGGCGAAGCCCGGTCGGCGGCAGCAGAATGCCGTCCAGCTCGGCTCCCTGTGCCCCCAGTTTTAGGCGTCCTTCTAGGAACCAGCGAATGGCGATCGGGTAGATCAGTTCTTCGCGAGCCAGCACTTTCTCTGCCAGTGTTTCCGCTGTGTCATCGCTGGCCACCTTGGCCACGGCCTGAATGATGAGCGGTCCTGTATTCAGCCCTTCGATGACGAAATGCACGCTGGCACCGTGTTCCTGCAGGCCTTCATCCAGTGCACGCTGGTGCGTATGACGCCCTACCAGTGCTGGCAGCAGCGATGGGTGACAGTTCAGCAGTCGTCCGTTGAAGCGGCTAGTGAATATTGGGCTGAAGATGTGCCAGAAGCCATCGAGCACTACCAGATCTGGGGCATGGCGTTCGATCGTTTTGATCAGTGCACCGTCATAAGCTGTCGGTGTGTCGTATTCATCACGGGGCAGTATGGCAACGTCGATACCTGCCGCATGCGCCTTTTCCGCGCCAGCAGTATTAGTGCGATCGGCAATGACAGCGACCAGTTCGCCGCCCAACTCATCGTGAGACTGAGCCTCGATCAGCGCTTCCAGCCGGTTGCCTTCGCCTGACAGCAACGCGACGATGCGGCGGGGCGGCACTTGTTCGGGAGTGAAGCCTGAGTCGGTTTTGTCGTCCATGGGAAAGCTCCTGACGTGATCGAAAAAGCAGTAATGACTGGTAAGCGCGGCAACCCAAAAGAAGGGGCTTGATGCCAGTATGGCCTCACCGCGTGAACAATGAGGTATGATAATGACATGACAAGGTGTGCCGTTCATGACCAGCAAGAATAGAGGGGCCGCATTGTAGCACCATCCGCGGCCATTATAGAGTCGCCAATGGGCATGGAGATGAGCACACCAGGGACGGAGTGACAGGCAGGACGGCCTCGTTCACGACCGGGGATGACCCTTTAAGGGGAAACAGGTTTCAGGAGAAGCAATGCCGTGGCAATTGCCGTTGGGCGTGGGCATCCATGATGACGCAACGTTTGCCAGTTTTCTGCCGGGAGATAATGCTGGCGCTATCGCTGCGCTGAAACTTCAGTTGCAGCGTACGGACGAGCCGTTGGTCTATCTGTGGGGCAATGAAGAGACGGGGCGCAGTCACCTGCTGCAGGCGGCATGTCACGATGCCAGCGATCAAGGCATGCGTTCTCTTTATGTGCCGCTTCAGCAGCTGGGCCACTTCCCGCCGCTGATGCTAGAGGATACTGAGCACCTTGATTTGCTGGCGCTGGACGACATTGATGTCGTGATGGGGCGCAAGCGCTGGGAAGAAGGGCTATTTCACTGCTTTAATCGCATGCGTGATGCAGGCAAGCGCATGGTCGTCAGTGCGCCGTGCGCGCCGCGTCAGCTAGATGTCAAACTGCCTGATTTAGCATCCCGCCTGGGATGGGGCATGACGTTTCACCTCAGCTCACCGACAGATGAGCAGCGGCGCGATGCCTTGGTTTTGCGAGCAGCGATGCGGGGCATGCAGCTCCCTCAAGAGGTGGCGCGCTACATCCTGCATCGTGGTCCGCGACGGCTGTCGGAACTGTTTGAGGTCCTTGATCGGTTGGACATGGCCTCGCTGTCGGCTAAGCGCAAGCTGACTATTCCCTTCGTGCGTGAAGCGCTGGAGTGGTAGCGAGGCGCTTCATTCCGTGCCGTGTAGATCACTGGTGTAGTGCTATTCGCCTTGAAGCGTCAGCACTAGCGTCCGACGTCCACCGTGATTGCGGTGTTCGCACAGATAGATTCCCTGCCATGTCCCGAGGTTGAGGCGGCCCGCAGAGACCGGAATCTGAACGCTGGGGCCAAGAAGGCTGCTTTTCAGGTGGGCTGGCATGTCATCGCTGCCTTCGTAGGTGTGGCGATAGTAAGGCTCGTTTTCAGGCACCGTATGGTTGAAGAAGCTTTCAAAATCGGCCCGCACGGTCGGGTCTGCGTTTTCATTGATGGTCAGCGATCCTAGGCTGGCAGTGTTTTTACCGTGGGCGTGTTTTCGACCTCATCTGTAACCAGATGACAGCCTTCTGTGAAAAGAATGATGGGTATGGTTACAAGTGGTCTGTACAGTCATACTTATTATTTAGAAACATTTCTATCTGCAACCATTCTGATCCCTCCCCGTATATCGATACGTTCATAGTTTTGTATTTTTTATTTCACGTTGTTGCCTTCCGTTTTAGATATTCATCGTTTATACCATTAATAGTTACCTTTAAGAAACTTCTCTCCTGTGAGGTGGTTGCTTTGGTAATCCAGCATGTAATGTTCTATCGAAAAGCAAGATTTTTCTCGTCCTCATATGTTAACGCGGCGATGCCGAAGCGCTCTAACGATATCGCACCCGTTGACATAATACGTATGCTTTCAATGAGATGAAGGTGGGACTGGTTATATGAAACCATTGAAGATCGCTGCTAACGCTGCTGTGGCGTGTCGCTTGGTGACAGATCGACCGATAGTGGCTTTGAGTCAGACTGATTTTACTGATGTTGGTGCTGTGATCCTATCGTGCCAAGAGATTCGTACTGGAATGCTGGGTGTGCTGCTTCGCACAGGGTTTGAGATACCGGCATTCGTGGTTTGTGATGGACAAGCTAAAGACGTGTTACCGGATGGCTGCACTTGGTTATCTCTTGAAGATCCAAGCCATAGTCAACAAATTGAGTTGGCTATACAAGCGTATTATAAGCGGCTGTTGCCTCCGTTTTTCGATACGCTCAGTCACTATGTCAGTATGGGTAATGCATCGTTTGCCTGTCCGGGGCACCAAGGCGGACACTTCTTTCTACGCCACCCTGCTGGGCGACAGTTTCATGATTTTTACGGTGAGCATCTGTTTCGCTCCGATATTTGCAATGCTGACGTTCAGCTGGGTGATCTGCTAATTCATGAAGGTGCAGCATTAGCGGCGCAGAAATATGCGGCGAAGGTTTTCAATGCTGATCAGACTTTTTTTGTCCTCAATGGCACATCTGCTGCTAATAAAGTGGTGACTAATGCGCTATTGGCCCCCAATGATCTGGTGCTATTCGATCGCAACAATCACAAGTCTGTTCATCATGGGGCCTTGATACAGGCGGGGGCAACTCCCATCTATCTGGAAACAGAGCGTAATTCTTACGGCTTTATTGGCGGTATCAATGATCAAGCGCTTAATGAAGCAAATATCCGAGAAAAGATTCGATGCGTAGCGCCAGAGCGAGCGGAGGACGTGCGACCCTTTCGACTTGCCGTAATTCAGTTGGCAACCTATGACGGGACGCTTTATAACGCGCGGCAGGTTGTTCAGCGTATTGGGCATTTGTGCGATTACATCTTGTTTGATTCTGCTTGGGCAGGATATGAGCAGTTCATTGACATCCTTTCCCAGTGTTCGCCGCTTTTGTTGACGCTCACGCCAGATGATCCAGGTATTATCGTTACACAGTCAGTGCACAAACAGTTAGCAGGATTTTCACAGGCATCACAGATACATAAAAAGGATGCTCACTTGAAAGGGCAAGCACGCTATTGCAATCATCGCCGGTTCAATAATGCGTTTATGCTGCATGCCTCAACTAGCCCGTTCTATCCAATATTTGCCGCTCTAGAAGTTAATGCTCGCATACACGAAGGCGCTTGTGGGCGTAGGTTGTGGTATGAGTGCATGATGTTGGGGATTGATGCGCGAAAAGCGTTGCGGGCACGCTGCGCGCAGATTCGACCTTTCATCCCAGACATGATTGATGGGCGTCCATGGGAGGATTATCCGACCGAACAGATTGCGCAGGATGAGCGTTTTTTCGCATGCGTTGCGGGTGCGCAGTGGCATGCGTTTGAAGGGTATGCCAATGGGCAGTATCTTATCGACCCTTGCAAGTTGCTGTTGACAACCCCTGGAGTCGACGCGGTAACAGGCCATTATACTGAGTTTGGCGTGCCTGCAACCCTGTTGGCACACTATCTGCGTTCTCATGGCATTATTCCGGAAAAGACTGATCTGTATTCGATCCTCTTTTTGCTAACACCTGCCGAAAATGAAGACAAGATACACCGCTTGATTGATGCCTTGGTGGCGTTTGAAGAGCATCTGGCAGCGGATTCGCCGCTATGCGAAGTACTACCTCATCTCTGTGATAACTACCGCGAACGCTATCGCGGCTATACGCTGCGTCAGCTGTGTCAGGAAATGCACGATATCAATGTGCGCTATGACATGAAGGCGTTACAGAAGTCGATGTTCCAGGCTGAGTCACTACCCGATATAGCGGTGCTGCCACAGTTGGCCAACCAAGCATTGATACGAGGTAATGTTGAATTGTTGCCGTTGGCCGAGATAAAAGGCCGAGTGGCCGCAGAAGGGGCATTGCCTTATCCGCCGGGCATTCTGTGTGTCGTGCCCGGTGAGGTATGGAGCAACGTTGCATGGGTTTACTTCATGGCCTTGGAAGAAATGGTTAAAAGCTTACCGGGGCTTACGCCAGAGTTGCAGGGTGTAAAGGTCAAGCCGGGTATTACAGATGCCTCGTCTTGTCTGATGGCCTATGTGGTATGCGACCCATCGCAGGTATAGGGTTCATTGTTCTGAGTGCTGCAGCGCATGATGCCTAGCATGGTATTGGGCGTCGTGCGCTGTGTAATTACCTATATTTGTGGATAAGCGCGGGGGCGTGGTCGGTCTAGAGTCGCGAAGGCTCCCTGCAAATGGACGCCTTACCGTTCAGTAATCGGTTTTTAGCATTTGTAAGAAGGCTCGGATGCTGACCATTTCAATGAATTGATAACAAAAAGGCTTGCAATTTAAGGTCAGTTGCGTAGAATGCGCAGCGTTCACGGCGAGACGCCAAGTAGTTAGGCGCTTCACTTGAACTGTGTAGGACCGTAGCTCAGTTGGTTAGAGCGCCACGTTGACATCGTGGAGGTCAGCGGTTCGAATCCGCTCGGTCCTACCAATCTTAGACATATCATGCGTTGATATGTATCAAGAGCGTCGCAGCGGTTTTCGTCGTGTTATGGCGAACTGTCGATCTCTTTGCAGGACCGTAGCTCAGTTGGTTAGAGCGCCACGTTGACATCGTGGAGGTCAGCGGTTCGAATCCGCTCGGTCCTACCAGTTGCCAAACCCCGCTGAGACGATCGGCGGGGTTTTTTGCGTGCGCGTTGCCCAAGCAGTCCGTGTATATGGCCGCAAATAAAGCCCTTTATCAAGCCATGGTGTGCGTCGATAACAGTGGTGGTATCACTGTCACGATTCCGCGCGTTGCCATGTCTGCGGTAGCGTTCTCTATCACTGAAGCCTTGTGGTGTGTAGACCCTATGCGCCATGAGCGCTATCGTTGATAGCTGCATTGTCGTGCTGGTCGTTTCGTTGACCTGCGTGGTGGTTCGGAAACTCGCGGGTAGGGCATGCCTCTGTGCGTGCCTTGCGTTTGCCTAGTCGGCAGCGCTATACGGGGCGGCTTCTGCATCGCGGTCTTCGGTGCGGGCATGTCAATGGTAAAGCTTCCCATTGGACGTGATCGGTGATGCGTAAAGCAGTGCAGCGCCGAGGTAGTGCCTGACGGCCTACGCTCGATACACTCCCTGAATTTCAAGTGCGAACGGCAGCCTTATGACTTCGACATTGGCGGATACGTCTTCCCAGCAGAACGGCACCAGCGTTTATGGTGACTACATCAAGTCTGTGATCCGTACGGTACGTGACTGGCCGACTCCCGGCGTCAATTTCCGTGATATCACGCCGCTGCTGCAGAACAGCGCAGCCTTCCGCAAGCTGATCGACAGCTTTGTGCATCGTTATCAGGAACTCAATATCGACGCGATCGCCGCTATCGACGCGCGCGGTTTCATCATCGGGGCCCCTCTGGCTTACGAAATGGGGTGCAGTTTCGTTCCTGTACGCAAGAAAGGTAAACTGCCTTTCAAAACCATCAGTGAAACCTACAAGCTGGAATACGGCGAAGCGACCGTCGAGCTGAATTCCGACGCCTTCAAAAAAGGTGATCGCATTGTCGTGGTAGACGATCTGATCGCGACGGGTGGCACCATGCTGGCAGCAGCCAAGCTCATTGAGCGTACGGGTGGGGAAGTCGTCGAAACGGCGGCCATCATCGACCTGCCTGAGCTGGGTGGCTCACGTCATATCCGCGAAGCCGGTCATAACGTCTTCGCCGTCTGTTCCTTTACCGAATCGGAGTAAACCGTATCATGGCAAGCAGCGAGCGATATCAGCGCTACTTCAAGGTCTCTTGGGATCGCCTTCAGAACGATATCCGGGAACTCTGCAAGGACCTTGAGGGTCGCACGTTCAAAGGCATCATTGCCATCGCACGTGGGGGCCTGATTCCCACGGGGCTGTTCGCCCAAGAAATGGGGCTGCGCAATATCGATACCCTTTGCGTGCAGAGCTACGATGCCATGTCGCAGCGTGAAGGCGTTACGGTCGATAAGGGCGTTGATCATGACGGCGAAGGCTGGTTGCTGATTGATGACCTCGTGGATACCGGCAAGACGGCACGTATTGTACGTGAGCTGCTGCCCAAAGCGCTGTTCATCACCGTGTATGCTAAGCCGGAAGGGCGTCCTCTGGTTGATCGTTTCCATACGGAAGTGTCCCAGGATACGTGGGTGGTCTTCCCGTGGGAGCCGAACCCGCCGGCAGACGCTTGAGCGTGACGTTCAAAGCGCAAGAAGAAAGCAGTGGGTCATTGGAGGAGTGCATGACAACATCGGTATTGCCTGACGACTGGAATGCAGAGCTGGGGCAAGAATTTGAAGCACCTTATATGCAGAAGCTCAAGGCGTTTCTGCGGACGCGTAAGGATGCTCACCGCGTCATCTATCCCCATTCGTCCAACTGGTTTCGTGCTTTCCAGCTTACTCCGCTGGAGCAAGTTAAGGTCGTGATACTGGGCCAAGACCCGTATCATGGGCCCGGCCAGGCCCACGGGCTGTGCTTCTCGGTACGGCCCGGTGTGGCAACGCCGCCGTCGCTGGTCAATATTTATAAGGAACTGGCGGCAGATGATGTGCCTTTCCAACCAGTGAACCACGGTTTTCTGGAAAGCTGGGCGCAGCAGGGCATTATGATGCTCAACAGTGTGTTGACCGTTGAGCAAGGGCAGGCAGGTTCACACCGCAATCAAGGGTGGGAAACCTTTACCGATCGAGCAATCGAAGTCATCAATCGTCGTTGCCCGCATGTCGTGTTCCTGCTGTGGGGCAGCTACGCTCAGAAGAAAGCCGCCTTTGTGGATCGTCAGCGCCATCTGGTGCTGCATGCACCTCACCCGTCGCCGTTGGCGGCACACCGCGGTTTCTTTGGCTGTCGGCACTTTTCGCAGGCCAATCAGTTCTTGGTGGCGAAAGGGATGGCACCCATTGAATGGCAGCTGCCTTCCCACGTCGAGCCGATGGCACACTGAATGCCTTCAACGGCCAATGATATGGTCCTTACTGTCATTGGCCGCACCATGATGCCTCGGCATCATCGTTATTCATCACGTTAGACTATCTGTCGAGAGAACCCTATGGCCGTTTATGCGATCGACCACCCTCTGGTAAAACACAAAGTGGGCCTGATGCGCTCTGCCAATCTGAGCACCAAGCTCTTCCGCGAACTGGCGAGTGAAGTCGCCGAGCTGCTGACCTATGAAGCAACGCGGGGTCTTGAGCTTGAGAAACGGACGATCGAGGGCTGGTCGGGTGAGCCGCTGCTCGTCGACAAGATCAAAGGCAAGAAAGTCACGATTGTACCGATCCTGCGTGCCGGCATTGGCATGATGGACGGTGTGACCAACCTGATCCCCAGTGCACGTATCAGCGTTGTGGGCCTGTACCGCAATGAAGAAACGCTTGAGCCGGTACCGTACTTCGAGAAATTCGTAAGTCAGCTGGACGAGCGCCTTGCGCTGATCATCGACCCGATGTTGGCGACCGGTGGTTCTGTCATCGCGACTATCGACATGCTGAAGAAGCATAAATGTCGCGAGATCAAGGTCATCGTTCTGGTTGCTGCACCAGAAGGGATCAAGCGCGTTCAGGATGCGCACCCGGATGTAGACATCTATGCGGCCTCCGTCGATGACGGCCTGAACGAGCACGGCTATATCGTGCCGGGTCTGGGCGATGCGGGTGATAAGCTGTTCGGTACGCGCTAAGCCTTACCGAAAGCCCAATGTTATCGCAGATACCCGCCATGACACTCTGTCATGGCGGGTATCGTCGTTTTGGCGATGTCGATATGGCGTTAGAGTTGCGATAGACATATGGCAGCATTCGGTAACGAAGGGTGAGCATCTCCATGCAGCGCTAACCGAAATCGCACGTAATGGTCTGAATATTGCAGGGTATTTGTCAGATGATGTGCGCCGTTTCGCGTACAGTGCCTATCATATTGTTCACTGTATAAATACGGATCGACTCGAATTTGTGCTGAGACGGTGGTAGACCCCTTCGATATTCCTTAAAGGCCATGATGACAATGAAACTGGCGCAGACCTTGGCGTTTTCCTCTTTCTTGCTGGGCACCTTACCAGCAGTCAGTTCTTCAGTAATGGCGGCGATATTGCCCGCAGTAGAAGCACGCCATGCCATGGTGGTCAGTGCACAGGCGCTGGCTGCTCAAGTGGGTGCGGATATCCTCAAACAGGGCGGCAATGCGATTGATGCTGCCGTTGCCGTAGGCTATGCCGAAGCGGTTGTGAATCCTTGCTGCGGCAACATCGGCGGCGGTGGCTTCATGACGCTCCACCTTGCTGATGGGCGTGATCTGTTCGTCGACTTTCGTGAAACCGCTCCGGCGGCCGCTTCCGCAGATATGTACCTGACGCCGGAAGGCAATGTGCGCAAAGGGGAGAGCATGTACGGCTATCGTGCCGTAGGCGTGCCGGGAACGGTCAAAGGACTGACGCTGGTACACCGACAGTTTGGGCGGTTGACGCGCCAGCAGGTGATGGCACCTGCGATTAAGCTGGCGCGTGAAGGGTTCATTCTGACGCGTGCTGATACTGATATCATGGATGCCAAGGTTGATCTGTTCCGTAAGAATGCCGAAACCGCGCGTATTTTCCTGCGCCCGGATGGCTCTGCATGGCAGCCGGGGGATCGCTTCGTTCAGCGCGATTTAGCGCACACCCTGCAGGCCATCGCGGCGAAAGGGGATGAGGCGTTCTATCAGGGCCGCATTCCCGCCGCCATTGCCGCCGCTTCGCGCCAGCATGGTGGGCTGCTGACCGAAAGCGATTTTGCACGCTATGAAGCGAAGATGCGGACACCGCTGAGCTGCGATTACCGGGGCTACAAAGTGATTTCTGCTCCGCCGCCCAGTTCGGGAGGTGTCACGCTGTGCGAGACCTTGAACATCATGGAAGGCTATGACCTGACCAAAAGCGGTTTTAACAGCGCGGCGACGCTTCATGTGATGACTGAGGCGCTGCGCCGTGCTTACGCTGACCGCAACACCTATCTGGGCGATCCCGACTTCATTGATAATCCGATCAGCCATCTTCTCGATAAACACTATGCCGCCACGCTGCGGGCATCCATCACCGATCGTGCCACACCCTCTGCTGATATCCGTCCGCCAGCCGATTTGCCTGAGCGTCCCGAAACTACGCACTATTCCGTCATGGATGAAGCAGGCAATGCCGTATCCACGACATTTACTATCAACGGGCGTTTCGGCTCGGGCGTCATCGCGCCGGGAACAGGTTTTCTGCTGAACGATGAGATGGATGACTTTACCGTTAAAGTCGGTGAGCAGAACTCGTATGGTCTGGTGCAAGGGGACCGCAATGCCATCGCGCCGAATAAGCGTCCGCTGTCGTCGATGGCTCCCACCATTGTGACCTATAAAGGGCAGGTCTATATGGTGGTCGGGACGCCCGGTGGTTCTCGCATTATCACGACCGTATTGCAGACTATCTCCAATGTGATCGACCATCACATGTCGCTTCAGGAAGCCGTGGATGCACCGCGTATTCATCATCAGTGGTGGCCGGATCGTATCTTCTACGAAACGAGAGGGCTTTCTGCAGACACGCAGGCCGTGTTGAAGGCGCAGGGCTATACGCTTCAGGAACAAACACCTTGGAGCGGCGTGGCGGCGATCATGAAAGGGCTGCCTGACATCAGCGAACAGTCGGTTGAATCATCAGGTAATGATGGTGTGCTGTCGGGTAAAGTGCGTGCCGGGTATGTCTACGGTAGCAATGATGCGCGTCGCCCGGCGGGGGCTGCCAAAGGCTTCTAGTGCGGTCGTGATGAACGCTCTGCCTTGGCGTGCGGCGTTGCAGGTAGGCAGGGCGTTTGAGCATCGCGATCGTACTTGGAGCGTCAGCGCTTCATGTGAATTGACGGGCGCTGGCAGTGCAGACAAGGACCGGCTCGTCCTTCAAAAGAGCCGGTCAGGCGTGGGTGACGTCGAACAGGTCCAGATGCACAAAGCCTACCGTCACGCCGTTATCGAACAACCAGTGCTTCAAGGCATGCAGCAAGCGGTGACGTAGGTCGTCGATGTCGCGCTCGGTAGCATCGGCAAGACGATCGTCCAGCCAGTCCAGCACGCCGTCTTCATCCAGTTCGATGCCCGGTGGCGGATCAATGACCGTGCGCCCTACGCGTTGCCAGCCATTGAGATCGCTGCGCAGCGGTACGATCACTGTCAGAGCATGGCGGGTACGGCGACGTACGCCCTGACGCTGAGCCTGTTGCTGTTCCATCAAGCGCGGCGTGAGCGTCAGCGTCTTGTGCAGCTGGATGTGCTGGCCGTTCCACTGCAGCCATTCGCCATCAACGGGGCAATGTTCGCCTTGGATCCCCATGGCGTTGGCCAATGTCAGGTGAGCTTGCTGGTGCTCCAGAGTGCCGTGCACCGGCAGCAGATGCTGCGGTTCGACCCATGTGTAGAACGTGCGTAACTCATCCTGTGCGGGATGGCCCGAGGCGTGCAGGGTGGGGATGTGCTGTTCATCAAGGACATTGATGTCGCGTAGGCGTAGTGCCTTGCATACGGCTCCGATCGCTTCTTCGTTGCCAGGGATGATCTTGGACGAGAAGATGACGCCATCGCCCGGCTCAAGGTCAAGGTCACGGTGCCGCTGTTGGGCCATGCGGGCCACGGCGGCCTGCGGTTCGCCCTGACTGCCCGTCGCCAGTACCAAGACTTCTTCTTTGGGCAGGTAGCCGACGTCTTTCATGGGAACGGGCGTCGGAAAGTCGGTGAGGTAGCCCAGTACGCGAGCAATCTGAATCATGCGCTGCATGGCGCGGCCCGCGATAGCGATGCGGCGACCGCAGGCCTGCGCGGCCTGTGCCGTTGCGTGGATGCGGGCCAAATTACTGGCAAAACAGCTGACGACCACCCGCCCTTTGCATTGTGCGATGGTGTCCTTTAGCGTCTCAGCAACGACGGCCTCGCTAATGGAATGCCCCGGTTCCATCGCGTTGGTGGAGTCGCCTACGACCAGTGATATGGGGGCCAAAGCGCGGAAGGCTTCCTCGCTGCTGGCCGGCCCGAGCAGCGGCGCAGGGTCGATCTTCCAGTCGCCGGTGTGCAGTACGCGGTGCGCCGGCGTGGTTAGCAGCAGCGCACAGCTTTCGGGAATGGAGTGGGTGACCGGCAGCGAGCGCAGGGTGAATTCACCTGCTTCGAAGGCTTCGCCAGGCTGGAATGTCTTGATGGCATGCGTCGAAAGACCGCGCTCCGAGAAGCGATAGCGCAGCATGGCGGCGACTAATGGCGTGGCCCATATCGCGCATCCCCAGTGCGGCCAGAGCCATGTAATGGCACCGATATGATCTTCGTGGCCGTGCGTGATGACGAGCGCGTCAGGCGTGATGCCTTCCTTGACAAGAGGCGCGATATCCGGCATCTGAACAGGGGTGCCCGGTAGGTCCTGTCGCAGTGCCATACCGCAGTCGATAGCCACCCAGGACGACGCATGGCCGTAGAGCGTCAGGTTCATGCCTATTTCGCCGCAGCCTCCCAGAAAGAGGATATCGAGCGGTGGGCGTTGACGTGGACGTATCTGTACCTGAGGTCGGTTCATTGTGCTGTCTATCGGCAAAGGGTGTTCCAATATACCTGACTCGGCAGGTTCCGGCAGCATTGATTGCCCGTACGCAAGTGCGGAGATATTCGTTACACTTTACGTAAGGTCGCCAGAAGCAACGGCTTATTGAAGCATTGCTCCTTGCGCAACATCAATGTCATGGATCGTTGATCCCGTTTATTTCGCAGGCCTTGTTCATCATGTCTCATACCTATCGCTTGATCGTTTCCTGTCCTGACCGTGTGGGTATCGTTGCGCGCGTTTCTGGTTTCATTGCCGAGCACGGCGGCTCTATTCTCGAAGCGGCCCAGCACTCTGATGTCATCGAAAACCGTTTCTTCATGCGCTACGAAATTGCATTCGAGTGCGATGCTGAGCGTATTCGTCAGGGCTTTGCCCCCATTGCCGAAGAGTTCGGTATGAAGTGGCGTTTGCATGACGTGGCTGAACGCCCGCGCGTTGTCGTGATGGTTTCCAAGATGGCACACTGCTTGGTCGACCTGCTGTATCAGAATGCGACAGGTGAACTGCCGGGCGATATCGTGGCTGTTATTTCCAACCATGACGACCTGCGCGGAATGACGGAATGGCATGATATTCCCTTCCATCACGTGGCAGTGGACAAAGACAACAAGCAGCCTGCTTTCGACGAAGTCGCTGAACTGGTCGACAGCTACAACTGCGATACACTGGTGCTAGCACGCTACATGCAGATCCTGCCGCCTGTGCTGTGTGAACGCTATCGTGGCCGAGTCATCAATATTCATCATAGCTTCTTGCCGTCCTTCGTGGGTGCGCGTCCCTATCACCAAGCCTACGATCGTGGTGTCAAACTGATCGGGGCTACCTGTCATTACGTTACGGAAGTGCTGGATGCGGGCCCAATCATCGAACAGGACATTCAGCGTGTAACGCATACCTGCCTGCCGGATGACCTCGTCCGTTTGGGGCGCGATGTCGAACGCCGTGTGCTGACGCGCGGTCTGCATTGGCACCTCGAAGACCGCGTACTGTTAAACGGTAATCGTACGGTTGTATTTAGCTAATACCCTTACGTTTGCTGTTGCGAGTCACGCAAGGTAAAAGAAGAAAAGGCGCCACTGTGGAATGTTTTGCAGTGGCGCCTTTTCTGTCTTTGCTTGATGCTGACACGGCCGCGCCGACGTGGCTCGAAGCTCGAAAAATGACGCGTATCACTGACCCAACCTTCTTTTATTCCTCTCCCATAATATCTACCCGTGCATATCGCCTAATGGTCGACGGCCTAAAGCTATTCTTCTTTTGTCGGTCCGAATCTCGTTCGTACAACATGTTCAACTGAGAAACTCTCTGTCGATGGAGGATCTGGTGGGCAGTGGACAGGCTATAGCTGATGATTGAGGGTCATTACTTGCTTCGTTATGGTGCGGAGCGTGATATGTCATGCGTGCAGCAACGCCAGTGGTTATGTGGCCGCTTCGTGAGCGAAAGAAAGACGGTACATGGATTGGCGATTGAGCTAATGGGCCATGCCTGTCTCTATTCCTATATAAAGAAGGTAAAAGGACTGAAAATGGCCGACGTCTTTTGTTGAGCCAGTTGACCTTAGTTTTCTCAGTAATGCAGCAATCTTTATTTATATATAGGTAAATAATAAAAGCGTTTATGAAATGACGACTAGTGCCTGGCCGTCTCCTATGTGCTGCCCGTAGGGAACAGCGATAGCTGATGGGGATCTTCCTGTTCCGCTAAGCGTACTCCCACGCCTAACAGTCTCACCGGGCGGCTGCGGCGTTGCCAGGCCTGCTCGAACAGTTCGCGAAAGCGGCTATCGGTCATCTGGTGATCCAGCGTTTCCATGGTTGTGTGGGTGAAGTCGTCAAAGCGAATCTTAACGAAGAGCTTGCGCAGACGAGGAGAGCCGTGATGAGCGACGCGCTCTTGCAGGCGTATGATCAATGTCTGAAGTGCTTGCCAGCAGTCATCTTGCCCGACGATATCCTGAGGATAGGTAGTTTCGACGCTGATAGATTTGCGGACGTGTACGCTTTCCACTGGGCGCTCATCTATTCCCCGGGCAAGTTCGTAGAGGCGCTGACCGAAGCGCCCAAATCGATCCAGCAATGTGGACAGCGACACCTCGCGCAACTGCAAGCAGGTGGTAATGCCCATGTCTTCAAGGCGACCGCGAGTGCTGGGGCCTACGCCCGGCAGATACCGAACGTCAAGTGCTGCGATGAAGTCATCGCATTCGCTGGGGGTAAGCACGAACAGGCCGTCGGGCTTTCGCCAATCGCTGGCGATCTTGGCGAGAAAGCGGTTGGGAGCAACTCCCACCGATACCGTAATACCGGTGCGGGCTTTGATCGTGTGTTTCAGCCATTGCGCCATCCAGGTGCCGCTTCCCTTGAAGCGCTCGACGTCGCTGATGTCCAGATAGGCTTCATCGAGCGACAGCGGTTCGACGATATCGGTGAGCTCGTGGAAGATGGCCTGGATCTCGCGTGACACGGCACGGTAGCGGGGAAAGTCTGGGCGGATGACCTTGAGCTGAGGGCATAGGCGCAGGGCGTGAGCGGTCGGCATGGCAGAGCGGACACCGTAGCGACGGGCGACATAATTGCTGGTGGCGATAACGCCGCGCTGGTCGGCCTGGCCGCCGACGGCAATGGGCACGTTGGCCAATGAAGGGTTGTCGCGCATTTCCACGGCAGCATAAAAACAGTCACAGTCGACATGCAGTATTTTTCTCATGATGACCACGGTTTTTTAAAAGGTAGTGTATATATAACCAGTATCCGGTAATAGCGGTATCATGGCAAGACGCTTTGACGAGGGCGTAGGGGAAAAAAGTTATAATAAGGTATCGAGTAGTAAGTTTCTGTGATTGCCGTTGTGGCTGGATATCGAATCAGGGAAAGTAAGTGGTTATGCGTTCCTTGATGAAAATAGATCAATGTTGGACTGATGCTCAAAAAGTGAGGATGGAATTTCAAAAAAGTACAACCGGGATTTTGTCAGGATTTTGAAAAATGCATTAAGAGAAGCTATTCTTGATTGCATGCAGGAGATTCCTGTCATAAATTTGGGAAGTACACTAGGCGAAGTCAGAAATTATGCTGTATACTTCTCCTCGCCCTGAACGAAGTTGCAGATATACGTACCGCATGTTGGTGTCATTACGTACATTGATATGAAGGCTACTTTGCTTCTCTGCCCTATCGTTCGACAAGATTCTGATAAGTGAATGGTCCCCTTTTTCTGGAGTAACGCTATGTCCCTGCTTACTGATTACACGCTTAAACAGCAACAGATCGAACAACTCAAAACTGAACTGCAGAAACTCGAACAGGACGAACGTCTTAAAAACGAGATCGAGTTCAAAAACCGTCTTGAAGCACTGATGAAAGACTACGGTAAAAGCGCTCGCGACGTTATCGCTACGCTGGATCCGCGTGGTGAAGTTGCTAACCGCGAAGCAACCAAAGGCGGCAAAGCGGCAGGCACTCGTCGCAAACGTAAACTGAAAGTCTACAGCAACCCGCACAATGGTGAAGTCATCGAAACTCGCGGTGGCAACCACAAGCAGCTGAAAGAATGGAAAGAGCAGTACGGCAGCGACGTTGTCGAAAGCTGGCTGCAGAGCTGATTACCTGTTTAAGGTAATTCCCGCTCAAAAAGAGACCCTGCATTGCAGGGTCTCTTTTTTTATGCAATATCACTACGCCTCGTTTCATCGGTGGGGCGTTCTATTCAACGCGCTGCTATTACGTTTTACCTGACACGATAACATAGCGTTATGCTATTTATGCATCAGAGGGATGATAAGCGCTATTTAATCTGTATCGATCATTAACGATACCCACGGACTTACGTCTATGCTTTGCGTATGACAGATCTACAGGGTGTGTTGTGTAGTGGTGCAATTGAGGCAACGCATGTGCCATTAACATAAGAGAAGGCTAAGGTTATGGTGATATGTGCATAGGAGATCTAAATTCGCAGTGCCTCGCCACGTTTCTTGACATATCTCAAGATAAATCAGCCCGTCCATATGTCGCTTCTGGCCTTTAGCGCTTATTGCTTGCCTAGTTATCGTTGTGGCATGCATTTTCCTGCGCTTTCAATTAATGCTTAAATTCTTGCACATTCCTTTTCCATGTACCATTCACCGTTGCTTAATAGCGTTCCATCCATAGGTATCTCCACAGGCCTTTCTCTTAAAGATGATGATGGGGTGTGCAATAGTGCGCCATGAGACGGTGCCCCTTGGGGATGCCCACTTAAAAGGGAAGGGCGCCGTTATTAGCGTGGATTATGTGCGCAGTTGTTTTGAACGGTGTCGATAGCCTGCATGTGAGGGCGTATGGCAGATACCACAGGTAAAGTTGTTGCTGGGTTGATAGGCGGCGCTGATATAACGGGCCTGGCAGCGGTGGCAGGGTGTGAGTTGCAGTATCTGGCTGCGGCAGAAACGCAGCAGTGTCCATGCGCGCGCCATGCTTAATAGCGTCTCGCTGTCGTCGAAGCAGGCCAGCTCTGACAGATAGTGGCGATAGGCGGCAGTCAAACGCTCGGGTGCGGTCAGTCTGGTCCTCATCAGGTCGACATAGAGGTTGGCGAACAGCGAGGCGTGAATGTTGGGACGCCATTGCAGGAACCAGTCGGCTGAGAAGGGCAGTACGCCTCTGGGCGGGCGTTGGCCCGTATGCTCAATGTACATGCGGCGCAGCATGGTGGCGCTCAACCCCGTTTCCAGCGCAATGATGCTGACCGGGGTATTCAGCTCGACGAACTGTAGGGCCACCTGTGTCTGGTGACAACGGTGTAGCAGGCTCATGTCGCGTCTCCCCACAGTGCATCAAGTGTCGCATTCTTGCCGTGTTCATGGTGGCGTTGAGAGGCTTTCAGAATGGCGGCGTGAGCACGGTGCGCATCCACCAAGTGAGCAGGGGCCTGCAGCCGTTGCCGGAGTTGATCGGCGTTGGTCATGGTGAAATCGCACAGCATGCGGTGTGTATTGCTGAGATTGACCAGCTGATGGCTATCAAGCGAGACCAATAGATCAGCGATCTCTTCACTGACATTGAAGACATAGCGTGCCTTCAGTGGATCGGTAAGCAGCTGGTGCTGCAGCATGGAAAGGTAATGAAAATTAAATGAAATAATCTCGTGCTGTACCGACATGGGCATGGCATGTGGCTCCTTTCTTATGGTGCGAGATGGTGGCATGCCATAAAAATGGCATGCTGACAGTCGGTCTTTCTGTTCATGCCTCCAAGGGTGATATGCTAGCGTTGAGTCTATGAACCTAGGGGCGAGCTGCCTCGTTGAGAGCGGCTTTCCAGATAGTGCGTTGATGGTTAAGGAATACCCTGCTTGTGATGTCATCATTACCGAGTTTGTCCCCCCTCCCTTTTATATTCGTCCGCCACGGTGAAACGTTTTACAATTTTGAAAAACGCGTGGCAGGAAGCCGCAACGTACCGCTGACTCCGAAAGGGGAAGCGCAGGCCTTGAATGCGCGTCAGGTGCTCACGGATATCGCTGATCCCTTCGTGGTTTCCAGTACGCTGGATAGGGCGATCAAGACGGCACGCATTGCGATGCCGGATCATGAGCCGGTGACGCTGGCGGGGTTGTGCGAGCGCGACTGGGGTCCCTTGCAAGGCAACGCTATTCCGGACCAGATGCCGTACGTTGAAGCGGTCGATGGTGTCGAATCATGGGAAGATTTTCAGACGCGTGTCATCAACGCCATTAATGAGGCGCAACGGCTGGCACAAGGGCGTCCTGTCATCATCTTTGCGCATGCGGGCGTGTTTCGCGTGGTGAGGATGGCAACGCAAGGGCATCTTGAAGGCAAACGCCTCCCCAATGCGTCACCGGTCAAGCTGCTGCCTGCTGGTGATACATGGGAAATGATTCCCCTGCAGCCCGAAGACTGGGCGTGAGGTTTTGTCGGTGCCTATGAGCCCTACTGTATTCATCGGGTACCGATGTCTAGCCTGTGGGATCGGAAATGTTCTACGCTGAATGTCGAGCGTGAACTTACAGGCTGAATGCTGTCAGAGCGTATGAAGGCGCTTATTCTCAAGGTACGCAAGGAGGTGTTCCATGACGATCAAGAAAGTCGGTTCTGCACACTGGGCGGGTAACATCAAGGAAGGTAAAGGTGCAGTGTCCACTGAAAGTGGTGCGCTGAAGGATCAGCCGTATGGGTTCAATACGCGCTTCGAAGGCAAGCCGGGGACCAACCCTGAAGAGCTGTTGGGTGCTGCCCATGCGGGGTGCTTCTCGATGGCGTTGTCGCTGATGCTGGGCAATGAAGGCCTGACGCCCGACAGCATCGACACCAAGGCTACCGTCTCGCTCGACAAAAAAGGGGATGGTTTCGCTATTACTGCGGTGCATCTGGACGTTGAAGCACGCATTCCGGGCACCGATGCCGCTACCTTCGAGCGCATTGCCACTCAAGCCAAAGAAGGCTGTCCGGTATCGCAGCTGTTCGACACGACGATCACTATGTCGGCGCGCTTGGTCAACTGATCCACTGCGTGGCCGTATCTGTAAGCCCTCTCGCCATATACTGGTGAGGGGGCTTCGTCTATCTGGAAGGTTGGTTTACTGGAGCGCACGCGGGGCGCTATTCGACATCAAGAGGCTGGCGGCGAGTAGGGGCAGGCCATGCGTGATCTAGCAGGACGATGTCTTCGGGCGTCAGGGTGATATCCAATGCGGCTACATTGTCATCAATATGATCTGGGTGAACGGCTTTGGGGATCGCAATGACGCTGCGCTGGTCGTGCTGTTCGCGGATTACCCATGCCAGCAGGATCTGCTGAGGTGTCACGCCGTGGCGTTGGGCGACGTCTACGACGGCTGATGAGCTCATCAGATGCTGACGCAGTCGGCCACCCTGTGCCAGCGGGCAGTATGCCATCATGGGCAGGCGGCGTTCTCGCAGCAGCGGCAGTAGGCGGTATTCGACACCGCGAGACCCGAGGTGGTAGAGCACCTGATCAGTCTGGCACAGTGCGCCATTGTCATGTTGCCACCACGCTTCCATCTCCAGATCGTCTAGATTGGAGACGCCGTATCCCTTAATTTTGCCCGCTTGTTGAAGGTGCATGAATCCTTCAATGATCTCATCGGTTGGCGTGTTGGAGCCCCAGTGAAGCAGATAGCAGTCGATTGCGTCGATATTCAGGCGACGCAGGCTGCGATCGCAGGCCTTGATCATCTCCTTGCGCGATGCGTTGTGTGGGTAGACCTTGCTGACGATAAAAGCCTCGTCTCGGCGGCCCTTCAAGGCGGCGCCTACCACTTCTTCCGCACCGCCTTCACCGTACATTTCTGCCGTATCAATCAGTGTCAGCCCGCGGTCCAGTCCATGCTGCAGTGCCGCGATCTCGGCCTTTCGCTGTGAGGGGTCTTCGCCCATCTTCCATGTGCCTTGTCCGATGGCGGGTAATATCGTGCCGTCGGGCCATTGAAGGGTAATGGATGCCATGCGCCTCTCCTTGCGATGTCGCTATAGACTGTCTTTATCATCGGACATGAGCCGAGCGAGCTCAAGTTGTCATTGGCGTGGGTTTATATTGCTGTCAATGAGATTCATTCGGTATTATTTCAATTTTTATAGGAAATTATTGGCATATTATGCTTGCCATTAAAGTATAACGACAACAAAATGCTTTGTGTTCGTGGTAGTGTAAAAGGGTGTCCTTGAGAAAGGACCTGCCTATCAATTACCCACAGCGATACCTGGCGCCTGATGAAGGCGGTGGACAGGGGAGAACACAATGACCACGGCGGACGCAGCCATTCCTTCGACAACGTTCAAGACGCTCGGCAAGCAGGACGTGCGCGTACTGGGCCTAGCAGCGCTGGGCGGTGCGCTGGAGTTTTACGACTTCATTGTCTTCGTCTATCTGTCCAGCATTGTGGAGCAGCTGTTCTTTCCTGAAGACATGCCGGTGTGGCTGCGCACACTGCAGACCTTTGGCATCTTTGCAATTGGCTATCTGATCCGGCCGCTGGGTGGGGGCATCATGGCGCATTTCGGCGACTTGATTGGTCGCAAAGCGCTGTTCATGGTCAGCATTCTGTTGATGGCCGTTCCTACACTGCTGATCGGCATGTTGCCGACCTATGCGTCGTGGGGAATCGCAGCACCGTTGCTGTTATTGCTGTTGCGGGTATGCCAAGGGGTGGCCTTTGCCGGTGAAGGGCCGGGTGCCACTACCTTCGTGGCGGAGCACGTGCCGCGCCAGCATATCGGCCTGGCGGGTGGCGCCTTGGCCTGTGGCTTCATGGTTGGGCTGCTGTTGGGCGTTTCGGTGTCTTATGCCTGTCGCCACTTCTTTTCGGAAGCCTCTCAGTTGAGCTTTGCATGGCGTCTGCCGTTCCTGCTGGGCGGGGTATTGGGCTTCGTCGCGCTCTGGGTGCGTCGTCAGCTGCATGAAACGCCTGTATTCGAGCAGATGCGGGCTCGCCGTGCTCAGAGCAGTGCGCTGCCTATCGGCATTGTGCTGAAAGATCACCGCCGTACCGCGTTGACACTGATGCTGGCAGCGTTCGTACAGTCCTGCCTGTTCATCTCGGTCGTGTTGTTGACGCCGGTGCTGTTGCCGCGCATTGCTGGCGTTTCCGAAATCGGCATGCTGAAAGTCAGCATCATGGTCGTGGTCATGACCGCACTGGGCTGCCTGATCGGAGGCTGTTTGTCGGATCGCTTTACCGAGCCGAAGACATGGGTCGCGTTCTGCGCCTTGGGTGGCGGGTGCTTCGCACTGCTGCAGGTGTTGACGATAAAAGGGGGGCTTTTGGAAACCCAGTGGCTATTCTGGGTACTGTATGGCGCGAGCGGCTTTTTGCTGGCGCTGACGGGGATCGTTTCAGCAATGGCGGCAAAGATGTTTCCTGCCGAAGTGCGCTTTTCGGGTGTTTCCTTTTCAACCAACTCTGCCTATGCCTTGTCGGGTGGGATTACGCCGCTGCTGCTGACAACGGGCATTCACTACAGCCCTTGGGCCATTATGGTGTACGTGTTGCTGCTTGCTGCGGTAGGGAGTGTGTTAGGCGTCACGTTGATGGGAGGCCGCATGCCGCGCTATCTGTAATTATCTAACGCGGTAATGGTGGTCGCATGCCAACCTGAACAGATGAAACGCCCGTCTCTTGTGAGGCGGGCGTTTTCGTTGGCGAGACGAAGAGGAAGGGTGTCATTGCGCTGTGGAAGAGCGACCGCACGTTGGCAGTGAGTCATAGAGCCTTTACTCGATCAGTGGCTGGGGTTAGGTGTGGTTAGCAATTTCAGTCGATGAGAACGGTATATTCCACTGATTTCAACTTTATTGACATAATATGCCAATGAGTCGCGTTTTTATGCTTCAAATTGATGTAAAAACGCAATGACCTGCTATCTTGTATCGTGATACTTTTGTTGAATAGTGCGATGTAGAACATGAGTGGCATTAAATGCCTGCTTTGTTCATGTTTCGGCAATAATTCTTATAGATGGGTGCGTCCATGACAACTGCGACAACAATAGAGGCTGAGGCAAAAACGCCTGATGAAACACGCCGACTCAGTGCCGAGGACGCCAAGATTCTGGGGCTGTCTGCACTGGGCGGTGCGCTTGAGTTTTACGACTTCGTCATTTATGTCTTTTTTGCATCGGCGGTACAGACGCTGTTCTTCCCGGCTAACATGCCGGGCTGGCTGAGTATGCTGCAGACCTTTGGTATCTTCGCCATGGGGTATCTGGCGCGCCCGCTGGGTGGCATCGTGATGGCACACTTCGGTGACATGATCGGCCGCAAGAAAATGTTCATGTTCAGCATTCTGCTGATGGCGTTGCCGACACTCCTTATTGGGCTGTTGCCGACCTATGCCACGATTGGTTATGCCGCACCGGTATTGTTGCTGATCTTTCGAGTGTGCCAAGGGGCGGCCATCGGTGGCGAAGCACCCGGAGCGTGGGTATTCGTGGCCGAACATGCGCCGAAGCGTCATGTAGCGTTGGCTTGCGGTGCACTGTCGTGTGGGTTGGTGTTCGGCATCCTGATGGGCTCGATCGTAGTGGTGATCTGCGATGCGATCTACTCGCATGCGGACCAGATAACCTTGGGGATCTGGCGCTATCCTTTCCTGTTGGGCGGTGTATTGGGGTTGGTCACGTTGTGGTTGCGTCGCTATCTTCAGGAAACGCCGGTATTCGCACGTATTCAGGCACGCAAGGGAGCAGACAAGCGTCTGCCGTTGAAAGAAGTGCTGGCCAAGCACGGCAAGGCGGTCGGGTTGTCGATGTTGGTTACGTGGATGCTGACCGGGGTCGTGGTTGTTATTTTGTTGATGTTGCCGAACATGCTGCCGCGCCTCACGCATACATTGAGCGATGGCACCATGCACTTGGCTAACATGGTGGCCATTATCATGACCTGTATCGGGTGCTTGATGTCGGGCTTTATGGCTGACCGTGTGGGCGAAGGACGAGCGCTGGCCACGTTCAGCGTGGGGGTGGCCGTCACCTTTACCGCGTTCTATGCTACGGCCATGTCGGGCTACAGTGACACCCTGCTGTTCGTGACCTATGCCTTGACCGGTTTCTTCGTTGGAATAATCGGCGTTATTCCTGCGTTGATCGTGCGCATCTTCCCGGCTGAAATTCGTTTCAGCGGCGTATCGTTCTCCTATAACGTGGCCTATGCGGTATTCGGCGGCGCCACCCCGATTCTGTTGACCATGGCCATCACCAAAATGACGTGGGCACCGGTAGTGTACATCTGTGCACTGAGCCTTATGGGTATCGTGATTGGTGCCGTACTGACTCGACAGGGCGTTCGTCGCTACATCTGAGGCATGGCGCTATATAGGGCCACCCCCTCTTGCGTTATTGCCGTAGTATGAGCGCGCTTATCCTTTGGATAAGCGCGTTTTTTATGTGTCTATATGTATGTGTGTGCCGTGGTATGTACCGTGTGTGCTGCACGGTCATTTTCTGTTTCCGAGAGCGCTGAGCCGCTTATGCTGTTCTACGATCGGAGCGCCGTATTTAGAGACTGTTTCATAACCTGAGTGATTACTTTTGCCCTTTCGACAATAGACGGTTTCTACCGCAATGTGTGGTTTGAAGTCCCTTCAACGACATAGGTATTGGGGTTATGAAACATGCTCCTAACATGACCTCTCCCATCTGATCATCGGCGGCATGCTGGCCGCACTGATCGGTATGGCACGCTGTTCTGTTAGCCGCATCGTGAGCTATCGGCATGCTGTAGTGATTGCCGTTTCCCCATCGTGTTTTGCATCGTCAATGAGCCCCGTTACTTCTCGGTCGCGTTTCTCCTCTTTTTAAAGAATACCCATCGTCGGTGCTGTGCAGACAGGCATGTAAGCGCCGTTAGGCTCTCTCTTATTCTGCGGTCTTCCTTCACGCCAGCGGCCTTTCCATCACACCGTTGAGTGAGATTATTGAACACTTGCTTAAGGGCATGACGCCTTTGGGCGGCATTGCGGGCGGTGAGACAACTCGGCTTGAAGCAAGATGCCCTTTTGTTCTTATACTGTCCTAAGAAAAGATACGCTGTGGTCGAGCGGGAGTGCTCGGCCTGTTCTTATTCGCCATCCCTTAGGACAATTAGGACAGGAGCTGTCATGGACGTGACGCTGAAAGGTAAGAACGCGCTAGTAACGGGTGGAAATCGTGGCATCGGGGCGCAGGTGGTTCATGCACTGGCCGCCGCAGGGGCCAATGTCGCCATGCATTGTCGTACGCCCCACGAAGGAGCCGAAGCGATGGCGGCCGAGCTGTCCGAGCAGTATGGCGTCACAGTGCGCGAAATTGTCGGTGACTTTTCCGATCCCGCCAGCATTACCCAAGTGTTCGAGCAGTTCGACACGCTGTTTCCGCAGATCGATATTCTGGTCAACAATGCTGGCTACGAGAATACCTATGCGCTGGAAGAGCTACCGCTGGAAGCTTGGCAGGGGTTGCTGCAGGTCAACCTGACCGCACCATTCCAGTGTGCACAGCAGGCCGCGCTGCGGATGAAGAAGAGTGGCGGCGGGGTGATCATCAATATGCAGTCGATCCACGATGAAGTGATGCGCAAGGGGGTATCTCACTACAGCGTTGCCAAAGCGGGGCTGAAAATGCTGACGCGCGCCGCTGGGGTCGAGTGGGGCGAATATGGCATTCGCGTGGTCGGGGTTAGCCCGGGGGCGATCGAAACCGATATCAACCGTGACGATATCGAAAAGACCGGGCGTGATAAGTACCACGCATGGATTCCTGCCGGCTTCGTCGGCGTTACCGATGACATTGCGGATCCGATCGTTTTTCTCTGTTCCGAACATGCGCGCTATATCACCGCCACGACGCTTTACATCGACGGTGGCTACAGCCAGAACGTAGTGCGCTACGACGAGCGCAAAGACCACGCGGTTGATGAATAGCCCTTTCTGAGCCTGATCGTTGTTCCCTCAAACCGAGTGGCATTATCGCGCTCGGTTTTTTCGTGGCGATGTTAAGCTATGGGAACGTGGCTAATGTGTTGTTACCGGATTGCGATGACAATGTGGGTGTGACCGCTATGCCATCTTCGGTTTCCTTCCCTTCGGCAGCAGGTGCCTATGTTTTCGGTTATTCATGCCAACCATATCGAGGATTTGCGCGATCTGGCGCTGTCGCTGGTCGAACGCGAGCCGCTTTCACCGCTGGAAGACGATGTCTTTCTGGTGCAGTCCAAGGGGATGGCGCAGTGGCTGCGCATCTGCATCGCCGAGCGGGAAGGGGTTGCGGCATCGCTGGCTTTTCCGCTGCCGTCGGAATTCATCTGGCAGGCCTATCGCGCCGTGCTGGGGGATGCAATTCCCAAACGCTCACCGTTCGATCGTAAGGCGCTGGTGTGGCGCTTGATGCGCCTGCTACCGCAGCTGGTCGATGAGCCCGTATTTGCGCCGTTGGCGACCTATCTGCGTCGCCATGAGCATGTCAGCGACACGACTTCGCATCAGCGTCTTCACCAGCTGGCCGAGCGTCTCGCCGATCTGTACGACCAGTATTTGCTGTACCGCCCCGACTGGATGGCAGCGTGGGCATCCGATCGTACCGAGCAAACGGCTATTCGACTGGATGACGACCAGCGCTGGCAGCCGGTGCTGTGGCGCATGCTGCTCAATGACGTTACCCCGGAAGAACGTACCTTTCACCGTGCGTGGGCGCACCGCCGCTTCCGCGAGCGGGCGGCTGAGCTGACCGAGCGGCCGGCCGGCATTCCTCGTCGCATCTTCATCTTCGGTATTTCCAGCCTGCCGTGGCAGATTCTGGAGGCGTTGCAGGCCATCGCTTCGGTGACCGACATCTACCTGTTGGTAACCAACCCGTGTCGGTTCTACTGGGGCGATATTGTAGGCGAGCGCGAGGCACTGCGGCGCGAGACCCGGGCGCTGGCACGTGCGCGCCATCAGCCGCATCCTGAGCTGGAATCGCTTGCGCCCGATGAGCTGCACCTGCGTGCCAATCCGCTATTGGCGGGGTGGGGCGCACAGGGACGCGATTTCATTGCGGCACTCTATGAGTTCGAAACCGAGCAGGGTTTCGATCTCGATCACGATATCTTCCTAGACTGGGCTTCCGGGCCCGATGCGTCACTGTTGCAGCAGCTTCAGCAGGATATTTTGGATATGGCGCATCCGCGTGAGCGGTTGGACACCGGCCATGGCCCGCGTTTGTTGGCACTGGATGACACCTCGGTGCAGTTCGTGTCGGCGCATTCACCGCTGCGTGAAGTCGAGATCCTGCGTGACCAACTGCTGGCGGCGTTCGAGCAAGATTTGACGCTGAAACCGCGTGATATCGTGGTGATGGTGCCGGAGATCGACCGCTATGCGCCGCTGATCGACGCGGTGTTCGGTCAGTACGACCGTTCCGATGCTCGCTGGATGCCTTATAGCATTGCCGACCGCAGAGCCTCGCGGTCTCACCCTCTGCTGGTGTGTGCCCTGCAGTTGCTTGATCTGCCCGAACGGCGGCTGACGGTCAGTGAGCTGCTGGACTGGCTGGACATTCCGGCCTTCCGTCATCGCTTTGGTATCGACGCCAGTGCGCTGCCGCGTATCGCGCGCTGGGTGACGGGCAGTGGTGTGCGTTGGGGGTTGAATGAGGCCCATCGCGAGCTGTTGGGACTTCCTGCGCTCGCCAACAACACCTGGCGTTTTGGGCTAGAGCGAATGTTGCTGGGTTACGCCGTGGGCGGTGAAAGCCAGGCCGCAGGCGAGGCCTTTGCCGACATTGAGCCATACGATGAGATTCAAGGGCTGGATGCCGAGTTGGTCGGGCGTCTGATTGATGTGACCGATACCCTTGACCGCTTTGCCGAGCAGATGGCCGAACCATGCCCGCCAACCCAGTGGGCAGAGCGGCTGGCACACCTTTACGATGCCGTGTTTGCACCGCGCACGGCAGAAGAATTCGATATCCGTCAGCGCCTGACGCGTGCCGTGTACGATTGGTTGGATCAGTGCGACAGCGCGAGTTTCGGTGAACCGATAGCGCTGTGCATCGTGCGTGCCGCGCTGAGCGATATCATTGACGACGACGGTCTAGCACCACGCTTTCTGGGCGGTAGCATCAACTTCGCTACGCTGATGCCGATGCGTGCCATTCCGTTCCGCTACACCTGGCTGCTGGGCATGAATGACGGCGACTATCCGCGTACGCGCCCAGCGCAGGACTTCGACCTGATGGCGGTCTACCCGCAACCGGGGGATCGCTCGCGGCGCGATGATGATCGCTACCTGATGCTGGAGGCGTTGCTGGCAACGCGTACACGCCTGACCTGTTCGTGGGTCGGACAGGACCAGCGCGGGGGAAGCCCGCGTTCGCCGTCGATCCTGATCAGCGAGTTGCGCGATGCGATCGCGCAGGGCTGGCGTTTGCCCGGTGATGCTGAGCATCCCTATGAACCGGATACGGGCGAGCATGTGCTTGACTGGCTGACTCAGCAGCACCCACTTCAGCCGTTCTCGCACCGCTATCTGGAAGGCCGCGAACCACAGCTGTACACCTATGACGAGCACTGGGCCGCGGCACTGAACGTGGCACGTCAGCCGTTGCCGCCGAAGGAAGCGCATACGTTGCCACCTGCACCGCTGGCCGATAGCCAACTGTCACAGGACGGACTGCTGCGCTTACTGCGTTCACCCTCCACGCTGTGTCTGGCGGCACGGCTGAGCGTTCACTACCGCGAGCCAGAGGTGGATGAGGAAGACGCCGAGCCCTTCACACTGGACAATCTTCAGGTTTTCGACTTCAAGCGGCGCTTGTTGGAAGGGGCGCGAGCGGGAGAGCCACTTGAGACGGCCGTCGCCAGAATGCAGCGGGCAGGGCAACTGCCACTGCTGGGGTTCGGCGATGCGCTGGTGCGCGGCATGCTGCCGCGACTGGCCGTACAGCTCGACCGCTGGCAGCAGGTACAGCAGGGGTTGGTGACGCTGGAGCGTCAGCTGCTGCGCTGGTCGTGGCAGGACGCTCTTGGGCAGACACGCTGGCTTGAGGCGGTGTTGGAAGGACTTCAGCAAGATGAAGACGGGCAGCTGCACTGCTGGCAGATCGCGCCAGCCCACTATGGCGACGTATTCTCACGCCAAGGGCTGCCCGTACTGCAGAAACCGCATCGCCTGTTCGAGAACGAAGTGAAAGCGCTGCTGGCCAGCCTAGCGACAGGGCGGTCAGTGCGCCCCGGCTGGGTGTTCGAAGACCGTGTGCTGCGCTTGCCTGCCATTACCCCGTTGGCTGCCGAACAGCAATTGATCGAGTGGCTTGCCGTGATGGAAGAGGGCTGGCAGCGGCCACTGCCGGTGGATCGCTCGTTGGCGTTTACCTACCTCGATGGCAGCGCGCCCGAGCAGGATACGCTGGCGGCGGATGACCCACTCTGGCAGCCGTGCCGCGATCGCTATGAAGAAGAGACTTTCTTGGGCGATCAACGCCGTGCGCCGCTGCGCGATCAGCATCCGGTGCTGGGCGAGCTGTGGCCGACCTTTGATGATCTGCTGGTCGATGGATTTGCACCGCTGAGCCGTCGCCTGTACGGCCCGCTGGTCGCGCGTCTGGCCGATGCCGAGCAGCATCTGTAAGCGGCCACGCCCTTAATTCGCTATCCCTGAAAGAACAAAGGAACTGCTGTTGATGACCGCCACTTCCCCCTTGCGCTTGATCGTCGGTATTTCGGGTGCCTCCGGCATCTGCTACGGCGTGCGTCTGCTGGAGCGCCTGCAGGCACTGCCCATCGAATCTCACTTGGTTATGTCGTCGGCGGCCAAACAGACCCTGGCGCTGGAAACTGATCTGAGTGTGGCTGAGGTCGAAGCGCTGGCTGACGTCGTGCATCACGAACGCTCGATCGGGGCCTCGATCGCCAGCGGTTCATTCCGCACTATGGGCATGGTGGTGGCACCTTGCTCAATGCGTTCGATGTCCGATATCGCCGCAGGGACGACGTCCACGCTGTTGACCCGCGCCGCGGATGTGGTGCTGAAGGAGCGCCGCCGCCTGGTACTGATGGTGCGTGAAACGCCACTGCATACCGGTCATCTGCGCCATATGACCCAGCTGTCTGAACTGGGGGCGATCATTGCGCCACCGGTGCCCAGCTTCTATGCACGTCCCGAAACGCTGGATGACATGATCGATCATACCGTCGGGCGTATGCTCGACCTATTCGATCTGGATGTGCCCGGCGTTCATCGCTGGAATCCGCGCGGCTGAGGCCGTGCTGCTCCTTTATCTACTGCCGAGGCGCACATGACGCAACCGCTTGATATCCCGACGCTGTCCTTGCGTGGCCGCTGTTTGATCGAAGCCAGTGCCGGTACCGGCAAGACCTTCACTCTGGCGGCCCTTTACGTGCGGCTGGTGCTGGGGCACGGCGGCGAAGCTGCCTTCGTCAAGCCGTTGATGCCGCCGGACATACTGGTGGTGACCTTTACCGAAGCGGCGACGGATGAATTGAAGAACCGTATTCGCCAGCGGCTGCGTGATGCACGCGATGCGTTGCTGGGCCACAGTACGCCTGATCCCGTGCTGAAAACGATCCTCGATTCGTTGCCGGAAGGGCAGCAGACCCGCAATGCGCTGCGGCTTGATCAGGCTATGCGCATGATGGACGATGCTTCCATCTTCACCATTCACGGGTTCTGCCAGCGCATGCTGAAACGGCATGCGTTCGACAGTGGGACACCGTTTCAAGCGGAGCTGCTGGCTGATCCTCAGGCACTGTTCGATCAGGAGCTGGAAGACTACTGGCGGCGCGAGTTCTATCCACTGCCGGCCGATGCGCAGGCGCTGGTACAGCAGTGCTGGGCAGGACCGCAGGCACTGGGCGATAGACTGCGGCCGCTGCTGGCCAGCGGACGTCCTCAGCCGTTGATTTGGCAAGACCAGCCTATTGATGCACCCGCGTCGCTGCGTGAGGTGTTGCTGCCCGCGCTTCATGCACAGCAGCGGGCCGCCGAGGCGCTGGCCGCGGCACGGGCTGCCTATCAGGACGATGTGCTAGTACTGCTGCGCGAGGGGATAGAAAGCGGTCAGCTGAAAAAGAACCAGTTCAAGCTTGAACAGCTGGAAAGCAAAGGGGAAGCGCTGGCGCAATGGGCCCAGAACGGCGGTGAATGGCCGGCCACGTTGCTAATGACCAGCGGTGAGGCGTGGTGCAGTGCGGCGCGACTCGCACAGGCGACCAAGAAGGGGGGCACGCCGCCGCAGCATCCATTCTTCAATGCACTGGATGCGTGGAGCGATGCCCGTTGCCGCAGTGATGACTATCCGCTGGAAGCACTGATGCTGGCTCATGCTCGCGATGGACTGGCCGCAGCGCTGATGAGGCGCAAGCAGGCCGATGGGGTCTGGGACTTTGACGACCTGCTGAATGCGCTGGACGATGCGCTGCAGGGGCCGATGGGTGGGCGGCTGGCTAAGCGCATTCGCACCGAGCTGCCCGTAGCGCTGATCGACGAATTTCAAGATACCGATGAGGTGCAGTACCGTATCTTCGATCGACTGTACCCCGCGCGTGAGCATTATCAGGACGCCGATACCGAGTTTGCCGGTGCAACAGCACTGCTGCTGATCGGCGACCCCAAGCAGGCGATCTATGCGTTCCGCAATGCGGACATCAACACCTATCTGCGCGCTCGTCGCGATATCACTACCCGCTACACGCTGGCGCGCAACTTCCGTTCGTCACAGGTCATGGTCGATGCGGTTAATCGCCTGTTCTCGGCTGCTGATGAACCCTTCCGCCACCCCGATATTCCGTTCGTGTCAGTTGAGGCGCAAGGGCTAGACGAAGTGCTGGAACAGCAAGGTGAACCTGCGCCCGCACTGGGGTGCTGGTTTCCTGACAGCGACGATTTCATGCGCAGCGGTGAATACAGCCGCACGATGAGCGATGCCGCGTGCCATGATATTTGGCAGCTTCTGCATGACAGTCAGCTTGGTAGTGCGGGCTTTCGTCAGTCAGATGGCGTGTTGCGTCCCGTGCGTCCAGCCGACATTGCCGTGTTGGTGCGTACTGGGAGCGAAGCGCGTCGGGTGCAGGAAGCGTTGCGCAAGGTGGGCATTCGCAGCGTCTACCTGAGCCTGCAGCGTTCGGTATTCCAGACCCGCGAAGCGTTCTGGCTGTTGCAGCTGCTGGAAGCGGTGGCCCACCCGCATGACGATGGCTGCATCCGTAGCGTTATGGGCACTCGTCTGATGAGCGATAGCCTGGATGAAGTGGCGCACCTGATCGACGATGAACTGCGCTGGGAGCAGCTGACCGAGCAGTTTGATACGTTCCACCGTGACTGGCAGCAGGTGGGAGTACTGGCGATGGTGCGGCGGATCATGCAGCACTTCGATATCAGTGCACGTCTGCTACGGCGCAGCGATGGCGAGCGCAGCCTGACCGATTTCATGCATCTGGTCGAGTTGACCCAAACCGCCAGCCAGCAATTGGACGGTGAACTGGCCGTACTGCGCTGGTTGCATCGCGCACTGGCGGCGCGCTTCGACAGTGATATGGACCCTGAGTCGCTGGTGCAGCGTCTTGAAAGTGACGATGCGCTGGTCAAAGTCATCACTATCCACAAGTCGAAAGGGTTGGAATACCCCATTGTTTATCTGCCCTTCGTCTGTGATTACCGCCCTGAAGCGGGTAACAAGCATCAGGCGTGCACCGTAACCGGTGATGATGGGCGCAGAAGCGTGGCCTACGAGGCGACCAGTGCGCTGTGGGAACGGGCAGATCAAGCGCGCCTTGATGAGAATATCCGCTTGCTGTACGTCGGGCTTACCCGCGCGCGCCATGCCTGCCGTCTTGGCGTTGCACCGCTGTTCAAGGGACGCAGTCGGCCGAGCAGCAATGAAACCACGCTGGCGTTGAGCGCGTTGGGCAACCTGCTGCTGCGCGGTGCCGAGCGCCAGGTGACGGGTAAGGACATGGAGCAGTTGCTGGACGGTACCGCCGTGCGGGAGCGCCTACAGGCGTTGTGCGAAACACCCACCTTCGTGATGCTGCCACTGCCAGCTCCTTTGCCTGCTAACGCACTGTTGCAGGAGGCGCCACCCTCCACCGCGCTAGAGGCGCGCTCCTTCTCCGGTGATATTGATCGCCGCTGGTGGATTGCATCGTATTCTGCGCTGGTACGTGATCTGCACGGCGAAGCGCCGCTTGACCCTGACGGTCAGGCGGGCATGGCGGATTCAGACCGCGAAGTGCTGAATGAAGAAACACCGCGACCTGCGCCGCCGCTAGGGCCGATCGTCAACTTCCCGCGGGGGCCGCAGGCAGGGACGTTCCTGCACGGCATCCTGCAGAACGTGCAGTTCGATCAGCTCAAAAGTGTGGAATACAGCTACACGCTGCGTGTTGATATCGGTCGCGCGCTGGCACGCTCTGGCTATGAAGAGGGCTGGGGTGATCCACTGTATGCATGGCTGATGACGCTGGTTGAGACGCCGCTGCACCCTCAGCTGTCTACGCTGACGCTGGCGGCTATTCGCCAGTGGCGTGCCGAGCTGGAGTTCTGGCTGCCCGTCACCGCAGAGGTGTCCATCGGCACACTGGACCGGGTGCTGCGCAGTATGGAGCCGTGGACAGGGGCCGACTACCCCGAGCTGACGGCAGGCACACTGCGCGGGATGCTGCGCGGCTATATTGACATGGTGTTCGAGCACGAAGGGCGCTGGTACCTCATGGACTGGAAGTCCAACCATCTTGGCGATCAGGGCGAAGACTACCGTCATGACGGCATGAGCCGCGCCATGATCGCTCATCGCTACGACCTTCAGTACGCGCTCTATACCCTTGCGCTGCATCGCCAGCTGTCGATCCGGCTACCCGACTATGACTACGACCGCGATATGGGCGGGGTGCTGTACCTGTTCATTCGCGGCATTGGTTCCCAGACAGCCAGCGATGGTCAGGGGGTGATCTACCGTCGTCCAGACCGTGCGCTGATTGAGCGTCTGGATGCCCTGTTGACCGGCGTTTCGGCGTCCCGAGAGGTGTCCCATGCCTGACCAGATGTCTCTGTTCGATCTGCCTGCCGTTCCGGCCTCGCCATTGCTGGGCAGCGATCCGCTGGAGGTGCTGACACAGCAACTGGCCAACTGGGTCGAATTGGGCTGGCTGCGTACGCTCGATCGTCATTTTGTGCATTTTCTGCGTGAACACGGTGAGCTGGATGTCGTGGCACTGCTGTCGGCGGCCTGGGTTAGCCATCAGCTGGGAAGAGGACATATCTGTCTCGACCTGTCGCAGGCACTGTCTGATCCCGACGCTGTGCTATCGCTGCCGCCGCAGGACGGGCGGGCATTGCAGTACACGGACACCACCGTGATGCCTTCACGGTTGCTGCCGTCGTTTGGTATCGCTTCGTTGACGCAGTGGCTGGAAAGGCTGCAGGCCTCGCTGATCGTAGCCGTGCCGGATGCCGATGCACCGGAGCGGTTGAGCGCTGCTGCACCGCTGGTGCTTGACGGCACGCGCCTCTATCTGCGGCGGATGTGGCAGGCCGAGGGCGGCGTCGCCCGTGATCTGGCTCAGCGCATGACACGGCACAATGCGGCCATGCCTGATGCCACACAGGCGCTGACCGCGCTGTTCGGCCCGCCACAGGATATCGGTATCGACGACCAGCGAGTGGCGTGCGCATTGGCCCTGCAACAGCGACTGACCATCATCTCAGGCGGCCCCGGCACGGGCAAAACGACGACGGTGACGCGCCTGCTGGCGCTGTTGCAGCAGCAGGCGTTGGCTACTCAAGGGCGCCCTTTGCATATCCGGCTTGTAGCCCCTACGGGCAAGGCGGCCGCTCGACTATCCAGTTCGATTGCGGGCGCCGCTGCGTCGCTGGCGTGCGATGCCGCTGTGATCGACAGTATTCCTTCCGAAGCGGGTACGCTGCACCGTCTGCTGGGCGCGCGTCCCAATACGCGCCATTTCCGTCACGACCGTGAGCATCCGCTGATGCTGGACGTGCTGGTGGTTGATGAGGCGTCGATGGTCGATCTCGACCTGATGCATGCCCTGCTGCAGGCGTTGCCGGGCGATGCACGCCTCATTCTGATCGGTGACCGTGACCAACTGTCATCGGTTGAGGCGGGAGCCGTGCTGGGTGAGTTATGCGAGCGCAGCGAAGGGTTCAGTGCGGACGTCGCTCGCCAGCTGGTGGCGTTGAGCGGCCAGCGCCAGCTGATGACGAAGGAAGTCGTCAGTGCCTCCGTGGATGATCCCTCGACATCGCCGCTGCGCGATCACGTTGTTACGCTGCACCACAGCTATCGCTTCAAGGCGGACAGCGGCATCAGCGCGCTGGCGAAGGCCGTCAATGACGGCAGCTACAAAGCACTGCGTGCCTGCTGGCAGGCCGGATACGACGATATTGAATTCCACGTGCTGAACGAGAAGCAGCCCTTGGCACTCATCAAGCGAGCGGCGCACGAGTATCACGCTTATCTGGCGCTGGTGAGCAGCGGTGCATCGCCTTGGGATGTCCTGCAGGCGTTCAATCGTTTTCAGGTGCTGTGCGCATTGCGTCGTGGCCCAACGGGCGTGAAGGGAATGAATGAGGCGATCACGCAACGGTTGACGAAAGACGGTCATATCGACGGCCGCAAACAGTGGTACATCGGCCGCCCTGTGATGGTAACCCGCAACGACCCGCAGCTGGGGCTGTATAACGGTGACATTGGTATCGCACTGCCCGACCCACAGAGCGAAGGGCGGCTACGCGTTTTCTTCCCGGCTGCCGAAGAGGGAACAGTGCGTGCCATCATGCCGGGCCGTCTCAACGATATCGAAACGGTCTTTGCGATGACGGTACACAAATCGCAGGGCTCTGAGTTCGATCGCGTACTGTTGGTGCTGCCCGGTCAGCCGAATCCGATTATGACCCGTGAGCTTCTGTATACCGGGATCACGCGCGCTAAGCGTTTCTGTTCGATTGCCACCACCCATCCGGTGGTGCTGGAGCGTACCGCTCACCACCGTGTCCAGCGCGCCTCACATCTGCGTGCACGCTTAACGCGCTGTTACCGGATGCAACTATCGTCATAAAACCGGTTAGTCGCATGCCTTAAACCGTCACTGGCATTGCGGTCAGGAACGGACCTGCTTAAGTAAAGATAATCAAGCCTGCCAATAAGGATAAATTTCCCATTTGGTAGTACGTTAGCTAACACGTTGTAACAGTTTTGCTATGCTGAAACGGTGGAGCTAAAGGTACGGCGGTTATCTCGCGAGGGGAGGGTCTATATGAAACGTGCTGCGGTTATTGCCCAGATACTGCTGATCGTGGGTGGAATCAACTGGCTTCTGATTGGACTGATTCGCCTGAACCTGATCGACGCGCTGTTCGGGCCAGGAACGTTTGCCGCTCGCTTCATCTACGTCATGATCGGCCTGAGCGCCCTGTATGCCATTTCGTTCATCCCGCGGCTAAGCTGGCCATAGCCGCGCGGCCAGTATCCGGTTCATCAAGAGCGCCCTTAGGGTGCTCTTTTTTTATGAGTATTCTTATACCGTTATCATATTGATTCTACTGCGGTTAATGTATGTCTGATGCCAACAACGGCACTTTTAGGCAAAACGCTCTGCGTTATTGAGAGGGGCTAGAGATGTCCGGTAGCATAGCGAATTATTCATCGTAAACGGCAGAAGAAGCTGCCCTGAGCGGTCAGGGTGGGGCGCCCCAACGAGGGGTGCCTTCTTTCATGTCAACGACCTCGTAACACGGAGATAAGGCATGAGCATGTTGATGGAAGGCTTCCTCGAATACTCGCGCTTGGCGATCGTGCTGTGCTGGTTGCCCGTTCTGCTGGTGGTACGTCAGGCGGCGTTGAAGACCGCCATCATGCGTACCATTGTGCTGGCGGCGCTGGCGCTGACACTGGTGGTTAGCATGGCCTGCCTGCGTTTGGTGCGCCCGGAGCACCTGCTGACGGCAATCCTTGTCAGCCTGCTGGGGATTCGTGTGTATCGCTGGGGGCGGACATGGCAGGCGCGCACATTGCTGTTTGGCAAGCGGTTGGCTTTGTCGCCCACGCTCTATCCTCCTGCACCACAGCCGCGTGACGCGATCACAATCGCGGTTACCCTCGTTAATGCTTGGCTGGTGCTGGTTTGGAACCAACTGCTGGTGACCTACCCCTTGCCTACGCTGCTGCCGATTCAGGGGCGTTTGTGGTATGGCGCGGGCGCACTGACCGCAACGTTGGCATGGTTTGCGCTCGGCAGCTGGGGCGCCAGCCAGTTGGGACTGTATCTGGAAACGCGCCTGAAGTTTCCTAATGCTATCGTTGGCGGCCTGCTGCGCGCACTGGCCGTCGCCTGCGGTCTTACCACCCTGTATCTGATCGTCAGAAATATCGCGGCGTACGTCTGAACAACGGCTGTTGGGCGCAGGTAAAAACCGCCGCACATGGCATGTACGAGGCGTGTTCCACGGTGCGGCATTCAAGGCAGAGAAAGAACATCTAGCGGTATGGCAGGGGCAGAACAGCATGGACGTACGGGTACTGGCGTGCATCAATGATCGGCAGGGCGTGCTGTTGTTACTGGAGACGGCATGGGAGCGGCTTCACTGCCGTGCCGGTGGTGACACGGCCTTCACGGTTGGCGATGTGACCGATATCGAACTGGATATGACGCATGTCTGTATGTGGGGCATCGACGCTTTGCCTGCACGAACGGCTGATGATCGACTCGAAACCGACCCTCAGTACAGCTGGCTGACCGGCACGCTGGTGCGTAGTGGTGACAGCCAGACGGTATGTTGGCTTGAGCTTGGGCAGTCACTGATGGTTGTCGAGATCGACGGTGTGCCTGACGCTGTCGAACGCGTGACCTTGCGTTGCTCACATGATGCACTGCACGCGTTTGATACGCATTTATAGGGTGCTTGCCTGTTTACGGATGGGAAGACGTTATTTTAAAAGAACGGTAGGGTACTGGATCTGTACGTGTAGATTGAGTACGCCAATGAACCGCTCTGGGTGCCTATCGACGACGACGGGCACAACGCGATGTTTTCATTGTTGACGCCAGCAGGGCAGTACCGCCAGCTGAGCCGATGACATGATAACTATGCCGACGGTTGCTTCGATGCCCACGATGCCCATCAACTGCTTGACGGCATTATCGCTCTATGTGAACGCCATGCCATTTCATCGGAGACACTGACTACCCTGACGCTGTCGCGACAGAGCGCATCCACTCTGAGCATCCCGGCACTGGGCGATTGAGGCCATACGCGTAGCTAAGGCATGAGCGGCGTGCTTAAGCCGCATAAGGCTGACGAGTAGGGTACATGCCCTTGGTTTACTTACGCTTACTGATGATGCTACGCCCGCGCAGCGGTTGACCCTATGGGGGTGAAGGTCCACCGTTTCACACCTTCACACCTTCACACCTTCACACCTTCACACCTTCACACCTTCACACCTTCACACCTTCACACCTTCACACCTTCACACCTTCACACCTTCACACCTTCACACCTTCACACCTCCACACCTCCACACCTCCACACCTCCATCATGGCGCAGTTTATGTTGGCGGATGACTCGGTCGGAAGCGCTAGTCAGCGCTGGCGTTGAGAGTGCTTCCGCTGTTTTCGCCCTTACCAAGCGTTGTTTGCACGTGGATCTGTGCGTTGCTCGTAGGGGGGTTGGGTCAATATCTTAATAATATTAATAATGGATTTTCCATATATTGGAGGTCTTGTGATAGGCGCACCATACTTCTTCTAACGCGCGGGTCATCTGTTCAATGTGAACACGGCTTGCGCATGGGAATACGACGTTGAAGGTGGCTTATTGTTACCGTATGGAGGCTTGTACCGCTTATGGACGTTGCGCTTTTCATCCCTTGCTTTATTGATGCCTGCTTTCCACAGGTCGGCGTGGCAACGCTGGAGCTGCTTGAGCGGCTGGGGTGCTCAGTGAGCTACCCCATGAAGCAGACCTGCTGTGGGCAGCCGATGGCCAACAGTGGTTGTCATAAGGATGCCGAGGCCACGGAGCGGTTGTTCGTGCGCAATTTTGCTGAATATGACGTGATCGTTGGGCCGTCCGCCAGTTGCGTTCATCATATTCGTCATCATCTGGACCACCTTGAGCAGACAGATGAGGTTCAGCATGTGCGTCAGAACACGTTTGAACTGGTGGAGTTTCTACACGATGTGCTGAAAGTGGAAGCGTTTCCGTGGGCGTCATTTCCGCACCGTATCGGGTTGCACAACAGCTGCAGTTCGCTGCGTGGTCTGCGTGAGGCGTCGATGACCGAAATCGATGAGCCGTTCTTTTCCAAGCCCAAAGCGTTGCTGGAAAAGGTCGCGGGCATTGAGTTCGTTACGCCTCAGCGGCCCGATGAGTGCTGTGGGTTCGGGGGCACGTTCAGTGTTACGGAGGCTCCGGTATCAGTGAAGATGGGGCAGGACAAGGTCACCGATCATCACACCGCTGGTGCGGAATACATTGTCTCGGCAGATATGTCCTGCCTGATGCACCAGCAAGGCTGTGCGAAGCGGATGGGGCTGGATATCGGATTTCTGCATATCGCGCAGGTATTGAATGGCGTATCGGAACAGGAGCGGGCTCATGCACGCGGTTGATCATGTCGACAATGCGCGCCGTTTTCTGGCGCTGACCGATAATCAGGCCTTTCTTGACCGCAATTTGTGGGGATTGCGTCAGAAGCGCGATGCGCAGATGAAAGCGCACCCTGAATGGCAGATGCTGCGAACGCTGGCATCCGAGATCAAGGAACATGCGCTGTCTCATCTTGATGACTACCTGGAAATGTTCGAGCGCAATGCGCTGGCGAATGGGGTACACGTGCATTGGGCGGAAGATGCCGAAGCGCACAATCGCATCGTGCATCAGTTATTGGCGGCACATGGCGTCAAGACGCTGGTGAAGAGCAAGTCGATGCTGACGGAAGAGTGCGATATGCGCCCCTATCTGGCGGAGCGCGGTATTGAGGTGGTCGAGACCGATCTGGGCGAACGGATTCAACAGCTCGATAACGAGCTGCCCAGTCACGTGGTGGTGCCGGCCGTGCACAAGCTGGCACGCGATGTGTCGAAGGTGTTTGCGCGCACGCTGGGCACCGATCCCGACAATCATGATCCGCACTATCTGGCTGAAAAGCAGCGCGAGGCAACCCGTCCGCTGATGCTCGCCGCGCAGGCTGGGATGACGGGGTGCAACTTCGCCGTCGCTGAAACCGGTGCGGTGACGGTCTGCACCAACGAGGGCAATGCTGACCTGAGTGCCAATCTGCCGCCGTTGCATCTCGTGTCGATCGGCATCGAAAAGATCATTCCGCGCCAGCAGGATTTGGGCGTTTTTATCCGACTGCTGTCACGCAGTGCACTCGGCTCACCGATCACGCAGTACACCTCGCACTTTCGTGCGCCGCGGCGTGGCGGTGAAATGCACTTCATCTTGGTCGATAACGGGCGCAGTGCCCGATTGGCAATGGCGGATTTCTGGTATTCGCTCAAGTGCATACGCTGTAGCGCCTGCATGAACACTTGCCCGGTATACCGCCGCAGCGGCGGGCTCAGCTATGGCGGGGTGTACTCTGGCCCGATCGGGGCAATTATCGACCCCACGATGGACTTTAAGCGCTACAGCACCTTGCCATTTGCATCGACCCTCAACGGCAGTTGCACCAATGTCTGTCCGGTGCGGATCAACATTCATGAACAGATCTATAAATGGCGCGAACTGGTTGCCGAACAGCACGACCTGCCATTCATCAAGCGCAGTGCCATGAAGACGGCTGGCATCATCCTGTCGCATCCATTGCTGTACCGCGGTATGGTCAATGCCATGCACGCCACCGTACCGTATCTGCCTTCCGCGCTGGTCAATTCTCCACTGAATGCGTGGTGTGAAGGACGTGAGCTGCCGCCAATGCCGAAGCAGTCGTTCCGCCAATGGTACGCCGAACACCGCCAGCACAACGATCCGCACGGGGAGCACGCATCATGAACAGCCTAGAGGAACTGGCCGCCGCCAATGGCGAAAGCGGCACGATAGCAACGACCGATGCACGTACCAGCATGCTGGCGGCCATCCGGCGCAATCGCCCGGAGGCACGTCCACTACCGGATATCCCAGCATTTGACCATCGCCCTCCGGCGACGCCTGCTGCCTTTGCAGAAGCGCTGGCGTTGATGGGCGGGCAGTGGGATGACACCTTCATCAATGCATGCCCCGATGCAGAAACGCTAGGGGCTCATGTGCGCCAACTGTTTCCGCAGGCGCAGCGCTTCTGTAGCGCGGTCGAAGGCATTGCGGGTGTCGAGGCGCTTGATCGTGATGCAGCCCCGTATGCACTGGATGATGTCGATGTGGCGATCGTGCGTGCCCGTTTCGGGATCGCAGAAACCGGATCGGTGTGGCTGAGCGAAGAGGAACTAGGCACCAATACGCTGGGTTATCTTGCTCAGCACTTGGTGGTACTGCTTGATCCGCAGGCGATCGTCAGCGATCTGCATGCCGCCTATGCGCGTGACGATTTCAGTACCGTGCACTATGCGGTGCTAATGTCCGGCCCCTCGGCCACGGCTGATATCGAAGGCATTTTGATACGCGGTGCGCAGGGCGTGCGCAGCCTGCACGTATTGGCGTGCCCGCTGGCCTAGTCGCTGCGGTGGAATGCAACCGTCCGTTGCTAACGAACGCGCAGCAACTGAAGTGCAGTCAAAAGGATGAGTGAGCGGCCGCGAGAAGGCGCGGCTGAATGTGACGAGCGTAACGTTGCGGGTTCAAAAAGACCGGAGTCATAGCGGCTCTGGTCTTTTTTATGATCGAACAGCATCCCGCAGGCGTTCATTGCGGCGGGTTAGCGGGCGAAGCGATGCCCATTGCGGTTGGCAAAGTGCCAGACATGGCCATCGAGCGATACGGTCAGGGGCACATCGCGCACCACCTGCTGTGCCCACCAGTTGACATCGTTGGTGTCGACGGGAATTTGGTCGGTCACGATCTCAGGATTGTCACTGCTTTCGCCCTGCACCATGATCTGGCGACCGTTGACGGTAATGGGGTAGGGCGCATCACCACTATGGCCTTCAGGCAGATACAGAAAGATGAACGGATTGGCATTTTGGCAGCCTCGGCACGCGTAGCCACCGAGCAGTATCTCGGGATCTTCATCGGCCGAAATCCTCCCCTTGACCTGAACGCCCCCCTGAGCGGCATCAAACACGTCTTCGCTGATGTCCCAACTGGCAGCCTGCGACGTGGCCGTCAGCAGTAGCCCAATGCTCAGGCCAACGGCCTTCACCGCTAATGAGCGGATACGTGAAGAAAAAGGCCAGAAAGGTGCGACGCGATTCTGCATAGTGGTATTCCGTATAACAAAGAACGTTCGATAAGGGCTGAACGATAGGCTTACTCAGTGTCGACGCTGGGGCGAGGCATGGCGGCGGCCTGCATCATCTGCAGTGCTTCGTCGAACACTTCAATTCCTGCGCCTTTGACGATGGTCCTTTCAGACAGTAAGCGGCGAAACGCACGGCCGCTGCGTTGACCGTGGAACAGGCCCAGCATAGGTTTGCACAAGGTGTGCAGGCGCACGCCTTCGGCCAGACGCTGCTCGACATACGGGCGGTAGGCTTGCATGACGTCAAGGCGTGACGGTACGGGAGCCGTTGCGCCGAAGATGAGCCGGTCAACGTCGGCCAGCAGATATGGGGAGTGATAGGCCTCACGACCGATCATCACGCTATCGACGTGTTGAAGCTGCTGCTGACAGGCCTCCAGTGAGGTGATGCCCCCATTGATGCCAATGTGAAGGTTGGGATGAGCGGCCTTGAGGCGGTGCACGCGGTCGTAGTCGAGCGGTGGAATATCACGGTTTTCTTTCGGCGACAGCCCTTGCAGCCACGCTTTGCGGGCATGAACGATGAAGGTTCGGCAGCCTGCACCCGCCACGGTGTCGATGAACTGGGTCAGGTGGGCTTCACTGTCCTGATCGTCGATCCCGATGCGGCACTTCACCGTCACCGGTACATCAACGGCACGCTGCATGGCCTCTACGGCACGTGCGACCTTGTCGGGGTGTGCCATCAGGCAGGCACCGATCATGTTGTTCTGCACGCGGTCGCTGGGGCAGCCCACATTCAGGTTGATTTCGTCGTAGCCCCATTGCTGGCCGATCGCCGCACACTCTGCCAGTTCGACGGGGTCGCTTCCCCCAAGCTGCAGCGCAATCGGGTGCTCGGCGTCGCTATAATCGAGGAAACGGCCGCGTGGCGTGCCGTGCAGGATGGCTCCCGTCGTGACCATCTCTGAATAGAGCAGCGCATGGCGTGTCAGACAGCGAGCGAAAGCGCGGTAGTCACGTGTTGTCCAGTCCAGCATCGGCGCAACGGAAAAGCGTCGAGCGGTATCGGCAGCAGGTGCCGCAGCGCCTGAAAGCGCGTCGTATCGAGTATCAGTGGCCATAGAGTGGTATATCAGTAGAGGTCAGAAGCGGGATTGTCGCATATCTCGTATGCCAAGGCATAGGCTGCTATTTATTGATATGGATAAATAGTGCGATACTAAACGAGTGAAAAGCGGTTCATAAGATGTCCATTACATGCACCTCTTTATGGGCCATGCTTGTTATCACGACAAAATGCCTATATCGGTCGACGCAGAATACACGGTGCGGTATGCGACGGTGCCACTTCGTTCTTAATAAACGATTAATAGCAGAGTCATGAATCTGAGTAATAAAGGTTCGCTGGTCGACCTACTGTGAGCGTCGCGGTATCCGGCTAGAAGCATGGGCCCTGAAGCGTTCAAGTGATGCGGGCATTACGAACTCAGGGCTGATCATAACTGCCTTGTTGGTGTGCAGGAGGTTGGGCTTCAGGGCCATCGCGTGCATCGAAAAGGCAGTTTACGCGTTGTCCCGCATGGCGCTCTATTTATGAATGCTCGTAAAAGACGGAGTATCAGAGTGGACCGCTAGAGAATGGAATCAATATTAAGCGAGCGCATAAATCGTTTAGTGGCCCCATATTATCGGTGCATCCTCCTTTTATTGGAAAATCCCGTTTCGTAAAGAAAGTTACTGTTGCCTGTGGTCGCAGTAGCACGCGCTTGCTGGTGATCTGGTTTATTGCCCTGTTATTACTGGGCGAATGTATTGCAGTTGGGTTTGGGTTATTGCTGTCTCGCTACAGCGGCAGAAATGAGGCCGTGCGTAAGGCGCGCATCGATATCGGGGGGCATGCATGCCGCTGCACCAGACCAAAATGCTCTAATTGCCCTGTCATGCTCGGCATGATGAGCCGCATTCGAGCGGGCGATAATCGCAGGCCCATGACGGTGAATCAAAAACGCCACGCGGCTGCAGCAGTTGCTTTTTAGAGCGCGCGTCATAACCCCAATCCCCATGTCATTGAAGAGGCTTCAAACCACAAAATTGCGGTAAGAGTCGTCTATTTTAGAAAAGATGAAAGCAATCACTCAGGCTATGAAACGGCCACTTAATAAAAAGCAAAACGGCCTGCAATAATGCAGGCCGTCGATATCAACGTAACTGAGAGTCCTTGCTGCCACGACGGTTATAGCTGTCGTGAAAGCGCTTGTCGTGACTGGACTGGCACTCAATGCAGTATTGGCAGCCGGGAGACGCTTTTCGGCGCGCTTCCGGGATAGGCTCACCGCATTCTAGACAGTGAGTGCGGCTGGGGCGCGACTGTGAGCGTTCCAGCTGTGATCGAGCGTGATCGACCGCATTATCAAGCGTTGCAGCAATCGTATCCTGAACGCCATCTGCTGGACCAAAACCTGATGCCATAGATGTGCCTCCTGATCGATAAATCACTGTTACTGTCTACCTATATTGGGACATTAATGGCGATTTTCAAGTTGGATGCCGGCATGATCGCGTCAAATAATGCTATTGAAGTGATAGGCGGTCTATATGTTGTGCCAACCCACTGATGGCTAAGCGGCTATAGCCTTCACAATAGAAGAGCGCGTTTTTATCACTCCATAAAGCGGTTAATAATATGATCATCAGGGGGCGTACTGCGCTACGAGGCTCGGCGCAATACACCTTGTTTTGAATGGCACCTCATTGTGCAGATAGCATCGGGAGTGCGGTTCGCTCTTTGCTGCTGGCTAGCGGTCTGCATGCAGGGTACTGAGGGTCTGGCAGGCCAGTCTTATAAAGCCCACGCTGACATAACCGACAATCGCACAAGCAACGGCCAGTTCGATGTCGGCTACCACTCCGATACGGCTTGAGAGGGCCGGAAACAGTTGGCTCAGCGCGGGCAGCTGCGCCAGTTTTTGAAGCGCAATCGCGCTGATGACGGTTGGGAAAGTAAATGCGGCAAAACCGGGGGTGAATGGCCGCCTGAGCAGTGCGAACAGCAGCAGATAAACCAGCACGGTCATCAGTACCGCGATGCTGCCTAGCAGACCACACAGCCATAATGATGGGGCGGCAACACTGGTGAGATAGCCTGCCAGTGCCAAGCTAACCGGTGCGGCGAGAATGGCAAGCGTAGGTTGAGCGGCAATATCCAGCGGTGGATGCATCAGCAGGCGGTACAGCATCAATGGCATCAGAATCGCCAGATTGACCATACCCAGCCCTAGCAGCCACAGACAGAGCGTGTGGTATGAGACTGACGGGCAGCTCAGCGCTGCCACGATAATACCGACAGGGGGAATGAACCAGCTGGGGGCCATATGCTGCCAGCAGCGTGCGTGCCAGCGGCAGTAGGCGAAGCGTATCAAAGCGCAGAGGTGAAGAACGACGGCCATGCTCCAAAGCAGGCCCATTAGGGCGGGCGCCGTATCATGCAGAGCGCGGGTGACCACCATCCAGCCCATGCAAAACGTCGGTACAATACCGCCCGCCACGGGATGCATCAGTACCTGATGGATGCGACGGGGGGCCAGTAGAGCGCTGGCCGTCAGCAGCAGCAGACAGCATAGCGCTATGCTGCTTAGCAGCACGCGGGCGTATCCGTGCAGGGGTAAGACGCTGTCGAGTGCATTGCCTAGGCTTGCAATAGCGAGCGCCAGCCCTGCCAAGGGCACAGGGCAGTGGCTCAGGGCGTTGAGCCACGGTGAAACGGGCCGTAGGCGTGCAGTGGTCATCGTGCTGTTCCCAACGAGTATTTATCAGAGAAGGCCCAGTATAGGCAGGCTTATTCACTCTGAATATTTGCTTATATCGAAAGTGGTGTTCAGCTGTTCTTAACGCTTGTGGTCGATGGGTTTAGCGGTATGCTGTAGAAAATCTGCAATGGAGGAAGCCGATGCGCCTATTGCTGCGTCAGCTGGACGTCTTTTTGGCCATTGCTCAGGCGTCGTCGCTGACGCAGGCGGCCGAGCATCTGTGCATGACCAAGAGCGCGGTGTCGCAGACGCTGTCCGAGCTGGAGCGCCAACTGGGGTGTGCGTTGTTCGATCGCCACCATGGTCGACTGTCCATCAATGCGCAAGGGCAACGGTTGGTGCCACTGGCCGACGAGATTCATGCACGTGTTGATGATATCGGGACCACACTGGCCGGTGACGGCGAGCAGCCTTCGCTGGTATTGGGTGCAAGCCGCACGATAGCGGGTTATCTGTTGCCGCCCTTGCTGGCTCGCTTTCAGGCCCAGTACGGTTGGATGCCACGCGTCGTGGTCGACAATACGCAGACGCTGCAGGAACGGCTGCTGCGGTTCGAATGCGATCTTGCGATGGTGGAAGGTACGATCACCCACTCTGATCTAATGATGACGCCGTGGCAGCGTGATACGTTGGCGGTACTGTGTGCAGCCGATCATGAGGTGCTGAGCGTGCGTGATGGCGAAGACGGTGTGCCGTGGCAGGCGCTTGAGCACCGACCGTGGGTGCTGCGCGAGCCGGGATCGGGCACCCGCGATCAGTATGAAAGGCACATCAGGCCGCACCTTGATGACTCGCCGCGGATCGTGCTGGAAATGGCATCATTCGATGCCATCATGGCCAGCGTGGCGGAAGGGCTGGGGCTGACATTCGGCTCGACGCTGCTGATACAGCGCAGCGGTTTTCGTGAAGCCATCCGCACCGTCCCCCTGCCTGATACCCTGTCGCGTCAGCTTTCGCTCTGTCATCATCGCAGCAAATACCTGTCAGCAGCGGCCCGTCAGTGGATGACGTTTGTCACGGCTCATGCCGCGCCGGCTGCCGATGCTTGATCACGCTCACCGTGCTGGCCAAATCGCCATGCCTATGAATGAAACATGCCCATGAATGAAAGAGGAAAGGCCGATGAACGTTGCCGTTGTGACGACCCTTGCCGTATTACAGGGGCAGGACGCTGGCGGGCGCAAGGAAAACCAGCGTCTCAAGGACGCGCTTGAGCGGCAGGGGGCCACGGTGCGCTGCATCGCTTGGGATGGCCCCGAGCAGGAATGGTGTGGTATCGACGCACTGGTAGTGCGCACGACATGGAACTATCACCTGCACGTCAATGCGTTTCGAGCATTTATCGAACGCCGTGTGTCGCAGGGTTGCCAGTGCTTCAACGCTGCGGCGCTGCTCACATGGAACCTAGACAAGCGCTACCTGAACGACCTTGATGTGGCGGGCATTCCTGTCGTGCCGACGCGCTATCTGCTGCACACCGATACCCTCGCTGAACTGATGCTCCCTGATGAATGGTTGTCGCAGCCGGTGGTCGTCAAGCCCACCGTATCGGCCAGTGCGCATGACACGCTGCGCTTCGATACGGGTCGCCAGCTACTGGACAGCGCTGAGCTGGTCAGGCTGTATCGCCAGCATGACGTGATGATTCAGCCATTCCAGCGCCATATTGCCGACGGTGAAGTGTCGCTTGTCGCCATTGGTGGTGAGCTGCTGCATGCGGTGCGCAAGGTGCCTGCCGACGGTGATTTCCGTGTACAGGGGGCTTATGGTGGTCGTGTCGTCGAGTACTTGCCGGATGAAGAAGACCACGCGCTGGTTAAGGCAGTGATGGCGGCACTGCCTGAAACACCTGCTTATGCACGCGTAGACATCGTTGATGATAACGAAGGGCACCGGGCACTGATGGAGCTCGAACTGATTGAACCGCAGTTGTTCCTCGACAGGTTCCCGGATAGCGCTGAGGCACTGGCACGCTATGTGGTGAACGCATGAACGCTCGCAGGCCTGAACACGGCGTTCTTGTAGGGCAGGGTTTGGCGGAGTGAATCGCAGGTATTCTGCGGTAGTTGCGCATGGTATACATGATGGCGAATAGGTGAAGGGAAATGTAAAAAGGCGGCCCGCTGTGGGGCCGCCTTTTTCGTGTTGGGCGCAATGATATCGAAGAGTCAAGAAGGGGGTTAGATCGCTACGATCCGGGCGTGTCCTGCTCTGAGACAGGACGGACCACACGGCAGGGATTTCCGAAAGCCACCATGCCTGCAGGAATGTCGTGGGTGACTACGCTGCCGCTGCCGATCACGCAGCCCTCTCCAATGGTAATGCCCGGCAGGATGGTGGTGCTGGCACCGATCCAGACATTGTCGCCAATCGTGATAGGACTGGCGTGTTTCATGCCCTGATTGCGGCGCTCGGCATCCATCGGATGATCGGAAGCGTACAGGCCAACATTGGGAGCGATGAACACGTTGTTGCCGATATCAATCCTTGCCCCATCGAAGACGGTCAGGTTGGTGTCGATATGCACGTTGTCGCCAAGATGCAGGTTGAAGCCGTATTCGCAATGAAATGGCGTGGTAATCGTAACCTCTGCGCCCAAGCTACCCAGCAGAGCGGCCAGCAGCGTCTGGCGCCTGATCCGATCCGTCTGGCGGCTGTGGTTGTAGTCGTACAGTTGATCCGCGGCCTGATCGCGCAGCGCACGCAGTTCAGGATCGTGAAGCGCATCGTACAGCAGGCCCGCACTGGCCTTTTCCAACTCACGCATAATTCCGTCCTCCGGTGTCCGTTAAAAGACGCCTCGTCTCCCTATGAGCCTTGAAGGCCGCAGAGGTTCCCTTACAACGCTGTCCTATAGCGCAGGTCTTATAGGCGCAGGCATGCTGCGTCATGACTCAGGCCGTCATAGGCAGCAGTTGGCAAGTACGTCCCGATTGCTGTTCCCCACGGCACTTTATTCATGACCTAGAGAGCACAATAGACCATGGACTATCTGAACGGTATCGACGTATCACGCTGGCAGGGTGACATCGACTTCAACGCTGTGCGTGATGCAGGCATGCAATTTGTCTTCATCAAGGCGACCGAAGGCGGCACGTTTGTTGACCCTCGCTTCACTGAAAACTGGCAGAAGGCCAACGCAGCAGGGCTGAAGGTTGGCGTTTACCACTACTTCCGTGCGACATCGAGCACGCCTGAAGAGCAGAAAACCAATATCGTCAATACGCTGCGTGCAGCGGGCTTTGATCCGGCCGTGCACGTACTGGCCATTGATATCGAAACTGCGCGCAACACTGATGCCACCAACGAGCAGATGGCCGACAACGCCTTCGAACTGCTGCAGAAACTGGAGCAGGACGGTGTGCTGGGCGGAACGTTGCCGCTGATCTACTGCGATAACAATACCTGGCGCAATCACCTTGATGCCCAGCGTCACGATTTCAGCCGCTATGGACTGTGGATTGCCAACTGGAACGTCGAAACCCCGACGATACCGGACACTTGGCAGCAGGCAGGCAAGGACTGGAGCGTGTGGCAGTACAGCAGCAAAGGGCGTGTGGCGGGCATCGACGGTGATGTTGATCTCGACCATTCACGTCTGTGGATGCCGTCTTGCTGAGCCGCTGAACGCGGGAATAGGAGGAATAACGCAAAGCGCAGCCACAGTGGCTGACGAGCAGCGTATTGGACGCGCTTATCGGGAAGGATAAGTGAATTCACTGTGAATGCTGTGCGCGACATACGGCACGGGCGCCTCTGGTGAGGACGCCCGTGCTGCTTTTGGCACGCGCGAAAAGCGAGCCGGAAGAGGGCGATCAGTCGCCCATTGCCATCAGCGAGGCATTACCGCCCTGTGCGGTGGTGTTGATGGTTCGTGTCTTCTCGGTCACAAAGCGCTGCAGGTAGTGCGGGCCACCCGCTTTAGGACCAGTACCGGACAGTCCTTGGCCACCGAACGGTTGGCTACCCACCACGGCACCGATGATGTTGCGGTTGATGTAGACGTTGCCCACGCGCACGCGCTGCATCACATGGTCAGCGAACTGCTGGTTGCGGCTGTGCAGGCCGAAGGTCAGGCCATAGCGGCGAGCATTGATGGCATCGATCACTTTGTCGGCATCGGCTGCCTTGTAGGTGGCAACATGCAGGATCGGGCCGAAGTGTTCGCCATCCAGCGCTTCGATGCCAGACAGGCGGATCGCTGTCGGTGCCACGAAGCTGCCGTTAGCCGCCCATTCGTCAGGCACCTGAGTTTCATGCAGGATGCAGCCTTCCGCGCGACACTTGTCGATGTACTCCTGCAGTCCTTCGCGCGCTTCTTCATCAATAACCGGCCCTACATCGGTAGAACGCTGTGCCGGATCACCGATTTTTAGCTCATCCATCGCTCCCTTGAGTGCTTCAATCACACCATCAGCAATATCTTCCTGCACGTATAGCATGCGCAGGGCCGAGCAGCGCTGACCGGCGCTCTGGAATGCGGACTCGACCACGTCACGAATCACCTGTTCCGGCAGTGCCGTCGCATCGACCAGCATCGCGTTGAGGCCGCCCGTTTCGGCAATCAGCACCGGCAGCGGTGCATCATCGCGCGCAGCCAGCGTACGGTTGATCGCCACGGAGGCCGGGTTGGAACCGGTGAACACGACGCCGCTGATACGTGGATCGCTGAGCAGATGTTTGCCCAGTTCTGCGCCGTCGCCGGGCAGCAGTTGGAGTACTTCCAGAGGCACCCCGACCTCATGCATCAGCTGAGCGATGCGATAGGCACACAGCGATGTCTGCTCGGCTGGTTTAGCCAGCACCGTATTGCCCGCCACGAGCGCGGCCATGACCTGTCCGGTGAAGATGGCGACCGGGAAGTTCCACGGACTGATGGCAACGAAGATGCCACGCCCTTCGGCAGCCAGCGTGTTGGTTTCACCCGTGGTGCCTGGCAGCTCGATCGGTTTGCCGAACTGCTGTCGCGCCTGATCGGCGTAGTAGTGGCAGAAGTCGATGGCCTCACGGACATCGGCGATGGCATCGTTCAGCTGTTTGCCTGCTTCACGAATACACAGCGCTGCCAGCTCCGGCATATGGGTTTCCAGCGTTTCACCGCAGCGATCCAGCAACGCGGCGCGCTCTTCAACAGGGCGCATGTACCACGCTTTGAAGGCCTGCTCAGCTGTGTCAACAGCCGCCGTGGCGGTGGCCGTATCGGTCCACAGCACCTTGCCCACGACCTTCCGATGGTCATAAGGGCTGGTAACCTGATGAGTAGAGGCCGAAGAGGCTTCGCTGGGCAGCAGCGGGTCGTGCGCTACCAGCGGGCCTGCCTGCCACTGTTTCTTTTCATCGAGGAACGGTGCCAGTGCTTCGGCAAACGAAGAGTACTGTGCGTGGATATTCATATCGAATCCTTTAGCAGTAGAGCGAGAAGGACCAAAAATGGCACGTGGTGGCACGATCCTGTGACTCACCAGCGTGTCACGCTCGTCGAGCAGACTAATGGGGTGTCGGGACAGTCGTTCGGGCGCTACGCGCTCATCGAGCAGCTGATGTACGAACGACGAGTTGGCCCCGTTCTCCAATAGTCGACGCACTAAGTAAGGTAGCAGATCACGGTGAGCACCTACGGGCGCGTAGATGCGGCAGTACAGACCCTTCGGCGCAGACTCCAGTAGCGTTTCATACAATGCTTCCCCCATGCCGTGCAGGCGCTGGCACTCGAAGGCGCGACCGTCGGCCATGTCCAACAGACTGATCAGGGTATGCGCGTTATGGGTCGCGAACTGGGGAAACAGCCGTCCTTCGGTATTGTCCGACAGCAGATAGCGGGCGCAGGCAAGGTAGGACACGTCTGTATTGCTCTTCAGCGTGAATACGGGGTAGTCCTCCAGCCCCAGCTGCTGTGCCAGTTTGATCTCGGCGTCCCAATAGGCCCCTTTCACCAGTCGCACAGGAATAAGGTCCCCCTGCTGATCGCTCAGGCGTGTCAGCCAGTACAGGGTAGGCAGTGCCCGGCGTGAGTACGCCTGCACCACCAGTCCCAGACTGCCCCAGCCGCGCGCCTCAGGTGAGGCATACACGGCTTCGAACACGGCCAGCGACAGCTCCAGTCGTGCCGCCTCTTCAGCGTCGATGGTGATCGCGACGTTCTGGGCGCGCCCCAATCGCACAAGGCCAATGACCGTCGGCACCAGCTCGCTCATGACACGCTGCTGCTGTCCTGCGCTGTAGCGTGGGTGTAGGGCCGAAAGCTTGATCGACACCGATGGCATAGGGGTATCGGGAGGAATATCGGTCGTTCCCACGGCCTGAATGGCATCGGCATAGGCCTGAGCATAGCGATCGGCATCGGCCTGGGTCAGGGCGGCTTCGCCCAGCATGTCATAGGAATAGGTGTTGCCCTGTCTGAACTGTTGGCGTGAACGGCTCAGCGCCTCTTTCATGGTCTGACCGAGCACGAACTGATGCCCCATCAGCTTCATGGTGGCCATCATCGCCCTGCGGATAATCGGCTCGCCCAGCCGGTTGACCAAAGTCTTCAGCGCATTGGCGGGATGCCCATTAGTCGGGTCATCCATCGTCAGTACTCGCCCCGTCAGCAGCAAGCTCCAGGTCGATGCATTGACCCACCATGCAGGGCTCTGGCCTAGATGCGCGCGCCAGTCGGCCACGCTCAGCTTGTCCTTTATCAGCGCGTCGATGGTATAGCGATCAGGCACGCGCAGCAGCGCTTCGGCAAGGCACATCAGTTGCAGTCCCTCATGCGTGCTGAGCGAATACTGCTGAAGCAGCGTATCCACCATGCGCCCGCGCCCTGCGCGTTCGCGCACCTGCCTTACCAGCGTCACTGTTTCAGCATCGACGCGGTCACGACGAGTCTTATCCAGCGCCAGCATGGCGATGAAGCGCTGAATCAGCTTCGCTTCATCGGTCAGATAGTCCTGACTCAGACGCGTCATCAATGTATCGAGCGGTTCCTGCCACTGGGCCGCATCCAGCGGCGAACGCAGTGGGACAGGGTCCGCAGGGGGCAGAGCAGAAGTAGTCATCGTCATTCTCCGTGAAGCGTCTCGTGAACCGGCGGCTCTGAACTCAGCATAGGCACAGCCTGACAGTAGCGTTGGCTCTTTATGCCTGTCTTGTCGGATTCGCGGATGTTCGTGTTCGATTCGCGGAAATGACGATGAAAGGAGTGAAAGAAAGTGATCAGGGGGAACGATGTACGCGTGATTGGGCGGTATGGCGCCCGCTGCCAGTGCGGGCGGATGCTGTCAGACGGTTGCAGGCGTTTGTTGGCGCAGGGCGCGCGGTGTCAGGTTGAAATGACGACGAAAGGCATGAGTTAGCGCGCTCTGATCGGCAAAGTGCGTTCTGGCCGCAACGTGATCGAGTGGCATCGGTGTTTGTTGGATAAGCTGCCATGCCCTCTGCATCCTGCGTGCTTGTACATAGCGATAGGGTGAAGTCTGGTGTTGCTGCCGAAAGAGTGCAGTGAAATGGGCTGCGCTCAGATGGAACAGTGCGGCAAGTTGAGCCACGCGAATGGGCTGGTCCAGATGCGTATCAATGAACGCATCCAAGCGTGCTGTGTCGAGCCGCCGAGGGGCACAAGAAAACGTCAAACGAGCGGTCAGCGCATGCAGCAGTGTCACCAGCAGCACGTCGTATGCCATCGCATCGCACTGTTCGAGGTCATGACTGAGAAAGGCAACGTAATGGGCTAGCCCCGCATCGACCGTAAATACCCGCGGCTGCTCGAACAGTCGCATTGGCTCACGGTTTGGAACGGCCCACACCGCCTCGACGGGCACATCGACTACCAACAGTTGGTTATCTCCCAGCCCCTGAAAACCGTGGGGAGTGCCGGCGGGCAGAATGCACCCCGTGTGCGTGCTCAAACACGCCGTCTGTGTTCCGATATCCATGCGGGCCTCGCCGCGGATGCCGATTACGATCTGGTGATGGGCATGGTGGTGCAGGCAGTAATCGGCTGCAAATGGGTGAACACGCAGAGAATGGAGCGGCATCGGCAGGACCTCCTTGAGCAGCAGATGACGTCGATGATCACCTGCAAAGCCAATGCCACAAACCTGTAGCGCTACGCTGTGCACGCGCCCCGCTCTGTTCGTCTGCTGTTTACGAGTGCACTACCCGCCAAGAGGCCTCAGCATAGTGCGAAGCCTGTTACATCATGGTGCTCAGTTGCTGAATGAAGCACTCGACGGCCTTCTCATTGCGCTTGTAGTAGGTCCAGCCGCCGCTACGGTGAGAGGTCACCAGATGCGCGCGTGACAGCAGGGCAAGGTAACTGGAAATGGTGGACTGCGAGAGCTGTGCTTTGGCTTGGATGATGCTGACGCTGACCCCAGTCTCTTCTAGATCGGTATTCAGATGGGGAAAGTGGCGGCACGGGTCCTTGAGCCAATGCATGATATCAAGGCGTACGGGATTGCTCAGTGCTTTCAACGTGTCATTCAGATTGATGTCCATGAGCCGGGTCATATCCTCTGCTGTCATTTCGCTTCCAATAGCGTTATCGCGCAGGCATACGGAAGCTGCAATAGTGGGCGTGCATTGTTATTTATCGAAATCGCTGCACTTGACATTCGATAGCGGGAAGTAAGGTCTGCCGTTAAAGAGCGGTGCGATATTCAGCACTCTTTCATGCACGGGTACGGGTATGAGCTCGGTAACGGTGCTTCCACCTATAATGTCGGCCTATCGCGATATTCCCTCAGTCACCATTTGCAGAAGCAGTGGCCTTTTTAGGCCCCAATCAGGATAAATAAAAACGAGATAATTCTTACACTTATAATGGGATAAGCGTATTGGCAGGGACTGGGTGGTATTTTCGCGAAGAAAAAGCACTCTGAGGCTCTATGGCGTTGCGCGATAAATAATCAGTAAGGGATTGCCGCGAGGCTATGAACGAAAGCGCAGGGATGGGAAGCATCAAGCGATGAAGGCGATGGCTTTCTTCAAGGAGACGCATCGCGCCGATCCGGTATCTGACGGGATATCGCGTATCAGATACCGGAACCTTGCGAAGGGGATCAGGCCGCAGAAAGATATCGGGTCAAGTAAGGCAACCGGACATTTTGTTCTGTAACCGAACGTCCTTCGTCAGCGAACCGTGCTACAGCAGGGCGGTAATGACCGTGATTATGCCGAGAATGACCCCAGGCAGGTTGGCAAACAGCAGTGGATGGTCGCGCTTGCTTTTGAACCATGCATAGAAGACCCATAGGGTGCAGTTGATGGCGGCAGCGAGAGGCTGGATGAAATCGCCTTTGTGGCCGGTAAGGTTGTTCCGGATTTGAAAAACATAGGCGAGGTACATGGCAATGGACATGCATGTTGCCGCAATACCAAGCAATCTTCGGTATTTTTTATCAAGCATGAAAACACTCCGTTTTGTGGTCGGATTGCGTTATCCAACATAACGGCCAGATGACAGCGTGTCTATTTTATTACGCGTCCAGAAAACGTTAGCGCTCATATTTTTTTCGTGGTAAGTGTATATAATGACAGTGGTTATGGGGCCCATAACGGCCACGTCGTCGCGGGCAGAAATTTTTCCATTACGGTGCCGGGAAGAGCGTGACGTCGCTTAATTTTGAAAATGATAGTCATTATCATCTCCAATATTCCCCCATTCTCTATAGAATGAGCGCCACTTATCTTTACCCAAGGAATTCGGTATGACCTCTGCGCAAAAGACACGCTATGTCGTGATGCTCGGGTTGCTGACGATGTTTGGTCCTCTGTGCATGGACCTTTACCTGCCGTCACTGCCCCAGGTATCGACAGACCTCGATACGACCGTCACGCTGACTCAGCTCAGCCTGACGACCTGCCTGCTGGGGTTGGGGTTGGGGCAACTGTTGATCGGCCCTCTCAGTGACCGACTGGGACGTCGCCGACCACTGCTGTGGGCACTGGGGCTGTTCACGCTGGCTTCGCTGGCCTGTACACGGGTGACCAGCATTGAACAGCTGCTGGTACTGCGCTTCTTGCAAGGGGTAGCGGGGGCGGGGGGCGCCGTAATTTCGCGTGCGGTGGCGCGTGATTTGTATAGCGGCTCCGATCTAACGCGCTTCTTCGCGTTGCTGATGATCGTGAACGGACTGGCTCCGGTATTGGCTCCCGTGATGGGTGGACAGTTACTGTATCTGACGACATGGCGCGGTGTGTTCATGGTGCTGGCGCTGCTGGGCGCTATCATCCTGACGCTGACATTGCTCTTATTAAAAGAAAGTCTGCCGCGTGAGCAGCGCGCGGAAGGTTCGTTGAGCACGACGGTGCAGGCGTTCGTACGAGTTGTGACCAGCCGCCGTTTCATGGGGCTGTGTTTGGTGCAAGGAGCGATGATGGCAGGCATGTTTGCCTATATCGGTGCCTCTACCTTCGTCTTCCAAAAAATCTACCACCTCACGGCGCAGGGGTTCAGCCTTTGTTTCGCACTCAATGGGGCGGGGCTGGTGGTCGCTGGACAGATCTCGGCCCGCTTAAGCCGCAACGGGCGCGAACCGCTGGTGCTGCGCTATGGGTTGACAGTGGCGGTGATTCTCAGTCTTGTACTGATGATCGTGGCATTGGTCGGACTGCCGCTACCGTTTTTCCTCGCTGCACTACTGCTGACAGTAGCCTGCGTGAGCGCCATTGGTACAGCAGCCACGTCGCTTGCCATGCAGGTGCACGAGCGCCAGGTCAGCGGCATGGCTTCTGCCGTGCTGGGGGTCATGATGTTCTCGATGGGGGGAATCTGCCTGCCGCTGTCATCCATGGCGGGCGTGTCGGCGTTAAGCATGGGTGTCACGTTCGTCTGTTGTTACGCCTTTGCGTGGTGCGCACACCGCTTTGTCGTAGTACCTACCCGCCGCTAACACGGTTCTTTCGTGCAATTGACGATGCCACCTTTCGGGGTGGCGTTTTTGTATCTACATTTCTATTTAATGTCATTTTATGTATCGGTAACACTTGGCAAGATAAAAATGCAGCTGGTTCAATACTGCTGCAAGGCTGCAAGGCTGCAAGGCTGCAAGGCTGCAAGGCTGCAAGGCTGCAAGGCTGCAAGGCTGCAAGGCTGCAAGGCTGCAAGGCTGCAAGGCTGCAAGGCTGCAAGGCTGCAAGGTCGGCACGGTGTATCGGATGACCGCCGGTGAGTGGCCGTTTCGCGGATAGCGAAGATGGGGTTTCGCCAGAAGAGCTCATGCCGCGATACCGATGTGCAGATTGCTTGATGCGGATCAAGTTCGGCCACGGTGAGCCGAAGAACGAGATGAATCTGTTGTGCAACGCACTGTGGTGGGGATGGCCAAGCAGGTGGTGTGCCGTCATGAACGCCCAAGCAGAAAGGAAAGGGCACTTTAATTGTCAGCACGGTGACGCTATCTGGGCGAGTACGCTTGCCATCATGCGCTTGGCAAGCCGCTCCCCGCATTGAGGCGTGGTGATTGTGCATGTTGGGGTATCCATGTCGGTCTGAGCATGTATTGCCAAAGGACATGGATCATCGACAGTACAACGATCGTGTCGGCCCTCGTGCAGGGCCGCGATGTACTGCCGATATAGGTGAAACTTATAGTGTACTACCCAAGACGGAATTGAGTGGGTCGATTTCGTCATGCAGATTGTTGCGATGGACACTCTGTATCACAGGGCGATGGGCTGCTCTCGTCCGAGGCAGAACCGAAATGGCTAGGGGTGAGGGTGCGAATGATTTCGCAGTTGCCTTTACCCGTCCAGCCGCACGTTGGGTTGGTGCATTGCAGATAGACGACGCCATAGCTTTCCTGAGAGGACTCGCTGCCGCGAATTCTGCAGGATGCTTCACAATGAGGGCATTTCCAACGCATTACCATGATGCTGCTCCTGTGGGGATAAGTGCTGTGGTAGTGATACCGGGTGACTCGAATAGGTTTTTTAACATCAAACATTGCAGATGTGATGGACCGTTCGGTCATAGACAACCCAGTATGTGAATTCTTGTGTACTCATATTGAATGGTGTTGTCATGATGGCCTTTCGGCGTCCTAAGGCCAACAACATCGCGTTGTAAAAGAGAGACGTACCCCGATGGCATGGTGTATCCTCTCCCCATATCACAAGCGATAACTGTAATCTATCCCAATAGTGGGATGTTATCAACTCGAAAATTGGTCGTTTTGCATTCATGGTTGGCTGACGAATGTCTGATTCCAAATACGGAGCTGAAGTTGTCGAACGGATGAAGTCCGTGCTTGAACTCGACAGTGATACGCAGCTTGCCAAAATTCTGGGGCGAGCCGGTTCCAGCGTGAGCAATTGGCGGGTGCGCGGTAATGTGCCCATTGATGAGTGCATTCGCTTCGCACAGCGCTATGGCGTCAGTCTGGATTGGCTCATTTTGGGTAACGAGCGGCCTGTTGAGGCGGAAGGCTCGGACGCCGAGTGTTCCAGTATTGGGACGGCCGACTCGTTACCCGAAGGGTACACCCCTATCGCCATGTATGATATTGAAGCTTCTGCAGGTGCGGGACATTTGCCCGGTGCTGAAGCGATTGAGTGCGTCATGCTGTTCGATACGCGTCAGCTGGAAGCAGAAGGACTAGACCCTTCGCAGCTTATGGGGGCAAGGGTGCGCGGCGACTCGATGAACAATACGCTGCGCAACGGCGATCGGGTGATCATTGATCGCACGCATCGCACGCCCGATGGCGTCTTCCTGCTGCGCATGGGAGACGAGCTGCGAATCAAACGCGTTCAGCGGGTCGCTGGCGGAGCGCTAATGTTGATCAGCGACAATCCTGTCTACGAGCGCGAAATGCTGGCCCCTGAAGATGCCGCGAATATCGAAATCATCGGGCGCTGCTGTATGAGACTAGGACGTATAGATTGAAATGCCATTGAATATGCATAGGCCCGAGTCGCTGATGACAGTACTCGGGCTTTTTTGTGCCTGCAGTAACCGCCTTTCGCCGTTAATCAGCCTTGAACGTCACCTGTACTTACGTCATGGAAATGGTCCCTTGCCTGCAAGCGTGCCACCAGAGGATATAGCGTAAACCTTCCTGTTTCTTTAAAGTAACTTTTTCTTCAGGAAAAACGACCAATGAAAGCGCTGTGCCCGTATGTATTTTTGATTCATAGGGTTACATTGCAGGGCACAGCTGCTATTACGTGTGCGTATACTAACCCTGCAGCCCTTTATTCTCTAGATTATTGCCGTGAAAGTTTGCTCTGATACGAGATGATGTTAGACGAAGAAGAGCTTGCCTGGCGGCAATATGTGGCGCATCACAAACGTGTCGGATCTTTCCCCATTGAGGAAATAGCGAATTTCTCCCCGATAGTTTTTTTTCCAAGTTGATTACTGCCGGATACTGTTTTATATGTATATGCATACAGTATATTTGAGGAAGGCTTCCGGAAATGAATGTGAACTACATAGGTCCTGTCGGCATGGATGCGTGTCACCCCGCCACCCGTGGGTGCGATTTCTCCGGATTCCCCGATAGCTGCTACCTGGTAGAGGTCAGTGATATGGCCGGTGTGGATGGGCCGATCATTGAGGGGGATCTGCTGGTGGTCGATGAGCAGCGGTATCCCCATCATGACGACTTCATTATCGTCAATATTGGGCGACACTCACGCCTGCACCGCACCATCAGAATGGGCGACAGGATGCTGGCTATCCCAATGCTGGGTCCCAGGAATGCCTTTCCCGTCACACAGGAGATATTCCGGGGCGTTGTCATCTGTCAGCATCGACGGTTTTTCTACATCTGAAGCGGCTAGCCCACATAAGGCGCTAGTCGGAAACAGGAAGGGTTGCCTTAGCAGGCAACCCTTGTGCGTATGGCTCATTGATGAGCCAGTGCTTCCGTCATGCATTGGCGCAGGCCGTCTATTTCCTGAGCGCACAGCGCCCAAGACGCTTCGGTCTCTTCAAGCTGCTTGAGCAGATCACCATTGGTTCTCAGGTGGCGTGCGGGTAGCAGGCAGGGCTTAGGTATCGCGCAGGCGTTGACGATAAGCGTTGGCGCCGGAGAGGGCGTCTCGGTCGCGCAGCCGGCCAAATTCAGCAGGCAGGCGATGAGCAGCCCATTGGCGCAGTTGATCGTTTTCATCTTCCAGCTTCCTTAGGGTGGCCAATCGATTCTGGGCAAGGCGTTCGAGCTCGGCCTGCGCTTCAGCAGACTGGCGCTGCTGTTCATTGAGGTGAGTGATTTGCTGCTGCAGGCGTTCGATGACGTGCTGGCGCTGGTCGGAAGCGGCGCGCTGCTGTGCGTAGGTTTCCTGCAGGCGTTTGTTGCGTTCCTGCAGTGTCTGCAGGCGCAGGAAGAAGGCGCTGCACACGCAGGCCAAGACAAGCAGTGCGATGTTCAATGGTTTGCTGAGCAGGCTCATGGTGGACTCTCCTCGGGGGTGGGTGAATCGATACCGTAAAGGCACAGGCGGCGCTCCATGGCGCGGCGGCGAACCAGTCCCTGCAGGGCTCGCTGGTGCTCGCCGTGGCCGGCATATACCCAGCGGGTCATTTCATCGCAGGCGGCCTGTACGTTGCCTTCATTGAGCCGCTCCAGCAGTGTCGACCGCCGGAAGTTACGCTCGCCGACGTTGTAGACAAACGAGGCCAGTGCCGCTCTGCGCGTGATGGGCTGAGCCACTTTTACGCTCTGGTCAACGACATCCAGTGCTTCGCCAAGATCCTGCTTCAACAGCGTTTCGCATTCTTCCGCACTGTGTTCTTGCCCGGGCTGCACATCGCTGCCCGTGTGCCCATAGCAGATGGTGGGAATGCCGATCGGGTCTAGGTAGGTGCGATATGACAGTCCCTCATAGGGCATGACAATGGCGAGACCCATTGCCAGCGCTAGTCCAGTCAGAAGGCGGGGGGATTCGCTCATCATTCATCGCCTCCGCCTACGCAGCCAGTGTCCGATCAGATCGGTAATGCGAAATATCCAGTACGTGAGCTGTACGGCGATCACAAGCAAGGTGCCGTACTGAATCAAAACGGGCACGGTGATTCCCTTGACCGTCGTCAGCAGATAGGTCACTCCCGGTAGTGTGTGCGCAATGCCTGCTGCAACATCGTGTCCGTGTAACATGCGATTCTTCTCATCTGTTTCAGTGCTGACAGAGTGGGCAACATTCATGCTGCAGCTCCTCATGAGGTAGAGACAGAAAGCGCATGGGAGAAAGGCACTGTAATGCGAGGGCGATTTGCGCAGACAGGCAGGCAGTGACGCTTCTTTTGCTGCTATGGAAGTAGCGCCTTTGTTGAAATGCCTCAGGGGCATGGTCGAGCTGTGTGTTCATGTTTCACCTGATTAATGAGTAGTGTGGTGTGCGTATCCTCCGGTATCTCTTGTCTCGATGGATGGGCGATGGCCAGACAGTTCTCTATAGATAATATCGTGGCGCGCAGTGTGACCGGATGCTCATAGACTGGTGTTTTATAAGGCAATGCACAATGTGCGGGGGTTGTAACTGCGTGCTTGATGACGTACTGCTTCGGTGGGGTAGAACACGGGTTCAGTGTGGAATCATCACGCCGAAAAAGGGCTTACGTGTGTGATGGACAAGCAGAAAATAGGGAAACATATGGCCTGCAGAGAGGCATATTCGAAGGAAAGTGAGCGGGTAAAAAGAAGCGAATAGCAGGTTAGGAGAAGGGCGACGGAAGCTTGAATGCAACGAGGGCACGGTGTTTGACCACCGTGCCCTCTGCGTGCGCTATTGCGCGAAGTGAATCGAGATTACACTTCTTCGACGTGCGCGATATGGCGGCGTGCGCCGAACTTACCGGCCAGCGTACTGACGATAGCGGCAATCAGGAGGCCGATGAAGCCCCAGATAGAAGCCGCCGCGATGGCGCTGGTAGCGCGAGCAGCCTGCTGGCGAGCTTGGTCGACGAGCTGATCGGCCTGCTGGCGAACGTCATTGACCTGCTGTTCGATCTGGTTGAAGCGATCACGGGCCGTGTTGACGGCTTGCTGATAGCGTTCGATGGCCTGATCGACCGTCTGTTCAGCCTGCTGCTGAGACATCTGACTGTTGTTGACCAGCGCTTTTACAGCGTCATTGCGGTCGATCTGCTGTGACAGACCTTCAATGCGTTGTTTCAGCGAAGTGACGAACTGCTGGGCGGCCTGATCGAACTGGCTCGGGTCACGACGAACAACGTCGAACGCTTTCATCATGTCCTGATGCGCGGCCTGAAGTTGCTGATCAAGGTAATCTGGCTGAAGAGCCGGAACGCCTGATTTCTGCAGCGCCTGACGGATATCGCTGGACACATCCTGCTGTTCCAGACGATCGCTCAAGCGAAAGCGTTCGTCGATCTTGCCTGTCAGATCACCGATACCGTGCGCCAGACCGCCGGCCAGATTGCCCGCACCTGACAGGGCGGAACCGGTAACGGATGCTGTCGTACCGATGACGGCGCCCGCCATGTGGGCCATGCCGCTGATGGCCATAGCACTCAGGATCGCAGCGATGATGAGTGATGCGCCCCATACGAGAAAGCCGTGGATGGCGCCTGCGTAGCCGGCCAGACGGCCTGCCACGAAGCCCCCTACGGCGAGGCTGACCAGTAGCGATATGGCAGACCAGACGCCGAAGGCTGTACCAACGCCACCGACAGGATCGCTGGACATTGGGTCTGTCATGCCAAAGCCGATGGCCGTACCCAGAAGAGACATCAGAAGCGAAACCGCCAGTGCAGAAACGACCCCACCGATGATGCTGCCCCATGAAACGCGTCGCAGAGTAAACGCTTTCGTCTGTTCAATCATGATGATTCATTCCTTGATCTACGGCACAGGTCGTCTTTAACGCAAAGACACCGGTATGCCACGGAGACAACGTTGAGCCTTATCCTGACTCGACGTCTATCAATGTAGACCAGCCCGTCAGGAATCCCATCAATGAAAGACGGTTTGTGGTGATAAAGGCGACGCTTGGCGCGGTGCAGGTATGATCGTGAGCGCGAAAGGAAGGTTGGTAGCGCGCGAGGGGGAGTGGTGTACCGTGAATGAAAGAGGGATGGCGGTGTATGAATAGGAGAGTCCGGCAGAATAAAAAAGGAGCCAAGAAGGCTCCTTTTTTATTACCGCAAGAACTGGAACGCTTATTGCTGAGCGTTCTGGGCAGGCAGTGTATCCGTTGCCTGCGGCGCAGCCGTAGCGGATGTGTCGACCGTCGTGGTGATGGCCGGTTTTTTGGCGCTGGCATCGGAACCGTCTTTCGGGATGGTACCGATCATGATGGCGCCGGCAATGACGAGAGCGACACCCACCAGTGAGAACACCAGTTCGCGGGAAGTCTTGCTTTCTTTGAGGATGAAGATACCGCCAAGAGTAGCGATCGCCAGGTTGGCTTGGGAAAGGGAGAAGCCGATGGCCGTACCAATGCGTGCGACAGCCAGCATCATGGTGACGTTACCGACTGCCCAGACCAGGCCCGGAATGACGTTGAGGGCCGTATCACGGGACAGCGGTTTGTGGGCCAGAGACATGATCAGTGCACCACCGACCATACCGATAGCCTGCGGCAGCAGCAGACCCCAGACGCCGTCACCTTCGACGTGACCCAGACGCGGGATGAGCACGTAGGCAACGTAACCGGCGGTGGAAATCAGCAGACGAATGATACCGGTGAGCATGTCACTGGTAGATTCACCGGCTGTTTCAGATACAGCGGTTTTGTCCTTGATGGAGGTAGCAATGGCACCCAGAACGATCAGCAGCAGTGCGATACCGCCGATGATACGCGCGTAAGAAGAGCTCCATTCACCCAGTACCAGCACACCCAGCAGCGCAGTGAAGATCAACTGCATGCTGGTGGACAGCGGCATGGCCTTGGATACGCCCAGACGGTGGATGGCAGCGAACTGGTTGATCTGACCGATGGCCCAGCAGATACCAGATGCGATGCCGATCCAGAAGATATAGGACGTCATCACCGGCTGCTTGACCAGGAAGATGATAATGGCCAGTACCAGTGCACCGAGGGTAACCCCCAGCGTCTGACGATGCTGTGTTCCACCAAAATGTGTTGCGATGAGCGGCATCATACCCCACATCAGGGCAGGCACCAGGGCCAACAGGATATCCATGAAACTCTCCTCACGAGTGTTGGTGCGGCCTAGAGGGGGCCGCTTTCTTGCGAAAGGTGTCAGGATGGGGAATCAACCTTCTCCTGACAATAAGCATGCGCTGGCATGCCGCAGCTTTAGGCCTAATTAACGGCTATTTGCCGAAAAAGACGACGTGCCAGTAGGCAAAGCTCAAGGGTGCCCATACAGATCAGCATATAGCCGATAGATTCTGTGGTCTCCTCGGCTAGGTTCTTCACGATGCGAATGTAGTGCTCGCCCATGACATCCATCCATAGTACCTGACGCCCGAACAGACGAGAGAAGACGTACGTTGTCAGCACGCCCGCCATCAACAGACCGAACGAATAGGAACCCGCGTAAATGTTCAGCTCCTGCAGAAAGGCCTTCCAGTGACGCACCAGCGTGTACACGGCGTACAGCGCCAGAATGGCCACGATGGCTTTCCAGATGGCCTTGGTGCCAACCAGATCTTCGAAGCGCAGATGGTTCTGGCGCGCGATGGACGCCAGCAGAAACAGGCCTAGCAATAGACACCCATTGCGAAGGACGGGCCATTTTGCACGGGCAAAGAGTGTAAATACAACCGAAAGACTCAACATCAGGTTCTGCATGAACTCTGAGAAACCGAAATGAGAGGAGTCGAACTTGTCGTAGCCCAGATCGGGAAGGCGGGCTTCCCAATGAATACCCAGATTGTAGATGACGAATAGAGCGATGTAGCACAGTAAGCGCAGCAACATGGCGTTGCGCTGTCCCGCCGTCAGCGGTAGAAGAGGTGATGGATGTGCCATAGCAGAGACCCCGTAGGATGAAAAGAATATAGGTCGTAGAGCATGCCGATCGTTTGGTCGCTAATTGTAACGGCATGCCCGTCCTACATGCAGCACAAATCCCATATTAATATGTCATATCGTGCTTTTATCCGGTTTATGTGGCTTCATCGGGGGGTTGTATTGGCGTTTCGAGTCGATTAGAGTGAGTCTTGTGTTACAAGAAGTAGCACTAATATGTCTATCTGAAACATTCCCATGGAGGGGATTGTCATGACTCGACAGGAACGTCTGAATGTCATCCGTACGGCAGCCGAACACCGCCGCCTGATCAATGAAACGGCTCGCCGCCAGTTTGACCTGAATGCCAATGACCTGCGTGCTCGCTCGCATTGGCTGACGCAGACGGCCGCCATGATGTCGCGGCCTTCTCGCGTCCTGTAACAGCGGTACCGTTCGACAGTTGCAGCCCGACTGACAGGAGGTCAACGGGCTGCAACTGCCGCTTGATCTGTCGCCGCCGAGCGATATCCTGTTACCGCTTACCGCTTACCGCTTACCGCTTACCGCTTACCGCTTACCGCTTACCGCTTACCGCTTACCGCTTACCGCTTACCGCTTACCGCTTACCGCTTACCGCTTACCGCTTACCGCTTACCGCTTACCCGCGCTCAGATCAGAAGTCGTGCTGCTTGCACGCTACTGCCAAGTAGCGTGCCCGTGATAGCTGTGCTACGCCTTCATCAATGCTTCATCTCTTTAAATCGTCGTCAAGGACGTGTTAGCGCACTGACGCCGAAATAGCGGTATTTTGCGCCAGCCTTGCAATACTCATATGCCTATAAGAAGAAAGCGGCGCTCTAGTTCAACCAGAGCGCCGCTTTCGTGTAGTGACGTGCCTATGCGGGCAACGGATAGCGTTTGAAATAGGACTGCACGCTATTGTAGAGCGCTTCAGCAAGCGCCCTTTGATGCTCGGAGGTTACCAGCCGGCGACAGTCGTCCCGATTACTCATGAAGCCGTTCTCGACCAGGATCGAAGGAATTTCTGGTGATTTGAGCACGGCAAAGGCCGCTTGGTTGACGTGACGTTGATGCAGGGCGGTTGCATGGGAAAGTTCCGGCAGCATCAGCTTGCCCAGATTCTGACTGGCCGCGATCGTGCCTTGCATCGACATTTCCAGTAGCATCGACGATAGGCGAGGATCGTCACGGTGCAGAGCGCTTTCGCGCAGTGATGCATATTGGTCGGCGCTGTTCTCACTGTCGGCCATCCAGCGTGCCATGGCCGATGAAGAACCATGTTCGGACAGAATATACACCGAGGCCCCTTTGGCGCTGGAAACGGGTGCAGCATCAGCATGGACGGAGATGAACATATGCGCACCGACATCGCTGGCTGCCAGAATGCGTTCATGCAGTGGCACGAAATAGTCGCCGGTACGAATCAAGCGTGGTTTGAAGGCTGCGTTTTTCTGCAGTAACCCAAAGAGTTGCTGCGCAATGCTGAAGGCAACCAGCTTTTCGTGGGCACCGTCATGGCTGACAGCGCCCGGATCTTTACCGCCATGACCGGGGTCGATGGCAATGATCGCTGGGCGGGCGCTGGAAACACGCTGTCCTGCTGCACGTGCTGCGGCGCTGCCGTCCAATGTCACGATCACCTTGCCGGAAGGCTGTGCGCGCAAGGATGCTTTGACGTCGTGCTGAAGGTCCAGCACAAGCCGCAGTCCGTTGCCCTTCACGCCACTGCGAACGCGAGTGATTGGCCCTGAAGCCAGTGCGGAAGTATCCGGCAGTGGAGGTGCGATACCCGGCAGGTCGATAATCAGTCGAGGCGGATTGGAAAGCGTGAAGCATGATGCGTTCATGACAGGAGCCGTGGTATCGAATACCAGTTCGGTCACGGACGAATGACGTGACATGCCGTAGCGCTGTATCCGCGGTCCGGCCGTGGCTCCCCAGGCCGAACGGCCGTAGACGGGGACCAGTGAAAGACCACTGATCAGCCCGATGAAGTCGCGGCGTCTCATTATGTTCTCCTGTGGGCGATTAGGGCAGTAGCGGTATCAGTAATGCAATTATATAACGTACTGTGAATGTCAGAGGGTAAAGATACCTTGTATTTCGGCCTTAACCGTATTGATACCTGTTTCGCTTAAAAGTTGCGTAGCCGCAGCGATCTAGCCTGTTTTTGATAGTAATAGTCAAATATATGCTTGAAAAATAGCGGTAATGGCGCGCATTGCAAGGCGTCTTATTCTCTTGGAAAAAGATGGATAGTCGTGAGAAGACGATCTAGCGTGCCGCCAACGCCGCCAACGCCGCCAACGCCGCCAACGCCGCCAACGCCGCCAACGCCGCCAACGCCGCCAACGCCGCCAACGCCGCCAACGCCGCCAACGCCGCCAAAGCCGCCAAAGCCGCCAAAGCCGCCAACGCCGCCAACGCCGCCAACGCCGCCAACGCCGCCAACGCCGCCAAAGCCGCCAAAGCCGCCAAAGCCGCCAAAGCCGCCAAAGCCGCCAAAGCCGCCAAAGCCGCCAAAGCCGCCAAAGGGGTGGCGTCTATCGCCCGGGGCCGAGCCACGTATGAGTGAGCATGTGCAGGAAGTGGAGGGTGTTACAGGAAGCGTCTTTTATTGTGGAACGTGATTGGTGCTGGTGCTTGGCAGGCATCAGTGTGCGGTGAGTGGCCGTGAGGTAGGACGCTAGCATGCAGCGGCAATCAGGCATGAGGGGATGGCCAGGTATGCAAGCGAGGTTACACACCTGGTCGAGGGTCTCAGTGGGATTTTGGGTGCCGCTCTAGTTCGGCATTGCGTGCTCGAACCCACTGTTCCAATTCGGGACTCAGCTCAGTATTGATATTCTGATTGGGGTGCGCACTGGGGCTGAGTGTATGAGTAACTTCAATGGCCAGCTTGGCTGACCAGCTGCAGTCGCTATTGCGGCATTGTACATAGGCCTCGCGGAATAGCGGCGTTGGCTGTTTGCTGCTGCGGATACGCAGTGGGGAGTTGCAGTGTGGGCATTTCCAGCGCATAGACATGATCAGTTCTCCTCTATTTCTTATCTGTTGGATCGGTGTGTGACTGTCATCCCTTGTCAGGCACACGGTGCAGCAGAATCGGTGTCAGCGGTGATAGCGGCGTTCCATTTCGGCACGCTCTTGCAGGTAGACTTCCAACCCCTTGAGACACAGCATCCGGCACGTCGGCGACACTGCTCGTCCTTCCTTACGTGCAATACGTTCGATGTCGGCGCGTTCTTCAGGCATGAGGCGCAGGCTGATGGGGCGTGACATGCCGCGAGGGCCATAGTTGCCTCTGGGCCGCACATTGCCTTCAGATGAGCGATCTGTTGGGGTTGTGAAGGGTTGGCAGTCTCCTACCGGATTCGAAAGTGATGACATACGTAACGCTCCATCGTCGACGAATGTTTAACGAGTTCAAATCTAATTCTTTATGAGTGTGTTTTCAATAAAAACACCTTCATAATGAATTTTTTTGCACCTTGTGGATGAAAAATCGCGGTCATTCGGTAAGTCGTCCTGAGACCTTCCTTCCTTTCCTTGATGTTTCCTTTTCGCTGCCAATCAGTAGCAAACAATGCACTAACCTACTGTTACAAAGATATTCATAGGCCGCGTTGTCATATTGCTTGGCACGCGAGAGATGTTACGCAACGGCATGCACATTGGATAATGGTTGGCGATGTAAAACTCGAAACGAGAGCGTTATCTATATAGAACAATGCGATACGAATTATCCAAAAGTCTTACCAATCGCGCTGCAAGTAGCGCTATTGCTGGCATCAGTGGCGATGACGAAGCCAAAATGAGAGTGGCCGCTGCCGCGTGACGGCTGCTTCGAAAAGAGGTTGATACTGTCGAATCTGGAAGAGAAAGCGTCAGGGTGAACGCGCATCGAGAGATGAAATGAAGGGGGCTGTGCGAGGGCAGGTGACTTTCGAAGAAGGGAAGAGTCGTGCGGTGTGGGGTAGTGAACAATCGTTCCTCTAGCCTGTGAGGCGGGCTGGAGTGGACGGCTCTAAAACGTAAGCGGGAAAGGGCTTGCCATCTGACGGGGCGCTTGGTTCTCAGCGGCTAGATACAAAAAAAGCGCGAGGCAGCTGCCTCGCGCTTTCGTGTATTCCAGTCTTGCAGGGCAAGTGTGGAATTAGAACTGAGTACCGATGGACAGGTTGGTAGCGTCCAGCTTGTACTTGGAGTCGATGTCGTAGCGCGTGTATTCGACACGAGCGAAGACCGGGACTTCCTGGAACTGGTATTTCAGACCCAGACCGTAGACCGGTGCAGTGTTGTCGCTGTGTTTAGCGCCAGACTGCTTGATGGCATCGTCGCTCTGCGTGTAAGCAGCACCTACGCGTGCATAGCCGATGAAGCCAGCGTAAACCGGGATTTCACCAATAGCGCTCAGGCCGTAGGCTTTGGTGCCGATGTCGCCGCGGTTGCCGTTCTGTTTCACTTCACCGAGGTCGTTGTAGCTGACTTCAGTTGAGAACCAGTTGTTGAATTTGTAGCCAACAAATGCGCCTGCCGCACGGCTAGCGTTTTTGTCGATGTCGAGCGTAGAGCTGTCTTTGGTATGCGCGATGGTGTTGTTCACGCCGATACCGGAATACAGACCGTGGCTAACGTCTGCTGCATTCGCCGTTCCGATGGCCATAGCTGCAGTGAGTGCTACCGGTGCGACCAGCGCCAGAGAAGAGAGTTTCATTGAAGTACTCCTGTCATCTTCAATTGCAAGGCATCCGCCTGGGTGTCCGGTATGTTGCCGAACAGTGTTTTTTAATATGCATGCTAGCCGTGACGAAATCAAGCCTATCGTGCGTGCAGAACGTGATTCGCCACCTGAATCATTACGTGTACCCTTGCATTCTTATAGAACTGCAGTGGCGATAACGCAAGTCCGCATCCGCAGAATTGCGTTATCTATGCATGCTTTATCAACAGAAAGAACAATGCCGTTTCAGTGCGTTACCTTGCATACATCATGCCTGCGCAATGATGCTCGATGCTTGCTCGCGATACTGTGGCATGCGGTCGAAGTTCATGTAGCGATAGATGTCCTCTGCTTGAGCATCCAGCGTTTTCATTGTGGCCAGATACTCGTCCAGAGAGGGTATATGGCCCAGCAGTGCCGTCATCGCAGCCAGCTCCGCCGATGCCAGGAAGACATTGGCACCGTTGCCCAGTCGATGGGGGAAATTGCGGGTTGATGTCGATACGACCGTTGCACCATCGGCTACGCGGGCCTGATTGCCCATGCACAGTGAACAGCCGGGAATTTCGACGCGGGCACCGGCTTGTTCGAAGAGGGTGTAATAGCCCTCGGATTCCAGCAGCGCACGGTCCATGCGGGTCGGTGGCGCTATCCATAGCCGCGTGTCCAGCGTTTCCCCTTGATGCTGTTCCAGCAGCTTTCCTGCGGCGCGGAAGTGACCGATGTTGGTCATGCAGGAGCCGATGAACACTTCGTCAATGGTGGTACCTGCCACATCGGAGAGCCTGCGAGCATCGTCAGGGTCATTTGGGGCGCACAGAATGGGCTGGTTGATCGTGGCGAGGTCGATTTCGATAATAGCGGCATATTCGGCGTCGGCATCTGCGCGCATTAACTGCGGCGTTTCCAGCCATGTCGCCATGCGTACGATACGGCGTTCCAGAGTGCGCCGATCGCCATAGCCGTTGGCGATCATCCACTTCAGCAGGGTGATGTTAGAGCGAAGATAATCGCAGACCTTGTCTTCTGACAGTGTGATCGTGCAGCCTGCCGCGCTACGTTCTGCAGAAGCATCGGACAGTTCGAAGGCCTGTTCGACCGTTAGGTGCTCAAGGCCTTCAATTTCGAGAATGCGTCCCGAGAAGATGTTCTTCTTGGCGGCCTTGCCGACTGTCAATAGACCCTGTTCGCGTGCCATCAGTGGAATCGCATGCACGAGGTCACGTAGCGTGATGCCGGGCTGCGGTTTGCCCGTGAAGCGCACCAGCACGGATTCCGGCATGTCGAGCGGCATCACGCCTGTTGCTGCTGCGAATGCTACTAGCCCCGAGCCCGCGGGAAAGGAGATGCCCAGCGGGAAGCGGGTATGCGAGTCGCCACCGGTACCTACGGTATCCGGCAGCAGCATGCGGTTGAGCCATGAATGGATGATACCGTCGCCGGGGCGCAGAGAAACCCCGCCGCGGTTCATAATGAATTCGGGCAGGGTGTGCTGCGTGTCGATGTCTACGGGTTTGGGGTAGGCCGCGGTATGACAGAAGGACTGCATGACCAGGTCAGCCTGAAAGCCCAGACACGCCAAGTCTTTCAGTTCGTCACGTGTCATCGGGCCGGTAGTGTCCTGAGAGCCGACCGTCGTCATGCGCGGTTCGCAGTAGGTACCCGGACGAATGCCAGCTACATCGCAGGCCTTGCCGACGATCTTTTGCGCCAACGTGAACCCTTTCTGCGACGGCTGCGGTGCTTCGGGCGTGACGAATACATCGCTCGGCGGCAGCGACAGAGCTTCCCTAGCGCGCTGTGTCAGGCCGCGCCCGATAATCAGCGGAATGCGTCCGCGCGCGCGAACTTCATCTAGCAATACCTGGGTTTTCAGGGTGAAGTTCGTCAGCGTTTCATCGCTGCCATGGCGAGTAATCCGGCCTTCATACGGGTAGAGGTCAATGACATCCCCCATGTTCAGAGCGGAAACGTCCAGTTCGATCGGCAGCGCACCAGCGTCTTCAAGCGTATTGAAGAAGATGGGCGCGATTTTGCCCCCGAAGCAGAACCCTCCCGCACGCTTGTTGGGCACGTAGGGGATATCATGTCCAAAGTACCACAGCAGCGAGTTGGTTGCCGATTTACGTGAAGAACCGGTGCCGACCACATCCCCAACATAGACGACGGGATGGCCTTTGGCCTGAACCTGTTCTATCTGCGTCAGTGGACCGATAGCGCCTGCTTCATTCGGTGCAATGCCTTCTCGTGGTTGTTTCAGCATTGCCAGTGCGTGCAGTGGAATATCTGGACGCGACCAAGCGTCCTGACCCGGCGATAAGTCGTCGGTATTGGTTTCACCTGACACCTTGAAAACGGTCAGTGTGATGACCTCCGCCAGCGGAGCACGTTCCAAGAACCATTCGGCGTCGGCCCATGACTGTAGTACCTCTTGTGCCGCCGCATTGCCCTGTCTGGCGCGCTCTTCGACATCGTGGAAGGCATCGAACATCAGAAGGGTGTGCTTTAGCTGCGACGCTGCTTCGCGCGCAGTCGTGGGGTCATCGAGTAGTTCGACCAGCGGTGCTACGTTGTAGCCGCCCTGCATCGTGCCCAACAGCTTGATGGCAACATGGCGCTGAATCAGCGGGCTGTGTTCTTCTTCCCGCGCAATGGCGGCCAAAAAGCCCGCTTTAACGTACGCGGCCTCGTCAACGCCGGGTGGAATGCAATGGGTAAACAGGTCGAGCAGATACTGTTCCTCACCTGCCGGTGGCTGCTTGAGCAGCGATACCAGCTCTGCTGCCGTTGCGGCATCCAGCGGACGAGGGGGAATATTGACGGCAGCGCGCTCTTGGGCATGCTGCTGGTAAACGTCGAGCATGAACGTATCCTCGGAAAATATGCCGTGGTTATTGTTGTCCGGCGGGACGACAGGCGGGGTGGAACGCTCGCCGACCGTCTTCGTTCATTGCCTGCAGCTTCATGAGGGAAGTGCCGTGTGGCAATGACCTTTCGACCATATCTGTGGCAGAGAGATCAGGCAAGTGCGCTGTAAGTATAAGCCGTTCGTCGATAGGGGCTGTCTGAGTGGCACGGGCAGAAAGAGAGGCATGCGGGGGCGAGTCGTGGTGAGTAACCTGCCGTGCGGCACACGGCAGGTCAGAAAGGCTTACCAGGTAAAGCGCTGAAGTGTGAGCTGGCCATCGGCATAGACGGCTTCCCACATAGCTTGCTCGTCTTCGCGCCAGTCGCCCAGCACCAGACGGCGTCCTATGCGTCCTTCACCTAGTTCTACGCGGTGTTCGTTGGGGCGGTGGGTATGGCCCTGAATCAGTACGCGAGTATCGGCAGCGTTCATCTGGGCAATGACATCGTCTTCGACGACGTCCATGATGTCCGCGCTCTTGGTCGAGTTGGCTTCTCCTGACTGCGCGCGCAACTGGGATGCCAGGGCGATGCGCTGTTCGAGCGGCATTGCCAACACCTGCTGCTGCCATGCCGGAGAGCGAACCTGGGCGCGGAACTGCATGTAGGCCTGATCCTGCGTGCACATCGAGTCGCCGTGCATCAGCAGAATGCTTTCATTACCCAAAGTAATGACGGTAGGGTCATCCAGTAACGTGAGGTGCGCCTTCTGAGCGAATGTACTGCCCACCAGAAAGTCACGGTTGCCGTGCATGAAATAGACGTTGCGCTGCTGGCCTGCGTAACGTTGCAGGGCGTCGGCGATCTGCTGCTCGAATGGCCCCATGCCATCATCGCCCACCCAGTGTTCGAAGAGATCGCCCAGAATATAGAGGGTATCGGCTTCTTGGGCGCGCGTTTCCAGATAATTCAAGAAGGCCTGCGTCAGTGCAGGGCGGTTGGCCTGCAGATGAAGGTCGGCAATGAACAGGGTGCTCATAAGCGATTCCGAAAAAGTGAACGTCAGCGAGATGAATGCCGGCTCTCTACATCGCTATTAAAGGAATGCCATGTCGGCGACAGCGTGCATGTGAGAACGGTTTTCTGACCGAAGCGTTTATATAAGAAGCTGCCCGCGCGGGTGGCGGGCAGCGAAGAATGCTGAATCAGACCGGCTCAGTCTTCAATGACGTAAGCGCGTTCGACGATGACGTCTTCTTTCGGCACGTCCTGATGACCGTTGCGGTTGCCCGTACGAACGGCTTTGATGGCGTCAACGATGTCCAAACCTTCGACGACTTCACCGAACACGCAGTAGCCCCAGCCGTGGCTGGTCGGTGCCGTGTGGTCGAGGAACGCGTTGTCCTTCACGTTGATGAAGAACTGTGCCGTAGCGGAATGCGGATCCATGGTGCGGGCCATTGCCAGCGTGCCGCGCTTGTTGGAAAGCCCGTTGTTGGCTTCGTTCTCGATCGGTGCGCGGGTATCTTTCTGGAGGAATTCGCGGTCGAAGCCGCCCCCCTGGATCATGAAGCCGTCGATGACGCGGTGGAACAGCGTGCCGTCGAAGAAGCCGTCGCGCACGTACTGTTCGAAGTTGGCAGCGGTTTTCGGTGCTTCTTTGTCGAACAGGCGGACGGTGATGTTACCGTGGTTGGTTTCGAGACGAATCATGCCAGTGTCCTGTATAAAATACGAAGAATTGACGGCTGTGCCGCCATGAGATGAACGTATGCAAGCGCATACAGCGCTCGTTGATCGCGTTATAATAGCGTTTTTGGCCGTACAGACGAAAGCTTGAGCAGGCTGGTTTCGATAATGATGCTGGCTCGGCAGGCTTTGCGTCAGGTCCACGGATATCTGCGATCTCCTGTCTATCGGCCGCGTGCCTTCGGCACCCGAGACAGAGACGATCCTTACACGACTCTCACTATGAGGTTCAGCGACGTTCCATGAGTGTTGAAAACAGTAGCGCACCGAACTTTCTCTACAATCAGATCCGAGAAGAACTCGAACAGGCCGGCGGTGGAACGATTGTGACGCGCTTCCCGCCGGAGCCGAACGGATTCCTGCACATCGGTCATGCCAAGTCGATCTGGGTCAACTTCGGCCTTGCCGAACACTTCGGCGGCAAATGTAACTTGCGCTTCGATGACACCAATCCCGAGAAGGAAGATCAGCGCTTCATCGACGCCATCAAGGAAGACATCACGTGGCTGGGCTACCAGTGGAACGGTGAGGAACGCTACGCGTCGAGCTACTTCGAACAGCTGTACGCCTGGGCACAGTATCTGGTGCGTGAAGGCAAAGCCTACGTCGATGATCTTGATGCCGAAACCATGCGTGAGTACCGTGGCACGCTGACTGAACCCGGCCGTAACAGCCCGTACCGCGAGCGCGGCGTTGAAGAAAACCTCGACCTGCTCGAACGCATGCGCGTCGGTGAGTTCCCGGAAGGGGCCAAAGTGCTGCGTGCCAAGATCGACATGGCGTCGCCGAACATCAACCTGCGCGACCCGGTGCTGTACCGTATCCGTCATACCGACCACCATCAGGCTGGCGATGCGTGGAAGATTTACCCGGCCTATGACTTCGCGCATGGTCAGTCCGATGCCATCGAAGGCATCACGCATTCCATCTGTACGCTGGAGTTTGAAGACCACCGTCCGCTGTACAACTGGTTCCTCGACAACCTGCCGGTTCCGGCACGTCCGCGCCAGATCGAATTTGCGCGCATGAACATTAACTACACCGTCACGTCCAAGCGCAAGCTGAAGCTGCTGGTCGATAGCGGTGTGGTCAACGGTTGGGACGATCCGCGCATGCCGACCGTTGCCGGTCTTCGTCGCCGCGGCTATACGCCCGCCTCGCTGCGCAAGCTGTGTGAAATGACGGGTGTCGCACGCTCCAGTGGCGTCGTCGATATTCACATGATGTACCACGCCATCCGTTCCGATCTGGAAGAGAACGCGCTGCGCGCTATGTGTGTCATGAAACCGCTGAAGGTGGTGCTGACTAACCTGCCGGAAGGGCATGAAGAGATCATCGAAGTGTCGTCTCACCCCGCCCGCGACGACATGGGAACGCGCAAACTGCCACTGACGCGTGAAATCTGGATCGATCAGGACGACTTCATGATTGATCCGCCGAAGAAATTCTTCCGTCTGGCACCGGAAAAAGAAGTACGTCTGCGCAACGCGTACGTTATCCGCTGCGACGAAGTCATTACCGACGATGCTGGTAACCCTATCGAACTGCGCTGCAGCGTCGATCTGGATACGCTGGGCAAAATGCCGGAAGGTCGCAAGGTCAAGGGTGTCATTCACTGGGTCAGCGCCGATCACGGTGTGCCTGTCGAAGTGCGCAACTACGACAACTTGTTCCTGGACGAAGCGCCTGATCGCGATAAAGAGAAGGACTTCCTCGAACATCTTAATCCAGAATCTCTTGAGGTGGTTCAGGGTATTGGTGAACCGTCTCTGGCGGATGCCGCTCCGGAAACGCGCTTCCAGTTCGAGCGTATTGGCTATTTCTGTGCCGATCGCTGGGATCACGGCAAGGATGGCAAACTGGTGTTCAACCGTACGGTCAGCCTGAAGGATGGCTGGGCCAAGGCGCAGAAGAAAGGGTGATTCGGACATGGCCGAGATGAAGATTTACAACACACTGACGCGCGAGAAGGCTGTCTTCACGCCGCTCGAAGGCAACAAGGTGCGCATGTACGTCTGCGGGATGACCGTCTACGACTACTGTCATCTCGGTCATGGGCGCGTGCTGGTGGCGTTTGACGTCATCACTCGCTATCTGCGTGCCCGTGGCTATGACGTCACTTACGTGCGCAACATCACGGACATCGACGACAAGATCATCCGTCGCGCTGCAGAGAATGGTGAGCCGATCGAAGCGCTGACCGATCGCATGATCGACGCGATGCATGAAGATGAGGCGCGTCTTAACGTGCTGCGTCCGGATATCGAACCGCGTGCGACCGGCCATATTGCTGACATCATCGCCATGGTTGAGGCGCTGGTCGAGAAGGGCTATGCCTATCCGGCGGATAACGGCGATGTCTACTACCGTGTACGTCGATTTGCGGAATACGGCAAGCTCAGCAACCGCAATCCCGATGACATGCGTTCTGGCGCACGCATTGAGGTCGAAGAAGCGAAGGAAGACCCGCTTGATTTCGTGCTGTGGAAAGCCGCTAAACCCGGTGAAGCCAGTTGGCCATCGCCGTGGGGTGAAGGGCGTCCCGGCTGGCACATCGAGTGCTCGGCGATGTCGACCTGCTGCCTCGGCAAGTCATTCGACATTCACGGTGGCGGCCCTGATCTAGTGTTCCCGCATCATGAGAACGAGATCGCGCAGAGTGAGGCCGCTACGGGCCAGCACTACGCCAATGTCTGGATGCATGCTGGGGCACTACGGGTCAATAACGAGAAGATGTCCAAATCGCTGGGCAACTTCTTTACGCTGCGAGAAGTGTTCGAACAGTACGATGCTGAGACCGTGCGTTACCTGATGGTGTCCAGCCATTATCGCAGCCCGATCAATTACGCGCCGGATTCGCTGGATGACGCTCACCGCTCGCTGGTGCGCTTCTATACAGCACTTGAAGGCGTTACTCCTGAGCAGGGTGCAGTGGATGCGCAGTACACTGAACGTTTCCATGCGGCGATGGATGATGACTTCAACACCCCTGAAGCGCTGGCAACCATGTTCGATCTGGTACGTGTGTTGAATGCGGCGAAACGCGAGGGGGCTCCCGAAGCTCCAGCGTTAGCTTTCGAGCTGAAACGTCTTGGTGGCATTCTGGGCCTGCTGGACAGCAACCCGGCAGAATTCCTGCAGGGTGGTCAGCCACTGGCGCTGTCGGCCGACGAGATTGAGGCGTATATCGAACAGCGCAATCAGGCCCGTAAGGACAAGGATTTCGCTGAGTCGGACCGCATTCGTGACCTGCTGACCGACAAGGGCATCATCCTTAAGGACTCGCGTGAAGGTACAACGTGGGTACGTGCTTGACGGTTTCTGCATAGACGCTCGTTTGTTGTACCAATGGGCATGAATCAACGCCCCGGCATCTTTCCGATGTCGGGGCGTTTTTATTTTTGTGCCAGCGTCGAGAGCGATAAACGTTGGGGATGTTGTGACGGCGACGGCAAGAGCGCGAGCGCATTGCCACCGACACTGGCGCGTGCCAGCAAGCGATGGATTTGGCAGGAAGCCATCTCTGTTCTTTAACAAGAATAAAAACAAGAAAGGAAACGCATGACTATGTCTGGAAAGACACTGACCTCCGAAGAACGAAATACGTTGATCGCTCAGCTTTCAGGTACCACTGATGATCAGGACTGGTGGCGCAATGCGGTCATCTATCAGATTTTCCCTCGTTCCTTTGCCGATGGAAACGGTGATGGTAATGGGGACTTCAAGGGCATCAGCGCACACCTAGCGCATTTGGCGGGGCTTGGTGTGGATGCGCTTTGGGTATCGCCGTTCTATACCTCTCCACAGGCCGATGGCGGTTACGACATCGCGGACTATCGTAATGTTGATGCCATGTACGGCGCGCTGCACGACTTTGATGACATGCTGGTGAAAGCACACCGCTTGGACCTCAAAGTCATTATCGACATCGTCGCCAACCACACTTCCGATCAACACCCGTGGTTTCAGGAAGTGCTGGTAGCGGCTCCAGGAAGCGCTGCACGTGATCGCTATCTGTTCCGCGACGGCCGTGGTGAGAGTGGCGAACTTCCACCTAACAACTGGCCTAGCGACTTCGAAGGTCCCGCGTGGACTCGCGTAGCTGATGGGCAGTGGTACCTACACCTCTTCTCCGAACATCAGCCTGACCTGAACTGGGACAATGCGGATGTTCTTCGTGAATTTGAAAGCATTCTGCGCTTCTGGCTGGACCGCGGGGTGGACGGCATTCGTGTCGATGCCGCTCAGTGCCTGATCAAAGAAGAAGGGTTGCCAGACTTGACCGAGTCTACGCGAGACACGGTCGACGACCCGCGTTTTGATTGCGACCGTGTGCATGAGATCTATCGCGCCTGGCGCAAAGTGATCAATGAGTATGATAACCGTGTCATGATCGGTGAAACCCCGTGGATCAAGGACTTTTCCCGTTCCGCACGCTATATGCGAGCCGACGAACTGCACACGTTGTTCAACTTCAACTATCAGTTCATGAACTGGTCAGCGAAATCGGCTAGGCAGGTAGTGCAGGCCTCTCTTGAGCAGTATGTGGGCGCAGGCTCCGTCTCGACCTGGGTCATGGCCAGCCACGATCGCCCGTACCCCGTATCCAAGCTGGGGCTGACCGATCTGGCAACCACGTTGGTGGGCATTGGGCCGCATAACGAGCAGCCCAATCTTGAGCTGGGGCTGCGACGGGCACGAGCGATTATCATGCTGACGCTGGGCCTGCCGGGCAGTGCGTGTCTGTACCAAGGGGAAGAGCTGGGGCTGTTCGATAATACTCAGCTGGAAGCAAAATATCGTCAGGATCCACGCTTCTTCACTTCACCCGATCCGAAATACATCGTCGGTCGTGATGGTTTCCGTACGCCACTGCCGTGGAACTCCAGCCAGGCTACCTTCGGTTTCAGCACCGAAGGAAGAAGCTGGCTGCCGCAACCGGACACCTATCGTGATCTCTGTGTCGACCTGCAGCAGTTTGAAGAAGATTCGACGCTCAGCTTGTATCGCATGTTGATTGCGCTGCGCCGACGGTTCGCACTGGGCGACGGTGTACTGGAATACCTCGAAAGCGATCGCGACGATGTGCTGATGGTACGCAATGGCAGGGTTACCATCATGATCAATTTCGGCTACATGCCGATAGCCATGCCAGAAGGCGATATGTTGCTGTGCAGCGATCCGACCGTCAGTGGTGACGATGCCGAGCTGCCGGGTAACGCGGCGGTGTGGTACACCACCGACTAGCATCGACGCATGTGTCATGCAGATTGAATGACGCCACCAAATAGATGCCCTGAAGGATATTTTCTTTCAGGGCATCACTGTATGCGCGCGCAGCTTTGGCGGCTCTCATCTATGCTTAACGAACGTCGGCTTCAGCGCGTTGAGCATGGTTCATGAAGAGGCTTTAGTGATTCCCGCGGACTCAACGCACGCCTATAGTGTCAAAGACAATATGCCTGATGCGACGTGAACCGCCACGGAAGCGGTCCATTCGTCGATATCAGCGGCAACGCCATGAAACTCCTACTAAAGACTACTGGTACTTTGGGGCGTAACTTGGCGTTATAGATCACATGGTAGTGCTTGTAGCGAGTCACCATCGACACACGTTCGGCTGTCGCAGATCAAGGATAGAGCACCCTGTGCGCCGAGCGCTCTTCAGGAGAAGCATCATGCAATCGTCCGAAACGACACAGCCTGCTCGCCAGCGTCAGGAACCCAGCTGGTGGCGGCATGCCGTGATCTATCAGATCTACCCGCGCTCCTTTGCCGATTCCGATGGGGATGGCATTGGGGATCTGCAAGGCATCCGGGACAGAATGAGCTATCTGGCCCGATTGGGTGTGGATGCTATCTGGCTGTCTCCCTTCTATCGCTCCCCGCAGGCCGATGCCGGTTACGATGTCTCTGACTATCGTGATGTCGATCCGCTTTTTGGCGATCTTGATGAGTTCGACAAAATGCTGTCGCGCGCTCACGAATCCGGCCTGAAAGTGATCGTCGACTTAGTGCCTAACCATACGTCCGATGAGCACGTATGGTTCAAGGAAGCGTTGGCTTCTCCTGTCGGCAGTCCGGCTCGCGATCGTTACATCTTCCGCAAGGGCAAAGGTGCCAACAGTGAACTGCCGCCCAACAATTGGCAGAGCATGTTCGGTGGCAGTGCTTGGACGCGTGTTGATGGTACGGATCAGTGGTATCTGCACATGTTCGATACCAAACAGCCGGATCTGAACTGGCACAATCCTGAAGTGCATGAAGAATTCATTCGCACACTGCGCTTCTGGCTGGATCGCGGTGTCGACGGTTTCCGCGTCGACGTCGCACACGGTATGATCAAGAAAGAAGGCCTGCCCGATGCCGAAGAAGGACAAGTAACCAACGTTGATGGCGACCGCGGTCCGATGTGGGACCAAGATGGCGTACACGATATCTATCGCGAATGGCGCAAGGTACTCGACGAGTACGACGGTGACCGTTCCATGGTGGCTGAAGCATGGGTATCGCCAGAGCGCATGGCGCGCTACATTCGCTCCGATGAAATGTGCCAGGCCTTCAATTTCCCCTACATGATGACGCCCTGGAATGCCGACGCTTACCGTCGCGTCATTCAGCGTTCGCTGGACGAGTTTGGCAAAGTCAATGCGCCGTCTACTTGGGTGCTGTCCAACCATGACGTTACGCGCCACGCTACGCGCTTCGGGATGCCTAACCCGGGAACCGTGCTGCGCGGGATCAGCCTGCACACCGAACAGCCTGACGAAGTACTGGGACTGCGTCGTGCACGTGCCAGCATCTTCATGACACTGGGGTTGCCGGGTAGTGCTTATATCTATCAGGGGGAAGAGCTGGGTCTCCCGGAAAACACGACGATGGACGATAGTTTCCGCCAAGACCCGACTTACTTCCGCACCAACGGTAAGGATGTTGGTCGTGATGGTTGCCGCGTACCAATTCCGTGGAAAGCCAAGGCGCCGGCTTATGGTTTTGGTCCCGATAACAGTGCCCATACATGGCTGCCACAGCCGGACAGCTTCGCACGCTATGCGATCGACGTTGAAGAAAAGGACCCGCTGTCCACGCTGGCGCTGTATCGCCGTGTGTTGAAACTGCGCCAGTGGTACGACTTGGGTAACGGTGAAGTGGAGTGGCTGGACGCACCGCATAAGGACGTATTGATGTTCCGTAATCGTGATGTCATTGCCGTCATCAATATGGGCGATCAGACCGTGCCTCTGCCTGACCTGCAGATTCTGGCGCAGAGTCAGCCTGAAACGATGGATGGTCTGCTGCCGGGTAATTCGGCCGTCTGGATGTTTGCGCACAAGCGCTGAGCTGACACTACTTGACGCCTAGCGTCCTGAGTAAAATGACCGTCGATGGTACCAATGGGTATGGTCGGCGGTTTTTTGTCACTCATCATACTGCGAGTACCTTCAAGTGCCGCTCAGCCCCACGGCAGTTTTTAAAAAGGGTGAGTTGGGAAGAATATTTGTCGATGAGGAATCTGGTGCTCGGTGGAGTATCGGAGAAAGGGCGGTTTTCCGGTAATAACGGTTCCATATCCCCATCTTCCATATAAAGTGAACCCAACCCAACCCAACCCAACCCAACCCAACCCAACCCAACCCAACCCAACCCAACCCAACCCAACCCAACCCAACCCAACCCAACCCAACCCAACCCAACCCAACCCAACCCAACCCAACCCAACCCAACCCAACCCAACCCAACCCAACCCAACCCAACCCAACCCAACCCAAACCCAACCAACCAACAACCTGCAACAACAACCAACCCAACCAACAACAACCACACCAACCCAACCTTAAACCCAGCCCAACCCAACCCAACCCAACCTACCAGCCAACAAACAACCCAACCCAACTGAACAACAACAAAAAAACAACCAACAACCCAACCCAACCCAACCCAACCCAACCCAACCCAACCCAACCCAATTCATCCCAACTCAACTCAACTCAACTCAACTCAACTCAACTCAACTCAACTCAACTCAACTCAACTCAACTCAACTCAACTCAACTCAACTCAACTCAACTCAACTCAACTCAACTCAACTCAACTCAACTCAACTCAACTCAACTCAACTCAACTCAACTCAACTCAACTCAACTGAGGCGTTGCGATATTGCTGGGTATTCGCTCGTCTCGCATTAGAGCGCCCAGTAAGGCGTTAGCTTGGACTGAGTGACGGAAAGGTGAGGGGCTCAAGTGCAGATTGATTCAAGCAGAAGGAGAAAACATGGGTGGGTATGTGGAATAGATAGAATGACTGTGGGGTGTGGGCCGATGAGGCAAATAAAAAGGTCCCGCACTAGTGCAGGACCTTTTGGCGCAGCGCTGGATCAAGCACGTGTGCTGATCTAGCCCAAGCGCTTGACCATTTCAGCCACCATGCGGGCAGAGTGTTCGCCAGCTTGGATGATGAACTGATCGAATGACAGCTCGGAGTGTTGGCCTGCGATATCCGACAGCGCACGGATAATGACGAACGGGCAACCATAAAGATGGCATGCTTGAGCGATCGCAGCCGCTTCCATTTCGACGGCGAGCATCGATGGGAAGTATTCGCGGACATGCTGAACGCGCATCGGGTCAGACATAAAGGAGTCGCCCGTGCAGATCAGCCCTTCGTGCACGTTCAGCCCACCCAGCGACTGAATGCTGTCACGCGCAATGGAGACCAGCGCAGGATTCGGTAGGTAAGCGGCAGGCATGCCGGGCACCTGACCCATTTCGTAGCCGAACGCAGTGACATCAACATCGTGATGGCGCACTTCGCTGGAAATGACTACATCACCGATCTGCATATGATCGCCGAAACCGCCAGCAGACCCCGTATTGATGATGCAGCGGGGTGCAAAACGCTCGATCAGGATCGTTGTGCTGACCGTCACATTGACCTTGCCAATACCGGACTGCAGTACAACAACATCAATGCCGTGCAGGCGGCCGCTGTGAAAATGCGCACCGGCTACTTCGAGTTCGCTGGCATCTTCGAGCTGTTCGACAAGGCGAACCACTTCCTGCGGCATGGCGCCAATGATGGCAACCGGTCCCTGCGGATTAAAGGTAGAGTTGAGAGTGCTCATGAAGCGAAAACCTGCTCCCATTCGTCACGTTTGCTCAGCAGTTCGCGGGCCAGTGCTTTGGCGCCTTCGAGGCTATGGCTGGCGGCCCAACCACACTGAACTTCGTTACAGGCGGGGACTTCGGTTGCATCCAGAACGTCTTTCAGCGTCTGTTCGATCAGGTTCAGCACGTCCTGATAGTCTTCATGATTGATCAGTGCTACATAGAAGCCGGTCTGGCATCCCATCGGGCTGATATCGACAATTTTGTCGGAATGGTTGCGGGACAGTTCGGCCATCAGGTGTTCAAGGGAATGCAACGCAGGCATTTCCATGTGCGCCTTGTTCGGCTGAGTGATACGCAGATCGTATTTGTAAATACGGTCGCCGTTGACGCCTTCTTTGATACCCGCGAGGCGGACATAGGGAGCTTTGACCTTGGTGTGATCCAAGTTGAAGCTTTCGACGTTCATGGCTTTTTTCTGTTCGCTCATGCCGAAGTCTCCTGTAGTGACTGCATATCAGAGAATGAGAAGAGGGCGCTTGCACCCTGCGATGGCAAGGTGGCGCTCTGATCTCTAAGGGTAGGGTGAAACGCTCCCTTCTTGAAATGGGCAAGCAAAGGGAGCGTTTCAATAGATAAAGCTATGATGATCAGCATACGCGGGTAGCGGCAGTGATCAAAGGAAACGCTTATGCTTTATCGTGATGACGAGCTGCTTCCAGCGTGTTTTCCATCAGCGTTGCGACCGTCATCGGACCTACGCCACCGGGCACCGGTGTGATGTAGCTGGCACGCTCTGCTGCCGTTGCGTATTCGACGTCACCGTAGAGCTTGCCGTCTTCGCCGCGGTTGATGCCTACATCAATCACTACGCAGCCTTTCTTGAGCCATTCGCCACGCACCAGTCCTGGTTTGCCAACGCCCACGACAACGAGGTCGGCATTGGCGACTTGAGCCGGCAGGTCCTTTGTGAAGCGGTGACAGATCGTAGTGGTTGCGCCTGCCAGCAGCAGTTCGAGCGCCATCGGACGACCAACGATATTGGAGGCGCCCACGATGGTGGCGTTCATGCCTTTGGGGTTGATGTGGTAGGCCTTGAGCAGCGTCATGATGCCTTTAGGTGTGCACGGGCGCAGCAGCGGGTTGCGCTGAGCCAGACGACCGATGTTGTAAGGGTGGAAGCCGTCTACATCTTTGTCAGGACGAATGCGTTCCAGCAGTGGCGTGCTGTCTAGCTCCTGAGGCAGCGGCAGTTGCAGCAGGATGCCATCGACGTCTGCATCGTCATTGAGGCGGTCGATCAGCTGTTCGAGCTCTTGCTGGGTAGTCGATTCTGGAAGGGTGTATTCGAGGGAGCGAATGCCTGTCGCTTCACAGGCGTTGTGCTTGTTGCGGACGTACACTTGAGAAGCGGGATCGCCGCCTACAAGAATGACAGCCAGGCCCGGTGGCTTGAGTCCGGCACTGCAGCGTTCGGTTACAGCGGCGGCGACCTGTTCTCGTACGTATTGGGCGGTTGCCTTGCCATCAATGATCTTGGCTGTCATCGACACATCTCCCTAAATAACAATGAACTGTAGCGCAGACGGCGCCACGCCACAGCGAAATAGCGAACCCGCATCCTAACCCAGGGCAGGGAAGTGCGCCATGTGATAATGGCCGCAGGCGATTCAACGCATTGAATATGCAAACACTACTTGACCTCGCCAGAGAAATAGGTAAAATGCGCCTCACATCGACGGAGCAGGTGAGCCGAAGATGGTGTACGGGGTATAGCGCAGTCTGGTAGCGCGCCTGCTTTGGGAGCAGGATGTCGGGGGTTCGAATCCCTCTACCCCGACCACTCTGCACAGCAATGTGCTGGGTTAGCGGTTTTTGATGCGCCTATAGCTCAACCGGATAGAGCAACGGCCTTCTAAGCCGTAGGTTGCAGGTTCGAGTCCTGCTGGGCGTGCCATGTGCAACGCTGGCCTATGGCGCAGTAGTTTTCAGGTTATGGTGGATGTAGCTCAGTGGTAGAGCCCCGGATTGTGGCTCCGGTGGTCGTGGGTTCGATCCCCATCATCCACCCCATCTCCTGAAAAGCATGATCGCAGATAGTCTATTTCGTTATGGTGGATGTAGCTCAGTGGTAGAGCCCCGGATTGTGGCTCCGGTGGTCGTGGGTTCGATCCCCATCATCCACCCCATAACGAACCTCGCATTTCCTTCCTTAGTAGTATCCCTTTCTGTTCTATATTAATCTCTCGTTCGCTTTTGTTTGCTTCGTTTTGGTTGTCTGTATTCACTGCATTTTGCAACCCGAATATAGCCGAAAGGCAAAACTGCGTCTGGTATGACCCTCGCGCACTCACTATGCTTCCTTGATAACGTGTCTACCGAGCCCAGACAACGATTTCTATTCGTAATGAGGCGGATGATGCGGGCATTCAGGGGAAAATACATGTTAATATTGTGGGCAGGAGGCGCGGAGAGCGCTGTATGCCAGTGGCGATCCTGTTGATGCAGGGCTGAAATCGTTCCCTATTTTTCCATGGCCCTTGAAAAGCAGTAGGGGTCGCCTCCATAAAGAGTTGAACTCGTGCTTGCCAGCACCGAGCCGGCTTTTTAGAATCTTTCGTCTTGGAGTCGCGCTGCTGTCTGGTAGCAGGTTCCGGATTACATTCAACGTGGTGTTGTTGATTGCAACACCGATAAGCGGGTAGAGGATCATCCATGCAAGTGTCTGTCGAAACGACGTCATCCATTGGGCGTCGCCTGACCATCCAGGTGCCTGCCGAGCAGGTGGACCAGGCTGTAGAAAACCGTCTGCGTGAAACGGCTCGCCGTGTCCGTCTTAACGGCTTCCGCCCGGGCAAGGTCCCGATGAGTGTCGTTCGCAGCCGTTTCGGTGCCGAAACTCGTGCTGAAGTTGTCGGTGATGTCATTCGCCAGAACTATATGCAGGCTGTCAGTCAGGAATCCCTGAACGCTGCTGGTTTCCCGGAAATCGACCTGAAAACCAACGAAGCTGGCAAAGATCTCGAATTCACGGCTGACCTTGAAATCATCCCTGAAATCGACGTCAAAGGTATTGAAGGCGTTTCAGTTGAACGTCCTTCCGCCGATATCACTGATGCTGACGTTGACGCTACCATCGAAAACCTGCGCAAGCAGGCGGCTGACTGGCAGGAGTCTGAAAAAACGGCAGAAAATGGTGATCAGATCACCATCGATTTTGAAGGCTTCCTCGGTGAAGAAGCATTTGAAGGCGGTAAAGCTGAAGGGCATGCCCTCGTGCTGGGTTCCGGTTCTTTCATCCCCGGCTTCGAAGACCAGTTGATCGGCGCTAAAGCTGGTGACGAACCGACTGTTAAAGTGACTTTCCCGGAAGAATACCACGCTGACCAGCTAGCCGGTAAAGAAGCGACCTTCAAAACGCGCGTACATAAAGTGGAATCTCAGCAGCTGCCTGAAGTAGATGCTGAATTCATGAAGCGTTTTGGTGTCGAAGACGGTGATCAGGACGCGTTCCGCGCACAGATTCGCGACAACATGGCTCGCGAACTGGAAAACGCTGTTGAAAACGGCGTTAAGCAGCAAGTCATCAGCGCGCTGAAAAAAGCCAACCCGATTGATGTACCGAAAGGTCTGGTACAGCAGGGCATCGACGACCTGAAACGTCAGGCCGCTGCTCAGTTCGGTCTGGGTGATGATTTCGACATCAACCAACTGCCTAACGAACTGTTCGAAGAACAGGCGCGTGACCGTGCACAGGCAGGTCTGCTGCTGGGCGAATTCATAAAAGCGAATGACATCACTGCTTCTGATGAAGAAACGCGTGAATTTGCAGCTAAAGTGGCTCAGCAGTACGGCCAAGCAGAAGAGCTGGTTGAACAGTACATGCAGAACGAACAGATCAAGGGCAACCTGGAATCTATCGTCCGCGAAAACAAAGCGATTGAACAGCTGCTGGCTCAGGCTGACGTAAAAGACGTCAAACTGCCTTTCCAGGAAGCAATGGCAGCAGCACAGTCCAACCCTGATGAAGAAGCTGAAGAAGAGAATGACGCTGACGCCTGATACATTACAGGTGCGATCCGTATGGATCCGTCACACGGTATCTGAAGACAGCGTCTTCGGATGCCGTGCATCTCGGTAAAAGCCTCGGGACCCGGTCTTTGGCCGGGTCTTGGTTTAAAGGTGGTGATCCTTTTCTTCGGAAAGGCCATCATCAGGATAGAAATGAGGCATGCTTGAGCATGAACTCAAGCGGTGACAAGGATAATCGTTATGCGCAACGAGTTTGATATCAGCAATGCTGGTGGTCTGGTGCCGATGGTCGTCGAGCAGAGTGCTCGCGGCGAACGTTCCTATGACATCTACTCGCGTCTGCTGAAGGAGCGCGTGATCTTCATGGTGGGGCAGGTCGAAGATTACATGGCCAACCTGATCGTGGCGCAGCTTCTGTTCCTCGAGTCGGAAAATCCCGACAAGGATATCCACCTTTACATCAATTCCCCGGGCGGCTCGGTAACGGCGGGCATGTCGATCTACGACACCATGCAGTTTATCAAGCCAGATGTCTCGACCGTATGTATTGGGCAGGCTGCCAGCATGGGGGCTTTGCTCCTAACGGGTGGTGCCGAGGGTAAACGTTTTTGCCTGCCAAACTCCCGTATGATGATCCATCAGCCGCTGGGTGGGTACCAGGGGCAGGCGACCGATATTGAGATTCACACGCGTGAAATTCTGACCATTCGTCAGAAACTCAACCGTATTCTTGCGGATCATACCGGTCAGGATCTTGAGACCATTGCTCGCGACACGGACCGTGACAATTTCATGGATGGTGAGCGCGCTGTAGAGTACGGTCTCATTGATGCGGTTCTGGAACGACGCCCTGAGCCGCCGAAGGCATAAGGCGGAGCGTACGCTGCTGCGCTAGGCTGTATGTCATGACCGGCGAGCGTGAATTTAGGTAATCTCTGGTGCTCTCAGCAGCGCCGTCCAGATAGAGGTGCACGAATGGCCGATGGAAAAGACAAGGACGAGAGCGGAAAGCTGCTTTACTGCTCGTTCTGCGGCAAGAACCAGAATGAGGTTCGCAAGCTGATCGCAGGGCCGTCCGTTTACATCTGCGACGAATGTGTCGATCTGTGTAACGATATCATTCGTGAAGAACTGCTTGAAAACGAAGAAGGCGAACTCGACGATCGCCTTCCGACGCCACACGAAATCCGTGAAACCCTTGACGAATACGTCATTGGCCAAGAGCGTGCTAAGACTGTGCTGGCGGTAGCGGTATATAACCACTACAAACGTCTGCGTGCGGGTGCTAGTCGCAAGGACAACGATGTCGAGCTTGGCAAAAGCAACATTCTGTTGATCGGCCCGACGGGTAGCGGTAAGACGCTGCTGGCTGAAACGCTTGCTCGTCTTCTAAATGTGCCGTTCACCATTGCGGATGCCACGACGCTGACCGAAGCCGGCTATGTCGGTGAAGATGTCGAGAACATCATCCAGAAGCTGCTGCAGAAATGCGACTATGACGTCGAAAAGGCGCAGCGCGGTATCGTCTACATCGACGAGATCGACAAGATTTCTCGTAAGTCCGAAAATCCGTCTATCACGCGTGACGTGTCGGGCGAAGGTGTTCAGCAGGCGCTGTTGAAACTGATCGAAGGCACGACGGCATCCGTTCCTCCTCAGGGCGGCCGCAAACACCCGCAGCAGGAGTTCCTGCAGGTTGATACGGGTAATATCCTGTTCATCGTTGGTGGTGCGTTTGCCGGTCTGGAGAAGGTTATTCGTGATCGTTCTGAAAAGGGTGGCATTGGCTTCAATGCGTCCGTCAAGAGTAAGGACGAAGCACGTGATGTCGGTGCGCTGCTGCAGGATGTTCAAGCAGAAGATCTAATCAAATTCGGTTTGATCCCCGAATTTATCGGTCGCTTGCCGGTTGTTGCAACCCTCAATGAGCTAGATGAAGATGCGCTGGTTCGTATTCTGACTGAGCCGCGCAACTCTCTGGTTCGTCAGTACGCGCGTCTCTTCGAGATGGAAGGTGTTGAACTAGATTTCCGTGATGATGCGCTTCGTGCCGTTGCGCACAAGGCCATTGAGCGCAAGTCAGGGGCCCGTGGTCTGCGATCCATCATGGAGGCTGTGCTTCTCGACACCATGTACGATATTCCCTCTCAGAGCGATATTAGCAAGGTCGTCGTGGATGCTAATGTCATCAAAGGCGAAAGTAAGCCGCTGCTGATTCATGATGCCGGTAAGCTGGCTGAAGAAGACGAGAAGGAAGTTGTCAATCACGATTGATAGGTACTACATTGCCTGCCAATGATTGATGCTGGAACCCCGCAGATGATCTTCATCTGCGGGGTTTTGTTTATCTGTCGGTATTTTATGCAGTCATTTCTATTTGAAATGTAGGCTGCCGACCATGGTGCCTGCTTCTACGTTCTATATGCGGGCTCTCATGGTGCCCTAATACAGTGGAGTCTTGCTTAGTCTGCCTGGTATTTCGCGCACTAGTTTGGGTACCAGAAAGCCTGCAAGGTGAGTACGGAGTTCGTCCACCAGCTCAACGGCTTCCCTGTCAGGAACATCGAAGTGTGCTGCGCCCGCGACAGGATCCAGTACATGCAGGTAGTAGGGCATGATGCCCGCTGCAAATAGTCGCTCTGAGAGTGTCGCCAGTACAGCGACGCTATCGTTGATGTCGCGCAGTAGCACGCTCTGATTGAGCACTGTGACCCCCGCGCTAGAAAGTCGCTGGACGGCACTGATGACGTCTTCATCTATCTCTGAAGGATGGTTGATGTGCAACACGACAACGCGCTGTAGTCGTGAGGACGAAAGTCTCTGGCAGAGTGCTTCAGTTACACGATCGGGGATAACGACTGGTAAGCGAGTATGAACGCGCAGTCGTATCACATGGGGGATCTGCTCTATTTGGGTAATGAGCTCGGCTAAGCGGTCGTCTGTGCTCAATAGAGGATCTCCGCCGGATAGGATGACCTCAGTGATTTCTGGATGCTGATGGACATACTCAAGAGTGTTATGCCATTCCGAGCGTGAAGGTATGTTTTCCTGATAAGGGAAGTGGCGCCGGAAACAGTAGCGACAGTTTACCGCACAGCCACCGCTCGCGATCAGTAGTACACGGTTGTGATATTTATGGATCAATCCTGGGCGAGGAGTATGTTCGGCTTCCTCCAAGGGATCGCTGATAAAGCCTTGAATGCTGTCGGTTTCGCGTGCGATTGGCAGTACCTGTCTGAGTAAAGGGTCATCAGGATTGCCTGCTTGAATACGTCGCGCGTAGGCAAGCGGTACGCGTATTGGAAACAAGGCATGGCCCTCTTGGGCTTCCGTTTGCCAGACGCTATTATCGAGCCCTAGAAAGTTGCATAGCGCTTCAGGGGTTCGAATCGCATCCTTGAGCTGTGTCTGCCAAGAAACGGAAGGCTTGTTGATCTCTGTCTCTGCGTCGATAATCTGCACAGCATGCCTGCTTCGGGTTATCATCTTGCGTTTGTACCGTAAGATCAGCCCACATGGGGTGGGTTGAAAAGTAAGCTGGATTCCGATCTGGCGCGATCCCGCGCGTCAGGTCTTCATTTGATAGTTGAGGGACTCATGGCGAATTATTCTACCAACGAATTCAAGGGCGGTCTCAAGGTAATGCTGGATGGTGATCCATGCAGCATCCTCGAAAATGAGTTCGTCAAACCGGGCAAAGGGCAAGCTTTCAACCGCGTCAAACTGCGCAACCTGATCACAGGACGCGTCTGGGAACGTACGTTCAAGTCCGGTGAGTCCATTGAAGGTGCCGATGTCGTTGATCTCGACATGGAATACCTCTACACCGACGGTGAAATGTGGCACTTCATGAAAACGGATGGTTCTTTTGAACAGTTCGCTGCGGATGCCAAAGCCGTTGGCGACAATGTGAAATGGCTGAAAGAGCAAGTGTCCTACATCGTGACGCTCTGGAACGATAACCCCATTTCCATCTCTTCGCCGAACTTCATTGAGCTCGAAGTCATTGAAACTGACCCGGGTCTGAAAGGTGATACCGCGCAGGGGGGCTCCAAGCCTGCAACCCTGTCAACGGGCGCTGTTGTTCGCGTACCGCTGTTTATCAACCAGGGTGAAGTGCTGAAGATCGATACTCGCACGGGTGACTACGTCAGCCGCGCTTAATAGTTTAGTAGGCATTCATCGGCAGCGATGCCGACAACTGTCGAGAGAGCCATCACGGCATTCGCGTTTTGTCGAATGACGTGATGGCTTTTTTTTGTGTTGAAAAACGCTTTAAATGTCAATTGCGTGGCTGTTTCGTCACTGATTTAAGCATGAAGGAGATATGCCGAGGTGTAGGGCGTGAAAGATGGGAATCCGCCCAGTCATAAGAGCGTGGTCAGCGGGTTATGGTGAGCTTCTGGCTATGCATCATTGTTTATAAAATAAATTATATTCTGTGCTGGAAATGTATTTTATGATTTCTATATTACACATTATTTTCTGTTGAGCATATTGTGTGAATTGGTTTTTGTTTATTATAATAATTAAGGATTATGGGGTGATGGTTTGTCTGAAGTATGCTTTATCATATCGTGAGCCAATTTTATTGGCATGTAAGAGTATGGGTTGTAATGAATAAAATATAAGAATTGTTCTGGTAAGAGCATTAATCTCTTGCGTCGGATACCTGAGGTGATTACATACTGCAGAAGCAGAAGCAGAAGCAGAAGCAGAAGCAGAAGCAGAAGCAGAAGCAGAAGCAGAAGCAGAAGCAGAAGCAGAAGCAGAAGCAGAAGCAGAAGCAGAAGCAGAAGCAGAAGCAGAAGCAGAAGCAGAAGCAGAAGCAGAAGCAGAAGCCAAAAAACTTCCTAGCAAGAAGTGGGCCGTGTGCTCGAAATAAAGATCACAAAGCCCTTGCCAACCCCCGGTGATCTCTGTAAAGTACGCCCTCGCTGCCAGGGCAAACGCCGGGTGGCACGGAAGCTAACCTCTTGTAGGTCTTCGCTTTTTCTTGAAGATGGTTCAGTTGAGAACGTTGTGTGATCTTCTGAAGCGATCGCCAAATCGGCGGTTGACAAAATCTCCAGAAAATGTAGAATGTGCTTCCACTTGCTGAGCAGCGAACGCCGCTCGCAAGACGCTCTTTAACAAGATGGTCAGGCAATTTGTGTGGGTGCTTGAGGTTTTCGAAGTGAATCATCATTTCGAGCATCAAGTAACTCATCAATTCAATGAGTTGTTTCGATACTCGAGCCGGATTGGTCACCTAATGACCAATGAAAGATTTAAACTGAAGAGTTTGATCATGGCTCAGATTGAACGCTGGCGGCAGGCCTAACACATGCAAGTCGAGCGGCAGCACGGGAAGCTTGCTTCCTGGTGGCGAGCGGCGGACGGGTGAGTAATGCATGGGAATCTGCCCGATAGTGGGGGATAACGTGTGGAAACGCACGCTAATACCGCATACGTCCTACGGGAGAAAGGAGGGGATCTTCGGACCTTTCGCTATCGGATGAGCCCATGTTGGATTAGCTAGTTGGTGAGGTAATGGCTCACCAAGGCAACGATCCATAGCTGGTCTGAGAGGATGATCAGCCACACTGGGACTGAGACACGGCCCAGACTCCTACGGGAGGCAGCAGTGGGGAATATTGGACAATGGGCGAAAGCCTGATCCAGCCATGCCGCGTGTGTGAAGAAGGCCTTAGGGTTGTAAAGCACTTTCAGTGGGGAAGAAAGCCTGAGGCCTAATACGTTTCAGGAAGGACATCACCCACAGAAGAAGCACCGGCTAACTCCGTGCCAGCAGCCGCGGTAATACGGAGGGTGCGAGCGTTAATCGGAATTACTGGGCGTAAAGGGCGCGTAGGCGGTCTGTTAAGCCAGATGTGAAAGCCCCGGGCTTAACCTGGGAACAGCATTTGGAACTGGCAGACTTGAGTGCAGGAGAGGAAGGTAGAATTCCAGGTGTAGCGGTGAAATGCGTAGAGATCTGGAGGAATACCAGTGGCGAAGGCGGCCTTCTGGACTGACACTGACGCTGAGGCGCGAAAGCGTGGGTAGCAAACAGGATTAGATACCCTGGTAGTCCACGCCGTAAACGATGTCAACTAGCCGTTGGATCCCTTGAGGATTTAGTGGCGCAGCTAACGCACTAAGTTGACCGCCTGGGGAGTACGGTCGCAAGACTAAAACTCAAATGAATTGACGGGGGCCCGCACAAGCGGTGGAGCATGTGGTTTAATTCGATGCAACGCGAAGAACCTTACCTACTCTTGACATCCAGAGAACTTTCCAGAGATGGATTGGTGCCTTCGGGAACTCTGAGACAGGTGCTGCATGGCTGTCGTCAGCTCGTGTTGTGAAATGTTGGGTTAAGTCCCGTAACGAGCGCAACCCCTATCCTTATTTGCCAGCGATTCGGTCGGGAACTCTAAGGAGACTGCCGGTGACAAACCGGAGGAAGGTGGGGACGACGTCAAGTCATCATGGCCCTTACGAGTAGGGCTACACACGTGCTACAATGGCGAGTACAGAGGGTTGCGAAGCGGCGACGTGAAGCTAATCCCAGAAAGCTCGCCTCAGTCCGGATCGGAGTCTGCAACTCGACTCCGTGAAGTCGGAATCGCTAGTAATCGCGAATCAGAATGTCGCGGTGAATACGTTCCCGGGCCTTGTACACACCGCCCGTCACACCATGGGAGTGGATTGCACCAGAAGTGGCTAGTTTAACCTTCGGGAAAACGGTTACCACGGTGTGGTTCATGACTGGGGTGAAGTCGTAACAAGGTAGCCGTAGGGGAACCTGCGGCTGGATCACCTCCTTAAACGTAAAATGATCACCTCGTGATCTCAAGTGTCCACAACAAATTGCCTGATCGTAGTAGAGCGAAGTACTGCAGGGGATATTCCCTGGCCGTGCGCAAGCAGTTGCCGGGTCTGTAGCTCAGTTGGTTAGAGCGCACCCCTGATAAGGGTGAGGTCGGCAGTTCGAGTCTGCCCAGACCCACCATTATTATATGGGGCCATAGCTCAGCTGGGAGAGCGCCTGCCTTGCACGCAGGAGGTCAGGAGTTCGATCCTCCTTGGCTCCACCATCTGACTGTCTTGATGGCCGGTTCTCCAGTACTTAGTTTAGTGATCTAGCTTCTAGTCACGAACCAATCTTCATCGCGTTATGATTGATTATTAGATGTCTTAATAGTCAACGATACAGCGTGTGATGAATGTTGTTTCCTGACTGCAAGCTTCTTGCTCGCAGTATTGCTCTTTAACAATGTAAATCATGCTGATGCCAAGTCCAATGGAACGCGATCAGATTTTACTTCCTCGGAAGCATTATCCGATAGGCCGTGACATTGGCAAATGAGATACGTCTCAAGCGTATCCGGCGAAAATTGTTTTCGTTTGAATCGTGATCTATGACTCTTTCGGGTTATATGGTCAAGCGATTAAGCGCACACGGTGGATGCCTAGGCAGCCAGAGGCGATGAAAGACGTGATAGCCTGCGATAAGCATCGGGGAGGTGGCAAATGACCTTTGATCCGGTGATCTCTGAATGGGGAAACCCACCCGTCATAAGACGGGTATCCTTACCTGAATACATAGGGTATGGAGGCAAACCGGGAGAACTGAAACATCTAAGTACCCCGAGGAAAAGAAATCAACCGAGATTCCCCCAGTAGCGGCGAGCGACCGGGGACTAGCCCTTAAGTCTTAGTTGTATTAGCGGAAGTGTTTGGAAATGCACGCCATAGTGGGTGATAGCCCCGTACGCGAAAATGCAATTAAGGTGAAATCGAGTAGGTCGGAGCACGTGAAACTTTGACTGAACATGGGGGGACCATCCTCCAAGGCTAAATACTCCTGGCTGACCGATAGTGAACTAGTACCGTGAGGGAAAGGCGAAAAGAACCCCAGTGAGGGGAGTGAAATAGATCCTGAAACCGTGTGCGTACAAGCAGTGGGAGCAGACTTGTTCTGTGACTGCGTACCTTTTGTATAATGGGTCAGCGACTTATTCTCAGTAGCGAGCTTAACCGTATAGGGGAGGCGTAGGGAAACCGAGTCTTAAATGGGCGACATAGTTGCTGGGAATAGACCCGAAACCGGGCGATCTATCCATGAGCAGGTTGAAGGTTGAGTAACATCAACTGGAGGACCGAACCGGGATCTGTTGAAAAAGATTCGGATGACTTGTGGATCGGAGTGAAAGGCTAATCAAGCTCGGAGATAGCTGGTTCTCCTCGAAAGCTATTTAGGTAGCGCCTCATGTATCACCGCCGGGGGTAGAGCACTGTTTCGGCTAGGGGGTCATCCCGACTTACCAACCCGAGGCAAACTCCGAATACCGGTGAGTGCAGCATGGGAGACACACGGCGGGTGCTAACGTCCGTCGTGAAAAGGGAAACAACCCAGACCGTCAGCTAAGGTCCCAAAATCTTGGTTAAGTGGGAAACGATGTGGGAAGGCTCAGACAGCTAGGAGGTTGGCTTAGAAGCAGCCACCCTTTAAAGAAAGCGTAATAGCTCACTAGTCGAGTCGGCCTGCGCGGAAGATGTAACGGGGCTCAAACCAAGTACCGAAGCTACGGGTTCAACACTTAAGTGTTGAGCGGTAGAGGAGCGTTGTGTAAGCCTGCGAAGGTGTGCTGTAAGGCATGCTGGAGGTATCACAAGTGCGAATGCTGACATGAGTAACGATAAAGGGAGTGAAAACCTCCCTCGCCGGAAGACCAAGGTTTTCTGTTCGACGTTAATCGGAGCAGAGTGAGTCGGCCCCTAAGGCGAGGCCGAAAGGCGTAGTCGATGGGAAACAGGTTAATATTCCTGTACCAGACAGTACTGCGATGGGGTGACGGAGAAGGCTAGGTGAGCCAGGCGACGGTTGTCCTGGTGAAAGTATGTAGGCTGAGCAAGTAGGCAAATCCGCTTGCTTAAGGTCGAGATACGAGACGAACTGATTCCTCGGACTCAGGAAGTCATTGATGCCACGCTTCCAGGAAAAACCTCTAAGCTTCAGGTACTGTGTGACCGTACCCCAAACCGACACAGGTGGTCAGGTAGAGAATACCAAGGCGCTTGAGAGAACTCGGGTGAAGGAACTAGGCAAAATGGCACCGTAACTTCGGGAGAAGGTGCGCCGGCGTAAGGTGAAGAGACTCGCTCTCAGAGCCCCAACCGGTCGAAGATACCAGGTGGCTGCAACTGTTTATTAAAAACACAGCACTCTGCTAACGCGTGAGCGGACGTATAGGGTGTGACGCCTGCCCGGTGCCGGAAGGTTAATTGATGGTGTTAGGACTCGTCCGAAGCTCCTGATCGAAGCCCCGGTAAACGGCGGCCGTAACTATAACGGTCCTAAGGTAGCGAAATTCCTTGTCGGGTAAGTTCCGACCTGCACGAATGGCGTAATGATGGCCACACTGTCTCCACCCGAGACTCAGTGAAATTGAAATCGCTGTGAAGATGCAGTGTTCCCGCGGCTAGACGGAAAGACCCCGTGAACCTTTACTATAGCTTCACACTGGATGCTGATGTTGTCTGTGTAGGATAGCTGGGAGGCTTTGAAACTGTGACGCCAGTTGCAGTGGAGCCAACCTTGAAATACCAGCCTGACATCATTGGCGTTCTAACTTGCTACCGTTATCCGGTAGAAGGACAGTGTGTGGTGGGTAGTTTGACTGGGGCGGTCTCCTCCCAAAGAGTAACGGAGGAGCACGAAGGTACCCTCAGTACGGTTGGAAACCGTGCAGTGAGTGCAAGAGCATAAGGGTGCTTGACTGCGAGACAGACACGTCGAGCAGGTACGAAAGTAGGTTCTAGTGATCCGGTGGTTCTGTATGGAAGGGCCATCGCTCAACGGATAAAAGGTACTCCGGGGATAACAGGCTGATACCGCCCAAGAGTTCACATCGACGGCGGTGTTTGGCACCTCGATGTCGGCTCATCACATCCTGGGGCTGAAGTCGGTCCCAAGGGTATGGCTGTTCGCCATTTAAAGTGGTACGCGAGCTGGGTTTAGAACGTCGTGAGACAGTTCGGTCCCTATCTGCCGTGGGCGTTGGAAGTTTGAGAAGAGCTGCTCCTAGTACGAGAGGACCGGAGTGGACGAACCTCTGGTGTTCCGGTTGTCACGCCAGTGGCATTGCCGGGTAGCTATGTTCGGACGGGATAACCGCTGAAAGCATCTAAGCGGGAAGCCCCCTTCAAGATGAGACTTCCCTGGGGCCTTGAGCCCCCTAAAGGACCCTCGAAGACTACGAGGTTGATAGGCACGGTGTGGAAGCGCAGTCAATGCGTTGAGCTAACGTGTACTAATGGTCCGTGAGGCTTGACCATATAACCCCAAAGGGTTATAGACACGATCCGAAAATAACGGATACGCGACGAGACGATCTCGGCCCAGCATGATTTACAGATTTAGGTAGCGGTGCCTTAGGCATCGAGACCGAACCGAATACGCTTGACGACCATAGCGAGCGGGTACCACCTGATCCCATGCCGAACTCAGAAGTGAAACCGCTCAGCGCCGATGGTAGTGTGGGGCTTCCCCATGTGAGAGTAGGTCATCGTCAAGCATCTTTACTGAATACCCCCGGCCAGCAATGGTCGGGGGTATTTGCTTTGAGGGGTAGGGTAGGCAAGCGCAGGTCGAAGGCAAATAACGGCCGTGCCAGCCCCTAGATCCTGAGCCGTCACTCAACAGCGGCAGATGAGCAAAGAGAAAGAAGAAAGAAGAGAAAAAGGGCGGTAGCGCAGCCGCTAAGCCCCTGCCACCAAGACGACAGATGCGTGAGTAGCCCACCGTTCACCTCCCCCCCCAGCGCTGTCTGCAGATCGCTCATCTATCAAAACAGCCAAAGTCACTAGATGCCGTTATTAGAAATACCCCTATGACTGCTACTCAGGCCATCATCGGGGGTGTTGTGTTATCGGCGAGACGTCAATGTTGTAGCGTCTAGCAGTAGCGAGCGTACTCTGGCGTCCAGAAGTGTGCCTCAATGCGTTCCTTCAGGTGTGGGCTATCACGGCCTTCAGTTACGCCATCTTCAACGGCTTGCTGAGCGACCGCCTCGGCGATGCGCAAGCTCATCTCTTTTATCTCCTTCAAAAAGCCACACTACTGCTCTTTGGTCCTTTTTCTGATGGAACCGGCTTGGAACGCCTTAACATCTCCTGCCTCTCGGTGCTTATCTTCTCTCTTTATGGTGAGTGGACTCGTCCAAAACTTGCCGCGCTAGGGTATGCCTCCTTCGTTGTCTCCTAGGCCTTGGCGATGCAGGCGTGTCTGTAAAGAACCTGATTTATTAGGGTTTTTGAAGTGGTTTACAAAAGAAAGTGCTCATGCCGTGATGTCTAATAATTATACCGTTATCTTGATGATTGCTTTTAGATTGTGACTTTCTAAGCTAAGCAATAGGGCTAAAATATGACTAAATATATTTTAAGGGAAAATATATTCTTTTTTTCTGGCTTAAGGCGTCAACGGCGTGCTTTTTTAAATGTGATAATACTTCATTAATTATATTTTTAATATGGCTTTTATATTATATAAGATAGCCCCTCTTACGGGTATTGAGCCGTAAGAGGGGCTATGTGGAGGGACCTAGATAGGCCCCTCCTAGTTTACTACATCAACTTACGCTTGCGGTTTGCGAGAGTTGGTAGCTGCCACACGTTTACCCCAAGCAATCAGGGTTTCAGTGCAGTCGTCCTGAGCGATGTTACATTCGATCAGCGTCGGACCGCGACGATTGTCGAGTGCTTTCTTGATAGCGTCTTCCAGTTCTGCACCGGTAGAAGCTTTCAGACCCAGGCCGTGGCCATCTTCGTCATTGAAGACGTCGATCAGGCCAGCGTAGTTCCAGTTTTTGATGTAGTTGTAAGGGCCGTCATGGATAGCAATTTCGATGACGTAACCGCGGTTGTTGATCAGGAAGATGATGACCGGGATTTCATAGCGGATCATCTGAGCAACTTCTTGAGCGGTCAGCTGGAAAGAGCCATCACCGACCATCATGATGTGGCGACGTTCCGGAGAGCCAACGGCATTACCGAATGCAGAAGGTACGGACCAACCGATATGACCCCACTGCATTTCCAGTTCGACACGAGCGCCGCCAGGAATCGGCATGCGAGAAGCGTTGAACCAGGAGTCGCCTGTTTCTGCTGTCAGAGTCGTGTCGGAAGTGATCAGCGACTGGATCTGACGCGTCATTTCGTCGTTGGTCAGCGGTGCATTGGGCTCTGCGGCGTCAATACCCAGTACCGGTGCTTGAGTACCTTGAGTCGTTGCCGGGCGAGACGGTGCTTTCTCAGCCAGCGCAGCGGCGAAGGTGCTCAGGGATAGGCCTTCGAAGGACTGACCTGCGAAAGTGACGCGATCGGTGTCCATGACCATGACGTTGTCACCTTTCGGCCAGGAGTTCCAGCCAACGGTAGCATAGTCGTTGAATACCGGTGCCAGACACAGGATGGCATCGGCGTTTTCAACCAGTTCCTGTGCACCTTCGGAGCTGACTTCACCCCAGTACAGGCCGCGGAAGTTCGGATGATCTTCCGGGAAGAAGCCTTTTGCAGCAGCCATGATCGTGACAGCGCAGCCCAGACGATCAGCCAGAGCGACAGCCTGTTTTTCAGCAGCAGCGGCACGCAGTTTGCTACCAACCAGCATGACGACGTTCTGGCGGTCCTGCAGCCATTCTACGGCGGCATCTACAGCGGCAGTGACGCTGGTCTGGTCGACTTCGAGTTCGCGCAGCAGGCTGTTGATCGGGCCCGGACGAACACATTCAGCGCCAGCGACGTTACATGCGATTTCCAGGTAAGCCGGTTTGCGTTCACGCAGAGCAGTACGGATGACGTGATCAATTTTTGCCGGCGCTTCTTCGGCAGAAACGATGCTTTCAGCTGCGCAAGTAACGTGTTTTACCATTTCCAGCTGATAGTTATAGTCAGTAGTACCAATGGTGTGGTGCAGGATGTGGCCTGTGCCGTAGTCATTGGTGTTCGGTGAACCAGAGATCAGGATGACCGGCAGGTTTTCTGCATAGGCGCCACCGATGGCGTTCATTGCAGAGATAGCACCTACGCTGAACGTGACGATGGCAGCGGCGGCACCACGTGCACGAGCGTAACCCTCGGCACTGAAGCCGCAGTTAAGTTCGTTACAGCAGTAGACCTGCTCCATATCTTTGTTCAGCAGGAGCTGGTCAAGCAGCACCAGGTTGTAGTCACCGGCCACGGCAAAGTGGTGTTTCAGGCCGATCTGGGCCAGGCGTTCTGCCAAGTACATACCAACGGTATACATCAGGGGTAAACCTCCATTGATTCATCGTCGAGGATGAGAGTGAACCGAGATGCCACCGTGCCTCTTTAGACCTTGCTGGTTGCTGCACAGGTAGGGAAGGACGATAGCCGCTCATGTTCCGTGTTCTTTGCTTGCAGAAAACGCTTGCGCATATCGTGGCGCAATCAAAAAGATGATGTATCCATGTGAGAGAAGCGTCGTACCTGAATATCCTAGAAACACCATGTATGTTTCTGCAGCGCGGCGAGTCTATGACGATAGTGGAGGTGGAGGGCATACTCCTTTTGTTCATTGTGCTTTAGCGTTATTGACATAAGTTCCATATGGGTATTTCGAATTTAATGGCGCAATTGTGCAGCTTTTTAAACCATCATTTTTACCCAAAGGTAATATAAGTATTTTGCTTTTTATTCTGTAACGTTTGAGTGGGAATAGGCGAGATAAAAGGGTGTGCTAGGAATTTTTTGAAAAATAGTTCCTTTAGGGTTAAAAAGTACCTGTTCCAAAAATAATCTACTAGGCCTGCATTGCGCTGCTGAATGTGCAAGGTGTTGAGAGAAATACAAGGAATTTGTGGGCATTTCATTACGTTGTAGCGCTGTGTTTTAAGGTATTTTTCACTATCAGGGTGCGACATTATGCTCACTGATCGTTTTTTTAGATCGTGAATTAGTCGAATGCCTGATGGGGCAACCGGGCTGGAATAAGGCTCTTTCTTTAAATACGAATGACCTATTTAAGGAAGGCTTATGTAGGTTTTATGGAATAGCCGTTACGATGTAAATAACAAAAAGGAATTATAGCCGGTTTGAAGCACAAGACTGTTGCGGTGTTGTCTTGTTCGCATGGCATCGCGCAGTAGTTTATGAGGTGCCCACAAGAGGTGTTTATTGTTGCTGTACGAAAAGGCACTGTGCCGTGTGCCACTGACCCGGGCACGCCGGCTTGTTTGGGGCACGCTAGACTCAGCTTGAAGGGGCTTCTGCGTGCTTAGCATGAGATGACTTCGTCGGGGTTTAACGTTGGCGGGAATTTCAATGACGGAGGGCGGTGCTTTTGAATGAAGGGACGGCTTTTCGGTGACGCGGTGGCTGTTCGTTGCTGTGCATGTGGCCTTTATTGGCTAGCAATACATGGAGCTGGTGGGTGAGCATTGTCTGTCTGTCTGTCTGTCTGTCTGTCTGTCTGTCTGTCTGTCTGTCTGTCTGTCTGCCTGTCTGTCTGTCTGTCTGCAATCGCTGAGCGAAGGGCGCCGTATTATTATTGGGTGTTGCTTTCAGATGATGGGCCTGATGTATGGGGCGAACCACTCGGTATCCTGAGATCTCTTACGCCATGAAAAAAGCGAGCGCTTCTGCATCGGGCGCTCGCTTTTGTAGGGCGTTATTCTTGCCGCTAACTGCTTTAGGCACTGGGGCTTGAGAACACCTTCTTGAGGTGTTCGGTGTAGCGTTCGACATCCCGTTCGGGATTCGGCTCTTTTATGACGTCATTACAGATGAAGGAAGGCAGGTGGGTCATGCCTAGAAACTCATGCGCTTTGTGGAAGGAGTAATAGACCGCATCAAGGCCTTTCCCTTCGAAGAAATCGTCGGGGTCGGTGAATGCGCTTTCCGGTGCGTTCCACGTTACGGAGATCATGTACTGCTTGCCCTGTATCAGGCCGCCGCTGCCATAGTGGCGTTCCGGAGCGCTGCGTGAGCGTCCGTCGTTGGCGTACAGGCGGCCGTGACCTTCGGTGAACACTTCGTCGATATAGCGCTTGACGATCCACGGTATACCCATCCACCAGCAAGGCATTTGGTAGATGATCGTGTCAGCCCACAGCCATTTCTCGACTTCTTCTTCGGCATCATAGCCATCATCAATGAAGGTGGTCTTGATCTGATGGTTCTGGCCCGTAAGGAAGAACAGCGCTGTGTCATGCAGAGTGTCATTGTAGCGGCCATGCGAGTGCGCAAAGGATTTTTTGCCGTTGATCAGCAGGATTTTGCGGCTCATGGGAACCTCCAAATACAGGCAGTGGATAATATAAAAGCTGTGTGCAGATGTGCTATAGGCTGCAATGTTAGCAGAGTAATATATTATTTACGTGGGTGATAGGGGAGTGGGCGCTGTTTGTCGGAGCTGCTATGGTGCGTGCTCTCGATGTCTTCAAAAGGTGTGATGCATGACCGCTTCTTCTTATCCTTGGGCGCCTTCGGCGTCGCTTGAGGCGCTGCGTTTTCGAGCGCGCTGCATGGCCATCGTGCGCCGTTTCTTTCTTGAACGCGATGTGCTTGAAGTCGACACCCCTGTCGTGTGCCGTGCAGGGACGACGGATCCGTTCATGGATATCGTGAAGACCGAGGTGATGACTCCTGAGGGTCCAATGACCATGTGGTTGCAGACATCACCCGAGGCGTGTATGAAGCGCCTTCTGGCTGCGGGCAGCGGGCCGATCTATCAGATTGCACATGCTTTTCGGGATGGCGAGGCAGGTCGCCGCCACAATGTCGAGTTCACAATGCTGGAGTGGTATCAGCCGGGGTACTCTTTATCACTTCTGATGAATGAAACCGTCGAGCTGATCGAAGCCGTGTTGCAGCGCCCGGTGGCGCTGCGCTGCCATCGCTATCGCCAGCTGTTCCGCGACTATCTGGCCTTCGACCCGTTTACGGCTTCATTGGAGACGTTGCAGGACGCTGCCGTGCGGCATGTTGGCCATGAGGCCTGTCACTGGGAGCGTGATGCGTTGCTTGATGTCTTGATGAGCCACGATATCGAACCGCACTTGGGGCCAATAATGACCAATGACGGGCCGGTCGTCATTGATGCTGTGACGGATTATCCGGCGTCACAGGCCGCATTGGCTCGGCATCATATCGACCCTGAAGATGGTGTGACGGTAGCCGGGCGTTTCGAGCTGTACTGGCAAGGAGTAGAGCTAGCCAATGGCTATGATGAGTTGACCCATGCCGAGGAGCAGCATGCGCGTCTGTTGGCCGATAACGAGCAGAGGCGTGTGCTGGGGAGGCCAGAAGTGACGGTTGATGAGGCCTTGGTGGCCGCGTTGGCACATGGCATGCCGGAGGGTTCTGGTGTAGCGCTGGGGTTAGATCGGTTGATTATGTTGGCCTATGGCGCTTCTTCCCTTACTGACGTACTGCCGTTTCCGATTGATCGCGCATGATGTGCGATGGCTGATTTGAGATTCTCCCTTTGCGCACGCTGTTCTGGCGTGCGCACCGTTTTGTAATTACTTTCCTGCCCGCGTATGGTGGCTGTATTGTGGCGAAATGTCGCACAGTATGGTGGCCGTAGTACCTTTACCCACTGTTGGTGTTTGTGACCGAGGGTGTGTGCAGTCGGCATTTCTTTACTACATTCATATCAACATGGCCGAAATGTGCATGATGGTTTAGCGATGCCTTGGCTCAGGGATGAGTGGGCCGGCCATATTCCCCGCTGTGTTCAATCGACGAAGCGAGATCACTGTGAAAGATGACACCCCCCTTACGGATGCTGGTGCGGTGGCGCCTGCTTTCTCTCAGCCTGTCGGCGTATCGCGTCGCTGCCTATTGGGTGGTGCCGCGTTGGGACTGGCAGCGATTACGTTAGGTGCACTTCCCGTGGCGCAGGCAGCAGACGACGCCCAAGATAGCGCGCTGGCGGACTTCATCCGCGTATCGGGTGTGCTGACAGCACGTCAGCAGCTCAACCCAGTACTGGCAGGACTCATCTTTGATGAAATGAAGAAAGAGGATCCGGCTTTTGCTGATCAGCTGTCTTCCCTGGCGGGCGTCATACATCAGTCGCCAGCGCAGTGGAGTGCTTCCATGACGACGCTGGCGCGTGAAATAACCTCCGTCTGGTACACCGGGTTGATCGGGAGCGGAGACACCATGCGTGTCGTGACGTATGAAGGTGCGCTCCAGTTTTCGGCGACGAAGGATATCTTCATTGTGCGCAGCTATTGCCCTAATCGTCCCGGTTTCTGGGCCAGCCAACCTTCAGGATGGAGAGCGTGATTCATGGCAGGAATTCAAAAGGCTGACGTTGTCATCGTTGGCACAGGGGTAGCAGGTGCTCTGATCGCTCATCAGCTGGCTAAGGCTGGCAAGCGTGTGCTGATGCTGGAAGCAGGGCCGCGTCTGACACGCGGCGAAATTACGGGCAACTTTCGTTCCAGTGCGTTCAAGTCGGATTTTCAATCGCCATACCCGTGTACCGACTATGCACCGATTCCAACGATGCACCCCAAGAACGACTACTTCATCCAAAGCGGTGAGCACTCCTACGATGCGCAATATCTGCGCTTGGTCGGTGGCACGACGTGGCACTGGGCGGCATCGGCGTGGCGCTATCTGCCGGTCGATTTCAAGCTGAAGAGCACCTATGGTGTCGGGGTTGATTGGCCCATTGACTACGATGCACTTGAACCGTGGTATCAGCGCGCTGAAGAAGCACTGGGCGTGTGGGGGCCTAATGATGAAGAGCTAGGTTCACCGCGTTCCCAGCCTTACCCGATGACGCCGCTGCCGCTGTCCTATAACGAGCACACGATCAAGACGCGCCTCAATGCCCAGGGGTTTGGGATTGTGACGGAGCCGGTGGCGCGTAATAGCCGTCCCTACGATGATCGCCCTACCTGCTGCGGTAATAACAACTGCATGCCGATCTGCCCTATTGGTGCGATGTATGGCGGTATCGTCCATGTCGAAAAAGCCGAGAAGGCGGGGGCCAAAGTAGTTCCCGAGGCAGTGGTGTACCGCATCGAGACGGGCGATGACAACCGTATCGTGGCGGTGCATTACAAGGATCCGAAAGGTGAGTCGCACCGCGTTGAAGGTAAATACTTCGTCATTGCGGCGAACGGTATCGAAACGCCGAAGTTGCTGCAGATTTCGGTCGATAGTCGCAATCCGAATGGTGTGGCCAACAGCTCTGGCTGGGTGGGTCGTCACCTGATGGATCACCCGGGGATCGGCGTACGCTTCTATGCCAAGGAACCGCTATGGCCGGGACGCGGGCCTCAGGAAATGACTTCTGCGGTCGCGTGGCGTGACGGCGATTTTCGGCGCACGGCGGCGGGGAAAAAGATCCACCTATCAAACCTGTCGCGTGTCGATCAAGTCACCCAAGAGCTCCTTGCAGGTGATCGACTGATCTTCGGGAACGCGCTGGAAGAACAGATCCGTGATCGCGCAGCACGCTTTGTGCAGTTCGACAGTTTCCACGAAATACTGCCGCTTCCCGAAAACCGCATTGTGCCGAGCAAGGTGCATACAGACAAACTGGGGATACCCAAGCCTGAATTCTTCTACCGCATTGACGATTACGTTAAGCGAGGGGCCGAGCATACCCGCGAGATGTATACGCGTGCGGCACAGGTCATGGGCGGTACGGATATTCAGTATGCGGATGACTTTGCTAATAACCAGCATATCTGCGGTACGGTGATGATGGGGCCGACGGCCGAAACTGGAGTGGTTGATCAGCACTGCCGTACGTTCGATCACGAGAACCTGTTTTTGGCCACCAGTGGCGTTATGCCAACGGTGGGAACGGTCAACTGTACGCTGACTGTGGCGGCACTGTCGCTGCGCATGGCCGAAGTCATCAAGGCGGAGGTGTGATGATGGCGAGCAACTTTTGGCGGGTGTCGCTGGGCGTAGGGGCGATGGCTGCCCTATGGATGAGCGGTGTGGCGGCAGCAGAAGAGGCCAGTACACGACAGGCCGAGCTAGTGAAGCGCGGCGAGTATGTCGCGCGAACGGCGGACTGTGTCGCATGCCATACCACTGATCATGACAAGCCCTTTGCCGGTGGTTTGCCGATGGGTTTGCCGATGGGCAACATCTATTCGACCAACATCACGCCGGATAAGGATACCGGGATTGGCAGCTATACGCTGGAGGAGTTCACGCGAGTGCTGCGTGAAGGGGTGACGCCAGATCGAGGCAACCTCTATCCGGCGATGCCGTATCCGTCCTATACCAAGATGACCGATGATGAAATCGAGGCGTTGTATGCCTATTTCATGCATGGGGTTCAACCGATTCATCAGGAAAACAAGGCGCCGGACTTTTACTGGCCGCTGACCATTCGCTGGCCTTTGAAGATATGGAACTGGATGTTTCTTGATGAAGGTGCCTATCAGCCCAAGGCGGGGCAGAGCGATGAATGGAACCGCGGTGCCTATCTTGTGCAGGGGCCTGCGCACTGCGGCACGTGCCATACTCCGCGCGGGTTGGCAATGCAGGAGCGCGCTTACGATGAGACGGGTGACGAGTACCTGGCGGGCGCTGATATCGCGAGCTGGCATGCCTTTAACATCACTTCGGACATCAACAGCGGGATCGGTGGCTGGAGTACCGACGAGCTGGTGCAGTATCTGAAGGATGGCAATGTGCGTGGTAAGGGGCAGGCCGGTGGGCAGATGGGCGAGGCAGTTGAACACAGTTTCAGCCATATGACCGACGCGGATCTGCATGCTATCGCGGTGTATATGAAGACGGTGCCTGCTGTCAATGATGGCGATACCCGTCCGCGCTATAGCTATGGTACTCCCGGCGATGACTTCCTGCGCCTGCGGGCCCAGCCCGTTACTCAGGATGCCCCATCGGATCGAGGGGCTCGTGTGTATCTGGAGAACTGTGCGGCTTGCCACAGGCCTGCCGGGCAGGGCTCGCCTGATGGCTATTATCCGTCGATGTTCCATAACAGCGTCATCGGTACCGACTATCACAACAACCTCATCAACGTGGTATTGGATGGTGTGAAGCGCAAGACTCCGGGCAACGATGTACTGATGCCGGCCTTCCGCGATGAGCTGTCCGATGAAGATATCGCGGCGTTGGCTAACTACCTCAGCCAGCAGTTCGGGCGTGGTGACATGAATGTGACGCCCAAGTCCGTCAAGGCACTGCGCAACGATTGAGCCGCATGAACCGCGCGCTCGGCCCTCGAATGGCGGTTGCCTTCGGGGGCTTTTTCGTGGTCGTGCATAAGGTTTTGATCCGAGCTTATGCCAGATTGCTTGGTGAAGCCTGTTTCCATGACGGGCAGGGTAGGGTATGAAATAGACATGGACCGTGGGATTCCTTGGCTGGAGTGAGCAGTGTTCGCATTGCGCCACGTCCCTTTTGCAGATGCCTCGCTAGAGGCGGCCCATCGACAACAGGAGTTCGGCATGAAGATCGCTGCCCATCATCAAACGCTTGCACGCCATCTGGAAACGTTTCGTCAGACGCTGCACCAGCACCCCGAGCTGTCCAACGAAGAGTACGAAACCACGGCGCGTTTGCGGGCGGCGTTGGAAGAACATGACATTCGTGTGCTGGATCTGCCGCTGAAGACCGGGTTGGTTGCAGAAATTGGCGGTCAGCAGGAAGGGCCGTTGATCGCCCTGCGTTCGGACATTGATGCGCTGCCCATCGTCGAGGAGGCTGATGTGCCGTGGAAGTCGTTGAACACAGGGGTGATGCATGCCTGCGGTCACGATTTTCATGCCAGCGCGGCGCTCGGGGCCGCCATTCTGCTCAAGGCCATTGAGCCGCAGATCAAAGGGCGTGTACGGATTCTGTTCCAGCCGGCTGAAGAGGTGGCGAAAGGAGCCATTGATGTGCTCAACTCGGGGGCGCTGGAGGGCGTGCAGGCGATCTTCGGCATTCACAACGACCCTACGCTGCCGGTTGGTGTGTTGGGTACTAAGGCCGGTGCGCTGACGGCGGGTGTCGATCGCTTCGGTATCACCATCACGGCCAAGGGGTCTCATGCAGCACGCCCACAGGCTGGCAATGACCCGATCATCATTCTGGGTCAGTTGATTTCGATTGTGCAGGGCATCGTGAGCCGTCGTGTGGCCCCGAATGACAGTGCGGTCGTTTCGATCACGCACGTTGAAAGTGGTTCGACCTGGAACGTCATTCCTGATACCGCCACTTTGGAAGGTACTGTTCGCACTTTCAGTGCCGAAACGCGGGCGCTGATTGAGGCGGAATTGCGTCGCATACTGGATGGGCTGGCGCATACCTATAATGCCAAGCTGGCGCTGGACTGGCAGCCGGGCCCGCCATCGGTCGACAACACTGCGGAATGGGCCGATGTGGCCTTGGAGGTTGGCGAGCGGGAAGGATTCGAGGCACGCCGGGTCGACGCAAGCCCTATCGGGGAAGACTTTGCCTTGTATCAGCAGACGATTCCGGGTGTGTTCGTCATGATCGGTTCTGGCGGCCCGCATGCGCTGCATCATCCCGCATTTCGCGTTGATGACCGTGCGCTGTTTCCGACGGCGCACTACCTGCACACGCTGGCATTGGCAGCACTCGATCGTTTAGCCTCGGCCTAAGTGTTCCTTCGTTTATGAGTTTCTGATAGTGCCGACGGCCTCTTCTATGAGAGGTCGCCGGCATTTCTTCATCGGTTCTCGCCCTTCATTTTGTTTTTCTTCTCGTTACATCACCTTTCCTTAAGCAGTTACCTTCGTAAGCCTTTTGGCTAAGTCCTTTTCATACAATGGAATAACGCAATGTGTCGTTATGCGTTTTGGGTATCATAGCTGTCGCTGCTATTGATAGACGAAAAGGGTCGTTAACAGCATGCCTGCCCCTCGATAGACTCGAAATGACTGTTATCCAACAAGAATTCATAGGGGGCGTTCATGGCCGTTCATTTCATTGGTGCTGGGCAAATGTCAGAAGCGATCATTCGTGCATTGATCGCCAAAGGGACCTACGACAGCCAGGCCATTTCCATCTCCGATATCGATGCCGATCGCGTGGCATTGCTCAATGAACGCTATGCACTGGATGCGCGTTCGCGCGACGAAACGCTGCCTGAAGCCGATCTGGTGGTGATCGGGGTGCGCCCTCAGGACGATCTGATCGGTGTCACGAAGCTGATTTCGTCTCAGGCGGCTCCCGAAGCGGCCGCTGTGTCTATCGTAGCGGGTGTCACCATCGATCGCTGGAACAGCCTGCTTGAAGGCCCGCGTGCCGTGGTGCGCATCATTCCCAATACTCTGACGGATACGGGCCTCGGCTACAGTGCTGCGGTGCTGAACGAGTATGCGCGCGAAGAACAGGTAGATGCCTTCATTAATGGGTTCGGCAAGGTCGTTTATATCGACGAGGCGCTGATCGACGCGTTTACTGGGGTGGCCGTCGCTGGGCCCAACTATATTTATTACTTTTACGAATCCATGGTCGATGCGGGCGTGCTGGCAGGCTTACCACGTGAACTGGTCAAGCAGGCCGTGCTGGAGAACCTCGTCGGGGCCGCCAAAATGTTGACCCTGTCTGGCAAACATCCGCGCCAGCTGCTGGATATCAACAATTCGCCGGCGGGGGTTGGGATGCATGGGCTGTATGAGCTCAATAACAGCGATTTCGCGGCAGGGCTGCAGCGCAGCGTACTGGCAGCGGTGAAGCGCACCACTGAATTGGCCGGCAAGTGATATCACTGCGTCCATGACCTCATGAGGAGAAGCATGATGACCTTTAAACGAGTACTGACTCAGGTTGGCAAGACCAGCGCGCTGCTACTGTCACTGGCGGCGGCACACCAAGCGACGGCCAAGGATATTGCCATTGGCTACCAGGCACCGCTGACCGGGGAATACGCCCAATACGGTCAGGCGTTCCGTAACTCCGCTACGCTAGCAGTAGATGAGTTCAATGCCTCCAAGCGCCTGCCAAACGACCGCATCGTATTGAAGTTTGAAGATAGCAAAAGCGATGCCAAAGAAGCCGTCAACATTGCGCGCAAGTTCGCCGATGATTCTTCGATCGTCGGTGTGATCGGCGACTTTTCCTCCACGGCCTCAATTGCGGCGGGGCGTGTGTATGCCAATGCCCACGTTCCACAGCTGTCGCAAACCGCTTCCCATCCTGATTTCGTCAAGCTGAGCCCGTGGCAGTTCCGCAATATCACGACTATGGCGTATGAAGCGCCGCGGACGGCGGAATGGGCGCATGAAAACGGGGTCAAGCGTATTGCCATCATTGCGATCCAGAACGACTGGGGTCAGTCGTCGGTCGCCGAGTTCACCAAAGCGTTCAAGGCGCAGGGCGGTGAGGTCGTTGCGACCGAGTTCTATAACCCCGGCACGCGCGACTTCCGTTCTATCATCACTAAAACGGCGCGCAACCGTCCTGATGCGCTCTACTTAGTGCAGTTCTATGAAGATGGCGCGTCGCTGCTGCAGCAGCTGCGTCAGCTGGGCGTGCGCAAGCCGCTGTATGCCACTAGTTCACTGGTCGAAGAGCAACTGATCACGCTGGCCGGGCCGGCCGCTGAGGGCGTGAAATTGCCGTCTTCCTTCAGCGTGGCGGCCGCGTCACCTACTGCCAAAGCGTATATCGCTCAGTACCGTGACCGATTCCATACCGATCCCAACCTGTTTTCGGCTCAGGCCTATGACGCCACCAACATCGTGTTGGACGCTATTGTGAAAGGAGGTGGTGCTGAGGCCACTCGGCAGAGCGTGCGCGATGCGCTAGCCAAGACCAAGGACTTTCCCGGTGTCACTGGGGTGACCACCTTCGATCCTCAGACGCGCGAGCCTTCCAAACAGCAGGAACGTTTGGAAATCAAGAATGGCGCTTTCGTTACTGTCGAGCACTGAGCGGGTTAGAGAATAGCGGTGCATGCCGCACGCAGGACGCTGTGTTTGAAAGGGCACTTCAGGGTGCCCTTTCATGTCTTTGCCGAATGAGTGTGCTGCATTGCTTCCATCAATGAACGCCTTCGAGCGAGGGAGAACGCTATGTTCGAGATGTTCGATCAATTCTTCCTGCAGCAGATCGTCAACGGTCTGGCGCAGGGCACCGTCTATGCCCTGATGGCGATCGGTTTTACACTGATCTTCGGGGTGCTCAACGTGGTGAACTTTGCCCACGACCAGCTTTATACCTTGGGGGCCTTTGCGGGGCTGTGGGTGATCCAGCTGGTAGCGCCGCCACTGTTTGTGGTGGTGCTGGCCGTGATCGTGGTGGGGCTGATGAGCGGGGCGCTGCTGGAGCGGCTGGCCTTCAAACCGTTACGGCGATTTAGCGATGAAGCCTCGTTGAAATCCAAAGCCGTGCGCGAGGCAACCTTGCTGTCATCGCTGGCCGTATCCATTGTCGTGCGTGAGTTGCTGTCGAATCTGCAAGGCTCCAATGCGCAGCCGATTCCTGCCGCCTATCAGCTGATGGAGCCGATCACGGTGGGCTCGGTGACCTTCGTCAGCGGTCAGTTCATTATTTTCGGCTTTGGGCTGGCGGCGCTGATCGGTCTGCAGTGGTTCCTGTTCAGAACGCGCCAGGGGTTAGCTGTGCGTGCCGTGGCCAGCAACGTTAACGGTGCACTGCACGTAGGCATCAACATTGAACGCACCATTATCATTACCTTCATGCTCGGTGGCGTACTGGGGGCCATTTCCGGCGTACTGGTCGGGCTGTATACCGGTAGCATCATGCCGACCATGGGCTTCAGCGTAGCGATCAAGGCATTCGTGGCGATGGTCATGGGCGGACTCAACTCGATCCCTGGTGCCGTGATCTGCGCCATGGGGTTGGGGCTGGTGGAGGCGTTAGCCACCAACTACATCGATGCAGGCTGGGTCGATGGCATCATCTATGCGCTACTGCTGGCAACGCTGCTGTTCTTCCCACGAGGTATTCTGGGAGGTCGCCGTGAACGCGTTTAAATACGGAATATGGCTCATTATTGGCTTGGCGCTGATCGGTGTGGCCGCTGCGGATTCTAACTATGCCTATCGCGTAGGAACGACCATCCTAATCTTTGCGCTGCTGGGAGCCAGTGCCAACCTGCTGACGGGTACGACCGGGCTGATGTCGCTAGGACATGCCGGGATCTATGGCATTGGTGCCTATACCAGTGCACTACTGAGCACCTCTGCCGGATTGCCCATCTGGGCGACCATCCCGTTGGCAGGTGTCGTCGCTGCGATCTTCGGGGTGTTGATCACGCTGCCGGCCCTGCGCCTGACCAGCGTGTATTTTGCGGTGGCAACGCTGGGCGTGGGGCAGATCATCTATGTTGCGCTGCTCAACTGGATCAGCGTGACCAACGGCCCGATGGGCATCTCCGACATTCCTCCGCTGTTCAGCGTCAGCACGTCCGTGACCTTCTGGGTGACACTGGCGATTGTGGCGGCGGGGCTGTGGTTTATTCACCGTGTAGTGCATTCGCTGTACGGCAACGTACTGCGGGCACTGCGCGAGGACGATCAATGTGTGCAGGCGGTTGGATTGTCGCCGCTGGTACTGAAATCTCAGGCGCTGATGATCAGCTTCTTCATGGCGGGCATCGCAGGGGCGCTGTGGGCGCATTCCACGGGCTATATCGCACCGGAATCCTTCCAGTTCGATCAGTCCATCTTGATCTTGGCGATCATCGTCGTTGGCGGTCTGGGTAGCCTGCCGGGGGCTGTGCTTGGCGCGGTACTGCTGACCGGCTTGCCCGAAGTGCTGCGGCCGCTGGGCGATTACCGCATGTTTACCGTTGGGTTAGTGATGTTCCTAACCATCGTGCTGCGGCCGAGTGGTCTCTGGCCTGAAGTGCTTGCACTGCGCTGGCTGCAGCGTCGTCCTGCTCGACCGGAGGTGAAATGATGAGTGATTTCCTGACGCTTGAACACGTGTCGCGTACCTTTGGTGGGCTGAAGGCAGTCGACGATGTGTCTTTGACGCTTCAGCAGGGCGAACTGGTTGGACTGATCGGCCCCAACGGTGCTGGTAAGACCACGTTGTTCAATCTGATTACGGGGTTCACGCGGCCGAGCAGCGGCAGCGTCCGTTGGCAGGGACGCGATATTCAGCAGCTGTCGGCGCATCGTATCGCCCATCTTGGCATCGTGAGGACCTTCCAGAACCTGAAGATCCTGCCCAATATGACTGTCTTTGATAATGTCAGTGTGGGCGCTATGGGACAGCACCGCTATCGGCTCTGGGATGCGCTAGTACGTCGTGGCAAACCGCAGCGAGCGGTGGCTGAGTCGACATGGCGGGCATTGGAAGTGACGGGGCTTGCCGATGCGGCCGATCAGCTGGCGGCCAACCTGTCTTATGGTCAGCGCAAGTATCTGGAAATTGCCCGCGCGCTGGCACTGTCGCCGCAGCTGTTGATTCTTGATGAGCCAGCGGCCGGCCTGAACGATACCGAAACCGCTCAGCTGGCAGATTTTTTGGCAACGTTGCACCGCAGTGGTATCACGTTGTTGTTGGTCGAACACGACCTTAACTTGGTCAGAACGCTGTGCCAGCGTGTGCTGGTACTGGCCTCAGGGGCGCTGGTGGCACAAGGGACGCCTGACGACATCTGGCGCAATCCGTTGGTGCAGGATATCTATCTGGGCCGCGATGATGAGGAGGTGACCGATGCTGCTTGATGTACGTTCACTCGATGTGCAGCTCGGCGGACTGCCCATCCTGCATGACATATCGCTTCACGTCGATTCTGGTGAAATCGTCAGTGTGCTGGGGGCCAACGGGGTCGGCAAGACCACGCTGATGCGTACGCTGTCGGGGCTGTACCGCCCTTCGCGTGGCGAGATCCTCTTTAATGATCAGCCCATTCAGGGCCGTTCGGCACACGCTATCGTGCGTGCCGGACTGGCGCAGGCACCCGAGGGCCGTCAGATCTTCGCGGACATGACCGTTGATGAGAACCTCGTTCTCGGTGGCATTCAGCAGCCCGCCAAGATGGCATCGACGCGTACGGCCATGCTGGATATGTTTCCGGTGCTGCGTGAGCGTCGGAATCAGAAGGCAGGGACGCTGTCGGGCGGCGAGCAACAGATGCTGTGCATTGCGCGCGCGCTAATGAGTCACCCGCGCTTACTGCTGCTGGACGAGCCGTCACTGGGGCTGGCGCCACAGCTGGTCAAAAGAATCTTTGCGCTCGTTCGAGATATTCGGGAAACGGGAACGACGGTACTGTTGGTTGAGCAGAACGCTTGCGCTGCGTTGAGCATCTCCGATCGAGCCTATGTCATGGAACACGGGAGAATCGTGTTGCAGGGCAGTGGGGCTGAGCTAGCGGACAACGAGCGAGTCAGGGAAGCCTATCTGGGCGGAAGTGCTGCATAACCTCGGCGGTTCAAGTCCAAGGCTTCAATATCATCGCTAAGAAGCGTGTCGGGTGATTCCGGTACGCTTCTTGCGTTTATGACCGCGGCGGCTTCGCCAATTTATCGCACTAATAACAGCGCACTGCTGGCAACAGGATAGATAACGAAAAGAATGGCGAAGCCCATTGATTGGGAGGGGAAGGTGCACAGTGGCACAAGGGAAGCGCTTTATTCGCTGTGCGCGATAAACGCTGTCGCTGGTGCATCAGTGTCGCGATGCAAAAAAGCCCGCTCAGCAGCACTGAGCGAGCACAATCGGGCAAAACTTTTGTCTGACGGTGATCAGGTGTTACGCCAAGTGATACGCACCTTGGCCGATAGCGACGGTAGTGCCGCGTTGGTCTTCATCGTCGGTACTGATGCCGATATCCGTAATGCGATTGGCAGCACCTTCGCGGAACAGGAACGTGGCATTGGGTAGCGTCAGGCGCGGGCCGTGTTCATCGTTGCTCAGCGGCAGATCGAACAGCGCAGCCCAGTGCTCGGCAAGGGTTTGAGGCGCTTCGGCTTCAATGACAGCCTGTGTCAGCGTCAGCCCCTTGGCGGCGTTAGGTTGCAGCAGCCCTTTGGCGCTCAGAGAAGCGCGTCGAGCGTCATCGCTCTGCTGCCATTGGATAACGAACGGGTAGAGCACGCCCTGGAAGTCGCCATCAATGGTCAGCATCTTCCATTCGATCAGGTTGCCTTCCGTATCGTAACGGCGGCCTTCTAGAATCGGAGAGGTGTCGATCTTCTGGGCGTGAAGAGCGGCAGCGACCGCGTCGATATCGTCCGTACGCAGTGCCAGACGGCTGAGAATTTGCTGGTCGGGAAGGAAGCGTCCCGCATCGCGTGACACCACCTGCCATGACGAAATGGCGTCCAGCTCGGCTTGATCGCGAATACCGAGGAACTCGACGTAGGTCAGGTCGAAGTGGCTGAGCGCATTATAGGTGCCCCAGCCGGGGTGATCGCCACCGCGGTGTGCTGCAATGCCATGCGCTTCGAAGGTATCGATGGTCTGTTGCAGGTCGTTGACGTAGTGCACTACGTGATCCCAGACGAGTGATGCCATGGTAAAAACCTCGTTATAACAGCGTGGTGAACCACCTTATCATTCGCTGCCGAAGCCAGCTAAGACGCTTTTGATCTGTCGTTATGGCAAGCCATCATCGTGCCGCTACCTGCAAGAGCGGCAGGCATGGAAGTGCTTGAAACGACGCGTTGTAGAGCGGCATTTCAAACGATGGTAAAACGCCATTTGACATGGACGGGTTAGTGGTGTGGGTGATAGAATTGTCAGCTATCCACGTGCAATTCTGCACATTCATACGTCATGTGCACTTTGGTAGGGTGCACCACTGAAACGTAAGGAAATTTCATGCCCACCATTACTCTTCCTGATGGAAGCCAGCGCAGTTTCGATAACCCCGTCACGATCATGCAGATCGCTGAATCCATTGGCCCGGGTCTGGCCAAGGCAGCGGTAGCTGGCAAGATCGATGGCACGCTGGTTGATACCGCCGATACCGTTGATCATGATGCGGCTATCAGCATCATCACCGCGCGTGATGAAGAAGGTCTTGAGATCATTCGTCACTCCTGCGCGCACCTGGTCGGGCATGCCGTCAAGCAGCTCTATCCGAATGCCAAGATGGCCATTGGTCCGGTTATCGACAACGGTTTTTATTACGATGTCGATTTCGGCGATGAATCCATTGGTCCGGACGAGCTGAAAAAAATCGAAAAACGCATGGCCGAGCTAATCGACCAAGATTACGACGTTGTGCGTGAATACGTCGATCGCGACAAGGCGATGGCGACGTTCGTCAAACGCGATGAACCGTACAAACAGGAAATCATCGAAGGTATTCCGGACGGTGCGACCATCCGTCTGTATCACCACCTGGAATACACCGACATGTGCCGTGGACCGCACGTGCCAAACACGCGCCATCTCAAGCACTTCACGCTGATGAAGCTGGCGGGCGCCTACTGGCGTGGCGATTCTTCCAATCAGATGCTGACACGCATCTACGGTACGGCATGGGGCGACAAAAAAGCGCTTAAGGCTTACCTGAAACGTCTCGAAGAAGCCGAAAAACGCGACCACCGCAAGCTGGCGCGCCGTCTTGACTTCTTCCATCAACAGGAAGAAGCGCCGGGCATGGTGTTCTGGCATCCGCGCGGCTGGGCGCTGTGGCAGGCGGTCGAGCAGTATATGCGCAACGTCTACAAGGAAGGCGGCTATCAGGAAGTCCGCTGCCCGCAGATCATGGACGTGACGCTGTGGAAGAAATCCGGCCACTGGGATAACTACGCCGAGAACATGTTCTTCACCGAGTCCGAAAAGCGCGAGTTCGCCATCAAACCGATGAACTGCCCGGGCCACGTACAGGTCTTCAACTCTGGTCTGCGCAGCTACCGTGAACTGCCGATCCGCTACGGCGAATTCGGTGCCTGTCATCGTAATGAACCGTCCGGTGCGCTGCACGGTATCATGCGTGTGCGTGCCTTCACGCAGGACGATGGTCACATCTTCTGCACGGAAGAGCAGGTCGCTTCCGAAGTCCAGGCTTTCCACCGTCAGGCGCTGAAGGTATACAGCGATTTCGGTTTCGAAGATATTCAGGTCAAAATCGCACTGCGTCCTGAGAAGCGTCTGGGCACCGAGGAAGAATGGGATCGTTCCGAAGGCGCACTGCGTTCCGCATTGGCATCCTGCGACGTCGAGTGGATTGAGCTGCCGGGTGAAGGCGCGTTCTACGGGCCGAAGATTGAGTACCATATGAAGGACTCTCTCGGCCGTGAATGGCAGGTCGGTACGATGCAGGTCGACAGCATGATGCCGGTACGTCTGAGTGCCCAGTACGTGGCTGAAGACGGCGCGCGTCGTACGCCGGTCATGCTGCACCGTGCGATCGTTGGTTCTTTCGAACGTTTCATCGGTATCCTGATCGAACACTATGAAGGCGCACTGCCGACATGGCTGGCCCCAATTCAGGCCATGGTCATGAACATCACCGATCACCAGGCACCGTACGTCAAAAAAGTGCTTGAAACACTCAAAGAAGCAGGCATTCGTGCCGAAGCGGACTTGAGGAATGAGAAGATCGGTTTTAAAATCCGTGAACATACGCTGCAAAAAATTCCATATCTACTTGTCGTAGGCGACAAGGAAATGGACAATGGCAGCATTGCGGTCAGAACGCGCACTGGTGAGGACATGGGTTCACTGTCCATCGCCGACTTTATCGAACGGCTGCACGCCGAACGCGCCTGACCTCTCGTTTCACCGTCAATGGAGACATGACAATCAAGCGGAACAATCAACGCGGGCGTCCGCAGGAAAAACTGCCGCCCATCAATGGCCGTATCCGTGCGGACGAAGTCCGTCTCATCGACAGCGAAGGCGAACAGCTGGGTGTAGTCCCGTTCCGTGTCGCTCTCGAAAAGGCTGAAGAGGTGGGACTGGATCTCGTCCAGATCTCCAATGCTGATCCGATCGTCTGCAAGATCATGGACTACGGTAAGTTCGTATTCGAGCAGAAGAAACAGAAAGCGGCTCAGAAGAAGAAGCAGAAACAGATCCAGATCAAGGAAGTTAAATTCCGTCCTGGAACTGATGAGGGTGACTATCAGGTCAAGCTTCGCAACCTGGTTCGATTCCTCGAAGACGGAGACAAAGGCAAGGTCACTTTGCGCTTCCGTGGCCGCGAAATGGCTCACCAGGACCTCGGCCGTAGGCTGATGGAACGTATCGAGAAAGATCTCGAAGAACTGGCTGTAGTCGAATCGCGTCCGCGTCTGGAAGGGCGTCAGATGACCATGATGCTGTCTCCCAAGAAAAAGTGATCCGTTGGCTCTTCGAACGGGTGTGAAGGGCGCGTAAGCGTCCTTCCATCGGCCTCGGGTTTTCTAAATAACCATCGGTTTCGCGTGCCCGCACAAGAAATCGGAATGGAGCAATTTTCCATGGCAAAGCTCAAGATCAAGAGTAACCGTGGCGCTGCTAAGCGTTTCAAGAAGACTGCTAAAGGCTTCAAGCACAAGCAGTCCTTCCGTAGCCACATCCTGACTCACAAGTCTACCAAGCGTAAGCGTCAGCTTCGCGGTATGAAACAGCTGCACGCAGCTGACCGTCAGCTGATCGCACGTATGCTGCCGAACCTTTAATACGGTTCACATAAGACATCTGAAGTCAGGAGAAGACTATGCCTCGCGTCAAACGTGGTGTGACTGCACACCGTCGTCACAAGAAGATCCTCAAGCTGGCCAAAGGTTACTACGGTGCGCGCTCTCGCGTATTCCGCGTAGCCAAACAGGCTGTCATCAAAGCCGGTCAGTATGCGTACCGTGACCGCCGCCAGCGTAAACGCCAGTTCCGCGCTCTGTGGATCACGCGTATCAATGCTGCTGCTCGTATCAACGGTCTGTCCTACAGCCGTTTCGTTGCTGGCCTGAAAAAAGCCAACATCGAAATCGACCGTAAGGTTCTGGCGGATCTGGCTGTTCACGAGAAAGAGGTCTTTGGTGCTATCGTTGAGAAAGCCAAAGCCGCTCTGTAATCCGGCCTTGTGATCGTAGCCCGCTTAGGCTCTCTTGAGAGCAGGCTGGCTTGACGCAATCGGAAGTGCATTGCCCTGATAGGGAAGAGCTGCGGCTCTTCCCTTTCTTGTTTTTAGGGTGCTGTTCTAGTGGCTGATCATCGCGTCAGGCGCTTGGCACATGGCAGACGCTGCCGATCGGGCAAGGCATACCATAGCGCTGGGGCAACACAACAGTCCCTGCCTCGAATACAGGTGGGTTCGCGGACGCGAATCGCCTACAGGAATCGGAGCAAATCGATGGACGAACTGTCCAGACTGGTCGAAGCCGCACAGTCCGCGGTCGCCGCGGCTGAGGATATACAGTCCCTCGATGACGTGCGTGTACGTTATCTGGGTAAGAAGGGTGAAATCACCGCGCAGCTCAAAGGGCTGGGCAAGCTGTCTCCGGAAGAACGTCCGGCGGCCGGTGAGGCCATCAACCAGGCCAAGAACCGCGTGGCTGAAGCCATCGACGCGCGCAAGGCGCTGCTGCAGCGCGAGGCGCTGGAAAAACGTCTGGCGGCCGAGCGTATCGACGTGACGCTGCCGGGTCGCCGTGAAGCATGGGGCACTGAACATCCCATCACGCGCACTATCGAGCGTATCAGCCGCCTGTTTGGTGAAATTGGTTACGAAGTGGCCGAAGGCCCGGAAATCGAAGACGACTATCACAACTTCGAAGCGCTCAACATTCCGGCGCACCATCCGGCGCGTGCTATGCACGACACCTTCTACTTCGATGCATCGCACGTACTGCGCACGCACACCTCGCCCGTGCAGGTGCGTACTATGGAGAAACAGACTCCGCCGCTGCGCATCATCTGCCCGGGTCGCGTTTACCGCTGTGACTCCGATATGACCCATAGCCCGATGTTCCACCAAGTGGAAGGGCTGTACGTCGACGAAAACGTCACTTTTGCAGAGTTGAAAGGCACGATTGAGTCCTTCCTCAAAGCGTTCTTCGAAGGCGATGACATCGAAGTGCGTTTCCGTCCGTCCTACTTCCCGTTTACGGAACCGTCCGCCGAAGTGGATATCCGCCGCGTCAGTCCCGATCAGGACGCTTATTCCGGCTGGCTTGAAGTGATGGGCTGCGGGATGGTCAACCCGAAGGTCTTTGCGCATGCGGGCTATGACGCTGAGAAAGTATCAGGTTTTGCCTTTGGCCTTGGGGTCGAACGTCTGGCTATGCTGCGCTATGGCGTCAAAGACCTGCGTGTCTTCTTCGATAACGATCTGCGCTTCCTGCGTCAGTTCTAACCCGGACCACTATCCAGAGAGGCATCATGAAAGTTTCAGAACAATGGTTGCGTGACTGGGTTGCCCCCGAGCTGGACGCGCAGGGTATTGCCGATCAGATCACCATGGCGGGGCTTGAGGTCGATAGCGTCGAGTCCGCTGCGGCTGAATTTTCCGGCGTCGTCATCGCACGTATCGAAAAGGTAGAACCGCATCCTGACGCTGACAAACTGCGTGTCTGTCAGGTCAACGACGGTACGGAAGTGCATCAGATCGTCTGTGGTGCACCGAATGCCGCTGAAGGGCTGGTCATTCCGCTGGCGCGTATCGGTGCCGTACTGCCGGGCAACTTCAAGATTAAGAAAGCCAAGCTGCGTGGCGTTCCATCTCACGGCATGCTGTGTGGTGCATCAGAGTTGGGCCTTGAAGAAGAGCATTCAGCGGGGCTGATGGAGCTGCCCAGCACGGCACCTGTCGGTACCGATATCCGTGAATGGCTAGCGCTCGACGATACTATTATTGACGTCGATCTGACCCCGAACCGTGGTGACTGCTTCAGCATCCGCGGTATCGCACGTGAAGTGGGCGTTCTCAACCGAGTGCCTGTTACCGACGTTAAGCCGCAGGCCTCCTTTGACAGCAGCGAGGCGGCATGGCCCGTCGAGTTGGCAGACAAGGTCGCTTGTCCGAAGCTTTTGACCTGCGTGGTTGAAAACGTTGACGCTGGCGCGGAAACGCCGCTGTGGATGGCTGAGCGTCTGCGCCGTGCGGGCGTACGCAGCGTTGACATTATTGTTGATGTCACGCAGTACGTCATGCTTGAACTGGGGCAGCCGCTGCACGCGTATGACGCCGATATCCTCAAAGGGGCACTGACGGCTCGTTGGTCTAAACAGGGCGAATCTCTGACGCTGCTCGACGGTCAGGAGATTGCACTCGATAGTGATACGCTGGTCATCGCTGACGATCAGGGCGTCCAAGGCATCGCTGGCATCATGGGGGGCAACGCTACCGGTGTAACGACGGCTACGCGTCGCGTCGTGCTGGAATCGGCTTTCTTCTCGCCGATCGCGATTGCCGGACGTGCGCGCCGCTACGGTCTGCACACCGATGCGTCCCATCGCTTCGAGCGTGGGGTGGACCCGGCCCTGCAGCAGTTAGCGCTTGAACGTGCTGTCGAACTGCTGGCTCAGCTGGCCGGTGGCAAGGCAGGGCAGATCGGCGGTGCCGTAGCTGAAGAAAGTCTGCCGCAGCCGTCCACGCTGTTCTTCCCGCGCGGTTTTGAAGTCAAGAAACTGGGTATTGCGCTGCCTGATGCGGAAATCGTTGATATCTTCACTCGCTTAGGTATGCGCGTAGAAGAGCAAGGCGAAGGCTGGCAGGTCACGGCACCGACATGGCGCTTCGACATCGAACAGCCTGCGGATCTTATCGAAGAGCTGGCCCGTATTCACGGCTACGATAATATCCCTTCTCATGCACCGCGTTTGGCATTAGCTCCGGCAGCGTCTCGTGAAGCAACGCTGACCCGTCGCCATCTGCGCAGTGTCATGCAGTCCGCGGGTTTCAGCGAAGCCATCACCTACAGTTTCGTGGCACCCGAGCTTCAGCAGCAGTTGCAGCCTGAGCTGACATCACCGGCGCTGGCAAACCCGCTGTCTGCCGATTTGTCCGTAATGCGCACCAGCCTGTGGCCGGGGTTGTGCAACGCACTGATGTACAACCTCAACCGTCAGCAGACGCGCGTTGCACTGTTCGAAACGGGACAGGTTTTCCGTGGCAGTGACATCGATAACGTTGCTCAGGTCGATTACATCGGCGGTGTTCTGTATGGTTCTCGCTTCCCGAGTGATTGGAACCAACTGCGTGAGCGCGCGGATTTCTTCGACCTGAAAGGGATCGTTGAGAATCTGATGGCGCAGGGGCAGCACAGCGAACGCTGGCATTTCGTGGCAGATACGCATCCGGCACTGCACCCGGGACAGTCTGCACGCATCGACTACTTGCAGGATGACGGTGCTGCACGTACTGTGGGGTGGCTGGGTGCACTGCATCCTGAAGTCGCAGCGCAGCTGGGAGTACCGGGCGACGTCTATCTGTTCGAACTGGAAACAGCTCCTCTGCTGGCGGGCCGACTGCCGTGGGGCGGTGCGCTGTCTCGCTTCCCGGAAGTGCGTCGCGACCTAGCGTTCGTTGCCAAGGAAGAGGTCCCGGTAGCCGAACTGATGGCGCTGCTGCGCGAGCAGGGCGGAGAATGGTTGAACGATGTTCATCTGTTCGATGTCTATGCTGGAGACGGTATCGCTGCCGAGCACAAGAGTCTGGCATTGACGCTGAGCTGGCAGCATCCCGAACGTACGCTCACGGATGAAGAGATCGAAACATGGGTTTCTCAGGCCGTAGACGCAGTATCTTCCCGATATGGTGCTACGCTGAGAAGCTGATGTTCCAGGATGATGGAGGAGATCAGGATGAGTGCGTTGACCAAGGCTGACCTTGCCGAACATCTTCACGAGACGCTTGACGTATCGAAACGCGATGCCAAGCAGCTGGTGGAATCGTTCTTCGAGGAAATTCGCCACTGCCTGCGTGAGAACGAGCAGGTGAAACTGTCAGGGTTCGGCAACTTCGATTTGCGCGACAAGCGTGAACGTCCGGGCCGCAACCCCAAAACAGGGGAAGAGATTCCCATTTCGGCGCGTCGCGTCGTTACGTTCCGCCCGGGGCAGAAGCTCAAAGGGCGCGTAGACGACGGCAGTAGCGAGCGCGAGGCGACTGACAAGGCATAGTACCGCGGCCGCTTGTCCGTTCTACTCTCAATGCCCGCACTGGCTTTATTGCCAGTGCGGGCATTGTCGTATCCGAACATGGTATCTGTTGCCAAGGCTCGGTATGCTGGCGTCCTGCGATAGTACGGCCAGCAAATAGGAGAGGTGATGACGACCGTTGCACTGATGGTGGGAAGCGTACTGGGTACGGCACTGGATGTTGCTGAGCAGCTTCAGGAGGCGCTGGTAGCAGAAGGGTATACCGTTATCTTAGAAGATAAACCACAGGATATTCCTGATGCTAACGTGCTGCTGTTCTGCACCTCGACGACTGGGCGAGGCCATTTCCCCAGTGCGCTCGTTCCCTTGGTCAATGGTATCGAAGCGGGTCACATTGCCGTTACGGGGCGTCTCTATGGCTTGATCGCGCTAGGAGACAGCCGCTATCCGACGTTCTGTGGCGCAGGGCGCCATCTGGATGACGTGCTGACTCAGCAGGGGGCCATTCGAATCGGGGAGCGTCTGGAATTGGACGCCAGTGGTTCGGAATATCCTGATGAAGAAGCACTAGCGTGGCTGCCGAAGTGGCTGGCGGCGCTAGATGCGGCGTAGTTTTTTCAAGCAGAATCACGAACGGCGCCCGAGGGCGCCGTTTCTTTAGGGCGAGGAAAGTTCGTTTTCAGGCATTCGGCTGAAAGTTGACCAGATCACTATTGTAGGTACGCATGCGTTCGGGCGCAGTCAGGACGGGAAGCTGGCTGCCGGGTTGGGCCTGGCGTTCCAGGATCGTACGGTAGCTCAGCACGGCCAGCACGTACTCGCGTGTTTCCTTGAACGGAATCTGCTCGATAAATAGGTCAAAGGGCAGGTCGCTGGTGCTTAGCCAACGGTCTACGCGATTGGGGCCTGCATTGTAGGCGGCCACGGCGGCAATGCGATTACCCTGATAGCGGTCGAGCAGTGAGCGCAGATAAGCGCTGCCCAGCGCGATATTGGTGTCAGGGTCATTCAGATCGCTGACGCCCGCATAGGGAATACCTTCCTTGCGGCTGACATGTTTGGCCGTTACCGGCATTAGCTGCATCAAGCCTCGGGCACCGGCAGAGGATTGAATGACAGGGTTATAGGCGCTTTCACGGCGCGCAACGCCCATCAACAGATAGGTGTCGAGCTGACGTGTGGCGGCCCAGCGATTGAACATATCCGGGTAGGCCAGCGGGAAGCGCAACTCAATGGCATCCCAGATGCGCCTATCCAGAGCGGCCGCTACGGTCAGGTTGTACCACTGCTGGGATTGCGCAAAGGCCGCGAACTGTCGGCGTTCTTCCGGCGAAGCGTTCTTCAACAGCCATTGCCACTCGCTTAGGGCCAGTGATGGTTCGTCGATTTTGTAGAGCGCCTGGATGCGTTGGATGGCCGGTATCTGGCTAAGGCGCTGGCGGGCGCCGTTGTCGACGGTGGCGGGCTGGATTGGCAGCGCATAGGGCTGATGCAAACGATCGGCCGCTACGAAGGCATAAAAATCGTGTCCCTGTGCGGCCTGTTTGAAGGCCGCATTGGCTTCCTGTTGGCGATCGAGCGCGGCCAGAGCCCGTCCTTGCCAGTATTGCCAGCGAGCATCGCCGTGGGTGCGCGGTGATAGGTGATCGACCCAGCGAATGACATCCTGCCAAGACTGAGCCAGCAGCGCGTTGCGTATGCGCAATAGTGTCAGATCATCGTCTTGGCGCTGCATCAATCGCTGATCGACCCAGCTATTGAATCCGGGCGTCTGGCGTGAAAGGGCGAGCTGAAGCAGGTCATGCTCAAGCTGAGTACGCTGTTCAGGCATCAGCACCAGCTGGTTGCCCCGCGCTTGCCAGAAGCTTAGTGCTGCGGCCGTATTCTGGCGTGCATAGCGATAGAGACTGCTGTAGATCAGCGCTTCGCGAGCATGGCCGTCAGATGTGCTAAGGGCGGGCAATTGTGCCACTGCTTCCGGCTGGTTGCGTACGCTATCGAACGCGCTCAGTGCGCCTTGCCAGCGCGGAGATCCCTCGAACCGCTTACGAAGCTGATCGACTTGTCGCATGTCTCCCTTGCGCCAGACGGCCATCATGCGCTGCCAGTCATCAGCATTGTCCAGTCGTGCCGTATCGCGCAGCTGCGTGAACAGGCTGTTGCACTCATTGGGAATATTCTGGCCGCTGCGCCACAGCTCGCGAGCATCGGCGGCGGCTTGGTTGGCCACCGGAGCAGCCTGCATTAAGCGTGCCGATAGCAGGTAGCACTGGGCCTGCAGATTCTTGGGCAACGTCTCGTTACTGACGGCCAATAGGGCTGACATGTTGCCAGCCTTGCCGTATTGCAGCTGAGCCTGATTGCGCATCCATTCGGACACCGGGGAGTCCTGATGAGCGCTGATGAACTGGTTGATGGTGGCCGGAGCTACGCTGGGCAGCTGCTGAAGCAGCCGGTGATAGGTGAGGTAGCCTTCCAGCACATGCTGCGAAAGCGCCTTTTGATCCATTGTGTCCCAGACACTGCTGCGAGCATCGCTGAGCGCCTGACGCATTTCCTGATCGGATGCCGCCTCCGTAGCGAACGCAGGCCCCATCAGGCCTGTCAGGCCCAATGCCAGTGAGAAGGCCAAGCGTCGCGAGGTCAGCGACAGCGTGCCGAAAGAAGCGCTCATACATCATCTCCTTGAATAGCAGGAACGGGCGTTCCCACATAGTGTCGCTGCTCCGCTTGAACCTGAAAAGAGAACGGCGGCGGGGCAGTGTCAGAACCTCTCACGGGTTCATTGAGTGTGGCGCAATACGCTGGAAACGCGGTGCCGTGTCATGGGACAACGGGACAGCTGACATTATCCGTATTACGCTGAGATTGTGCCAATGGCGACCCATCGTGATAGCGGGCATTGACTATCAGTGACGATAAGACGTACCTAGGCGGCTGTCGCTGTATAATACCCGATCTTGCGAGATGGATATGCAGGCACGATGGCCATCACGCCCTGAATTTTCAGACGAGGCGAATATGACGCGAAACACTTCACCGAAATGGAAGCGCCTGCTGGCTCCACGTCGCTGGCGACTGCTCTGGCAGGCGGGGAAAGCCCTCAAACTACTGGTGCCCATGTGGCGCGACTGCCTGTTGGGGCGCTATCGACCCTTGCCGTGGAAAGCGCTGATTCTGTCGCTTGTGATCGTCGGCTATCTACTGTGCCCGTTTGATTTGATTCCCGACGTTATCCCACTGTGGGGACTGGTTGACGATGTGGTGATTTGTGGCTGGCTACTGTCACGTCTCTACGATGCCATGCAACCGTGGCGCGAATGGCATGCACTTCATCCAAAGTAAGCCATGCGTACGCTTTGGTACGTGTGTGGCGCGTAGGTAGACAGACTCTTGCGCCTTTGTAGAGGGAGGAGAAAGGCGCATGTGAGCGGGCGGTATGCTGAGGTGTTCTGTAAAGCGTATGGGGATGGAGTACAGAAAAAGTCTTCTTGAGAGTGTTATTAGACAATAAACCCGCCAGCAGGCGGGTTGTCAAAAAGAATAAAGGGCGTAATTCAATGAAGAAGACCTAAGTAAATCGCTCTTACAATAGCTGACGTTTTATTCGGAGCATCCAGTTTAAACATTGCATTTCGCAAATGGAAATTGATGGTGCTATTGCTTAAGCTTAAAATTTGTCCTATTTCCCATGCTGTTTTTCCATCCCCTGACCATCTCAATATCTCCTTTTCTTTTTCGCTTAATTTTATACTGGGTCTTAGGCGAAATGCATTCATTTTACTAAGCACTGCTGTTGTAACAAACTGCATTTTTAAATCCACATGTTCTATGTCTTTTTTTGATAATATGCTAAAGCTATCTGCGTAGAATAGGCTGAACATATTTTTGCTTTCTATCAATGATTGTGCCCATCCCCCTCGATGTCCAGAACCATAATATTCTTCTATTAAATCGGGTGCTTCTATGAAGATTCTATCTTCTGTTGTGCCGCACCATGAGATAGGCTCTATAGATTGAGAGCAGTGCTTTGGAACTGGTGCGTTGTCATAATAACCATTGCTTGCTTGTTCACTGACCTTATCTTCGTTTGAATTAAGCGTTGAATATCTGTGTTTGTTATTTAGCGGTAAAGGAAGTTTTGCTCTCCATCCACATAGATCAAAACCAAAGTTCCGCACTATCTTTAATGTGGCATCAAGTACGTCTTGCATATTTGTTGCATTGTTTAGGCCGTCAAATAGGTCTATCTGCCATTGGCTGTTCATTTTGTCGTACCTTTATGACTGTTTAAAGCTGTTGGTTACTGTAAATAAATCTGTATGCTAGCAGCTACTGAACCAATAGATAGGGCGGCAGAAGGGTGTCAAACGAGCAGGGATGCTAGGTATCTATTAATGTAGGACTCAATACGTACCGGATTCCGACCGCGAGGAATTGGAATGGATTAATCTGTTTTAGATTAGCAAGTGTCGCACACTTTCTTGTTTATCCTTAAATGGACTGTGTTTGAGTGGTGAATTTTGTTTAACTATTTATATTAGTAATGGTGGACTGTTTTGTGAATTGATTGCGAGTGTTTATGATGAAAAGATGGCTGTGTGTAATTGCTCATGTTTTCATTTATATATTTATTGTTTTTATTATGGAGCAAGCTTCTCTTGAGAACTATATTGCCCAATGATTTCAAATTATGATCGCCCCACTATTTTTTGATAACGTCTAGTATGCCATCCATCTCATTGTGTCGGAATCAACTTCCTATCCTTGTAGGGAAAGGTCCTGTATCTCGGACTGGTAAGCGCAGTTTAAAAAATAATAATTTGATTCTACTGGCGTATGTCCTTGTTGAAATAATTCGATATTGTGTTAAGTGTGTTTTTGTTTTTAATATCGGATGATATATTATTGATATTATATAACCAATAAGCTGTTTTTGGAAAATAAGGAGCATCGTAAATAGTTTCATGCGCGAGCATTTCAGCGATAGCCTTAAAAATCTTCTAAGCCGTTTTCTGGGGCTTCCGCTTTATCTTCCATCTCGCCCGAAGTCGGTCATTGATTCCCTTGTATCCCTTGTTCTCTAGATGAGGCGAGATTTCTACAAGCCTGAAAAGCATGGGGTGCTCCACTTGGAATTTCCATTTCAGCAACCATATAGCTCTTTCGGGAGACGAAATCGTCAGCCCCTTTTTCACCTAGATTTCTTGCAGAATCTGCCCCGGAATCTTGTTCAGAAACGCGCTCTAAGCCAATAAATACCGTAGTTTAGGAGGTTGAAGTGGAATCCAAGCAGACCCTCGGCTTTCAGACGGAAGTGAAACAGCTGCTGCAGCTGATGATTCACTCCCTGTATTCCAACCGCGAGATATTCCTGCGCGAACTGATCTCCAATGCCTCGGATGCGTGCGATAAGCTGCGCTATCAGGCGCTCGACAATGATGCGCTTTATGAAGGTGATGCGGAGCTGCGCGTTGAGATCAGTGCCGATCGAGAGGCTCGCACGCTGACGCTGCGTGACAACGGCATCGGTATGGACCGTGACGATGTCATCGCCAACCTAGGGACTATCGCACGCTCTGGCACCATGGAGTTCCTAAAACAGCTGACGGGTGAACAGAAGAAAGACTCTCGCCTGATCGGACAGTTCGGTGTCGGCTTCTACTCGGCTTTCATCGTGGCTGATGAAGTCACCGTCAATACTCGCAAAGCGGGGACGCCAGCTTCCGCTGGTGTGCAGTGGCAGTCGCGCGGTGAAGGTGAGTTCACTGTAGAATCGCTGGAGCGTGCGGAGCACGGCACGGAAATCATCCTACACCTGCGTGAAGATGCCCTTGAGTTCGCAGAGGAGTACCGTCTGCGCCATCTGATTCGCAAATACTCTGATCACATCGACCTGCCCGTACGCATGCAGACTGTGGTCGACAGCAGCGAAGAAGAAGATGAAGAAAAGACAGTGCCGGCGTGGGAAACCGTCAATGAAGCACAGGCGCTGTGGACGCGCCCACGTAGCGATGTATCCGATGACGAATACACCTCTTTCTATCAGCATATCGCGCACGACGGTGATGCACCGCTGACCTGGAGCCATAACCGCGTCGAAGGCAAACTGGAATACACCAGCCTGTTGTATGTGCCGTCCAAGGCACCGTTTGATCTGTATCAGCGTGAAGGTGTTCGCGGCCTGAAGCTGTACGTCCAACGCGTCTTCATCATGGATGATGCCGAGCAGTTCCTGCCGCTGTACCTGCGCTTCATCAAGGGGGTGGTCGATTCCAACGATCTGTCCCTGAACGTTTCGCGTGAAATCCTGCAACAGGATCCGCAGGTCGAGAAAATGAAGAGTGCGCTGACCAAGCGTGCGCTCGACATGCTGAAAAAGCTGGCCAAGAACGATGCCGAGAAGTACCAGAACTTCTGGAACGCGTTTGGTTCAGTACTGAAAGAAGGTCCTGCAGAAGATTTCAGCAACCGTCAGCAGATTGCCGAACTGCTGCGCTTTTCGACGACCCACACCGACCAGCCGCTGCAGGATCAGTCGCTGGCCGATTATGTGGGCCGCATGAAAGAAGGGCAGCAGAAGATCTATTACGTTGTGGCCGATGGTTTCAATGCCGCTCGCAACAGCCCACAGCTCGAGATCTTCCGTAAGAAAGGCATCGAAGTGCTGCTGTTGTCCGATCGCATCGACGACTGGCTGATGGCGCATCTGGGTGAGTTTGACGGCAAGTCGTTTGCCGACGTGGCGAAGGGTGACCTGGATCTGGGCGACGTCGAAGACGAAGCCGAGAAGAAAGCGCAGGAAGAAACGGCCAAGTCGAAACAGCCACTGATCGAACGTCTGAAGGGCGTGCTGGGCGAGCGTGTGGCAGATGTCCGTGTCACGCACCGCCTGACCGATTCGCCTGCCTGTGTCGTGCTGGACGAGCATGATGTCGGCTTCCAGATGCGCCGTCTGATGGAAGCCGCAGGGCAGCCGATTCCTGAAAGCCGCCCGATTCTGGAGATCAATCCAGAGCATGCGCTAGTGCAAGGGCTGGAAGGAGCGCCCGACGAACGTTTCGACGATCTGGCGGCGATCCTGCTGGATCAGGCGATCCTTGCTGAAGGCGGGCATCTTGATGACCCTGCAGCTTATGTAAGGCGCTTGAACAAAGTGCTGACCGATACCCTCTAAGTCATCGGTTGTTTATCCTGTCATCCTGACTATGGCGCGCGCCTGAGTTTTGTCGATTCAGGCGCGCGTAGCGTATTCAGTGGCGGGTTTTCCATAAGCTGATGTTATTTCCATATTTTTTGCACTTTTTTAGTGAAACGACGTGTATTGAATGGAAAAATGATTTATCGATATGTTTTGAAAGGAAGTTTTTCTGATGACGAGGGGTGATAGCAATCATTTACTCTACGTTATGGCATTATTACAAGACGTTCGTTTCCTTAAATAGAGGTCATAAAAGCACGGTATTCCGTGTGGATTATGGTAGGGTTTGCCGGGTGTTTAGTCCGAGAACCTTTACGATGACGCGAGCTTTTTCACGGCCCGTATGGATGCTGTCCTTGGCGTTGGTGACGCTGGGTACATCGGCAACTGCCAGTGTGCCTGCATCACAGCACTCGCCAAAGGCCGCCATTACGCCGGCAGCAGCGCAGGCTGCTGTTTCCCTGACGACCATGCCTGATCTTCGCGATCAGCCTGCAGGTCCAGAGCGCAAGGAAGCTTTCATCAGTCTACTGATGCCCATCATCAAGGAACAGAACGCCCAGATCGCCAGAGACCGGGAATGGTTACTGACAGCGCGTCGGGCAAATGAATGGACCAATCAGGCGGCAACCCGCTTCGATGCTATCTGCAAGCGCTACGGTGTGTCATGCACCAGCGCCCAGCCCAACCAGATTCCCTGGGACCGGCTGCTCAGTCGTGTTGATGTGATTCCTTCCCAGATGGTGATGGTTCAGGCCATTGAAGAGTCTGGCTGGGGCACATCGCGTTTTGCACGCGAAAGCAATAATCTGTTTGGCATGCGCTGCTTCGGTCGCAACTGCGGCGTGGCTCAGCAGGGAATTGACCCTGACGAGGCCCAGCGTTTCCAGCAGTTCGCGTCCGTTGAAGATAACGTGCGCGCCTATCTGCTGAACATCAATACCCATGCGGCTTATGAAGGGCTGCGCCAGCAGCGCGCCCAGCTACGTCGTCAGGGTCGTCCTGTGCAGGCGGGTACCTTGATCGCCTCTCTGGAACGCTATTCCGAGCGTGGGCCGCTGTATCTGGCCCAGCTGCGTTCGCTTTTGACGACCAACCGCTCCTTGATCGAGCGTCACCATCAGCGCAGTAGTGAAGATCGCATGATGGTGGCTGACAACGTCAACGCTCCACGCGTATAAGCCCGCAGCGATCGACGGTTGCCGATCGACATCATCGCCCTTGCTGTGTATGCAGCAGGGGCGATGTCATATCTGGGATCAGCAAGCTTGCTCTGTTTATCAATAGCGCCGTGCCTCATGGCGGAGAGCCGGTTGTGGTAACGATGCCTGCATAACGCAGCGTTATAGTGATCACGGATGATATCGCAGGGCGTTATTCATCACCCTCTGGTGTATTGAACCGATATCCCACTCCCCGAACCGTGTCGATTAGCATCGCGGACAGCTTGCGCCGCAGGTGATGTACATGCACCTCAAGCGCATTTGAATCCACCTCGTCGCGCTGACCATAGACCACCTGCTCTAGGTACGCTCTGGTCAGCACTTGATCCGGATGATTGGCAAAGGCTACCAGCAGCGCATATTCACGGCGGGCCAGCGTAATTGACTGTCCCTGCCAGTACACCTCGCGCTTGCCTTCGTCGATACGCAGCGGGCCGAGTGCAATGATGCGGCTGGCGCGACCCGCCGAGCGCCGGATGATCATACGAAGCCGGGCCAGTAGTTCCTCGACTTCGAACGGCACTTGTACGTAGTCGTCCGCGCCGATATCCAAAACGCTGACCTTCACGGCGAGCGCTTTCTGCGGAGTAACCACCATGACGGGCAGCGTAGAGGTTTCACGCAGCTGGCGTAACAATTGCACACCGTGTTCGGCAGGTGTCGGAAGGTCCATGATGAGTGCTGCAAAATCATTTTCGGCCACGGTGTTCAGAAGCTGGTTATCCTGTTCGATAACGTGAACGTGATAACCCTCTGTTTCCAGAAGCGCTTTGACAGATTTTTCTGACGTGGGATCATTCATGCTGAGCAATAGGCGCATGCCGTTTCCTCGATCGCGTGCTATTGCTAGATAGCGTAGTCCATGCGGCGGCCCTCATCGTTCCAGAATGGAACGTATGCGCCGAGCGAAATAAGATAAAGCGGTTAATGGTCGCGACGCTTCAGGGCGATGCGGGGTATCATGATGAGCACGATGGCGTATCTAGCCCTTCGGATGAGGGAGCGCTGTCGTAATGACGTCTTAGCAACAGGGAAGGAATGGAAGATTATGTCTGAGCAAGGACAACGGGTGGCCGTACTGGGCGGTGGCAGCTTCGGGACGGCATTGGCCAGCATTGCGTCGGCAAAGGGCGCACGGGTGCGGCAGTGGTTGCGAGATCCCGCGCTGGTCGAGCGTATCAACCGTGACCGTGTGAACGACCGCTATCTGCCTACATTCCGTATCGACGACAATGTCGAAGCCTCCACGGACATGCAGTACGTGCTAAGCGATGCCGAGCTGGTGCTGGTCGCCATTCCCTCCAAGGCATTCCGGCAGGTGGTGCGCCGCGCCGCTCAGTGGATCACGCCGGATCAGATTCTGGTCAGTACTACGAAAGGGATTGAGGCAGAGCGTTTCACATTGATGAGTGAAATTCTGCTTGAAGAGACTCCCAGCCGCCATGTCGGTGTTCTGTCGGGCCCCAATCTGGCGTCTGAAATTGCTGATCGCCAGCTGACCGGCAGTGTGGTCGCCAGTGATGACCCGGTGACTCGCACGCGTGCTCAGCAGGCGCTGAGCTGTGATTATTTCCGCGTCTATGCTAGCAATGACCGCTATGGCGTTGAGCTGGGCGGGGCGCTCAAGAATATCTATGCTATTGCGGCAGGCATGGCGCATTCGCTGGGCATGGGTGAAAACACGCGCAGCATGCTGATCACGCGTGCGCTGGCAGAAATGAGCCGTTTTGCCGTGCATCAAGGCGCCAACCCCATGACTTTCCTCGGCCTGGCTGGCGTAGGTGACCTGATCGTGACCTGTTCGTCAGCGCTGTCGCGCAACTTCCGTGTCGGTCTGGCGCTGGGAGAAGGAAAGACGCTGGACGAAGCCATCGAGGCGTTGGGGCAGGTGGCGGAGGGGGTCAATACAGTAGCGCTTATTCAGAAAAAAGCCGCTGAAGAAGATATCTATATGCCATTGGTCAGTGGCCTTCATCAGGTCATGTTCGAAGGTGTGCCTCCTCACTACATGGCGAAAGCGCTGATGCGAGGCGAGCTGAGCAGCGACGTTGAGTTCACTCTGCCGCGTGAGGAAACGCGTTCTCATCACAATGATCTGACATCGTCTTCCTGATATTGCATGTCGCGTACGGCCATCGCCTGATCGGGTGATCGCCGTATGCGCTATGGGGGTATTGGGCATCGTCCTGAAGATGTACAAATCCAGAGAGGAAAGCCTGACGTACGGTTTCTCTCATCCAATGCGGGGCCGCTATCCATGCAACAACTCTTCATCATGCGCCATGGCGAGGCGCTGTTCGATGCGCCTGATCCACAGCGTTCGCTCAGTGAACGAGGGCATCGACAGGCTGCCGAAACATCACAGTGGCTCGCAGAGAAGGCGGCGGGGCGTGACGTCCGCTTGCTGGCAAGCCCGTTCACGCGAGCCCAGCAGACGGCGCATTATGTTGCTCAGGCGTTGAATGTTTCTATTGAGTCTCAGCTATGGCTGACGCCTGATACGCCAGTAGCCGCGGTAATGGCGGGGTGGGATGCACTGTGGATGACGGCTGACGACGCGCAGTGCTGGGTATGGGGCAGCCATATGCCTTTGGTGGGCTATCTCGGGCGCTATCTAACCGAAGGGAAAGGTGTGGGCAGCGATGCCTTCGCTACGGCAGAGGTAGTGCAGTACGAGGCAGATGTCTGGGCGGCAGGTTGTGCCTATACTCGTTCGCGCTATCGGCCGCAGTCATGACCTGCCCGATGGTCATCAGCGCTACGGCAGCCTCTGACTATGCAGAGGCGCTGCGCTCGTAAATCACCCGTTATAACGTCCCTTCTTCAGAAGTACGTAGACAGCGCCGGTGCCGCCGTCAATGGGCTGGGCCGAGCTGAAGGCGATCACCTCTGGCAGTTCGCGTAGCCATGCATTGACATGGCTCTTGATGACCGGATAGTCCGCCAATCCTCCCCATGCCTTACCGTGCACGACCAGCACACAGCGCATTCTTTCCGTCATGGCATCGTGAATGAAGTTTTCCAGTTCTTGGCGGGCTTCTTCCAGTGTATAGCCGTGAAGATCGAGCCCCGCCTGCCACTCGTACTCACCTTTCTTCAGTTTACTGATGGTGCGAGCGGGAAGGTCTGGCAGGAAGAACAGCAGTGACTGGCCCGGCGTAACGGGCTCGACCCGGCCATCACTGGTGCGTGAGCGAGCCTGGGTATCGTCTGTGTGGGTGGCTGCCATCCGGCGCGCCAGCAAGGCTTCGTCCTGTTCTTTCTTGGCACGCAGCGTTGCGCGTACGTCGGCACGATTGGTATGGCGCTCGTCTAGACGCTGCACCTTGATGTCCTTGAGTGCCTGACGGAACACGTCAAGATCATCGTCGAAACTGTCATTGTTCATCAGGGGCCTCCAGAAAAGTCACCAAAGTGAATTGCTACACATAACATAATAGTGACACAAAACCATATGCTTGCATGAAGATGTCGGCGATAGGGGCCATATTCTAACAGCTGTTATCTGATTCGATCGCCGTCATGATGCCGTGCGGTCAGCCGTTTAATCGTATCGCCTATGGGCAAGACGGGCAGGCCCACAGGGAGGGGTCATGGTTGTGCGCTATTCGAGCTTGTCAGTCCAGCGCTATTTCATGCTTCAGCCAATCCAGATAGTCCTGAATAGCCTGCTCATCGCGCATGCAATAAGACCATTTCTGGTGCTTCTGCACCGTAATAAAGCCCGCTTGTTTCAGAATGTCGAGGTGGCGACTGACCGTCGGCTGGGCGATACCAAGCGCCTCAGCAATCAGCGTCATGCAGACGCCGAGGGTCTCCGGGTCGGCTGACCACTGATGACTAAAGTGGGTCTTGGGGGCTTTCAGCAGCTGAAGGATGGTCATTCGCAGTTCGCTTGCCATCGCCTTTATTTGCATTGATCTGTTCATGTCTCCATCATATAGTCATATTGCAAAATTAGAAAGCGAAGCGAGCGATAAGGATCAAGGATATGAATATGCTGGAGCTACCCTACACCTGTTTCATTGAGGGTAATGCCGTGCGTTGGGGAAAGATGGGACAAGGGGCCCCGCTGGTTGCGCTGCATGGTACGCCTTTTTCATCGCAGGTCTGGCGACGCATTGTGCCTCAGCTGGTGGATCACCGTACCGTCTATTACTTCGATCTGGTGGGGTATGGTCAGTCCGAAATGCGGCAAGGGCAGGACGTCTCCCTGGGCATGCAGAATCGGGTGTTGGCAGCACTCTTTGGTGAATGGGGCCTTGTGCGGCCGGATGTACTCGCACACGATTTTGGCGGTGCGACTGCGCTGCGGGGTTACTATCTGAATGGGCTGCGCTATGCCTCGCTGACTCTTTTTGATGCAGTTTCACAGGCCCCGTGGGGATCGCCGCTTGTGCAGCATGTCCGTCAGCATGAAGAGGCTTTCGCTGGCATGCCTAACTATATGCACCGTGCCGTGCTACGTGAGTACCTGCAGACATCAGCAGCACAGCCGCTGTCCGAAGAAGCGCTGGCTATCTACATGACGCCTTGGATCGGTGAAGTAGGGCAGCCTGCGTTCTACCGGCAGATTGCTCAGATGGATCAGGCGTACACCGATGAAATAGAAGGGCAGTACGAGAGAATGGACTGTCCCGTCACTGTACTGTGGGGAGAAGAAGACGGCTGGTTGCCTGTCCATCAGGGAATTTCTCTGGCGGATCTTCTTTCCGATAAGCCCTGCATACGGGTGCCCGGCTGTGGTCATCTCATGCAGGAGGATCGGCCTGAAGCCATAGTGGCAGCGGTGTTGAAGACCATTGCACGGGCATGAATTGGCTGGAAACATCGGCTATCCAAGCAGAAGGCTGTCGTCGTACCACCCTCGCGGCGATAGCGTTAGCGCGGAGACTGACTTGCGGGCAGTGTCGTTGCCATGGCTCTAAGAGAACAAGGACCGGGCACGTGCAGCAATGGACGATAGGTGGCGCTTTATAAGAGAGCTTCTTCAGTATGAGTGGTAACGAAGCACGGGCGTTTCTCTTTAGAGACTGTTTCAAAACCCCAGCATCAGCTTCTTAAAACAGATCATGGCACATCGCAGCAACGTGAAGGCGCAGTAGATATCAAGTCGGCGTTCGTACCGAACGGCTAGCCGCCTAGCGTAATTGAGCCATGCAAAAGTGCGTTCTACTACCCAGCGGTGCCTGCCTAGCCTCGTACTACTATCCTTGCTGCGGTGCGCTATCCGCGGACTGATACCTCGAACAACACAGGCTTCTCGACAACGCTCGTAGTCATAGGCTTTGTCAGCGTGCAGTTTGTTCGGGCGATGCCGAGGGCGGCCGCGAGCGCCTTGCAGCTTAGGCACCGCTTCCAATAACGCCGTCAGCGGAACGCTATCGAGCATGTTTGCCCCAGAAAAAGCACTACCAACGGCACGCCATTGCCATCCGTCAGCAGATGACGCTTGCACCCTGAGCGCCCTCTATCAGTGGGATTGGGGCCTACGGCAGATCCCCTTTTTTCGCCTTTACGGATGAGCCATCCACGCAGGCGCGTTCCCAGTCGATGCGATCTGCCAGATGCAGGCGGTGTAACAGTTCATGATGGAGTTGTTGCCAAACGCCTGCCTCATGCCACTCTTTCAACTGTCGCCAACAGGTGGGACCGGAGCCAAAGCCTAGAGAGGTAGGCAGATGTCGCCAAGGAATCCCCGTCATCAGTACGAACAAGATGCCAGACAGCGCTTGTCGGGCAGATACACGAGGTCTTCCTCCGCGAGGGTCTGGCGTGTGCTCGGGGAGAAGAGGTTGGATGATATACCAGAATTCGTCAGGAAGTAGTGAAGTAGCCATGCAATGAGACTTTTGGGCAACATGGATTTTTTCAAGGGGTTTTGAAACAGCCTCTTAATGCCCGCAGTGAACGTTTTTTTACCGCTTCGAACATCTTTTCAAGAAAAGAGATAACCAAGAGGCTTTTAGATATTGCACTATACCATTATGTTTAAGCGCCATAACGTGCCGACTAATAGCCCATACCTTGTGCGCTCGCTATAATGGCGCGCAGAAGATGAAGTGATCGCATGTAAACATTATTCTTCTGTAACCATAATTGAACGCCAAAGGCCATTTTTATAGTGTGTCGGCGTGACGCTGGTTACAAAGCACGGTCGGTTACGATATGTGCATGTTAGAAATGTGCCAGATTAGGTAGTGCTTACTGATCTTATATAAAACAGAGCGTTGCAAGAAGAAATGTCGGTGCTACACGTTACTCTCGATTACACAATGATGCAGGTTATCGCTTGATTGCCCCTTGCGTCGGGGTAAACTTCCCGCATCTCTGATTGAATCATCCCTCAATTACACGAATCATAATCATACTATGTCCAACTTCGATAATTATGCCGCAGTGCCCGGTGAGCAGCCTTCCGTCCGCCTGCCGAGCCTGGATACGCTTCAGCTAAGCGATCATATCGTGGCCGAGGCGTTGCTGACGCCGCGCGATCTGCTGCGCTGGTGCACGAGCGTCTTCGAGCGGGGTCAGCAAGGAAAGCCGCTTTACTACGGGCATGGCACGACAACGGCCTGGGATGAAGCTGCGGCGCTGGTAATGGGCGCGCTGAATCTGCCTCATGAAGCAGCACCAGAAGTGCTAGATGCGCGTCTGCTGCGCGCTGAGCGTGACCATATCATCCGCTTGGCACGCCTGCGCATCGAAACGCGCCGTCCGCTGCCCTATCTGCTCGGTGAAGCTTGGTTTGCAGGGCTGCGTTTTAAGGTTGATGAGCGTGTACTGATTCCGCGTTCGCCCATTGCTGAGCTTATCGAAGACGGTTTTTCGAGCTGGTTCCCAGAACGGGATCCGGCGCGTGTGCTTGATCTGTGCACGGGGTCTGGTTGTATCGGTATTGCAGCAGCGCTGGCATTGCCTACCAGCCACGTCGTGCTGGCCGATATCAGTGACGATGCGTTGGATGTGGCGCGTATTAACCGCGACCGTTACGACCTGCAGCAGCGCGTGGATGTCGTTAAGAGTGATCTTTTCTCTGGGCTAGCAGGTCAGCGTTTCGACCTGATCGTCTCCAACCCACCCTATGTCGATGCTGATGATCTGGCGGCCATGCCCGCTGAATATCATCATGAACCGGCGCTGGCGCTTGGTTCTGGGGCTGACGGTCTTGATCTGACGCGCCGGATGCTTGCAGAAGCGCGCCAGTACCTGACAGATGATGGTATTCTTATCGTTGAGGTCGGCAACTCCGAGCGCCACCTGCAAGACGCTTACCCTGAACTGCCGTTCATCTGGATTGAATTCGAACGCGGTGGTCACGGTGTATTTGCCTTGCAGGCCAGTGATCTGGAGCTGCTTTCACGGTAATCGGCGGCTGCGCCAGACGGCAATGATAAGGTAGAGGAAATGGCGGGTAACACATTCGGCACCCTATTCACTGTAACGACGTTCGGCGAAAGCCACGGTCTGGCCCTGGGCGCGATCGTAGATGGCTGCCCGCCGGGAATTCCGCTCACCGAAGCGGATCTTCAGCACGATCTGGATCGTCGTCGACCGGGGCAATCCCGCCATACCACGCAGCGTCGCGAGCCGGATCAGGTGCGCATTCTGTCCGGTGTGTTCGAAGGGGTGACGACCGGCACGCCGATCGGGCTGCTGATTGAGAATACGGATCAGCGTTCCAAGGACTACTCGCAGATAAGTGAGCAGTTCCGACCGGCTCATGCTGACTACACCTATTGGCATAAGTATGGTCGCCGCGATTACCGTGGCGGTGGCCGTAGCAGTGCCCGTGAAACCGCTATGCGTGTGGCGGCTGGGGCCGTGGCGAAGAAGGTGCTGGCGGCTAAAGGCATTCAGGTGCGTGGCTACATGAGCCAGCTGGGGCCGATTGAACTGCCGTTCGTTGGCTGGGAGCACGTTGAGCAGAATGCTTTCTTCTGCGCCGACCCGAGCAAGGTGGAAGCGCTCGAAACCTATATGGATGAACTGCGCCGTGCGCAGGACTCCATTGGTGCCGTCATTACTGTCGTGGCTGAAGGCGTTCCGCCAGGTCTGGGCGAGCCTATTTTCGACCGTCTGGATGCCGAACTGGCGCACGGTCTGATGAGCATCAATGCCGTGAAGGGCGTTGAAATCGGTGCAGGTTTCGCCAGCGTGACGCAGCGTGGCTCAGAACACCGTGATGAGATGACGCCGGAAGGTTTCCTCTCCAACAATGCGGGTGGCATCTTGGGCGGCATTTCCAGCGGTCAGCCAATCGTTGCGCGCCTAGCGCTGAAACCAACCTCCAGCATCACCACGCCGGGGCGTAGCATTGATATCCACGGCGAGCCGATAGAGTTGGTCACCAAAGGGCGTCATGATCCCTGTGTGGGCATTCGTGCCACTCCCATTGCCGAGGCGATGATGGCATTGACCTTGGTGGATCACCTGATGCGCCATCGTGGTCAGTGTGGTGATGTTCACGTCGATACACCGGTACTACCGCAGTTGTAACGCCGCTGGCAATAAATGAGTCCAGAACACCGAGCCTGAAGCAGACCCCGCTTCAGGCTTTTTTGTTGTCGGATGAAAGGGGCCGTTAATGGGTGGGGGCAAATCGAGAGGAATTGTGGATTCGACACATGGCATTCTATAAGGCTATTGCCATTAACGGTGGGAAGAGCAACGCTGTCCGCCTGTCCGCCTGTCCGCCTGTCCGCCTGTCCGCCTGTCCGCCTGTCCGCCTGTCCGCCTGTCCGCCTGTCCGCCTGTCCGCCTGTCCGCCTGTCCGCCTGTCCGCCTGTCCGCCTGTCCGCCTGTCCGCCTGTCCGCCTGTCCGCCTGTCCGCCTGTCCGCCTGTCCGCCTGTCCGCCTAACCTTTCTTGTTCTGATGGGATGGGATATTCGAATTGACCGTGCTGTCCTGCGTGGCGCTCAGCAGGGCAAGCATCTGCTTGGCCGCGGCAGACAGGGTGCGGTCGCGGTGATGCAGTGCGCCTAGGCAGCGTTCGATAGGAGGACAGTCAACGGTCAGTCGCGTCACATTGTCATCGACCATGGTTTCGGGTAGCAGGCTCCAGCCCAGCCCCACCGAGGCCATCATCTTGAGGGTCTCAAGGTAATGGGTCGCCATCACCACCCGAGGGGCAAGGTGGGCTCGGGTAAAGCGGTCCATGATCAGGGAGCGTGTGAAGGTTAGCGGGTTCGGCAGTACCGCATCGTGCTGACTCAGTGTTTCCAGCGTCAGCGGTTGTTGGTTGCAGAGTGGGTCGTCGTGGCTGGTGACGAAGCAGAGTCTGTCACGCCACAGTGGCATGACGGCATAACGTGCGTCTTCATTTGGCGCAAGGGTAACCACTGCCAGCTCCAGTTCACCTTCTTTTATGCCGTGGTAGGCGTCTTCTGAGTCCAGAAAGCGCAGGTCGAGCTGTACATTAGGATAGTTCTGCCGAAACCGGCGCAGGATCGAGGGCAGGCGGTGCAGGCCAATGTGGTGGCTAGTGCCTAGCGTGAGTCTCCCGGTGATCTCGTGCTGATCATGCTGCAACGAACGCTGCGTGTCATCCATCAGCTCCAGAATCTGGTGCGCGCGAGGCAGCAGGCGCTGGCCCGCCTCGGTCAGCCGTACCTGGCGACCAATGCGGTCGAACAGCCGTTTGCCCAGCTGGTGTTCTAGGGTTGCCACGCGCTTGCTGACAGCAGATTGCGTCAGATGAAGGTGCTCGGCAGCCGTTGAGAACGAGTGGGCTTCTGCAACGGCAATAAAGGCGCGCAGCCCTTGGGTATCCATAACATATCACCTTTGATTGGCATCGTTGATTTGGGGAGGAGCATGGAGAGCGGCTGTATGTCTCTTGGTCACGAACGGTCACGTTATTATCTATTCTAGAATGGAATGGGTTGTATTAGAAATATGAATTGATTTCATGAGTGATGGCAGTGTAGTCTTGCTGCATATAGCGCATGTTTGACTATAAACGATATCTTGTTTCTGTCCTTGTGAAATCACAGCAATAAAATAGTGATTGTAGCAAGCATAAAGGTGTTTGTTGCTTGGCAAGGAAGGCAATTCTGGGAGAACGACATGGCAGGACAGACGCTTTACGACAAACTCTGGGCAGCGCACCTCGTGCAGCAGCGTGAAGATGGTTCTTCACTGCTCTACATCGATCGTCAGTTGCTGCACGAAGTCACGTCACCGCAGGCTTTCGAAGGGCTGCGTCTGGCGGGTCGCAAACCGTGGCGTCTGAGTGCCAACGTGGCCACGGCGGACCATAACGTGCCGACGACGCTGCTGGAGCGCAAGGAAGGCATTGACGGTATCCGGGATGATATCGCTCGTATTCAGGTATCCACGCTTGACGATAACTGCAGCGCCTTTGGTGTCACGCTGTTCTCAATCAACGATGAACGTCAAGGCATTGTGCACGTCATGGGGCCGGAGCAGGGCGCAACCTTGCCGGGCATGACAGTGGTCTGTGGCGATTCCCATACATCCACGCATGGTGCTTTTGCAGCCCTGTCACACGGTATCGGTACGTCCGAGGTCGAGCATGTGCTGGCGACCCAGTGCCTCATCCAGCAGAAGATGAAGAACATGCTGGTGCGTGTCGAAGGTGAGCTGGGTGCTGGTGTTACGGCGAAGGATGTCGTGTTGGCCGTAATCGGCCGCATCGGTACGGCTGGCGGTACCGGCTATGCCATCGAGTTCGCTGGTAGCGCGATCCGCAGCCTCAGCATGGAAGGCCGTATGACGGTATGCAACATGGCGATCGAAGCGGGGGCGCGTGTAGGGCTTGTCGCCGTCGACCAGACCACCATCGACTACATCAAGGGCCGCCCGTTTGCACCGAAACCGGAGCAGTGGGAAGCGGCTGTCGAAAGCTGGAAGCACTGGGTCTCCGATAAAGATGCGCATTTCGATCGCGTTGTCGAGATTAGCGCAGCGGATATCGAGCCGCAGGTCAGCTGGGGCACCAGTCCTGAAATGGTATTGCCGGTCAGTGCTGCCGTGCCTGATCCGGCCAAGGAAGCGGACGAAACGCGTCGTCGCAGTATCGAACGTGCGCTTGAATACATGGGCCTTGAAGCGAATCAGAAAATTTCTGATATCCCGGTAGACAAGGTGTTCATCGGTTCGTGCACCAACGGTCGTATCGAAGATATCCGTGAAGCCGCACGCGTTGCGAAAGGCCGTCACGTTGCGCCGTCCGTCAAGCTGGCGATGGTGGTGCCGGGGTCTGGGCTGGTCAAGAAACAGGCTGAGAAGGAAGGTCTTGACCGTATTTTGATTGAGGCAGGGTTTGAATGGCGTGAACCGGGTTGCTCCATGTGTCTGGCGATGAACGCCGACAAGCTGGGCAACGGTGAGCATTGTGCCTCCACGTCCAACCGCAACTTCGAAGGACGTCAGGGATACGGCGGTCGTACGCACCTCGTCAGCCCCGCCATGGCAGCGGCTGCAGCGATTGCGGGCCATTTCGTCGATGTCCGTGATTTCGACCCTGAACCGTTGGCGGCTACCGCCTGATTTCTGACCACAGTCCGTTCGGAGAATATTGGCATGGAAAAATTTACTCGTATGACCGGCCTCGTGGCACCGCTTGATCGCGCCAACGTGGACACTGACCTCATTATTCCGAAGCAGTTCCTCAAGTCCATCAAGCGGACGGGGTTCGGCCCCAACCTGTTCGATGAGCTTCGCTACCTTGATGAAGGGCAGCCGGGCCAAGATTGCAGCACACGACCGCTTAACCCCGAGTTCGTCCTCAACAAGCCGCGCTACAAAGGGGCACAGGTGCTGATCGCGCGCGACAACTTCGGCTGCGGTAGCTCTCGTGAGCACGCCCCGTGGGCACTGAAGGACTTCGGTTTCCGTGCGGTCATCGCGCCGAGTTTTGCAGATATCTTCTACAATAACTCGTTCAAGAACGGGCTGTTGCTGATTCGTCTGGATGCCGAGATCGTCGATCAGCTGTTCCGCGAAGTCGACGCGAACGAAGGCTATGCGCTGGATATCGACCTGACCGAGCAGAAGGTCACCACGCCAAGCGGTGAAACGTTCTCGTTTGATATTGACCCGTTCCGCAAGCACTGTCTTGAAGAAGGGCTGGACGATATCGGCATTACCCTCCAGCAGGCGGATGCCATTCGGGCCTTCGAAGCGCGTTATCATCAACAGTTCCCTTGGCTGGCCTAAGGGATGACTTTCAAGGGGCCGAGACGATCGGCCCCTTTCTGGCCGTGGTGCGATAAGGCATCATGGCTGCTGAAAATATAGGCGCGTATCGCGAAGGTTGAATGCAGAAGGCCTCCGATAGCGATCATTCATTCTGGAGAAGAAAGATGACAAACCGCATTCTGGTATTGCCGGGGGATGGTATCGGGCCGGAAATTACAGCAGAAGCCGTCAAGGTGCTGGATGCCTGCTACGAAGAAGGCTTCGACATGGAGCTGGTGTTCGGAAAAGTCGGCGGGGATGCTATTGATGCCACAGGCGTACCGCTTCCCGATGAAACCCTGAAAGCCGCTCATGATGCCGATGCCATCCTGCTGGGTGCCGTTGGCGGCCCTAAATGGGAAGCACTGGAACCGCGCGAACATCGTCCTGAAAAAGGCCTGCTGGGTATTCGCAAAGGCCTGGAACTGTATGCCAACCTGCGCCCTGCAATCCTGTACCCGCAGCTGGCGGAAGCCTCCACGCTGCGCCCGGAAGTGGTGTCCGGTCTGGATATCATGATCGTGCGCGAACTGACCGGTGACATCTACTTCGGCGAGCCGCGCGGTTTCGGCGAGAAGGAAGATGGCACACGCTATGGTTACAACACGTACATCAGCGATGAAAAAGAAATTCGTCGCATCGGTCGTACGGCGTTCGATCTGGCTCGCAAACGCAATCGCAAAGTGTGCTCTGTCGATAAAGCGAACGTGCTGGAAGCGTCCATGCTGTGGCGCGAAATCATGAACGACATCGCGAAGGACTACCCGGATGTCGAACTGTCCCACATGTACATCGACAATGCGTCTATGCAGCTGGTGCGTGCGCCGAAGCAGTTCGATGTGATCGTGACCGGCAACATGTTCGGTGACATCTTGTCTGATGAAGCCTCTATGCTGACGGGCTCTATCGGTATGCTGCCGTCCGCCTCCCTCAATGCTAGCGGTCAAGGTATGTTCGAACCGAGTCACGGCAGTGCGCCGGATATCGCGGGCCAGAACATCGCTAACCCGCTGGCGACGATCCTGTCCGCTGCCATGATGCTGCGTTACTCGCTGGAAGCGCCCGAGCTGGCCGATCGCATCGAACGCGCCGTAGGCGACGTGTTGGATCAGGGGCTGCGCACGGCCGACATCATGCAGGAGGGAGCTCGTCGCGTCACGACCTCCGAAATGGGTGATGCCGTGGTTGAAGCGTTCAAACGCTTGAAATGACCCATTGCTCCTAGCGGCAATGCAGGCCCGGTGGCAATGCCATCGGGCCTGTGTATTTATGGGCCTTTCGCACTTTCATTCCCCCATCTCCTTGGGTGCTCCTGGCAATAGCCTTACATTCCGTTTTCGTCGGTGATGATACGTTTGATGGCGATTGCATGCGTCTCTGATTGCTTGCTAGCGCCTGCGCTCTTATCGCCGCCAGATATTCTTCTATGTTGATGACGCATTGACGATAGGTCGGTAAAGAGAACGCTACCGTTTCCTGCCTGTTGATAAGGTGGTCCAGAGTCTAGTGCGCCACGCGACCAAGTAAAGCTGGGCAGAAGAGAAGTGGCTCCTGTAATGACTCGCCCTGGCGCTGGCATCTCGGTGGTGTGCAAGCATATAGTTCTCGCCAGATAGGGATGAGCGTGTTTCATAACCTCAATACTCATGTCATTGAAGGGGGCTCACGTCACAAAAGTGCGACATAAACCATCTATTTCAGGAATGGCAAAAGCAATCACTTAGGTTATGAAACAGACTCTAAATACTATATAAAAAATTACCGTACTGTTATTGCTTAAACTTCAAGGCATGTTGCTGCAAGGTATCCTATTGATGATAGGAATATGATGAATGATGGCAGCCATGAGTCACCATACTGAAATTAGAGACGGCTTCATAACCTGAATGATTGCTTTTACTCTTTCTAAAATAGACGGCTTCTACCGCGATTTTGCGGTCTTAATCCCCTTCAATGACATCGACATTGGGGTTATGAGACATGCTCTCAATGGGAATATTCATAACCAGCACTTAGAGTCTGTTTCATAACCTAAGTGATTGCTTTTGCCATTCCTGAAATAGATGGTTTATGTCGCACTTTTGTGACGTGAGCCCCCTTCAATGACATGAGTATTGAGGTTATGAAACACGCTCTTAGAGAGTGTTTAATAACTTCAATATTTGTGTCATTCAAGTGCCTAACACTACAGAAATGTGGCAAAAATCATCTGCTCTAGATAGGGCAAAATAAATTATTTGGGCTATAAAGTGGTCTTTTAATAAGGGTGTAAGTAAATAGGCTGGGTTTGCGGATATTTTACAATCGTATGGCATAAATGATAAAGGCCTTGTATTTTGCATTGAGCATCAACGCCATTAGATTAGTAACGGTTGGTTTTGTATTTTTATTACAGGCTGTCATTATTTTAGCAGTTGCACTGATTCCTTGATACTGTATATATCTTTCTATCCTTTTTATATTACAAGTAGTAACGCATTGATCATCAATTATTTGATAATGACACTTCCATCGCTGTTATCACTATTATTGCCTTCCCTGAGACACGTAGACTTATCTGTTCTCGTTGATTTGCTGTTTTCATATTCTAGCGTGTGCTGATGCTTATCTTGGGAGGTATGCCGATATAGAGCATATGCCTTTGATGTGGGTGAGGCCATGGCGTGTTCTTGATGCTGGGTGTGTATCTTGAGCCGTACCGTAAAGAAAAACCGTGCAGTGTTGCAGATCGGGTAGAGGCCCACCGATCATGGGCGTATGCTATTTGAGTAGCGTGCTAAGTGGCGGCAAGGGTGGTGTTTTCGCCGTGCGGCGGATAGGCGCAAGTCGGGCATTGTTATCCGTGGGTGGCAGCGCTATCGGATGGCGTGGTGTATCAGGTCTTTCTCGTGACAGGTGATTCATGGAGCTCAACTGGAAAAGAAATCTTGCGTCAGTGTGGCTAGGGTGTTTCTTCACAGGGTTGGCCATGAGTCAGATCATGCCTTTCCTCCCGCTCTATGTGGAGCAGCTGGGCATCCATGAGCATGGGGCATTAAGTTTGTGGTCAGGTCTGGTGTTCAGCAGTACCTTTCTGGTGGCCGCTATCGTTGCGCCGCTGTGGGGCAGTCTGGCAGACAGAATGGGACGACGCCCCATGTTGCTGCGTGCGGCACTGGGCATGGCCATCGCGATTGCCTTGCAAGGCATGGCGACCAATGTCTACCAGCTGGTAGCGCTGCGGGCATTGATGGGGCTGGCATCAGGTTTTATTCCCAATGGCATGGCGCTGGTGGCTTCTCAAGCCCCCCGCGAGCGCAGCGGCTGGGCGCTTGGAACGTTGTCGACGGCGCAGGTAACGGGAGTTATTGCTGGGCCGTTGCTGGGTGGCTTTCTGGCCGACCACATTGGTCTCCGGTGGGTCTTCATGCTGACGTCGGGCATGATGTTTATAAGCTTTCTGGTCACGCTCTTTCTGATTCGGGAGGGACGCGTGGTTCAGGTCGAGCGCAAGGACCATATGAGCAACCGCGCGGTGTTTCGCTCGTGGCAGTACCCGATGCTGATGCTGACCCTGTTCATTACTACCCTGATGATTCAGGTTGCCAACGGCTCCATTGGGCCGGTGCTGACGCTGTTTATTCGCTATCTGATCGGCGGAGGGCAGGAGAACGTCGCCTTCATGAGCGGGATAGTGGCCTCGCTGCCCGGTATTGCGGCCTTGATCGCGGCTCCTCGGTTGGGACGTCTGGGCGACAAGGTTGGTATGGCAAGGATCCTAGTGCCAGCGTTGGCAGTCGCGGCGCTACTGTTCATCGCGATGTCGTTGGTCGCGACCCCGTGGCAGCTGGCAGGGCTGCGCTTTCTGCTTGGTTTTGCCGATGGCGCGTTACTGCCAGCGGTGCAGACCCTGCTGGTCACTTTCAGTAGCCAGCGGGTGACAGGCCGCGTGCTGGGCTACAATCAGTCCTTTCTATACTTGGGCAATATGCTAGGCCCTATGATGGGGTCGACCGTCTCTGCGCTGTGGGGGTTCCGCTGGGTGTTCGTTGCTACTTCGGTATTGGTAGCCATTAACGCGATCCAGCTATTCATCAATGTGCGGCGTTTGCCACGAGAGGTACGGTATGGGCACAAGCTGCCCGAGGACAAGATGGCGTCTCGCTGATGACTAAATAAAAAGGCCGCTGAATGCGGCCTTTTTATTTGATAGGACATCGTCATCATTATGATACGTACTTATCGGTTAGTGCCTCTTATAGCTGAGGTGACGATACAATAGACAATGCCCTTTAAAAAGAAAAACGCGCCAGCGGGCGCGCTTAATAGGAGATGCTTTTTTCATATCGGCAAAAGTCGCAGTGCCTTGAGTAAATTATCGAGCATGTCTTCTTGCTATATGAACATGCGGCCCTGAAAGAAGATGAGGACTTCTGCAGGGTGACACTGCGCTTATATGAACGCATGGCGTGTAAAAAGGGACGCATGGAAGCCATGCGTCAAACAAGAGCCTTTTGACACGCCATACTTATCGGCGCAAAAAAATCTATTTTTAGCATTCCTTTCATTTTTGTCTGATTTAGTAAATCCACACACTGAAAATGAGAAGGGCGCTCGATTAACGATTCTTGCGCCCTTTATGATGTTTGATATATCGATATTGTAAGCCCTGAAGGCTGACAACTACTGCGCTGCTGAGTACGCCTTGAGAATCAGTGTGCGTGCGCTGTCGTCGACATCGCCGAACCAGTCGAACGTTGTCGTGGTCAGCGTGCCGCTGGCACGCTGTCGCTCACGAATCAAGGCACCACGCACGTTGCTGTGGATGTCGACCAGTGCGATGTACTGCTCCGAGCTGCATTCATGGGGTTTGCAGCCAGTGATCACGGTATAGATAAGGCCGTCCTGTTCATATTTGCCCACCGGACTGGCGGTACCATAGCTGGCCACCCATTTGTGCTGCTTCAGCAAGGGCTTTGTGGCGCGCTGGAAGGCCTGCTGAGTTTGCGGATGGCTTTTCATATAAGCGTCAGGATAGGTTTGAGCTTCGTCTGCCATGGCCTGACCCATCGTCAGCAGGCCCAATGCTGCGAATAGCAGGTGAGTGGCGGTGTGGCAAAATGTAGCATGCAGTGACGGGCGCATAGTAAGGCTCCTTCAGCGAAAGAAAAATGAGCGAGATGGAGAACGCTCATATTGGCTCAAGATAGCGTCTTTTTACGAAAAGTGAACGGCGTTTAGTGTCAATTGGATAAAAACGTAGTGTTATAGAGAATTCCGTTAGGGGACGATAATAGTTGTATTCAAAAGTAAACACGTTTCGTCTATCCAACCAAGGTGGCATAGAAGCCCCTGTCAAAAAGGATAACTATACGTGCAAGCCTAACGGTAACAGTCGTGTTTTCAGAGAAAGGCATCTCTATGGTGCGGTTTTTCAATGAAAAACGAGACATGTTGCTTCTGTGATGGGCACCTATTTCCATTGGTTATTCATTGACCATTCCCCTATGGCAACCCTGACACAAGGAGCGCCTCAAATGCTCAACAATGAAACCCTGTCTACTCTGCCGAGCTCCATTGCTACGCCCGACTACGATCGCAGCACTGTAACTCCGGGTATCGTTCACTTCGGTATGGGTAACTTCTTCCGTGCTCACGAAGCGTTCTACATTGATCGTTGCCTGGCGCGTGAAGATCAGCGTGACTGGGGTATTGTCGGTGTCGAACTGATCGACAACGACGCTATGCGTGAAAAAGCGGCGGCCTACAAACGTCAGAACGGTCTGTACTCTCTGACTGAAGTTGATTCCGACGGCAGCTCTTCCGTTCGTGTCATCGGTTCCGTTATCGACTACATGCACGCACCGGAAAATCCGGAAGCCGTCATCAAGCTGCTGGCTGATCCGGCTATCCGCATCATCAGCATGACCATCACTGAAGGTGGCTACAACATCGACGAGAACACAGGTGAGTTCAATCTTGAACACGCTGGTGTCAAGCACGATCTGGCCAACCCGCAGAAACCGCAGACCGTTTTCGGTCTGGTGATCGAAGCGCTGCGTCGTCGTCGTGATGCAGGCGTAGGTCCGTTCACCATCCTGTCCTGCGACAACCTGCGTCACAACGGTACGGTCGCTAAGAAAGCCTTCACTGGTTTCGCACGTGCTGCCGATGCTGAACTGGCTCAGTGGATCGAAGCGAACGTCACGTTCCCGAACGCCATGGTTGACCGCATCACGCCGGCCGTTACTGCTGACGCGATCAAAAAACTGAATGCAGGCAGTGGTCTGCAGGACGAACTGCCGCTGCTGACCGAAACCTTCATTGACTGGGTTCTGGAAGACAAGTTCTGCGCAGGTCGCCCGGATGTGGCCGCTGTTGGCGCTCGCATGACAGACGACGTGACTGGCTACGAGCAGGTCAAAGTTCGCATGCTGAACGCTTCTCACACCATGCTGGCTTGCCCTGCAGTACTGCTGGGCTATGAATTCGTTCACGAAGCCATGCAGGACCGTGATCTGGCCGCACTGCTGGAAAACTTCCTGAACCTCGACGTTATCCCGACGCTGGATGCTCCGGCTGATCTGGATGTCCAGGAATACAAACGCTCTGTTCTCAACCGTTTTGCCAACCCGGCAATGGCTGACCAGCTGCTGCGTATCGCGGGCGACACCAACTCCAAGATCCAGGTATTCTGGACGGATACGTTCGAACGCAACCTGAAAGCTGGCAACGACATTTCTCGTCTGGCCTTCGGTGCAGCAGCATGGCTGGAAGTGCTGTGCGGCAAGAACGAAAAAGGTGAATCCTTCGAAACGTTCGAACCGACGCTGACCGCTGAACAGCGTGCTCTGGCGCAAAGCGATGATCTGGCAAAAGGTCTGGAACTGTCTGCATTCGATCCGTTCCGCGCTCAGATCAACGATGCCTTCCGTGCCGCAGTGGTTGAAGCACGCCAGGCCATCCGTGCAAACGGTGTTAAAGGCGCTCTGCC